>NZ_KB892089.1 GCF_000373645.1 Streptomyces sp. ATexAB-D23 | reverse complement strand
CCAGGAACACGCCCACGTCTTCGGTGTCGGACATGGCGCCCCTCCCATGATGTTGAACGTGCCGGCCTCGGCATCGGTGTCGTGCTCGCGCATCCACGTTATGCAGACCTGCCATCCGCGAGCTGTCCGGCGTTGCACCGGACCGGATGGCGGCCGGACCTCTGATCAGCGTCTCCGACGGCACCTCCCGGACCCGGTGACACCACCCCCCAGGTCATCGACTTCGACAGGGGGCAACAGTCATGCCGGGCCCGGAGGCCAGCGGCCCTCTTGCAGGGCCGCGAAGAAGATAACGGGGCCTCGGCGGCCCACTCACCGACCGCGAGAAGCGACTACGGGCAAGCCAGCACCGCGCATGCCGCCAGCCCGAGGAGTGTCACTTACCGCACCTCTCGTGGATCGCGCGGGCCAGGCACTTGCGCGAGCCGCTCCAGCAGGCCGGGCACCTCACCGGGGCCTGCTTCCATGATCACCGAGTTGGTCAAGGGCGGGATAGATGAGCGAGGATGCAGACGCAGGCACGAGTACCCCAAGGTCACAGAGCGTACAGAACTCCATGATCACAGGCACTCGCGCCTGCTCTGTATCCGGCCCCCGTCAACCCGACACTCCATCACTAACCGGGCGTTGGAGGGCGTCGGCGATCCGCTGGCCGACGGGAGTGGCCGACGGGAGTGCACTACGCCGTAGCCCTGGGTCCTTCATGGGGAAGGACGCTACCGCGGTTGCCCAGAGCGGCGACCGGACTTTGATGGGAAGCATGAGTGCAGCCGCGGACTGGCGTCACAGCGTCATCTGGCCCTTGGAAACACCGTTCGCTTTGCCGTGCCTGGTTTTCGGAGCCGGCCGAAGCTCCGGAAGGTATTTGGCCAACCGCATTGTGATCGTCTCGCGCAGGCGTCCGACGGACCCTCCTGTTGCCAGAGCGGCTTCGGGAGAAACATCCAAGGTGTAATGACTGAGCGCGGCTGCGTTGGTTCCAATCACGCGCCAAAGGTTCAATGAATTGGGAGTTTGCGTTTCAGACTGCTCGACATCGAATACATAGATCCAGGCCGGTGGATCGTCGTCGGGCTGATGGCCGTCTTGAACCAGACGCCAAGTCCCATCGGCATGCTCGACAAGGTCGGGGCGACCAAGGTGTCGCTGCCAACTTTCCCAAACCGCCCGCGGAATCGCAAAAATGCATCCCGCTGAGGCGTCGTGGGCCCCGATCTGGAATTTGAACATCATTTGATAGAATGTGCGCTTGAAGGCGTTCGCGATATTTGGACCTTCAATACCCTCCGACAGCCACTGAGGGTGGGTAGCAATGCTTTCCCCGAACTCTCCCTTATGTGCGTGACGCGCCCAGCGTAGTAGTTCGACAGACTTCCTGTAGGTTCCGTGAAAGTCCATTGTTTGAATCTCGAAGATTCCGTACCGACCAACGGCGAGAGCGCCATCAGTGTCTGACAACAACTCAATCATGGTCGCGTCAAACGAAAATTCTGGGGAGCGGTCGGTCGGGCTGATGGAGATTTCTCCACCCAGCTTATTCTGGAAGTAGACGATCGAAGGCTTCCCTGCGGCGACTCGCTTGCGGAGGTCGTCCGCTTCGGTCTTGTCCGCCAGAACGGTGGCCGCGATGATCTTTACGTCGTCATCTGTGACGTACCCAAAGAGCCGATGGGCGGCGTCTATAAGCATAGAGTCGTCCAGAGCGCGGAATGGACACGCCAACCAGTCTTGGCGGGGCCCGTTGCTCGTACTGCTGATCGTGCAGACGCCCTTCGAATTCTTCTGTTTGACGCAGCCAGTACTTTTCCCCGTTGCCTTGGTGAGAAACGGGCAGCGCTCAGCTTCCTGGTCGCTTAGGCTCTCCGGCGTCTCAGCTACGACTGGATAGACTCGGTGCCCAAACCACTCACCGATGACATTATTCGCCGCCTTCTTGGATGCGCCTCCCCCGGACAATTTTTATTCTCCCGCCTCGTCGGTTGCATCGAAGGTCAGCTGTCCTTGTCCAAGGGTCACCGCAGCATTCTTCACCGCGGCCTGATGGAAGGACTCGCCCAATTCGAATCCGATAGCATTGCGCCCCGAAGACGCCGCGACAGAAAGCGATCTTCCAGTGCCACAGAATGGGTCAAGCACGGTCCCCCCAGGAGGGCAGGAGGTTAGAATTCGGGGCTTGATGAGATCGATAGGAAAGGTAGCAGAGTGGCCATCGGAGCCGGAGCGGGCGCCGGTCTTGACAACGTCAGCCGCCCCCTCTTCCGCCTCGTCGATGTCGTAATAAACGACGTCCTGCGCACCCCCCTCGACTTCTTCGAAGTCGTAGTAATACTTGGCGCGGCCTTCCTTGGGGCGCTTAACGAAGTGGAAGAAGTGCTCGTGAGTGAGCCGCAGGCGATCCTTTTCCGGCCTGGGCGGAACGTTCGGCTTGTGCCAGATCAGGTCATTTCTCAAGATCCACCGCAGGTCCTGCATCGCAATAGCGAAGCGAGCAGGGATGAGGAGCATCTGCTTCTCCTGGCGGAAGCCGCCCATTGGAGTACGCCGACGCGAACGCGGGTTGTCGCCGAGCCCCTGACGACCGTCGTGACGAATACTGGACCACCGGGCGAAGTATGTGTCTCCGATGTTGATCCACATGCTGCCCTGCGGCTTCAGCGCCGCAGCCCCTCGCTGGAGGATCTCAACGAGGTGACCGATAAACCACTCCGGCAGTGGCTCCAAGCCGAGAACGCCGCCGTGCTTTCGGTACCACTCGTAGGACGGTACGTCAGTCTGGACACGCGAAGTGTCCTCTGCAAGCCATTCCTTGAGGATGTCCTCATTGTGTTCCAGGCCGTAGCTGCGAAGACCCCAGTACGGCGGCGAGGTGATCAGCAGGTCGATGGACTCCGGGGGAAGGTCTGCCATGAGGTCATACGCATCCCCGCGACGGACCGTGATCCCAGCCTCACCTGGGCCCTCATCCAGCTCGGGCGTCGTGCTCTGAGTCATCTCTACCTGTGCTACCACGGAGAGCAGCCTAGAGGGTCTGCCGGGCAGAGGCGAACGTGGTCACCGGCCCCACGCAACACGGCGTAACGCACTACACGCACACATGCCAGCGGAGCCTCGCTTGCGACAGCCGCTTACATGATCCTTGGCATCCCACGGCCTCTGGCCTGCTGGCGGATGCGGCTGAGTCGAGCTTAAGGATCTTGGATGCAGGGCCGGAGAGACTGTTGCATAGTCTTCCGATCTCACCGGCCGCCGGCCCGAAACTCGTAACTGTCCGACTCGTAACTGTCCGAGATGGCGGTGGTGTCGTTTGGGCGGGCGGCGACATCAACGGAGTACCTGCTCCTCCACGCCGGCGATACGAGATCAACGGTAATGCGGACGCGTCACCCATCAAGATCACTTGGCGCGCTTGGTGATACAGAGGGTGACGGCTGTAGGTGAGGGGGTGGAGAACGAGTCGGCGGCATGCGCTGCGGGTGGGCCATGATCGGTTGCTGGCGGCGGATGCACCCCGGTTGTTTTTTTGCCTCGCGCTGCTGCTCAGGGCTATCTCGTGACCGTGCGGTACGTACCGCACCGCACTGCCGTTGCCGGGGATCGAGGCGGATGCAGCAGGACTCAGCAGGATGTGAATGTCCGCCTCTGTGGTGTTTCCGCAGGTGAGGCGCGTCTCTCTTTTGGGTTCGAGTCCCACCCGCCCCACCACAGCAGAAACGTCGCGACCTGTGAGGATGCCGGTCCGGCGGGGTCTGCGGGCCCGAGGCCCCGCGGGGCGTGAGCCGCCCGGCAGGGCCTCGGGTCCGGTCCGGGCGTGGTCAGCCCGCCGGCTCCGTGTCGGCCGGTTCCGCAGGCGTGACAGGCGTGACGCGGATGGTGGCGAAGGCGTCGCTCAGGAAGCGGTCGAGTTCGGCCGAGTCGCCGGGGCCGACGACGCCGGCCAGCGGGATGTCGGTGTCCGCGTAGCTGAGGACCGTCTTGATCGGCTCGTCCTCGGGCCGCTGGCTCCACCGGTATACGAGCGGGCTCTCGCGGAAGGGTGCCTCGCCCTCGATGCGGCAGTACTCGGCGCCCAGCTTGTGGCTCGGCCAGCAGAACCAGCCGTAGCGGGAGCCGTCGGCCTCGGGCCAGGTCAGCTCCTCGGCCGAGACGCCGCCCGTGACCAGTTGCAGGTAGCGCGAGGGCAGGTGGACCCCGGTGGCGAGCTCGAAGGTGTCCACCACGTCCGCGCCGCCGAAGCGGGCGCCGACCTCCAGGAACACCACACCCTCCGGGGTCTCGATGCCCTCAAGGTGGAAGAGGCTGGTGGTGATGTTGACGGCGGCCAGGCAGTCCAGGGTCCAGCGGCTCAGCTCCGGGGTCAGCTCGATCTGCACCGAGCCGAGCGGCGTCCCCTCCGCGTATCCCAGGCAGGTGCCGACGTAGCGGCTGGCCTGGACCGCCATCGGCTTGCCGTCGATCAGCATGCCGTCCACGTGGATGATGGGGCCCGTGACGAACTCCTCGACCTCGAAGCCGGCCGGCTCGGTGCCCTCGGGCACCCCCGCCTCGCGCACCGCGGCGAGGGCCTCGGCCGGCGTCGGGTGGATGGTGACGTTCATGGCCGCCGCGCCGTCCAGCGGCTTGAGGACCGTCTCGCCGCTCCAGGGCAGCCCGTCGGGTCCGGCTTCGAGCGCCTCGGTCAGGGACAGGTACCGGGGGACCCGCAGACCGGCCGCGGCGACCATGGACTTCATGACCACCTTGTCGCGCCAGGGCCGGATGTCCTCCTCCGAGTCGCCTGGCACGCCGAGGGCCGCCCGCACCCGGGCACCGGCTATCAGGTCGAACTCGGAGAGCGCGAGCACCATGTCGAAGGGCGGAAGCCCGGCGACGGCGGCCAGCACCTCTTCGGTGAGGTCGCCGGTGTCGGGGCGTTCGATGAGCGTGCAGCGCAGACCGGTCGGGAGAGTGGCCAGCCGGTCCGCGGGGCCGACGTAGGTGACGTCATGGGCCGCGTGGTCAATTCCCGTCGCGTGCCGGATCATTTTGTCCGTGACTCGGTGCAGGATCAGGATGCGCATGATAGTTCCTCAGACGTGCGAGAAGCGGAATGAGTAGGGCGACGGCACAGACGGAGCCGATGACGGAACCCAGGGCGATGCTCTGGGGGCTGAAGGACGTGGTGAAGAGGGTTACCAGGAGTCCGGCCGCGGGCAGGGACAGCTGGTTCAGGAGAATGATGATGGCGATCGTCTTCGCGAAGTGCTCGCGCGGAATTCTCCTGACGCGCTCCGTGCGTATGACGACGTTGAAGAACCCGACGGTCCCGAGCAGGACCGCGTAGCTCAGCGCGTACTGGGTGAAGGTATTCGCCAGGCCGACCCCGATGCCGCCCAGCGCGATCAGGGAGTAGGACGTCATCAGGGCGGCGAAAGGATTCAGCCGCTTCGTCACCTTCGGGACGACGAAGAACGTCAGGATGCCCACGATGCCGGCTCCGGTGCTCAACGCCCCGTAGTACTTGTCCGGTTGGTGGAAGACGCCCACGGTGGTCGCGGCGCTGGTGGCCATTCCGACGCCGACCATGAGGTTGACCGTCATGGTCAGTCCGACCAGGCCCAGGATCGCGGGCAGCTTGAGCAGGGTCGTCACGCCCTCGCCGATGCCGGTGGCCACGGAACGGACGGTGGTGGGTTCCCCGGTGTTCCCGGAGAGCGACTCGGTGCGCAACCAGCGGCGCAGCGTAAGGGTGTTGAGCGTGGTCAGCCCGTAGACCACACCGATCACGGCGAGCAGGCTGGTGGTCGGCAGCGCGGAGGCGAGCAGCGCGGCCAGGACGGGGCCGATGACCTCACTGGTCTGCTCGGTCCCCTGGATGATCGACTGCGCCCGGACCATCTGGTCCATCGGGACGAACCGGGGGAGCGTGGCCTCAAGGGCGACGTACGACTGCGCGCCTGCCACCGACATGCCGGCGGCCAGTACGCACAGCGTGAGGAACTTGCCGTCGGGCACGAGGAACATCAGGGCGAACGCGGTCAGCGCCAGCCCGGAGCGGACGAAGTCCGAGCCGATATACAGGAGGTAGCTGCGTATTCGGTCCGCGAACACCCCGGCCACGGGCAGGAATATCACCCGGGGCAGCCATTCGACCAGGAAGATCAGGCCGGTCTGCGACGCGCTGCCCGTCATTTTGTAGGCGAGCAGCGGAATGGCGAACAGAAGGAACTGATCGCCCAGAGCGGCCAGTCCGCGACCGCCCACGAAACGCGCCACCTGGGGGCCCGGCATATAGGCGTGGGGTGGCGTCCTCGTATCGCTGCCGCTGTCCTCCCCGGGCGCCTCGGCCGTGTTCTCCCTCGCTTCGTGACTCATGCTCCCCCGTATTTCGTGTCACCGAGTTCGTTGAACAGGATCTCCGTGGTCGTGGCCGGCCGGGCGGCGGGGCCATGAACCAGTCCGCATTCCGAGATAGTTGGGCGAACGCGCTCACTCGCAGGGCGGTGCCAGAGTATAAGCACCCGGCTGCCGCCCGCAGGCCTTACACCAGGATCGCGGTCCCGTCCGCTGAGCGGGGAAGGAAGTGGGTGATGTACCAACATCCGAACAACCCTTGCCTGTTGGGGAGTCACGCCGCTAGCTTCCTGGATCGAACGGTTCGGATGAGGCGCCGATCAGGCACATTCCCTCTGCGGGACTCATCCGAGGGGCACTAACGGGGGGTGCTGTGGGGCCGCGTACTGTCGCCACACTTCTGGAGTTCGAGCGAAACGTCGTTCCCGCGGTCAACTCCCTGAGGGAGCTGCGCAGTCGGCCCCGGGCCGGCGGAAGTGAGCCGTCCGGCGGTGCTCCGGCGGGCTCCGACGAGGAGATACGTTTCGCCATCGACGCGATCTGCACCGCGGTCGAGGGCATGCGGGGCCTGATGCCGCAGGAGCAGATCGCCGCCACCTGCAAGGACCTGCGGGCCTGGCAGGACACCGGCTGCGAGGGCGTACCGCACTTCGACGCCACCCGCGACAGTGTGCCCGCGCCCAGGGACGGCGAGGCCGCCGCCTTCGTGGGGCCCGTGACGCTGCCCAACAGCGACCGGCACGACGTCCACATCGAAGCGTTCTCGGTGATCCGTGAGGACCCCGAGAGCACCCCTGCCCTCCAGGCCGCCTACCCGCACCCCAAGGCCGTCTTCCAGTCCACCCGGCTGCTGTCCGCCTCGCGGGGTCTGCGGGAGGGCAACTGCGTGGTCTTCTTCCCCGAGAACATCCCCTCCGCCACCCGGTGCACCGACCAGAACTTCGCCTGGTTCTTCTTCAACCGGCACACCGAGATCTACGCCCAGACCCTGGCGATCACCGAGCGTCTGTGCGGACCCGGCTCCCCCTTCGAGGGCGAGGACACCCTCGTCTCCGCGGACGTGGACCCGGAGGACACCTACCAGGCGCGCTGCGTCTGGGGATACATGCACGACTACTTCCACCACACGGGCCCGCGCCCCCTCGACCAGCACCTCGCGATCAAGACGACCTGGCGGCCCGGACTCCTGGAGGAGCTGAAGGTCGACATGCTGTCGGCCATCGCCTGCTTCGAGGAGGACGTGCCGTACGGCCGGATCGTCTTCGAATACATCATTCTCGAACGGCTCCTGCGCTACCCGGCGCAGCCCGAGCCCCTGCGCAACTTCGACGCGGGCACCGGCTTCGCACTGGGCACCTGGCTCGCGTCCCAGGGACTGTTCACCCAGGACGACCAGGGGCGCCGATGTCTGGGCTCCAAGGCGCGGATCGTCGAGTCGGTACGTGAACTCGTGGGCCTGATCGAGGAGATCGAGCGCACCGAGGACGACGCGGCCTACCGGTCGGCGGCCGTGGACTTCCTCTTCGGGACGCTGCTGCGCCGGCCGGAGGGCAAACCCGACCGGTACGGCGGACCTCTCGCGCCGCTCGGCCTGTGGGGCTCCGAAGTCCATGTCTGAGCCGCGCCGCACCGCGGAGCTCGACGCGATCCTCAGGGACCCGGGCTTCTGCCGCCACTCCACCGGACACACCGCCGTCGTCGACTGGGACGCCGGCACCGGCTGGTCCGAGCCACGCGTCGAGCCCTGGTCCGATCTGGCCATGGACCCCGCCACCCTCGGACTCCACTACGGGCAGGCCGTGTTCGAGGGCCTGAAGGCGTTCCGGGCCGCCGACGGATCGGTGCACCTGTTCCGGGCCGAGGACCACGGGCGACGCCTGGCCAGGTCCGCCGCGAGGCTCGCGATGGCCGAGATGCCCGCCGAGCTGTTCGTACGGGCGTGCGCCGCCCTGGTCGCGGCCGACGAGCAGTGGGTGCCCGGCGGCTACGGGCAGAGCCTCTACCTGCGGCCGCTCCTCATCGCCACCGAGCCCGACCTGGGGCTGAGGCCCTCCAGGCGCTACCGGTGCGTGATCCTGGCCTACCCGGCCGACCCCTGCTTCGGGGCCGGCTTCCGGCCGCTCTCGGTGACCACGTCGACCGACACGGTGCGGGCCGTGCGCGGCGGGACCGGTGAGTCCAAGTGCGCCGGCAACTACGCCGCCGGCCTGCTCACCCGGACCGAGGCGCAGGCCGCCGGGTACGACGAGGTGCTGTGGCTCGACGGGCTCGAACGGAGCCGGATCGAGGAGCTGAGCACCATGAACGTCTTCCTCGTCTGGCGCGACGGGACGGAGCCCCGGCTGTCGACCCCGCCGTGCGACGGCACCATCGTCCGCGGCCTGACCCGCGACTCGCTGCTGACCCTGGCCGAGGACCGGGGGATCGCGGCGGCACAGGAGCACACCACGATCGACGCCGTCCGCGACGGGCTACGCTCCGGCCGGCTGGCCGAGATGTTCGCCTGCGGCACGGCCGGTGTCGTCGTCCCGGTGGGCCGGCTCGGCATCGGCGGCGAGGACATGACCGTCGGCGACGGCGGAGAGGGACCGATGACGGCGCTGCTACGCAACAGCCTGCTCGACGCCCAGCACAGACGTACGCCCGACGCGCACGGCTGGCTGCGGACCATCGGGCGGGCCGACGAGAACGGGGGACGACGCGCATGAGCGACAACAACGCGGCCTTGAAGGGCGACCGTGAGGGCGCGCTTTCGAGGGTCACCGTGATCCACACACTGGGCCCCACGGGCACCAACCTGGAGAAGGCCGCCCACCACTGGCTCGCCGGGCGCGGCATCGCGGGGGACGTGACGCTGCACACCGAGGTGGAGGACGGCCTCGACGCGATGGCCTTCGACGGCACCGAGGCCATCCTCGCCTGCGCCGTCTACCCCCGGCTGCACGACCTCGTCTTCCAGAACCTGCACCGCCTGGAGATGGCCGACAGCTTCATCCTCGACACCCACGACATGGTCCTGGCCGGACGCCCTGGCCACACGGGCACGGCCACGATCGTCAGCCACCCGGCGCCCAGCAGCCTGGTGGCCGGGCTCGGCGACACCACGCTGACCAGCAGCAACTCCCGCGCCGCCGCACTGTGCGCGGCCGGACAGTACGACGCCTGTGTGACCACCGGACCCGCTGCCGCCGCCGAAGGACTGAGGCTGATCAGGAACTTCGGCCCGGTGCCGATGATCTTCACCCTGCACGTCGGCCGGACGCCCGGTGACGACTCCGGAACCGACACGGGGAGCACGCGCGCATGTTGATCGTCGTCCAGCCCCTGTCGGCCGGCGTCCGGCTCACCGCCCGCATGGTGGCCGCCGGCGTCCCCTGCCTCGTTCCCACCCAGTTCCCCGAGCTGCTGCCGCCCGAGGTGCACTCCGGCGCGACCGTCGTCGACTGGCACCCCGACGCGGGGGTGGCCGGGCTGCTCAGCATGGTCGAGGAGGTGGCCGCGAAGACCGGGACCGCGCCCACCGGGGTGATCGCCGGCTTCGAGTACGCCGTGCAGGAGGCCGCCGAACTGGCCCGGACCCTCGGGCTGCCCGCGCTCGGCGCCGGGGCGGCCGAGGCCGTGCGGCAGAAGGACGTCATGCGCCGGCGCTGCGTGGAGCGAGGCGTCGCCCACCCGCGCTCGGTCGTGGTCGGACCCGGGGACGCGGGCCCCTGCCCGCTGCCGTTCCCGGTCGTCGTCAAGCCGGTCGACTGCGGCGGCAGCCTGATGGTGAGCCTCTGCCACGACCAGGACGCGTACGCACGGGCCTGCGCCGTCGTCCACGACCCCGGCGAGGACGTGAAGTTCCACCCGGACCCGCGCCGGACCGCCCTGGTCGAGGAGTACGTGGAGGGTCCCGAGTTCTCCCTCGACGGCTGGGTCGACGCCAAGGGCCCGCACCTCGCGAGCGTCACCACCAAGTTCCTCTCCGCCCCGCCGGACTTCTTCGAGATGGGCCACATCGCCACCGTGCCGGAGCGCTCGCCGCACGGCGAGGTCCTGGAACGCTTCGCCCGCGAGGTCGTGGCCGGCTTCGACCTCACGGTGGGCCCGTTCCACATCGAGGCCCGGATCGACCGCGACCGCGGCCCCGTCCTGATCGAGGTCGGGGCCCGGCTCGCCGGCGACAACATCCCCGAACTGGTGCTCGCGGGCCCCGGCGTGGACCTGTGCGCGGCCACGGCGGACGCCGCACGCGGTGTGGTCCACGACCCCGCCGCGCTGTCGCCGGTCAGCGCGGGTCTCGCGTTCGTCACCACCGACCGGCCCGGCACCTTCGCCGGAACGCTCCCCGGCATCGACGCCTTCACCGAGGCGGCCGAATTCCGCGGCCTGCTTCCGGAGGCCGAGCCGGGGGCGGTGCTCGACCCGGGCGACATTTTCAGCAACCGGGTCGCCCGTATCCACTTCGAGGGCGACCTTGACCGGGTCGAGCGCCTCGTCGCCTCGGTCCTCGCAGACGTGAGGGTCGACGTCGACGGCGTCGGCCACCAGGACAAGGAAGGTGTCCCCGCATGAGCAACGAACTGACCGTCACCCCCACGACCACCCCACGCCCCAGGCCCGAGGCGGACGGGCCGGCCGGTGCCGTCCTCACCGACCACGCCTTCTTCATGCGGACCGGCAAGCGGCGCGGCTGGCAGCGGCTGACCGTGGCCGACCGGGACAGCGTCCCGGCGCTGCGCCCCACGGCCGCCGCCGTGCTCAGCGGGCAGAGCGTCATCGACGAGTTCGCCGCGTACCGGCTCGCGGACGGCACGGTCGCCGTGTTCCGTCCCGACAGCCACATCAAGCGGCTGAACAACGGGGCCCGCCGTCTCGCGATGCCGCAGGTCGACTTCGACCGGGTGTGGAGTTCGGTACGGGCGATGGTCGAGCTGGACGAGGGCTGGCTGGCGCAGGAGGCGGGGTCCTGCCTGCGGCTGCGCGCGGTGCTCGCCGCCGACGGCACGGGCCTGACCTCGGGACCCGCGGACGACTGCCTCTTCTACGTGCTCGGCTCGGTGCCGGCCGCCGCCGAGGCCAAGCCGCTGAAGGCCCTGACCCTGGACGGATACGTACGGGCCTGGCCCGGCGGCACCGGTGACGTGAACACCGCGGGCGGGCTCGCGGCGGGCGTGGTGCCCGGGGAGATCGCCGACAACTACGGCAACGACCACGTGCTGTGGCTCGACGGTCCGCAGGGCCGCTTCATCCAGCAGATCGGCGAGCTGAACGCCTTCTTCGTGATCGACGGCGTGCTCACCACACCCGCGCTCGACCGCACCGTCCTGCCCGGCGTGACCCGCGACTCCGTCGTGAAGCTGGCCAGGGACGCGGGGACCGAGGTCGTGGAGCGGCCGGTGGAGCTGGCCGAGGTCCTCAAGGGCATCGCCGACGGCACCGTCACCGAGTGCTTCGCCACCGGCACGGCCGCCGGGGTGGCCCCGGTGGGCTCCCTCGGCCACCAGGGCGAGGAGTACCGGCTCGCGTCCCAGGAGGCCGGCCCGGTGACCGCCCGCTTCCGGGACCTGCTGGACGGCATCCACCGGGGCGAGTCCGTCGACCGGTTCGGCTGGATGCGGCGGATCACCGAAGTGGCGCCCGTCCACGCCTGAGGGAGGAGAGAACCATGGCGTACGTCGTCACCGACGAATGCGTTGGCTGCAAGTACACGGACTGCGTGGACGTCTGCCCCGTGAGCTGTTTCCACGAGGGCCCCGAGATGCTCTACATCAACCCCGAGGAATGCATCGACTGCAACGCGTGCGTAGCCGAATGCCCGCCCGAGGCGATCTGGGCGGACGTCGACCTGCCGGAGGACAAGTTCCAGTGGATCGAGATCAACGGCGAGATGAGTAACAAGTACCCGGTCATCTTCGAGAGCCGGGGCACCAAGGGGGAACCAACCGAGGCCCCCACCGAGCCTTCCAGCCAGCCTTCCTGACCGAAAGAGCGGGAGCCTAGGTCATGACGACCCACGTCGAGAACCCCTTCATGCTGGGCCTCGACTCGAACTTCTATCTGAAGGACGAGTTCGAGAGCCCCGAGAAGCGCACCAACGTCACCTGGTTCTACCCGAAGATCTGCGCCTTCCAGGACGCCCTCGACAACGAGGGGAAGAAGGCCGAGTACTTCTCCTTCCTGGACCGCCAGTCCCACCCGGAGCAGACCGACATCCTGCTCTACTTCCACATCCCGTTCTGCGAGGCCTTCTGCAACTTCTGCGCCTGCTTCAAGGAGTCGGCGGCGAAGTACCAGGGCGAGCGGCAGAAGCGCTTCGTCCAGGCCATGGTCAAGGAGATCCAGCGCAACGCCCGCTCGAAGTACTTCGAGGGCACGAAGGTCAAGTACGTCCAGTTCGGCGGCGGCACACCGTCCGCGCTGGAGCAGGAGTCGATGGCCACCATCCTGGAGGCCGTCCACCGCGAGTTCGACCTGAGCGAGGTCGACGGCATCTCTCTGGAGGGCAGCCCGCTCGGCCTGTCCAAGGACGGCTACATCGAGATGCTGAAGTCGCTCGGCATCACCCGGATCTCCTTCGGCGTCCAGACCCTCGACGAGGACATCCGCCGCAAGCTCACCATCAAGGCCAGCGTCGAGCAGGTCCACCAGACCGCCGAGAACATCCGCAAGGCCGGCATCCGCACCTTCGCCCTGGACCTCATGTACAACCTGCCGGGGCAGGACGACGAGGTCCTCGGCCGTGACCTGGAGGGCATCTGCGGCGAGCTGCGCCCCAGCTTCGTGCAGACGTACCGCTTCAACCAGTGGGAGGGCACCCGCCTCGACCAGCAGATCCGGGCCGGCAAGGTCGCCGAGGTGAAGCCGTCGGGTGCCATCGAGCGCGAGCAGTACCGGCAGATCAAGGACGGTCTGGCCGGGTACGGCTACGACAAGCAGCTTCTGATCAACTTCTTCACCCACCTCGACGACCCGGGCGAGATCGGCCTCAACCACGCCTGTGGCGGCAACGGTTACCGCGCCAGCTACACCCTGGGGATCGGCCCCGCCGCCGAGAACTACATGGGCGAGCGCAGCTACCGCAACCACACCGACGTCGAGCGGTGGATGCGGGAGGTCGAGGAAGGCATCATCCCGATCGAGCAGGGCCGCATCTGCTCCGAGGACGAGGTCGAGAACCGGGTCATGGTCTTCTTCCCGGTCTTCGGCACCGTCCGCAAGGCCGATGTCGCCAACTTCGAGAAGTACCGCCGTGAGGTGGACTGGCTGGTCGAGGGCGGCTACGCGATCGAGACCGACGAGGACCTGACCCTCACCGAGGTCGGCCGCGAGAACGCCGGCAACATCGCCTTCCTCTTCTACTCGGACGAGGAGAAGGCCCGCGCCCGGCGCACGATGTACCTGTCGCTGAAGAACAAGCGCAACCCCTTCCACCAGGACGCGCAGAACATCCCGCGGACCCCGCTCTTCCTCCAGACCCGCCCGAAGACGGCGGAGGAGACCGCCAAGGAGAGCACCCCCGCCGAACCCGAGAAGAGCTGATCCACCGATGGACGCCCGCAAGACCCAGGCGGAGATCGAGGACGACCTCCGTGGGGTGATCGCCCAGATCTTCCCGCAGCAGCTGGTCGAACTCGCCTCCGACACCCCGCTGTTCAACGGCGGACTGTCGCTCAACTCGACCCAGATGATCGAACTGACCCTGGCCTTCGAGACGTTCTACGACATCGAGCTCGAACCCGAGCTGCTGACGACGGAGAACTTCGCGACCCTGGGTTCCCTCTCCGGTCTCCTGGAGGAACTCCTCGACGACGAGGTGTCCCCTGTCTGAGATCCACTCGGACGTGCGCGTGGTGCTGATCCACGGGAACGCCGGAGCGAGCGTCGAGGGCATCTGGTTCCCGTACCTGAAACGGGAACTGGAGGCCCTCGGCGTCGAGGTGGTGGCCGAGACCTTCCCCGACCCCATCAAGGGCCGGATGCGCTACTGGCTGCCCTACCTCACCGACGTCATCCGCCCGGACGGGCGGACGGTCATCGTCGGCCACTCGTCCGGCGCGCTGACCGCCTTCCGGTACGCGGAGACGGCACCGCTCCTGGGTACCTTCGCCGTCGCCGGACACCACCACGACTGCGGCTTCGAACTGGAGCGCCGCAGCGGCTTCTTCGACACCCCGTGGGACTGGAAGGCGATCCGCGCCAACCAGTCGTTCATCGAGCAGTTCCACTCGAAGGACGACCCCTGGGTACCCTTCGCGGTCGCCGAGGAACTGCACGAGCTGACCGGTTCCACCTTCAACGCCATGGACGGCATGGGCCACTTCGGCTCCTACGACCAGCAGATGGACACCTTCCCGGAGCTGCTGGCGGCGGTCCGCCGCCGCCTCGGCGGGACACCGCTGGAGGAACGATGAGCGTCGCGTTCGCCGACGAACTGCTGGAGCGGCGGCGGGACAGCGGAGCCACCGCCGTCGTCGACCTGGAGACCGGCGAGCAGGTCTCGTACCGCACCCTCGCCCGGCGCGTCCAGGCCCTGACCGGTCTTCTCGCCGGGCTCGGCGTGGGCCGGGGCGGGACCGTCGCGATGGTGATGGACAAGTCCGCCGCCTCGGTCGCGGTCATGTGGGCCGCGCTGCGCCTCGGCGCCCGCTACGTGCCGCTGGACGAGTCGCTGCCGGCGGCCCGGATCGCGCTGCTGCTCGGCACGTGCGCGCCCACGGTCACCGTCGTCCAGCCCGCCCACCGGGAACTCCTCGACGGGGCGCCGGCCGGGACGGTGGTCACGGTGGGCGGGGACCCCGGGGAGGCGGGCACCGGCTGGGACCCCTCGTCCGAGGCCGCGCCGGCACCGGCCGGCACCGGGGGACGGACCCCCGACGACGACGCGTACGTCGTCTTCACCTCCGGCTCGACCGGCACCCCCAAGGGCGTCGTGATCAGCCACCGGTCGATGTGCGCCCTGCTGACCGGGGTGCAGGAGACCGTCGGCTTCGAGGACGGCATGCGCTTCCTCAACGTCGCGCCGCTGTTCTTCGACGCCTCCGTCGTCGACCTCTGGTCGACCTTCCTGGTCGGCGGCACCGTGCACCTGCTGCCCCGGCTGCGCATGCCCACCCAGGTCACCCGCGCGATCGAGGAGTGGCGGATCACCGACACGCTGCTCGTGCCGTCCGTGATCCGGATGCTGGTCAGCCGGTTCAGCGACGCCGGGCGGCGCGACCTCGGCTCGCTGCGGCGGCTGTGGTTCGGCGGCGAGGCCTGCCCGGTGTCGGTCCTGGAAGCTTTCTCCGCCCTCGTACCGGGACTGCGGTACGTGCACGGGTACGGGCCCACCGAGACCACGCACAGCGCCACGCTCTTCCTCACCGGCACCCCCGGCAAGGACGGCGAGGAGTTCCTGCCCATCGGCCATCCTCTGCCCGCCGTCGACGTGCTCGTCGTGGACGACGCGCTGCGGCCGGTGGCCGACGGGGAGACCGGTGAACTCCTCATCGGGGGCGCGCAGGTGATGACGGGATACTGCGGTGAGCCGGAGCGCACCGCTCGGGCCGTGGTCGAGGACCCGGCGGGCGCCGGGGGGCGCTACTACCGTTCCGGCGACTACGTGCGCCGCCGGCCGGAGGACGGCGCCCTGGTCTTCCTCGGGCGCCGCGACGACGCCCTGAAGATCAACGGCAACCTCGTCCACCTCTCCGAGGTGGAGGCGGCGACCCTGGCCGTGGACGGGGTGTCGGACTGCTGCGCGGTCCCGGTCGCCCACCCGCTGACCGGCCGGGCGATCATGCTCTTCGTCCTCGGCCGGCAGGACGCCGGGACCGGGCCGCGCGAGGAGGAGCTGCGCCGGCGGCTCGCGCTGCGGCTGCCCGACTACATGCTGCCGGCCCGCGTCGAATTCCTGGCCGACGGGGACGTGAGCCTCACGCCGTCCGGCAAACTCGACCGCGACCGGCTGCGGGCCCTCGCGGACGGGACCGGAGAGGGGGCGAAGTCCAGGTGACCGAACAGGAGCTGGCCCGGTTCGAGCAGTGCGGCGTGGTGACCGTCGTGCCCCGCTCGGCCACCGGTCTCGCGCTCGGCGACGACCCCGCGCTGCTCCTCGGGCACCGGGCCGAGGAGTTCCTCGCGGCCCCCGGAACCATCGACCGGCTGGCCGACGCGTACACCCGCGAGGGGCTCGCCGTCGAGGCGAGGACCGAGGCCGGCCTCACCGTCTCCGGCGCCCCCGCCCTGCTCGCGGAGGTCTTCGGCCACCCGGTGCGGCCGGTGCGGAACAAGTACATCCGGGAGACGGTCCGCTACGAGTTCGCCGCCGAGGGCCCGCTCGGCTCCCGGCTCCACGCCGGCCTGGTCCAGGAGGTACGGGCCCCGCGCGCCGGCTTCGAGCTGGGTGTCGGGGCCACCCCGCCGCTCCCGCCCGACGCGCGGTATCTGCGGCTGCCCGAGGACGCCGTCCGCGTCGCCGGCGCCGGCCGGCCGCACGCGGCGGGCGTCCGGGGCGACGGCGTCCGCGTCGTGATGGTCGACACCGGCCTGTACGGCCACCCGCACCACCGTGCCCACGGCTACCGCACGGCGGTCGTCCCGGCCCTGTCCGCCCTCGACCCCGCCGTGGACGAACGCGGCCACGGCACCGCCATGTCGGCGCTGCTGCTCGCGGTCGCGCCCCGGGCCGACCTCACCATGGTCAAGATGGCCTGCGAGAGCTTCTCCTTCCCGCTGGCGGCCTTCCAGCGGGCGGTGGAGCTGGCACCGGACGTCATCTCGTGCAGCTGGGGCACCCTGCGCGCGGAGCCGCACCTCCACCTGGAGGTCGCGAACGCGGTGCGGCGCGGGATCACGGTCCTGTTCGCCGCCGGGAACGGCTCGACGGACCGGCGCACCGCCATGTTCCAGTCGGTGGCGACACCGGGCGCGATCACGGTCGGCGGGGTCCACGTGGGGCCGGACGGACGGAGGCGGGCCGCCGACCTGGCGTCCAGCTACCGCTCGGACGTCTTCCCCGGCCGGCGGGTGCCCGACTTGTCCGGGCCGTGCGGAATGCTGCCGAACGGCGACTACGTGGTGTTCCCGACCCAGCCCGGGTGCATGTTCGACCGCCGCAACAGCGCGTACGACGGGACCGCCCCCGACGACGGCTGGCTGGTGTCCAGCGGGACGTCCGGAGCGACGGCGTACGCGGCCGGGGTGGTGGCGCTCGCCGTACAGCGGGGCGTCGGCAAGGGCCGCGCGCTGACCGCCGGAGACCTGGCGGGCGCCTGCCTTTCGGTGACGGAGGGGCGGACCCTGACCGGCGACGACTGCGGCGGCGTCTGCCCGAACGAGGCGGTGGGCCACGGCCTGCTCACGGCAGCGCGCCTCCCATGACGTGGACGCAAGGCCTGGTCGGCCGGCGGGTCCTGTGCGTGGGCACGGACCTCGCGGACGTGGCGGAGATACGGGGCGTGCTCACCCGCCAGCCATCCTTCAGGACCAGGGCGTTCACCGAGGCCGAGCGCGCCTACTGCGACCTCCCGCGAGACCCGGCGGAGCGGTACGCCGTCCGGTTCGCGGCCAAGGAAGCGGTGCTGAAGGCGCTGGGCACGGGCCTCGCCGGGGCGCCGCTCACCGATATCGAGGTCCGGCGGGCGCCCGACGGGAAGCCCTCCCTCCACCTCGCGGGCCGGGCCGCGGCGCTGGCGGAAGCGGCGGGCATCCGCACCTGGCTGGTCAGCCTCACGCACACGGCGGCCCAGGCGCACGCGATGGTGGCGGGGATCGGCGACGAGACGTGAACGCGCTACGTCACCTCACCCTCTCCAGCTTCGGCATCTCACCGCCCGTCGTCCCGCTGTCGATCAGCGAGAACGGCGAGCCGTCCGGGTCCGTCAGCGCCGCGAACCTGCCGAACGGGATCGTCATCGGGCCGAACCGCAGCGTCGCACCCAGCGACTTCGCCTTCTCCACCGCCGCGTCGCAGTCCGAGACCGTGAAGTACACGTTCAGGTGCGGCGGCACCTCGGGCGGGAAGTCGTCCCCCATCTTCATCCGGCCCAGCACCGGGTCCGCGCCCAGGTCGTAGAGGGTGAAGTCGACCGCGTCGTCCGCCATGCGCTGCACGCCGTATCCGAAGACGGCGGAGAAGAAGGCGTCCGCCTTCTCCGGCTCACGGGTGAAGACCTCGGCCCAGCTGTAGGCGCCGGGCACCGTCCGGGCCCCGAAGCCCTTGTGGCTGCCGGGCTGCCACACGCCGAAGGTCGCCCCGCCGGGGTCGTCGGCCACCACCATCGTGCCGAACTCGCCGACCTGCATGGGATTCACCTGGACCGTGCCGCCGTTGTCGCGGATCTTCGACGCGGTGGCCGCCGCGTCGGGCGATTCCAGGTACAGGCACCAGCCGGTCGGCATCTGCTCCGACTGCCGGGGCATCAGCGCGGCGACCGCCTTCTCGTTCACAAAGGCCTGGGTGTAGCTGCCGTACTCGGCCAGTGTGTCGCCGAACGTCCAGCCCAGCAGCTCACCGTAGAAGCGTTTCGCCTCTGCGAGGTCGCCGACCGTCGCGTCTGCCCAGCACGGCGTGCCTTCTGCTTCTGCGGGCATGGTGGGTCATCTCCTCGGGTGACGGGTCTGCCCCCTCCGTCCACGCTAGCCACCCTCGGCCGCTCCTGCGCGTCGGCCCGGCGCACCGGCCACCGAGCGGGCCACGCCCAGGTCCACCAGGTCCTGCGGGCGCAGTCGCAGCTGGCCGGCCGTGGCCCGGACGCGGTCCGGGTCCCGCTTCAGGATCGCCGCGGCCAACTCGGGGGCGATGACCGAGAAGTAGCTGTCCGGGGTGACGTGCGTGCGGTCCGGCGCGGCCAGGGCCAGCGCGCCGCCCGATCCGCCCTCGCCGATCACCAGGGTCGTGACCGGGACCCGGGCCGCCGCGATCGCCGCGAAGGCGTCCGCGATGGCCGCGCCCGCGCCGGAACGTTCCGCCTCCGCGTCGTTGGCCGCGCCCGGGGTGTCGACCAGGGTGAGGACCGGGATCCCCAGCCGGTCGGCGAGCCTGATCACCCGGGCCGCCGTGCGGTACCCGGCCGGGCGCGTCGCGGTGCCGCACTGCGCCACGTACGCCACCGGCCGCCCCTCGCGCAGTCCGAACCCGCAGAGCAGTCCCGGGTCCGTGCCGCCGCAGCGGTCGCCGCTCAGCGGGAGGCGCAGGTCGAAGTAGGCGTCCAGGTAGGCCCCGGCGCGCGGCCGGTCCGCCGCCCTGGCCCGCAGGACCGCGTCCCAGCCCGTGCGGGGCAAGTCGGTCACCCCGAGCGCGTCCGGGACCGGGGCGGGCGCGGGCGGGGCGTCGTGGTGGGCGAGCAGGCCCAGCCAGCGGCCCACCGTGGCCGGCAGCTCCCCGGGCGGGACGATCGCGTCGACGGAACCGGCCGCGAGCTGGCCCTCGGCCCCGTACGCGGCGGGGTCCGCGTCCGCCGGACGCACCCGGGAACCGGCGAACCCGACCTGCGCCCCGGGCAGTGCCAGGATCACATCGGCGCCCGCGCCCAGCGTGGCCCAGCCGCCGCCGGTCGTCGGGTCGCGCAGGACCGCGAGCTGGGCCGGCCCCGCCGCCCGCAGCCGGGCCGACGCGCGGGCCACCCGGTGCAGCTGGGTCAGCGCGATCATGCCTTCCTGCATGCGGCTGCCGCCCGTCGCGATCAGCGAGACGAGCGGCAGCCGCCGGTTTATGGCCTCCTCGTACGCGGCCTCCAGCCGGTCTCCGGTGCGTTGCCCGAGCGAGCCGCCCAGGAAGCCGAACTCGAACGAGAGCAGGACGCAAGGATGCCCGCCGACCGTGGCGGTACCGTGGACGACGGACTCCTGCTCGCCGGTACGGGCGGTGGCCCGCGCCCGGGAATCGGCGTAGCCCGCCCAGCCGAGCGGGCCGTCGCCCGCGGTGTCCCCGGCGGGGGCGGCGGACTCGGTGAAGCCGGCGGTGAGCGCGGCGATCGCCTCGCGTGCCGTCAGCCGCTCAGCCATGGAGCGCCCGTTTCATGATCTTGCCCAGGTCGTTGCGCGGCAGGGCGTCCAGGTAGCGGACCGTGCGCGGGCGCTTGTGCGGGGCGAGCTGGGCCGCGACATGGCCGGCCAGCGCGTCGGCGGTGGGCGGGGCGGCGGGGTCGGCCGGCACCACCCAGGCCACGATCCGCTCGCCCAGGTCCGCGTCCGGTTCGCCGGTGACGGCCGCTTCCCGGACGCCGGGGTGGTCGAGCAGGGCGTTCTCGATCTCGCCGGCGCCGATCTTGTAGCCGCCGCTCTTGATCAGGTCGGTGGCCCTGCGGCCGACGATGCGCACATATCCGTCGGGGTCGAGCGTGGCCATGTCGCCGGTACGGAACCAGCCGTCCCCGGTGAGCGCGGCGGCCGTCGCGTCGGGGCGGTTCAGATAGCCGGTGAACAGGTTCGGTCCGCGCACCTGGATCTCGCCGATCGACTCCGCGTCGGCGAGCGGGCTGCCGTCCTCCTCGACGAGGCGCAGTTCCACGCCGCGCAGGGGCGGTCCGACCGTGCCGGGGCGCGGGGCGCCGTCGGCCCGTACGCCCGTGTTCATCAGGGTCTCCGTCATGCCGTACCGCTCGATGACCCGGCGGCCGGTCGCCGCCGCGATGCGCTCGTGGTCGTGGACCGGCAGCGCGGCCGATCCGGAGACCAGCAGCCGGGCGCCCGCGAGGGCCTTCGCGAGACCGGCGCCGGCCTCGGGGTCCGCCAGCGCCTCCGCGAGCCGGTGGTACATGGTCGGCACACCGAACAGCATCGTGCCGCCGGCGCCCAGCTCCCGCGCCACGCCCTCGGGGGAGAACCGGCCCAGGTGGCGCACCGAACCGCCCCGGCGCAGCGGGCCGAGCACGCCGAGGATCAGGCCGTGCACATGGAACAGCGGCAGCGCGTGGACGAGGACGTCGTCGGCGGTCCACTGCCAGGCGTCCTCCAGCGCGTCCAGCGAGGCGGCGAGCGCCCGGCGCGGCAGGACGGCCCCCTTGGGCGGCCCGGTCGTCCCGGAGGTGTACACGACCAGGGCGGGGGCCTCGGGGTCCGGCTCGGAGGGCGCCGCGGGGGCGGGGCCGGTGGCCGTCGTGGTGACGTCCACCCGCTCCAGGGCGGCAAGGGCGGGCGGGAGCACGTCGTCCGGCGAGGCCAGCACCGCCGAGGGCGCGCTGTCCGCGACGATGTGCGCCAGCTCCCGTTCCCCCGTCTTCGGGTTCAGCGGTACGGCCGGTACGCCCGCCCGCAGCGCGGCGACCACGGCGACGACGGTCCCCGCGGTCGGTGTGGCCCAGACGGCGACCCGGCCGGCGCCCGCGAGCCGGGCCGCGAGCGCGTCCGTGACCTCGGTCAGCTGTGCGTACGTCAGGGAGACTTCGTCGAACCGGACGGCTTCTCGGGCGGCCGCCGGACCGGACACGTCCTGGAGTGCAGGCAGAAGTGGCATCACCCTGGGCACCCTAGAGCGATACCGCGTCCCCGTCCCTCGAATCCGGCTCGAACCGGGGCGCCCGGGATGTGACGGTTCCCTCACCCGTCCCGCTGGATGTTCCGCATGCGGCCGTACGCGTACACACAGCCCGCCAGGGCCAGGTCGGACAGGAGCATGAAACCGATCGAGTACGAGTCCTTCGCGCTGTAGATCGCGCCCATCACCAGCGGCGGCACGAAACCGCCGAGCCCGCCCATCGCGCCGACGATCCCGGTCACACTGCCCACCTTCGCCTGCGGGGTCACCTGCGAGACCAGGGCGAAGACGCTGCCGCTCGCGGTGCCCAGGCCCGCCGCCATCACGAGCAGCGCGATCGTGCCGCCCGGCGACAGCTGCGGGTCGAACGCCTGGACGATGGCCGTGAGGGCGGCGACGCCCAGCGCCGCGGAGGTGACGAGCGCCGGGTGCATGCGGTCCGACAGCCGGCCGCCGATCGGCCGGAAGATGACCGTGACCAGCGCGAACCCGGCCGCCTTCGTACCGGCGTCGGTCGGCGACAGCGCGTACCACGTCTTGAGATACGTCGGCAGGTACACGCCGAACGCCACGATGCCGCCGAAGCCGATCGCGTACAGCGCGGACAGCTCCCAGGTGACCCGCAGCCTGCCCGCCGCGCCCAGCCGGTGGACCAGCGAATCGGTCGGCACCTGGCGGCCTGGACGGTCGCTGACGAGCAGGGCGGCCAGCGCCGCGTACACCAGCAGCGCGGCGGCGACCACCAGGAACGGCAGGTTGTCGCCGTGCCCGGCGATGCGCGGGGTGAAGTAGCCGGACAGCGCGACCCCGCCCATGCCCATGCCGAAGATGCCCAGCGCGAGGCCGCGATCGGCGGGCGGGAACCAGGAGTTGACCAGCGGAATGCCGATCGCGAACGTCGTCCCGCCGAGTCCCAGCAGGAAGCCCACCGCCAGCATCGCCCCGTACGAGTCCTTCGCCGGGATCAGCAGCAGCACCGGCACGACGGTCAGCGCCGAGGTGAGAGGGAACATCAGCCGCGCCCCGTACTTGTCGGTGAGCGCGCCCACCGGGATACGGCCCAGCGAGCCGACCAGCACCGGCACGGCGACCAGCAGCGACTGCTGGAACGAGTTCAGCCCCAGGCGGTCCTTGTAGTCGGCCGACATGGGCGCGATCAGGTTCCAGGCCCAGAACGTGAGCGTGAAGCCGATCGTGGCCATCACCAGGTTGCGATAGGCGGCGGACGGCGGGGCTCCGGACGGTGCGGGTGACTGCTTCACGGCTGTGTCCACACGGCCAGTCAAGGGCGGGCACGGGCCGCGAGCCCGTCGGCGTGCGCCATACGGGGGAGGGGTTCCGGCCCCCGCCCGGCTTCTCATCCGCGCCGAAGCTGCGACAATTGGGACCATGGACCGTCTGGACAGGGAAATCCTCGGTGTCCTCCAGGAGGACGCCCGGATCTCGTACCGCGACCTGGGCGTACGGGTCGGGCTCAGCGCCAACGCGGCGGCCGACCGGGTGCGGCGGCTGCGCAAGGACGGTGTCATCCGCGGTTTCACGGTGATCATCGACCCCGCGGCCGACACCCGCACCGGACTCGTCGTCTTCATCGACGTGACCCTGCGGATGGACACCACCAACGAGACGTTCGAACGGGCGGTGCTGGCCCTGCCAGGCATCACCGAGGTGGTGCACGTGACGGGCGGACACGACTATCTCGTACGGGCGACCGCCGCCGACACCGCGGCGCTCGACACCCTCCTGCGCCGCCTCAAGCGCGAGGCGGGCGTCGCGCACTCCCACACCCGTGTCGCCCTCAGAGCGGCGCCCGGCGGCCCGTGACGCCCCGGCTCACAGCGGCGCCTCCCACGTCACCACCGGCGCCCGCGTACCGTCCGGATCGCGCCCGTCGTCCGCGACCGTGAGGCGGACCGCGCCCCGCCCGTCCGGCAGCGTCGCCGTCACGTCCACCGCCACCTCGATCGCCGACACCCCGTCCCTCCGGTGTGCCGCCGCCAGGGCGCTCCGCAGCGCGGCGAGCAGCCGCCCGCCCGCCGGTTCCGTCACGAGCGCGTCCACCGCCCCGGCGAACCGCACCGACGGCTGGAAGCCGAGCACCGCCGCCGCGCCCGCGGTCTCCCGCAGCACCCGGCCCCGGAAGGTGGCGGGCGCCTCGGCGGGCGGCTGCTGGAGGGCGAAGATGGCCGTCCGCACTTCCTGGATCGTCGAATCCAGCTCGTCCACCGCCTTGGAGAGCAGCTCGCTCGTCTCCCCGGCACCGGCCCGCCGGCGCGTCGACTCCAGCATCATCTCGGTGGCGAACAGCCGCTGGACGACCAGATCGTGCAGGTCGCGCGCGATCCGGTCGCGGTCCTCGTACACCGCCAGCTGCTCCCGGTCGTGCTGCGAGTCCGCCAGGACCAGGGCGAGCGCCGCCTGCGAGGCGAACTGGGCGGCCAGCAGCCGGTCCAGGTCGGTGTACGGGCGGGCGCCGCGCCCGCGGGGCAGGGCGAGGGTCCCGATGAGCCGGCCCCCGCTCTGCAACGGCAGCATCATGCTGGGGCCGAAGCGGGACCGTACCGGTGTCGTCATCCGGGGATCGGTCGCCGAGTCGTCGATGAACACCGCCTCGCCGCCCAGCAGTTGGACCAGGACGGGGGAGCCGGGCGCGATGGCCGTGCCCACGAGCCCGGCCGGGTCCTCCTGTGTGGAGGCGACGACGATCTCCATGCCGCCCTCGTCGGTGGGCTGGAGGATCACCCCGGCCGCCGCGTCGCTGAGGATGCGGGCCCGTTCCGCCACGGTCGTCAGCGCGTCGGACAGGTTCTCGCCGGTGAGCAGGGTGTTGGTGACGGCGGCCGCGCCCTCGATCCAGCGTTCGCGCTGCCGGGCGCTCTCGTACAGCCGGGCGTTGCCGATCGCGATGCCGGCCTGCGCGGCGAGGACCCGCAGCAGCCCGGCGTCGGTCTCGGTGAAGTGCCCGGTGGTCTTCCCGGCGAGGTAGATGTTGCCGAAGACCTCGTGGCGGACCCGGATGGCGGCGCCGAGGAACGAGCGCACCGGGGGGTGGCCGGGCGGGACGCCGGTGGCGCGCGGGTCGGCGCACAGGTCGTCGGAGCGCACCGGCCCCGGCGCGTCCACGAGGGCGCCGAGCATGCCGGTGTGCCCGTCGGGGAAGTCGCCGATGGCCGCCTGCTCGGCCTCGCTCATCCCGCGGACGAACAGCTCTCGGATCGTGCCGTGCCCGGGGTCGAGCACGCCCAGCGCCCCGTACCTGGCGCCGGTCAGGGCGGTCACGGTGTCGATGATCTGCTGGAGCGTGGCCCGGAGTTCGAGGTCCGAGCCGACGCTCAGCACCGCTTCCAGGAGCCGTGGCAGCAGGGGCGACTCCGGCAGGCCGCGCTCCGGCGCCGCGCCGGCCGGCTCGTCGGTCATCGGCCGGTCCCGGCGCGCCGGTCAGCCGGCCAGCGGATCGAGGACCATCGGGCTGATCTCCCCGTCCAGCATGGCGCCCAGGCCCAGGATCGAGCAGGCGTCGGGCCGTTCGGCGATGTGCACCGGCATGCCCGTCGCGTCGCGCAGCATCTGGTCGAGGCCGGGCAGCAGGGCGCTCCCGCCGACCATCATGATCCCGCAGTCCGCGAGGTCGGCGACCAGGTCGGGCGGGCATTCCCGCAGGACCTTGCCCAGGCCGTCCAGGACCGCGGTGAGCGGGCGGTGGATCGCCTGCCGGATCGCGGCGGTGTCGACCTCGACGGACCGGGCGAGCCCGGTCGCCACGTCCCGGCCGTGGATCTCGGTGACCGAAGGGCCCTGCGCGGTCAGCCCGTTGCCGTTGAGGGCGAGCTGGAGGGGGCGCACGGACTGGCTCGGCAGCATCAGCTCGTGGTACTGGCGCAGGTGCTGGATCACCGCGTGGTCGATCGCGTCGCCGCCGATCGGCAGGCGTACCGCCGTCACGATCGAGCCGAGCGAGAGCACCGCGATCTGCGTCGTCGCCGCCCCGCACACCATGATCATGGTCGCGGTCGGCTGCTCGACGGGCAGCCCGCAGCCGACGGCCGCCGCGATCAGGGTGTCCACGAGCTCGACCCGGCGCGCGCCGAGGCCGACCAGGGTCTCCACGGCGGCCCGGCGGGCGAGCGGATCGCTCTCGTGCGGGATGCAGGCCGCGGCACGCAGCCAGGGCTTGCGGCGCAGCTGGCGGCGGAGCTTCTCGCCGAGCAGGTGGCGCAGCATGCGCTGGGCCATCTCGATGTCCACGACGGTCCCGCCGGACACGGGGCGGACGACCCGGATGTAGTGGGGAGTGCGGCCCGTCATCTGTTCGGCGAGTGCGCCGACGGCGATGAGCGAGCCGGTACGGATGTTGACGGCGGCGACGCTCGGCTCGTCCACGACGAGGCCGGGCCCCTTGACGTACACCCGGGTACGGGAGGCCCCGAGGTCGACGGCGACATGGCAACGGCGCAACTGCTCAAGGCTGACGGTCACGGCGGGTCCTCCCGAGAGCGTTGAGGGTGACCGACGGACAGCCGGCTCTCCTCGAATCGTGCGCCGCGAGGAACCACCACGCCCGCTGGGGTGCGCCGTAGGAGGGACACCCGCCCGCAGTTCACGCCCGCGCCGGCGGTCCCGGCCTGTCCGGCGTCCGCGGACGCGCGTCGGCCGTTCAACGCCCGCGTCGGCGGTCCCGGCCTGTCCGGCGTCTGCGGACGCGCGTCGGCCGTTCAACGCCCGCGTCGGCGGTCCCGGCCTGTCCGGCGTTCACGGGCGCCCGAACGGCAAGTTCAAGCCCGTCCGGCGATTGAGGACACCGCCCCGCCCCCACCCACCGGCACCACCCGCTGCAACAACCCCCACGTGAACTCCGCGACACACGCCCCCGCCCCGTCCCCGATCCCCAGCGCCCATCGCGTCGGCGCGCTGCCCTCCATCGGGCGGGCCGGCGCGAAGGCCCGCGCCACCTCGTCCACCGTGCACGACCACGGCACCAGGTCCGCCACCGTCCGCAGCTCGGGGCCCGCCGCGTCCGGCGCCCGGACCAGCCACTCGTTCCACACCGCCCCACCCGGCGCCACCATCACCTCGAACCGCAGCTCCGGCCAGAGCGGCACCGCCCACCGCAGCACGTCGAACTCCAGGTCACCGATGACCCGCCGCCCGGCCGCCCCCGGCTCACCGAGGACCGAGCGGTAGCGCCGCAGCGCGCCCCGCCCCCGGGGCCCCCGCACCATGGCCTGCCACCGCCGGTTCGCCTCCCGCATCTCGGCGAGTGTCGCGCTCAGCTCGTGCCGGGCGTCCTCCACCAGACCGGGCTGGTGGTCGGCCATCCGGCGCAGCAGGACGAGCTGGAACTCGCGGGGCCCGAAGGGGGTGGGAGCGGTCATGCGCTCCATGGTGCCGGTCCGGCCTCCGGACCGGTCCCCACCATCCGGCGCAGCAGGTCCCGCAGCACCGTGCGGTCCGCGTCCGACAGCCCGGCCAGCGGCTCGCGGGCGAAGTCCAGCGCCTCGCGCAGTTGCAGCGCGGTCCGCGTGCCCAGTTCCGTGGGCGCGGCCAGCTTCACCCGGCGGTCGGCCGGGTCCGGGCGCCGCTCCACCAGGCCGCGCGCCTCCAGCCGGTCCACGATGCCGGTCACATTGGACGGCTCGCACTTCAGCTTCTGGGCGATCCGGCGCATCGGCAGCGGCTCGACCGAGAGCAGCCCGAGGACCCGCGCCTGCGCGCCGGTGAGGCTGTGCGTGGCCGCGGCCTGCTCGTATTCCTCGTAGTAGCGCGCCACGACGGTGCCGATGAGCTCGATGACTTCGAGGGTCAGGGGATCTATGCGCGAGGTGGCCATGACACCCAGGATACCCAGTTGCTTGACAAGGTGAAATATCCAGGCGCATGGTTGTTTCATGTGGTGAAGCTTTTTGCCGCCGCACCGCACACCTCGCAGCAGCCGAGACACCGACACAGAGACACCGACATCGAGGAGACCCCGAGCCCATGTCTGCAAATCTTCCCGAGTCCAGCCGTGAATGGCACCTCGTAGCCCGTCCGCACGGCTGGCCGAAGGCCGAGGATTTCGCTCTGCGTGAGGCACCGGTGACCGCGCCCGCCGAGGGCCGGGTCCTCGTGCGCAACCTGCACTTCTCGGTCGACCCCTACATGCGCGGCCGGATGAACGACGTGAAGTCGTACACCCCGCCGTTCAAGCTGGACCAACCGATGGACGGCGGCGCGGTCGGCGAGGTCGTCGCCTCGAACGCCGAGGGCTTCGAGGTCGGCGACCACGTCCTGCACGGCCTCGGCTGGCGCGAGTACGCCAGCGTCCCCGCCAAGCACGCGGTGAAGGTCGACGCCTCGCTCGCCCCGCTCTCCACCTACCTCGGCGTGCTCGGCATGACCGGGCTCACCGCCTACGCCGGACTCTTCGACGTGGCGTCCTTCAAGGAGGGCGACGCCGTCTTCGTCTCCGGCGCCGCCGGCGCGGTCGGCAGCCAGGTCGGGCAGATGGCCAGGATCAAGGGCGCCTCCCGGGTCATCGGGTCGGCCGGCTCCGACGAGAAGGTCAAGCTCCTCGTCGAGGAGTACGGCTTCGACGCCGCGTTCAACTACAAGGACGGGCCCGTCGGCGAGCAGCTGCGCAAGGCCGCCCCCGACGGAATCGACGTCTACTTCGACAACGTCGGCGGCGAACACCTGGAGGCCGCGATCTCCTCGTTCAACGTGCACGGCCGCGCCACCATCTGCGGCATGATCGCCCAGTACAACGCGACCGAGCCCACCCCCGCCCCGCGCAACCTCGCACTGGTCATCGGCAAGCGGCTGCGCCTCCAGGGCATGCTCGTCGCCGACCACTCCGACCTCCAGGAGCAGTTCGTCCAGGAGGTGGCCGGCTGGCTGGCATCGGGCGAGCTGAAGTACCGCGAGACGGTGGTCGAGGGCATCGAGAACGGCTTCGACGCGTTCGTCGGCCTGCTGCGCGGCGAGAACACCGGAAAGATGATCGTCTCCCTCGGCTGAACCGCCCCGCCGGCACCCGTTAGTCTCGTTCCAGGCCGTCGCGATCGTGGGCGCGAGTCGCGGCGCACCAGCAGGAGGAATCCTCAGCATGACCATTCAGGACATCGCCGTCGCGTACACCGCTGTCGCCACCGCGCAGAACGGCCGTGACGGCCGCGTCTCCTCGGACGACGGCAAGCTCGACGTCGTCGTCAACCCGCCGAAGGAGATGGGCGGCAGCGGCGCCGGCACCAACCCGGAGCAGCTGTTCGCCGCCGGCTACAGCGCCTGCTTCCAGGGCGCGCTGGGCGTCGTCGCCCGCCAGGAGAAGGCCGACATCTCCGGCTCGACGGTGACCGCCGCGGTCTCCATCGGCAAGACCGAGGCCGGCGGCTTCGGCCTGGAGGTCGCGATCACCGCGACCATCCCGAACGTCGACGCGGCGACCGCGCGGGCGCTCATCGAGAAGGCCCACCAGGTCTGCCCGTACTCGAACGCCACCCGCGGCAACATCAAGGTGGAGCTCTCGGTCGCCTGACCTGCCCCTCCCCGCCGGACAGGCCCCGCCCCCGATCCCGTTAGGCTGACGCCATGCGTGATCTCGGGGCGGGGCTCGGTTGTCTGATCAAGGGTCAGCGCTGGGTCTTCGGTCACGGCAGATGGTTCGGCATAGGGCTGCTGCCCGGCCTCATCACCCTCGTCCTGTACGCGGGCGCCCTCATCGGCCTCGGCTACGGCGCCGACGACCTGGTGGAGTGGGCGACGCCGTTCGCCGACGACTGGTCGTCGCCGTGGCCCGGCCTGCTGCGCAACGCCCTGACCGTGCTGGTCTTCGTCCTCGGCCTCTTCCTGGCCGTGATCACCTTCACCGCCGTGACCCTGCTCGTCGGACAGCCCTTCTACGAGGCGCTCTCCGAGGAGGTCGACCGCACCGAGGGCGGCACGGTCCCCGAGTCCGGGCTGCCGCTCTGGCGCGAGCTGTGGATCTCCGCCCGCGACAGCGTGCGCATCCTGGTGCGCGTCGGGCTGTACGCGGTCCTCCTCTTCGCCCTCGGCTTCGTGCCCGTCGCCGGGCAGACCGTCGTGCCCCTCATCGGCTTCTGCGTCACCGGGTACTTCCTCGCCGAGGAGCTGACCGCCGTCGCGCTCCAGCGCCGGGGCATGGTGCTCAAGGACCGCCTCGCCCTGCTGCGCGGCCACCGCCTGCGCACCCTCGGCTTCGGCGTACCGCTCGGGCTCGCCTTCATGCTGCCGTTCGTCGCCGTCTTCCTCATGCCGGGGGCCGTCGCGGGGGCGACCCTGCTGGCCCGCGGTCTGACCGGTGAGGAGGAGACGGACGACGAGAACGCCGGGGACGAGGCGGCCTTCGAGGGCTGAGGCGCCTCAGCGCACCGAGAACCCGTACACCGTCGTCGACGCGTACTCCGCGCCCGGCCGCAGCACCGTGCTCGGGAACTCCGGGCGGTTCGGCGAGTCCGGGAAGTGCTGCGTCTCCAGGGCGATCCCGGCGCACGGGCCGAACGGCCGCCCGTCGAAGTGGTCCGCCGTGTACAGCTGGAGCCCCGGCTCGGTCGTCGTGACCGTCAGGACACGCCCCGACACCTCGTCGTACAGCTCCGCCGCCGGAAGCGGCCCCTGCGCGTCCAGCACGAAGTTGTGGTCGTACTCCCTGGTCACCGGCCGGGGCTCGCGGAAGTCGAACCGGGTGCCCTCCACCGGCAGGAACTCGCCCGTCGGCAGCGACTCCGCGTCCACCGGGGTGACCGCCCCCGCCGCGATCCGCAGCCGCTGCCCGAGCGCGCTGCCGCTGCCGGCGCCCGCGAGGTTCCAGTAGGTGTGGTTCGTCAGGTTCAGCACGGTCGGCGCGTCCGTCACCGCCCGGTACGCGATCCGGAGCGCACCGCCCTGGTCCAGGGTGTACGCCGCCGTCAGCTCCACCCGGCCGGGGAAGCCCTCCTCGCCGTCCGCCGAGACGAGGGACAGCTCCACACCGCCCTCGACCTCGCGGGCGTCCCACACCCGCTTGTCGAAGCCGCTCGCCCCGCCGTGCACATGGTTGCGGCCCTCGTTGCGCGTGAGGTGGTGGGTCCGGCCGTCCAGCTCGAAGGCCGCCCCGCCGATCCGGTTCGCGTACCGGCCGACCAGCGCGCCGAAGTACGGGCCCGTGTACTCCTGGTACGAGGCCAGGTCCGGCAGCCCGAGGGCGATTTCGTCCCGCGCCCCGTCCCGGTCCGGGACCTCGGCCGACTGCACGATGCCGCCGTACGTCAGGACGCGCACCCGCGTGCCGTCCCGCTCCAGCGTCCAGCGGTGCACGGCGGTGCCGTCCCCGAGCGTGCCGAAGTGCTCCGTACCGACCACCGTATTCGAACGCGTCTCCATGATCACCGACTTTACGCGGGCGGGCGGACCGCCGTGACGTTGCGGTAGGCGATCTCGGCGAGCCTGGCCTGACCGTTGCGGCCGGGGTGGAACCAGTCCCACTGGCTGAGCTGCTTGCCGGTGAACCGGTAGTCGAACACGGCCCCGCCGTCGTACCGGCAGCGGCTGTCCTTCGCGCACACCTCGCGCAGCACCTCGTTGTACGCCACGACGCGGTCCTGCACGGCCGCGCGGCGGGCGACCGCCGCCGCGCCCATGTTGTCCGCGTCGCTCAGCATCGACTTGCAGATGCCCAGCTTCCAGATCTGCTTGCCCAGCTGATTGGCACGCCCCTGCGACCACAGCCGCTTCAGGTCCGGCACGCTCGACACGTACACCTGCGCCTTGGGCGCCCCGCCGCGCAGCCGGCGCATCGACGCCTCGAACGACGCGCGGAAGTCGTCCACCGGGGTCATGGCCCGCACCGAGTCCCGGCAGGCGTCGTTGGCGCCGATCATCACGGTCACCAGGTCCGGGTCCTCCGCCGCTGCCGCCGCCATCTGTTCCGGCAGCTGGGCCATCCGGGCGCCCGTCTCGGCGTGGTTCCAGGTGTGACCGGCCGCGCGGGCGCCGAGGAGGCGTACCGCGAGACTCTTCACCGCGCTGTCCGTGCCCGTCGACCAGGACACCTCCGGGCAGTCGGCCAGCACCGAGCAGGCGTCGAACCCGCGCGTGATCGAGTCGCCGACCGCCGCGATGGAACCGGGACTCGGGTTCCAGACGGGGCCCGCCGCCGGGGCGTGGCGCTCGGCCGGAGCCGACCCCTTCGTCGTCCCGTCGTGTCCCGCGTCACAGCCGGTCAGCACCGCCGTACCGGCGAACGCCAGGGCGGCCAGCCAGGCCAGTGCGGTGCGCGAGCGGTGCCGTACGGACCGATCCGGCATGGCCTGGTCTCCTCCTCTTTCACGCCCGGACGCTCTGCCGGGTGAAGACTGAGCGAAGAAGGGCCCCGGACCGACGGTACGTCACCCCCGGGACGGCCGGGCGCGGTAGTTTTTCCCCGTCGGACCAGTGGCTCCCTCGGACGCCCGGCTCCACTCGGGTGGCATCCGAACATCACATCACGTCACATACTGTCGCTTTTCCGGAGAATAACCCCCGATGCTGTTTACTGATGACAGGCCGCTGGGGAAGGCGAACCTCGTCCCACACTGGAGGTCCCGGTGACGACACGTGGAGTCCTGTACGTTCACTCCGCACCGCGCGCGCTCTGCCCCCACGTCGAGTGGGCGGTGGCGGGTGTCCTCGGTGGGCGGGTGCAGCTGGACTGGATCAGACAGCCGGCCGCGCCGGGCACCTGGCGCTCGGAGTTCTCCTGGCGGGCCCGCCCCGGCACGGCGTCGAAGCTCGCCTCCGCGCTCCGCGGCTGGGACCTCCTCCGCTTCGAGGTGACGGCGGAGCCGTCTCCCACGGCGGAGGGCGAGCGCTACAGCTCGACGCCCGCGCTGGGCATCTTCCACGCGGTCACCGGCATGCACGGCGACATCCTCGTCCCGGAGGACCGCCTGCGCGCGGCGCTGGCCCGCTCGATCGGCGGTGAGACGGACCTGGAGTCCGAGATCGCCAAACTCCTCGGCAAGCCGTGGGACGACGAACTGGAGCCGTTCCGCCATGCGGGCGAGGGCGCGCCCGTCCGCTGGCTGCACCAGGTGGTGTGACCGCCGGGGGCTGCCGAGCCCCCGGCGGCAACGACGAAGCCCGCGCCCCCCACACGGGGGACGCGGGCTTCACGCGCAAGCGCGCGGAAACGTCACACGCTGCGGAAGGCCAGCACCACGTTGTGTCCGCCGAATCCGAACGAGTTGTTGATCGCCGCGATCGGGCCCTCCGGAAGCGGCCTCGGCTCGCCGCGGACGATGTCCGCCTCGACCGACGCGTCCAGCTCGTCGACGTTGATCGTCGGCGGAGCCATCCGGTGGTGCAGCGCCAGGACCGTGGCCACGGTCTCGATGCCGCCCGCGCCACCGAGCAGGTGACCGGTCATCGACTTCGTCGCGGAGATCGCCACGTGGTCCAGGTCCTCACCGAGGACCTTCCGCAGGGCCTTGACCTCCGCGATGTCGCCCTGGGGCGTGGACGTCGCGTGGGCGTTCAGGTGGACGACCTCCGACGGCTTCAGGTCCGTCTGGTCCAGCAGGTTCTGCATCGCCGCGGCGATACCGCGGCCCGTCGGCTCGGGCTGTGCGATGTGGTGGGCGTCCGCGGACAGGCCCTGGCCCAGCACCTCGCAGTAGACCCGGGCGCCACGCTTCGCCGCGTGCTCCGCGGACTCCAGCACGACGACACCGGCGCCCTCACCGAGGACGAAGCCGTCGCGGCCCACGTCGTACGGCCGGGACGCCTTCTCCGGATCGTCGTTGTTCTTGGACATCGCCATCATGTTGGCGAACGCGGCGATCGGAAGCGGGTGGATCGCCGCCTCGGTGCCCCCGGCGAGGACCACATCGGCACGGCCGGTGCGGATCATCTCGACGGCGTAGCCGATCGCCTCGGCGCCGGACGCGCAGGCGGAGACCGGGGTGTGGACGCCCGCCTGGGCGTTCACCTCGATGCCCACGTTCGCCGCCGGGCCGTTGGGCATGAGCATGGGCACGGTGTGCGGGGAGACGCGGCGTACGCCCTTCTCCTTCAGCACGTCGTACTGGTCGAGCAGGGTGATCACGCCGCCGATGCCGGAGGCGATGACCGAACCGAGCCGCTCGGGCTGGATCTTCTCGTCCTCACCGGCCTTGCCGGTGAAACCCGCGTCCGCCCACGCCTCGCGGGCCGCGATCAGCGCGAACTGCGCCGAGCGGTCCAGACGGCGGGCGAGCGGACGGGGCAGGACGTCAGCGGGATCGACGGCGGCCAGGGCCGCGATCCGAACAGGCAGCTCGGCGAAACGTTCGCCCTCAAGAGGCTTGACGCCGGAACGGCCGGCCATCAGACCTTCCCAGGTCGATGCGGAATCGCCACCCAGCGGAGTGGTTGCGCCGATACCGGTGACGACCACGGTGCGATTGGTCGAGTTCACTGGAAAATCTTCTCCACGTGTAGGGGGTCGTGAATCAGCGGCGCCACCGCCGGGTGGCGACACACGATCCGGCTGGATCAGGCCTGGTGCTTGAGGATGTAGTCCGCGGCGTCGCCGACGGTCTTGAGGTTCTTGACGTCCTCGTCGGGGATCTTCACGTCGAAGCGCTCCTCGGCGGCGACGACGACCTCGACCATGGACAGCGAGTCGACGTCCAGGTCGTCCGTGAAGGACTTGTCCAGCTGGACGTCCTCGGCCGGAATGCCGGCGATCTCGTTGACGATGTCGGCGAGACCCTTGACGATCTCTTCCTGCGTGGCGGCCATGTCGGCGCTCCTTCGGTGTATATCTGCTGGGTTCGGACGTCCGGGCGAAAAGACCCGGTGTGCCTAGGGGAGGGTAACGACCGTCGCGGCGTAGACGAGACCCGCCCCGAAGCCGATGACGAGCGCGGTGTCGCCGCTCTTTGCCTGACCGGTCGCCAGAAGCCGCTCCATCGCGAGCGGAATCGAGGCGGCGGAGGTGTTGCCGGTGGTTTCCACGTCACGGGCGACCATGACGCTCTCCGGCAGCTTCAGGGTCTTCACCATCGAGTCGATGATCCGCATGTTGGCCTGGTGCGGGATGAAGACGTCCAGGTCTTCCGGGGCGATCCCGGCCGCGTCCAGCGCCTGCTGGGCGACCTTCGCCATCTCGAAGACGGCCCAGCGGAACACCGCCTGGCCCTCCTGCGTGATGGCCGGGAACTTCTCCGGCCGGTCGGCGTGGAAGGTGTCCCACGCCACGGTCTGCTTGATCGTCTCGGACTTGTCGCCCTCGGAGCCCCAGACGGTCGGGCCTATGGCGGGCACGTCGGACGGGCCCACGATGACCGCGCCGGCGCCGTCACCGAACAGGAACGCCGTGGCCCGGTCCGTCAGGTCGGTGAGGTCGCTCAGCCGCTCCACGCCGATGACGAGTACGTACTGGGCCGAGCCCTCGACGATCATGCCCTTGGCGAGGGTCAGCCCGTATCCGAAGCCCGCGCAGCCCGCCGAGATGTCGAAGGCGGCGGGCTTGCCCGCGCCGACCTTGTGGGCGATCTCGGTCGCGATGGCCGGGGTCTGCTTGAAGTGCGAGACGGTGGAGACGATCACGCCGCCGATCTGCTCCGGCGTGATCCCGGCGTCCGCGATGGCCTTGCCGGACGCCTCGACGGACATCGCAGCCACGGTCTCCTGGTCGGAGGCCCAGTGACGGGTCGCGATGCCGGAGCGGGAGCGAATCCACTCGTCGGACGAGTCGATCGTTTCGAGGATCACCTCGTTCGGCACGACCCGGGTCGGGCGGTAGCCGCCGACACCCATGATCCGTGCGTACGGGGCGCCCTTGCTGGGCTTGATCTTCGACATGCTCTCGGGCTCCTTAGGCGCCCGCGTGCTCAGCGATGAGCGCGCGGGCCGCGTCGAGGTCGTCGGGGGTCTTGAGCGCGAGGGTCCGCACGCCGGGCAGCGCCCGCTTGGCCAGACCGGTGAGCGTGCCGCCGGGGCAGGCTTCGATGAGCGCGGTGACCCCGAGTTCCTTGAACGTCTCCATGCACAGGTCCCAGCGCACCGGGTTGGCGACCTGGCCGACGAGCCGGGTGATGACCTCGTGGCCGGTCGCGACGGTCCTGCCGTCGGCGTTCGAGACATACGTCACGGTCGGGTCGGACACGTCCAGGTCCCCGGCGGCGGCGCGCAGCCGCTCGACGGCGGGAGCCATGTGGTGCGTGTGGAACGCGCCGGCCACCTTCAGCGGCACCACGCGGCGTACACCCTCCGGCTTGTCCTCGGCGAGCGCGGTGATCTGCTCGGCGGTGCCGGCTGCGACGATCTGGCCGCCCCCGTTGACGTTCGCCGGGGTCAGCCCGAGCTTCTCCAGATGCTCCACGGTGACCTCGGGGTCGCCGCCGAGCAGCGCCGCCATGCCGGTCTCCGTGACCGCCGCGGCCTCGGCCATGGCGAGCCCACGGGTGCGTACGAAGCGGAGCGCCGCCTCCTCGCCGATGACACCGGCGAGGGTGGCCGCGGTGATTTCACCGACGCTGTGACCCGCGACGGCACCCGGCGAAACGTCGAGCGCGGCGGCCGAGAGCAGACCGGCGGCGACCAGCAGCGGCTGGGCCACCGCGGTGTCGCGGATCTCCTCCGCGTCGGCCTTGGTGCCGAAGTGGGCAAGGTCGAGCTCGATGGCGTCGGACCAGGCCGCGATGCGGTCGGTGGCACCGGGGAGGTCGAGCCAGGGAGTCAGGAAGCCGGGCGTCTGAGCGCCTTGGCCGGGAGCGACGAGTACGAGCACCCTCACACTCTCTCTTGTGAACGGTCCGGAACACCCGTGGGGACAGGGACGAAGAACCGTAAGGGGAATTGTTGATGTCCGACAAAAGTCTAGGACTGCGCATCCCGGTCGGCCAGACGCCCCAGGATCAGGGCGATTCGCAGAGTGAACGCCGAACGGACATCGGAAGGCGACCAGCCGGTGACGTCTGTCACACGTCGGAGCCGGTAGCGCACGGTGTTGGGATGCACGAACAGCATCCGGGCCGCGCCTTCGAGGCTGCTCGCCTGCTCCAGATAGACACTCAGCGTCTCCAGGAGTGCGGAGCCCGCTTCTTCGAGCGGTCTGTAGATCTCCTCCACCAACTGCTCGCGCGCGGCAGGGTCGCCCGCCATCGCGCGCTCCGGCAGGAGATCGTCCGCGAGCACCGGCCTCGGCGCGTCCTGCCAGGCGCCGCACGCCTTCAGACCGGCGGCCGCCGCCTGCGCGGACCGGGTCGCCGCCAGCAGGTCGGCCACCACGGGACCGGCCACCACGGGACCCGCCGCATACGGTCCGATCAGGGCCTTCGCGACCTGGAGCGGGTTGTCGCTGCCGCCCGCGATGACGACCAGGCGGTTGCCGAGCACCCCCGTCAGCACCTGGAGCTTGGCGTGCCGGGCGGCCCGCCGGATCGCCTCCACGGTCAGCTCGCTGTCCCCGTCCGGGGCCGTGCCGAGCAGTACGCAGACGTGCTCCGGCGAGTTCCAGCCGAGCGCCGCGGCCCGGGACACCGCGCCCTCGTCGGCCTCCCCGGACAGCACCGCGTTCACCACGAGCGATTCCAGCCGGGCGTCCCAGGCACCCCGGGCCTCCGCCGCCTGCGCGTACACCTGGGCGGTCGCGAACGCGATCTCGCGGGCGTAGACGAGCAGCGCCTCGCGCAGCACCGACTCGTCGCCGGGCGCGGCCACCTCGTCGATCGCGGCCTCCATGACCTCGATCGTGGTGCGCACCATCTCGACGGTCTGCCGCAGTGTGATCGCCCGGGTCAGCTCGCGCGGGGCCGTCCCGAAGACGTCCGTCGAGATCGCCTGCGGGGTCTCCGGATGCCGGAACCACTCGGTGAACGCGGCGATACCGGCCTGGGCCACCAGGCCGATCCAGGACCGGTTCTCCGGAGGCATCGCCCGGTACCACGGCAGCGACTCGTCCATGCGGGCGATCGCGTTCGCGGCCAGCCGGCCGGAGGACTGCTCCAGCCGCTTCAGGGTCGCGGCATGGAGATGGGCGTCGTTCGCAGCGGGCTGCTCAGGATCGGGTCGGGGCACGGACACAAGACTGCCTTATCCGGACGGGGGCACGGAGGGCCGGGGCCGGTGGCGGGTCGTACCGCCCGGTAGCGGGGGGTTCCTCCGGACGGCCGAACATGATCACGTGATCACGTTACTGAAGTCGCGAATCCATAGGACACTCGCTCGCCCCCGGCGGGCTACCGTGGACGGGTGATCTCCGTACACCGCGCGGCCGACCGGTTCGAGGGCGGGGACGAGGCGGCCGGTATCTCCTCCCGGCACTCCTTCTCCTTCGGCCCCTTCTACGACCCCGACAACCTCCGCTTCGGCCCGATCCTCGCCTGCAACGAGGAACGCCTCGCACCCGGCGCGGGCTTCGAGGAGCACCCGCACAGCCACACCGAGATCGTCACCTGGGTCGTCGAGGGCGAGCTGACCCACCGCGACACCGCCGGTCACGCCACGGTCGTGCGCGCCGGGGACGTCCAGCACCTCAGCGCCGCCTCCGGCGTCCGCCACGTCGAACGCAACGACGGCGCCACCTGGCTGACGTTCCTTCAGATATGGCTCGCCCCCGTGGAGCCCGGCGGCGACCCCTCGTACACGACGGTCCCCGGCATGGCTGACTCCACCCCGTACGCCCTGCCCGAGGCGGGCGCGATGCTGCACGTGCGGCGGCTCACGGAGGGGGAGCGCACGGCGGTCCCGGACGCTCCGCGCGTGTACGTCCATGTGGTGCGCGGCGCGGTCCTCGTCGGCGGCGAGGAGCTGGCGGCGGGCGACGCGGCGCGGATCACCGGCGAGGCCGGTCTCGAACTGGTCGCGGCGGGGAACGCCGAGGCGCTGGTCTGGGAGCTGCCGGACTGAGCCGGGGTCCGGCCTACCGGCGCCACATCGACCACATCGGCGGCCCGGACCGGAACGTCATCTCCTCCCGCACCTCGAAGCCGTGCCGCCGGTAGAACGTCAGGTTGCGGCTGTTGCTCGACTCCAGGAACACCGGCCGCCCGTCCGCGTCCGCCCGCTCCAGCAGCCCGCGCAGCACCCGCGAGCCGCGCCCGGTGCCGCGCGCGTCGGCGTGGGTGCCTATGTACTCCACGTACCAGTGCGCGGGACCGGCCGGATGGCGGTGCTCCAGGGCGAGCAACCGCATCCCTGTACGCGGCAGTTGGGCCCGCCCCGCCCGCAGCAGCGTGCCCGCGTTGCGCAGCAGGTAGCTCGCCGGGAGCTTCCACGCGCCGGGCTCCGCCCAGATGGCCGCCACCGTGCGGTCAGCGTCCGTCCACACCCGGCCCGCCGGGATCTGCTGGGCCAGATGCGCGGTGAACAGCAGCCGCAGCCGCCGGTCCCGATCGGTCGGCATCAGCCACGACCAGACCGGGTCCTCGGCGTACGCGCTGGCCAGGACCCCGGCGAGCGCGGGGACATCGGATGCGGTGGCGCGGACCATGTCGTCGCTCATGGCCGGGGAGCGTAGCGCCGCCGGGGCCGTTACGCCCCCAGTTCCGCCAGCACCGCGTCCGTGAACGCGGGCCACACCTCGACCGCCCACGGCCCGAAGGCGCGGTCGGTGAGGGCGACGCAGGCCGCGCCGGCGACCGGGTCGACCCACAGGAAGGTGCCGGACTGACCGAAGTGGCCGAAGGTCGCGGGGGAGGAGGAGGCGCCGGTCCAGTGCGGGGACTTGGAGTCGCGGATCTCGAACCCGAGGCCCCAGTCGTTGGGGTTCTGGTGGCCGTAGCCGGGAAGGACGCCCTTCAGACCGGGGTGGACGACGGTCTGCGCGGCGAGCACGGTGCGCGGGTCGAGCAGGCGGGGGGCCTGCACCTCGGCGGCGAAGCGCGCGAGGTCGTCCACGGTGGAGACGCCGTCCTTGGCGGGGGAGCCGTCCAGGGTGGTGGCGGTCATTCCGAGGGGTTCGAGGACCGCCTGCCGGACGTACTCCGGGAACGGGATGCCGGTGGCCTCGGCGATGTGGTCGCCCAGGACCTCGAAGCCCGCGTTGGAGTAGAGGCGGCGGTTGCCGGGCGGGGCCATCACGCGGTGCTCGTCGAAGGCGAGGCCGCTGGTGTGGGCGAGCAGGTGGCGGACGGTCGAGCCCTCGGGGCCCGCCGGTTCGTCCAGCTCGACGGCGCCCTCCTCGTACGCCACCAGCGCCGCGTAGGCGGCGAGCGGTTTGGTGACGGAGGCGAGGGGGAAGCGGTGCGCGGTCGGGCCGTGCGTCCCGACGACCGTGCCGTCCGCTCGTACGACGGCCGCCGCCGCGGTGGGGACGGGCCAGTTCTCGATCATCGCCAGGCTGTTCATAATCACGAGACTAGGTTCTGCGCGCCGCCCGTCGAAACCCGCACCCGGTCATGCTTGCTTCGAGTGCACTCCAACGTTCTAGCGTGGAGGGCATGACGGTGATGGAGACCACTTCGACGGGGACCGACGCCTGCGCTTCGGGCCCGGCCGCGCACCCGCGCCCCGAAGGGCGGGACCAGTACACGATCAGCGAAGTGGCGGCGTTCACGGGTCTGACCGCGCACACACTGCGCTGGTACGAGCGGATCGGCCTCATGCCGCACGTGGACCGGTCGCACACCGGCCAGCGTCGCTTCACCAACCGGGACCTGGACTGGCTCGCCTTCGTCACGAAGCTGCGGCTGACGGGGATGCCGGTCGCGCACATGGTGCGGTACGCCGAGCTGATACGCGAGGGCGACCAGACCTTCGAGGAACGGCAGGAGCTGCTGGAGGCGACCCGCCGCGACGTGCGGACGCGGATCGCGGAGCTCCAGGACACCCTGGCCGTACTCGACTACAAGATCGACTTCTACGCGGGCGCCCGCACGGCGCCGGAAGGGCCCAGTGCCGCATGACCGACAACAAGATCGCCACCGTGGAGCTCGGCAGGGGCGGCCCGCGGGTCGGCGTCCAGGGACTCGGCTGCATGGGCATCAGCGAGTTCTACGGTGCCACCGACGAGGCTTCCGCCCGCGAGACGCTGGAAACGGCACTCGCGGCGGGCGTCACCCTCTTCGACACCGCCGACGTCTACGGCAGTGGCGCCAACGAGACGTTCCTCGCGCCATTCGTCGGGGCGCACCGCGACGAGATCACCCTCGCCACGAAGTTCGCCATCGAGCGGCGCGACGAGGACCCGGACTACCGGGGCGTGAACAACGACCCCGCCTACATCCGCAAGGCCGTCGAGGCCAGCCTGCGCCGGCTGGACACCGAGGTGATCGACCTCTACTACATGCACCGCCACGACCCGGCCGTCCCGTTCGCCGAGTCCGTCGGCGCGATGGCCGAACTGGTCGAGCAGGGCAAGGTCAAGCAGCTCGGGCTCAGCGAGGTGACCGGGGCGGAGCTGCGCGAGGCGCACGCGGTGCACCCGATCGCGGCCCTCCAGTCCGAGTGGTCGCTGTTCAGTCGGGACGTGGAGCGCAGCGCGGTGCCCGCCGCCGTCGAGCTCGGCGTGACCGTGGTGCCGTACTCGCCGCTCGGCCGGGGCTTTCTGACCGGGTCGTTCGCGGACGCGGGAACGGAGCTGTCGCAGGGTGACATCCGCAAGCACCAGCCGCGCTTCAACGGGGACAACGCGCGGACGAACGCCGCGCTTCTGGAGCCGGTCCACAAGATCGCCGCCGCCCACGGGGCATCGGCCGCGCAGGTCGCGCTGGCCTGGGTCCAGCAGCGCGCCCAGGTCCACGGCGTCACCGTCGTTCCGATCCCGGGCACCCGCAGGAGCCACCGCCTCCTGGAGAACGTGGGCGCGACCCGGCTCACCCTGACCGCCGGCGAACTGGCCCTGCTCGAACCGATCGCCGGCCGGGTGGCCGGGGACCGCTACCCGGACATGAGCCTGACGGCGGCGGCCCGCGAGTAGGGCGTCCCCGGCGGCCGGGCGCCCCGTGGTGATCGCGCCCCGGATGCCCCTTTCGTCACGAAAACGCATGGCCGGGTTAAGGTCGCGCCATGCGTACGATGCCGTCGGCCGAGATGGTCAGCCTGATCTCGTTCCTGGCTGTCCTGTTGATCTTCTTCAGCATCGATGTGCGGTCGAGGGACTCCGGGGCGTCGAAGCCTTGGCACGCGCGCCTCTTCGAGTGGGCCTCACGCGTCGGTGGCATCGCCACCGCTCTGGCCCTGACGCTGGGCTGGGTGGACCTGTTCCTGCCGGACGAGAACAGCGCGATCCATGTGGCGTTCGTGGCCGTGCCCGGATCGGTCGCGGTGCTGTGCGCGATCGTGCTGGGCCTGGAAATGCTCTGGCAGCGATGGGAAGCACCGTGAGGCAGGCGGTGGCGACGGTCTCCGGTGGGCCCGGGGAGCCCGCGGCGGCGGGGCCCCGCCTGCCGGTCAGCCCTTGGCGACCTTGATGACGACGGTGTTGCACACCTTGTCGGCGAACGTCTGCCGCTTGGGGTCCCACAGCGGCCACAGCCAGCCGAGGTAGCAGCTGAAGCTGTCCAGCGCGTGCGCGATCTTGCGCACGAACGCCATGCCGAAGCCGAGCGTGTTCCCGTCGCGCTCCCGGCGCACACTGATGCGCAGGACCTTCTTGCCGGTCGTCTGACCGGTCTTCCCCTCCCGGTAGAGCTGGTAGAAGCCCATGACGAAGAAGTAGACGACGCCGACCGCGAAGAAGGCCCCGGGGCCGGCGGTCTCCGGGTCGTCGCTCCGCGCGAGGTCGACGAAGCCGAGGGCGTACATCGGGGCCACGATGATCAGCAGGTCGAGCAGCCACGCCCCCACCCGCTCCCCCCAGTGGGCCAGCGGCGGCAGCCCCGGCATGCCCATGCCCGGCATTCCGGCCGGCGGGTACGCCCCGTAGGGCTGGGCCGGGTAGCCGTACTGCGGGGGCACACCTTGCGGGGGTACGCCCTGCGGAGGCACGCCCTGCGGGGCCTGCTGCGGATATCCCGGCTGCTGCCCGTACGAGGGCTGGTTCCCGTAGGGGTTGTTCGGGTCCCCGAAGCTCATGGCGAAGTCTCTCCCGTGCCGTTGAAAGATGTGGGGCGCGGGGTGGTGGACAGCTCGCCGTACCAGCGGTTTGCCCCCGCACACTCGCGCTGAGGAGCGCTCATCGTGTGCGGAGCACCACGGGGTTGTCCAATCCGATGACCACATCTTCGCAACCGGCAACCCTTCAGGCCGCGTTCACACCCCCCGCGTTCACCCCCTCGGCAATCGCGGCGAACGCGCGCAGCGACTTGGTGCCGGGGGCGAAGTAGCCCGTGTGGCCCTCGGCGTCGTCGGCGGGTACGTGGCGGGCGCCGAAGTCCGGGGACGCGGGATCGGCGCCGTGGCCGAGGCCGGCGAACTCGATGTGGGGGACCTTGCCGATCCAGTCGCCCGGGTCCTTGGCCGCCCAGACGCGCGCCCCGGTGCGCAGGCCGGAGACGTGGTCCGCGCGCATCCCGGGGGAGCCGAGGACCACCAGGTCGGCGATGTGCAGGCGGGACGCGGCCAAGCCGCAGACGACCGAGCCGTAACTGTGGCAGAACACCGTGGTGACGGGCACTCCGGCCGCCGCGAGGCCCTCCGTGAAGCGGGTGAGACGGGTGGAGCCGGCCTCGGCGAGGGTGCCGGTCGCGGCGTCCGGGCCGAGGCCCACCGGGGTGGTGTACCCGGCCCAGGCGATCACGGCGGTGCCCGGACCCGTCCGCGCGTACAGGGACTTGGCCATGCCGGCCGGGGTGCCGTACACATCGGTCGTCCGGTCGAAGGTGCCCGCGTCGATGTCGGAACCGGGCACCACCACCGACACCCGGCGGGCCGTCGCCAGGTCGCCGAAGACCTCGGCCACCTGGCCCCGGCCGCGCGGGTCGAACGCCAGGATGCGGCGGTGCGGGTCCTCGGCGAGGTGGGCGTACCGGGGGTCGTGGGTCGCCTTCAGGGCGCGCGCGTTGGCCCGGAGGCGCAGCTCCACCGGGGCGCCGTCCAGGTTGCCCACGACGAGCGGGTGCCGCACCGCCAGCGCCTGCTGGTCCGATGCGCTCAGCCCCCGGAAGAAGTCCGCCACTTCGGCGGGCGTGGCCCGCTGGGGATCGGGCAGCTCACGTCCCAGCGTGTGGTCCGCCCGCCAGGACGCCGTGCCCGGCGGCGGGCCCGTCACGGCCCGCTGGGCGTTGCCCGAGACCCATCCGGCCGTTCCCGACACCACGGTGGTCGCCAGCGCGACCGCGACCAGGGTCCTCGCGTAACGCCGCATCCGCCCCGCCCTCCCACTCCGGCCGAACCGCCGGTCCCCGCACGCCGTGCGGCGCGACGGGAGGAAGGTAGGAAGGGGGCGGGTGAGCGGACGTCACACCGGAGAGCCAACTGCCGGGTGATACCTGGGTAGGGGGTGGCCTGGACCGGGCCCGGTGCCGGTCAGGCGGTGCCGGGGACCACGAGTCCCGCCTCGTACGCGAAGATCACCGCCTGCGCCCGGTCCCGCAGGGACAGCTTCGACAGGACGCGCCCGATGTGCGTCTTCACCGTCTGCTCGGCGAGCACCAGCTTCCCGGCGATCTCCTGGTTCGACAGGCCGCGCGCGATCAGTTCGAGGACCTCCGTCTCGCGCGGGGTCAGCCCGTTGAGCCGGAGCGCCGCCCCGCTGCGGGACGCCGCCTGCGGCCGCTGCCGGGCGAAGTCGGCTATCAGACGGCGCGTCACGGACGGGGCGAGCAGCGCGTCGCCCGCCGCCACCACCCGTACCGCCGCGATCAGGTCCGCCGGGGGCGCGTCCTTCAGCAGGAACCCGGACGCCCCGGCGCGCAGCGCCTCGTACACGTAGTCGTCCACATCGAACGTGGTGAGCATCAGCACCCTGGGCACATGGACCACACCGGGCGGCGGGTCCAGCAGCGCGCGGGCCGCCGCCAGGCCGTCCATCTCGGGCATCCGGACATCCATCAGCACCACGTCCGGGTGGGCCCGGCGGCTGACGTCGATGCCCTGGCGCCCGTCCGGCGCCTCACCGACCACGTCGATGTCGGCCTGCGCCGCCAGCAGGGCCGCGAAGCCCGCCCGCACCATGGCCTGGTCGTCGACGATGATCACACGGATGGTCACGGGTCCTCCGGGCTCGGGGTGGCGGGGACGAGCGGCTCCTTCGGGGGGAGCGGCAGCCGCGCGGCGACCCGGAACCCCCCGTCCGGCAGCGGCCCGGTGTCCAGCGTGCCGCCGGTCAACCGTACGCGTTCGCGCATCCCGACAAGACCGTGGCCCGTTCCCGCCGTCTCCAGCGGTGAAACCGGCTGCTGGGGAGGGCCGTTGACCACCAGTAGCGTCAGATGCGCCCCGTCCGTGCCGACCGATATCCGGGTCGGGGCCCCCGGCGCGTGCCGGACCGCGTTCGCCAGCGCCTCCTGCACGATCCGGTACGCGGACAGGTCCACGGCCGGAGGCACACCGTCCAGTCCCGCCGGCATCGACAGCTCGGCCGGAAGCCCCGCCCGTACCGTCGCCTCCACCAGCTGCTGCAAGCGGTCGAGCCCCGGCTGCGGGGTCCGTTCGCCCTCCGTGCCGTCGCCGCGCAGCACCACCAGCAGCCGCCGCATCTCCGAAAGCGACTCCCGCGCGCTCGCGGCGATCGTCCCGAACTCCTCGCGCGCCTCGTCCGGCAGCTCCTGGAGCCGGTACGGCGCCGAGTCCGCCTGGACGGTGATCACGGACATGTGGTGGGCGACCACGTCGTGCAGTTCGCGAGCGATCCTGGTCCGTTCCTCCAGCAGCGTCCGCCGGGCGCGTTCCGCCTCGCTGACGGTCTCCTGCTCGGCGAGCCTGCGCTGCGCGACGCGCCGCTCCCGCACCGCCGCGCCGATCACCAGCGCCACGGCCCCGAAGACGGGCAGGAGCAGCGCGCTGCCGTTGCTGCGGTCCGGGCCGGCCAGATGCAGGAGGAGGCTCGCCGCGCCGGTCGCCAGCCAGACGGCGGCCAGGGTGCGGCGGGGCTCACGCAGGGCCAGCGCCAGGAGCAGGAAGAGGTAGGCGATCAGAGGGGCCGGCGGCCACGGCCACACGTCGTACTTATCGGCAGGCTGCCCGAGGATCACCAGCGCGCCCACGACGTCCGCCGGGAAGACGATCCACCAGGCCCGCAGCGGCCGGTGCGCCAGCATCAGCAGGGGCCCGGCCTGGGCGACGGCGAGGGTGGCCGCGACCGCGCCGCCGATGCCGTACTGATCACGCAGGTTGACGAGGGTGACCGGGAGGAAGAGCGCCGTCAGCAGGACGACGGCGGCGTACGGCAGGAACCGCCCCCGCCGCTTCGGGCCGGGGGCGGACGGGGACTCGGCCATGGAGGCGGTCACGCGCGGCGGCTACAGCTCGGCGAGGAGCTGCGCCTTCTTCGCGCTGAACTCCTCGTCGGTCACCAGACCCGCCCGGTGCAGCTCACCGAGGTGGTGGATGCGCTCCGCGATGTCCGCCGGATCACGCCGGGCGGTGGTGGTGGTGAGCGCGGTGGCGGCCGGGGGCACCGACTGCTTCCTGCGTACGGACTCCAGGACGGCCGCGGCGAAGGGCAGCGACTCGTGGACCGGGCCGTAGCCGAGGCCGAAGATCACGGCCGCCGGGTCCTGGTCGGCGCGGGCGGGCCGGGGTATCACCGGGTGGACGCTCTGGGCCGTACCGGTCCCGATCCCCGCGGGCACCGGCCCGGCGAGCGTGTCCGGCCCCGGGGCCAGGCACTCGGACCCCCTGGGCAGCAGCCGCAGATAGCCCTCCAGGCCCTCCGGAGAACGCCACTCGACCCCGCACAGGTCCGTCACCGGGAACGTCTGGTCGCCCGCCTTCCACTTCTCCGACGAGGCGCCCGTCCAGAACCAGCGGAAGGAGATCCGCTCCCCGTCGAAGCCGGCCCGCCCGTCGTACGCCTTGAACTGCATCGGTGCCTCGGGGGCGGCGACCAGGAAGCGGTCGGCCGGCTCGCCCGCGTCCGGCCCGAGACAGGCGCGCAGCTCGTCCGCGTAGTACTCGGCGAGGGTCTCGCGGCCGGCGGGGAGCACCAGGCGGTACGGGTCGCAGCCGTCCTTCAGCTGCCCGGCGGCGGCCTCCACCAGGGGGTCGGCACCGGGTCTCGGCACCGCACGCAGCACCACCGTGCCCCGCTTGCCCGGGGTCAGCGTCACCGACGACAGCGCCGTGTGCGGGACGCGGCGCTCGCGCAGGCTCTGGAGGAGCCTCGGCGTGCGGATACCCCGTTCGTAGCGGATGAGCACGGAGTCGGTGTCGAACTCCCAGGTGGCATGAATTCCGGCCAGCACATCACCCATGCGCCTCATCGTATGCGGCACTTGCCCGCCCCGTCCCCTCTCGGCGTCGACCGCTTCGGTGGGGACGAGGCGGCCGTCTTCTACGCGCGTCAGGCAGTCGTATCCGCGTAAACCCCGTTGTTGCAGACGCTGTCGGCCTGTGCGCAGGTCACCGACGTGTACGCGCCCACGCCGATCGCGGCGAAGTTCTCCAGGCTCTCGGTGCCGGGCTCGAAATAGCCGCTGTGCCCGCTCGCGCCGGCCGCCGAGACGACCCGGGCGCCGAAGGCGTGGTCCACCGGGTCGGCGCCGTGGCCGAGGCCGCCGAACTCCAGGTGCGGGACGTCCTCGATCCAGTCACCGCTGTCCCGGGCCGCCCAGACGTGGGCCCGGGTGTGCAGCTGTCCGGCGTTGTCGGCCCGCATGCCGGGGCTGCCCGCCACCGCGATGTCCTCCACCCGACCGGGCAGTCGCTTCGCGGCGACCCCGCACAGCACGGAGCCATAGCTGTGGCAGAACAGCGAGACGGGGGCGGGTCCGGGGAGCGCCCGGACGAGCGCGTCGAGCCGGACCGCCCCGCGCTCGGCGAGGTTGCCCAGGGCGGCGTCCATGCCGATGCCGACGGGCGTGGTGTAGTCGGCCCAGGCGATCACGGCGGTGCTCACCTCGGGGCGCGTCGCGCGCTCGGCGGCGTACAGCGACTTGGCCATGCCGACGGGCGCGGCGTTCGTCCTGCTGCCGGTGCGCTCCAGGGTCAGGAGGCCGGTGTCGACTCCGGGCACGACGAGCGAGATGCGTCTCGCCCGGTCGAGGTCGCCGAACACCTCGGCGGCGAGCCCGCGCCCCGACGGGTCGAACGCCAGGAAGTGGCGGTCCCGGGCCAGCATCGAGCGGAAGCGCTCCAGGCGGTGCTGTGCCTCGGCGCGGCCGGTGGCGGAGAGTCTGGTGTCGTGCACGCGCCGCCGCTCGACCGTGCTCGCCTGCTGGATCGCCCGCCGGTTCGCCCGGTAACGGACGGTGACCGGGGCGCCGTTGAGGTTCCCCACCACCAGCGGGTACCTGTCGGCGAGACTGCCGCGCTGCGCGGCCGTCAGCGTGGCGAAGAAGTGCGCCAGCTTGTACGACGGGGCGTCGGCGTCCGGCAGCGGCCGGCCCGCTATCGATCCCTTGGCCCAGGAGGCGAGCGCGAGCGTGCGCGAGTCGGAGGACCGCTGGTGGTGCACGGCGGTCCAGCCGGTCGTCGCGAGCATCACGAAGACGACCGCGAGGGCGAGCAGAGCGCGCCAGGCGGTGAGCGTGGGGGAGGAATCGAAGGAAGTCACTCCGGACCACCCTAGGAGACGCGGGGAGCCGCTTTGCGAGCAGGGTGACGCACATCACCCGACTGTGCGGAAGGACACGGCGATTGCCTCACGCTGCGTACGCCCTTCCACCACGGTGAGCGCCGCCGACGCGTCCGCCTACGGCGTGCGCCAGGTTTCGGAGAGGGCCGGGGTGAGGGCGTCGAGATACGTCTCGGTCAGCACCCGGAGCGACTCCATGCTGGTGTCCCGCCCCTGACCCCACAGTTGACCGGCCGCCCGCATCACTCCGGAGAACGCGGCGACCGCGACCCGGGGGCGGGGGTCGTGCGCCATGTCCAGGCCCTCGCGCCGCGCGATCAGTTCGGCGATCTGGTTCTCCAGGTCCATGCTGCGGCGCAGGTGGGCGGCGAGCAGCGAAGGCGTGGACTCGATCATCCGGTAGGCGCGCATGTGGAGTTCGACCGGGATGATGGCCTCGACGGCCTCCCCTATACCGTTCCAGGCGCACAGTACGGCACGCCGCATGGCCTCGAAGGGGGCTTCGCCGGCGGGCCGTTGGAGCAGCTCCGCGAGGAAACGCGACTCCACCATGTCCTGCACGGCGAAGACGACCGCCTCCTTGCCCGCGAAGTAGCGGAAGAAGGTGCGCTGGGAGACCTCCACCGCGTCGGTGATCTCGTCGACGGTGGTCTCCTCGTACCCGTGGGTGGTGAAGAGTTCGAGGGCGGCGACGAGCAGCGCGTCGCGGGTGCGCCGCTTCTTGCGCTCGCGCAGCCCGATCGGGAGGGCCGCGGACGGCTGCCCTTCGGTCACTGAACTGGTCCCCTTTTCCCTGCTTTGTCCAGCTCAGCCTACCTGTGAGCTACGTGACAGTTACCGACTTGTGAATTGGTTTGTCAACTGTCAGTGACTGACACTAATCTCCCGCGTATGACTAGTCAGACCACCGTCGAAAAGGCACCGCGGGACCCTCAGGACCCTGTCGGTCCCGCATCTGCCAGGGGGCTGCGCGGCCACCCCTGGCTGACGCTGTTCTCCGTGGCCATCGGCGTGATGATGGTCGCGCTCGACGGCACGATCGTCGCGATCGCCAACCCCGCCATCCAGCAGGACCTCGGTGCCTCGCTCGCCGACGTCCAGTGGATCACCAACGGCTACATGCTCGCCCTCGCGGTCTCCCTGATCACCGCGGGCAAGCTCGGTGACCGGTTCGGCCACCGGCAGACCTTCCTCATAGGTGTCGTGGGCTTCGCCGCCGCGTCGGGGGCCATCGGGCTCTCCAGCAGCGTCGCCTTCGTCATCATCTTCCGGGTGCTCCAGGGCCTCTTCGGCGCGCTGCTCATGCCGGCCGCGCTCGGCCTGCTGCGCGCCACCTTCCCGGCCGAGAAGCTGAACATGGCGATCGGTATCTGGGGCATGGTGATCGGCGCCTCGACCGCGGGCGGCCCGATCCTCGGTGGCGTGCTCGTGGAGCACGTCAGCTGGCAGTCCGTCTTCTTCATCAACGTGCCGGTCGGCGTGCTCGCCCTGGTGCTCGGTGTCCTGATCCTCAAGGACCACCGCGCCGAGAACGCCCCGCGCTCCTTCGACATCGCCGGCATCGTGCTGCTGTCCGGTGCCATGTTCTGCCTGATCTGGGCCCTCATCAAGGGCGCCGAGTGGGGCTGGGGCGACACCCAGACCATCGGCTTCCTGGTCGGCGCCGTCGTCCTGTTCCTCGCGTTCGCCCTGGTCGAACAGCGCGTCAAGGAGCCGCTGGTCCCGCTGGCGATGTTCCGCTCCGTCCCGCTCTCCGCGGGCACGGTCCTGATGGTGCTGATGGCCTTCGCCTTCATGGGCGGCCTGTTCTTCGTCACCTTCTACCTGCAGAACGTGCACGGCATGAAGGCCGTGGACGCGGGCCTGCACCTGCTGCCGCTGACCGCGATGATGATCGTCGCCTCGCCGCTGGCGGGCGCCCTGATCACCAAGTTCGGCCCGCGCGTCCCGCTGGTGGGCGGCATGGTCTGCACCGCCGTCGCCATGTTCGGCATGTCCCAGCTGACGGTCGGCACGGGCACGCTGACCATGTCGGTCTGGTTCGCCCTGCTCGGCCTCGGCCTCGCCCCCGTCATGGTCGGCGCCACCGAGGTCATCGTCGGCAACGCCCCCATGGAGCTCTCCGGCGTCGCCGGTGGCCTCCAGCAGGCCGCCATGCAGGTCGGTGGCAGCCTCGGTACGGCGGTGCTCGGCGCGATCATGGCCTCCCGCGTCGACGCCGAGCTGGCGGACAACTGGAAGGCGGCGAAGCTTCCGCCGCTGTCGCCCGAGCAGCTCGGCCAGGCGTCCTCCGCGATCAAGGTCGGCATGCCGCCGGTCACCAAGGAGACCCCGCCGGAGCTCGTCGGCAAGATCGCGGGCGTCGCCCACGACACGTTCGTCTCCGGGATGAGCACGGCGTTCATGGTCGCGGGCATCGTCGCGGTGATCGCCGCCCTCGTCGCCACGCTGACCAAGCGCGGCGAGAACGCGGAGGCGGGCGCGGGAGCCGGTCACATCTGACGTTCCCGCCACGCGGCGTTTCCGTTACGCGACGTTCCCGTCACGCGGTGTTTCCGTTACGCGACGTTCCCGTGGCGCCGTTCGCGTCAGCACAGCGCGTCCCACAGCCCCGCCGGACCGATCCGGCGGGGCTGTCACCTGTCAGGGTGAACCCGGCCCCGAACCCTTCCGGTTACGCAGAGTAATCATCCAGGGTTGGTGATGGAAGATCCACATCAGTGGACGCTCCACCCAGGAGTTCCATCACACGGGGGTTCATCTCGCATGCGTACGACCACTCTCGCGGCCGCCCTGGCCGCCACGCTTCTCGCTCTGACGGCGCTGTTCTCGTCCCCGCCGGCCCGCGCCACCGCCGCGCCCGCCCGAGCCGCCGCGCCCGCGGCCCCGGCCACCGCCGCGCCCGCCGCGCCCGCCGCGCCCGCCGCGCCCGCCGCGCCCGCCGCGCCCGTCGGGCTCGGCAACTGCGCGAGCGGGCAGCTCTGCCTCTGGGCCAAGCCCGACTTCACCGGCGCCCGGCAGATTCACGAGCTGTCCACGATCGACATCGAGAGCTGCGTGCCACTGAAGACCGGCACCACCGCCCAGGCCCTCGCCAACCGCACGGGCAGGCCCGTCACCACCTACCAGTCCGCCACGTGCGCGGAGACCGGAGAGTTCGAGACGTACCCGGGCGGCGGCACCTGGCTGCCCCGCTCCCCGTACCAGGTCCGCGCCTTCAAGGTCTGGGAGAACTGACCGGCCCGGGACACGCCGCGGGGCGGCGGCACCCTTCCGGGCACCGCCGCCCCGCACCGGTCACGGTGTTACGCGTCGCCGCCCGCGGCCCCCGGATCGGCCGAGGCCACATCCAGCAGCTCGTAGCGGTCGACCGCAGTCTTCAGCACCGAACGGTCGACCTTCCCGTCCTTCGCCAGCTCGGTCAGCACCGCGAGCACGATCGACTGCGCGTCGATGTGGAAGAACCGCCGGGCCGCACCCCGCGTGTCCGCGAAACCGAACCCGTCCGCACCCAGCGACTGGTACGCACCGGGCACCCAGCGCGCGATCTGGTCCGGCACCGAGCGCATCCAGTCCGACACCGCCACGAACGGCCCCTGGGCCCCGGAGAGCTTGCGCGTCACATACGGCACGCGCTGCTCCTCCTCCGGGTGCAGCAGGTTGTACCGCTCCACGTCCACGGCCTCGCGCCGCAGCTCGTTCCAGGAGGTCGCCGACCAGACGTCCGCCTTCACATTCCACTCGTCGGCGAGGATGCGCTGCGCCTCGACGGCCCAGGGGACCGCCACACCGGACGCCATGATCTGGGCGGGGATCTCGCCCTTCTCACCGCTGCTGTAGCGGTAGACGCCCTTCAGGATGCCCTCTACGTCCACGTCGGCGGGCTCGGCCGGGTGCTGGATCGGCTCGTTGTAGACGGTGAGGTAGTAGAAGACGTCCTCGTTCTCCTCGGGGGTCCCGCCGTACATCCGGCGCAGACCGTCCTTGACGATGTGCGCGATCTCGTAGCCGAAGGCCGGGTCGTACGCCACACAGCCCGGGTTGGTCGAGGCCAGCAGCTGCGAGTGCCCGTCGGCGTGCTGGAGACCCTCACCGGTCAGCGTCGTACGGCCGGCGGTGGCGCCCAGCACGAAACCGCGCGCGAGCTGGTCGGCCATCTGCCAGAACTGGTCACCCGTGCGCTGGAACCCGAACATCGAGTAGAAGACGTACACCGGGATCAGCGGCTCGCCGTGCGTCGCGTACGCCGAACCCGCGGCGATCAGCGAGGCCGTGCAGCCCGCCTCCGAGATGCCGTCGTGCAGCATCTGCCCGGTCGGCGACTCCTTGTACGCGAGCAGCAGATCGCGGTCGACCGACTCGTACTGCTGCCCCAGCGGGTTGTAGATCTTCGCGCTCGGGAAGAACGCGTCCATGCCGAAGGTGCGGTACTCATCGGGCGCGATCAGCACGAAGCGCTTGCCGATCTCCTTGTCCCGCATGAGGTCCTTCAGGATGCGGACGAACGCCATGGTGGTGGCGATCGACTGCTGACCCGAACCCTTCTTCGCCGTCGCGTACGTCTTGTCCCCGGGCAGCTCCAGCGGCTTCGCGCGCACCACACGGGTCGGGACGTAGCCGCCCAGGCCCTTGCGGCGGTCGTGCATGTACTGGATCTCCTCCGAGCCGCGGCCCGGGTGGTAGTACGGCGGGTTGCCGTCCTCCAGGTCCTTGTCCGCGATCGGGATGTGCAGCCGGTCCCGGAACCGCTTCAGGTCCTCGGCGGTCAGCTTCTTCATCTGGTGGGTCGCGTTGCGGCCCTCGAAGTTCGGCCCGAGGGTCCAGCCCTTGACCGTCTGCGCCAGGATCACCGTCGGCTGGCCCTTGTGGGCCTTGGCCGCCGCGTACGCCGCGTAGACCTTGCGGTGGTCGTGACCGCCGCGGCCCAGGTGCAGGATCTGCTGGTCGGTCATGTCCTTGACCATCTCGCGCAGCCGCGGATCGTCACCGAAGAAGTGCTCCCTGATGTACGCGCCCGTCTCCGTCGCGTACGTCTGGAACTGCCCGTCCGGCGTCGTGTTCAGCTTGTTGACCAGGATGCCCGTGCGGTCCTGCGCCAGCAGCGGGTCCCAGGAGCGGTCCCAGACCAGCTTGATGACGTTCCACCCGGCACCCCGGAACTGCGACTCCAGCTCCTGGATGACCTTGCCGTTGCCGCGCACCGGGCCGTCGAGGCGCTGGAGGTTGCAGTTGACGACGAAGGTCAGGTTGTCCAGGCCCTCGCGGGCGGCGATGGACAGCTGGCCCAGCGACTCCGGCTCGTCCATCTCGCCGTCGCCGAGGTAGGCCCACACATGGGAGTTCGACGTGTCGGCGAGGCCGCGCGCCTCCATGTAGCGGTTCATCCGCGCCTGGTAGATCGCGCCGAGCGGGCCGAGACCCATCGACACCGTCGGGAACTCCCAGAAGTCCGGCATCAGCCGCGGGTGCGGGTAGCTGGACAGCCCGTTCGGAGCCTTCGACTTCTCCTGGCGGAACGCGTCGAGCTGCGCCTCGCTCAGCCGGTCCAGCAGGAACGCGCGGGCGTAGATCCCGGGGGAGGCGTGCCCCTGGAAGAAGATCTGGTCACCGCCCAGACCGTCGTCCTTGCCGCGGAAGAAGTGGTTGAAACCGACGTCGTACAGCGAGGCGGAGGAGGCGAACGTGGCGATGTGCCCGCCGACGCCGATCCCCGGACGCTGGGCGCGCGAGACCATCACGGCCGCGTTCCAGCGGGTCGCGTTCAGGATCTTGCGTTCGATCTCCTCGTCGCCGGGGAAGAACGGCTCGTCCTTCGTGGCGATCGTGTTCACGTAGTCCGTGCTGCGCATCTCCGGCACGGCGACACGCTTCTCGCGTGCGCGCTCGATGAGCCGGAGCATGAGGTAGCGGGCCCGCTCACGGCCTCGCTCGTCGACGGCGGCGTCGAGGGAGTCGAGCCATTCCTGGGTCTCTTCGGGATCGAAGTCCGGGACCTGACTCGGAAGGCCGCCAATGATGATCGGGTTGCGATCGGATCCGGAAGCCACGCTGTTCCTTCGCTGTTCGGTACTACGCTTCGGGGCCTGTTACGGGAGTCCGCCCCCGGACAAGAGGAATGTGTACGCCAACCCCATCGTGTACCGCTGGAACGCGTACGTCATCTCTACCGAGAGGTAACCCCGACGCGTCCCGGCCCGTCCGCGCCGGGACGGATGGACGGCCGCGGACTGGGTATCGGTGCAGGCAGATGGTGTCGGACAGGATGGGGCAGGCAGGATGGTCCGGGCCGAACCGCAACCATACGCCCAAGGCGTCCAAGTGTTCCCAAATGCTGCTCGGCTCCGAATGCCGGACCGAAACGGCATAAGCTGTCCAAGGACGTAAAGGGAATGGAGGAGGGCGCGGGCTCCCGCAGGGGGGCCGCCGGCACGACGGCGACGTGGTACGAAACGTCACCGTTTAGGCGGTCTCGCACGCTGGGTACTTGCGCGATCCGCCGCTCCCGTGTGGACTACGGCCAACGCCCCGCGCACGCGCGTGGCTGAAGCATTTTCCGAAACATGATCAGGAGGCAACCCGTGAGCGCGACCGCGGACCACGCGGAGGAGCGGACCAACCCGGCGGCACGCCTGGGGTTCGAGCCCGGACAGGTGGTCCAGGAGATCGGCTACGACGACGACGTCGAGCTGGAGCTCCGTGAGGGCATTGAGGCCACTATCGGCCAGGAACTCGTCGACGAGGAGTACGACGACGTCGCGGACGTCGTTCTGCTCTGGTTCCGCGACGAGGACGGCGACCTTACGGACGCGCTGGTGGATGCCATCGGTCTGCTCGAGGACGGCGGCGTTGTCTGGCTGATGACCCCGAAGACCGGCCGTGACGGATACGTCGAGCCGAGCGACATCAACGAGGCCGCCCAGACCGCCGGTCTCGCCCAGACCAAGAGCGTCAACGCGGGCAAGGACTGGTCGGGAAGCCGGCTCGGGACGCCGAAAGCGGCGAAAGCCAAGCGCTGACCCCCTTCATCCCTGAAGGCCCCCGACAGGCATCGAGCCGGCCGGGGGCCTTCGTACACCCGTCCCCGCGCCGGCGGGCTTGAGCCGTATGTCCGCGGGAAGCTTTCACGGGTGCCGCGCGGCCGCCCGCGCCCTCTGCGTAGGGTGGGGGTCACCCGGACAGCCCAGCCCGGCGGACGTAGCGAAGGGACGCGTTTCATGGCGATCGAGGTCGGCACCAAGGCCCCGGATTTCGAGCTGAAGGACAACCACGGCCGGACCGTGAAGCTCTCCGACTTCCGTGGCGAGAAGAACGTGGTGCTGCTGTTCTACCCGTTCGCCTTCACCGGCGTCTGCACGGGCGAGCTGTGCGCGCTCCGCGACGAGCTGCCCACGTTCGAGAACGACGACACGCAGCTGCTGGCCGTCTCCAACGACTCCATCCACACCCTGCGCGTCTTCGCCGAGCAGGAGGGCCTGGAGTACCCGCTCCTGTCCGACTTCTGGCCGCACGGCGAGACCTCGCGGGCCTACGGGGTCTTCGACGAGGACAAGGGCTGCGCGGTGCGCGGCACCTTCATCATCGACAAGGAGGGCGTGGTGCGCTGGACGGTCGTCAACGGCCTGCCCGACGCGCGCGACCTCAACGACTACATCAAGGCGCTCGGCGCCCTCTGATCCGGCTTCGGGCGGATCATCCGGCGGGACCCCGGACCGAAAGCCTGCTCAGGCCGGGAACCGGTCACTAGGATCCACTCGTTGATCCGATGCCAACACGACGTGGAGGCGCCGGCACCGGCCGGCCCCCAAGAAACCAATGGGAGGACTCGTGGGAGTCAGCCTCAGCAAGGGCGGCAACGTCTCGCTGACCAAGGCCGCGCCCAACCTGACCGCGGTCATCGTGGGTCTGGGCTGGGACGCCCGTACCACCACCGGCGGGGACTTCGACCTCGACGCCAGCGCCCTGCTGACGAACGCCGAGGGCAAGGTCGCCAACGATGGCAACTTCGTCTTCTTCAACAACCTCAAGAGCCCCGACGGCTCCGTCGAGCACACCGGTGACAACCTCACCGGTGAGGGCGAGGGCGACGACGAGGTCATCAACGTCAACCTGGCCACCGTTCCGGCCGACGTCGACAAGATCGTCTTCCCGGTCTCGATCTACGAGGCCGAGACCCGCCAGCAGAGCTTCGGCCAGGTGCGCAACGCGTACATCCGCGTCGTCAACCAGGCCGACAACAGCGAGCTCGCCCGCTACGACCTGTCCGAGGACGCCTCGACGGAGACCGCCATGGTCTTCGGTGAGCTGTACCGCAACGGCGCGGAGTGGAAGTTCCGTGCCATCGGCCAGGGCTACGCCTCCGGCCTGCGCGGCATCGCGCAGGACTTCGGCGTCAACGTCTAGGCAGCTGCCCGGGGCCGCACGGCCCCGGCATCAGCGTTTCTCCGTCCGGCGCCGCACGACGTGCGGCGCCGGACGCGCTCATCACACGGTTCATCGACTCGGGGAGGACACACCATGGGCGTCACGCTCGCCAAGGGAGGCAATGTCTCCCTCTCCAAGGCCGCACCCAATCTCACCCAGGTGCTGGTCGGGCTCGGCTGGGACGCACGATCCACGACCGGCGCGGATTTCGACCTCGACGCCAGCGCGCTGCTGTGCCAGTCGGGCCGGGTGCTCGGCGACGAGTGGTTCGTGTTCTACAACAACCTCACGAGCCCCGACGGTTCCGTGGAGCACACCGGTGACAACCTCACGGGTGAGGGCGAGGGCGACGACGAGTCGATCATCGTGAACCTCACGCAGGTGCCGGCCCATTGCGACAAGATCGTCTTCCCGGTCTCCATTCACGAGGCCGACAACCGCGGTCAGACATTCGGCCAGGTCAGCAATGCGTTCATCCGCGTCGTCAATCAGGCGGACGGCCAGGAACTCGCGCGTTACGACCTCACCGAGGACGCCTCGACGGAGACCGCGATGATCTTCGGCGAGCTCTACCGCTACAACGGCGAGTGGAAGTTCCGTGCAGTTGGTCAGGGGTACGCGTCAGGGCTGCGGGGCATCGCTCTAGACTTCGGGGTCAACGTTTCGTAAAGCCGCGCACGGCGCGGGGGAGCCCCGTACACCTCGGGGGAGACCCGTTACATACATGATGGGGTAGCCAGTGCTTCTGAAAACCTTCGGGTGGTCGCTCGCGATCACCGCGATCGGCCTCGTGGCCGCGTGGTTCTACGGGGGGTGGGAAGCCTTCGGAGTGGTGGCGATCCTATCCGTTCTGGAGATCTCGCTGTCGTTCGACAACGCGGTGGTCAACGCCGGAATTCTGAAGAAGATGTCTGCCTTCTGGCAGAAGATCTTCCTCACGATCGGTGTGCTGATCGCGGTCTTCGGTATGCGGCTGGTCTTCCCCGTCGTGATCGTGGCCATCACCGCCAGTCTGAACCCGATCGACGCCATCGATCTCTCCTTCAACGACGCGGACCGCTACAAGGAACTGGTCACGGACGCCCACCCGGCGATCGCCGCCTTCGGTGGCATGTTCCTGCTCATGATCTTCCTCGACTTCATCTTCGAGGACCGTGACATCCAGTGGCTGCGCTGGATCGAGCGCCCGCTCGCCAAGCTCGGCAAGGTCGACATGCTGTCGGTCTGCATCGCGCTCATCATCCTGCTGATCTCGGCCATGACCTTCGCCACCAGCGCGCACCAGCACGGCGGCGGGCACGTGGACAAGGCGGAGACCGTCATGCTCTCCGGCATCGCGGGTCTGATCACGTATCTCATCGTCGGCGGGCTCTCCGGCTACTTCGAGGACAAGCTCGATGAGGAGGAGGAACGCGAGCACGAGGAGGAGGAAGAGGCCAAGCGGAGCGGCAAGAAGATCTCCGCGGTCGCCCTCACCGGCAAGGCCGCGTTCTTCATGTTCCTCTACCTGGAAGTGCTCGACGCGTCCTTCTCGTTCGACGGCGTGATCGGCGCCTTCGCCATCACCAACGAGATCGTGCTGATGGCGCTCGGCCTCGGCATCGGCGCCATGTACGTCCGTTCGCTCACGGTCTACCTGGTCCGCCAGGGCACCCTGGACGACTACGTGTACCTGGAGCACGGCGCGCACTACGCGATCGGCGCGCTGGCGGTCATCCTGCTCGTCACCATCAAGTACGAGATCAACGAGATCATCACCGGTCTCGTCGGCGTCGTCCTGATCGCCTGGTCCTTCTGGTCCTCGGTCCGCCGCAACAAGGCGCTGGAGGCCGAGGAGGAGCGGAGCGAAGTCCCCGCCGGGGTGTGACCCGGTAGCAATTGAGGGAACGCTCTCTGCGGGGCGGCTCGTCAGGCGGCGGCCCGGGGTAATGCCCGGGACCGGCCCGGAGTCGCCCCGCAGCGGTGCGTGCGTCGCGTGCGCCGTGTGCGACGACTGGAGCAGGACCGAGAGGTGGGGGTCGGGATGGCGTTCTGGGACAACCTGTGGCCGGGGCGGGAATCACAGTTCGAGTCGGGCAACGCGGCCACCAACTCCATCGTGCTCACCCGGCGCCGCGCCACGGTCTCGCTGACCAAGCAGGGCGCGCTCAGCGGCAACCTCCGGGTCAACCTCTCCTGGCGGATGCGCACCTCCGACATCGAGGGCCGCTCCCGCCAGGGCGGCCGGCTGCTGCGCCCCCTGAAGCTCTTCCAGCCCGAGCCCGTCCAGGCGCACACCCAGGGCGTGGTCAACGTCGACCTGGACCTGGGCTGCATGTACGAGCTGGCGGACGGCACCAAGGGCGTGGTGCAGCCGCTGGGCGACCTGCTCGGCGATCTGAACGGGCCGCCCTACATCAGGCTCAGCGGCGACGACCGCTTCGGCGCGCCCTCGGGCGAGACCCTCTACGTCAACCTCGACCAGCGCGAGAACATCAAGCGGCTGATGGTCTTCGTCTACATCTACGACCAGACGCCGGCCTTCGACCGCACGCACGCCAAGGTGACGCTCTACCCGGGCAACGGGCCGCGCATCGAGATCGAGCTGGACGAGCGCGCCCCGCAGGCCCGCTCCTGCGCGGTGCTCACGGTGGAGAACATCAAGGACGAGCTGGTCGTGCACCGCGAGGTGAAGTTCGTGTACGGCTTCCAGTCGGAGCTGGACCGGATGTACGGCTTCGGCATGCAGTGGGGACGCGGCTACAAGTCCCGTACCTAGTGCTTCTCAGGGCCGTATGAACTGCGGGCCCTGCGGGGGCAGCGTGAAGTTCGGGTCGGGCGCGGGCGCGGCCGCCGGGGCGGGCTGCGGATAGCCGTAGGCGGGCTGCGCGGAGGACGGCTGAGGGTAGCCGTACGCGGGCTGCGGAGCCGGTGCGGCGGGTTGCGGATAGCCGTACGAGGGCTGCTGGTGCAGCACCGTCGCCTGCGAGTCGGGCGCGGGGACCGGCGCCGGCGGGAACGGCGGCGCGGGCGGCACCGGGTCCGGCCGGTACTGCGGCTGCGGCGGCTGCTGCGGATGGGGCTGGGGCTGCGACGCGGGCTGCGGCTCCGGCTCGGGCTGCCCCTCGTCGACCGAGATCCCGAAGGCGGTCGCGAGGCCGATGAGCCCGGTCGGGTAGCCCTGCCCCACGGCCCGGAACTTCCAGCCGTCCCCGCGCCGGTACAGCTCGCCGCAGATGATCGCGGTCTCCTCGCCGGTCTCCGCGCGCACGTCGAACACGGCCAGCGGTTCGCTGCCGGCCGCGGCCGCCGCGTCGTGGATGAGGATGCGCAGATCGCGCACGTGCTCGAAGGCGGCCCCGTCCGACGACGCGGCGATGACCACCTGGTCGACCGAGGGGTCGAGCGCGCCCAGATCGGCCTCGATGGTGTCCGTCAGGCCCTCGGGCAGGCTCCGCTTCGGCAGTCGGCGCACCAGGCCGGACGGATGGCGGGGCTGGTTGTAGAAGACGAAGTCCTCGTCCGAGCGCACGCGGCCGCCGGCACCGAGCAGCAGGGCCGAGGCGTCCACATCGGGCACCCCGGCGCCCGGCGTCCAGCGCAGCACGGCCCGTACGGCCATGGCGTCGAGGGGGACGTTCGAGCCTTTCACCATCGCGTGCGTCATGCCGGTCATCCTGCCTGCTGGCGGCCCGTGCGGACAACGCGGGGGTCGGGACCCGTGTCCCGGCGGCAGGCGGCGATCACCCGGTCCCGCCCCTTCGAAACCCTCGCGAAAGGGGTGAGCCACCCCGAATTCATCCGGCCAGGGAACCGCGGACACCCGCTCGTACGTACTATTACCGGCCACACGTTGTCCGATCGGTCAGAGAGTACGGGGGGAATTGCATGCGTCATTTCGGGCATATTGCAGCTGCTGCGAAGGACGGGCTGTTCTTCCAGGAGCCCTGCGTGTTCGACGCGGACTCGCCGCGTACCCTCCTCGCCGCCGCTCTGGGCGCCACGCTCTACAGCCCCGCCACCCGCCCCCGCCTCGCCGACGACATCGTCAAACTGGCCGGGCGCGGCGTCGTCTCCATGGTGCTGTGCCTGGAGGACTCCATCGAGGACTGCGAGGTCGCCGGGGCCGAGGAGAACCTCGTCCGGCAGTTCGCCGACCTCGACGCACGCGGAGCCGATCTGCCGCTGCTGTTCATCCGGGTCCGCGAACCGGAGCAGATCACGGACCTGGTGCGCCGCCTCGGGGCATCCGTCCGGCTGCTGTCCGGATTCGTGTTCCCCAAGTTCACGCGCGAGCGGGGCGTGCCGTTCCTGGAGGCCCTGACCAAGGCCGAGGCATGCGCCGGACGGCAGCTGTTCGCCATGCCCGTGCTCGAATCGCCCGAGCTGCTGCACCTGGAGACCCGCCGGGACGCCCTCCAGGGCATCGCGGAGACCGTCGGCGCCCACCGCGACCGGATCCTCGCACTGCGGCTCGGCGTCACCGACTTCTGCTCCGCCTACGGACTGCGGCGAGCGCCCGACATGACGGCGTACGACGTAGGGATCGTCGCCGACGTCATCGCCGACGTCGTCAACGTCCTCGGCCGCGCCGACGGGACCGGCTTCACGGTCACCGGCCCCGTGTGGGAGTACTTCCCCCGCCAGGAACGCATGTTCAAGCCGCAGCTGCGCCGCAGCCCCTTCCAGGAGAACCGCGCCGACGAACTGCGCACGGCGCTCATCGCGCACGACCTGGACGGACTCCTGCGCGAGATCGAGCTCGACCGGGCCAACGGTCTGCTCGGCAAGACCTGCATCCACCCCTCGCACGTCGCCCCCGTGCACGCGCTGTCCGTGGTCAGCCACGAGCAGTTCAGCGACGCCCAGGACATCCTGCGGCCCGAGAGCAACGGCGGCGGGGTGCTGCGCTCCGCGTACACGAACAAGATGAACGAGGTGAAGCCGCACCGGGCCTGGGCCGAGCGCACGCTGCTGCGCGCGGAGGTCTTCGGCGTGGCCCGTGAGGACATCGGCTTCGTGGACCTGCTGACGGCCTGCCTCGCGGAGTGAGCCCGGCCGGCGGGACCATCGGAGAAGGACCCCCGGCGCCGGCTGCGGCACCGGGTATGACGGGCGAGTGGAAAGAGACGGCGAACGTGGTGTGGTCGGGTAGCTGGGTGGCGGAGCGACTGGGCGTCGAGCTGGTGGGAGACGCGGAGCTGCGCGAGCTGCTGGGCCTCGCCCTGCGGCGCAACCCCAAGCGGGCGCACCTGCTCGTGTCCCAGGTGCTCGGCAAGCACGTGCCGCAGCACCCCTCGGTGGTGTACGCCGCCGGATTCGACCTCGGCCGCCGGGTACGGGCCCTGCTGGGCGACGAGGGGGCACGGCGGGCGGTCGTCCTCGGATACGCGGAGACGGCCACCGGCCTCGGCCACTGTGTCGCCGACGGCCTCGGCGACGCGCCCTACCTCCACTCGACCCGCAGGCCCGTGCCCGGCGTGCCCCGGGCGGGCGGCTTCGAGGAGTCCCACTCGCACGCCACCTCGCACCTGCTGCTCCCGCGGGACCCGCGGCTGCTGGCCGCGGACGCGCACGGCCCGGACGGCTCGCCGGACGCGGCACTGGTGCTGGTGGACGACGAGTTCTCCACCGGCAACACCGTCCTCAACACGATCCGCGCGCTGCACGAGCGCTACCCCCGCGACCGGTACGTCATCGTGGCCCTGGTCGACATGCGCTCCCCGGCCGACCGGGGGCGGCTCGCCGAGTTCGCCGCGGAGATCGGGGCCCGGGTCGACCTGGTGGTCCGCAGCACCGGCACGGTCGGCCTCCCGGACGACGTCCTGGCGAAGGGGCAGGAGCTGATAGCCAGGCAGGAGGCACTGCGGGCGGCCGGGGCCCCCGTCGAGCAGCCGCCCTCGCGAACGCCCCGCACGCGCATCGACCTCCCCTGGCCCGCAGGCGTCCCCGACGGCGGCCGGCACGGCTTCACCCGGGCCCACCGCGCCCTCTTGGAACCCGCCCTGCCCGCCCTGGCCGACCACGTCGCCAAGGCCCTGGGCGACGGCCCCCGCCGCGTCCTGGTCCTCGGCTCCGAGGAGCTGATGTACGCCCCGCTGCGCCTGGCCACCGCCCTGGAGGAGCGCACCGCCGCCGAGGTCCGCTACTCCACGACCACCCGCTCCCCGGTCCTGGCCGTGGACGACCCGGGCTATGCGATACGCACCCAGCTGGCCTTCCCGGCCCACGACGACCCGGCCGACGGACCCGGCGAGCGCTACGCGTACAACGTGGCGGGCGCCGGCTTCGACGCCGTGGTGGCCGTGGTCGACTCGGCGGGCGACACCCCTGCGCTGCACGCCCCGGGCGGCCTCCTGGACCAGCTCGCCGCGCACACCGGGCAGGTCCTGCTCGCGGTGATCCCGTCGTACGTACCGCAGGCGCCCGCCGCCGCACTCCCGCCCGCCTCCGAACGGCAGGAAGACCCCCACATGCTGCTGCCCGAGCCCCTTCGCGGCCCCGCCTTCTCCTCGTACGCGCCGGACGAGGTCGGCTGGCTGCTCCAGGACCTCTCGGACACCCGCCTCGAAGCACCCACGGAGGAGCGCGAGGAAGCGATACAGAGCGGGGGAGCGCACTACGCGGAGTCGCTGCCCGTCGAGTACCAGCCGTCCGCCCAGTACCAGGAGCTGTTCAAGACCGCCCTGGACCTCTCGGCCGCCCGGATCGCCCGCGCCGTGGGCACGGTCACCGAGACGGTCCTCGCCGAGCGCGGCCCGCGCCCGGTGCTCGTCTCGCTCGCGCGGGCCGGTACGCCGGTCGGCGTGCTGATGCGCCGCTGGGCCCGGGTGCGGCACGGCATCGACCTGCCGCACTACGCCGTCTCCATCGTGCGTGGACGCGGCATCGACGCCAACGCCCTGCGCTGGCTGGCCGCCCACCACGACCCGGCCGACGTCGTGTTCGTCGACGGCTGGACCGGCAAGGGCGCGATCACCCGCGAACTGGCCGCCGCGATCACCGAGTTCGAGGAGTCCGAAGGGGTCAAGGGCTTCAACCCGGAAATCGCGGTGCTGGCCGACCCGGGCGGCTGTGTGCGTACGTACGGCACCCGCGAGGACTTCCTCATCCCCTCCGCCTGCCTCAACTCCACGGTCTCCGGGCTCATCTCCCGCACCGTCCTGCGCGCCGACCTGGTCGGGCCGCACGACTTCCACGGAGCGAAGTTCTACCGCGACCTGACCGGCTCCGACGTCTCCGGCCTCTTTCTCGACACGGTCACCGAGCGCTTCGACGAGGTCGCCGGCGCCGTGGACGCCGAGGTGAAGGAGCTGCCGGCCGCGGACCGGGCCCCGACCTGGGAGGGCTGGGCCGCGGTGGAACGCATCAGCGAGGAGTACGGCATCCACGACGTCAACCTCGTCAAGCCCGGCGTCGGCGAGACGACCCGCGTCCTGCTGCGCCGCGTCCCGTGGAAGATCCTCGCCCGGCGCGGCGCCGGCCCGGACCTGGAGCACATCAGGCTGCTGGCCGAGCAGCGCGGCGTCCCCGTCGAGGAGGTCGACTCGCTCCCGTACACCTGCGTCGGGCTGATCCACCCCAAGTACACGCGCGGGGCGACCGGCGCCGACGGCAAGGCGGTGGAGTCCGCGTGACCGCCTCCCCGGTGACCCTGATCGCCAGCGACCTCGACCGCACCCTCATCTACTCCGCGGCGGCCCTCCAGCTCACCATGGACGATGCGCAGGCGCCCCGGCTGCTGTGCGTCGAGGTGTACGACCACAAGCCCCTCTCGTACCTCACCGAGACGGCCGCCGGGCTGCTCGCCGACCTGACCGGCGCCGCGTCCACCGTCTTCGTGCCGACCACGACCCGCACCCGCGAGCAGTACCACCGCATCCATCTCCCGGGCGCCCCCGCCGAGTTCGCGATCTGCGCCAACGGCGGCCACATCCTGGTGAACGGCGAGTCCGACCGGGACTGGCAGCGGACGGTGGCCCGCCGGCTCTCCGACGAGTGCGCCTCGCTCACCGAGGTCCGCGCCCATCTCGTCTCCGCCGCCGACCCCGCGTGGCTGCTCAAGGAGCGGGTCGCCGAAGACCTGTTCGCCTACCTCGTCGTGGACCGCGCCGAACTCCCCCCGGACTGGATGAAGGAACTCGCCGCCTGGACGGAGCCGCGCGGCTGGGCCGTATCGCTCCAGGGCCGCAAGATCTACGCGGTACCGCGCCCGCTCACCAAGAGCGCCGCCATGCGCGAGGTCGCCCGCCGCACCGGGGCCACCCTCACCCTCGCCGCCGGCGACTCACTCCTGGACGCCGACCTGCTGCTCGCCGCCGACCGGGGCTGGCGCCCCGCCCACGGCGAACTCGCCGACGCCGACTGGAGCGCCCCGCACATCGAGGTGACCGCTGAGCGCGGCGTCGCCGCGGGCGAGGAGATCCTGCGCCGCTTCGTGCGGGCGGCACGCCGGTGACGTAGGAGCGGGTCCCCTTGCGACGCGCCGTGGAAACGCGCGTGTCCGGGCAGGGGCGGACGACTGACGACTACAGTCACGCCGTTCCCGCCCGCCGGGGGGACACGCGGCCGACCAGGGAGTACTGCGATGACCAAGGGAAACGAAACCAAGATCACGGACGAGCTGTACGCGTACATGCTGGCGCACAACCCGCCGCTCGACGCCGTACAGCGCGAACTCGTGGAGACCACCTACGCCGAGCTGCCCGACCGGGCCGGCATGCAGTCCGCCGAGGAACAGGGCCCGCTGCTCGCCTTCCTCGTCCGGCTGACCGGCGCCCGGCACATCGTGGAAGTCGGCACCTTCACCGGCTTCTCCGCCCTGGCGATGGCCCGGGCGCTGCCCGCCGACGGCCGGCTGATCGCCTGCGACATCTCGGAGGAGTGGACGGCGTACGGCCGTGCGGCGTGGGAGAAGGCAGGCGTCGCCGACCGCATCGACCTGCGCATCGCACCCGCCCTGGACACCCTGCGCGCGATGCCGCGGGAACCCCACATCGACTTCGCCTACCTGGACGCGGACAAGAGCGGCTACATCGCGTACTGGGAGGAACTGGTGCCCCGGCTGCGGCAGGGCGGCGTCATCGCCACGGACAACGTGCTGTTCCACGGCCGGGTGACCGACCCGCACGCCACGGGCGCGGCGAAGGACATCCAGGACTTCAACGACCACGTGTCGGCCGACCCGCGCATGGACAGCGTGCTGCTGACGGTCGCGGACGGCCTGACACTGTCGCGCAAGCGGTAGCCGCCGGGAGGGCGGGCCCCCGGGCGGCCGGATCAGCCGGGCGGCGGGTCCGGCCGGGCGGCCGGACCAGCCGCAGCGGTCCTGGATCAGCATCAGCCGCACCAGCCAGCCCTGGATCAGCCGCAGCAACCCCCGCCGCAGCAGCCGCCGCCACCGCCGGCCGAGGGCGCGGGACCGGAACTGCCCGATCCGCCCACGGCGACCGTGGAGAGCAGCTTCACGGTGTCCTCGTGCCCGGCCGGGCAGGAGGCGGGGTCGGCGGACTCGGCCATGGGCCGGCTGAGTTCGAAGGTGTCTCCGCAGGAGCGGCAGCGGTACTCGTAACGAGGCATGGGCCCAGGCTATCCGCAGCGGGCCGAAGTCAGTTGGCTCCGGCCCCGCGTTCTTCGCGGATCTCGGCGACGACGTCGGCGGCGGTCTGCCGCAGGCCCTCCGTCACCGTGAGGAAGTGCCAGTAGTCGGGATGGCGGCCCTCAAGAGCCGTGATGGCCTGGTCGAGGCGGGCCACCGCGTCGTCCAGCGGGCGGGCATGGCGCGGCTCGGGGGTGTGGCGCCCGGCCATGGCCAGCCGCTGGGCGTCACGGATCGCGAACCGGGTCCGCTGGATCTCCTGCTGCGGGTCCTTGGCCACGAGGTCGAGCCGGTGCAGCCGGTCACCGGCGGCGGATACCGCCTCGTCCGTGGCGTTGAGCAGGGCGCGCACCGTGCTCAGCCGTGAGGTGGCGTCGGCCCAGCGCTGCTCCTCGCGGGCACGGGCGGCCTCCTTGAGCTTCTCCTCGGCCCGGCGCACATTGACGGCCGCCTGCTCGGGAACCGGCTGGAGGTCCTGCCAGCACGCGGCGGAGAACCGCCGCCGCAGCTCACTCAGCACGGGCTCGACGGACGCGGACCGGGTGGTCAGCGCCTGGGCCCTGGTCCGCAGGGACACCAGCCGGCGATCGATCTCGGCGGCCCGCTCGGGCAGCTTCTCGGCCTCCGCCCGTACGGCCTCGGCGTCGCGCAGCACCCGGTCGGCACGCTGAAGGGTCTCGGGCACACCGTGGCGCCCGGCTCCCTGATTGAGCTTGGTCAGCTCGGGGCCCAGGGCGGCGAGCCGGGCGGCGAGATCATCGGCGCGCAGCCCGGACGCCCGCACCGCGTCGAGCGCGTTGCTCGCGGCGAGGAGCGCCTGTCGCGCCCGCTCGACGGCCGGGGCGAGCCGGGCGAGCTGGGTCTCGGCGCTCCCGAGCAGGGGCCCGAGCCCGGCGGCGAACCGCTCCAGGTCGCCCTTGACGCGCACCAGCTGGTCCTTGGCGGAGGACAGCTCGGTCCGGGCCCGGGAAGCGACGGACGGGTCGAGATCGTCCCGGTCGAGGTCGTGGGCGTCGACGGCGGTGATGTAGGCGTGGCTGGCCTCGTCGATGCGCTGTCCGAGCGCGGCGAAGTCGTCGACGGCCTTGCGGGCGGCGGGCGAGCTGTCCACCGCGGTGATCGTCTCGATGGAGATCTTCAGGTCGCGCTGCGCGGTGTCGAGCTCGTAGAAGGCCTCGGCGGCGGCATCCTTGGCCGCCTGCGCCTCGGCCCGCTGCCCTTCCCCACGCCCTCCGAACCAACGCCGCGTACCCCCGCCGTTGACGGCGAGGGGAAGAGCGGCGGCGAGGAGGGGGAGCGGGGCGAGGACGAGGAGACACACGTCACGTACGTCGCGCCCGAGCGAACGGCGCCGCCCGCGCCCCGCGTACGCCCCGATCGCTCCGGGCATCCCGATCGCTCCGGGCGCTCCGGCGACGGAACTCACACCCCTCCCGCCCGCTCTCGCCTGCGGCTGCGTGTGTGTTGCCGTCACATGCCTCTCCCGTGCCGTTTCGCCTTGCCCCGGTACATTCTCCCACCCGGTAATAACGAACACACGGGCCGGTTGGTTCGCGCCGGGCGCGGTGACTCGGTGTTGCGGGGCGGTGGCGTGTGACGTGGCGCGGTGGCGTGACGGGCGTGACAGACGTAACGGGCGTGACAGACGTGGCGGACGTGGCGTCGTGCGGTGCGGCGGCTGTCCGCGCGGGGGCTGTCCGCGTGGGGAGGTCAGTCCGCGTGCCGGACGGAGACACCCCCGTTGTCGCTGTGGGCCTTCACGACATGCGCGCTGTCGTCACTCCGAGGCACATCCACGGAGACGTGCCCGTTGTCGGCCGACGCGGACACGGCGTACCGGGTCTTGCCTGCGGGAAGGTCGATGGTGATACGCCCGTTGTCACTGACGGTGTCCACGAGATCCGGCACCTTGCTGAGGCCGAGCTTCACGGACCCGTTGTCCGACCGGGCGATCACGGACGCGGACGAGATTCGCTCGGCCAGGACGGACCCGTTGTCGCTCTTCAGCTCCAGGGGCCCGCTGACGTCCCGTACGACGACCCCACCGTTGTCCGAGTAGAGCTTGAGCGGCGTGGTGAACTTGGAGGCGGTGACCTTGCCGTTGTCGGCATCCACGGTGAGCGCGAGCCCCCGGGGCACCTTCACCTCGTGCCGCCCCTCGCAGTTGCTGATCATGGCCTTGCACTTCACCCGGAGCGTGAGGGTGTCCCCCTCCAGCTTCCACACGGGGTCCGGCCCGCTGCCGAGCACGGCCCAGCCGTCGACCTGCCGGGTCACCTCGACCTCGTCCACATCGGCGGGGACGACGACCACGGTGGAGTTCTCCGCGTCGATGGTCAGCGCCTTCCCGCCGTACGCGAACGACTTGTGCTCAACGGGCGCGTCCTCCACATCCGTGCTCCCGCACCCAGTGAGCGCCCCGACGAGCAGAGCGGTGCCCCCGATGGCCACGAGAACGCTGCGATTACGGATGGTCATGGTGATCAGGTCCCCCTGGGCCGGCGCTGCGTTATGCCTCTTGCGATGCCCCTACGGTATGCAGCCCCGGCCGCGCCGACGATCCGGTCGGCTACCGTCTTGGGGGTGGGGGTAGCCCCCGTACACCCCGGGCCGACGCGGCCGTACGACCGGGCCACCGCCCCGGCTCACGACCCGGTCTCCGGCCTGTGTTACGACCCGGTCTCCGGCCTGCGTTACGACCCGGTCTCCGACCTGCCTTACGATCCGGCTCGGCCCGGCTTCGGCCCGGGGATAACCGATTGTCGACATGTGCCGTGAGGCATGTAACCTGTTGCCTCATCCACGGGTGCGTAGCTCAGGGGTAGAGCGCTGCTCTTACAAAGCAGATGTCGGCGGTTCGAAACCGTCCGCGCCCACCAGTACGAAGGCCCCTCGTCGATCACGGCGGGGGGCCTTCGGCGTCTTCCTCCGACATCAACGGGCGGAGCCAAGAGCGGACGAGGGGTATCGGGGACCTGAGGCGGGCGGGATGGGAGCCGGGGGAGCAGCGGGCCGGGGATCGCCTCGTCCATGAGTAGTAGAGCAGCCCGACGAGGTAGTCGGAACCTCGCTGCCGTGCAGTAACGAGTGCAGCGACCTCAGATGCCTTCCCGTGCCCGTCTCCACGGATAACTGGGCTCGCAGGGTGAGTCGTTCGTCATGTCGATAGCCTTCCCTCGTGACCAAAGGTGGGGGCCGAGAGGGACGTGACGGCGATCTTGGGGCGGAGGTCCCGGGTGCCACGCGGTCGTGGGTGGAGGAGCGGCTTGGTGCCGGGCAGCGGATAGCGGGGGTCGAGCGTCTGCGTGGCGGCTGGACCTCGGAGATGCGCAGACTTTGTATCGAGGGGCCGGGTGGCAGCGGGCACCTGGTGTTGCGGTCCTTCGTGAAGCCCTTCTACGTGCGGCACGCGGACGGTCTGTTGTCCCGTGAGGCCGAGATCCTGCGTCTCCTCGGGGCAACGGACGTACCCGCGGCCGCCCTTGTGGACGTGGACGCGACCGCGACGCACTGCGACCACCCGTCTCTCCTGATGACGTTGCTGCCCGGGGCGGTTCGGCTGGACGACCGAGGTGCCGAGCGCCGGGCGGACCTGTTGGCCGAGCAGCTGGTGCGCATCCACCGGGTGGAGGTCTCCGCCGACGCGAGGCCGCGTGCCTGGCAGGCGTGGACGTCGCCGGAGCGGGTGACGCCCCCGCAGCAGGCGGTGCGGCCGGAGCTGTGGAAGCGGGCCGTGGATGTCATCCGGCAGGATCCGCCTGCCTTCCGGCCTTGCTTCCTGCATCGGGACTTCCATCCGGGCAATGTCCTCTTCGAGGGCGAGCGCGACGATGCCCGCGTCAGTGGTGTCGTCGACTGGGTGGAGACCCCCTGGGGGCCGGCCGACCTCGACGTGGCCCACTGCTCGACGGCTCTGGCTCTGCTCCACGGCGTTTCCCTCGGGATGACCTTCGCCGATCGGTACGCCGCCGCGGGCGGGCGCCTCGCCGAGCGGGGCGCGGCGCACCTCTACTGGCGGGTCATCGACGCCCTGGCATTCGCCCCGGACGCGGAGAAGGTCGCCGTCCCTTGGCGCGAACTCGGCCGCACCGACCTGACTCCCGGCCTTCTGAGCAGCCGGCTTGAGGACTACCTCCAGGCCCTGTTCGACCGCTACGCGTAGGTTGCGAAGGTCTGCGGGCGCGTCAGGGGGATGGTTCGAGCCCAACCAGCCCGGTGAGCGACGACCGCATCCGTGGGCCTGGCCCTTACCGCTTCCGCCGTTGTGCCTCTTCCACTTGTGCGGGCCGGTCGCCTCCGGGGGCGGAGGCCAGACGCCCGACGCACTTGACGCCCGTGTCCGTCCAGCGTTCTGTTCGGCTGTTCCCGGTCCCGTCGTGTCTGTGCAGGGCGTCTGCTCGTGCTTGCTTGTGCGGGCACGCGCCCGGCGCCGATGATCGGTGACGACTGCCCGCGAGGTCCGGGCTCGGGAGGCGCGGGGATGATGACAGCCGATCTTCGGTTCAGTTGGGAATTGAGCGGCTCGGGATGGGCGACCGTTCGCATTGCTGACAGTGTTGCCGAGCACAAGGAAGACGTCAGCTATTGCACGGACGCCTTGGCCGACCTACTTCATGCGGTGGCGGGGCTGTACGGCGGCTCCGCCATGCAGAGGGTCTCCTTCGACCTCGAACCGGCCGAGGTGAGGTGGCGGCTCCGGCGCCGGGGTGAAGGCGTGGACCTCGCCATCTATCGGTTCCCGGACATGGCGAGTAGTTGGGACGCGCCCGACAGCGACGGCACCCTCGTCTGGAGCTCGGCGCAGCCCCGCAGCACGCTGGGGCATGCGGTGATGGAGGCCGCTGAGACCGTGCTGAGGTTGCACGGAGAGGACGGCTACCGGAAGAAGTGGGTGCTGTACCCGTTCCCCGTTTCGGCTCTCCAGGACCTTCGAAGGCTGCACCGGAGGGAGGACCGGTGCCGGCACGAGTCGTGCCTGAGCGGGACCGTGACCTGCTGAGGCGTCAGCCTCGCAGGTGCGGCCAGCCGTCCTTGTTGGAGAAGGACTCGAAGCAGTACCGGGTCGTGCGGTCCCACTCCTTTCCCGTGGCCAGCTCGTACGCCTCGTCCGGTACGTACAGCAGTCGCTCACCGTCGTACTCGGTCGAGGTGTACGGGGCGAAGGCGTCGGCGTCGGAGAATGCGCTCTCCCAGACGTCCCGGCCCGCGGCCACCACCGCGCACCGTGCGTAGAGGAACGAGTCGCCCGACTGCGGGAAGGGCTCGCCGTTGCCGTCCGTCATGTCGGCGACGGGCAGTGAGCCGAACTTCTCCTGGTCCAGGCGGTAGAGAGCTTCGGCGTGGCGTTCCGCGAAGCCGATGATGGCGGGGAGGGGGCGGCGGCTCAGCCTCGTGGCGAGGCGGCGGCAGTTGGCTTCGGTGGCTTCGCCGTTCAGGGTGGCTATCAGGGCCCAGAAGTCGGCCCATGTCATGGTCACGGCGTGCAGGATGTCAGGGCGGTCTGACATCTGCGGCCGGTGTCGAGGGGGCGTACGTGTACTCGGGTGGGTTGTGTGCCGGTCCGCGCTCAGGAAGGTTGACCAACTGGCGGGATCCGCTGGCACACTCCGAGACGGCGGCGGAGTCGGAGGCGTAGCGGAATGAATGAGTTGCCCCAGGCGCTTTGCACCTGGTTCGCCGAGAACGACGAGCAACTGCGATCACGCGGTGTCACGGGTGAGATCCAACGATCACCTGACGACGGCCGGCCCAAGTCCAACGCATGGATGACGGTGGAGACCGACGATTACGGCGCCGTACTCATCGTCTGGGACAGCGGCGAAGCGGAGTTGGAGTGCGGTGGCTCGACCGGTGACGGAATCCGGCGAGAGCATCGCGATCTGCGCACTGTGGACGAACTCCACGACGCCATCGATTCCCTTCTCGGATGGGTCCGGGCGAAGCACGGATGAGGACGCCCCGCGCGACGTGAGGGTTCTCCTCGTGTCAGGGAGCGGACACGACTCCTCGCTCTCTCCGTATCTGGCAGCCTGAATTCCTTGCCACTCAGCCCCAGGGGGACCATGAACACCCGCATCGCCGCCCCGCTCATCGCCGTCGGCCTGCTCGTCGGGCTCACCGCGTGCGGGAGCAGTGACGACGACAAGGCTGCCGCAGCGCCCAGCAGGACCGTCAGCGAGGCCGATCGGGATGCCGCGCGGAAGGCTGCCGGGCTTCCCGAGGAACCGAGCGCCCATGCCCGGTACGCGTTTCTCGGAGCCCTCGACGCGATCGACCCGCGCATCTCGAAGGCCGATATGGACGAGCGGTCCGTGAGCCGTGGGCTCAATCAGTGCGGGTCGATCAGGACGACCAAGGACCGTGCGAAGCTGATCGAGCTGACCCTTGAGAGGTTCACCATCGCGACGCGCCTGCCCGACATCAACAACGCGGACACCGGGGGCAAGATCCTGGACGCCGTGCACAAGCATCTCTGCCCCGACTTCTGACCGGCCCCACGCCGGCCCGCCCTTCACAGCCTCACTCGGTAAGGTCCCCGTGTGACGAGCAAGCCTGAGCCGACGATTCCCGAGATCACCCGCACCGACTGTGCGCGGTGCGGCACCGAGGTGCATGGTCTGGCCGGACGGTACGCCTGTGCGCTCTGCGGGTGGGTCAATCACTACTCGGAGGGGCATGAGGAACTGCCCGGGTTGGACGAGGATCCCGATCACGGGCGCGGGTGAACGCATTCGGCGTGCGGGGCGTGCGGGGCGTGCGGGGCGTGTGCGCCGGGCCGTTCAGCCCGCGATCAGCAAGCGGTAGCCGTAGTCCACGGAATCGCGCGTGAGCAGGTCCGCGTGGCGGGTGTGCCAGGTGCCCGATGCCAGGTCCTCGTGGAGTCGGGCGATCGCCGGTTCGACCACCGATGCGGGCAGCTGGGCGAACGTGGAGCTCGCGCGGCGGATCATCGGGTCGAGGTAGGACTCCGGGCGGCGCCAGTACGCGATCTGGAAGCCGTCGGTGAAGTCGTGCGGGATGGGGAACGGGACCACGGTGTGGGCGCCCAGAGCCTCCGCCACCGTGGACAGTGGGGTGAAGCGGGCGTGTTCGAGGTGGCGGATCTCCGGGAGGTACTCGTTGATCAGCCACAGTTCCTCCGCGTGCTGCGGGTCCCAGGTGAAGACCAGTTGCCGGTGCGATACGCGTCGCAGCTCGGCCAGGCCCCGTCGCAGGTCGGGCCAGTGGTGGACCGTCATCACCGCCATCGCGGCGTCGAACGCCCCGGCGGGGAACGGCAGGTTCTCCGCGCTCGCCAGGACCTTCCGGCCGCCCGGGTGCTGGTCGAGCATGACCTGTGACGGATCGACCGCGGTGACCCGCGCGGTCCCCGCGCCGGGTTCGTAGGAGCCGGTGCCCGCGCCGACGTTGACGACCGTACGGGCCCTGGCCAGCGCCTCGTGGATCAGGGCGGCCAGACGGGGGTCCGGGCGGCGGATGTCGGGGTAGCCCGTGCCGATGCGGTCGTACGTCGCGGTAGGTGAGGTGTGTCCTGGTCTGGAATGCGTCATGGGGGAATGCCACCACGTCCGCGCACCGCCCGGCCAGGTAGGCGGCGCGGCCCGCCGTGGGCTGCCGGTGCCCCGGCGCGTACCGGGCCGGGCTTGCCCCCGTCCAGCAGAGGTGCGGCGGTCCCGGACAGTCGGGTGCCACGCCACGCCCTCGCGCGTACCGGACCGGGCTCGTCACCCGGGCCCGGCATGGGCACCTCGTCCTCTACCTGCGCAGCACGCTCGGGGACCGGCCGGCCGCCTGAGGAGCCCTTACCGGCCACCTCCGGACGCTCGGGTGCCCCCGCCCCGCCCCCACCCCTAATCTGGCCGCCATGGGTGACGTGCGTGAAGGGCCGGCCGCTGCTGTCGATCATCCGAGTGAGCCTCCCTCTCCCGCGGCCGGGTCCCCGTTGCGGCTGCCCGTCTTCCGGCGCTTCCTGCTCGCGAACCTGATCTCGGCGACCGGGTCGGCGATGGCCCCCGTGGCGCTGGCCTTCGCGGTGATCGGGCAGGGCGGGGGAGCGTGGTCGCTCGGGGTCGTGCTCACCGCCAATACCGTGCCGAGCCTGCTTTTTCTCCTGGTGGGAGGGGTGCTCGCGGACCGGGTCTCGCGCAGCCGCCTCCTCTTCCTCGGGAACCTCGGGGCGGGGGGAGCGCAGGCGGTCGTCGCCGTGCTCGTCGCGACGGCGACGGCGACCACCTTCGCGATCAGCGCGTGCGCGTGCGCCTCGGGAGCGGCCTCCGCCTTCACCACGCCGGCGGCCCGGGGGATCGTGTCCCGGCTCGTGCCCGTGGAGCAGCTCCAGCAGGCCAACGCGCTGGTCCGGGTGCCCCGTAACGCCGTCAAGGTCATCGGTCCGGTCGTCGGCGGGTTCGTCGTCGCGCTGACCGGGCCGGCCTGGGCGCTCGGGTGGGACGCGGCCACGTTCGTCGTCGCCGCGCTCCTGATGGCCGGGCTGCGGCTCGCGGGTTCCGCGGCTTCCGGGGGCCCTCGCGGCGGGCTGCTGGTCGATCTGAGGGTCGGGTGGGCCGGGTTCCGGTCCCGGGCCTGGCTGTGGAGCTACACGCTGTCCGGGACCGCTGTCGTGGCCGCCTGGCTGGCCGGCTACCAGCTGCTCGGGCCGCTCGTGGCGGACCGCAGTTACTCGGGTGCCGGTTCCTGGGGGCTGGTGCAGGGGGCCTTCGCCACCGGGCTGCTGGCGGGGACGGCCGTCTGTCTGCTGTGGAAGCCGCAGCGCCTCATCCTGGTCTGTGTCATCACCAGCTCCGGGCTCTTCCTGCCGCTGGCCGCCATGGGTCTGGGGCTGCCGCTGCTCTGGGTGCTGGGCGCCGCGGCGGTTGCCGGGGCGGGGATGGACGTTGCGATCGTCGCCTGGTCCACCGCCATGCAACAGCAGGTGCCCGACGAGGAGTTGGGGCGGCTCAACGCCTTCAACTCCCTGGGGGAGCAGATCGCCATCCCTGCCGGGTACCTCGCGGTGGGGGTCGCCACCGCGTACTGGAGCACCCGGAGCGTCCTGCTCGTCTGCGCGGCCGTCATCGTCTTCGCCGGGCTCGCCAACGCCTGCGTACGCGATGTGCGCCGGATCAGGAGGGTGTGAGGGTCCGGGGTCACTCACCGGCATATGACGGTTCTCCGGCCGACTGTCCTGGTTCAGCGGCCGGGAGGTGTCTGCCCAGGCGGGACAAGGGGGAGAGCGCCATGAACGCCGGGGAGAGAGCGAGCGCCACGGCGGTGAGCAGCAGGCTCGTACGCAGGCCCCACGCCGTCGCCAGGAAGCCGCCCAGCAGCGAACCGAATGGCGTGAGGCCCATGCCCGCGAAGTTGATCGTCGCCACCACCCGGGCCTGGATGCGGACCGGGGTGACGGCCTGCCGTACCGACATCACCGTGACGTTGACCAGCTGGCCGAACGTACCGAAGAAGAAGTTGACGGCCATGAGAGCGGGCAGGACGAGGGCACCCGCGCCGGGCAGTGCCGGTACGCCGAGCATCACGCCGTCCGCGAGGACCGCCGCGCCCACCAGCACGGGTCCGTAACCCAGCCGTTCCGGCAGTTTCGCGGCCAGCAGCGAACCCAGCACCGCCCCCGGGCCGGTCGCCGCGAGCGCGAGGCCCACCTCCGCGCCCGACAGGCCGAGTTCGCGCGGGAGGAAGAGCAGGTAGACGGTCATCAGGGCGGCCAGCGAGAACTGGAAGAGGGCCGATGCCAGTCCCACCGCACGCAGCGCCGGATGCCGGGCCACGAAGCGGAGGCCCTCCCCGATCTCCCGCAGGACCCGGGGGCGGCCTCCGAAGGGCGCGGGAACACGTTCACGGCGGCGGATGCGGCAGATCGACAGGGAGGACAGCGCGAAGAGGACCGCGCCGGTGACGACGGCCAGGGGAGGCGCGAACACGGACACCAGCGCGCCGCCCAGCGCCGGGCCGCCGATCTGCGCCGCCGACCTGCTGCCCTCCAGGGCGCTGTTGCCCCGCATCAGCAGGCCGCGGTCCACCAGCCGGACCAGCGAAGCCTGGTACGCCACGTCGAAGAACACGCTGCCCACGCCGGTCAGCGCGGCGGCGACGAGCAGCGCGGGCAGCCCGAGCACGCCGAGCAGATACGCCACCGGGACCGCCGCCAGGGCCAGTGCGCGGCCGATGTCCGCCGCGACCATCACCGTGCGGGTGCGCCGGCGGTCGACCCACGCGCCCGCGAGCAGCGAGAGCAGCAGGATCGGCGCCTGCTCCACCGCGCGCAGAACGCCCAGCTCGCCCGCGTCGGCGTGCAGGGAGACGACGGCGACGAGCGGCAGGACGACCTGGATGGCCTGCGCGCCGAACTGGGACGCGGTCTGGCCCGCCCACAGGCGCAGGAAGTCCGGGTCCCGCCGGAGGGAGGTGCGGGAGGTGTGGTGGTCGGGGGTGTGGGAAGCGGGATGCACGGGTGGCCCCTTGGGCTGCGGAGGACAACGCTCCGCCGCCGCCGGGGCACGTGTGTGCGCCGGCGGTCGGGCGGGAAGGGCTCGCTGTGCCGCAGTCGGAGGCAGCACGCGATGACGGGTCGATCACGACCTACGGCGTCAGCGCGCGCTCGGGCTACCGGGCAACTTTCCCTCCTCGTGGCCGTCGGATGAGGGGAGGTTAGCCCTTGGGCGGCGCGGGGAACAGCGGGTTTTCGGCGCCGTCCCGCGGGGCCTCCTCACGTGCCAGGTTCCGGAAGCAGTCCCGTAGCCAGGCGTGCGCCGGGTCCGCGTCGTGGCGTGGGTGCCAGGCCATGCCGAACGACAGCGGCGGCAGCGGGAAGGGGATCTCGAACGTCCGCAGGCCCAGGGGGGCCGTGATGGGGCGGGCGCGCCGGGAGGCCAGGCCGACCAGGTCACTGTTGAGCAGGATGAAGAGGGACGAGGGGAAGGTCCCGACGCTTCCCACCACCCGTCTGCGCAAACCCAGTCCGGCGAGGGCGGTGTCGACCGGGCCCTCGGTCCGGCCGCGCCGCGAGACGGTCAGGTGCTCCGCGGCGGCGAACCGGGCCGGAGTGATCTCCCCGTCCAGGAGCGGGTGCCCCGGCCGCACCACCCCCACCATCCGGTCGTCGTAGAGGTGTTCCCGGTGCACCTCCGGCGCACGCGTGTCGAGGACCCCCACCTCCAGATCGGCGGCCCCCTCGCGCAGGAACGGGCCGTCCACATGGCTCTCCATCAGGAAGCGGAGCCGCACGCCCGGCGCCTCCCGCGCGATCCTGGCGAACAGCGCGGGACCGGACGTCGCCGCCAGGAGGTCCTGGGCGAGCACCGTAAAGGTCCGTGACAGGGCGCGCAGATCCACCTTGCCGCCCGACAGGAACAGCCCGCGCGCCCGCTCCACCACGGCGCGCACCTCGCCGTGGATGGCCAGGGCGTGCGGGGTGGGCACCATCGTGCGCCCGGCGCGCACCAGCACGGGATCGCCGAGCGCCTTGCGGATGCGGCCCAGGGTGCGGCTCATCGCGGGCTCCGACAGATGGAGCCGGGCGGCGGCCCCCGAGACGCTGGATTCCTCCAGCAGAACGTCCAGGGCGACCAGAAGATTGAGGTCAAGGCTGGATTGCGTCACGCGCATACATCCCTTGTCAAAGATGCATTGGAAAGCAAGTCGTGCCCACTCTACGGTGGACGGCACACCCCTCAACCACGGCTCCCAGGAGGAGCGTTGTCCCCGTATGCCCAGAAGACCCCCGAGGCCCCGGACCCGCCGGTCCTCTCCCGCGCCGCGCTGTACGTGCTCTGCGCCTGTGTGCTCGTCGCCCAGGGCATGGTCGCGGCCATCAACCTGCTCATCCCCCAGCTCGCCGCGTCCTCCCTGCACCCCTCCTCCAGCGAACTGCTGTGGGCGGTCGACGCGTACGTCATCGTCTTCGCCGGTCTGCTGATCCCGGCGGGCGCGCTCGGCGACCGCTACGGACGCAAGGGTGCCCTGCTCGCCGGACTCGGGCTCTTCGCCGCGGGCGCCGCCACCAGCGCGCTCGCTGCCACCCCCGCCGTGCTCATCGCCGGACGCGGGGTGTGCGGCGCCGGGGCCGCGCTCATCATGCCCGCGACCATGTCCCTCCTCGTCACCCTCACCCCGCCCGCCCGCAGGTCACAGGCGCTGGCGAGCTGGACGCTCGCCGCCGGGCTCGGCGGGCTCGCGGGCAACGTCGGCGGCGGCCTCGCCGGACAGTTCCTGACCTGGCGCGCCCTGTTCTGGGTGATGGTGCCGCTCGCCGCCCTGCTCGCCCTCGCCGTCGCCCGCCTCACGCCGCGCAGCCCCGAGCGGTCCAACTCCGCGCCCGACCCGGCCGGATCGCTGCTGCTGACCGGGGCCCTGGCCGCCCTGGTGTACGGAATCATCGAGGGCCCGCCGCGCGGCTGGGGCTCGGTGCACGTCCTGTCCGCCTTCGGCCTCGGAGCCGTACTGCTCACCGTGTTCGTCGTCCACGGGCTGCGCGCGGCCGAACCGCTGCTCGACCCCCGGATCTTCGCCTCGCCCGTTCTGCGGGCCGGGACCCTGGGCATCGCCACGGGCTTCTTCGGCCTCTTCGCGCTCTTCTACGTCAACTCCCAGTACCTCCAGTACGTGAAGGGCTTCCCGGTCGGCCTCGCCGGGGTGGCGATCATCCCGCTCACCGTCGGGATGGCCGTCATGCCGAAGGTCGGGGCGCGCTGGCAGGACCGGCACGGCATCCGGCCGGTGGCGGGCGGCGGGCTCGCCCTCATCGGGGCCGGGCTGCTCCTCGTGTCGACGGCCGGCGCGGCCACGCCGTACGCCCTGTACGCCGGGTACCTCCTCGTCATCTCCGCCGGTACGGGACTGTGCGCGCCGGCGCTGACCGCGGCCGTCCTGGCCGGACTTCCCGCCCATCGCAGCGGGCTCGGATCGGGGCTCAACACGGCGGCCCGCGAGATCGGGGCGGCCCTCGGTGTCGCCGTCGTCGGCACCGTGCTGGCCTCCGGGGCCGGTACGGGCCACTCCTCGGCCGCGGACGCCGCCGCGTTCACCTCGGCGATGTCCGACGGGCTGCGGGTCGTCGCGGTGGTGCTGCTGGTCGCCACGGTCTTCGTCGTGCTCGGCGCCTCCGGCCGGCCGCCCATCGCCCCGGCCCCGGCGGACGACGAGGACGGGACGCGGGTTGCGCGCGCGGACGAACGGGAGACGGTGTGAGCGGCAGGGAGAAGGGTTCCCCGCGCGCCGGCGGGGTACGGGAACGCGTCCTCGGTCTTCTCACGCTCCGGGGAACGGTCACCGAGGCGGAACCCGTCGCCGCCCGGATGCGCAGGATCCGTATCGCCGGGAGCGGTCTCGCCGGCCTCACCGTGCTGCCGGGGCAGCAGATCAGGGTCCATGTGGACGGCGGGCTCACCACCCGCCGCACCTACTCCCTGCGGCGGTACGACCCCGCCGGCGGCCTCGACCTGTGCGTCTACGACCACGGGGACGGCCCCGGAGCGGCGTGGGGGCGGTCCGTGCGGGTGGGGGACGAGGTGCGGTTCGGGAAGCCGGAGGGCGGTTTCGTCCTGCGGCCCGGGGCCTCCCACCACGTGTTCGTCGGCGAGGAGACCGCCTCGGTCGCCCTGGCCGCCATGCTCGCCGCCCTCCCCGACCCGTCCCGGGCGCACGGGGTGATCCAGACGGCGACCGAGGCCGGCCGGCTGCCCGTGGACCACGCGGGCCGGCTGCGGTGGCAGCTGCGCGGGGACCGGCCGGCCGCCGCCTCCCAGCAGCTCGCGGACGGCGTACGGGCACTGGAGCTGCCCGCCCCCCGGGGCGCGGTCGCCTATGTGGCGGGGGAGGCGCGGACGGTGCAGCTGGTGCGGGGCGTGCTGGTACGGGAGCGCGGGTGGCCCCGCAGGTCGGTGGTGACGAAGCCGTTCTGGACGCCGGGGAAGCGCGGCCTGGAGTGAGGGAAGCGCGGGCGTCCGGGGCGGGGCGGTGGGGCCTGTGCGGGGCGCCGGCGTTCACCCGTACGGGTGTGTTCGCGTGGCCGTCCCCGGGTAGCCGCCGCAGGGTCGGGCTGACGTGTACTTCCGCCGGCCCAGGAGTCCTCATGGCACACACCGCGCCCCCGCCGGGCACCCCCTCCTCGCCTCAGCCGCCTGCCGGTCCGGGGGCGCCCGGCCCGGGAGGCGGTTCGGGTTCCGGGCCCGGGGACATCAATCCCTGGGCGGCCGGCGGGATCATGTTCGCCGGTGTGCTGCTGATGGTCGACGGGGTGCTCGGGGCGATCAAGGGCATCGCCGGAATCGCCTCGAACGACGTCTACGCGCGGATCGACGACTACGTCTTCAAGTTCAACGCGACGTCCTGGGGGTGGATCCACCTCGTCCTCGGTGTGGTCATCGCCGTGGTCGGCTGGGGCATCCTGCGGGGCTCGCCCTGGGCGCGCGGGGCCGGTGTGGGGCTGGCGGCGCTCAACATGATCGCCAACTTCATGTGGCTGCCCTACCAGCCGGTCTGGGCCGTCGTCTCGCTCGCCATCGACACCTTCGTGATCTGGGCGCTGTGCACGGGACGCACCAAGCCGGTCGTCTGACGGTCGCCGCGCGGGCCCGGCACCGGGCCCGCGCCGGACGGCCGCGCGCTGTTGTCAGTGGTGGGCGTCACACTGGAGACATGTGCCGCAGTATCAAGACGCTCCGACCGCCCGCCCTCCCCGAAGAGGCCACCGAGGAGGACATCCGCGCCGCCGCCCTGCAGTTCGTCCGCAAGGTGTCGGGCTTCCGCGCCCCGGCCGCGCACAACAGGGAAGTCTTCGACCGCGCCGTCGACGAGATCGCCGAGGCGACCGCCCGGCTGCTGGACGGCCTGGAAATACGCGGTGGTGGTGTCAGGACGCCGTAGGGACCGAGGCGGCGGCCGCGGCGGCCGCCGCCGGGCGCCGCATGAGGAGCGCGGCGAAGGAGCCCGCGACGAACAGGGCGAGGACCGAGACCGCCGTGCCCAGCCAGCTCGCGCCCAGCCATTGCGCGCCGAAGTAGCCGAGGCCCACGCTGTAGCCCGCCCAGGCCAGGCCGGCGACGGCCGACCACGGCAGGAATTCCTTCACCTTGCGCTGCGAGGCGCCCGCGCCGAGCGAGACGACCGAGCGCCCGGCCGGTGCGAAGCGCGCGATGACGACGAGGACGCCGCCGCCCCGGCTCAGGGCGGCGCCGAGACGTTCCTGCGCCGAGGTGAGGCGGCGGGAGCGGGCGATGGCTCTGTCCAGCCGCTCGCCGCCGTGCCGGGCCAGCCGGTAGGCGGCCAGGTCGCCGAGCACCGACGCGGTGGCCGCGCACAGGAGGAGGGCCAGGAGGGAGGGGACCTCGGTGACCTGGCGGGCGGCGCCGGCCGCGTCGGCGGCGACGCCGGTGGTGCCCGCGGCCGCGGCCGTGGCGGCGGTGATCACCAGCACGCCGCTGGGCAGTAGGGGGAGGAAGACGTCCAGCAGCACCGAGAGGGCGACCACGGCGTAGATCCATGGGCTGCCGGTCAGCGCACCCACACTCTCCAGCACCTTCTACTCCCCGATCGGTGACAACGCCGCGACGTCGCAGGGGAGCGGCAGGAGCGGCAGGTTCAGCTGTACAGCGTACGCCTGTCGTTCAGCTGGAGATCCCTATATATGCGTGATGTTGGGCACCTCGGTCGAGCGGTGCTCGAACGCGTACCGCCGGGGAGCGGTTTTCCCGGCGGTACGCGTGGGTTTCGGCGGGCCCGGTCGGCAGCGGGCCCAGGGGAGGGGAGTGGGTCAGACGGCGACCGGGGAGCTCTGTTCCGTCGTGTGGTTCTGGTCCTGCCGGTTGGGGGGCCGGGAGGTGAACAGCCGGTCCAGGGCGAAGGCCCCTGGGCCGGTGAAGACGAGCAGGAGGAACACCCAGGAGTAGACGGCGGAGGGTTCGCCGCCGTTCTGCAGGGGGAAGAGTCCTCCCGACTGGTGGACGCTGAAGTAGGCGTACGCCATGGAGCCGGAGGAGATCAGGGCGGCGATCCGGGTGCCGAGACCCAGGGCGACGAGGATGCCGCCGATGAGCTGGATCACCGCGGCGTACCAGCCGGGCCAGGTGCCGGCGGGTATGGAGCCACCGCCCCTGGCGCCGCCGAGCACGCCGAAGAGCGAGGCGGCACCGTGGCAGGCGAAGAGCAGGCCGACGACGATTCGGAAGAGCGCGAGGGCATAGGGCTGGGCCCGATGCAGGTGTGCGGACATGGTGGGGAGCTCCTTCGGTCTGGTGGGGACGTGAACCGACTGAGCCCAAAAGATTAGGTAGACCTCACCAATACTTGCAAGTTCAACGTTTTGTCGACTGGCTGAAATTCGACGGCCTGTCATGAGTCAATGGGCGGGCCAATACCGCCGCGAACTGGGCACCTTCTTTCCTTTACTTGGCCTGAACCATTGACGGCGCAGCTTTCCGGCCATGGGGGTCCGTGTCGCGGCGCGACGCCCCGACCATGGCACGCCCTTTCTTTCGCTGGAGTACCGGTGGAGTTCCGGGCCTCCCGGGGGCTGTTGAGGGGTGCGCGGGCCGTCGTCCGGTGGCCGGTTCGCGCGAGGGCTTGTCATGGACATCCGTAGTAGGCCGAAAACACGTCGGTGGCCCCACCGGCCGGCCCGGCCTGCGGGCGTCGGCCGGTGGGGCCACCGACGTGGGGGTTTCAGCAGCCCTTGAGCGCGGCTTGCAGGGCTGTCTTCTCCGCCGAGTCGACCGTCAGCTTGTAGTAGTGCTTCACATGAATCCAGGCGCGCACATATGTGCACTTGTAAGCGGCGCGCGGCGGCATCCACTTGGCCGGGTCCTTGTCGCCCTTGGACTGGTTGACGTTGTCTGTGACCGCGATCAGCTGTGGGCGCGTCAAGTCATTCGCGTACGCCTGCCGTTGGGCGTTGGTCCAGCTGGAGGCGCCGGAGCGCCAGGCCTCGGCGAGCGGGACCATGTGGTCGATGTCCACATCGGAGGCGGCGGTCCAGGTGGCGCCGTCGTACTCCGAGTACCACTTGCCGCTGGTGGCCGCGCAGCTGGAGTCCTGCGTGACGTTCGTACCGTCCCGCTTCAGAACGACCTCGCGGGTGTTGCACGTCCCCGACTGGGTGATCCAGTGCGGGAACTTGTCCCGGCTGTAACCGCTGGACGAGCCTTCGGCCTGGACGGTCAGCTGGCTCAGATACGTGCGGGCGGTGGACGCGGCGATCGGGGTGGGCATGGCGGCCTGGGCGCTGGGGGCGGTGAGCAGGCCGGTGGTGGCCGCGAGGGCGGCGGACGCGGTGAGTACGGCTATGCGACGCGCGTAGATACCTGACATGCGAACTCCCTTGATGTGGGGGGCTGGTGGGCGGGCTGTCCGGAACGGCCCGGCCATCGTGGCGGCGCCGGGTTTCCGCGGGGTGGGCGCCAGGTAACAGAGTGGCGACATGGGCACGTCACATCAAGGGGTCTGACAAAGGGGTTCGCCGTACGGGGGGCGTGCCCGGCCGTGCGCGCGGGCGCGGGGAGCTGAGGGATTGCCAGTTTCGGGGCGGGGCAAGGGTGCCGGCCTGCGAGGGGTCACACGCGTACGGCCCTCACCCGGAGTGGGTGAGGGCCGTACGGCTGTTCGCGGTGTGGGTGTGCGGTGGGGTGCGGGAACCCCGGCCGGGGGCTACCGGGCGTCGAAGCGCAGGGTGATCGCGCCGTCCGCCGCCGCCTCCACGCGGAGGTGGGTCAGATCGTCGACGTGGGCGTCGGGGGAGAGGGCCGCCGCGCGCGGGCCGACGCCCACGACGCGCATACCGGCCGCCCGGCCGGCGGCGATGCCCGCCTCGGAGTCCTCGAAGACGACGCAGTCGGCCGCCGTGAAGCCGAGTCCGGCGGCGCCCTTGAGGAAGCCCTCCGGGTCCGGCTTGCTGGCTCCGACGCTCTCGGCGGTGACGCGGAAGTCGGGCATCCGCAGACCGGCCGCGCCCATCCGGGCCGTCGCCAGCGCCAGGTCGGCCGAGGTGACCAGGGCGTGCGGAAGGCCGGCGATGGCGTCCATGAAGGCCGGGGCGCCGCCGACCGGGACCACGCCGTCGGTGTCGGCGGTCTCCTCGGCGAGCATCACCCGGTTGTCCGCGTGGTTCTGCTCCATCGGGCGCTCGGGCAGCAGGACCGCCATCGTGGCGTACCCCTGCCGGCCGTGGACGACCTTCAACGCCTCTTCCGGGTCCAGCCCGTGCCGCAGGGCCCAGCGTCGCCAGCAGCGCTCCACGACGGCATCGGAATTCACCAGGGTGCCGTCCATGTCGAGCAGGAGGCAGCGGGCGGTGAGGGCGGTGGCCGGCATGGGCGGGCTCCAGAACGGGGAAGCGAACGCCGCCGGGGGAGCGGCGCGGGAAGAGATCAAGCGGCCCCCGCCCGCCGGTCAGGGTGTGCGCGCGGAGGCCACTTTGTTCCTCCACGATACAAAAACGGGCCGATGAAAGCGAATCACCCCGGCCCCGGAGGTGTGCGGCTCCGGGTGCCGGGGTCTTCCGCGCAGGTCGGCGCGGGTCAGCGGCGGCCCTGCCCTGTCGTGCGCGCCTCAAGAGCGCGCCGGGTGCTCGGGCCGTAGACCCCTCCCGGGTCGTCCGTGATGTTCCACCAGCTCTGGAGCTCGCGTACGGCCTGCTCCGTGCGGTCCGAGTAGTCGGAGTCGACGGGGCCGTTGTACACCCAGACCTCGCGGAGCCGGTTCTGCAGCTCGGCCACCTCCGGGCCCCGGTCGCCGCGCCGCAGCGTCGAGGAGTCGCCGGGCGGCTCGGGAGGCGGTGCCACGCCCTCCGTGGGGCCGTTGCTCTCCGTGGGCGCCGCCGGGGACGAGGGGGCGCCCGCGCCGGGCGCCGTCGCCGAGGCCGTGGCGGAGCGGGACGCGGAGGCGGTCGCCGAGGGGGACGCGGGCGCCGAGGCGGAGGCGGAGGAGGACGCGGAGGGGGAGGGCGAGCGGGACGGCGGGGCGGAGGCGGACGACGTGGTGGACGGCTCGGGCTCGGCGCTCTCGTCGGGCAGGCTGGCCACCGTGGAGGGCAGGGCCTGGTCGAGGTCCACCTCCCCCTTGTCGTCCCCGTTGAACAGTCCGCCGATGAACGCGGCCGTGCCGACCACCGTGACCACGGCCGCCCCCGCGACCAGGGCGGCGAAGGGCTTGCGGCGGCGCGGCGAGACGGGGTCCTGGCCGGCGAGCAGGATGCCGGTGGGCGCGTCCCCCGCCGGGTCCTTCGCGTCCGGCGCGGGGCCGAGGAAGAGCGGCATCGTGGTGGCGGCGTCGCCCTCGGGGCCACCGGGCCCGTAGCCGTGCGGGGTGCCGGGGCCGTGCGCGCTGTCCGGGTCGTGCGCGCCGTCCGGGCCGTGCGCGCTGTCCGGGTCGTGCGCGCCGTCCGGGCGGTGCGCGCTGTCGGGGTCGTGCGAGGTGCCCGGGGTGTGCGGGGTGCCCGGTGGGTACGCGCTGCCGTCCGGGGCGTGCGCGCTGTCCGGGGTGTGCGCGCCGTCCGGGGCGGCGGGTGCGGGCGCCGCCGCGGTGTCGCCGCCCAGGGTCACGTACGGGCGGATGCGCAGCGGGTCGAAGTCCTCCGCCGCCGCCATCTCCGCCGACCGGCCGGCGTGGTGCGCCTCGGTGATGCGCTGCTGTTCGGCGGCCCGCTCCCGGTCGGTGGCGTACCGCGGTGCGCAGGCGCAGCCGGGACCGGTGCCCGGTCTGCTGTCCGTACCGCACTCCGGGCATATATGTCCGGCCATGGTGGGTCCCCTCCCCTTGAATGGTTGCGATTATGCAGCCCGCCGCCGAGAAGCCCAATCATGCGGGTCCCCGGCAGGCCATAACGGTGTGAAACAGACAGGATGGGGGTGTAACGGATCATCCGAGGAGATGTTTCATGGCCCAGCAGCTGAGCCCCACGGCCCAGGCCCCCGGCGGGGACCGCTCCACGCGCTCGGTTCTGGTGGCGATCGGCGCACTGCTTCTCGGCATGCTGCTCGCCGCGCTCGACCAGACCATCGTCTCCACCGCGCTGCCCACCATCGTCAGCGACCTCGGCGGGCTCGAACACCTGTCGTGGGTGGTCACCGCCTATCTGCTGGCCTCCACCGCCGCGACCCCCCTCTGGGGCAAGCTCGGCGACCAGTACGGCCGCAAAAAACTGTTCCAGGCCGCGATCGTCATCTTCCTGATCGGCTCCGCGCTCTGCGGCGTCGCCCAGAACATGCCGCAGCTGATCGGCTTCCGTGCCCTCCAGGGGCTCGGCGGCGGCGGTCTGATCGTGCTGTCCATGGCGATCGTCGGTGACATCGTCCCGCCGCGCGAACGCGGCAAGTACCAGGGGCTCTTCGGGGCCGTGTTCGGCGCGACGAGCGTCCTCGGCCCGCTGCTCGGCGGCTTCTTCACCCAGCACCTCAGCTGGCGCTGGGTCTTCTACATCAACCTCCCCATCGGGGTCGTCGCCCTCGTCGTGATCGCCGCCGTGCTGCACATCCCGGTCCGCCGGACGAAGCACACCATCGACTACCTCGGCACCTTCCTCATCGCCTCGGTCGCCACCTGCCTGGTCCTCGTCGCCTCACTCGGCGGTACCACCTGGCCCTGGGGCTCGGGCCAGATCATCGGCCTCGCGGTGCTGGCCGTGCTGCTCCTGGCCGTCTTCGTGTACGTGGAGCGGCGGGCCGTCGAACCGGTCCTGCCGCTGAAGCTGTTCCGGATCAGGACCTTCAGCCTCGTCGCCGTGATCAGCTTCGTCATCGGCTTCGCGATGTTCGGCGCGATGACCTATCTGCCGACCTTCCTCCAGGTGGTGCACGGCATCACCCCGACGATGTCCGGCGTCCACATGCTTCCCATGGTGTTCGGGCTGCTCCTCACCTCGACCGGGTCCGGTCAGATCGTCAGCCGGACGGGCCGCTGGAAGGTGTTCCCGATCGCCGGCACCGGCATCACCGCCATCGGCCTGCTGCTCCTGCACCGGCTCACGGTGTCCAGCGGCACCTGGGAGATGAGCGCCTACTTCTTCGTCTTCGGTGCCGGGCTCGGCCTGGTGATGCAGGTCCTCGTCCTCGTCGTGCAGAACGCCGTCTCCTACCAGGACCTCGGCGTGGCGACCTCCGGCGCGACCTTCTTCCGGTCCATCGGCGCCTCGTTCGGCGTTGCGATCTTCGGCACCATCTTCACCAACCGGCTCACCGACAAACTCAACGCGGCGCTCGCCGGCCGGTCGATGCCGCCCGGGGTCGACGCGAAGAGCCTGGCCGCCGACCCGCGCGCCCTCGGCCAGCTGCCGCCGGCCCTGCGCGGGCCCGTCCTCCAGGCGTACTCGACGTCGATCACCGACGTGTTCCTGTACGCGGCACCCGTCGTCCTGGTCGCCTTCCTCGTCGCCTGGTTCCTCAAGGAGGACAAGCTGCGCGGTTCGGTGACGGCGCCCGACACGAGCGAGACCCTGGCGTCGAACCCGGTCGAGCGGTCCTCGTACGACGAGTGCGCGCGGGCCCTGTCCGTCCTGGCCACCCGGGAGGGGCGGCGCGAGGTCTACGTCAAGATCACCGAGCGGGCGGGGTTCGACCTGCTGCCGGCCGCCAGCTGGATGCTGCTGCGCATCAAACGGCACGGCACCGTCGAGCCCGCCCGGCTCGCCGAGGTGGCCCCCGTACCGCTGCGGGTGATCAACGAGGCGGCCCGGCAGCTGGAGGGACGCGGCCTCGTCCGGCGGGTCGGGGTGCAGATGGTGCTGACCGAACCGGGCGCGGAGGCGGTGGTGAAGCTCTCGCAGGCCCGCGAGGACTCGCTCGCCGAGCTGCTCGGCGACTGGTGGGGGCCGGACCGGCCGACCGACCTGGTCGCGCTGATCTCCGAGCTGACGGCGGAGACGAGCGGTTCGAGCAAGGAGCGCCCGCACAGCCCGGAGCCGAAACGCGACCACGCGGCCGGCCACCCGCGCCGCGGGGAGTAGGCGCCGGGGTCAGGAGGCGGGCGACGCCCGCAGCTCCTTGACGAACCAGTGCTCGGCGTACGCGCGCCGGTGGAAGGCCGGGACCTCGCGGTAGCCGTGCTTCGCGTACAGGCCGCGCGCCTCGACCAGGTCGTGACGGGTGTCCAGGCGCAGCCGGCTCAGCCCCATCGCCCGCGCCCGGGACTCCACCGCGGCGAGCAGCAGCCCACCGCCGCCCGTGCCCCGGAACTCCGGGCGTACGAACACCCGGGTCAGCTCCGCGACGTCGGCGTCCACCAGGACCAGGCCCGCGCAGGCCGCGGCCCGGCCCCCGAAGCGGCCGACCACGAAGTCACCCGTCGGGGCCGTGAGCAGCTCGGCGCCGTCCCCGGTGAGCCCGTCCTCGATCTCCTCGGCCGTCGCCGGACGGTCCCAGTAGCGGCCGGCCACCTCCGCGTAGTACTCCCACCGCAGCTGGGCGGCGTCCGCGGAGTCGAAGGGCTCGGGCGTCACGGTCCAGGTCATGGGTTCATTCTGACGACCGCGCTACGGGCTCCGGGGCCCGCCCCCGCCCTCACCGCAGCGGCGGCGGAGCGAAGACCGGCGGCGGGGGCGGCACCGGGCGCCGCCGCCGGGCCCGCACCACCAGCAGCAGTGCCACGACCACCACCACGGCCGCGCCGAGCAGCGTCAGCAGCCAGGCCGGCACGCCGCCCACGGTCAGCAGCTCGTCCCGGTACACCACGGTCCGGTACGGGGTGTCGTCCGCGGTCGCCCGCAGCTCGTGGTCGCCGTCGATCCGCTCGGGCGACGGGAAGTACTGGCCGATCGCCGTCAGGAAGACCGGCTTGCCGCCCGTGACGGCCGCCAGCGCCTCGTACGGCTCCTTCGCCGGGTCCACCCGGCCCGCGTAGGCGACCTTCGGGGGCCGCCCGCCGATCGCGCCGCGCGGCTCCATGCGGTGGTCGGCCAGCACATACAGGTCCAGCGACTGCGGAGTGGCGGCGAGCCGGGACAGGCGCATCGGGTAGACCAGCCGGTCACTGGCGAACCGCAGCCGCAGCGGGTCGAGCGTGCCGCTCAGCCGCGAGCCCTGCTCCTGGGGCGCGAGGCGCACCGCCACGTACTCCCACTTCTGCTCCACGTACGGGGTCAGGGCGGTGGCCAGACGGTCCGGCAGCTCGAAGCCGTTCTCCTTCAGCCAGCCCTCCAGCGCCGCCGGGTCGGTCGCCGCGAGCCGGGCCACGTCGAACGGCCCGAGCCGCTCCCGGCCCACCACATCGACCGGCGCGGCGGCCGATGGCGCGGGGGCCCCGTCGCCGGACGCGTTGCCGGAGCCGCCGAACGGCCAGTCCTTGTCGCGCGGCCAGAAGTGGTGCCGCTCCTCGGTGACCGGCGCGGTGATCGCCTTCAGCTCGGAGAAGAGGGCCGCGTCACCCAGCTCGACCGTGGCGCGGTGCGGCACCGGCATGATCCAGGCGGCGTCCGGCGCGTTCCCCCGGACGGTCAGCCGCATCACGATCTGCTCGGTGGTGCCGTCCCAGCCGACCGCCGAGGTTTCCCGGTCGACCGCCACCTCGCTGTCGCGGTGCACGACCATCGCCCCGCAGCCGCAGGCGTACGCAGGTGCGATCAGGGAGCCCAGTTGCAGCGACACCAGCATCAGGGCCAGGGAGAGCGCACGGGCCGCCCAACCGCGTGCCCCGCTCCCCGCCCCTCGTTCTCTCCCCGTGCGCCGCATGTTCCGGTCCTCCCCCGTCGGTGCCGATCACGGGCTCAGACGTGCGCGGACTCCGGCCGGTTCCGGACCCCCGGCCGGCATCCGAAACGGCCGACCGGGCAGTCTTTCGGACAAAGCGGGATGACAGTCAGGCGAAGAGCGGGTTGATTGGGTCTACCTCAGAGCACAATGCGAAGGTTTCACACATGCCGGACAACTGGCCCGGCGACAGACCTTGGGAGGGTCGGCGCAGGGTGGCGAACGCGGAGCAGAGTGGGAGCGCAAGCGCGACGGGGGGAGCGAGGACCGGCACGGCACGGGCGGTGCTCTGGCTGGTCGTGGCCGCACTGGCGGTCCGGCAGATGGCGGTGGTGCTGCGGCAGCCGCCGGGCGAACGGCTCACCGATCTGGAGACCTGGATCGGTGAGAACGGTGTGCTCCATGTGACCGGCTCGCTCTACGACACCGACCGGTTCAGCGGCACCCCCTTCGCCGGCCTCGTCCTCAAGCCGCTGACCCGCACCGCGGAGCAGAGCCTCGGCGTCGCCTGGACCTTCGGCTCGCTGCTGCTCGTCGCCGCCCTCGGCCTCGTCGCGGCCCGCGCCCTGCCGAAGCCCGTGGGCCGGCGCACCGCCCTGCTCGCCGCGCCCGTCGCGATCAGCCTGCTCATGCTCTCGCTGCCGGTGCGCAACGCCCTCCACCTCGGCCAGGTCAGCATCCTGCCCGTCCTCCTGGTCCTCGTCGGCCTCTTCGCCGTCCGGGGCGAACGCAAGGCGGGCGTGCTCATCGGGGTGGCCGCGGCCCTCCAGCCGACCGTGCTCCTGTTCGCCGTCCTGCTCTGGCTGACCGGCAGACGCCGGGCCGCCCTGACCGGCGGCGCCGCGTTCGCCGCCTGCACGGCCCTGGCCTGGGCCGCGATGCCGCACGACTCGTGGACGTACTGGGTGCACCATGTCGCCGGGGCCGGCCTCGGTGACCAGGCGGACAGCCTCGCCAACCAGTCCCTGCACGGCGCGCTGCTGCGCCTGGGCCTCGCGGGACCGGTGGAGATCGCGCTCTTCCTGGCGCTGGCCGCCGCCGTCTGCGTCCTCGGCCTGCGCCGCGCCGTGCGGTACGCCCGCGACGGGCAGCTCCTGCTCGCCGTGGCCGTGACCGGCTGCGTGGCGGTCGCCGTGTCGCCGACCGCCTGGCAGCACCAGCTGCTGTGGGTGCTGTTCGCCGTGGTCGGCCGGGCCGGGCGGCGGGCGTCCGACCGGCTGGTGTGGCCGGCCGTCGTGGTCCTCGTGACCACCCTGCCGGGCGCGATGCTGCTGCCCAACATCGAGGCGGTGTTCCCGGTGCGCGACAACGTGCTGCTGATCGCCGCGCTCGGCGCCGCCTGCGCCGCCCCCTTCCTGCCCCGCACCTCCCCGTACTGGCAGCGGCCCGTCCCCACCGACTACGCGGCGCCCGTCCCGGCGCGCTGGAGCCGGGTGCCGCTGCTGCCGGTGTGGCGGCGCGTCCTCACCCGTCCCAACCTGCTCCTGGAACTCCTGCTGATCCGCGTCGTCTACTCGGCGTACGCGCATGTCAGGCTGGCCGCGACGGCGGGGCGGCCCACCGCCGAGCGGCACGGCCGGCAGATCCACTCGATCGAGCAGTGGCTGCACATCGACATCGAGCACCGGGTCAACCACGCGGTCGCCGGGGTCGCCCGGCTGCGGGACTTCTTCGACTACTACTACTCGACGTTCCACTTCATCGTCCCGCTGGCGATCCTCGCCGTGCTCTACGTACGCCGTCCCGCGGACTACCGCTGGGCCCGCAGCACCCTCGGGTTCGCCACGCTCCTGGCCCTGGTCGGCTTCTGGCTCTACCCGCTGGCCCCGCCGAGGCTGATGCCGGGGCTCGGCTTCATCGACACGGTCCACGGGGTCCAGGACTTCGCCAAGCCGGACTACGGGGCGCTGACGGCGATGACCAACCAGTACGCGGCGATGCCGTCGCTGCACTTCGGCTGGTCCCTGTGGTGCGGGGTGATCATCGTGCTCCTCGCCCCGAAGACGTGGATGAAGGCGCTCGGGGTGCTGCATCCGCTGTTCACGGTCTCCGCGATCGTCGCGACCGCCAACCACTGGGTGCTGGACGCGGTGGGCGGGGCGACGGTCGTCGCGCTCGGCTTCCTCATCGCGTACGTGCTCGCCGGGCCGCGGAGGCTGCGGAAACCGGAACCGGAACCGCAACCGGAACCGGAAGTGGAGGCGGCGGAGGCGGACGTGAGGGTGGCACCGGGGAAGGCGGCCCGGGTGCCGGTCCCTTCCCCCGCCCCGGCACCGGAGGCGGAGGCGGAGGCGGACGGCGAGGCGGTGGCGGGAAAGCCGTAGCCGCCCGCGTGCGGTACGCGGACGGCTCACGGGTCCAGCGCCCAGGTGGCCAGGGACAGGGTGACCATGGACACCGGCGTGGACGCCACGATCGCGTCGCGGGCGGGCCCGGTGTCCAGGGTCACGCCGAGCAGCGAGGCCATGATGACCGGGTCGCGGACGGGCACGGTGAGCATCCGCCGCAGCCCGCCGCCGGGGCGCGGGCCGCCCTCAGCGCGTTCTCAGCGGGCCGATGTGCTCACCTGGAGCTGTTTGATGCCGTTGAGCCAGGCCGAGCGCAGCCGCCGCGGGTCGCCGGCCGGCCGCAGAGTGGGGAGCACGTCCGCGATCGCGTTGAAGATCAGGTCGATCTCCATCACGGCCAGGGACTTGCCCAGGCAGAAGTGCGGACCGCCGCCGCCGAAGCCGAGGTGCGGGTTGGGGTCGCGGGTGATGTCGAAGTCCTCCGGGCGGTCGAAGACCTCGGGGTCGTTGTTGGCCGATGAGTAGAACAGGCCGACCCGGTCGCCCTTCCTGATCCGCTGCCCGCCCAGCTCGGTGTCCTGGGTGGCGGTCCGCTGGAAGGAGACCACCGGGGTCGCCCAGCGGACGATCTCCTCCGCGGTCGTCGACGGCCGCTCGCGCTTGTAGAGCTCCCACTGCTCGGGGTGGGTGAGGAAGGCGTGCATGCCGTGGCTGATCGCGTTGCGCGTGGTCTCGTTGCCGGCGACCGCGAGCAGGATCACGAAGAAGCCGAACTCGTCGGATGAGAGGTTTCCCTCGCCCTCGGCCGCGACGAGCTGGGAGACGATGTCCCGGGCCGGGCACTCCTTGCGGGCGGCCGCCAGGTTCATCGCGTACGAGACGATCTCCATGGCCGCCTCGGTGCCGACCTCCTCCGTGATCGCGTACTCCGGGTCGTCGTACGCGGCCATCTTGTTGGACCAGTCGAAGATCTTGGCCCGGTCGTCCTGCGGTACGCCGATCAGCTCCGCGATGGCCTGGAGCGGCAGTTCCACGGCGATGTTGGTGACGAAGTCGAACGAGCCGTCCGCGTCGGCCGAGGCGAGGGCCGTCTCCACGATCGAGCGCGCCCGCGTCCGCAGGGCCTGTTCCAAGGAGCGTACGGCGCGCGGGGTGAAGCCGCGCTGGACGATCTGGCGGACCCGGGTGTGCTCGGGCGGGTCCATGTTCAGCATGATCAGCTTCTGGACGTCGATCTGGTCGCGGCTGATCGACTCGTTGAAGCGGATGACCGCGGTGTTGAGGTTCGAGGAGAACAACTCGGGGTGCGTCGACACGTACTTGACGTCCGCGTGCCGGGTGACCGCCCAGTAGCCGTCGTCCTGGAAGCCGGAGATGCCGGTGGGCTGGGCGCACCACCAGACCGGTGCGGTCTCCCGCATGCGCGCGAACTCCGGGTGAGGGACGCGGGATCGGAGCAGGTCGGGGTCGGTGAAGTCGAACCCTTCGGGCAGATGGGGGCAGGGCATCGGCAGCTCCAGGTCGAAGACTCCGGGTCGGTCCGCGAGTTGCCGTACGGCGTCTGACGACCCCACAGCTGACGACCCATCAGAAGATGTCCGCAAGGTAGTAACGAGTTCTACAACTCACAAGGGGCGTGGCCCGATCTGTTGCGCCGGGCGCCCCTGCGACTGGCCGATTCCTGTCGGTTGTGGGGCGTCTTGTGCCGTTGCCGTGGGTGCACGACCCTTGCGTACCGGGGGTAAGCCTCATAAGACTGCTTGCAGAACTAGAACGCGTACTAGTTCCTTCCGTGGGGCGCCGGGACGCCATCGCGGGAGCGCGAGGAGAGGACGAGCTCATGGCCGCGGAACCCGTCATCGTCGAAGCCGTACGCACTCCCATCGGCAAGCGCCAAGGCGCGCTCGCCAATCTGCACCCCGCCTATCTGCTGGGTGAGACCTACCGTGAACTTCTCGGCCGGACCGGCATCCAGGCCGACTGCGTCGAACAGATCGTCGGCGGCACCGTCACCCACGCCGGCGAACAGTCCATGAACCCGGCACGCAATGCCTGGCTCACCGTGGGACTTCCGTACGAGACGGCCGCGACCACCGTCGACTGCCAGTGCGGCTCCTCGCAGCAGGCCTCGCACATGGTGGCCAACATGATCGCGGCCGGGGTGATCGACGTCGGCATCAGCTGCGGCGTCGAGGCGATGTCGCGGGTGCCGCTGGGCAGCGGCTCCAAGCACGGCCCCGGCAAGCCCTGGCCCGACGAGTGGAACGTCGACCTGCCCAACCAGTTCGAGGCCGCCGAGCGCATCGCCCGCAGGCGCGGCCTCACCCGCGAACGCGTGGACGCGCTCGGCCTGCGCTCCCAGCAACGGGCGGCCGCCGCCTGGGCCGAGGAGCGGTTCAAACGGGAGACGTACGCCGTCCAGGTGCCGACCACCGAGGAGGAGCAGGCCGCCGGGCAGGGCATGTGGCGGCTCGTCGACCATGACGAGGGACTGCGCGACACCACGATGGAGGCGCTCGCCGGCCTCAAGCCGGTGATGCCCACCGCCGTCCACACCGCCGGCAACTCCTCCCAGATATCCGACGGCGCCTGCGCGATCATGTGGTCCTCCAAGCGGATGGCCCGCGCCCTCGGGCTCAAACCGCGGGCCCGGATCGTGGCCCAGGCGCTCGTCGGCTCCGACCCGCACTTCCACCTCGACGGACCCGTCGACGCCACCCGCGCGGTGCTCGGCAAGGCCGGGATGTCGCTCAAGGACATCGACCTGGTCGAGATCAACGAGGCCTTCGCCTCCGTGGTGCTGAGCTGGGCCCAGGTCTTCGAGGACGACCTCGACGGCCTCGCGAAGGTCAACGTCAACGGCGGCGCCATCGCGCTCGGCCACCCGGTCGGCGCCACCGGGGCCCGGCTGATCACCACCGCCCTGCACGAACTGGAGCGCTCCGACAAGGAGTTCGCCCTGATCACCATGTGCGCGGGCGGCGCGCTGGCCACCGGCACGATCATCCAGCGGCTCTGAAGCGCGTCCGGCGGGTGGCCCCCGGCCAAGGGTGCACTCAAGTGCACCCCGGGCCGGGGGCTCACGCGGATGTCGGCGCCGCGTCCCCTTTTCTAACGTCATGGACATGAACAACAACGCGAGCAACTCGCCCCGGAAGCCCAGCGCCCGACGCCTCCTCGCGGCGGCCACCGTGGTGGTCCTCGCCGCACTGGGCACGGTGCCGGCCACCGCCGCGTCCCGGCCCGCGACCGGCCACGACCCCGCGTCCGCCACCACCGGCCGCCACGAGGCGCGGGGGACCCTCCTCGCGGTCACCCCCGTCGCCCGCCTCGGCCGGGCCGAGGTGGCCGCCTTCATCAGCGAGGCCGGCATGAGCGCGGACACCGTCCGCCACGGCGTCCGCGCCTACCGCCTCAGCTACGCGACGATCACCCCGCAGGGCCGCCCCACCACCGCCACCGGCCTCCTCGTGCTGCCCCAGGGCGGCAGCCACCGGCTCGACCTCGTCTCCGACACCCACGGCACGATGGCCCACCGCGACTACGCGCCGTCCGTCGGCGAGGACTTCGGCCGCTACGCCCCCTACCTGCACGCCTCCGCCGGGCGCGCGGTCGCCGCCCCGGACTACCTGGGCCTCGGCCAGGGGCCCGGCCGCCACCCGTACATGGACACCGACTCCGCCGTCAGCGCCTCGATCGACATGCTCCGCGCCTCGCGCACCGCGTCGCGGCACCTGGGCCGGCCGCTCACCGGCGACGTGTACGCGAGCGGCTTCTCGCAGGGCGGCCAGGTCGCCATGGCCGTGGGCAAGGCCCTCCAGGACGGCGCCGACCGGCACTTCCGGCTGCGGGCCCTGGCCCCCGTCTCCGGCCCGTACGACATCGAGCACGCCGAGACGCCCGCCCTCTTCGACGGCCGCGTCAACGACACCAGCGGCATCTTCTACATGACGTACTTCCTCACCGCGCAGAACCGGCTGCACCCGCTGTGGAAGGACCCCTCCGAAGCGTTCCGGGAGCCGTACGCGGGCATCGTCGACGACCTCTTCGACACCCACCACTACGAGGAGCAGATCATCCCCGCCCTCCCCGCGACCCTGAAGGAACTGCTCACCGACGACTACTACCGCAAGCTCCAGCACCCCACCGGCGCCCTGCTCGCCGCGGTCCGCGCCCAGGACGGCACCTGCGCCTGGAAGCCCGCCGTCCCCGTACGCCTCTACACCTCGTCGGGCGACACCGACGTACCCATCGCCAACGCCCGCAGCTGCGCGGCCGATCTGGCGAAGCGGGGCGTGAAGGCGCCGGTCATCGACCAGGGTGAGACCGGTCACAACGAGACCTACCTGACGTCGGGCCCGCGGATCGTGCGCTGGTTCGACAGGCTGGCGGCGCGCGGCTGACCGCGTCCGGACGCGCCGGAGCCCCGGCCGCGGTGCGGTCGGGGCTCCGTTGCTCACTGGACGGCCGGGCCGGCTCAGTACCAGCTGTTGGCCTGCCAGAAGGACCAGGCGGCGCAGGGGCTGCCGTAGCGGGAGTTCATGTAGTCCATGCCCCACTTGATCTGGGTGCCGGGGTTGGTCTTCCAGTCGGAACCGGCGGACGCCATCTTCGAACCGGGCAGCGCCTGGACCAGGCCGTAGGCACCGGATGAGGCGTTGGTCGCGCTCGGGTTCCAGCCGCTCTCGTGGCTGACGATGTTGCTGAAGCACTGGAACTGGGCGTCGTCACCGATCATCTGCTTCGCCGTGTCCTGAGCGCTCGCGGCGGCGGACGTCGGCGCGGCGGACGGGGCCGCCATGGCCGGGGAGACACCCAGGCCCAGGCCGGTGGCGCCGAGCAGTACGGCGGCGCCGGCGACGACGGTCTTGCGACGGGCGGTGCGGGGCTGGGCGAGGATGTTGCGGGCGAACGACACAGGGAACCTAACGTCGGGGACGGGGGAGTCGCGGGCTCGGTCCGAATCCTGCGTGGACCGGCGCTCGTTGACCGCGATCCGATCGATGGACCCTGCGGTGCTCGGCGACGGGTTCCAGTCTTAGCGGCGCCGATCGGCCGTGGCAATGACCCCCGGTACGACCCCGCCTCGCACCCCGGACCGAAGGTCCCGAACCATCCCAAACCGCTCCATAGCAGGTCGGAGGGGTCGGGGCCGGTCCCACGGGCCGCCCGTGCGTCTCCTATCCCGCTTCGTACGGGACCAAAGTCCTGTGGGTGCCCTCACTCGCCACGGGCGTCGAATGTGACCTGGGCCTCGAAGGCGGCCCGCCTGGTGGCCCGCCGCAGCGCCTTCAGCAGCGGCGCCCCGACCGTCAGCGTCAGGACGACGGTGAGCACGGCCCGGCCCAGGTCCCAGCCCAGCGACGTCGTCGCGCAGTACACCAGGAACCGGACCAGGTTCTCGCCCAGCGGCCCGCCGGGATGGAAGGAGATGCCCGAGGCGAGGCCCGGCACGATCGTCCACCCGTACAGATTCATGATCGTTCCGTACGCGAACGACGCCACCGCCCCGTACGCCGCGAGCATCCACAGCTCGCCGCGCCCGCGCAGCCGGTCCGGGCCCGGCAGCAGCCCCGCGCCCATTGCGAACCAGCTCATCGACAGCATCTGGAACGGCATCCACGGCCCCACCCCGCCGGTCAGCAGCGCCGAGGCGAACATCGTCACGGAACCGAGCACGAAGCCGAAGCCCGGCCCCAGCACCCGGCCGCTCAGCACCATCAGGAAGAACATCGGCTCAAGCCCCGCCGTCCCCGCCCCCAGCGGGCGCAGCGCCGCGCCGACCGCCGCCAGCACCCCCAGCATCGCCACCGCCTTCGCGTCGAGCCCGGCGTCCGCGATCATCGCGACCACCACCCCGACCAGCAGCGGCAGCAGCGCGGCGAACAGCCACGGCGCGTCCTGCGCGTGCGCGAGCCCCGAGTCCGGGCCCGCCAGCAGCGGCCAGCCGAAGGCCACCACCCCGATGGCGCTGATCAGCACCAGCGCGGCGACGGCACGCGGCCCGAGCCGGACCGGGCCGCCGCCGAGCCCCTTCGCGCCGCTCACACGCCACCTCCGAGCGCCGCGCGCACCTGGGAGACGGTGAGCCATTCCTGCGGGGCGAGGACCTTCGCCGTCTGCGGGGCGAACGCGGGCGACGACACCACGACCTCGGCGGTCGGCCCGTCCGCGACGACCTCCCCGTCGGCGAGGATCACCACCCGGTGGGCCAGCTCGGCGGCCAGCTCCACATCATGGGTGGCCAGCACGATGGCGTGGCCATCGGCGGCCAGCGCGCGCAGCACCCCGACGAGCCGGGCCTTCGCCGCGTAGTCCAGGCCCCGGGTCGGCTCGTCCAGGAGCAGCAGCGGGGGCCGGGCGGTGAGCACGAGGGCGAGGGCCAGCGCGAGGCGCTGCCCCTCGGACAGATCGCGGGGGTGGGTGTCGTCCGCCACCCCGGGCAGCAGCTCGGAGACCAGCGCCCGGCAGTTGCCCGGCTCGGCCCCCGCGTCGGCGTCGGCCGCCGCGCACTCGGCGGCGACCGTGTCCGCGTACAGCAGATCGCGCGGCTCCTGCGGTACGAGGCCGACCCGGCGCACCATCTCGCGCGGCGGGGTGCGGTGCGGGGTGCGTCCGCCGGTCAGAACGGTGCCGGAGGTGGGCTCGACCATGCCGACGAGGGCGCCGAGCAGGGTGGACTTCCCGGCGCCGTTGCGGCCCATCAGCGCCACGGTCTCGCCGGGGCCCACGGCCAGCGACACCCGGCGCAGCGCCTCGATCCGGCCGCGCCGCACCCCGAGCCGCTCGACCCGGGCCGCCGCGTCGCCGCCGACGGGCTCCGGAGCCGGGGCCTCCTGCGGGGCGCGGCCGAACAACCTGGCGAGCGGGCCCCGGCGCGGCGCGGGCGCGAGGGGCGGCGGCGCAAGGAGCCTCTGATCCACGACACCGCCGACGGGCTGCGGCACCACACCAGCCAGCCGCTCCCGCATCCCCGAAGCCCGCCGCCGGGCGTCCCGGACCGAGAGCGGCAGCGGCTGCCAGCCGGCGAGCCGCCCGAGCGCGACGACCGGCGGGTACACCGGGGAGACCGCCATGACGTCGGCGGGCGCCCCCATCACCGGGGCGGCGCCCGGCGAAGGCAGCAGGACGACCTGGTCCGCGTACTGCACCACGCGCTCCAGCCGGTGTTCCGCCATCAGGACCGTCGTGCCCAGGTCGTGGACGAGCCGCTGGAGCACCGCGAGGACCTCCTCGGCCGCCGCGGGGTCCAGCGCGGACGTCGGCTCGTCCAGCACCAGGACCCGGGGGTGCGGGGTGAGGACCGAGCCGATCGCGACCCGCTGCTGCTGGCCGCCGGAGAGGGTGGCGATCGGGCGGTCGCGCAGCCCGGCCAGCCCCAGCAGGTCCAAGGTCTCCTCGACCCGCCGCCGCATCACGTCCGGGGCCAGGCCCAGCGACTCCATGCCGTAGGCCAGCTCGTCCTCGACCGTGTCCGTCACGAAGTGCGACAGCGGGTCCTGGCCCACCGTGCCGACCAGATCGGCCAGCTCCCGGGGCTTGTGCGTGCGGGTGTCCCGCCCGTCCACGGTGACCCGGCCGGACAGCCGGCCGCCCGTGAAGTGCGGCACCAGCCCCGAGACGGCACCCAGCAGTGTCGACTTGCCGACCCCGGAAGGACCGACGAGCAGTACCAGTTCGCCTTCCGGGACCGTCAGGTCGACCCCCGACAGGGTGGGGCGCTCCACGCCCTCGTACCGCACCGAAACATCGTCGAACCGGATCACACCTGCTCCTCGAAGCCTTTGGGGGAGGGCGGGACGGGCGCGGCCACCGCCGGCAGCAGCCCGAGCAGCACGGCGGCCGCGGGCCACAGCGGCAGCACGGGAGCGGTCAGCGGTACGACCCCGGGGTGCAGTGCCGCGGGACCGGCGCTCCCGGCCCAGATCATCGCCGCGGCGACCGCGACGCCCGACCCCGCGACCAGCCAGGCCCGCGCCCCCCACCGGTCGGGCCGGTAGCGGGTCCGCACCGAACGCGCCCCGCCCAGGCGCAGCCCGGCCGTCGCGGCGACGAGACCGGCGACCAGCACGGGCAGCCCGTACACCGCGCCCTGCGCGGCGAGCAGCCCGTACGTACCCGCGCACACGCCGAGCAGCCCGCCGAGCGTGAGGACGTTCGTGGTGTGCCGGACGGCGGCCGGGACCCGGGCGGTCCGCCCGTAGCCGCGCGCGTCCATCGACGCCGCCACCGCGACCGACCGCTCAAGGGCGCCCTCCAGGACGGGCAGCCCGATCTGGAGCACCGCCCGCACCCCGCCGGTCGGACGGCCGCGCAGCCGCCGGGCGGTCCGCAGCCGCAGCACGTCGGCCACCATGTTCGGCGCGAACGTCATCGCGACGACGACGGCGACCCCGGCCTCGTACAGCGCGCCGGGCAGCGACTTCAGGAGCCGGGCCGGGTTGGCGAGGGAGTTCGCCGCTCCGACGCAGATCAGCAGGGTCGCCAGCTTCGCCCCGTCGTACAGCGCGAACAGCAGCTGCTCGGCGGTGACCCGGCCGCCGATCCGGACGCCCTTCGCCCAGTCCGGCAGCGGCGCCTCGGGCAGCGTGAACACGACGTGCGTGCCGGGGATCGGGGAGCCCAGGAAAGCGGAGAAGAGCAGCCGCACCGCGATGACGAACAGCCCGATGCGGATGAACATCCCGTAGGACCGGGCCCACGGTGCGTCGGTGCGGCGCGCGGCCACCACGTATCCCGCGACCCCGATCAGCAGGCCGAGCAGCAGCGGGTTGGTGGTCCGGGACGCGGCGGTGGCCAGCCCGAGCGCCCACAGCCACCAGGCCCCGGCCGGCAGCGCGTTGCTGCGGGTTGCTGCGGGGGCACGCCAGGCGGGGAGCCGGGCCGGCGCGGTGTCCGTGCGGCCGGCCGTCGGGCCGGTCATCCGCGGCGGCGGCGGGCCTGCGCGACTGCGGCGATGCCGAGGAGCAGGACGGCGCCGATCCCGACGAGGACCCCGGCGGACGGACCGCCGCCGTTGCCGGAGGAGGAACCGGCGGCGGACGCCGAGGTGGGCGCCCGGCTGCCGCCGGAGTCCGAGCCGCCGTTCCCGTCGTGGGAGGTCTGCTCGCCGCAGCCGGTGGCCGGGTAGCCGGAGATCGCGCAGAGCATCGCGCTCGTGTCGTAGCGCAGCGGCTCGGCGACCGAGGCCAGCGCCTCCGCGCTGCTCGCGTCCCCCGGGACACGCGCGCAGGCGGTGCGCAGCGCGGGCGGGGTCTCGCCGTCCGGCGCGTCCGCCGCGACGCCGGGGTCGATGACGAGCGCGACGCGCTTGCTGCCGTCCTTCGCCGGGGTGTCCGCGCAGATCTTCGCGAAGTCGGGGGCGCGGCGGGGCTTCGACGCGTCCTGGGAGTCCGCGCTCACGGCGAACCGGAAGCCCTGCACCGAGCCGTCGCCGGGCCGCACGAGGGACGGCCCCTGGGTGGCGTACGTCCAGCCGCTCGCCGAGCCCTCCCAGAACGACCAGTAGCGGTAGCCGGCCGCCTGCGCCGTGCCCGAGCCGAGCACGGCCGGCACGGCGCAGGCGGCCAGGAGCGCGGCGGTCCTGACGACGTTCCTCACAGCTGCTGGTTCTTGCGGCGGCCACTGATCAGGAAGCCGACGCCCGCGCCGACGGCGAGGCCGATCCCGACGAACCACCAGAGGCCGCCGATGCCGTCGCCGTCGCCGCTGTCCTTCTTCTCCTCGTCCTCCGTGGCGGCCGCCTTCGGCTTCTTCACGGCGGCCGGCTCGGGGCCGGTGGCGTTCAGCTGGGCGACCAGGTCGGCGCCGCCGAAGTCGCGGAGGTCGGCGCCGGTCGCGTGGGCGGCCAGGATCAGCTGGGCGTAGGCGGCGGGGCCGTTCTCCTTCGCCCAGTCGGCGGAGTTCTTCTCCAGCCAGGCGACGGAGGCGGCGGCCTTGTCCTTGTGGCCGGACGCGGACAGGGCGACGACCGCGTCGGCGGTGTTGCCGTAGTCGGGCTGCGGGGCGCTGTCCTGCGCGCCGGGCATCGGCGCCGAGTCGAGGTGGCCGCTCTTCGCGAGGGTGGCGGCGAGGTAGGAGGCGCCGTTCTGCGCGGCCTGCTCGGGTTCGAGCGCGGAGCCCTTGTGGCAGGTGGGGTCCTTGACCGCCGCGTTGTTCCCGACGACGAGCCCCTTGCCGAGCGCGCCGAGGACTCCGGCCGCGGTGGCGTCGGCGTTGGCGGCGAGCTCGCCGTCCTTGTCGGGCTGGTAGGCGAAGGCGCCGCCGTCCTTACCGCCGCAGGGGATGGCGAAGGTGAGCAGCGCGGCGTACGGGGTCCGGCCGCCGTCCGTCGTCACGTCCCCGAGCTTCTCGCCGGCCCGCGCGAGGGCGCCGATCACGATGGAGGTGGAGTTCGCGTCGCTGGGGCTGCCCGCGGTGTAGCCCCAGCCGCCGTCCTTGTTCTGGACGGACTTGAGCCAGCTGACGGCGTTCGCGACGGCGTCCTGGTGGCCGCCGACGTCGCGCAGCGCCTGGACCGCGGCCGCCGTCGCGTTGGTGTCGACCATCGTCTTGTCGGTGCAGGGCGCGGAGGCGTCCGCCCGGTACGCGGGGAACGCGCCGCTGTCGCACTGCTGGCCGGTCAGCCAGTCCACCGCCTTCGCGGCGGGCGTGACACCCGCGGTGCGCTGCGCGAGGAACGCCAGCGACTGCCGCCACACCCCGTCGTACGTCGGGTCCTTCGTGCCGTAGAGGCCCGAGGGCAGCGCCACGGAGGGGGAGGGGGACGGCGCGGCGACGGCGGCCGGTGCTGCGGCCGCACAGAGCACGGTGGCGGTGGCGGCGAGCGCGACTGCGCTGCGGCGTACGGTCATGGCGGCGGGGGCCTCTCCTGGGGGAACCGGGCACAGGCACACACAGGCACCAGGCTCCGGCTCCGTATACCTCGACGGTGCCGGCCGCCGGGGGTTCCCGACGACGCGAGCCGGTCACGACACGGACAGGGCATTCCGACTTCCGCTGGGCGGCGGTTCACGGCTGCGTGGTCAGTGCCGGATTCGCACCGGCTTCCCCCTGAACGGGCATGATGACGACTCGCACACTCTACCGGGCGGGTCTCAGGGGGGCCCTGGCCGGGAGCGGCCGCCGGGCAGAATGCGGGTGGACGGTGCGGTGGGACGGCCGGGGGGCCGGGAGGGACGGGGGCCGGAATGGATACGACGACGAGCGGCGGGCCGGGGGCACCGGAGCGCTGGAGGCTACTGGCGCCCGCGTGCGTGGGGCTGCTGTGCCTGCTGGCCGGGGCGGTGCTGTTCGCGCTGGTTCCGGGAACGGTCGCGGACGTGGACGCCTACGCCTCCGCGCCCGCGTGCCGGGCCGGGCAGCCCCGGTCGGCCTCGTGCACGACGGCGGTTCCGGCGACGGTGCGGACCACGGAGAAGGTGTCGAGCGGGCGGGGCATGCGCTACTGGCTGACCGCCGGCGAACGGGACGCGGCGCCGGGCGCGGACGCGGTGCACCGCATCCACATGAGCGGCGCGAAGCCGGTGCACTCCGCCGTGCGTCCGGGCGACGAGGTGACCCTCGTGTACTGGCGCGGCGAGATCCGCACGGTGCGCTTCGGCGGGGCCGCCCAGGAGACCAAGGAGTCGCCCTCCGAGGACTGGCGCCTCCCGGTGGCCTTCGGCCTGCTGGCCGTGCCCTTCGGTCTCGTCCTGCTGTACGCCGCCTGGTGGTACCGCTACCGCTCCCGGACCACGACGCACATGGCGCCCATGCGGTACCTGATCTGGCCGCTGGCCCTCACGCTGGTGGCCGTCGTCGGATTCACCGCCGGCCTGGTGGGCAGCGGGATCGGGAACGCGTTCACGGTCACCGGGTGTGCCGTCCCGCCGTCGTTCGCGCTGGCCGCCCTGTGCGCCTGGCGGCTCCAGCGCCGCGCGACGCGCGCCGCCGACACCAGCGACATCGTGCCGGTGGCCGTGACGGGCCGACGGTGTGTGAGCGCGTCCGTCCACGGCGACGTCCCGTACAGCGTGGCGGGCTTCGGCACCCTGGTCCTCGGCGACGGTCCGGTGGCGACGACCCCGGACCCGACGGGCCGCGTCGCCGGCCGGGCGCTGCCCGCGACGCTGACCGTGCGCGGCGTACGGGGGCTGCGGCCGGGCGACCCGCACGCCTGGTACGGCATGTACAAGTACGACGCGGCCGTCATCGAGTGCGCCGACGGCGACCGTACGGTCCTCATCGGCGCCCCGCGCAAGGAGGCCGGGGCGATACTCGGGGCCCTGGCCCGGCCGGACTGAGCACCGCCGCCCGCACCCGGCCGACCGGGGAGAACCCCGCCCTACGCCGTACCGGGCGCGGGCGCCGGGGTGCGCTCCGCGAGCGGGACCGGTGCGGGGCCCGGGTCCTGGGAGAGGAAGAGGCGGCGCACGACGCGCTCGGCGGCGTGCCCGTCGTCGTACTGGCAGAAGCGCTCACGGAAGGCGGCCCGCAGCGCCGTGGACTCGGGGCCGCGCCAGCGACCGCTGAGGAAGACGTCGGCGAGCTCCTCCTCGGTGGCCGTCACGGGCCCGGGGGTGTCGCCGGGGAGACCGGAGAGCAGGTCGAAGGTGACCCCGCGCACGTGCGAGTAGGTCGCCCAGTCGTCGGCGTGGACGACGATCGGGCGGTCGAGGTTGGCGTAGTCGAAGACGACGGACGAGTAGTCCGTGACGAGCGCGTCCGCCGCGAGGCAGAGCTCCTCGACCGACGGGTGACGGGACACGTCGATCACGCGGTCGTGCCCGGCGAGTTCGGCCGGCAGCGGGCTCCCGCTGTCCAGGCGATGGGGCCGGACCAGCAGGACGAAGTCCTCGCCCAGCGTCTCGGCCAGCCGCGCCGGGTCGAAGGGAGGCGTCCACTCCTTGCGGTAGTCGCGGTGGGTCGGCGCGTACAGCAGGGCGGTCTTCCCGGCCGGGATGCCCAGCCGGTCACGGGCGGCGGCGACGTCCTCGGCGCCGGCGGTGTAGTAGCGGTCATTGCGCGGATAGCCCGTGGCCAGGGACTCGAAGGCGCCGGGGTAGACGCGCTCCCACTGCGCGGTGGAGTGCTGGTTGGCGGAGACGCTGAGATCCCACTGGTCCACCCGCTCCAGAAGACGGCCGAAGTCGATGTTCCGGGCGGCGGCGGGATGGGCCTTGCGGTCCAGGCCCATGCGCTTGAGCGGGGTGCCGTGGTGTGTCTGCGCGTAGACCTGCCCCGGGCGCTTGACGATGCCGTCCGGGAAGTCTTCGTTGCTCACGAAATACGTGGCGCGGGCCATCACCTCCCAGTAGCGGCGCGACCCGCGGACCACGTGGTCGATGCCCTCGGGCACCTCGGGGGCCAACTCCTCGCGCACCAGCCACACACCGCGCACCCGCGGGGCCAGCTCCCTGGCCTTCTCGAAGACCGCCAGCGGGTTGCAGGAGGGCAGCCCGTTCCCGTACGAGGTGTAGACGGCGAGGTCCGGATCCAGGGGGCGCCGGCGGTGCACGGTGTACAGGCCCGCAGACGCCCGCCTGCTCGCCGCGTCCGTGATCCTGACGGCCTTCTTCGGGCCCCTTCTCCTGACCCGCACGGCGAACTCGGCCGCCCGGTAGGTGCTGAACGACCGCTTGGCCAGGGCGCGCATGGCGGCCCCGACCGCCCCGCCCGGCGGCGTGAAACCCGCCGGGACGTGCTTCGCGTAGAAGTCCGCGGTGAGGGCGAAGAATTCCTTGCGGTCGCCGGCCTGCACCCGGTCGGGGCGCTTGATCACGAACAGCATGTGGTCCATGGCCCGCTCGAACAGCAGCCTCTGGGCCCAGGCCAGTCCGGGGCGCTCGGCGAGGGCGGCGAACAGCCCCTCGTACTGCGCGAAGATGTCGAAGTGCCTGCGGCCCGGCGTCTTCGTGATCGCGCCGTGGCGGCGCTGGCGGTACTCGACACCGACCCGGTCCAGGCAGCCGATGCGCTCGGCCGTGACCATCGCCAGGTGGGAAACCGGCGCGTCCTCGTACAGTCCTGGCGCGTACTGGAAGCCCTCCTTCAGGAAGAACTCGCGGCGGAACGCCTTGTTCCAGGCCACCAGGAACAGCTCGATGAACTCGGGCCGGTCCTCGACGCGGAAGACGTCCGTGCCCGCGCGCGCGACCAGGTCCGCGGTCTGGCTGCGCGGGCCCCTGCCGTACCAGTGGGTGCGCACGTGGTCGAAGACGAGGATGTCCAGCTCACCCACCGCGTCGAGCCGGTCCGCGAGCGCCTGGAGCAGGCCGGGGGCGTAGGCGTCGTCACTGTCGAGGAAGAGGACGTAGTCGCCCCGCGCGTGTCCCAGCCCCGCGTTCCGCGCCCGCCCCAGGCCCACGTTCTCGGGCAGGTGCACCGCCTCGACACGGGCGTCGCGGGCCGCGTACTCGTCGATGATCGCCCCGCAGGCGTCCGGGGAGCAGTCGTCGACGGCGATCACTTCGATGTCCCGGAACGACTGCCCCAGGACCGAGTCCAGGCACTCGTGAAGGTATCCCTGAACCTTGAACACAGGGATGACAATGCTGAAACGGGGCATTTTCGGGAACTCCAGGTGAAGTGCTGGGTCGCGGGGGTCGGACAAGGATGACTCCCGAGCCCGCTGAAGCGTTGTACGGGGGTGTTGTACCAGGTGAGGGGAGGGCGCGTCCCCCCGCCGGCGTCCCCCCGCCGGTACCGCGCCGGCGTCCCCCCGCCGGTACCGCGTCCCCTCGCCGGAGTCCCCGTCGGTACCGCGGGCCCGTGACCGGGCCCGCTCCCCGTCACACCGCCACGTACGTCACCGGCTCGCTCCCCGCCACCGCCTCGGCCCGGCCCAGCTTCACCAGCCGCCGCAGATGCGCCTCGGCCTCCGAAACGGCGATGTTCCGGGAGCCGTGGGGGATCTGCGCCCAGGGGCGGTTCCACTCCATGCGCTCCGCCAGCTGCCACGGGGTGAGCGGTTCGGCGAGGAGGGCGAGCAGCCCCGTCAGGCGCTCCTCGTGGTGGTCCAGCAGCTCGCGGACCCGGCCCGCCGCGTCCGCGAAGGCGTGCTGATGGGCGGGCAGCACCTCGGACGCGCCCAGCCGGCCGATGCGTTCCAGCGAGTCGAGGTAGTCGCCGAGCGGGTCGGTGACCGTCGCGTCGTCCGGGTCCTCGTACAGGCCCACGTGCGGGCTGATGCCGGGGAGCAGGTGGTCGCCGGAGAAGAGGCGGCCCCGGCCGGGGAGGTTCGCCGGGTGCTCCTCCTCCAGGTGCAGGCAGACGTGGCCGGGGGTGTGGCCCGGGGTCCAGATCGCGCGCAGCGAGCGGCCCGCGAGGTCCAGGAGTTCGCCCGGCACGATCTCGCGGTCCGGGAGCGCGGCCCGCAGTCCCGGCAGGGTGCGCATGCGGCCGCCCTGCTCGCGGGCGGCCAGCAGCGGGGCGATGTGGTCCCCGGGGGCGCCGACCGCCGTCAGCTTCGCCGCCAGGTACGACAGCCAGCTGCCGGGCTCCGACTCGCGGGTGCGGCGCACGATCGCCGTGTCCGCCGCGTGCATCGCGATCCAGGCACCGGAAGCCTCGCGGACCTGCCCGGAGAGGCCGTGGTGGTCGGGGTGGTGGTGGGTGATCACCACGCCGTGGATGTCCGCCACGTCCACGCCCACGGAGGCCAGGCCCGCCGTGAGGGTGTCCCATGCCTCCGGGTCGTCCCAGCCGGTGTCGATCAGGACCGGTCCGCGGTCGGTGTCCAGGAGGTGGACCAGGGTGTGGCCCAGTGGGTTGTCCGGGATGGGGACCTTGATGCTGTGGACACCGCCACCGTGATTGATCACCTGCGTCATGGACTCCCCATCTCTGCGCGGTATCGGCGGCGTCCGGCTGCGACCACGACGCGCCACGCCCACTGTAACGAGAACTTGTTGCAGCGGGAGCCCCGGGGCCGGTCGCCCGCCCTTCGGTGGCGGTGTACGGGGTGGACTCCTGCAACAGGAACTGGTATCAGTTCTGACTGTCAGTCAGATTCGGTCGCGGGGCGGGTCGCCGAGCCGGATCACGTGCCGCGTCGCGGAAGGCAGCAGCCATGAGCGAGCTTGTCGAACACGGAAAACTGTTCATCGGCGGGGAGTGGGCCGATCCGCTCGGCCGGGACGTCATCGAGGTCGTCTCGCCGCACACCGAGCAGGTCATCGGCCGCGTCCCGCACGCCGCGGAGGCCGACGTCGACCGGGCCGTCGCCGCCGCCCGGCAGGCATTCGACCACGGCCCCTGGCCCAGGACGAGCCTGGACGAGCGGATCGCCGTCGTCACCCGCATCAAGGACGCCTTCGCCGCCCGGTACGAGGAGATGGCCCGGGTCATCAGCGCGCAGAACGGCACCCCGTACACGTCGAGCGTCATGGTGCAGGCGCTGGCCGCGATGATGGTGTGGGACGCCGCCCTCACCGTCGCCCGCTCCTTCTCCTACGAGGAGCGCAGGGACGGGGCGCTCGGGCCGCTGCTCGTACGCCGGGAGCCGGTCGGGGTCGTCGCGGCCGTCGTCCCGTGGAACGTGCCCCAGTTCACCGCCGCCGCCAAGCTCGCGCCCGCGCTGCTCGCCGGGTGCACGGCCGTCCTGAAGGTGTCGCCCGAGACGCCGTTGGACGCCTACCTGCTGGCCGGGATCGCCGCCGAGGCCGGGCTGCCCGAAGGCGTGCTGTCGATCCTGCCCGCCGACCGCGAGGTCAGCGAATACCTGGTGGGGCACGGGGGCGTCGACAAGGTGTCCTTCACCGGGTCCGTCGCCGCCGGCCGCCGCGTCATGGAGGTCGCCTCCCGCAACCTCACCCGCGTCACGCTGGAGCTGGGCGGCAAGTCCGCCGCCGTGATCCTGCCCGACGCCGACCTGGACGCGGCCGTCGCCGGCATCGTGCCCTTCGCCTGGATGATCAACGGACAGGCGTGCGTGGCCCAGACCCGCATCCTCGTGCCGCGCTCCCGGTACGAGGAGTGCGCCGAGGCCTTCGCCGCCGCGGCCGGCGCGCTCAAGGTGGGCGACCCGCTCGACCCCGCCACCGAACTCGGCCCGCTCGTCGCCCGCCGCCAGCAGCAGCGCTCCCTGGACTACATCCGCATCGGCCAGGACGAGGGCGCCAAGCTCCTGACCGGCGGCGGCCGCCCGGCCTCGCAGGAGCGCGGCTGGTACGTCGAGCCCACGCTCCTCGGCGACGTCGACAACTCCATGCGCGTCGCCCGCGAGGAGATCTTCGGCCCGGTCATCTGCCTGCTGCCGTACGGGGACGAGGAGGAGGCCGTCCGGATCGCCGACGACTCCGAGTACGGGCTCAGCGGCAGCGTCTGGACCGCCGACACCGAGCGCGGCATCGACATCGCCCGCCGGGTCAGGACGGGCACGTACAGCGTCAACACCTTCAGCCTGGACATGCTCGGCCCGTTCGGCGGCTACAAGAACTCCGGCCTGGGACGGGAGTTCGGGCCCGAGGGGTACGGCGAGTTCTTCGAGCACAAGATGATCCATCTGCCCGCCGGATACGGGAGCGGAGCCTGATGGGGGACCGCTGGAGCGTCGAGGTCGACCGGGGGGTCTGCATCGGCTCGGGGATGTGCGTGAACCACGCGCCGGACGGCTTCCGGCTGGACTCCGCCCGCCAGTCCCACCCCGTCGACGCGGAGGCCGACGCCAACGAACGCGTGCTCGCCGCCGCCGAGGGCTGCCCGGTCGAGGCGATCACGCTCACCCTGGCCGGCACCGGAGAGGTGGTGTTCCCGCCGGAGGAGTAGCGGACCGGGGCCCTTCCGATCCGAACGAAGGGCCCCGCGGGCTGATCCACGAAGATCCGCCGGACAGGCCCTAACGGCCGGCCCCCGACAGCAGATGCAGCCGCAGCGCCAGTTGCAGTTCCAGCGCCCGGTCCGGTTCGTTCCAGTCGCGGCCCAGCAGCACCTGGATGCGGTCCAGGCGCTGCACCACCGTGTTCACGTGCACATGCAGCTCGTCCTTGGCCCGGATCAGGCTGCCGCCCGCGCCGAAGTACGCGCTCAGCGTCCGCACCAGATGCGTGCCGCGCTGGGCGTCGTACTCCAGCAGCGGTCCCAGCGTCGCCGACACGAACCCGTCGACGTCCCGCGCGTTGCCCAGCACCACGCCCAGGAAGCCCAGCTCCTCCACGCACGCGCCCTCGCCCGCACGCCCCAGCACCCCCATCGCCCGCAGACAGCGCGCCGCCTCCGCGTAGGCGGCGGCCAGCTCCTCGGGGCCCCGGGCCGGACCGGCGGCGGCCACCGTGACCGGGGCCTGGGCCAGCTGCCCGAGCTGGGCCGCCGCCGCACGGGCCGCCGCGCCCGCGCCCGTACCGCCGTACTCGGTCAGCAGCACCACGGCGCCCGCGTGCTCGGCGCTCACGCCCTGGTTCTCGCCGCCGAACAGGAAGCGCATCGCGGCGGGCGCCAGCCGTTCGCGCGCCTCGGTCTCCGCGACCAGCAGCAGGTGCGGGCGGTCCAGGTCGATGCCGAGCCTGCGCCCACGCTCGGCCAGGCCCGCCGGATCGCGGCCGCTGTCGGTGAGCAGGTCGGCGATCAGCTCGCCGCGTATGCGGTTCTCCGTCTCGGCCACCGTGCGCCGCAGCAGCAACAGCAGCCCCGTCACCACCGCCGACCGCTCGAACAGCCGCCGGTCGGAGTCGTCCAGCGGGCGGCCGCGGTGCAGCACCAGACCGGCCAGCAGCTCCTGGCCGGCGAGCACGGCACACACCACCCGCCCGTCGCGGTGCACGGCCCGCGCCCCCGTACGCGACTCCTCGGCCGCCTCCGCCAGCCACCCGGCGTCCATGCTGTCGGCGGCGAAGCCCGTACCGTCCGGGCGGACCGCGGCCAGCGGGCGGCCGCCCGGGTCGTGGATGGTCAGCGGTGAACCGAGCAGCCCGGCCACGGCCGCCCCCACGTCTCTGACGTCCCGGCCGCGCAGCACCAGGTCGGTGAGCCGGTCGTGCGACTCCTCGGCCCGCCGCATGGCCGCCGAGTGCGCCCGCACGGAGGCGTTGGCCTCGGCCAGTTCCGCGTTGGCCTCCGCGAGGTCGGCGAGGGCCGATGTGGTGTCGGCGAGCGCGCGGGCCGTGTCGATGGCGATCGCGGCGTGCGCGGCCAGCGAGCAGAGCAGGGCGACCTCGTCGGGGCTGAAGACCCGGGGCGCCCGGTCCGCCGCGAACAGGACGCCGATCACCTTTCCCGTACCGCCCCGGCTGGAACCCAGCAGCAGCGGCACGCCCAGGATCGCGACCAGGCCCTCGTCCAGGACCCCGGCATTGATGTTGCGGGTGTGGCGGAAGCGCTCGTCGGTCCGGTAGTCCGGTGTCGCGTACGGGCTCGCCGTCTGCGCCACCAGACCGCCGAGCCCCTCGCCCAGCTCCAGGCGCAGCCGCTGGAAGAGCACCGAGACCGAGCCGTCCGTCACCCGCATGTAGGTGTCGCCCGCCTCCTCGTCCGGGAGGGTCAGATACGCGGTGTCCGTGCCCAGCAGCATCCTGGCCCGCCGCACGATCGCCTTCAGCACGTCGTCCAGGTCGCGGGAGGCGGCGAGGTCGCCCGCCGTGTCGAAGAGCGCGGTGAGCTGGAGCTCGCGCCGCCGGTGCTGGCGCAGCACACTCCTGATCCGCAGCGCGGTCGCCGTCGCCCGCTCCACCTCCGCCAGCTCCTCGGCGGGCACCCCGTCCCCCCGGGCCTGCGAGGAGACCGCCCCCAGCGTCTCGGCCGGCGCGTCGTCGGCCAGCAGGTCGAACAGGCGCCGGAGGTGGGGTGCGGCGGAGGGGAGCGGTTCAGGCATGGCGTCCAGAGTTCCTCGGGGGTGTGTCAGGCGGGTCAGTTCGCGGTCCAGCCGCCGTCCATGGAGAGCGAGGAGCCGGTGATGTGACCGGTGCGCGGGCCGCACAGCCACAGGACCGCGTCGGCGACGTCCGCCGGCTCGATCAGGCGCTTGATCGCACTGCGCTCCAGCATCACCCGCTCCACCACCTCCTCCTCCGAAATGCCGTGCGTCCGGGCCTGGTCGGCGATCTGGTTCTCGACCAGCGGGGTGCGGACGTAACCGGGGCAGACGCAGTTGCTCGTCACCCCGTGCTCCGCCGCCTCCAGCGCGACCACCTTGCTCAGCCCCTCCAACGCGTGCTTGGCCGTCACATAGGCCGATTTGTACGGGCTCGCGCGCAGCCCGTGCACCGACGAGATGTTGACCACGCGCCCCCAGCCGCGTTCGTACATCCCCGGCAGGGTCCGGCGCAAGACGCGGAACGGGGTCTCCACCATCACGCGCTGGATCAGGGCGAACCGGTCCGGCGGGAACGTGTGCACCGGGGCCACGTGCTGGAGCCCCGCGTTGTTGACCACCACGTCCACATCGGCCGGCAGGGTGTCCACGACCGCCGGCTCGGACAGGTCCACCACCCAGGGCGTCCCGCCGATCTCATCGGCCAGGAGCCCGGCCGCCTCACCGGCCCGGTCCACCACGTGCACATGGGCGCCCGCCGCGGCGAGCGCCTGGGCGCAGGCCCGTCCGATCCCGCTCGCCGCCCCGGTCACCAGCGCGGTGCGCCCGGCCAGGACGGGTACTGCGGGCGCCTGCGTCGGTCCGCCGGGCGCGGGGGCGGCGGGCTCGTGATCCGGTCTGCGGGAAGTCTCCATGGCCGTCACCGTAGGTACGCGGCGGCCCGTGTCACATGGCGCCGGTGCACACACCCTCCCGCCCCGGCATGGTGGCGGCGTACGTGGTGCCGGTCCCCGCCGGGGCGGCCCCCGCGCCGGTCCCGGGCGCGGCGCAAGGGAACGGCCGCACACAGCCGGGGCCCGCCGGTGTCCGTCTGCCACATGGGCGGGGGCGTGCGCTGCTCGTAGGTTCCGGCAGCAACCCATCGGACCGCCCACCCCCACGACAGGGAGATGCAGCCCCGTGCGTCCAACGATCCTGAAACGCCTCTTCCGCCGCGTCGCCTCCACGGCCGCCCTCGGCCTGCTCGCCGCGACGCTGAGCGCCACCACCGCCGCGCAGCCCGCGGCTGCCGCCTCCGGCCTCCAGCAGGTGACCGGCTTCGGCTCCAACCCCGGCAACCTCCAGATGTACGCGTACACCCCGGCCGGGCTCCCCGGCAACGCCCCCCTCGTCGTCGCGCTGCACGGCTGTGCCCAGAGCGCCGACGCGTACTACACCAACTCCGGCTGGCCCGAGTTCGCCGACGAGTGGGGCTTCGCGGTCGTCTTCCCGCAGACCACCTCCGCGAACAACGCGCTGTCCTGCTTCAACTGGTTCGACCCGGCCGACGACACCCGGGGCAAGGGCGAGGCCGCGTCCATCGTGCAGATGGTCGACTACGCGAAGCAGACCTACGGCACCGACGCGGGCCGGGTGTACGTCACCGGACTCTCGGCGGGCGGCGGGATGACCGCCGACCTGCTCGCCGCCTACCCGGACGTCTTCGCCGGCGGCTCGGTGGCCTCGGGGCTGCCCGCCCAGTGCGCGACGAGCCAGGTGGCCGCCTCCACCTGCCAGTACGGCCCGCAGAGCCAGACACCCGCGCAGTGGGGCGACAAGGTCCGCGCCGCCTACCCCGGCTACAGCGGCCCGTGGCCCCGGGTGGCGATCTGGCAGGGCACCTCGGACTACACGGTCTACCCGGCCAACGCCACGGCCCTGCGCGACCAGTGGACCAACGTCTGGGGCATCAGCCAGACCCCGTCGTCCACCGACACCCTGCCCGGCAGCACCACCCGTACCGTCTACAACGACGCCTCCGGCAAGCCGGCCGTGCAGATGTACTCGATCTCCGGCATGGGCCACGGCCTGGCCGTCGCCCCCGGCTCCGGCGACCAGCAGTGCGGCTCGACGGCCGCCTACTTCCTGAACTCCATCTGCTCCTCGTACTACACGGGCGTCTTCTGGGGCCTGGACGACGGCACCGCCCCCGGCGACGGCGGTGACCCGGGCGATGGAGGGGACCCCGGCGACGGTGGCGACCCGGGTGACGGCGGCGACCCCGGTACGCCCGACCCCGCCGCGTGCTACACCGCCTCCAACTACGCCCACGTCACGGCCGGCCGGGCGCACACCTCCGGCGGGTACGTCTACGCCAACGGCTCCGACGAGAACATGGGCCTGTACAACCTCTTCGTCAGCCACACCCTGAAGGAGACCCCGGCGGGCTACTTCGTCATCGCCGACAGCGGCTGCACCACCTGACACGCACGGCGGGAGGGGCCCGGCGGACGGTGTGCCGGGCCCCTCCCGCCGTTCCCGGTCAGGCGCGCGCGAACGCCACCAGCCGGTCCGCGATCTCCCGCGCGCCCCGGTCGCCCGTGAGGACCGTGTAGTGGTTCACGTCCCGCACCGCGACCGGCTCCACCCGGGTCCCGCCCAGGCCGGCGGCGGTCAGCCGGCCCTCGTCGTACAGGCCCTGCTCCTCGTCCATCAGGCCGCGCGCCGCCCACAGCAGCACCGCGTCGGCGGGCAGCTTCCGCACCGCCGAGAGGACCTCCTCGTCGAACAGGCCGACCCCGTCCGTGCGGATCGCCTCGATCCGGCAGGTCGAGCGCAACTCCGGCTCCTCGCCCGTCAGATCGCGCTGGATGTACGCGTCCACCTCGTCCGACCAGGCGTCCGCGAACGCCGGGTGGGCCTGCCAGAACGCGCGGTAGGCGGCCCGGTCCGGGAAGGTCATCGACAGCCGGTCCATCGCCGGGCCGATCACCGCCGTCATCAGCTCGTCCGGGGTCAGATGGGTGGGGGCGGGGAAGCCGATGCCGCCGTCCACGAGCAGCAGCGGCCCGAAACGGTCCGGGTGGCGCACCGCGGCCAGCGCCGCCACGAACGCGCCCATCGAGTGGCCCGCCAGCACCACCCGGTCCGGGCCCAGGGCCTCGGCGAGGGCGGCGATGTCGTCGGTGTGCGCGCCGATGCCGTACGGCCCCGGCAGGTGCGCGCTGCCGGCCCGGCCCCGCAGGTCCGGGGCGATCAGCGTGACGCGGCCGGCCAGCTGCCGGGCCACCGCCGCCCAGGACAGCGCGTTGGCGGTGATGCCGTGCAGCGCCACCACCACCGGGGCGTCCGGGTCGGCGGCCGGCCAGCGCAGCGCCGCCAACGCGCCCCCGCGCACGGGGACCTCGATCTCTTCGTACTCCGGGTGCGCAGTCACTGCTCTCCGGTCTCCTTCCGGTTCGATGCGGCCCGCAGCCGGGACGGCAGCCGGGCCAGGCCGCCGGGCAGCAGATGTACCACGGCCACGAACAGCACGCCCAGCAGGAACAGCGGCTGCGAGAGCGGTACGCGCAGCACCGCCGGCAGATCGGCGACCGCGCCCGAACCGGCCAGGTCGCCGAGCCGGTGGTCGGCCCAGGTGTAGAGGATGCCGCCGACCATCGGGCCCCAGCGGGTCCCGGAGCCGCCGAGCACCACCATCACCAGCAGCGACAGCGTGAAGTCGGAGGTGGTCGTCTGCGGGGTGGAACCGCCCGTCAGCAGCAGGTGCACGATCCCGCCGAGCGCCGCGAGCCCGCCCGCGACCACGAACGCCGTCAGCTTGAACCCGTACGGCTTCAGGCCCAGCACCTCCACCCGGCGCTCGTTCTCCTTGATGCCCTCCCAGACCCGGCCGGTGGGGGAGCGGACCGCCCAGTGGACGACCCCCAGGGTGAGGACGAGGTAGGCCAGCGCGATCCAGTACAGGTTGGCGGTGTTGTCGATGCCGACGAGAGAGGACGGCAGCAGGTCGGAGGGGGCCGCCCGGCCCTCCTCGCCGCCGGTGATCCCGCCGGGGTCGCGGGACACCAGGATCGAGCCCGCCTGAGCGAACGCCAGGGTCACCATGGAGAAGCCGATGCCGGTGACGCGCAGGCTCACCGACCCCAGCGCCAGCGCGAGCGCGATCCCGAAGAGCAGCCCGAGAACGGTGGCGAGGGCGAACGGCAGCCCCGCCTCCAGCAGGAACAGATTGGTGGCGTAGCTGCCCGCCGCGAAGTACAGGGCGTGGCCGAACGAGAGCAGCCCGGTCCGCCCGAGCAGCAGGTCGTAGCCGGTGGCCAGGGCGCCGAAGAGCAGGCAGGTCGCCAGGAGTTGCAGACTGCCCGCCGAGCCGAGGGGCCCGTCGAGCACGCCCGGAACCGGTACGGCGCTGAACGGCGCGACCACCAGCACCAGCAGGACGACGGCCGGCCACCAGCGCAGTGGCCGGGTCCGCCCGGCCGGGGCCGGGGCCTTCGCCGGGCGCCCGGCGGTGCGGTCGGGTGTGTCGGTGGCGGTGCTCACGCGAGCCTCCCCGTCAGTCCGCGCGGCCGGATCAGCAGCAGCACGGCGAGCAGGACGACGACCGCCAGATCGCCGAGCCCCGCTGCGGTGTAGTAGTTGGCGAACTGCTGGACCAGGCCGATGACCACGGACGCCACGGCGGCGCCGGTCACCGACCCCATGCCGCCGGTGACCACGACGACGAACGCGAAGATCAGCAGCGAGGTGCCCTGGTGGGGGTCGACCGAGCCGAAGTACAGCCCGCCGAGCGCCCCGCCGAGCGCCGCCGCGCAGCCGCCGATCGCGAAGACCAGTGTGAACGCCTTGCGGACGTCGATGCCGAGCGCGGTGACCATCGCCCGGTCCTCGACCCCCGCCCGGACGACCAGGCCGTGCCGGGTCCGGCCGAGGAACAGCCGCAGCGCCACCAGCACCACGACCGCCGCCCCCACCAGCACCAGCCGGTTGACGGGGACCTGCGCGCCCAGCAGCCCGAAGGTCCCGCCCAGCGCCTCGGGCCCGGGGAAGGTGTGGGCGTCCGAGCCCCAGATGCCGGAGAGCAGCGCGGGCACGGCCAGCCCCACCCCGACCGTGGCGAGCACCTGCTCGCGCGGCCGGGTGTAGAGCGGGCGGACGACGGCGAGTTCCAGGAGCACGGCGGCGGCGGTGCCCACCGCCGTACCGAACAGGACCGCCAGCACGAAACCGGCCCCGCCGGGACCCGCGCCGGGCAGATTCCCGGACGCGGCCCACCAGGTGCCGTACGCGCCGATGGACAGCAGCGCCCCGTGCGCGAAGTTCAGCACGTCCATCAGACCGAAGATCAGCGAGAGTCCGGACGCGACGAGGAAGTAGAGGGCCCCCAGACCGAGTCCGGTCATGGTGAGCAGGACGAGGGTGGACATCAGGAATCCGCCTTCACGGAAGGGTGTGCGGGGAGCGGGCCGTGCCCCACGCCGAGCAGCGTGCGGGCCGCCTCCGCGTCGCCCAGCAGCTCGGCGGCCGGGCCCCGGTGGGCGGTACGGCCGTCGGCGAGGACCACGCAGTGCCCGGCGAGCCGGCGCACCACGGCGAGGTTCTGCTCCACGAGCAGCACCGGTACCGCCTCGGCGGCCCGCTCCAGTACCTGCGCCACCTCGGTGACGACCTTCGGCGCCAGGCCCTTGGTGGGCTCGTCGGCGATGATCAGCCGGTTGGTGTTGAGCAGGGTGCGCCCGATGGCGACCATCTGCTGCTGCCCGCCCGACAGCGTCCCGGCCAACTGCCGGGCCCGCTGCTTGAGTTCGGGGAAGAGTTCGTGGACCAGGCCGTACGCGGGCTCGCCCGCGCCGCGCCGCTCGGCCAGCCGCAGGTTCTCCGCGACGGTCAGCCCGGCGAAGATGCCCCGGTCCTCGGGGGCGTAGCCGACACCGCGCCGGACCAGGGCGTGCGTGGGCAGGCCCACGGTCTCCTCGCCGTCGAGCCGGACGCTGCCGGCGCGCGGGACGAGCCCGAGGACGCCCCGCACGGTGGTGGTCTTCCCGGCGCCGTTGCGGCCGAGCAGCGCGGTGACGCCGTGCGCGGTGACGTCCAGGTCGACGCCGTGCAGGATGTGCCGGCCGCCGATCAGGACCCGCAGGTCCCTGACGTCCAGGAGGGGGCGCTCCGTCAAAGCCCCTCCCCGAGGTAGGCCTGCTGCACGGTCGGGTCGGCGGTGACCGCCTCCGGGGTGTCCAGGGCGAGCAGCCGGCCGTGGTGCATCACGGCGAGCCGGTCCGCGAGGCCCAGCAGGACGTCCATGTGGTGTTCGACCATGAGGACCGTGCGCCCCTCTTCCCGGTGCAGGGTGCGGATGAGTTCGGTCAGGGCGGGGACCTCCTCGGCGCTGACTCCGGCCATCGGCTCGTCGAGCAGCATCAGCCGGGGCTCGCCCACCAGCAGCACGGCCAGCTCCAGCTTCCGCTTCTCGCCGTGCGACAGTTCGGCGGCCGTGGCCTTCGCCCGGTGGCCGAGCCCGGTGCGTTCCAGGACCCCGGCCACCTCGGCGGGGTACGCCTCGGCGCGCCGCCACAGCCGGTACGAGCCGCCCCGGGCCGCCTGCGCGGCGAGCCGGACGTGGTCGGCGACGGTCATCGCGGGCCACAGGCTGGACGTCTGGAACGTCCGGCCGACCCCGTGCCTGGCCCGCACGTGCGCGGGCCGGTCCGTCATCTCGGCGCCGTCCAGCTCGATGCGGCCGGCGGTCGGCAGGTTCAGCCCGCTGATGAGGTTGAACAGGGAGGTCTTGCCCGCCCCGTTGGGCCCGATGAAGGCGAGGAACTCGCCCTCGCGGACGCTCAGCGTGACGTCCTGGACGATGGTGGCGCCGCCGACGCTCCAGCCGAGTCCCTCCAGCCGGAGCACGGGCGTCTCCCTGTCCGCCGGGCGCGTCTGCCCGAGGGTGTGGGGTGCGGTCACGGTTCAGCCCGCCGCGGGCTTCACGGGCGGGGCCACGGCGTCCATCTGCTGGGTGTCCAGCAGCTTCGGCTCGGCCGTCTCGCCCTTGCCGTCCAGCTTGGCCACGAACATCGGCTGGAGCAGCGCGTGGTCCTCGCCGCGCACCCGGGTCCGTCCCTTGACGCCGTCGAAGCTCCAGCCCTCCAGCGCCTTCACCATCGCGGCGGTGTCGGTGGCGCCGCCCTCCTCGATGGCGTGCACGACCATCTGCGCCGCGGTGAAGCCGTCCGGGGTGAACAGGTCGGGCCGGCCGCCGTCCTTCTTCACCGCGTCCAGCATCGCCTTCTCCACGGCGTTGTCACCGCCCGCGCCCGGGAAGTAGTGCGCCAGGAACGACACCTTGGAGCCGGCGGCCCCGAAGACCGGGTACGAGGCGGTGCCGGCCAGGCCGGTGACCACCTTGCTCGCGCCGAGTACGCCCTGCTGGTCCAGTGCGGTCCACAGCGCCGGGGCGGTCGACCCGGCCCAGGCGACGAAGACCAGGTCGGGCCCGCCCGCCTTGACCTGCCGGGCGAACGGCGTCAGGTCCGTCGCGCTGGGCGGCGCCAGCACCGAGCCCACCTTCGCGCCCTTCTCGCCGAGCACCGCCTTGACGGCGGCCACGTTGGCCTGGCCGAAGGTGGAGTCCTGGGCGAGCACCGTGACCTTCTTGCCCTTGGCGTCCCCGAGCATCGTCCCCGCCGTCAGGATGTCCTGGTAGGACTGGCGGCCGGAGCGGAAGGTGTAGTCGTTGATGCCGGTCACCGCGTCGGTGGCGGCCGGGCCGCAGACGTAGAGCACCTTGTTCTGGGCGGCGAGCGGGGCCATCTGGAGGGCGACACCGGAGTCGGTGGTGCCGGCCAGCACCTTGTAGCCCTTGCCGATGAGGTTCTTCGCGGCGGACACGGCCTTGCCCGGGTCGCCCGCGTCGTCCTGCTCGGTGACCTCGATGGGGTGGCCGCCGGCCTTGCGGGTGCCCTTGGTGGCGTAGTCCAGGCCGGCCATGAAGCCGTCGCGGTACTGCTTGCCGTAGTCGGCCAGCAGCCCGGTCCTGGAGTACACCAGGCCGACCTTCACGGCCGAGTCGTCGGCGGACTCCGCGGAGTCGGACCCGCCCGCCTTCCCGGCGGCGGTGCAGCCGGTCAGCAGCAGGCCGGCCGCGGCCAGGACGGCGACGGTACGGACGGGGGTGAGGGCTCTGAGGGATCTGCGGGCTGTGCGGGGCATGGTGACCGGCTCCTCGGCGTGTTCCTGTGATGTCGCCGAACCGTATGAACACCGTGCCGTCGTCGATATGGTGCAGGGCACCCCACCTGGCCCCCGGGGCGTGTGGGCGCCGCACATGGCAGGCGCCCGCCCGGGTCAGGGGGCCGGGTCCGGCGCCGACAGGCCGATCAGCCGGCACACCGTCTCGATGTCCGTGCGCACCTGCGCGATCGACGCCCGGCCCGAGAGCCAGGTGATCAGCGCCGAGTGCCAGGTGTGCTCGATCACCCGGACGGCGGAGAGCTGTTCCGGCGTCGGGTGGCCGGTCCCCATCGCGTCCAGGATGATCGCGGTCGTGAGCCGCGAGACCGTGTCCACCTCGGGGCTCACGCTGCGGTCCGCGAACGTCAGCGCCCGGACCATCGCGTCCGCGAGGTGCGGTTCGCGCTGCATCGCGCGAAAGGCCCGCATCAGGGTGTCGGTGACCCGGGCCGCCGCGTCGTCCCCGGCCGGGGGGCGCTTGCGGAGGGTCGTGTGCATGTGCTGGAGCTGGTCCTGCATGGTGGCGACGAGGAGGTGGACCTTGGACGGGAAGTACCGGTACAGGGTGCCGAGGGCGACCCCGGCGGCCTCCGCCACCTCGCGCATCTGGACGGCCTCGAAACCGCCCTTGCCGGCGAGCTGGGCGCTGGCGTGCAGGATGCGGCGGCGGCGGGCCTCCTGGCGTTCCGTCAGGGGCGGCGATGCCGGTCTGGCTTCCGCTGTCATGTGTCCCATCCCCGTGGCTTGCGTCCGCGTCCGCGAGGGCGCGACGGCCGGTGCGGCGGCGCACAGCATGCCAGGGTGTGTGCCGTGGCGCGAATCACCTGATCCCGCCGTTGCACCGTCGCTACCTGCCGGTAGATTCGTAGCTCATTGAACGACCCGGTCTATAACTTGTTCTAGATTAGCGTGAGCGGTTACGCTCCGGCGAACACGCAGTGAGAAGGGGGCCGAGTGTGACCGCTGAGGCCATAGAGTCGGGCCCCCGCACGGGCCCGGGTACGTCGGGCACGGGCGACGGAGACGGCCCCCTGCGCATCGCACTCCTCACGTACAAGGGCAACCCCTTCTGCGGCGGACAGGGCGTCTACGTACGCCACCTCGCCCGGGAGCTCGCCCGCCTCGGCCACAGCGTCGAAGTCATCGGCGCGCAGCCCTACCCCGTGCTCGACGAGGGCGTCCCGCTCACCGAACTGCCGAGCCTCGACCTCTACCGGCAGCCCGACCCGTTCCGTACCCCGAAGCGCGGCGAGTACCGGGACTGGATCGACGCCGCGGAGGTCGCCACCATGTGGACCGGCGGCTTCCCCGAACCGCTCACCTTCAGCCTGCGGGCCCGGCGCCACCTCGCCGCCCGCCGCGGCGAGTTCGACGTCATCCACGACAACCAGACGCTCGGCTACGGGCTGCTCGGCGACCTCGGCGCCCCGCTGGTCACCACGATCCACCACCCCATCACCGTCGACCGGCAGCTCGACCTGGACGCGGCCCCCAACCGCCGCCGCCGCGCCTCCGTACGCCGCTGGTACGCCTTCACCCGCATGCAGAAGCGGGTCGCGCGCCGACTGCCGTCCGTGCTCACCGTCTCCGGCTCCTCCAGGCAGGAGATCGTGGACCACCTCGGCGTGGACCCCCGCCGCGTCCAGGTCGTCCACATCGGCGCCGACACCGACCTGTGGTCGCCCGACCCCTCGGTCGCCGAGGTCCCCGGCCGGATCGTCACCACCTCCAGCGCCGACGTCCCGCTCAAGGGCCTCGTCCACCTCGTCGACGCCCTCGCCAAGCTCCGCACCGGCAACCCCGCGGCCCACCTCGTCGTCGTCGGGCGCCGCGCCGAGGACGGGCCGGTCGCCCAGGCCATCGAGCGGCACGGGCTCACGGACGCCGTCGAGTTCGTCAAGGGCATCAGCGACACCGAGCTGGTCGACCTGGTGCGCGGCGCCCAGATCGCCTGCGTCCCCTCCCTGTACGAGGGCTTCTCGCTGCCCGCCGCGGAGGCCATGGCCACCGGCACCCCGCTCGTCGCCACCACCGGAGGAGCGATCCCCGAGGTGGCCGGCGCGGACGGCGAGACCTGCCTCGCGGTGCCGCCCGCCGACCCCGGCGCCCTCGCGGACGCGCTCGGCCGGCTGCTCGGCGACGCGGGGCTGCGCGCCCGGCTCGGGGCCGCTGGGCGCGAGCGGGTGCTCGCCCGGTTCACCTGGAAGCAGGCCGCGATGGGCACCGCCGCCCTCTACCGGCAGGCGATCGCCGCCCGCGCCGCGACCGGCCCCGGCGGCCGGCGATGAACCCGGCCCGCCCGCCGGGCCCCTGACCCCCTGACCACCCTCCCGACCCCGACCGCGAAAGCAGGCATTCGTGCTGACCGTGGACTTCACCCGCTTCCCGCTCGCCGCAGGCGACCGAGTGCTCGACCTGGGCTGCGGCGCCGGACGCCACGCCTTCGAGTGCTACCGGCGCGGCGCCCAGGTGGTGGCCCTCGACCAGAACGGCGAGGAGATCCGCGAGGTCGCGAAGTGGTTCGCCGCGATGAAGGAGGCCGGGGAGGCACCCGAGGGCGCCACCGCCACCGCGATGGAGGGCGACGCGCTGAACCTGCCGTTCCCCGACGAGTCCTTCGACGTCGTGATCATCTCCGAGGTCATGGAGCACATCCCCGACGACAAGGGCGTGCTCGCCGAGATGGTCCGGGTCCTCAGGCCCGGCGGCCGGATCGCCGTCACCGTCCCGCGCTACGGCCCCGAGAAGGTCTGCTGGGCCCTCTCCGACGCCTACCACGAGGTCGAGGGCGGCCACATCCGCATCTACAAGGCCGACGAACTCCTGGGCAGGATGCGCGGCGCCGGCCTCAAGCCGTACGGCACCCACCACGCCCACGCCCTGCACGCCCCGTACTGGTGGCTCAAGTGCGCCTTCGGGGTCGACAATGACAAGGCGCTGCCGGTGCGGGCGTACCACAAGCTGCTGGTCTGGGACATCATGAAGAAGCCGCTGGCCACCCGGATCACCGAGCAACTGCTGAACCCGGTCGTCGGCAAGAGCTTCGTGGCCTACGCGACCAAGCCGCACCTGCCCGTCGCCGCGGCAGCCGAGGCCGAGGCGTGAGCCTTCCCGAGCGGACCGAACACCTCGTCCTGCCCGGAGTCCTCACCGCCGCGCAGGCCACCGAGACCGTCGCCGCCGTGCTCGCCGTGCAGCGCCCGGACGGCGCGATCCCGTGGTTCCGCGGCCACCACCTCGACCCGTGGGACCACACCGAGGCCGCCATGGCCCTGGACGCCGCCGGTGAGCACGCCGCCGCGGAACGCGCGTACGAGTGGCTGGCCCGCCACCAGAACGAGGACGGCTCCTGGTACGCCGCCTACCACGACGGCGACCCGCTGCGGCCGACCGACCTCGGCCTGGAGTCCAACTTCTGCGCCTACGTGGCCGTCGGCGTCTGGCACCACTACCTCGCCACCGGCGACGACGCCTTCGTCGACCGGATGTGGCCGACGGTCTTCGCGGCCGTCGAGTTCGTCCTGCGGCTCCAGCTGCCCGGCGGCCAGATCGGCTGGAAGCGGGAGGCCGACGGCACGCCCGTCACGGACGCGCTGCTGACCGGCTCCTCCTCCATCCACCAGGCGCTGCGCTGCGCGCTCGCCATCGCCGAGCGCCGCGAGGAGCCCCAGCCGGACTGGGAGCTGGCGACCGGCGCGCTCGCCCACGCGATCCGCAGCCACCCGGAACGCTTCCTCGACAAGAGCCAGTACTCGATGGACTGGTACTACCCGGTCCTCGGCGGTGCCGTCACCGGCACGGCCGCCAAGGAGCGGATCGAGGAGGGCTGGGACCGTTTCGTCGTCCCGGACCTCGGGGTGCGCTGTGTGCTGCCCAACCCGTGGGTGACCGGCGGCGAGAGCTGCGAACTGGCCCTCGCCCTCTGGGTCATGGGCGAGTCGGACCGGGCGCTGGAGATCCTCCAGTCCATCCAGCACCTGCGGGCGGACGGCGGCATGTACTGGACGGGGTACGTCTTCGAGGGCAACCGGGCGTTCTGGCCCGAGGAGCACACCTCGTGGACGGCCGGTTCGCTCCTGCTGGCGGTGGCCGCGCTCGGGGGCGACGAGGCGACCACCGCGGTCTTCAGCGGTGAACGGCTCCCGAAGGGCCTTGAGCCGGACTGCTGCGGCTGAGGGCTCCGGGGAGGTTCCGTCAGCGCCGGATACGGCCTGCCACGGCGTGCCCGATGAACAGGTACACCAGGGCGGCCAGGCCGTATCCGGCGACGACGTTGGCCCAGGCCCGGTCGAAGGTGAACAGGTCGTGCGACCAGCCCGCGAGCCACCGTGCGGTGTCGCGTACGAACTCCACCAGCTCGTTGCCCCGGTTCGCGTCGAGCAGGTACATCAGGATCCACAGGCCGATGATGAAGGCCATGACGTCGGCCACCACGGCGATGACACGTGCCGCGGTGATGCTTCCACTGCCTCTGCTGTAGGACATGGACTCCGCGTTGCCCCTTTCGCCGCGCCGAAACCCGGACGGCTCGCGGCCCGGCGGATATCCGCATGTGGGGGAGCCTCGATCGCACTAGGGTCCGAGCATGGATCTTCGCGCGCATGAGCGCTACTGCGATGAAATCGTCCGGCTGACCGGTGAGTTGAGGGCGACGATCAAGGGGGCCGACCTCGACGCCACCGTGCCGACGTGCCCGGACTGGACGCTGCGCGAACTCGCCCAGCACGTCGGCCGCGCCCACCGCTGGGCCGGCGAGATCGTCCGCACCCGCGCCACCGAGGCGGTCGCCCCCGAGAAGGTGCCGGCGCACACCCCCGAGGGCGACGGCCCCGACGCGCTCGACGCCTGGCTCGCGGACGGGGCGGCCGGGACCGCCGCCGCGCTGCGGGAGGCGGGGCCGGAGGCCGAGGTGTGGAGCTGGGCCTGGGAGCGGCGCGCCGGCTTCTGGTCGCGGCGCATGGCCCTGGAGACCGTCGTCCACCTCGCGGACGCGGCCCTCACCGCGAAGGTCCCGTACACGATGTCCCCCGAGCTGGCCGCGGACACGATCGACGAGTGGCTCCAGATCGTCGCCTTCGCCCAGGCCCAGGGCGACCCGGAGATGGCCGAGCTGCGCGGGGCCGGGCGCTCCCTGCATCTGCACGCCACCGATGTGCCCGACGCCGAATGGCTGATCGAGCTGGGCGAGGACGGTGTCACCTGGCGCCGGGCGCACGGGAAGGCGAACGTGGCGCTGCGGGGGCCGCTCACCGACCTGATGCTGGTCTTCAACCGGCGCCTGGCCCCGGACAGCGACCGGGTGGAGGTGCTGGGCGACGCCGCGCTGCTGGACCTCTGGCTGGCGCGCACGTCCTTCGGCTGAGGACGGCAGGCCCTCCGGTGTGCGGGCCGGGCGGTGCTGGGCCAAGCTGGACGGGGCGGCCGAAACCGCCCCGTCCCGCACGAGGAGGTGCCGATGGACCCGGTCGGGGCCCTGGAGCGGATCGCCTTCCTGCTGGAGCGCGACAGCGCGGTCACCTACCGCGTCCAGGCCTTCCGCACCGCCGCGCGGACCGTCGCCGCGATGGACGACGGCGAACTGGACCGGCGGCTGGCGGACGGCTCACTGGAACGCGTCAAGGGCATCGGCCCCCGCACCGCCCAGGTCATCCGCGAGGCGGCGGCCGGCGAGACCCCTGGCTACCTGGACCGGCTGGAGTCCGGGGCCCGGAGCGCGGGCCCGCTCGCGAAGGGCGGCGAGCACCTGCTCTCCCTGCTGCGCGGCGACTGCCATACCCACTCCGACTGGTCGGACGGCGGCAGCCCCATCGAGGAGATGGGCCGCGCCGCCGCCGAGCTGGGCCACGAGTGGACGGTGCTCACCGACCACTCGCCCCGGCTCACCGTCGCGAACGGCCTCTCGCCGCGGCGGCTGCGCCGGCAGCTCGCCGAGATCGCCGAACTCAACGAGCGCTGGGCTCCGTTCAGGCTCCTCACCGGCATCGAGTGCGACATCAACCTCGACGGCACCCTCGACCAGGAGGAGGACCTGCTGGAGCAGGTGGACCTCGTGGTGGTCTCCGTCCACTCCAAACTCCGCATGGACCCCGCCCCGATGACCCGGCGCATGCTCGCCGCCGTCCGTCACCCGCGGGCGAACGTCCTCGGCCACTGCACCGGCCGCCTGCTCACCGGGCGGGGCCGCCCCGAGTCCACCTTCGACGCGGACGAGGTCTTCGCCGCCTGCGCCGAGTCGGGCACGGCCGTGGAGATCAACAGCCGGCCCGAACGCCTGGACCCGCCCCGCCGCCTCCTGCGCCGGGCCGTCGCGGCGGGCACCCTGTTCGCCGTCGACACCGACGCCCACGCACCGGGCCAGCTGGACTGGCAGGCATACGGCTGTGCCCGCGCCGAGGAGTGCGAGGTCCCACCGGAACGCGTGGTCACCACCTGGCCGGCCGGTGAACTGCTCGACTGGACCCGCGAGGGCGAAGTCCCTAAGCGCGCTGCTGGTTGAGCTCCGCCAGCACCCGCAGCGTGTCCGGGTCCGGCGCCGTCACCAGCAGGTCGGTGACCGGGCCCGCGCGCCACGCCTCCAGGCGTTCCGCGATCCGTTCCCTCGGGCCGACCAGGGAGATCTCGTCGGCGAACGCGTCGGGCACGGCCATCACCGCCTCCTCCTTGCGGCCCTGGAGGAACAGGCGCTGGATGCGGTGCGCCTCCTCCTCGTAGCCCATCCGCGCCATCAGATCCGCGTGGAAGTTGCGGGCGGCGGCGCCCATGCCGCCGATGTAGAAGCCGAGCATCGCCTTCACCGGCAGCAGGCCCTCGGCCACGTCGTCGCAGACCCGGGCCCGTGCCATCGGCGCGACCATGAAGCCCTCGGGGAGGCCGGTGAGCGCGGCCTCGTAGACGTCGGTGCGCTCCGGTGACCAGTACAGCGGCAGCCAGCCGTCCGCGATCCGGGTGGTCTGCGCGATGTTCTTCGGCCCCTCCGCGCCCAGCAGTACCGGGAGGGAGGCACGCAGCGGGTGGGTGATCGGCTTCAGCGCCTTGCCGAGGCCGGTGGCGTCCGGGCCGCGGTACGGGTGCGGGTGGAAGCGGCCGTCCAGTTCCACGGGGGCCTCGCGGCGCAGCACCTGGCGGATCACGTCCACGTACTCGCGGGTCGCGGTCAGCGGGCTCGCCGGGAACGGGCGCCCGTACCAGCCCTCCACGACCTGCGGGCCCGAGAGGCCGAGGCCGAGCATCATCCGGCCGCCGGAGAGGTGGTCGAGGGTCAGTGCGTGCATGGCGGTCGCGGTGGGGGTGCGGGCCGCCATCTGCGCGATGGCCGTGCCCAGGCGGATGCGGGAGGTGTGGGCGGCGATCCAGGTCAGCGGGGTGAAGGCGTCCGAACCCCAGGCCTCCGACGTCCACACCGAGGCGTAGCCCAGGTCCTCCGCCGCGCGCGCCAGCTCCAGCTGGGCCGCGTCCGGGCCGCGGCCCCAGTAACCGAGAGCGAGTCCGAGCCGCATTCCGCTGCCTCCCCGGGATTCTGACGTGTCATCAGCTATGCCGGGGAGGGTACGGCAGCGGCCCCCCGCCCGGAAGGGGCGAAGGGCCGCCGGCTGGGCGCGGGGCGTCAGCCGCGCTGGATGCCCGTGGTGTCCTGGAGGACGCCGCGACGGCCGTCCTGCGTCTGGGCGATCAGCGCGGCACCGCGCTGCTCGACCGCGAGGTACCAGGTGCCCGGCGCCAGTTCGGCGATCGGCGCCTGCGAACCGTCCTCGTTGTACAGCTGGCGGGCCACCGGCACCGCGAACCAGAACGGGGTGAACTCACCGGACTGCCCGCCGGCCGCCGGGGCCTGCGGGGCCGGGGCCTGCGCCTGCTGGGCGTCGGGCTGACCGGCCTGCTGCGGGGCACCGTACGGCTGGGGCTGGCCCGGCTGACCGCCGAAGGAGGCCTGCGGGCCGCCCGGGTAGCCGTAGCCCTGGCCGGGCTGGGCGCCGTACGGCGGCACGGCCTGCGGCTTCGGGGCGCCCGCGAGCGGGGCCTTGAGGGCCGGGACCAGCGGGGCGGCGACCGCGCCGCCGGCCAGCACCAGGGAGGCGATGAAGCCGAGGATCAGACCGGCGCCGGCGTCGATCTGGCCGAGGTCGATGATCGTCCAGAACATGTTCCACGCCGTGAAGACCGTGGCGGCGACGCCGAACGGGGCGAGGTCGAGTCCGAGGACCTTGCGCGGCTGGGGCTGCGAACGGGACAGCACGATCAGTGCCGCTCCGATCACCCCGACCATGTAGACGCCGATGCCGTTGCCCAGGGAGTCCCAGGAGTTGGGCGCGTCGATGCGGCTGCTTCCGTAGTCGACGTAGTCGAGGAAAGAGGCGATGAACAGCACGACCGCTGCTCCGATCACCACGCCATCGCCTCGAGTGAGGGAGCGGATATTCACGTGAAGGTCCTTAGTCGGTCGTCTCGTCGGGGCGGTCGTCGCTGGCACCGCGTCTACGGCGGGCACGGCACGTAGCTCGGGAACGGCTCCCCATCGTACGGATGAATCTATCGTCTGATCGGCCGGGTTGTGTTCCTGCCCGGTTGGTGCGCGGACATCCTCCCGAATTCATCGCAGAACCACCTCTTGCCTACCCCTTGAGGAAGCTGCTGATGCCGTCGGCGATGCCCTGGGCGGCCTTCTGGCGCCAGCCGGGACTGGTGAGCAGGGCGGCGTCCTCGGGATCACGCATGTTGCCGCATTCGATGAAGACTTTGGGCACGGTCGACAAATTAAGTCCGCCAAGATCCTTGCGGACGTCCAAACCGGTATTGCCGCCTACGTAATTGGAAGGGGAACTTCCGGTACTGCGTACGAACAGTCCGGCGATACGGGTACCGAGATCGCGCGAGGGCGCGACGATCTTCGAGGTGTCCGCGCCCCCGCCGCGCACCGATGCGGGGAGAATCACATGGAAGCCCCGGTTGCCGACGGCCGATCCGTCCGCGTGGATCGAGACCACCGCGTCCGCGTGCGCCTTGTTGCCGATGCGCGCCCGCTCGTCCACGCACGGCCCGAACTCCCGGTCCCCGTCGTACGTCAGGATCACCGTCGCGCCCTGGGCCCGCAGCAGCGTCCGCAGCCGGTGCGCGACGTCGAGGTTGAACGCCGCCTCCGCGTAACCCCCGTTGGTGGATGTGCCGGTGGTGTCGCACTCCTTGTGCCCGGTCCCGATCTCCACCTGGCGGTTGATCTCGGCGGTGTGCAGGTGGTTGGTCGGGTTGTGCCCGGGGTCGATGACGACCGTACGGCCGGACAGCGGGCCCGAGGGGGCGGCCGGCGGCTTCGAGGGCGGCGCGGACGGGGACGCGCTCGTGCGCGACGGTGTCGGGGAGCGGGACGGGGAGGGCGGGGCCGGGTCGGCGGAGGGGGTGACCGCCTCGGTGGCGCTCGGGCCCGGCCGGGCCTGCGCGGTGCCGCCGTCGCCGCCGCAGCCGGCGAGACCCAGGCACATCAGGGCCGCCGCCGCCGCGAGCAGGACCGGGCGGCGCGGGGTGGGGGGAACGCTCTCGTCGTGACGCACCCGGCGATGCTATCCGCCGAGGGCGGCCGCGTCCGGGGCGTTCACGGACCCGCCGGGAACACCCGGGGCAGGCCCCCGCCCTCAGATCCCCGGCCCCGTGCGCCGCAGGACGCGCAGCGAGTCCGTGACGGAGACCTCCGTGAACGCCCCCGACTCCAGCGCCCGCAGATACACCCGGTAAGGGGCCTGCCCGCCGTGCGCCGGGTCCGGGAAGACGTCGTGGATCACCAGCAGCCCGCCCTCGGCGACATGCGGCGCCCAGCCCTCGTAGTCACCGTTCGCGTGCTCGTCGGTGTGGCCGCCGTCGATGAAGACGAGGCCGAGCCTGCCGCTCCACACCGCCGCGACCTGCGGCGAGCGCCCCACGAGCGCCACCACGTGGTCCTCCAGGCCCGCCGCGTGCAGCGTCCTGCGGAACGTGGGCAGCGTGTCCATCCGGCCGACCTCGGGGTCCACCACCGTCGGGTCGTGGTACTCCCAGCCCGGCTGCTGTTCCTCGCTGCCCCGGTGGTGGTCGACGGTGAGCGCGGTCACGCCCGCCGCACGGGCCGCGTCGGCGAGCAGGATCGTGGAACGCCCGCAGTAGGTGCCGACCTCCAGCAGCGGCAGGCCCAGCGCCGCCGCCCCGGCCGCGGCGTCGTACAGCGCGAGCCCCTCGACCACCGGCATGAAGCCCTTGGCGGCCTGGAACGCGGCGAGAATCTCCGGCTTGGGCTCGGCGGACACGGGGTTCCTCCTGGTGGGACGGGTACGGCGACGACCGGCGGGCGACGGCGCCTTATCGTGCCGTACGCCCCCGCCGAAGGTACCGGCGGGGGCGTACGGCGGGGGCGCGCGGGCTCAGCAGCTCTGCCAGAGGCGGGTCATGACACGGACGCCGAAGCGCAGGCCCTCCAGCGGGACGCGCTCGTCCACCCCGTGGAAGAGGCGGCCGTAGTCCAGGTCGTGCGGGAGCTTCAGGCCCTTGAAGCCGAAGCAGCGGATGCCCAGGTGGGTGAAGGCCTTGGCGTCCGTGCCGCCCGGGTTGCAGTACGGCACCGGGTGGCCGTCCGGGTCCTCGGCGCGCACCGCCGCGCACATGGCGTCCACGAGCGGGCCGTCGAACGCCGTCTCCATCGCGATGTCGTGGTTGACCCACTCGCGGCTGACCGAGGGCAGCAGGAGCCTGTCGATGGTGTCGATCAGCTCCTGCTCGTGGCCGGGCAGGAAGCGGCCGTCCACACGGGCGGTGGCCTTTCCGGGGATGACGTTGGTCTGGTAGCCGGCGTCGAACATGGTGGGGTTCGCCGAGTTGCGCAGGACCACCTGCATGAAGTCGGCGACCGGGCCCAGCTTCGCGAGGCTGCCCTCGATGTCGTCCTCGTCGAACTCGACCCCGTAGAGCCGGGCGGCCTCTTCGAGCAGGGCGCGGACCGGTTCGATCAGCCGGACCGGGAAGGTCTCGCGGCCGATCCGGGTCAGCGACTCCGCGAGGTCGGTGACCGCGTTCTCGTCGTTGGGGGACGAGCCGTGACCGGCCCGGCCGGTGGCGGTCAGCTCCATCCAGGCCATGCCGCGCTGGGCGTTCTCGATCGGGTAGAGCCGCCGGGTGCCGTCGATGGCGAAGGAGAACCCGCCGCCCTCGCCGATCGCCTCGGTGACCCCGGCGAACAGCTCCGGGCGGTGCTCGACCAGCCAGTGGGCACCGAATTTGCCGCCCGCCTCCTCGTCGGCGAGGAAGGCCAGGACCAGATCGCGCGAGGGCGTCGTCCCGGTGCGGGCGAAGTGCCGGGCGGTGGCCAGCATCACGGCCACCGTGTCCTTCATGTCGATCGCGCCCCGGCCCCAGAGGTAGCCGTCCCGGATCTCGCCGGAGAAGGGCGGCACCTGCCACTCGGAGGCGTCGGCCGGCACCACGTCCAGATGGCCGTGGACCAGCAGGGCGCCGCGCTCCGGGTCGCGCCCGGCGATCCGCGCGACGACGCTGGCCCGGCCCGGCGCCGACTCGATCAGCTCGGAGGCGATGCCCACGTCCGCGAGGCGGGCCGCCACCCACTCGGCGCTCGCGCGCTCGTCGCTCGTGGGGTTGGAGGTGTCGAACCTGATCAGCTCGGCGCAGAGGTCGACGACCTCGGCCTGGGCCTCGTCGGAGGCCGGGACCAGGGCGGGGGAATCGGATGCGGTGCTCATGCTGCTCCCACGGGGGTGGTGGTGCGGGCGGCGGGGGTGGTGCCGTCCTCGTCGTCCAGGGCGGAGGTGCCGTAGGGCCTGATCCAGCCCAGCAGGCCCAGGACGCTGTACAGGACGAAGGCGGTGGCCAGCGAGTTCAGGGCCGGGATGCCGCCGTCGTAGAACTTGCCGACGCAGAACGCGACGACCCAGATGGCGAGGGACGCGGGGACCCAGGTCGGCGAGGAGGCCGGCAGGGTCTCGGAGGCCCGGGTCTCGTCCAGCGGCCTGCGCATCCGCTTGACGATCCAGTACTCGGCCACGATGATGCCGCCGATCGGCGGGATCGCGACGCCGAGGATCGTGAGGAACTCGGTGAAGTGGCTCATGATCCCGACCGCGGACAGAAGCGTTCCGGCGACGCCGAGGACGATGGTGACCGCCCCGCGGTGGACGCGCTTGCCGAAGACGACCTGGAAGAAGTTGACGACGCCGAGCGAGGAGCCGTACAGGTTCCAGTCGTTGATCTTCGCCGTGGACATCAGGACGACGAGCACACCGAAGGCGCCGGAGGTGGAGAGCACGATGTGCGAGACCTCGCTGCTCTTGACCAGGTGGCCCAGGAGCACGCCGGTCAGGCCGACGATGTACTCGGAGAGGATCATGGACGAGGCGCTCTGCAGGAAGACGTGCGAGCCCTTGCGGTTGTAGCGGGTCATCTCCGGGGAGACGATCGCGCCCGTCATGTAGCCGCCCGCGATGGCGGTGGCGGCGACGGCCAGCGGGATCGTGTCGCCCGGCGGCGGCGAGTGGATCAGCTCGCTCAGCGAGTGGTCGTTCAGCGTGCGGATGACGGAGAAGGCCACCATCGCGAAGAAGAGCGGGGTGACGATCTTCGCGAAGTTCGCCATGTACTTGAACCCGAAGATCACCAGGGCGGTGATGGCGATGCCCGCGAGCACGCACCACATCCAGGACGGTCCGCCGACCAGCGCCGAGACGCTGTCGCCGAAGATCGTGTTCTGGACACCGAACCAGCCGACCAGGCTGACCGCGATCACGAAGCTGACCAGCGCGGAGCCGTTGCGGCCGAAGCCCACCCAGCGGGTCAGCATCGGGGTGGCGAGACCCTCGCGCATCCCGGCCAGGCCGATGGCGAAGATCACGACCTCCAGGATCACCGCGCCCAGCGTGAACGCCCAGAAGGCGTTGGCGAAGGTCATCCCGACACCGATGGTGGCGCCGAGCGTGAACTGCGAGATCGAACCGGACTGGGCCAGCCACTGGAGCAGCATCGACCAGAAACCGAACCGCTTGTCACGCGGGACGCGCGAGAGCGAGTAGTCGTCGCTGCCGATGCTCTTGGCCTCACGGGCCACGGCACCGGACTGAGGGGCGGCTGCCATCAGGACTCCTGGGGTGTACGGCCGAAGGTCTGGAGGTGGGTCAGCGGGCCGTAGCGGCTGACGAGGTTGTCGAACTCCACGGCGTCGTGGAAGTCCAGCCGGCCGCCGCCGAAGGCCTTGGCGACCTCCACGGCGTAGCGGGCGGCCGACGCGATGTCGCTCTCATGACTCGCGCCCGTCCCGCAGCCCGGCACCGCGGCGGCCGAGGTGACGGCCAGGCCGACCACGGGGGCTGCCGTGGCGGTGGAGGGCTGGAGGATCGAATTGATGTGGTGTGCACCATTACCGTACGGCGTGATGTCCTGCGTGGTCACGGGGTACGTGACCAACGGCTCACCGGTCACCACGGCCAGCAGCTCGCCCAGCTGCTCGTTGACCCGCAGCACCCAGCCCTCCTTGACGGTGGGTGACAGGGCGAGGCCCTTGTGGTTGATGATCCGGTTGCCCTTGGTGGTGTCGATGGAGAGCACCGCCTCCATCTCGCCGGTCACCTCGTGCCGGTTCATGGTGGCGATGTCCACGGGCGAGCCCATGAACGGCACCGGGTCGTGCGGCTCGGTCGGCGCGTTCGGGCAGATGTGGGTGGCGACGATCACATCGCCGGGCAGCACGTCGCCCCGGCGCCGCATGTCGAGCAGCTTCGCGGCGGCGGCGAGCGCCGAGACGGCGCCGTCAGCGTCGGAGACCAGGCCGGTGACCTCGGGCCGGGCGCCGATACCGCCGAGCCGGCCGACGACGCCGAGCGTGCGGGCGTCACCCCCGGCCGTACGCCCCCGGGAACCCGGGACGCGGACCGACACGAAGTCCGTCGAGCCCCGCTCACCGGCGACGGTGGTGACCTGTGCGGACGAGCCCTCGGCCCCCGCCGCGGCGTCCAGGTAGTCGACGACCGTCCTGCCATTGGCCCGGGGGTCGTCGAGCAGGTCGACGAGGTCCAGTACGTACTTCAACATGGGGGGCCTTTCTCGCGCATCCGTCACACCCGTCCGGAGCCCGCCAGGGAGCCAAGGCCCCGGACGGGGTGCTGAGAGCAGATTCGGGATCGGATAGCGTTGAGCGCAATGATTTCCCGTTATCTGCAATTCACGTCTGAATGGTGAGATGGCCATGGCGGAGTTCGATCTGGACCGGCGCACCCCCGCCGGAGCCCTGCAAACCGTGGACCGGGCGCTGCTCGTGCTGCTGGCCTTCGAGCGGACCCGGCCCGACTGGGGTGTGACCGAGGTCGCGGCGGAGTTCGGCTGGGACACCTCCGTGGCGCAGCGCCTCCTCGCCACCCTCGCGGGGCGCGGCTTCCTGGTCTCCGACCCGGCCACCCGGCGCTACCGCATCGGCCCCGCCGTGCTGCGCCTGGGCAGGCTCTGGGAGCGCTCGGGATCACTGGAGCTGCTGGCCGGACCGGTCCTGGAGGAGCTGCGCCGCGTCACCGGCGACACCGTGCTGTTCTGCCTGCCCGACAGCTTCCACATGCGGTGCGTGGCCGCCGAGGAGGGCGAGGCGGGACCGCTGCGCTACTACCCGCTGGTCGGCGAGCTCTACCCGGCGCACGCCGGGGCGACGGCCAAGTCCTTCTACGCCTGTCTGCCTGACGAGCAGCGCCACCGGCTGTTCCGGGGACGCCCGATGGCCCGCTTCACCGACCGGACCGTCACCGATCCGGACGCGCTGGAACAGGAGTTCCTGAAGGTCCGCGCCCAGGGGTACGCCTGGACGGTCGGCGAGTACGACACCGGCATCGCGACCGTCGCCGTACCCGTCTTCCTGGGCCGCGAACCCTACGGAAGCCTCAGCCTGGGCGGGGCCGAGGAGCGGTTCGACGGGGCGCCGGAGAACCGCCTCGAAGCGCTGCGGCACGCCGCCGGACTGCTGGAGAAGCGCCTCACCCACCCGCCGCAGCGCCCGAAGCCCCGGACGCGCCGCACCCCCACGACCTGACCGAGCAACCCCGAAGAGGAACCCCGTGAATCTGCTCCTGCTCTCCAACTCCACCCAGTACGGCCGCGGTTACCTGGAACACGCCCTCGAAACGGTCACCGCGTTCCTGCCCGCGGGCGCCCGGCTGGCCTTCGTGCCCTACGCGCTCGCCGACCACGCCACGTACACCGCACGCGTCCGCGACGCCCTCGAACCGGCGGGGATCGGTGTGCACGGCGTCCACGAACACACCGACCCGGTCGCCGCGCTGGAGACCGCCGACGCGGTGTTCGTCGGCGGCGGCAACTCCTTCCGGCTGCTGAGCGCGCTGTACCGGACCGGGCTGCGGGACGCGGTGCGCGGGGCCGTGCGGGTGGGGCTGCCGTACATGGGGGCGAGCGCCGGGACGAACATGGCGGCGCCCACCCTGCGGACGACCAACGACATGCCCATCGTGCAGCCGCCGTCCTTCGAGACGCTCGGCCTCGTCCCGTTCCAGATCAACCCGCACTACCTCGACCCGGACCCGGACAGCACCCACAAGGGCGAGACCCGCGAGGAGCGGCTCACCGAATTCCTGGAGGAGAACGACGTGCCCGTGCTCGGCCTGCGCGAGGGGTCGTGGCTGCGCGTCGAGGGCGAGGCCGCCCGGGTCGACGGCGCCCGCCCCGCCCGGCTGTTCACGCGGGGCTCGGCGCCCCGGGAACTGGCGGCGGGGACGGACGTGTCCCGGCTGCTCACGTCCGCAGCGCGGTTCGACGCTCCGGCGCGCTGACCGTCAGCACCAGGTCCGTGTCCACCGCGCCGCCGCCCGCGGGGCAGGCCGCCGGCCAGGCGCGCGGCGCGTAGTCGGTGGCGGACACGGCCAGCACGAAGGTGCCGGAGCCGGGGGCCGTGAGCGCCCAGCGGCCGGAGGCGTCGGTGGTGGTGAGCCCGGCCTGCCGGCCCTGCCGGTCGATCAGGGTCACATTGGCCCCGGCCACCGGCGCCCCGTCGGCCTCCAGCACCCGGCCCCTGAACCCCTGCGGGCCCGGCAGCGGGATCGGGACGACGGCCTCTCCGGCAGCGTCCAGGATTCCGGCGTCCAGGATTCCGGCGTCCAGGGCCCCGGTGTCCAGGGCCCCGGTGTCCAGGGCCCCGGCGGCGGCGCGCCGGGCCGCCGCGTCGCCCTCGCTGCTCGCCAGGAGGACCGGGGCTGTGGCGGTGCGCCGCGACGGCAGGAACGAGGCCAGGACGAGGCCGGCCACCACCGCGCCCGTCGCGATGAGGAACGAGATGCGGAACCCCTGCATGGTGGGCACCGCGACCGTCCCCATCCGCGTCGAGGTGTGGGCCAGGACCATGCCGATCACCGCGCTCGACACGGAGGTGCCGATGGAGCGCATCAGGGTGTTCAGCCCGTTGGCCGCGCCGGTCTCGGAGGCGTCGACGGCGCCGATGATCAGGGCGGGCAGCGAGGAGTACGCGAGCCCGATGCCGGCGCCGAGCATCACCGCGATCAACACGGTCTGCCAGGCGGCGCTCATCAGGCCGAGCCCGGCCCCGTAGCCCACGGCGATGACCAGCATGCCGAGGATCAGGGAGACCTTCGGGCCGCGCCGGGCGGAGATCCGGGCGTACAGCGGGGCGACGAACATCATCGTCAGGCCGAGCGGGGCCACGCAGAGGCCGGCGACCACCATCGACTGGCCGAGGCCGTAGCCGGTGGACTTCGGCAGCTGGAGCAGCTGGGGCAGGACCAGCGAGACGGCGTAGAAGGCGACCCCGACCATGATCGAGGTCAGGTTGGTCAGGAGCACCTCGCGGCGGGCCGAGGTCCGCAGGTCGACCAGCGGGGCGTCGCTGCGCAGCTCGAACAGCGCCCACAGCACCAGCACGACCAGGGAAGCGGTGATCAGCCCGAGCGTGGTGGGCGAGGCCCAGCCCCAGTCGCCGCCCTTCGTGATGGGCAGCAGCAGGAGGACCAGGCCGAGCGAGAGGCCGAGCGCCCCGACGACGTCGAACCGGCCGGGGGCGCGCAACGAGGTCTCGGGCACGGCCAGCACGGTCAGCACCATGGCCAGCACGCCGAGCCCGGCGGAGCCGAAGAAGAGGGTGTGCCAGTCGGTGTGCTGGGCGACGAGCGCGGCGGCGGGCAGCGCGAGTCCGCCGCCCACTCCGATCGAGGAGCTCATCAGGGCCATGGCCGAACCGAGCTTCTCGCGCGGCAGCTCGTCGCGCATGATGCCGATGCCCAGCGGGATCGCGCCCATGGCGAAGCCCTGGAGCGCGCGGCCCACGATCATGATCACGAGGTCGTCGGTGAAGGCGCATATCAGTGAGCCGACGACCATCACGGCGAGGCTGGCCAGCAGCATTCTGCGCTTGCCGTTCAGGTCCCCGAGCCGCCCCATGATCGGGGTGGAGACGGCTCCGGCGAGCAGGGTGGCGGTCATCACCCAGGTCGCGTCGGAGGGGGAGGTGTGCAGAAGGGCGGGCAGATCCTTGATGACGGGGACGAGCAGGGTCTGCATCACCGCGACGGTGATGCCCGCGAAGGCGAGGACGGGGACGATCCCCCGGCCCGCCCTCGCGCGCGGATCAGGAAGCTCCGCGGCGGGCTGTTCGTGCGTCGTCTGTGGCATGCGTGCGGCCTCCGGGCAGCGGTGGGAGCGGCGACAGGGGTGGGGCGAACGGTCGTGTGTCCCGGTCGTGGACAGCGTCGACCGCCAAGTCTGTGCAGGGTGAACCTTCTTCGGCTACGGCGTATTCCGGTGAACCAGGTGCGAACGGGGCGCGCTCGCCCCCGGGTCCTCACGACCGTCGGGATCGAGCCTGCGTCTGACCTTCCGTCAGATTGAAACGTGTTCTACTCTTGCGCCGTTCCAATGGCTGCGACCGGCGAGGATGCGCATGGGTATCGGGATCACCGAAGAACACAGGGCGCTCGCACAGGCGGTACGGGGATGGCTGGCCAGAGCCGTACCCCCCGGCGCGGTCCGCGAACTGCTCGACGCGGACGCCCCCGCACCCCCCGGCGCACGCCCCGCGTACTGGGACGGCCTCGCCGGACAGGGCCTGCTCTCCATCCATCTGCCCGAGGCGTACGGAGGCTCCGGCGGCGACCTCCTCGACCTCGCCGTCGTCCTCGAAGAGGCCGGCCGGGCCGCGCTGCCCGGCCCCTACCTGGCGCACGCCCTCACCACCGCCGCCCTGCACACCGCCGGCGCGGACGCGCTGCTCCGGGACCTCGCCACCGGCAGCCGCACCGGCGCCGCCGCCCTCGGCCCCGGCAGCCTCACCGCCGTCCCGCACGCCGAGGGCCACCTGCTCGAAGGCGTGGCGCCCCCCGTCCTGTCCGGAGCCGACGCCGGACTGCTCCTCCTCCCCGCCACCCGCGAGGGCGCGGTCCACTGGTTCGCCGTGGACGCCGAAGCGCCGGGGCTCACCGTGCGCCCCCACCGCGGCGCCGACCCGACCCGGCCCACCGCCGAGGTCCGGGCCGCCGGCGTCCACGTCCCCGCCGGGCGGCTGCTGCGCCTGGGCCCGGACCTCGTGACCGACCTGGCCGCCGTCCTGTTCGCCGCCGAGGCGTGCGGAACCGCCGCCCACGCCCTGGAGACCGCCACCGAACACGCCAAGGTCCGCGAGCAGTTCGGCCGGCCCATCGGGCAGTTCCAGGGCGTCAAGCACCTCTGCGCCGACATGCTCGTGCGCCTCGAACAGGCCCGCGCCCTCACCTGGGACGCCGCCCGCGCGGCCACCGACCCGCACCGGAGCGGTGACGTACGGGGGCTGACCGCCGCCCTCGCCGCGGCCACCGCGCTCGACGCCGCGTACGGCTGCGCCAAGGACGCCATCCAGATCCTCGGCGGCATCGGCTTCACCTGGGAGCATGACGCCCACCTGTATCTGCGCCGGGCCCTGGTCGCCCGCCAGCTGCTCGGGTCCGGCGACACCCACCGTCAGCGGGCGGTACGGCTCGCCGCCGCCGGGGCCCGCCGCGAACTCGCCCTGGAACTCCCGCCGGAGGCCGAGACCCACCGCGCCGCGGCCCGCGAGGCCGTCGCCGCCGCCCGGGGCCTCGACCCGAAGGCCGCCCGCCGCGTCCTCGCCCCCACCGGCTACGCCGCCCCCCATCTGCCCGCACCCCACGGCCTGGACGCCGGCCCCGTACAACAGCTCGCAATCCAGCAGGAGTTACGCGCCCAGGGCGTGAAGCTGAGCGACCTCTCCATCGCCACCTGGGTGGTGCCCTCGCTCCTCGCCCACGGGACGGCCGAGCAGCAGGAGCGCTACCTCCCGCCGACCCTGCGCGGCGACCTCCTGTGGTGCCAGCTCTTCTCCGAACCCGGCGCCGGCTCCGACCTCGCCTCGCTGCGCACCCGGGCCGAACGCACCCCAGAGGGCTGGCGGATCAACGGCCAGAAGGTGTGGACGAGCGCCGCCCAGTGGGCCGACCACGGGATCCTCCTGGCCAGGACGGACCCGGACGCGCCGAAGCACCGGGGCCTCGGCTACTTCCTCGTGGACATGAAGAACACCGAAGGCATCGACATCCGCCCGCTGAAGGAGATCACCGGCGACGCCCTCTTCAACGAGGTGTATTTCGACGACGTGCTGCTGCCCCCCGACGCGCTCGTCGGCGAGCCCACCGGCGGCTGGCGGGTCGCCCGCAACACCCTGGGCAACGAACGCGTCCACATGGCCGACCAGATGACCTTCGACACCGGCCTGGAGGCGCTGATCGGCCGCTCCGCCGCACTCGACGGGGCCCAGCGCGCCCGGATCGGGGCCCTCGCCGCCGAGGCCCACGCCCTGGCCTGCATCGGCCTGCGCACCACGCTCCAACAGGTCTCCGGGCTCGAACCGGGCGCGGGCGCCTCCGTACGCAAGCTCGTCCGGACCACGCACCAGCAGAAGACCGCCGAACTCGCCCTCGAACTCCTCGGCCCCGAGGGAGCGGTGTGCGAAGGGCCGGGGGAGCGGGCGGTGCACGGCTTCCTGATGTCGCGCTGCCTGACCATCGCGGGCGGCACCACCCAGGTACAGCTCAACGTCGTCGCCGAGCGCATCCTCGGCCTCCCCCGGGACTGAAGGGAAACCGTGATCATGATGAGGTCCTACATCGTCGGCGTCGGGATGACGAAGTTCGAGAAGCCCGAGACCCGCGACTGGCAGTACTGGGACATGGCGAAGGAGGCCGGCACCGCCGCCCTCGCCGATGCCTCGCTCGCCTACCGCGACATCCAGCAGGCCGTCACCGGCTACTGCTTCCAGGCGTCCACCGCCGGACAGCGCGCCGTCTACGAACTCGGGCTGACCGGGGTGCCCGTCTACAACGTCAACAACAACTGCGCCACCGGCTCCACCGCCCTCATGATGGCCCGGCAGTTCGTGGAGGGCGGAGGCAGCGACTGCGTCCTCGCGCTGGGCTTCGAGAAGATGGCGCGCGGCTCGCTCGGCGGCGGCGGGGCGGACGGCGGCGCGAGCGATTTCAAGACGTCCCCGGTCGCCCGCCACTACGCGGTCATGGCCGCCGCCCACGGCTTCGAGATGACCCCGCCCACCGCCCAGATATTCGGCAACGCCGCCCGCGAGCACATGGAGCGCTACGGCACGACCGAGGCGCAGCTCGCCGCCGTCGCCGCCAAGAACCACCGCCACTCCGCCGGCAACCCGTACGCCCAGTTCCAGACCCCGTACACCGTCGACGAGGTCCTCGCCGCCAAGCCCGTCCACCTCCCGCTCACCCGGCTCCAGTGCTCCCCGACCTCCGACGGGGCGGCCGCCGCCGTCGTCGTGTCCGAGCGCTTCGTGGAGCGGCACGACCTCGGGACGCGGGCCGTCGAGATCGCCGCCCAGGCCATGACCACCGACACCGAGGCCTCCTTCGCCTCCGGGACCTGCGTCGACGCGGTCGGCCTGCCCATGTCCCGGGAGGCGGCCCGGCAGGTGTACGAGGCGTCCGGCACCGGCCCCGACGACCTCGACGTCATCGAGCTGCACGACTGCTTCTCCATCAACGAACTCCTCACCTACGAGGCGCTCGGGCTGTGCGGCGAGGGCGAGTCCGGGCCGCTCGCCGAATCCGGCGCCACCACCCACGGCGGGCGCTGGGTGGTCAACCCGTCCGGCGGCCTGATCTCCAAGGGCCACCCGCTCGGCGCCACCGGAATCGCCCAGGCCGCCGAACTGACCTGGCAGCTCAGGGGCGAGGCCGGGGCCCGCCAGGTACCCGGCGCCCGCACCGCGCTCGCCCACAACATCGGCCTCGGCGGCGCCGCGGTGGTGACCCTGCTGCGCCGTTGAGAAGGGCCCGGGTCCTACGCCGCTGGACCGAGGCCGACCGGACCGGAAACCGATGTACGGGGCGCACGGCGGCTGCGAGTATGACACCCATGGTTGACGTCTCCACGCCCGCACCGCCCACCGACCGGATCAAGGCCCGCACCTGGGCGGTGGTCCTCGCCGCCTGTGTGGGGCAGTTCCTGGTGGTGCTCGACGTGTCCGTCGTCAACGTCGCGCTCCCGTCCATGCGCACCGACCTGGGGCTCAGCGCCGCCGGGCTGCAATGGGTGCTCAACGCGTACTCGATCGCGTTCGCCGGGTTCATGCTGCTGGGCGGGCGGGCCGCCGACCTCTACGGCCGCAAGCGGATGTTCCTCGTCGGCCTCGGCCTGTTCACCGCCGCCTCGCTGGCCGGCGGCCTCGCCCAGGAGGGCTGGCAACTGCTCGCCGCCCGCGCCGCACAGGGGCTCGGCGCGGCCGTCCTCGCCCCCGCCACCCTCACCCTGCTCACCGCGGCCGTCCCCGAGGGCCCCGCGCGGACCAAGGCCATCGGCACCTGGATGGCGGTCGGCGCGGGCGGCGGCGCGGCCGGCGGACTGGTCGGCGGGGTGCTCACCGACACCCTGTCCTGGCGCTGGGTCCTCCTGATCAACGTGCCCATCGGGGTGCTCGTCCTGATCGGCGCCGCGCTCTGGCTCGCCGAGGGCCGCACGGGCGGCCGCAGCCGCATCGACCTCCTCGGCGCCGTCCTCGTCACGGCCGGCCTGGCCTCCCTGGCGTACGGCATCGTGCAGACCGAGGAGTCCGGCTGGACCGCCGCGCCGACCCTCGTACCCCTGCTCGGCGGCCCCGTGCTGCTCGCCCTGTTCGCCCTGGTGGAGACCCGCACGGCGAAGCCCCTGATGCCGCTGCGGGTCCTCGCGGCGCGGCCGGTGGCCTCCGCGAACGTCGCCATGGTCGTCATCGGCTCGGCCACGTTCTCCATGTGGTACTTCATGACGGTGTACGCGCAGAACGTGCTGGGCTACAGCGCGCTGGAGGCCGGACTCGCCCTGATGCCCTCCTCCTTCGCCGTGGTGCTCGGCTCCAAGGCCGCGCCCCGGCTGATGGCCCGCGTCGGCGCGAAGAACCTCGCGCTCATCGGCGCCGCCGTCGCCGCGACCGGCTTCGGCTGGCAGTCCACGATGACCGTCCACGGCTCCTACCTCACCGCCGTCTGCCTGCCCGGGGTGCTCATGATGGCGGGCGCCGGGCTCGCCTCCACCCCGCTCGCCGCCCTCGCCACCTCCGGCGCGGCCCCCGGCGAGGCCGGCCTCGTCTCCGGTCTCGTCAACACCTCCCGCACCATGGGCGGCGCCCTCGGCCTCGCCGTGCTCTCCACGGTCGCCGCCGCCCGCACCCACGACGGGGCGGACCCGGTCGAGCTGACCGCCGGCTACGCACTGGCCTTCCGTACGGCGGGCGGGGTCCTGCTCGCCGGGGTCCTCGTGATGGCCCTCTGGCTCCCGCGCCACCGGCCGACCGTCATCAAGGTCTGAGCCCGCCGGACGCCGGGCGCGCGAGGGCGCCCGTACGAGGCCGGGCGCGCGGGACCCGTACGACGCCGGGCGCGCGAGGCCGGCCGGACGCCGGGCGCGCGAGGCCCGCCCGGGTCATCGCCGTGCTCGCCCCGTCACCGCCGTGCCCGCCCCGTCAATTCCGCTCGTACAGCGTCACCCGCCGGCCGCGCACCCGGGCGTCCGCGACCGCGGTGAAGTGGCCCCTCAACACGGCGGCCTTCACCTTCTCCCGCTGTTCCGCTTCCGGCCGGGCCGCCTCCGGTGTGTCCGTCACCAGCAGTATCCGCGGCTGCGCCAGCATCGCGTCCCGTATCCGAACCGGCTCCGCCTCCACCCCGTTCAGCGTCCCGGACTCGTGCGGGCCCCGGGCCAGCGCTATGTCCCGCAGGCCGGTGAACGCGCCGGGGGAGACCAGCATCGTGTCCCGCCGGGCGCTCGGCAGGAACACCACCGCCGCCCCCGGCTCCTTCAGCCGCCGTATGTCCGCCGTGGTCGCCAGCACATCGTCCACCCGGCTCTCCGGGGACCGCTTGGCCAGGGACTGCGGAAGGAGCGCCGCCACCGTCCCGGCCAGCAGCACCGGGACCAGCCACCTCGACGCCGCGGGGAACCGGGGCGCCGCCGCCCGCACCGCCGCCGCGAGCCCGGCGCCCGTCAGCAGCGCCAGGCCCAGCAGGCTGAACAGCACGTACCGGTCCAGGAACAGCGGCTTGACCAGCGAGAGCGCGACCAGGCCCAGTTGGGGAACCGCCAGCAGGGGCAGCCCGACCGAGGCCAGGGAGAGCCGCCCCGCCCCCGGCCGGTCCGCCAGCGCGCCGAGCCCGCCGATCGCCAGCAGCACGGCGGGGCCGATCAGCATGTGCCAGGTCAGCGGCGGTATCCAGGACACCTGCTCGGCCTGGCCCGCCGTGAACAGGATCAGCGGCAGCGCACCGGCCACCGCGGCGGCCGAGGCCACCGCCCACCGCGCCCACACCCCGCGCCCGGCCCCGCTCCACGCCAGCGTCGCCAGATGCGCGGGCAGGATCAGCAGCGAGAACCAGTTCAGCAGCGCACCGGCCAGGACCGCGCCCGCGTACGCCACCCAGCGCCCCCACCCGCCGCGCCCCTGGAGCAGGGCCACCAGGAGCAGCGTCGAGATCCCGGCCGCCGCCGCGACCAGGGCGTACGGGCGGCCCTCCTGGAGGTAGAACTGCACGGCCGGCAGGAGACCGAGCACCATGCCGCCGCCCAGACCCGCCCACGGCCCGGCAAGCCGCCCGCCGATCGCCGTCACACAGGCCGCCGCCACCGCCATGGCCAGCACGGACGGCAGCCGCAGGGTCGTGGTCGTCGCCCCGAACCAGTCGAACAGGCCGTGCATCAGCAGGTAGTAGACCCCGTGCACCGCGTCGACATGGCTCAGCAGGCCCCGTATGCCGGCGGCGGACCGCAGGGCCACCTGCCAGGTGGCGGCCTCGTCCCGCCAGACGCTGTCCTGCCGCGAGAGCCCCCAGAGCCCGAGGCCCAGGGTCCAGAGCGCCGGTATCGGCCAGAGCGGAAAGGCGCGCCGGAGCGCGGTGGTGCGGGAAGTCATCGATGTGGCCGGGTCCCTGGGTGGTGACGGTACGGACGAAGCGGTGGCGGTCAGAGCCAGCCCTGCTGCCGGGCCGCGCGGACCGCTTCCATCCTGTTGCGGGTGCCCGTCTTGCCGATCGCCGACGAGAGGTAGTTGCGGACCGTCGACTCGGAGAGATGCAGCTTGGCCGCGATGTCGGCGACCGTCGCCCCGTCCACCGACGCGATCAGCGCGTCACGCTCGCGCGCGGTCAGCGGGCTCGGACCGGAACTCAGCGCGGCGGCTGCCAGCGCCGGATCGACCACCGTCTCCCCGGCCAGCACCCGGCGGATCGCCTCGGCCAGGTCCTCGACCGGGCCGTCCTTCACCAGGAAGCCCGCCGCCCCGGCCTCCATCGCACGGCGCAGATAGCCGGGCCGGCCGAAGGTGGTGAGGATCAGCACCCGGCAGTCCGGCACCTCCTCGCGCAGATCGGCCGCCGCGTCCAGCCCGCTGCGGCCCGGGAGTTCGATGTCGAGCAGTGCCACATCGGGCCGCGACGCCCGCGCGGCGGCCACGATCTCGTCGCCCGCGCCGACCTGGGCGACCACTTCCATGTCCGGCTCCAGCCCGAGCAGCAGGGCGAGCGCGCCGCGCATCATCCCCTGGTCCTCGGCGAGCAGTACGCGTACGGACGGGGCCGGCGGGTGCTCCTGTGGCATCTCGTTCACCGGCCCAGGGTAGGCGAGTTGTCCGCGCGGTCCCTCACATCCGGCTCCGCCGCGTCGCCGTCCGCCGCGCCGCCCGCGTCCACCGGGAGTTCGGCGGTGACCACGAAACCGCCGTCCGGTCCCGGGCCGGCCACCAGGGAGCCGCCGGCCGCGGCGAGCCGTTCGGTCAGCCCCTTCAGGCCGGTGCCGCCGATGCCCGGGGTCGGCGCGGGCCCGTCGGGCCTGCCCCGGCCGTCGTCGGTGACGGTCAGCCGGACCCGTTCCCCGCTGCCGCCGAGCTCGAACACACAGCGGGCGGCGGTGGAGTGGCGTACGACGTTGGTGACGGCCTCCCGCACCACCCAGCCCAGCAGTGCCTCGGTCTGCGGAGCGAGCGGGGGTCCCGAGCGCCGGACGACCGGTTCGATCCCGGCGGCGGTCAGCGCGGACCTGGCCCGGTCCAGCTCGGTGGCGAGGCTGCCCTCGCGGTAGCCGGTCACCGCCTCGCGGATCTCGGTGAGCGCCTGGCGCCCGACGGACTCGATGTCGGCGACCTGGGACAGCGCCGCGTCCATGTCGCGCGGGGCGAGCCTGCGCGCGGCCTCCGACTTCACGACGATGACGGAGAGCGTGTGGCCCAGCAGGTCGTGCAGATCGCGGGAGAACCGCAGCCGCTCCCGCTCGACGGCGGTACGGGCCAGCTCCTGCCGGGTGTCGCGCAGCTCCATCACCGTCTCCGACAGGGTGAGGATCGCCGCCGTCACCGCCCCGGAGATGAACGTCCCGTACCCCAGCGTCCACGGGGTCGACGCGCTGTCCCCGCGCCAGACGGCGATCCAGCACGCGGTGATCGCGAGGCCGAGCAGCCCGAGCACCAGCCGGCGGCTGCGCAGGACCGTACCGCAGGCCAGCGACAGCAGCGGGAAGAACAGCAGCCAGCTGCCGCCGTAGCCGATGGCCAGGGCGAAGGTGACCGCGGCCAGCGCGCCCAGCAGCACGTACGTCACCGGGCTCTCCCGCTTCTTCTTGACGAAGCCGCGGAACACCACCGAGATGTAGAGGGAGTTGAAGGCGAGGAGGCCGGCGCCACCGATCCACGGGCTGGGGGTCTCGCCCTGGAAGAGGTTGGAGAAGGCGCCGAGCCCCATCAGCAGCCAGGGCATCAGGGCGTACGGGCCGGGAGGGCCCGGCCGGCGGCCCTCCCTGCGCAGCCGGCGCCGCTCCTTGCGGGATGGTGTTGCGTTGCGCGGCATGTTCGCTCCCGTCACACGGTCCTGGCGGCCCGACGGTACGAGATCCGGGCGTACACACCGAACAGCAGCAGCCACACGGCGAGTACCCCCAGAGTCGTCGCGCCCGGCGCGTGTCCGTCGGTGGTCGCCCAGCCCAGGTCGGCGAACCGGTTGGCGGGGGTGAAACGGCCGACCGAGCCCAGCCACCCGGGCAGCATCTCCAGCGGGAACCACAGCCCGCCGACGACCCCGAAGCCCATCAGGCAGGCGACGTTGACGACACCCGTGCCCTGCGGGGTCAGGCGGTAGCCGTTGCCCAGGCCGAGGAGGGTGAAGGGCAGCGCACCGGCCCACAGCACCAGCACCAGCACGGCCCACTGCCAGCCCGCCATCCGCACTCCGTTGACCAGCGCGCCGGCCAGCAGCACGGTGAGGATCACCGGCAGCACGGTCACCGAGCCGCTGACGGCCCGGCCCACCACCGCCTGGGTGGGGGAGAGCGGGGTGACCCGCAACTGCTGGAGCCAGCCCAGCGACTTGTCGGAGGCGACGCCCGTACCGATCGACATGGCCGAGCCGAGCGCCCCGTACGCGGCCATGCCGACCATGGAGGCGGTGCGCCAGCCGTCGGCGCCCTCACCGTCGCCGGAGCCGATGTTGGTGAAGATCAGATACATCAGGACCGGCATCCCCGTGCCGAAAACGAGGAAGGAACCGTCGCGCAGGGTCCGGCGGATTTCGAGCAGAACGTAGCGGAACATCAGACGGTCTCCTTCTCGTTCTTGAGCGTGGTGTCACCGGGAGCGGTGAGGGCGAGGAAGGCGGTCTCCAGCGTGGCCACCGAGACCTGGAGGCCGCGGACCATGCCGAGCCGGGCCAGCTCCATGACGGTGGCGTCCGAGTCGTCGGTGTGCAGCAGGGCGCGGTCCCCGGTCACCTCGACGGTGGCGACCCCGGGCAGCAGCTCCAGGCCCTCGGTGGAGCGGCCCGCGAGGTCGAAGGAGACCTGGTTGCGGCCGGCCGAGCCCTTGATGGTCTCGCCGCTGCCGTCGGCGACGATCCGGCCCCGGTCGATGACGACGATCCGGTCGGCGTTCTCGTCGGCCTCCTCCAGGTAGTGGGTGGAGAAGAGCACGGTGTTGCCGCGCCGGGCGTAGGCCCGCATCGAGTCCCAGAAATCACGCCGTCCCTCCACGTCGAGGGCGGCGGTCGGCTCGTCGAGCACGATCAGCTCGGGATTGCCGGCCAGCGCGACGGCGAACCGGACGCGCTGGATCTGGCCGCCGGACAGCTTGTCGATGCGCCGGTCCGCGTACTCCGTGACCCCGGCCAGGACCAGCGCCTCGGCGACCGGCAGCGGGTGCGGGTAGGTGGAGGCGACGAAGGCGACCAGCTCACGCACGGTCACCCGGGGGATCGGGCGCCCGTCCTGGAGCATGGCGCCGACCAGACCCGCCCGCACCGCCTGCTCGGGGGAGCGGCCCAGGACCTGCACGGTCCCGGCGTCCGGCTCGTCCAGCCCGAGCAGCAGCGAGATGGCGGTGGACTTGCCCGCGCCGTTGCGCCCGAGCAGGGCCACGGTCTCGCCGCGCCTCATCGTCAGTTCGATTCCGTCGGCGGCCCGTACGCTCCGGCCGGCCCGCCCGAAGGTCTTCACCACCCCGGTGAAGACCACCGCTGCCTCGTCGTCCCTTGTCTGCGTCATGTCTACGAGATTACGGAGGGTGAGTGTGCCGTGGCAGAGGCACATGTACGCGGTCGGCGATGACATATGTCACCGCCGCCACCGGACGGAATGCTGAACCGGTTGCCGCGTAAGCGATCTGACGGAACGTCAGCGGTCTTCACAACTTCCGGGCGCTGCGTTATACAGGGGGGCAACCGGCTAGAACGCGTTCTAGAACAGGCGTGGTCCGCCCGGTCCCCGCACGACCTCGGTGCGGCCGACGGTGCGGACGGCCGTGCCGAGGTCTCCCACCGTCGAGGAGCAGTCGAGGAGCAGCTTCCCCATGCCCATTGATGCCGAGAAAGCTCTCGCCGCCGAACCCCGGACCAGCCGGATCGGCTGGGACCACAAGGACGTCCAGCTCTACCACCTCGGCATCGGCGCGGGCGCCCGCCCCGGCCTCGCCGACCCTGCCGTCGACCCCGGCGAACTGCGCTACACGCTGGAGTCACGGCTCCAGGTGCTGCCCTCCTTCGCCACGGTCGCGGGCGCCGGTACGGGCATGGCGGGGCTCGCCTCGCCCGGCATCGACGTGGACCTCGCCGCCGTCCTGCACGGCGGGCAGAGCGTACGCGTGCACCGGCCGATCCCCGTGAAGGGCGACGCCGTACAGACCTCCAAGGTCGCCGCCGTGTACGACAAGGGGAAGGCGGCCGTGCTGGTGCTGCGGACCGAGGCGGCGGACGACGACGGCCCGCTGTGGACCAACGACTCCGAGATCTTCGTACGCGGCGAGGGCGGCTTCGGCGGCGAGCGCGGTCCTTCCGGACGCACGGCCCGCCCGGCCACCGCCCCCGACCAGGTGGTCGAGCGGCCCGTCCGCCCGGACCAGGCCCTGCTGTACCGGCTGTCCGGCGACTGGAACCCGCTGCACGCCGACCCCGGTTTCGCCGCGCTTGCGGGCTTCGACCGGCCGATCCTGCACGGGCTGTGCACGTACGGCATCACGCTCAAGGCCGTCACCGACACCCTGCTCGACGGCGACGCGAGCCGCATCCGCTCCTACCGCGCCCGGTTCGCCGGAGTGGTCTTCCCCGGCGAGACCCTCCGTATCCGGATGTGGACCGCGACCGCCGGGAACGAGGTACGGGTGGAGGTGACGGCCGCGGAGCGGAACGACGCCGTGGTCCTCGGCGACACCTCCGTCACGCACTCCTGAACCGCGCACTTGTGAACCCGCGCACTCCTGAACCCGCGCACTTCCGAGCCCATGAACCGCCCGTGTACCGAGGGGAGCCGCACCATGCGCGCAGCCGTACTGCACGAGATAGGCCAGGACAAGCTCGAAGTCCTCGACGACGTCGAGGCGGTGGGCTTCGGCCCCGGCAAGGTCAGGCTCCGCATCCGGGCCACCGGCCTGTGCCACTCCGACGTGTCCGCGATGAGCGGGGTGCTGCCCCAGCCCGCCCCCTTCATCCCCGGCCACGAGGGCGCCGGCGAGGTCATCGACGTGGGCGACGGGGTGAGCGGGCTGAGCGCGGGCGACCGGGTCCTGGTCTGCTGGCTGCCCGCCTGCGGCTCCTGCCCGGCCTGCAAACGCGGCCAGACCCAGCTGTGCCTGGCCGGCTTCATGAACGCCGGCACGCCCAACTTCAAGCGCCCCGGCGGGGACGTCTTCGGCTTCGCGGGCACCGGCACCTTCACCGAGGAGGTCGTCGTCGGAGCCGGCTGCGCGGTGCCGATCCCCGACGACGTCCCGTTCGAGATCGCCGCGCTGATCGGCTGCGGGGTCACCACCGGCCTCGGCGCCGCCATCAACACCGCGCGGGTGGAGGCCGGTTCGTCGGTCGCCGTGATCGGCTGCGGCGGTGTCGGCATCTCCACCGTTCAGGGCGCCAGGGTCCAGGGCGCCGCCCAGATCGTCGCGGTCGACCCGGTCGCCTCCCGGCGCGAGGCCGCGCTCCGCTTCGGTGCGACCGAGGCCGTCTCCCCCGAGGAGTTCGCCGACGCCAAGCAGCGGATCACCGCGGGCGAGGGCTTCGACTACGTCTTCGAGGTCGTCGGCAAGTCCGCCACCGCCCGCACCGCGTACGAGAACACCCGGCGCGGCGGCACCCTCTGCATCGTCGGCGCGGGCGCGCTGGACGACAACTTCCAGGTCAACATGTTCGAGCTGTTCTTCGACGAGAAGCGCATCCTGCCCTCCATGTACGGGGGAGGGGACGTGCTGCGCTCCTACGAGCGGGCCATCGCGCTCTGGCGGGCCGGCCGCATCGACCTCGCCTCGATGATCACCCACCGGGTGCGGCTCGACGGCATCAACGACGCCCTCGACCAGATGCGGACCGGCGAGTCGCTGCGTACCTGCGTCGAGCTCTGAACCCGGCCCGCCCCGCCGCCCGTTGTCTCCCGAGAGGACCCGAGAACCGATGTCACTTCCCCTGGACGGACTGACCGCGGTCGTCACCGGCGCCGGTCGCGGCCTCGGACGCGCCGAGGCGCTGGAACTCGCCCGGCTCGGCGCCGCCGTCGTCGTCAACGACTACGGGCAGCCGGGCCGCGACGGCTCGGGCGAGGCGTCGGCCGCCCCTGCCGAGGAGGTCGCCGAGGAGATCAGGGCGGCGGGCGGCCGGGCCGCCGCCCACCTCGGCGACGTCTCCGACCACGAGCAGGCCCGCGCCCTGGTGGAACTGGCCGTCGAGACGTACGGGCAGCTCGACATCCTCGTCAACAACGCGGGCATCCTGCGCGACCGGATGATCTTCTCGATGACCGAGGACGAGTGGGACTCGGTGATTCGGGTCCACCTCAAGGGCCACTACAACACCACGCACTTCGCCGCCGCGCACTGGCGCGCCCGCTCCAAGGCCGCCGGCGGCCCGGTCCACGGCCGCGTCGTGAACACCTCGTCGGAGGCGTTCCTCGCCGGATCGGCCGGCCAGCCCAACTACGCGGCGGCCAAGGGCGGCATCGTCGGCCTGACCACCTCCACCGCCCTCGCCCTGGGCCGGTACGGCGTCACCGCGAACGTGATCTGCCCGCGCGCCCGGACCAGGATGACCGAGGACGTCTTCGCGGGCTTCGAGGAGCCGGGGGACGGCCGGCTCGACGCCCTGGCCCCCGAACACGTCTCCCCACTCGTCGGCTACCTCGCCTCACCGGCCGCCGCCCACGTCAACGGTCAGCTGCTCGTGGTACACGGCGGGATGGTCGCCGTCATGGAACGCCCCCGGGTGGCCGCGAAGTTCGACGCGGCCAAGGAGGCGTTCTCCTTCGAGGAACTGGACGAGGCGCTGACCCCGTACTACGCGGACCGCCCGCCGAACGAGACGTTCGCGGCGGCCGAGGTGCTGGCCCTCAAACGCGGCTGAACAGAAGGGCTGAACAGGGCGGCTGAGCAGGGCAGCTGAACAGAAGGGCTGAGCAGGGCAGCTGAGCAGGGCAGCTGAACAGAAAGGCTGAACAGAGGGGCTGAACAGAGGGGTGCCCCCGCGGCCGGAACGCTGTGGCCGGTCGCGGGGGCACCCCTCTCCCCTCCGTTGTTCTCCTGGCGGGCGGTGGTCAGGCCGCCGCGCTGCCCTTGTCCTCGGGACGGCGGTGACGGCCGGCCGGCTGGGCAGCCGCGTCGTCCGTCGCCACACCCCCTCGGTGCTTTCCGGAGCCGCCGGCTTCGCCCTGCGCGTCCGCCCCCGGCGGGCGTGTCTGGGTCATGTCGGTGCGGGCTTCAGACATGTGGGAAGTCACCCCGTTGTGATCGCTTACGTGTGTGTCGTCCGGAGCGTCACGCCCCCGCCGTCCCGGGACAAGGCCACGGTCGGTGACCGCAGTGCACGGTTGCGTGAGCCCGGCCCAAGCTTAGCCAGGAGCCGTACGCCCCACGAGAGGCGCCTGCCCCAACGGAACCGGCCTACACACAGGAGGAGGCGCCACAGCCGCGGAAGGTTGCGTACCGCTTTCACCGCATCCGGGACCCTCCACCGGCTCCACCTCCTCCGGCATCTCCAGCAGGGCCACCGCGCAGGCCGTCGCCCCGTCCGCGTAGGGGAGTCTGAGCACGCCGTCGCGGGACCAGACGCCGCTGCCCGCAAGCCAGCCCCCGGGCGCGGCGAGCTGGTGCAGCCGACGGCCCGCCGGGCGCCACACCCCGACCCAGCTGCCCGCCGCCCCGTCGATCCGCAGGGCCACCGCGCAGCTCTCCGGCATCAGCATCTGGCCCGGCTGCACGGCGAACGGCTCCACCGCGCAGTCCGGCAGGCGCAGGCACTCCGGGAAGCGCACCGGCAGGCAGCTGCCGAGCACCCCCCAGCCGAGCCGGTCGTGCCCCGGCGCGTCCGAGCGGATCAGCAGCAGTCCGCTGTCGGGGTCGGCGAGCAGCAGCCGGTCGTCGCTGTCGGGCGCGATCTGGAGCAGCGGCGTCATCTCCGCGCCCCGCCCCAGGTCCACGGCGACCGCCTTCACCGGGCCGCCGCCGGCCGGTTCCCGGTCCAGGGCCAGCAGCCGGCCCGCCCGGTCCAGCCAGACCCCGCCGGAGCAGCGGCCCGGCAGATCCGCCAGGTGCTCCGGCCCGCACGCCCCGCCGGCCACCCGCCACAGCGCGGTGGAGTACTCGCCGGCCGACAGGGCGTACACGCAGGCGCCGTCCGGCGAGGGCGGCAGCAGCGTCAGCTCGTCGCTCTCGACGGCGCCCAGCAACAGCTCGCCGGTGCCGGGCCCGGTCGGGTAGAGCAGCGAGAAGGTGTGCCGCTCCGCGACCCGGCGCCGGATCAGCACCCGCCCGTCGGCGAGCGGCAGCACCTGCGAATCCGCCTCCTCCGGCTGGTTCGTCGGCAGGGGGACGGCGTACGGCTCGGGCCCGTCGAGCGTCCAGCGCTCCGCGAACCAGGCGGTGTCGGCGCCCGCGCCCGCTTCCACGGTCCCGGGCGCGGCCGTCAGCCGGGCACCGTACGCGCCGTCGGCGGTGAGCGTGAAGCCGGGCAGGACCGTTTCGGCAGGGTCGGCCCTGGCGTGGCCGGGCCGAGCGGGGCCGACCTCGGCAGGCGCGGTCCGCGCGGGGACGCCGTCCCCCGGGGCGCCCTCCGCGTCGGCGGCCCCGTCCACTGCGGCCCCGTCCACTGCGGCGGCGGTCGCTCCGGCCCCGCCCGCTCCGGCCCCGCCCGCTTCGGCCCCGTCCACTGCGGCCCCGCCCGCTTCGGCGGCGGCCGCTCCGGGATCGCTCGGGTCGGGCTCGGGCTCCGACGGCTCACCGGTCCCGGTCGCCTCGGCGGAGCCGTTCCCTTCGGCGGACCCCTCCGCGTGTGTGGTCCCGTCCTCGATGGCACAGGCAGTCATCGACTCATCACCTCCGGCAACCGAAGCTAGTTTTCGCACTTCCAGCCGAACAACACGAGACCCCCCCACTTCACACATAAGGGTGGTGATGGTCGGATTCGGCTGTGACACCGAGGGCGGGTGTGCTTCGCGAGGGGCCGCTCCCGGGCCGCGGGAGGGCGGTCCGTTCCCGGGGCTCCCGGGGACGCGCCGGGCAGGTAGCCTTTCCCCCGTGCCCCGTCTGTCTGATGTCATCTCCGAGCTCGACGCCCTCTGGCCGCCCGAGCGGGCCGAAGGTTGGGACGCGGTCGGCACCGTCTGCGGTGATCCGGACGCCGAGATCCACCGGGTGCTCTTCGCCGTCGACCCCGTCCAGGAGATCGCCGACGAGGCGATGGAGCTGGGCGCGCACCTGATCGTGACGCATCACCCGCTCTACCTGCGCGGTACGACGACCGTCGCGGCGACCACCTTCAAGGGCCGGGTCGTGCACACCCTCATCAAGCAGGGCATCGCGCTGCACGTGGCCCACACCAACGCCGACACCGCCGACCCCGGCGTCTCCGACGCCCTGGCCGCCGCCCTCGACCTGCGCGTCGAGCGCCCCCTCGTACCCGACCCGACGGACCCGGCGGGCCGCCGCGGACTCGGCCGGATCTGCGCGCTGGACCACCCCGAGACCCTGGGCGCGTTCGCGGCCCGCGCCGCCGCCCAGCTGCCCGCCACCGCGCAGGGCATCCGCCTCGCCGGCGACCCGGAGGCGCTCGTGCGCACCGTCGCGGTGAGCGGCGGATCGGGCGACAGCCTCTTCGACGCGGTGCGCGCCGCGGGCGTGGACGCCTTCCTCACCGCCGACCTGCGCCACCACCCGGCCTCCGAGGCCACCCAGCACTCTCCGCTCGGCCTGGTCGACGCCGCGCACTGGGCCACCGAGTGGCCCTGGTGCGAGCAGGCCGCCGCACAGCTCGAAGCGATTTCCGACCGCCTCGGATGGGACCTGCGGGTCCATGTCTCGAAGCAGGTCACCGACCCCTGGACCGCCCACCACTCTTCTGGAGCCCCCAACTGAACGCCGCGCCCGCCGACCAGATCCGACTTCTCGACGTCCAGGCGCTCGACCAGCGCCTCTCCCAGCTCGCGCACCGCCGCAAGTCCCTGCCCGAGCACGCCGAGATCGAGTCGCTCACGGCCGACCTCTCCCAGCTCCGCGACCTGCTCGTCGCCTCGACCACCGAGGAGAGCGACACCGCCCGCGAGCAGACCAAGGCGGAGCAGGACGTCGACCAGGTGCGCCAGCGCGCCGCCCGCGACCAGCAGCGCCTGGACTCCGGCGCGGTCACCTCGCCGAAGGACCTGGAGAGCCTCCAGCGCGAGATCACCTCGCTCGCCAAGCGCCAGGGCGACCTGGAGGACGTCGTCCTCGAAGTCATGGAGCGCCGCGAGTCCGCGCAGGAGCGGGTCACCGAGCTGACCGACCGGGTCGCCGCCGTGCAGGCCAAGGTGGACGATGCCACCGCCCGCCGCGACGCCGCCACCCAGGAGCTCGACGCCGAGGCCGCCACGGTCACCAAGGAGCGCGAGGTCGTCGCCGGTTCGGTCCCCGCCGACCTGCTGAAGCTCTACGACAAGCTCCGCGCCCAGCAGGGCGGGGTGGGCGCCGCCCGCCTCTACCAGCGCCGCTGCGAGGGCTGCCGCCTGGAGCTCAACATCACCGAGATCAATGACGTGAAGGCCGCGTCCCCCGACACGGTGCTGCGCTGCGAGAACTGCCGCCGCATCCTGGTCCGCACCGCGGACTCGGGCCTGTAGTGAGCCGGCCGCGCCAGTTCGTCGTCGAGGCCGACGGCGGCTCCCGGGGCAACCCGGGCCCCGCCGGCTACGGCGCGGTCGTCATCGACCCGGAGACCGGCGAGACGCTGGCCGAGGCCGCCGAGTACATCGGGGTCGCGACGAACAACGTCGCCGAGTACAAGGGCCTCGTCGCCGGCCTCCGTGCCGTGAAGGCGCTGCTGCCGGATGGTCCGGGGGAGGCCGGCGCCCGGGTCCACGTCCGGATGGACTCCAAGCTGGTCGTGGAACAGATGTCCGGCCGCTGGAAGATCAAGCACCCGGACATGAAGCCCCTCGCGGCCGAAGCGGCGAGCGTCCTTCCGGGCTTCGCCGTCACCTACGAGTGGATCCCGCGCGAGCGGAACAAGCACGCCGACCGCCTGGCCAACGAGGCGATGGACGCGGGCAGGCGCGGCGCGCAGTGGGACCCGACGGCCTCCACCGCCGCCCTCGACGCACCGCGCTCCTCGGTGACCGCCGCCCTGCCCCCGGTCGAGGGCCCGCCGGGCGACGCGGCGGCCGGCGCGGCGAGAGCCCGAGCGGCACTGAACCGGCCGGGCGCCGGGTCCCAGGGCCCGGCCGGGGCGGGCCGTGCGACGCGGGCACCGTCCGCGACGCCGCCCACCGCCACCACCGAGCCCTCAAGCCCGCCGCCCTCCGACCCCGTCACCCCGCAGGTGGGCTGGGGCTCCGCCCCCGACCTGGGCGCGCCCGCCACCCTCGTCCTGCTGCGGCACGGCGAGACGGCCCTCACCCCGCAGAAGCGGTTCTCCGGAAGCGGCGGCACCGACCCCGAGCTCTCCGCCGCCGGCCGCGAACAGGCCGAGCGGGCGGCGGCCGCCTTCGCCGCGCGCGGCACCGTGCAGGAGATCGTCAGCTCACCGCTGCGCCGCTGCCGCGAGACGGCCGGCGCGGTCGCGGCCCGGCTCGGCCTGGAGATCCGGGTCGAGGACGGGCTGCGCGAGACGGACTTCGGCGCCTGGGAAGGGCTCACGTTCGGCGAGGTCAAGGAGCGGTACGCCGCCGACCTGGACGCCTGGCTGGACTCCCCGGACGCCGCGCCGACCGGTGGCGGCGAGAGCTTCGCCCAGGTCGCCGTCCGGGTGGCGGAGGCCCGCGACCGCCTCGTCACGCGTTACGCGGGGCGCACGGTCCTCGTCGTCACGCACGTCACGCCCATCAAGACCCTGGTCCGGCTGGCCCTGGGCGCGCCCCCGGAGTCGCTGTTCCGGATGGAGCTGTCGGCGGCGTCCGTCTCGTCCGTCGCGTACTACGCCGACGGCAACGCCTCGCTGCGCCTGCTGAACGACACGTCCCACCTGCGCTGACCCGGACCGGGGCAGCACTCGGCCCCACCGGCGGGGGGGAAGGCCGGTGGGGCCGAGGCGGTTCCGGCGGGTCGGGGGATTACCGGCCGGAACCCGGGTCACCCGGCATGCGGGCTACGTCCCCTACAAGGGTCGTGCCCCGAATGCCGGGAGGCATGCACGGCGAGGCGCGACGGGTTCTCCCGCCGCCCCGTTCAGCCCCGCAGCGCCGCCGCCCCGGCGGCCAGCCGCTCCACCCGCCCCCAGTCCCGGGCCGCGACCGCGTCGCCGGGAACCATCCAGCTGCCGCCCACGCAGCCGACGTTGGGCAGCGCCAGATACGAGGGCGCGGAGGCGAGCGAGATGCCGCCCGTCGGGCAGAAGCGGGCCTGGGGGAGCGGGGCGGAGAGGGCCTTCAGATAGGCCGTGCCGCCCGCCGCCTCGGCCGGGAAGAACTTCATCCCGGTGACCCCGCGCTCCAGCAGGGCCACCACCTCGGAGGTGGTCGAGACCCCCGGCAGGAACGGCAGCCCGGACCCCTGCATGGCGTCCAGCAACGCGTCCGTCCAGCCGGGGCTGACCAGGAACCGGGCCCCCGCCGCCACGGTGTCGGAGACGTTGCCGGGCGAGATGACCGTGCCGGCCCCGACCACCGCGTCCGGCACCTCGGCGGCGATGGCGCGGATCGCGTCCAGGGCGGCGGCGGTGCGCAGGGTGACCTCGATCGCCGGAAGCCCGCCCGCGACCAGGGCACGGGCGAGCGGCACCGCGTCGGCCGCGTCCTCCAGGACGACGACGGGCACGACGGGGGCGAGGTCCAGCACGGAGGAGGTCATGCGGCCATCCTGCCCGGTCAGCGGCGCGGTGCGCAACGAGCGTTGCGGAGGGTGCAACGTATGGTCAGTGGATCTCCGTCACGACCACATCGAGCTGCCACGGCCGCCCCGCCCGCGTGGGCGCCTCGCCCTCGACGACGTACCCGAGGTCCCGCAGGACGCCCATCAGCTCGGCGGGCCCGGCCGGCCGCGCCCCCGCGAGCAGCAGATCGCGCACCATCCGCCCCTTGGTGGCCTTGTTGAAGTGGCTGACCACGGACCGCTTCTCCACCCCGTCCACGACCTGCGCGTGCAGCACCCGCACGCTCGCCGTGCGCTCCGCGACCACACCCTTCGGCTTCCAAGCCGCCGTGTACGCGGACGAGCGCAAGTCCAGCACCAGCCCGTTCCCGGCAGCCTCGGGCATGACCTCCGCCATGGGCCCGCGCCAGAACGCCCCGAGCGCGCCGAGACCCGGCAGCTTCACCCCCATCGAGCAGCGGTACGGCGGAATCCGGTCGCCCACCCGCACCGCGCCCCACAGCCCGGAGAACACCAGCAGCGACTTACCCGCGAGGCGGCGGGCGGCCGTGTCGAGCGAGTCCAGGCCGAGAGCGTCGTACAGCACACCGGTGTACAGCTCCCCGGCCGGACGCGTCCCCGCCGTCCGCAGCTCCGCGTTCTTCGCGACCTCGCCCCGCAGCCCCTCGCTGAGCCCCAGCACGTCCCGCGCCTTCTCCTCGTCGGCCACGCACAGCTCCACGAGCGCGTCCAGCACCTCGGCACGCGCCCCGGCGAGACCGGGCAGCGACAGGGACTCGGGCTTCAGGGGCGCCCCGCGCCCCGAGGCGGCCTTTCCTTCGGAGGGCGGCAACAGCACGAGCACGGCGGTTCTCCTTCTTACGTACGGGGAAGAGGCGCGGCGGTGTGCGGACCGCACGGATGCCCCAGGTCAGCGTACGGGGACGGCGAGGCAGTTCGTACGGGGCGGAGGGGCCCACCGTACGGGCACAAGGCCCTCCGTTCGGAATGCCGCGTTCCGCGCTCCGCCCTACGCTCGGGACCATGCCCCGCCGTCATCTGCACATGACCGGCGCAGCCGAGACCCCGCTGCGGGCGGCCCTGCGCGGCCTGCGCACCGAGCTGTCGCTCCCCGACGACTTCCCGCCCGAGGTGTCCGCCGAGGCGGCGGACGCCGCGCGGAGCTCGGAGCTCGCCGGGCACGCGGACGCGACGGACCTTCCCTTCCTCACCATCGACCCGCCCACGTCCACGGACCTCGACCAGGCAATGCACCTGGAACGTCGCGCCCACGGCTACCGCGTGCACTACGCCATCGCGGACGTGGCCGCGTTCGTGCGCCCCGGCGGCGCGCTCGACGCCGAGGCCCACCGCCGGGTGACGACGCTGTACTTCCCGGACGGCCGGGTGTCCCTCCACCCCGAGGTCCTGTCCGAGGACGCCGCGAGCCTGCTGCCCGGCCGGGTCCGCCCCGCGGTCCTCTGGGAGATCGACCTCGACCCGGAGGGCGCGGCGGTCGCGACCCGGGTGCGCCGGGCCCTCGTACGCAGCCGCGCCAAGCTGGACTACGCGGGCGTGCAGCGGCAGATCGACGCGGGCACAGCCGAGGAACCGCTCGCCCTGCTCCGGGACATCGGCACGCTCCGCGAGGAGCAGGAGGTGGCCCGGGGCGGCATCTCGCTCAATGTGCCCGAGCAGGAGATCACCGAGCACGACGGCCGCTACGGCCTGGCCTACCGCGCCCCGCTCCCCGCCGACGGCTGGAACGCCCAGGTCTCCCTGCTCACCGGCATGGCGGCGGCCCACCTCATGGCGGAGAGCGGCACCGGCATCCTGCGTACGCTGCCGGTCGCGCCCGACGGCGCGGTGGCCCGGCTGCGGCGCAGCGCCGAGGCCCTGCACATCGACTGGCCGCATCACGTCCCGTACGCGCGGCTCGTCCGCTCGCTCGACCCGGGGCGCACGGATCACGCGGCGTTCCTCCAGGAGTGCACGACGCTGCTGCGCGGCGCGGGCTACACGGTCTTCGACGCCGGCGACCTGCCGGTGCCCGCCGTGCACGCGGCCGTGGCGGACCTGTACACGCACTGCACGGCGCCGCTGCGCCGCCTCGTGGACCGTTACGCCTCCGAGCTGTGCGTCGCGGCCTGCGAGGACCGGGACCCGCCCGAATGGGTCCTGGCCGCCCTGCCCGCGCTGCCCAAGGAGATGGCGGAGGGCACGCGCCGGGCCAACACCGTGGAGCGGGAGTCGGTGGACCTGGTCGAGGCGGCGCTGCTCAAGGACAAGGTGGGCGAGGTCTTCGACGGTTACGTGGTGGACGTGAAAGAGAACGAACCGGCCACCGGCACCGTCCACATCGACGCCCCGGCGATCGTCGCCCGCGTCGAGGGCGCCGCGCCCCTGCCCCTGGGCGAGCGCCTGCGGGTCCGGCTGGCCCAGGCCGCTCCGGGCACGGCGAAGGCCCTGTTCGTACCGGCCTGACGGCGTCTCGTACGATCGCGAGTCCGGCCCCCGCGCCCCGCGCCCGTACGACGGAAGGACCGGCGTGACCGACCGCGCCCGCCAGCACCAGATCCTGGCCGCCGCCCGCATGCTCCTGGAGCAGGAGGGCCCGGAGGCGCTGACCATGCGCCGGCTCGCGGGGCTGCTGGGCATCACGGCCCCGTCCCTCTACAAGCACTTTCCGGACAAGTCCTCGGTGGTCGACGCGCTGGCCGACGCGATGCTGACGGAGACCGCCGAGGCCCTGGAAGCGGCGGAGACGGCCGCCCCCGGCTCCTTCCCCGCCCTGGCCACGGCCTACCGCGCCCACGCCCTGGCCCACCCCCACCTCTACCGCCTCACCACGTCCCGCCCCCACCCCCACCACCTGGAGGACCGCGCCGCCGCCCCGCTCTTCCGCGCCCTGGCCCCCGAGGACCACCTGGCCCGCGCGGCCTGGGCCTTCGCCCACGGCATGGTCATGATGGAACTGAACGGCCGCTTCCCCACCCCGGAGTCCGTCACCACGGCTTGGACGGCGGGCATCACCGCGTTGGGGTCGAGCCGGTTGTGACAGTGGCGGGTCCGTTTGTGCCACGATGGCCCATTCCGGCGAGCGACCGAGGAGAGGGCGCCACATGTCCGCTGTTCAGCGACCCGGAGGGCGACGACTACCGGCAGCACCGCACGGTCCCGTTCGGCAAGTCGGTCCGCTTCCCGGAGCCGTTCTCGTTCGACCTGGAGACGGCGGAGTTCATCTGATTCGGCCAGGTAGCATGGGCCCCACGGCAGACGAGCCGGGCGGACGGCCGCGTGGGGATCTTCGGATCCTCCCGAGGAACGTCCGGGCTCCACAGGGCAGGGTGATGGCTAACGGCCACCCGGGGTGACCCGCGGGACAGTGCCACAGAAAACAGACCGCCCGGGACCTCGGTCCCGGGTAAGGGTGAAACGGTGGTGTAAGAGACCACCAGCGCCTGGGGCGACCCAGGCGGCTAGGTAAACCCCACCCGGAGCAAGGTCAAGAGGGAGCACCTCGGTGCTCCTGCGCGAACGCTTGAGGGCTGCCCGCCCGAGTTCGCGGGTAGACCGCACGAGGCCGGCAGCAATGCCGGTCCTAGATGGATGGCCGTCTCCCCGGCCGCCGCGAGGCGACCGGGCGACAGAACCCGGCGTACAGCCCGACTCGTCTGCCGCTACCTGCGGCTTTGCCTGGGAAAGGCCCTTTGACCTGCAGCGGAGGCCCTTTCCGGGCTTTCAAGGGCTTGCTGCGTCAGGTGGCGTAAAGTCCCTCGAAAGTCCCTCGGACAGCGCTGAAAGTCCCTGAAAAGTCCCTGGACAAGGGGTGGGGCGCTACGGGGCTGAGAGGCAGAGCCGCGCTCGGGTCGTGGATCACGGTTGTCGCAGATCCTCGCGGGGTACCCGGCCGGGCGCGCTCAGAACGACGCGGTGACTGCAGCCCGGGACGACATCAACACTGGGCGGCGTCGCAGGCGACGCCACGCTCGCCCGCGCGCCGGAACGCCTGGAGCTCACCTTGTTCGCAGGCGCGGGAGAGTGGACCGGACACGGTCTGGGGTACAACAACGCTCTGTTCATGGCGGCCGAACTGCTCCTGTTTCCACCAGTCGAAATCCTTGCCCGGACACCATTGGCGCCCGTGGGCGTCTGCCACCGTGGTACCCGCGCAGGATCACCGGCGTCCCGGCCGGCACCCGCACGTGGCCGCCGGAGGCCGACACCACGGCCCGCAGGTTCATACGCAAGTGCCGTTCGGCCCGGGGCCGGGCGCAGCAGCGGCGAGTGACGGCGCGGATCGCGAAGTCGGACCTGCTGCCCACCGATGTGAGTCTGCTGGAGCACCGCGCAGGCTTCGCCGAACCGAGCGCGGTCTGCGTCCAGTTCGGTTCGGCGCGGCCACCCGGCCTGCCCGGCCCGGAGCCGGCGCGAGGTCCGCGGGCGGCCTCAGTCCCGCCGGCGCACGCTGTCCCTCCCGCACAGCACAGCCAGTGCCGTCGCGCCCGCGGCGAACACCGCCGCCACGAGCATGGTCGGCCGTTGTCCCGACGCGTTCGTGAGCAGCCCACCGATCAACGCCCCGACGCCGATGGCGCCGTTGAAAGCCGCCACATACCACGAGGAAGCCGCCTCGCTCTTCTCGGGGACGGCTTGCAGCACCCACGTCTGCAACGCCACCGGCAGAGCCGCGTACAGCACGCCCCAGCAGACCAGCATCGTCACGGCGAGCGGAGTGCTCGCACCGCCCGCCCACATCACTGCCAGGACGACGCCCAACAGTCCGCTGCTGCCGATCAGGCTGCCCCGCAGCGCATGCGCCACCACCGCACCCGCCGCGAAGTTGCCCACCAGTCCGGCCACGCCGAAAACGAGCAGCAGCACGCTGATCAACGAGGGCCGGACCCCTGTGACCTCCTCCAGGTAGGGCGTCACGTAGGTGAAGGCCAGGAAGTGTCCGCTCATCACCAGCGCTGTCACCCCGATCGCCGCCAGCAGGGTGCGATGGCGCAGCACATGGAGGAGTGTGCGCAGGTTCCCGCTGCCCTGCGCGGGCAGCGTCGGCGTGAACAGCACTGCTGCCGCCAGCACCGGCACACCGAGCAGAGCCACGCACGCGAACGCCACGTGCCAGCTCGTCGATTGGCCTATCGCTGTGCCCAACGGCGTGCCCGCGACCGAGGCCAACGAGATCCCGCCCAGCACCACCGAGGTCGCCCGCACGGCGTGCTGCTCGGGGACCAGCCGTACGGCGATCGACACGGCGATGGACCAGAAGACACCATGGGCCAGCGCCACGATGATGCGGGCGGCCAGCAGCAGCGCATAGGTGGAGGCCACCATCGCCAGCGCATTGCCGGCGATGTAGAAGACCATCAGCGTCGCGAGCAGCCACTTGCGGTCCATACGGCTCGTAAGCATGGTCAGCGGCGCTGCTGTCGCCGCCGCGACCATGGCGAAACCGGTCACCAGAAAGCCCGCCGCGCCGACCGACATCGACGTACCGTCAGCGATCGACGGCAGCAGACCGATCGGCAGGGTTTCGGTCGTGACGAACGAGAAGACACCGAGGGTCAGTCCGGCGACGGCCAGCCAGCCGCGCGGTGCCGAGTTCTTCGCCGGTTTGGCCGACTGTGCCGAGCCGGGTGCGTGGGGTGAGTGCTGCGAGGTCGACTGACCGGTCGCACCGTGGGACATTCCTGCTCCCGATGGGATATGCCTGCGATGAATTATTCAGGGAATTGATGAAGAGGTCGGAAAATTGTTTGACGGGTCGTTCGGGTGATTTAGGTATGGGGTTATCGTCGCGCGCGCACCGAGTCTTCGGGAAGTGTTTTCCAGTCGTGGTGGTAGGGCCACCACCCATCGCAAACTGCCTGGTAGTCGCTCTGCTGGTGCTGGGAGTAACCGGATGAATCCACCCCCGCAGCAGCGGGAAGGGTCGGGTAACTTGCGCTTATCCGAATCCCACGTTTCCCTGAGGAGCAGATACGTGTCGACGGACCGAATGAGTGCGACGGGGCGCCCCCGGATCACTCGCCTCAACACGCTCACCGGGCTGCGCTTTCCCGCCGCTTTCGTGGTGTTTCTCTACCACGCGTCGCTGCTCGGATTTCTGGGCGTGCCCTGGCTCAGCCCCGAGAACACGCACGACTACTACCGCTCGGTACACCACGCCGGCGCGCTCGGCGTCAGTTTCTTCTTCGTGCTCAGCGGCTTCGTGCTGACCTGGTCGGCTCGGGGCTCGGACACCGCGGTGCGCTTCTGGCGCCGCCGGTTTCTGAAGATCGTCCCCAACTACCTGGTGGTCTGGGTGCTGGCCATGGTGGTCTTCGCGGCACCCCACACCGACATGCAGATCGGCGTGCTCAACTTCTTCATGCTCCAGGTGTACTACCCGGACTTCGCCATCAACTTCGGTGTTAACCCGGCTGGTTGGTCCCTGGCCGTCGAGGCGGTCTTCTACCTGTCCTTCCCGTTCCTGCTCCGCCTGATCAAGAAGATCCCGGCCAACCGGATCAACCTCTGGGTCGCGATCGTCGGCCTCGGCATCATCGCCACACCGTTTCTTTCCACCCATCTCGCGCCGGCCGGTTCCGTGTTCATGCCCATGGAGCCCGAGACCTCGGTAAACCAGTACTTCTTCTCCTACATCCTGCCGTTTCCGCGGGTACTGGACTTCGCGCTCGGCATTCTGGTGGCCCGCTCGGTGATGTCGGGGCGCTGGCGCAACATCGGTATGGTCTGGGCCGGCGCACTGCTCATCGCCAGCTACGTGCTCGGCTACTTCGTGCCGTACATCTACTCGTCGCGTGCCGTCTGCGTCATCCCGGCCGCCATCCTCATCGCGGCCGGTGCCATCGCGGACGACGAGGGCCGCTTCACCGTCTTCCGTAACAAAGTGACGGTCTGGCTCGGTGACATCTCTTTCGCCTTCTATCTCGTGCACTTCACCGTGCTGGAAGGTGTGTGGAAGCTGCTCGGGAGCAAGACGTACAGCGCACCGCAGGCCGCGGCCATGATGGTGCTCGGCCTCGGCGTCGCGATCCTCGCGTCCTGGGCGCTGTACGGCCTGATCGAGCGCCCCGTCACCCGGCGCTGGTCGAACCCGAGGAGGAGGCCGGCGTCCGCCCGGCGGGAAGCGGTCCCCGCGGAGTCCCTGTCGCTCGCCGCCGGGGCGGCCGGCGAGGAGCGCTGACCGACGCCGGGCAGAGGAGACAGCCACCCGGCGACCGCCTGCCCCGACCGGCTCCGGCCGGTCGGGGCAGGCGGTCGCTTCGTCTTCCCGGACGACGGGCGACGACGGGTACGTCGTCCCGCGGCCGCCGTCGTACGACGCCTCAGCCGCTGATGCCCGCTGCCCTCCGCAGGCCGGCTGCCGTCGAGAAGTATCCGAAGAGCGCGCCGTCGGGCTCCAACGCCGCGGACTCGTCCAGCCCGCCGATCCGTACCGGGACGAAGCCCGCGTCGTGTACGAGGCGTTCCGTGATCCGCAGCGCGTCCGCGTCGTCCCCGGCGACCGCCATCCCCCAGAAGTGCCGCTGCCGCGTGCCGCGCGGCCAGAGCAGTTCGTCCGGGAAGTGGCTGAACGCCCGCGTCACCGAACTGCCCGGCAACCGCTTCGCCGACCAGGTGCCCTGGGTCAGGCCCGGGCCCAGCTCGGACCTGAACAGGCCGTCGGCGGAGACTCCGATCGGGCTTGTCGCGTCGATCACGGTTTTCCCGGTCAGACGGTCGTCCACCTGCTCCAGCAACTCCTCAAGATGCGGATGCGGCACCGAGAGCAGCACCACGTCACTCGCGTCCACCGCATCCGGGTAGGAGGCCGCCCGCGCTCGCTCGCCCGACTCCTCGACGAGGGCGGCGAGCCGGTCCGGAGTCCGGGAACCGAAGGTCACGGTGTGGCCGGCGGTCAGCCAGTGGCGGCCCAGGGGGCGGCCGATGTTGCCCGCGCCGAGGACGGCGATGCGCAGCGGGGTGGGACCGGTCTTGGGTTCGGGCATCGTCCAGCTCCTTGGTCTCTGTGATCGGTCACGGCGGGACAGCCGCCGGACATGACTGGCGGCCGCCGGTCCTCCCGCGCCGACGGCCGTCCCGGTGCAGCGCTCAGCCCGCCACGATCTCCGGCCACACCAGGGCTGTGGAGCCCCAGGTCAAGCCGCCCCCGAAGGCGCTCATCAGGATTCGGTCGCCGGGCGTCAGCAACCCCCGGGAGGCGGCGTCGCCGAGCGCCAGCGGGATGGAGGCGGCCGACGTGTTGCCGACGCGGTCGAGGTTGACGACTGTCCGGTCGCGGGCCAGGCCGAGCTGGTCTGCGACGGCGTGCAGTATCCGCACGTTCGCCTGGTGGCCGACAAACCAGTCGACCGACTTCGGGGTCCAGCCGACGCGGTCGAGCAGGGTCTGGGACGAGGCTGCCATACGGGTCACGGCGTGCCGGAAGACCGGCTTGCCCTCCATGTGGAAGTACGTCTCGGCGGGGCGGGTGCCGGACGCCGTCACCGCGCCGGCCGGCTGCCGTGAGCCGCCGGCCGGGACGATGATGAGGTCCTTCAGCGAGCCGTCGCTTCCCAGGTCGTGTGCGAGCAACGCGCCCGGTTCGGACGGTTCACCGGCCCGCAGCACCACGGCCCCGGCGCCGTCAGCGAAGATCACCGAGGTGGCGCGGTCCTCGGGGTTGAGAATCCTGGAGTAGGTCTCCGCCCCGATGACCAGCACGCGGTCGGCGATCCCGGCGGCGATGGCGCCCGCGGCGGACGCCATCGCGTAGACGAATCCGCTGCACACGGCGGCGACGTCGTACGCGGCGACTGGGCCCAGCCCCAGCCGGTGGGCGACATGGGGAGCGGTCGCCGGGCAGGGGTGGTCCGGCGTGGTCGTGGCGACGACGACCAGATCGACGTCATGGGTGCCGGCCGACTTCAGCGCCCGCCCGCCTGCCTCGACGGCCAGGTCACCCGTGGCGGTGTCGGGTTGGGCCCAGTGGCGCTGGGCGATGCCCGTGCGAGAGCGGATCCACTCGTCGGAGGTGTCCATGGCCCGGGCGAGGTCCTCGTTAGTGACGACGCGGCGCGGCACGTATGTTCCGAGTCCGGCGAGGACCGCCGCTCTGCTCATACCGCCGTCTCCTTCAGCGGATACCAAGGGGGCCTCCCTGATTGCGATGCCGGACCTCGTGGCCGGGCCGTCGGAAGGTGCCGCCTCTTCGGTAGGGGACGGAGGAGGAACGACACACGTGGTCGGGTACGTGGCGACGGCGCTGATGCGCCCTCGTCACGAGGAGGCACCAAGGCGTACGACGATTATCGGGCGACCGGACACCGCCCTGCCAGACTGTGTCGACGCTGTGACTGGCCCCGGTGGTGGCGAGAACACCACCTCCCGAGCCGGGGCGCACCCGCTAGTTCTGGACCCGCTGGGCGCCGACGACTCCTGGCGGCAGATACACCAGCAGCCGGAAGGAGGAGGCTTCGTCGAGTTCCATGGTGAACAGCGCGAAGGAAGTCGGGCCCTGGTCGGGATGGTCCAGCTCGACAGTCATGGGCTCGAACTCCTCCACCTCGTGCCTGCCCCACAACTCGGCGAAGTGCGCGCAGTCCGCGGCGAGCCGTTCGGCCATCCGCTCGTAGCGCTGATCGTCGGCGAGGTGGGACGTCTGGAGGCGGAAGCGGGCGGTCATCCGGCGGGCCACCTGGGGCAGATCGACGTACTGGCGTCTGTGGGATCCCGTGAACAGACCGATCAGGAAGTTCTCGTTGCCGTCCTGCCCCAGGTGCAGCAGCCTGGCGGCCTGCTCGTTGCTCGCGACGACATCCCAGTACCGGTCGATGATGCATGCCGGCCCCAACCGCAGTCTGTCGACCACCCGTTGGAAGACCTCGGTGTCCGACGGGCCCGCACCTGGCGTCGGCAGCGGGGAAGTGGCCTCGGCGAGCCGGTACAGATGGACGCGCTCCCGTTCGGTGAGGCGCAGCGCGCGGCTGATCGCGTCCAGGATCCTGTCCGAGACCCTGATGGGACGCCCCTGTTCCAGCCACGCGTACCAGGACGCGCTCACCCCGGCCAAGACGGCGACCTCCTCCCGCCGCAGGCCCGCCCGGGTGCGACCGCCCGCCGACCGCATTCCGACGTCAGCGGGGGAAAGCGCGGCGCGACGACTGCGTAGAAAGTGCGTCAGCTCGTCGCGTCGCTTCTTCTGGTTGTCGATGCTGCTGGTTGAGGTATGCATGTCAACGGACTGTAGATCGGGCGAACACGCACTGTCAGCGGCGAGAGTCACACCTTCGGGGTGTTTGAGGAAGGGGTGACTGGTGGTCCGGTGAGCTGCGGTGATCGGCACCCGTCGCTCCCAGGGCGCGTCTCAACTCCTCGAAGAACAGCTTCTTGTGCTCTTTGTGGAAGAAGTGCCCGCCGGGCAGGACGCGCAGCGAGAAGGGGCCCGCCGCGTGGTGCTGCCAGGCTGCCGCGTGGGCGGTGGGAACCAGTGGGTCCTGGCTGCCGTGGAGCACGTGAACCGGACAGGGGAGCGGCCGATGCTCTGCCGCCGGATACCGGTAACTGGCGCTGACCAGCAGATCCTGACGGAGCCGCTCAACCACGGCGCTCATCCGCCCGGGGTTCTCCCGCAACAGCCGGCCGGTCCCGCCCAGGCCCAGCAGCAACTCGAGAGCGGCGGTGTCGGAGAGGTCCATGGTCAGTTCGGGCGCCGGCAGGTGCGGGGCACGGTGGGCCCCGGTCACGAAGGCGACGGGCGGTCGCCGACCGGCGGCCAACTGCCGCTGGGTCACCCCGTGGGCGACCAGTGAACCCATGCTGTGGCCGTAGAAGGCGTAGGGCCGCTCTTCGAGGGCCGGGGCGAGCCGCTGTGCCACCTCTCGGACCAGGTCGCCCATCGTGCTGACCGATCCGGCGGAGCCCGGTGCGGACACCGACCGTGGGGGCAGGGCAACCGGCACCACTTCGATCTCGGGCCCGAGCCGCCGCCCCCACCCCGCGAAGGACCAGGCACTGCCGCCCGCATGATGAAAGCAGAACAGGCGCAGCGGGGCGCTCTCGCCGCCCGGCACGGTACGCCGGCGCCTGCCCGGGGCTGTGTCGCCCACTGTCTCTTCGGTGCTGTCCTCCGTTATGTCGGCCATGATCGGCAGTCTCCCGCCGATAGCGGCAGAGCGGAAGTCCCCGTCCCATCAGGTGGTGTCACCGCCGGTGGCTCCGGCGCCGGGTCCGCCTACGTCACCGGACCACGATCGCAGAAAGTCATCGTCAACTTTGAACCAAGGACCTCCGTCTATTGCAAGATCACAGTAAAGTCTCGCTCCGGAATATCCCGAAATCAAGAAGAGAGGCCGTTACGTGCAGGAAACTGACTCGTCTCAGGCGTCCGGACACATACGAAGGGCGAAGCTGCGTGATTTCCTGCGGGCGCGCCGGAACGGATTACTGCCCGAGGAGGTCGGTCTGGTGTACGTCGAACGACGGCGTACCCCCGGACTGCGCCGGGAGGAGGTCGCGGCACTCGCCGGTGTCGGAGTGTCCTGGTACACCTGGCTGGAACAGGGCCGCGACATCAATGTCTCCGAGGGAATCGTGCACGCCATCAGTGACGCCCTGTTGCTGGACGACTGCGAGCGCCGGTATTTTCTCCGGCTGGCCAGACTCAACCCAACTCAGCGCGCGAGTGGGGAGCGTCGGGACGGCGAGTTCGCGCGTATGTGTGCGCTCGTGGAAGGCTGGTCCCCCAATCCGGCCTACATCACCGACCGGTACGGGCGTATCGAATTCGCCAACGGCTCCGCCCGCTCGCTGTTCAATCTCAACGCGAGCGGGGACAATTGCCTGGAGAAGTTCTTCACCGAGGCGCACACTCGCGCGAAGTATCCCGACACGGAACAAGTGGCCCGCAGCCTGGTTACTCACTTCCGGACGCAGTCAGCCCGGTTCCTGGACGATCCGGAATTCGGCAGGATGGCGGAACGGCTGTGCCGGACGAGTCCCAAGTTCGCCGAGTTATGGGAGCGCCACGAAGTCGACGACGAATATCAGAACGTGCGCAAATTCGTTCACCCGCGCGCCGGAGTGATGGTCTTCGACCGAGTACTGATGCGCCTGCCTGAGTACTCCGGGTCGGTACTGACCGTGTACATGGCCCAGCCTGGCGCCGCGGCGGCCATCAGGGCGCGCGACACGATGATGGTGAGTCATTCTTGAGGCGTCTCCAGCGGACCGGGCCGCATGTCGGGGAGACGAAGGCGTCGCGGAGCCCGATGCGGCCGGTGGGCTGCTCGCTGACGCAGCGGAGTCGGTCCGGACCCCTGACGTTCGGCGTTCCGTCGCGTGAGCCGGCCGGCCGGCTCAGGTGCCGGTGCGGCTCGCGAGGGTCCGGGTCGCGGTCGTAGCCCTGGTCGTTGAGCGGAGCCGCAGGTGTCGGCGTGGCCGGCCCGGACGTCCGGCGACGGTGGGACGCCGTCGACCGGGACGAGGGCCTGGGTGACGCCGTGCACGGTGGCCGCGGTGGTGAGCGGCCTTCAGCGGATACCGCGCCCGTCGCGGATCGTATGGCCGGAACCGCACCTCGGTCACGGCGGCCACCTGAGTAGTGAGACGGACCGGGGCCGCAGCCGGTTTCCTGGATGGTGGTGTTCTCGCCACCACCATGGGAAGACACTTCCTCCACCCGTGGCCAGATCCCAGGATTGCACCCATGGGACGCGACGGGGTTCAAGTCCCGGATTCGCAGTCGGCGTCCCCAACGACTCGTGGAGGAAGACATGGATAGTGCGATCGTCGGTCGCATCGTCGTGGCCTTGACGGAGTTGAACGTGCCGACGGACGAAGTCACGCCGGACACGACTTTCGATGCCATGGAGATCGACTCGCTCCTGCTGGAGGAACTCGCCCTGCGTCTCCAGAAAGTCTTCGGCATTGAGATCGAGACGGGCGAACTCGTCCCCGAGCATACCGTCGGCGAGGCGGCCGCGGTACTCGCGGCCAGGGGTGTCGCCGTCGTCTGACGCGCTCCGGGGCTCACGCCCTCGCGCCGTCCCGGCCGTGCGTTCTCGCCGTTTTTCTTGGCAGTCCACGTATCCAGCATCACCACCGGTCATGAGGTCACGCGCATTTCACGCGCACTTCATCGAGAGGAACAAAGATGTCCGCCACCCTCCTCATCCTCAACGAAGTCGGCGTCGCTCCCGGCAAGGCGGACGAGGTTCTGGCCCGCTGGAGCGAACTGAACGACAAGAAACCGCTGGACGGCCGCACGCTGTACCGCAGCGCGGACGGTGACGACATTCTTGAGATCACACCTGTCAAGGAAGTCGCCGAGTTGGACGCGTTGTCGGCGGGCTGGCGGAGGCTGTGGGACACCGTCTCGGCGGACCTTGTCAGCGACTTCCGTCGCCAGCTCCTGGAATTCGTCGAGGCGCCCAAGGACACCGCCGATCCGCTGCCTCGGACGCCGTACGTCCAACTGCGTTACATTCAGGTCAAGCCGACGGAGTACACGGCCTACCGAGAGTGGCGCGAGAACACCATCTTCGACGTCGTTCGCCGCGCCGGGTCGGTCACCACCTTCCTGGCATACCACACGCTGCTCAGCACCCAGCCCGGCGTGATGTTCGTGGCGGGTTTCGAGTGCGAGCCGCAGGAGTACCAGAAGGTCTTCGCCTCGGCCGAGTACCAGGACATCGTCCAGCAAGCCGGCGACCGTTTCATCGTCGGTGGCGAGAGCGGTCTGTACACCCGCGTCTACCAGCGTGCCGATGCCTGAGACCGCCGCGGCCTCCTGGACCACGACTCCGGGGCTCACAGAGACGCACGAACTCAGCCTCACCACCCAGGGCCCGCTCTACCCGCCGAGTGAAGTCATGGACGCCGACGGCAACTTCGTGGTGGTCGGGATGATCAACCGCACCACCCGGGACGGTGCGATCCGGCCGGACTGGGGCGCGGCCGTCGTCTCCCCGGACAGTCCGCTGCCCGAGTTCGGGGGGCTCGCTCCGTACACCGTGGTACGGGAGCTGGACACCGAACCCGACGGGGCCGACAAGGACATCGTCCTGCACACGCTTCCGCTGCCCCTGCCGTGCAACAACTACCCCATGGTGTTCGCACCGGAGCAGTTGCCGGAGGCCGGCCAGGTCAAGCGGCCCAGCCACGCCTTCCATGAGGTGCCCATCCCGGACCTCCGCCCCGAGGACGGGCCGAAGGTGACCGCCCCGGTGACATTCGGCACCTGGATGAGGGCCGGCGGAACCCTGGAGGTCGCGGTCACGTCCGACGGCCACTGCGGGACGTTCGACTTCGCGTTCTCCCGCCTTGTCCCGGACAGCATCTACACCGTGATGTCGCTGCGCGCCCACGACCTGGACCCGGCCGGGCCGACCCGGCCGGGCCCACTCGGAGTGCCGAACGTCTTCGTCACCGACGCCGACGGGAACGGCCGGTACCACGCGACCATGCCGAACCCGTTCCCGGACCCCGAGCTGCCCGCGGCCAACCGGATCATCAACGTGGTCGTGCTGTGGATGAGCTACCAGCGCGGCTACGGCGGCGCCATCGGTGAATTCGGCCTCGGCGGCGACATCCACGCCCACCTCAAGCTGCGCGGCGCGTCCTTCCAGAACCTGCGAACCACCGCCGCGCCACAGTCCTGACCCCACGCGCACCCGCCGGCATTCAGCAAAGGAGGAGCCCGATGCCCATCATCTCCGTCACCACCTGGGACGGTCAGGACGACGCCCAGGTACAGGAACTCATGGAAGAGCTGACCCGAACCGTCCGACGTGTCACGGGAGCCCCCCTGGACAAGATCACCGTCTACGTCCAGGAGGTGCCGCGCAACCGCTGGGCGGAGGGCGGTGCCCTGGGCAGCGACCCCGAGTTCCCGAAACTGAGCCGCCGGCTCTCTGAGTGAGGGGTGTTCGCCGTGTCCTCCGACATGCATGAGCTCACCCGCCGCACCGGAGCCGAACCGAGCACTCTCTTTCTCGTCGGTGACGTCTTCGTCGAATTCGCGCAGCACCAGGGCGTGGTGACGGTGTCCCAGCTCGCGCGGCGGATCAAGGAAGGCGCGTTCCCCAGCGGCGCCGGAGCGGCCTCGGTGACCCTCGGGCAGGGGGTGTCCCAGTTCGACGTCCAGTTCGTACGCGACATCCTGGCCCGGCGCGGCCTCACGGACGTGGTCGTCATCGACGACCGGGCGCTGCGTAACCGCGCCGGGCGGGAGATCGCGCACAAGCACCGGGCGGAGAACGTGCTGATCTCCCTGCCCCGGCGGACCGGCCCCGGCTCCTTCGAGTCGGACCTGCTGGTGGACTCCGGCAACGAGGTGATGTCCGACCACCTCACTGGCCAGCACATGCAGGGCATGCTGGCCATGGAGGCCGGGCGGCAGATGTTCATCGCGGTGGCCGAGCAGCACTACTTGCCGCCGGAGGCGGCAGGCAACAGCTACTTCGTGATCGACACCTTCGACACCCGCTACCGGAACTTCCTCTTCCCGTTGCCCGCGACCGTCCGGTGCGAGGTCCTCGCGCATCGCGTGCCGCACCGCACCCGCGCGGCGTTCTCCTGTGAACTCGCCGTGCTCCAGAGCGGCTGGGAGGCCGCGGTGATGGAGGTCCGGTTCACCGCCTTCGACACCAAGGTCTCCCACGTCAAGGAGGCCCGGGCGGCCGAGCGGGCCCTCCAGGGCACCGCGGCGATCCTGGCCGCCGAGACGGAGCCGGAAACAGCCGAAGCCCGTACCGCGTGACCGGGGCCGGCACCGAGTGACAGACGGCGGCCCGGACACGCGTCGGACCACCGGCACGCATCAAGAAGGAGCCCCCGTACATGTCAGATGCCCACCGCCGGCCGGCTACGGACCGCCCCTACCTGGTCTTCAGCGACGTCGACGAGACCTTGATCACCGTCAAGAGCATGTTCGACTTTCTCCGCTACCAGTTGGTACGCCGGTATGGCGCGGCCGGGGAGGGGAGGTACGAGCGGATCATGGCGGCGGTCCGCCGCCGCACCGGCGACGGCACCGCCCGCGCGGACATCAACCGCTTCTACTACGGCCACTACACCGACGAGTCGGTGGAGACGATCGACAGGCTCGCGGCGGGCTGGTTTGCCGAACGCGCCGCCGCCGGCCGGGGCTTCTACATCGAGTCGACGCGGGAGGCCCTGGCCGCCCATCGCGCCGGCGGTGCGACCGTCGTCCTCGTCTCCGGCTCATTCCCGCCGCTCCTGGAGCCGATCGCGCGCGAGGTGGGCGCCGAAGCCGTCCTCTGCACCCGTCCGCTCATCGCAGACGGCCGCTACACCGGGGAGGTGGAGACCCCGGTCATCGGCGCGGGCAAAGGTGTCGCCGTGCTGCGGAAGTTGACGTCCCGACCCGACGTCGACCCGTGCGACTGCTGGGCCTACGGCGATCACGTCTCCGACCTGCCGATGCTGGAACTCGTGGGGCACCCCGTCGCCGTCGGGGAGGACGAGGAGTTGCGAAAGCGACTGGCCGAGCGGGCCGAGGGAGTCACCGCCTGACGGCCGGGGGTCCGTTCCTCGTGCTGCCCGGCCCGACGGAGCCGGGCAGCACGAGGTGATCAGCCGCCCCGCCCGCGCCCGGCGGCCCCGGCTGCTGCCCCTCCGTCCGGTGCGGCGGCGCATGAACCCCAAGGAGCACGCCAAGCCCATTTTCTCACTGCTGCTTTACGGCTTTGCTGCTCTGCGATTCCAGAGCGAAGGCAATGTCGTCGCGGTCGGGGCGGTCCGAATACGCTAATTGCTTGGTGCGCACTCCACCTACTAATCTGATGCAGCATGAATGAGCCCAGTTCTCCGTCCGCGCAGACCGACAGCCGATTCGCGCGCGGCCTGACCCTCCTCGGCGAGGTGTCCGGCGCGCGCGGCGCCGGCATCGTCGACGCGCTGGCCGACATCGCCCCGGACCTCGGCCGCTTCGTCGCCGAGTGGGCCTACGCCGACATCTTCGATCGCCCCGGCCTCGACCTGCGGGAGCGCGAGCTGACCACGGTCGGCGCGCTCACCGCGCTGGGGGACACGGCACCCCAGCTGAATTTCCACATCGACGCGGCCCTCCGGGTCGGCGTCGCCCCCGTGGAGATCGTGGAAGCCCTCCTCCACCTGGTCCCCTTCACGGGCTTCCCGCGGGTGCTCAACGCGATCGGCGTCGCCCGGGCCGTCTTCGCCGACCACGGTGTCACCGTCGACCCGGTGGTCATGGACGACGACCGAGACCGCTACGAGCGCGGCGCCGAGAAGCTGGCCAGGATCGACGGCCAGCACGGCCTGGACGTCGTGGCCTCCCTCAAGGACATCTCTCCCGACCTGGCCCGGTATCTCGTCGAGTTCGCCTTCGGCGACATCTACTACCGGCCGTGGCTGTCGCAGCGGCGCAAGCAACTCGTCACCGTCGCCGCCTTGACGGCCCTGGGCGACACCGCGCCCCAGTTGGCCGTGCACATCGGAGCCGCCCTCAACGTCGGCCTGAGCCCGACCCAGGTCGTGGAGACCCTGACGCAGGTGACCCCGTACGCAGGCTTCCCGCGCGTCCTCAACGCCATCAGAACGGCCCGGGAAGTGTTCGAGAAGCGGACGCTCTCCGTAGAGCCATGAGGCAGTAGGCAGTAAGCGGTAGCGGAACGCCCGTGCATCCATGAGGCGGACGGGGTCGAATGCACAGCCCGCGGGTGTCGGCGTGGCCGGCCCGGACGAGGGCCCCGTCCCCCTTCTCGGCAGTGCGCCGGCGCGGGTGCCGGAGGCTGCCCGAGCACGGATCAGGTTTCCGCACAGGTGGTGTTCGGACCACCACGATCAGAAGACACTTCCTCCACCAGTGCCGTCATCCCAAGATGAATGTGTGGGACGCGGCCGAATTCAAGCCGCTCAATTTCCAGTCATGAATGGCGTGAAGAGCTGTCCGTTGTGAACTGCAATGGCGGCATCACGAACCCAAGGAGATCAGAAATGGCTGAATTCGACTCGCACGGCACATTCCAGAAGGCCGCAGACGAGTACGCGAAGATTCAGGACGCCTTCCCCGAGGTGATCCGTGACCCGCTGCTGGCCGACATGGCGGTGAAGGAAGGCGACCGGATACTCGATCTGCCCTGTGGGACGGGCGACTCAATCGTCAAGGCAATGGAGCAGGCGGGACCGACTGGGCACGCCCTTGCCATAGACATCTCCGCCTCCATGATCGAAGAAGCCAAGGAAGCGGCAGAGGCTGCCGGGGTCAAGAACATCCAGTTCGTCGTCGAGGACATGGACAAGGCCCAGTTCGACACCGAGGCATACGACATCGTCGTGTCGGCCAACGGGCCCTTCTTCTCCTCAGATCTCAGGGCATTCCTGGCGAAGATGTGGGACGCTGTCAAGCCTGGCGGAAAATTGGTCATCATGACCCTGGGGCGCAACTTCCTCGCCCCCCTCTCCGGCGTCTTCTTGGACCTGGCGCAGAACAAGACCGACAACCTGCACATCTCCACGCCCTGGCGCATCACGGAGGACATCCTCTTCCTGAAGACACTCCTGGAAGAGGTGACGGACGGGCACCGAGTCAATATCACCCACCGGGACGCGGTGATGGACTACAAGACGGCAGACGGAGGCTGGAGCCTCCTGATGGGTACCGCGTTCAGGAACTACACCCTGCAGATGTCACCGGAGAGCCAGGCCGAGATCGAGGCGGAGTTGAAGGACTGGATGCAGACCAACAGCCAGTTCTCCGCGACCTGCAGCTTCAACAACATCACCATCACCAAAGACGGTGCGTGACTCGACTGGAGCAACTGGGCGTCGCTGACTTGCGGCGTTCGCCGCGACCGTCGCGCTCTCGCGGGCCAGAACGCCGCCTCCGGGCGAACCGGAGACGAAGGCGGACCAAGACCGCCGGGGCGGTCCGGGCGCCAACGGGATTCCCTTCTTCGCGCCCCGGCGCTCACCACCAGCGGGAGGGGTCCAAGCTCCCTTGACGTCGAGTCTCCTCACTGCCCCCCAATCCCGGAGAACGCCATGCCTCGTTGTCTGTTCACCTCGGAGTCCGTCACCGAGGGCCACCCCGACAAGATCGCCGACCAGATCAGCGACACCATTCTCGACGCGCTCCTGCGCGAGGACCCGTCGTCCCGGGTCGCCGTCGAAACCCTGATCACCACCGGCCTGGTGCACGTGGCCGGCGAGGTCACCACCAAGGCCTACGCCGACATCGCCACCCTGGTGCGCGGCAAGATCCTGGAGATCGGCTACGACTCCTCCAAGAAGGGCTTCGACGGCGCCTCCTGCGGCGTCTCGGTCTCCATCGGCGCGCAGTCGCCGGACATCGCGCAGGGCGTCGACACCGCCTACGAGAACCGGGTCGAGGGTGACGAGGACGAGCTGGACCGGCAGGGCGCCGGCGATCAGGGTCTGATGTTCGGCTACGCCTCCGACGAGACGCCGACCCTCATGCCGCTGCCCGTCTTCCTGGCCCACCGCCTCTCCAAGCGCCTGTCCGACGTGCGAAAGAACGGCACGATCCCTTACCTGCGCCCGGACGGCAAGACGCAGGTCACCATCGAGTACGACGGCGACAAGGCAGTCCGCCTGGACACCGTCGTGGTCTCCTCGCAGCACGCCTTCGGCATCGACCTGGAGTCGCTGCTCGCTCCCGACATCCGTGAGTTCGTCGTGGAGCCGGAGCTGAAGGCGCTGCTGGACGACGGCATCAAGCTCGACACCGAGAACTACCGCCTGCTGGTCAACCCCACCGGCCGCTTCGAGATCGGCGGCCCGATGGGCGACGCCGGCCTGACCGGCCGTAAGATCATCATCGACACCTACGGCGGCATGGCCCGTCACGGCGGCGGCGCCTTCTCCGGCAAGGACCCGTCCAAGGTCGACCGCTCCGCCGCCTACGCGATGCGCTGGGTCGCCAAGAACGTGGTCGCCGCGGGCCTCGCCGCCCGCTGCGAGGTCCAGGTCGCCTACGCGATCGGCAAGGCCGAGCCGGTCGGCCTGTTCGTGGAGACCTTCGGCACCGCCAAGATCGACCACGAGAAGATCGAGAAGGCGATCGACGAGGTCTTCGACCTCCGCCCGGCCGCCATCATCCGCGACCTCGACCTGCTCCGCCCGATCTACGCCCAGACCGCGGCGTACGGCCACTTCGGCCGCGAGCTGGACGACTTCACCTGGGAGCGCACCGACCGGGTCGAGGCGCTGCGCGAGGCAGCAGGTGTCTGACATGCGCATCGCTGTCACGGGGTCCATCGCCACCGACCACCTGACGACATTCCCGGGCCGCTTCAGTGAACAATTGCTGCCCGACCGACTCGCCAGCGTCTCGCTGTCCTTCTTGGTGGACGATCTCCAGATCCGCAGAGGAGGAGTCGCCGCGAACATCGCCTTCGGCCTCGGCCTGCTCGGAGTCACTCCCCTGCTGGTCGGTGCCGTGGGCACCGACTTCGCCGAGTACGGCGCCTGGTTACGCATGCACGGAGTCGACACCAGCCATGTGCAGGTGAGCGAGCAGTCCCAGACGGCCAGGTTCATGTGCATCACTGACCGCGACCAGAACCAGATCGCCGCCTTCTACCCGGGTGCCATGACCGAGGCCCGGAACATCAGTCTGGCCGACATCACGGCCAGTTGGGGCAGACCCGCCCTCGTCTTCATCGCGCCGGACGACCCTCCGGCCATGCTGCGCCACACTTCCGAGAGTCGGGAACTGGGCATTCCGTACGCCGCGGACCCCTCGCAACAACTGGCCCGTCTGGAGAAAGAGGAGGCGCGTCGGCTGGTCGATGGAGCGCAGTCGCTCTTCAGCAACGAATACGAGGCCGCGCTCCTGTGTGAACGCACCGGATGGACCGAGCAACAGGTCTTGGACCGCGTGGGCACCTGGGTCACCACCCGGGGTGCCGACGGAGTGACGGTTGTCGCCCAGGGGCAGGCAGTGCTCACCGTCCCCGCGGTGCACTCCGAGAAGGTTGTCGATCCCACGGGTGTGGGTGACGGATTCCGGGTGGGCTATCTCGTCGGCATATCACGCGGCCTGTCCAGGGAGAGAGCGGTTCAGCTGGGCTGTGCCCTGGCCACCACTGTTCTGGAGACCGTGGGGACCCAGGAGTATCGGCTGAGTGATGACCTGCTGACGCGTGTCGCGGACACCTACGGCGCAGGTGCCTGCAGGGACATCGCGCGCTGTGTGAAGGTGCCGGTGTGACGGCGTCTTCCGACTTCACCGCCGTCCGTGACGGCCATCGGCGGAACACCGAGGGACTGCCTACCGACGGCACCGGCGCAAGAACCCCGAAGTACTGCGATGGTGGAGGCAGTCGAGCATGAGACCTCTGCGAGAACTCCTCGCCCGAGGGGAGCGGTCCTTTTCCTTCGAGTTCTTTCCACCGAAGTCGGAGGCGGGTACTCGGGTTCTGTGGGACGCCATCCGCCGCATCGAACCCCTGGCGCCCTCCTTCGTGTCGGTCACCTACGGCGCGGGCGGCTCATCGCGGGACCGCACGATGGAGGTGACCGAGCGGATCGTGAGCGAGACAACGCTCCGGCCCGTGGCGCACTTGACGGCGATCGGGCAATCGACGGCCGAACTGCGCCGCGTCATCGGTCAGTACGCGCAGGCGGGTGTGCGGGACGTGCTGGCACTGCGCGGCGACCCGCCGGGGGACCCCAACGCACCCTGGTCACCGCATCCGCAGGGGCTTCGGTACGCGCGTGAACTGGTCTCGCTGGTACGGGAGTCGGGCGACTTCAGCATCGGTGTCGCCGCCTTCCCCGAACGGCATCCGCGCTCCCCGGACTGGGAAAGCGACATCCGGCACTTCGTGGCCAAGTGCAGAGCGGGCGCCGATTACGCGATCACCCAGATGTTCTTCCATGTGGAGGACTACCTGCGGCTGCGCGACCGAGTTGCCGCAGCCGGCTGTGACACCCCGATCATCCCGGAGATCATGCCCGCTACCGACTTCCGGCAGATCGCCAGGTTCGCCGAGCTGAGCCACGCCACCTTTCCCGACGACCTGGCCAGGCGTTTGGAGGCGGCTCGGGAAAACTCGGCGGAAGGGCGCAGGATCGGCGTCGAGTACGCCACCGCGATGGTCGACCGGCTCCTCGACGAAGGCGCTCCGGGCCTGCACTACATCACACTCAACCGTTCCACGGCGACGCTCGAAATCCACCGCGGCATCCTGGGGTCAAGAAGCACACACGCTCTCGCGCTGAGCTGACTTCGCCGATCGCGGGGTCGCCGGGGCCCACGCGGACGATCCCGGCCTGACGGCGCTCGCCGGCGAAATCACGGTGACGTTGTCGGAGTTCGCGCGGACCGCGCCAGGCCCGACAACGTCAAGCCCGGACGAGCGCCGGCGAGGACGGCGGCCCGGCTCAGCCGGCGGAGGCGTCGGCCGCGGCGGGCACGCTGGTGGGGCACGGCTCGGCGGCCGGCTCCGGGGGCCCCACGAGTGCCGGCTCCGGCCTGGCGCCCACGGCGTCCAGGCGCAGCATGGCCTGCTCGTCCGCGGTGCCGGGGAGCGCCTGGTAGACCACCATCCGCTGGCCGCTCGCCCGGGCCAGTCGCATGACCTCGTAGGTCAGGGTCATTGGTCCGACCTTCGGATGCCGGAAGGACTTCTGCCCCCCACCGCGCTCGCAGACGTCGTACCGTTCCCAGATTCGCGCGAATTCCGCGGACTTCAAAGCGAGTTCGCCGACGAGCGTCGTCAGCTCGGGATCGTCCGGGTCGGCCCCGGCGACCGCGCGCAGATGTGCCACCGAGAGCGCGACCGTCTCCTCCCACGGCTCGTAGAGCGTCCGGCCGACGGGGTGGAGGAACAGATAGCGGGTCAGGTTGCGCTGGTCCTCCGGCATGTCCCAGAGGCCGGGCATCAGCCGCCGGCCGGGCCGGTTCGCCGCCAGTACGCGGTTGTAGCGGTCCTCCACATAAGCGGGCAGCGGACGAACCGACTCCAGCATGCGCAGTACCGAGTCGCGGACCGCGTCCTGCGGTCCGGCCGACAGCTCGGAGGACCGGCCGGAGGCCAGCTCCGCGAGTTCGTGCAGGCGTTCGTAGCCGTCGCCGCTCAGCCGCAGGGCCCGGCCCAGGGCGTTCAGCACGGCGGAGGACGGATTGGTCTCCCGCCCCCGCTCCAGGCGGATGTAGTAGTCGACGCTCACTCCGGCCAGCACGGCTAACTCCTCCCGGCGCAGCCCGGGCGTACGGCGCAGGCTTTCGCCGACCGGGAGACCGACCTCCTCCGGCTTCACCTGCGCCCTCCGGGCCTTCAGATATCGGCCGAGTTCGGTGCCCCTCGTCTCTGCTGCTGTCATAGGGCCATTGTCGCAGGCGGTCAACGCCCGTGGGGGGCAGTGCCAGAGCCTGGAACGCCGTACCCCGGGGACAGCGCGGTCTGCCGGACGGCCGGGCGGGGGCGGAGAATCGATCCCGGAGCGGGCGGTCCAGCCGTCGGGGCCCAGGGGGTGCGAGACACCGGGCCGCGGCCCCCGCCGCGTCGCGACCGCCCGCCCGGTCCTTTCTGTCAAACCGCCACCTGGCCTTGATCTGGAGTTCTCCATGACAACCACCCCGTCCACCTCCGGCACCGGACACATCCCCGAGCCGCCGGTGTCCGGGCTGCCACGACAGCCGGACCGAGCCCGGCCGGCCGCACCGCCGCAGTCCAGCGTCGCCGCACTGGTTGCTGCGTTGCTCGGCTTCACCGTGATCACCATCGACGTGTCGGCCGTGAACATCGCGCTGCCCGCGATCCAGGACTCCCTCGACGGCGGGATGGCCGGGCTCCAGTGGGTGGTTGACGCCTACACCCTGATGCTCGCGGCCCTCATGCTGTCCGCCGGTGGCTTCGCCGACCGCGTCGGCGCCCGCCGCGCCTACGCCTGGGGCGTCGCCCTGTTCACTCTCGCCTCCCTCGGCTGCGCGCTCGCGCCCGGTATCGGCGTGCTGGTCGCCGCACGCGTGGCGCAGGGCGCTGCTGCCGCGATCGTGATGCCGGCCTCGCTGGCGCTGATCCGGCAGGCCTACGACGATGCCCAGGCACGCGCCCGTGCCATTGCGACGTGGACGGCCGGTGGCGCGGTGGCGATGGCGGCGGGCCCGGTGCTGGGCGGGCTGTTCACCGACATGGCCGGCTGGCGGGCTGTCTTCCTGCTCAACCTGCCGGTGGGCGCGGTGATCCTCATCCTGCTGATCCGGGTGCCGCAGTCTCCGCGCCGACCCGCCGTGCTGGACGGCGGTGGCCAGCTCAGCGCGGTTTTGGCCCTGTCCGGGCTGACCTTCACCGTGATCGAGGGTGGCCACCTGGGCTGGACCAGCGGCCCCGTGCTGGCCGCCGCCGCGCTCGCCGTCGTTTCCGGTTACGCCTTCCGGGTGATCGAGGCGCGACACCGCCAGCCCATGGTCCCTCCGGCCATGTTGAACAACCGGCGGCTGGCCGTCACGCTCGCGGTCGGTTTCACCGTCAACGCCGCTTTCTACGGCGGGATCTTCCTGCTGGGGCTGTACTACCAGCAGCTGCGAGGGATGTCGGCGATCGCGGCCGGGCTGATGTTCGTCCCGGTTTCGGCGCTGGTGACGGCGAACAACCTGCTGTCGCCGCGGCTGGCGGAGCGGATCGGGCGCCGCTCGGTGATCGTCGTCGGGCAACTGATCTTCGTCATCGCCATGCTGGCCATGCTACCGCTGGCCGCACAGACCCCGCTGTGGCTGGTGCTGGTCCTGCTGCTGCCGCTGAGTGTCGGCGGGGCGCTCGCGGTGCCCGCGCTGACCGCGCTGCTGATGGACGTGGTTCCGTCGGAGCGCGCCGGGACCGCGTCCGGGCTGCTCAACTCTCTTCGCCAGACCGGCGGTGCGCTCGCCGTCGCGCTGTTCGGCGGCCTGCTCGTCGGTTCCGACGGGGGCTTCTCCCTCCCGGGCATGCGCATCGGCCTCATTACCATCGCCGTCCTTCTCCTGGCCACCGCCGTCCTCTCCCGAGCCCTCCTGCCCCGTGACTGACCGCCGCGACGGATGCCACTCGTCCGTCTGAAGACGCTCCGGCCCGGGCGAGCGACCTGATGAGCCGCCGCCCGGACGCTGCCGGAGCGGATCGTGCATCGCACGTACCTCATGCCAGAAGTCGTGAGCGGGACAGACCCCGGCGTACAGCCCGACTCGTCTGCCGCCACCTGCGGCTCCGCCGCCGAACAGTGGTCCTGGGTTCCTTCGGGTGGCCCGCCGCCCTCTGTGTCCCGTACGGCCGAGGGCCCCGCCGGTGCGTGCGCCGGCGGGGCCCTCGGGGTGGTCGGGGTCGTTCAGCAGGCGCCCTGGTCCTTCCAGACGCCCCAGTCGCCGGTGCTGCCCGGGGTTTCGTTCTGGGTCCACCACTGGGCCTTGTACGTGCGGCCGTTGTGGGAGACCTCATCGCCCGCGTTGTAGACCGTGCCGGCCACGTACGCCGGGACCGAGCCGCAGTCACCGGCGGGCGGGTCCGTGGGGTCGGTGGTGGGCGGGGTGGTCGGGTCCGTGGGGTCCGTGGTCGGCGGGGTGGTGGGCTCGGTGGTGGAGCCGCCGATCGCGGCGTTGATCTGGTTCAGCAGGGTGGTCTTGTCGTCCAGGCCGAGGAGGGAGTACATCATCGCGCCGGCCAGGCCGCGCTGCTTGGCGTAGTCGGCCCTGGCCTGGATGGACTTCTGGTCCAGGCCCGTGAAGAACTCGCCGTCCTTGTAGAAGTAGGACGCCTTCGCCTCGTCGTCCCAGTACGTCGTCGCCGGGTTGTCGACGATGCCGCCGAGCTCCTTGTAGTGCGCGATGCCGGCCTGCTGGCTCAGCGGGCGGGCGGCGGAGCCACCGGTCGCGGACTGGGCCAGGCCATGGGTGGTGCCCTCCGGGACGCCCTTCCAGCCGCGGTAGTAGAGCTCGTAGCCCAGGGTCAGCTTGTTCGCGGGGAAGCCGCCGGCGATGCCGTAGGCCGGCTTGCCGTCGATCCAGGAGTCGACCGCGTTGTCGATCGAGTACTTCTCGGTGCCGGGCGCGACCGGGTCGGACGGGTCGTCGGCGCCCGAGTAGAGCGGGGACTGGTGGTACGTCGGCCCGTCGCCGTCCCAGGCGCCGTGCATGTCGTACGTCATCAGGTTCGCGTAGTCGAGGTACTGGCCGATCTTGTCGGTCTCGATGTTCGCGATCTTGTCCTGGCCGGCCCCGAATGCAGCGGTCAGCAGGTACTTCTTGCCGCCGTTGGCAGCGCCGTACGCGTCGAGCTGCTTGCGGAACTCGGCGAGCAGGAGCGTGAAGTTCTGCTTGTCCTCGGGGGCGTAGTGGTTGCCCAGGTGGCCGCCCGAGGAGGCGGGGTACTCCCAGTCGAGGTCGATGCCGTCGAAGACGCCGGCCGCCGTGCCGGGGCCGCCGAAGCCGCCCTCGACGGGCAGGTTGCCCTTGATGTACTGGTCGATGCAGGAGGAGACGAGCTTCTTGCGGCTCGCGTCCGTCTTCGCCGCGTCGCTGAAGTACTTGGAGTAGGTCCAGCCGCCCAGCGAGATGTTGATCTTCAGGTGGGGGTACTTCGCCTTCAGTTCCTTGAACTGGTTGAAGACGCCGACGATCGGCTGGTCCCAGGTGTCGGCGACGCCGTCGACGCTGTCGGCGGCGCTGAAGGACTTCTGGTAGTCGGCGTACGAGTCGCCCGCACCGTCACCCGCGTTGGGGTTGTTGTCGTCGCCCGCCGCCTTGTTGGCCTCGAAGCAGGTGAGGTCGGTGGGGTGGATGTTGCCGAACGAGTAGTTGATGACGTCCAGTTGACCGGCGATGCCCCGGGTGTCGAGGTGCTTGGGGTAGAAGGCGTTGCCGTAGACGCTCCACTGGTCGTAGTACGCGATGCGTACGTTGCCCGCGGATGCGGTGGCCGGCGCGTCGGCCGCCTGTGCCGAGCCGAGGCCGACGGTCGCCGCGAGGGCTCCGGCCGCGAGGGCCGTGCTGAGCAGCGCGGCGGTCAATGTCTTACGGGGGTGCACGTGCGGCCTCCAACGAGGGGGAGCGGTGGTGCTGTTGATGGGCTGGAGCAGTGATAACCGGCCTGTGACCAGCGCGTCAACGATCTCGACGAGATTAGGACTAGACCAATTCGGGGCTTCGTGGCCCCACCGGGGCGGCGCGCGGCGCGGCCGGGAAAATTCGCGGTGCCGGTGACCAGCGGCTTAAGGGTCATTTAAAGATGGCGCACAAGTGGTTCAGTGATGAACCACTCGGTCTCGGTATGTGGACATCCGGGCCGCCGGGCTCCGCGCCCCGCTCGGGCACGGGGGTGTGGCTCGCCCCTCCCCGCACGCCGGCCGTGCGGCCCGGTCCGTCCGTCGATACCCGCGGCTTCTGCCGGGAAGGGGCCTCCGGCCCGAGCCGGAGGCCCCCTTCCGGCCTTCTTGAGTGGTGCGTGGCGCCTACCAGTAGGCGCGCGTGACCTTTTCAGGCGGTTGTCCCTGCCGCTCCCATTCCTGGAAGACCGCCGATACCACGATCAGGAAAGCGCGGCGGAGCTTCGGGTCCGGGTCGGGGTTTTCCACATTTCCGATTCCTTTGTCCAGGAGCATGTCGCCGATGACTGCTCCCTGTGGAGTGCAGGGGCGGGCGACCGAGCCCTCCGGGTCGATCAGGATGTTCCCGGTGGCGCCTTCCGCGGTTTCCCAGGCGTAGACGGATCCCGCTTCGAGGGAAGCGGTCCTCCTGCACGTCAGTGATGCTGTCACGGGGATTTCCGCCCATTCGCTCGTGCCAGGATTTTGATCACCGGTACCCTATCCCGTCCGCCGCGGGCGCGTGCTCGTCCCAGGTGTGCCCGGCGTCCAGGGTGGCCTGATGGGCGCGGCGATAGTTCTGGTCGCCGTGCTGACGCATCCAGCTCGACTCGTAGAGTTCATGCGCGAGCAGATCGAAATCGCTGGGATGCGGATTTCCGTTCTGGAGGCGTTCCCAGGCCCTGGCGATACGCGGATTGGCGTCGAATCGCAGCATTCCCGCGTCGAGCTGATGCGATTCGGTGAACAGGTGGTTGTAGATCTGATTGATGTCGGCGGCGGAATAGCCGTGCGACGCCGCGGTCTGCGCCACCCGGCCGAGCTGGGCGTCCGCGCGGATCGCGTCATAGGCGTGGTCGGCCCATTCCAGCTCGAAGTCCATCTCGCTGCGCGGCCGCCGGAAGGACGAACCGCCGGACTGCAACTCCCGCTCCGTGGCCACCGCGGTCCGCCGCCACCCGGTCAGCCCGCCGACCCCGGTGAGGACCAGCTGCTGGGCGAGTTCGTCGGCGGTCTCCGCGTACAGGTCGGCGAGCGCGTCGCAGCCCTGCTGGCGGAGCATGTACTCGGCGCGGTAGAGCCGGTAGGCGGGGCGCACCGGGAGGTACTTGTCGATGAACGCGCCCGCGCCGCCGTTCTTGCCCGTGAACGCGTCGTGCAGGTCCCCGAGGAACACGAACGGCGACTTGGCGACGTCCACGAAGGCGTCACCGAAGATGCCGAGCGCTTCGCCGAAGCTGTCGACCCGGTCGTTGTCCGGGTCGTCCGGGCTCAGACCGCTGGGGTCGGTGAGCGCGCTGGGCGCGTTGTCGGCGTAGGCGTACGCGGAGACGTACGGCGTCGACAGGTCCCGGGCGGCCGGGTCGGACCGGGTGAAGCGGCCGGTGGTGGTGTCGTACTGACGGGCGTGCAGGTCGAGGTTGCCGGTGCTGGTCTCGTACCGGGCGCCGGTGTAGGACGGGGTGCTCGCCGGCGCGCCGGCGGCAGTGGTGTCCAGGGTGCGGGTGCCGAACGAGTCGTAGGCCCAGCGCTGGTGGAGGGTCCCGGTGCTGCCGGTGACGTCGACCGGGGAGCCCTGGGTGTCGTGGTGGTAGTAGAAGACCTCCTCGGTGCCCGTCGCGGTGGCGGCGGGTTGGCCGAGGGGGTCGTAGCGGTAGGACTGCTCGACGGCCCAGCCGCTGTCGTACTCGGTGGCCAGGACGGGCAGGGGAGCGTTGGGGTCCCACTGGGTGCGGCTGGTGACCGCGCCGTCCTCGGCGGTGGTGACCTGGTTGCCGCTCGCGTCGTGGCCGTAGGTGTAGGAGGCGCCCCCGACGGTGGCGGCGGAGATCTGTCCGGCCAGGTCGTAGCTGTAGGTGTCGGCGCCGGCCTTGGTCCGGTTGCCCTCGGCGTCGTGGTCGTAGGCGGTGGTCGTCGTGCCGGTGGTGGTCGAGGTGAGCTGGTCGGCCGCGTCGTAGGCGTAGCCGGTCGAGGCGGTGCCCAGGGTGGAGGTCAGCCGGTTGCCGACCTCGTCGTAGGTGTAGGACGTGGTGCGGCCCGCGGCGCAGCCGGTGACCTCGGGCTGCGGCGCGCAGCCGGAGGTGAGCCGGCCGGCCGCGTCATAGGTGAGGTCGTAGCCGCCGGTGCCGACGCCTTCGCGGGTGACGTCGACCCGGGAGGGCAGGCCCGCGGCGGACAGTGTCAGCGCCGTCCCGGTGACCGTGGTGCCCGCGCGGGTGGCGGTCACCGCGGTGATCCGGCCCGCCCGGTCGTAAGTGCGGTTCTCGGTGGCGGAGTCGGGCAGGGCCGAGGCGGTCAGGTTGCCCGCCGGGTCCCAGGTGTACGTGGTGGTCGCGCCGTCGGCGTCCATCGTCGCGGTGCGGCCGTCGGCGTCGTAGGTGTACGCGAACGTACTGCCGTCGGCGTACTCGCGGGTGAGCATCTGCCCGGCGGCGTCATAGGTGTAGGCGAAACCGCGCGTGCTGGACAGGTTGCCGACCTCGTCGTAGACGAAGTCCTCCACGACCTCGGAGTTCGCGCGGGCGGTCAGCTGTCCGGCGTCGTCGTAGCCGAAGGACGCGTCGGGGGTGGTGTCCGAATAGTCGATCGCGGTGAGCAGTCCGCGCGGGTCGTAGGTGTACCCGGTGGTGCCGCGAGGGGTGGTCTTCCCGGTGACGTGGCCCTCCGCGTCGTAGGCGTAGGCCGTCTCCCGGTCCAGCGGGTCGGTGACCGAGGTGAGGCGGTGCACCGCGTCGTAGCCGTACGCCGTGACGTGGTCGTTGGCGTCGGTGCGCTCGGTCAGGTTGCCGAGCTGGTCGTAGCCGTAGGTGGTGACCGCGCCGCCGGGGGCGGTGACCTCGGTCAGCCGGTCCAGGTCGTCGTAGCCGTAGGAGGTGGTGCGTCCGTCGGCGTCCTCGCGCTCGACGACCTTGCCGGTGGCGTCGTAGGCGGTGGTGGTCGTCCCGCCGAGCGGGTCGGTGACCTCGGTCGGGTGGCCCGCCGGGTCGTAGCCGTACGTCGTCGTGTACTGGGCGGGGTCGGCCCCGGTGGCGTTGCCGCGCGGATCGACCGCGGTGGCCCGGCGGCCGTCGTCGTCGTAGGTCCAGCTCGCCCTGTGGCCGAGCGGGGAGGTGCGGCTGAGCAGATTGCCGTCGGCGTCGTAGGCGTAGGCCGTGGTCCTGCCCAGCTCGTCGGTGCTGCTGCTGAGGCGGTTGTTCTTGTCGTAGACGGCGGTGGTCGTCTCGCCCGCGGCGTCGGTGGTCCTGGTGACGTTGTTGTTGGCGTCGTAGGTGTAGCCGGTGGTGCGGCCCAGCGGGTCGGTGACCACGAGCGGCCGGTTGACTGCGTCGTAGGTCGTCTTCGTCGTCGCGCCGGTGGGACCGGTGGTCTCGGTGAGGTTGCCGGCCGTGTCGTACGCGTAGGACGTGGTGTAGGCGGCCGGGTCGGCGCCGGAGACGTTCCCGCGCGGCGAGACGCTGCTGAGCAGCCGGCCGGCCTTGTCGTACGTGAAGGTGGTCCGGCCGCCGGCCGCGTCGGTCCTGGAGGCGAGCCGTCCGCCCGTGTCGTAGGCGCGCGTGAGGGACTCGCCCGCCTGGTCGGTGGTCCGGGTCAGATTCCCCGCGTCGTCGTAGCCGAGTGTGGCGGTGTCACCCGCGGGGTTGAGCACCGACGCCAACTGCTCGGCGCCGTTGTACTCGTAGGTCGTCGTGCGGCCCAGGGCGTCCGTGGCCGAGCTGAGCAGACCGCGGCCGTCGTAGGTGTACGTCGTGGTGTACGCGGCCGGGTCGGCGCCCGTGACGTTCCCGCGCGGGTCCGTCCTGGTCAGGACGCGGCCCGCCGGGTCATAGGTGAACGTCGTCCGCTCGCCCAGCGGCGTGGTGACCGACGTCCGGTTGCCCGCGGTGTCGTAGCCGTAGGTGGTGACCTTGCCGCGCGGGCTCGTCACGGTCTCCAGCGAGCCGAGCGCGGTGTACGTGTAGGCGGTCTCGCCGCCCGTCGGGTCCGTCGCCGACGTCAGCCGGTTCGCGGTGTACGCGTAGGTGGTCGTGTTGCCGCGGCCGTCGGTGTGGCTGGTGAGGTTGCCCGCGCTGTCGTAGCCCCAGCTCTCCTCGTAGCCGAGCGCGGCCGGCGCGGCGCGGGTGAGCATCCGCCCCGCGGAGTCGTACGTCATCTCCGTGGTGTTGCCGCGCTGGTCGGTGATGGCGGCGGGGCGCAGGTAACGGTCGTAGTCGTAGGTGATGCTGTTGCCGTACGGGTCGATCGTCTCCATCAGGACGTTACTGGCGTAGACGTCGGTCCACACACCGCCGTCGGGCGCGGTGGTGTGGGACTCGCTCCTGCCGTCCCAGGTGAACGTGGTGGTCTCGCCGTTCTGGTCGGTCTGCGACGTGATGCGGCCCGCGCTGTCGTAGACGTTGCCGACCTCGCCGCCCGCCGGATCGGTGTACGACGACAGCCGCTTGTCCGTGTCGTACGTGTACGAGGACGTCCGGCCGGCCGGGTCGGTGACCGAGGTCAGCAAGCCGCCGGTGTATCCGTACGAGACCGATGTGCCGTCCGGCAGGGCCACTTCGGACAGCAGCCCGTCGGCGCCGGGTGTGAAGGAGGTGGTGCGGCCGGCGCCGTCCTTGACGGAGGCGAGGCTGCCCGACGCGTACGTCAGGCTCAGGCCCTTGCCCGCCGCGCCGGTCACGGAGGTCAGCAGGCCGGTGCTGTCGAACGTCCGCACCGTGTGGTCGGGGGTGGTGACCGTGTACGTACTCGTCCCCTTGACCAGCTCGGCCGTCGTGCCCGCCGGGGCCGTGTACGTGCCGTTGGCCGCCTGCGTGAACACAAATGACGCCCCGTCGCCCGTCCGGTACGTCGCCTTCCCCGTCGCCAGGGTCAGCCGCGCGTCGAACGGCGTCGCCCAGCCGCGCCCCAGCAGACCGGTGGAGGACGAGTCGGACCGGTAGGTGCGCTCCAGGGTCAGCGGCACCCCGGGACCCGTCAGCGAGGCGTCGGTGAGCTGCTCGTAGAACATGCCGGTCGCCGTGTTGACCGGGTCGGCGCGGTGGGCCTGGGCGTAACACGTGCAGATGCCCGCAGCGGCGCCGGGGATGCCGGGTGTGTAGAAGGCTTCCACCAGCAGCGAGGTGGTGCCGCCGGGGCTGGAGCCGTCGGCGTTGCTCAGGAAGACCCAGGCGTAGTACTTCTTGCCGTCCTCCAGGATTCCGTCCAGCTCACTGCCGGCCCACCAGAAGCACTGGTCGGTGGGGTAGGAGTTGCTCGACCACCAGTCGTAGCACCAGGCACCGGTGTCCGGGGTGTCCCCGCTGGGGTCGTCGGTGGACCTGTTGATCTCCTGCTGGACGACGGGGTAGCCCGCCTCGTCCAGGACGTACAGCCACATCCCGGTGTACGTGGATCCCCGCTGGGGCAGCTTCACCTGCCCGCCGATCGACAGCATGCCGGGGTACGCGGTCGCCCAGGCCGACACCGAGACCGGGTTCCCGGGCGCGGCGGCGAGGCGCTTCGAGGCCGCGCCCTTCCCGGCGGCGGGGCCCCGCTCGACGTGCTCCGAGTCCGGCCGGCCGGGCGGCGCGCCCTTCGCGGTCCGCTCCGGCGCGTCCATGTAGCCCCGCATGGGCGACACTTCGTGCCGGTCCTTCGCGACCTGCTTGCGCCGCTCGGCCAGCGTCATCGCCCTGGGCGGATCGGGCAGGTCCTCGGCCGTACGGGCCTTGACCTGGACGACCCCCTCCCCGGCACCGCCCGGCCGGTCCCGTGGAGCCGCCCAGGAGGGGGCGGTGGCGGCCGATATCGCAAGGAGAACGAAGGCCAGGAGGGCCGTGACGAGTCTTCGCGCTTGTGTGCGCATGGTGAATCACCTGTGAGGCAGCAGTGAGTGAGCAGAGACTCGGTGATGTTGATCCATAAAGCGTCCGGAGTAACGCGTGGTACGAAAAGCGGCTGGATAGCGAGGGCGAGGCTGAAGCGACGAGAGGGAAAACGCCTGCTCATGGAGGCGGGCCCGGACGGGCAGGTGATCAAGTTGGCGTGGACGCGCCGATGCGGACGGACCGGCCCGTCCTCCGCCCGGTTGCCGTGGATTGACCCTCCCCTTACGTCGGGCTCAATGCTGGGTGGCGACGAAAGGGCAGGTGGATGAGTTATTCCGTGGGGCAGGTCTCGGCCTTCGCCGGGGTGACGGTGCGTACGTTGCATCACTACGACAAGGCGGGGCTGCTCTCCCCCAGCGGGCGCAGCCAGGCCGGTTACCGGCTCTACAGTGACGCCGATCTGGTCCGGCTCCAGCAGATCCTCTTCTACCGGGAGCTCGGCTTCCCGCTCGACGAGATCGGCGAGATCTTCAAGGACCCGCAGGCGAACGCCCTGGAGCATCTGCGGGCCCGGCAGGAGCAGTTGGCGGCGGAGATCGCCAGGCTGCAACGGCTGTCCGAGGTGGCGCGGCGCGCGATCGAGGTGCAGCGGACCGGGGTCGCCCTGTCCCCGCAGGAACGCTTCGAGGTGTTCGGTGAGATCACCTTCGACCTGAGCTACGCCACCGAGGCGGCGCTGAAGTGGGCGCACTCGCCCGGACAGCGCGAGGCGATGGCCCGCGCGGCCGCCCACACCAAGGAGGACTGGCGGCAGCTCATGGGCGAGGCCACCGCCTGGCGCGCGGAGTTGCTCGCGGCCTTCGACGAGGGGGAGGCGAGCGACGGTGAGCGGGCCATGGACCTCGCCGAGGAGCACCGCCTGCACGTCTCGCGCTGGTTCACCTCCTGCCCGCCCGGCATGCACCGGCGCATCGCGGACGACTTCGCCGCCGACCCCCGTGCCTTCGCCCTGGTCGTCCCTGTGCCCCAGCAGCGCCCCGGCCTGGCCGCCTACCTGTGCAAGGCCGTCCACGCCAACGCGGCCCGCCGGGCCGCCGGCCCTGCCGGTGCATGAGGACCGATGAGGACCAGGGAGGACCAGGGAGGACCGATGAGGATACTGATCACCGCCGCCAGATCGCGCGGGGACATCGCGCCCTACACGGGCCTGGGCTCCGCACTGCGCGCGGCCGGCCACGACGTCGCCCTCGCCACCACGGACGCCTTCGCACCCCTCGTCCGCGCGGCCGGGCTGGAGTTCCGCGCGCTCCCCGCCGACCCGCGGAAACGGGGCGCGGGCACCGGGCAGCGGGAACTCGTGCGGACCGCCGCCGCGTTCATCACCGACCTCGGCCAGGGGTTCGCCGACGCGATGGACGACCGCACGGAACTGCTGCTGCTGTCGACCTCGACCGCCCCGCTCGGCCTGCACCTCGCCGAGGCCACCGGCATCCCGAGCATCGGGGTGTACCTCCAGCCCACCGTACCGACCGGCGACTTCCCGCCCGTCGTCACCGGCGCCCGCTCCCTGGGCCGCCCCGCCAACCGCCTGTCCGGCCGCTTCGCCCTGCGGATGACCGACCGCCTCTACGCGCCCGCGGTGGCCCGGCTGCGCGACCGCCTCGGGCTGCCCCCGGCCTCGCCCTCCGAGACGCGCAGGCGTCAGGAGCGCTCGAACTGGCCCATCGCGCACGGCTTCAGCACCGCCCTGGTGCCCCGGCCCGCCGACTGGCGTCCCGGCCTGCGCGTGGTGGGCAACTGGTGGCCCCACCACCCGGCGGCGGCACGGCTCCCCGCGGACCTGGAGGACTTCCTGCGCGCCGGACCCCCGCCCGTCCTCATCGGCTTCGGGAGCATGGCGGCCGGCGACGGGGACCGGCTGAGCGGGATCGCCGTGCGGGCCCTGCGCCGCGCCCGGCTGCGCGGCATCCTCCAGTCCGGCAGCGCCGGGCTCTCCGCCGAAGGCGACGACGTGCTCACCATCGGGGACGTACCGCACGCCCTGCTCCTCCCGCGGCTGGCCGCGGTGGTCCACCACGCCGGGGCCGGTACGTCGGCCGCCGCCCTGCGCGCCGGGGTTCCCTCGGTCACGGTCCCGGTGGCGGCCGACCAGCCGTTCTGGGCTCGCCGCCTCGCCGCCGTCGGAGCCGCCGACGAGCCGGTGCCCTTCCGCACCCTCACCGCCGAACGGCTCGCCGACGCACTCGGCCGCGTCGTGCGCGAGCCGGCCTACGCGGAAGCCGCCGCGAAGGGCGCACGCCACATGGCGGCGGAGGACGGGGCGGGGCGGACCGTCGAACTCGTTCAGCGGCTGACCGGCGGATGAGGGGGACTGGTCCCCGGGTCAGGAGGGCCGCGCGGGTCCCCGGTACGGCAGCGTCTGGCTGTAGACGACGCTGGTGGTCGTGGAGCCGAAGCCGGCCAGCTCGTCCATGAGGGTCTCCAGATGCTCCATCGAGGTCGCGGCCACCTTGAGGGTGTAGCAGTCGTCGCCGGTGGTACGCAGACACTCCAGGATCTCCCGCCTCTCGGCGAGCAGCCTGCGCAACGGCTGGTGGCGGTTGCCGGGGTACTTCAGCCGGACGACCGCGAGCACCGGGTAGCCGACCCGGGTCAGGTCGACGACGGCGCGGTAGCCGGTGATGACGCCCATCGCCTCCAGGTTCCGCACCCGTTCCGTGGTGGCCGACGAGCCGAGACCGACGCGCCGCCCCAGCTCGCTGAGGGAGATCCGCCCGTCCTGTTGCAGTTCGTCGACGATCGCCCAGTCGATGTCGTCAAGGTTCCCGGTCATATGGAAATTCTACCGGGAATTCGATGGCGAAGTCCCTCTTGTGCCGGGCGAATCGTCTTCCTCGGGCCCTGATCACCGGCATATCCTCCACCCATGCGACTTGGCGTCAACGTAACGAACTTCGGGCCCGGCACCGATCCCGGTGTGCTCCGCGAGTGGGCGCGGACCGTGGAAGGACTCGGATTCGATCTGCTCATGGTCTCGGACCACGTGGTCGTCACCCCCGATGTGGCCGCGCGCTATCCGGAGCCGTTCTACGAGCCCTTCACCACGCTGTCCTGGCTGGCCGGGATCACCACCAGGGTGCGGCTGGGCACGACCGTGCTCGTACTGCCCTACCGGCACCCGCTGCTGGTGGCCCGGATGGCCGCCAACCTTCAGCAGCTCAGCGGCGGCCGGTTCGTGCTCGGGGTGGGGATCGGCTGGGCGCGCCAGGAGTTCGACGCGCTCGGCGTGCCTTTCACCGCACGCGGCAGGCTGACCGACGAGCACCTCGGCGCCCTTCGCGAGGCATGGCGCGAGGAGGGGGACGGGCCCGCCGGCCCGATTCCCGTCTGGGTCGGCGGCAACAGCGAGGCCGGAATCCGGCGCGCCCTCTCGTACGGCGACGCCTGGCATCCGCTGCGGGGCACGCTCCCCTGGATGCGCTCGGTCCTCGCGAACCACACACTGCCGGCGTTCGCGCCCCGTATCGCCCTGCGGCTGACCGACTCCCCGGTCGACGACCCCGAGCGGCTCGCCGGCACCGGCACCCTCGAACAGATCCTGGACGATCTCGGCGAGTTGCACCGCCTCGGCGCCGACACCGTCGTACTCGACCCGTACCACGGGGACCCGCAGGACACCCTTCGGCCCCAAGAGGGCTGGCGGGCCCTGACGGCCGTGGCCACACACTGGAGGACACCATCGTGATCACCACCGCCGACGAGGCACTCCTGCGACGGGCCGTCGCCCTCGCCGCCCGCGCCGTCGAACTGGGCGACGCGCCGTACGGCTCCCTGCTCGCCGGCCCGGACGGCGCGGTCATCGCCGAGGCCCACAACACGGTGCGCCGCGACAACGACATCAGCGCCCACCCCGAGCTGAAGCTCGCTCGCTGGGCGGCCCGGGAGCTGGACCCCGACGCGGCCGCGCGCACCACCATGTACACCAGCTGCCAGCCCTGCGGCATGTGCGCCGGCGGGCTCGCCCGGTCCGGGCTCGGCCGGGTCGTCTACGCGCTCTCCACCGAGCAGCTCATCGAACTCAACCCGGAGTCGGGCGCCTGGCCGGTACCGGAACAGGACGGTCCGGCACTGTTCGACGAGGCGCGCGCGCCCATCGCGGACTACTACCGGCGCTGAGGCAGCCCTCCCTCCACGGCCCGCCCGCCGAATCCGCCCCTCATGCCCGCTCCGCCGTTGCGGCGGGCGGTGCCGCCGGGCCCGGCACCCGGGCGGTACGGCCGGGCCACCGGAGGACCAGCCGGGCGGACGGCACGTCGAACACGTCGCCCGGCGGCAGTTCGTCGTCACGGGTGTCCGCCGGGTGCACGGTCATCGGCGGGTAGCCGCGGTCGCGTACGTGGCGGTCCCAGGCCCTGACGCATCCGGCCAGCCGCTCGGCCAGACCGGGGGCGGCCGGGCCGTAGGCGTGGACACGGAACTCGCTGAGGCAGTCCGCCGGGTCCGGGGCGTCGTGGATTGCGACGTGGGTCAGATACGCGAGTGAGCCGCCCGACACGATCGCGGCCGCGTCCTGCTGGGCGATCAGCGCCGGATCCTTCGCGCCGCTCAGGCGGCAGAAGCCGCGCTGGGTGGTCGCCGCGTAGAGCTGCAACGTCTCGAACGAGTACCGGCCGGGGACGACGACCCCCGTGGCCAGCTCGTGGCGCCGGCCGCGCAGGGCCTCGTCCAGCGCGGGCACGTCACCCGCGACGCCGCCCTCCCAGCGCGCCGTGACCGCCCCGCCGGCCAGCACGGCGGCCGGGACCGCGCGGGCGGCGCCCCCTCGGTCGCGTACGAAACCGCAGTACGTCCAGTGCTCCGCCACCAGCACGTCGCCGCGCCTGACCAGAGCGACCGAGCGGGTGTAGCCGGCCACGTCGAGCGGGACGACCAGCCGGCCGCCCTCCGCAAGCTGCTCCCGCCAGGCCGGGGCGATGTCCGAGGCGGTGTGCGTGATGATCACACCACCGAACCCGCCCGCCGGTACGTGAGCGGGCGCGCCCAGGGCGCCGTCGCCGGGGACGGCGGTGACCCGGCCGCTGCCGGCCTCCGCGCACAGCCGCCGGGTGCGCCGCACGACGTACGGGTCGATGTCGACCGTCACCACCCGGCCGCGCGGTCCGACGAGATGGGCGAGCAGCTCCGCGTTGTATCCGCCCGAACCGACCTCCAGCACGGCTCCGCCCGGCTCCGGGCGGAGCCGTTCGGCCATGTCTGCCTGAAGCCAGGGGGCCGATACCGAGCTGACCGCGGTCCCGGTGGCCTCGCGGACCGTGACCACGGCGAGATCGTCGTCGTAGGCCGTCTCCAGGGGCGCCTCGGGGACGAAGCGGTGGCGGGGGACCTCGCGCAGGGCGGCCCGGACGGCGGGGGAGGGGGCCCAGCCCTTCCGGATCACCGCGTCCGCCATCCGCCCGCGCAGGCGTCCGGCCTCGGCGGGCTCACCGGGCACGGGCGGGACCCCGGACTCGCAGGGGTAGGAGTGGACGGGCGGCAGACCGGGCAGCACGCCGGGCCACACCGCGTTCAGCGCCTGGGCGGACGGCATGAAGATCCGGCCCAGGGACGCCAGGGTGTGCGGAGGGTGCCACTCCCAGCGGGAGAACCTGTGCGGTTCCGGCAGCCCGAGCTCACCCGCCCAGCCGGTGACGCGGACGACGGGCGTGACGCGGCGTACGTCGAGCCGGTCGTCGTGCAGGACGGTGACGACGTGCGCGGCGTCCTCGCGGGCCGTCAGCCCGGTCTCCTCCGCCAACTCCCGTACGGCGGCGGCCTGGGCCGACTCGCCCGTCTCCACGCGGCCGCCCGGCAGCTCCCACATGGACCGGGTGGAGCGGCCCAGCAGAACCCGGCCGGCGCCGTCGGTGACCACGGCGGCGGCGCCCAGAACGGCCTGCGGTGCCGGGCGGAGCTTCTCCACGGCGGTGAACGAGCCTTTGGGGCCGCGCAGCACGAGCACCGCCAGGCCCTCCGCGTCGAACCTCCCGGTCTCCTCGAAACCCTCCGCGATCAGGCCCAACTCGTCTTCCTCCAGGGCGATGTGACGCCGCGCCTCGGGGGTGTGGGCCACGACCGGAGTGATCACGACGAGCGCGCCGCCCGTGCGCAGCCGCGCGCCCAGAGCGTGCAGCAGGCGGGACCGGTCGCGGATGAAGGCGACGCACGACCGCATGGTGATCAGGTCGTATCCGGGGCCGCTCCCTTCCGGCGGGTGCGGCAGCTCTTCGTGCTCGACGTCCAGGCAGAGGAAGCGCACCTCGGGCAGCACCCCGGAGTGCTCCGCGCGGGCCCGGGTGATCGCCTCCGGCGCGAAGTCGACCGCGTCGACGGCGTAGCCCAGGCCGGCCAGCGCGGCGGCGAGTTCACCCGTACCGCAGCCGATGTCCAGCGCCCGGCCGGGCCGCCCGTCCAGGGGCGCCGGTGCGTGCTCGGCCAGCAGCGCCCGTTCCCGTACGCCCAGGGGGCGAAACCCCCGGCCCTGCGCGTAGTGCTTGCGCCAGATCTCCGTCCGGTCCCGCTTCAACGTGCCTCTCCTCTCGTCGCCGTACCGGTCACGCGTCCCCCCACCCCCACGCGTCGAAGTACGCGGCCGTGCCCGTCAGCCGCGCTGTCATCACCGCTTCCAGGCGGGCGAAGTCCTGCGGGGGCATCAGTGGGTGCCACTGGGCCAGGGACAGGGCCCGGACCGCGTCGTGCTCGTCCGGGTCCAGGACGATGGCGCGGATCTGCTCGTCCGTGAGCCGGCCGCCGTCGAAGACGCAGCCCGATGTGCTGAACGGCCAGTCGATGCCGGGCGGGCCGAAGACCGAGGCCAGCAGGCGGGGCGGGCCCGGCACCACGATGCCCGTCTCCTCCAGGCACTCCCGCCGCGCCGTCTCCCAGGGACGTTCGCCGTGGTCCATCGTGCCGCCGGGGAACTGCCACGGGTGCGTCCGGGAGTACGTCGCCCGCAACTGCACCGGGCGGTGGCGCTCGTCGGTGAAGAACACACAGGCGAAGCCGGTCGACTTGGGCACCGAGCGGGCGTACTCCTCCGGCGGGAGCATCACCCGCCCGGACGGTGCGGGGACGCCGTGGGCCGTGCCGGTCCCGGTCATGCCGCCTCCCAGCCCATCTCGGTGAACAGGCGCCCGGCGCGGACGCCCTCGATCGCGGCCCGGGTGTAGGGGACGATCGGGTCGGGAAGGGCGTCCACGGGCCACCAGTCCCAGGACACGCACCGGTCGGGTTCATACACGGCGGGCTCGCCCCGGGCCTCCGCACGGAGGAAGAGCTGAATCCTCGGCGGCCCGCCCGCGGCGTCCACCACGTGCACCACATGGACCAGTTCGGCACCGGCCGGGTCGACGACGAGGCCCGCCTCCTCCCACGCCTCGCGCGCCAGACAGGCGGCGGCGCTCTCCCGCTCGCAGTGCCCGGCCAGGGCGTGGTGGACGTTCCCCGCGTACGCGCTGTCCGGGTGCCTCAGGCCCAGCAGGACCTTTCCCTCGCGCTCCAGGTAGAGGTGCACGCCGACGACGCGCGGAACCGCGCCGCTCCCCGACACCGGCTTCGGGGGGCCGGCCTGCCGCGCGTGCCGCTGGATCAGGGCGAGGGTCGAGGGCGCCATCCGCAGCCGGGGCATCGTCTCCGGGTCGAACCAGGCCAGCATGACGCCCTCCGTCAGGGGGAGGGCGGCGGCGTCGCCGTTCCAGCGGCCGGCGAAGACCTGGATGAGGTGGCTGGTGCCGTCCAGGCTCACGGCCTCCTCCACCGCGAACGGCGCCAGGCCGGGAAGTACGAGGCCGGTCTCCTCGCGCAGTTCGCGGCGGGCCGTCGCCTCCAGAGAGGCGTCCTGCCGCTCCCGCCCGCCGCCGGTGACCGACCAGGCGCCCGGCTCCCAGATCAGGCCCGGGTAGTGGTCGCGCAGATGCAGCAGGTACTCGCCCCGGTCGTTGCGGATGAGGACGGAGGCGCTCAGCGGCTCCGGAGCCGCGCCCAGGGGTGCGGCGAGGAGCTTGGCGCGCAGGGCCGGGCACGTGGTCCCGGCGAGCGGCAGCCAGGTCACCGCCGAGACCTCGTCCGCCCGGACCGTGGTCTCCACGGTCTCCGGGACGAGGTGGAGGACGAACCGGAAGTCGTAGTGCCGGTGCGCGGGTTCGCCCTTGGCCGGGTTCGCCTCGATCTCGTGCACGTCGATGTCGGCCGGCTCGGCGCGGAAGGCGGCGGTGTGGCTGAGCCGCGCGGCCGGGATGCCGGTCTCCTCCTCCACCTCCCGCAGCGCGGCCCCGAGCAGGGTCGCGTCGCCCGGTTCGACATGGCCGCCGGGGGTGAGCAGCAGGCCGCCCGAAGCGTTGTGCCGCACGTGCAGGACCCGCCCCGCGCGGTCGATGACGGCGGCGCTGCACGTGATGTGCCCCGGCAGCGTCGTCCGCGCGGTCGGATCGTCCGCCGCGTCCAGCGCGGACAACAGCGGGGCGAGAGCGTCTCGTTCGTCCGGGTGGCGGGCCAGGTACGCGGTCACCACGGCGTGGATGCGGGAGCGGGTGAGGGGTGGCTGTGACACGGGGGCCTCTCTCGTTGTCGCGGGCGGAGGGTGCGGGGCGGCGGGTGCGGGCTGGAGGGTGTGGGGCGGCGGCCGGCCGGTCAGGGGGTGCCCGGGTCCTGGCCCGTGCGCTGCTGGAGTTCCCACAGCGTTCTGAACAGGCCCGGCTCCCGGGTCAGTTGCTCGTACGTCCCCTCCTGCACGATCCGGCCCCGGTCCAGGACCACGATCCGGTCGGCGACGCTGACGTTGGTGAGGCGGTGGGTGATCAGCAGGACGGCCCGGTCCTTGGCCAGGTCCCGCAGGCCGGTGAAGACGCGGTACTCGGCGCGGGCGTCCAGGGCCGCCGTCGGCTCGTCCATCACCAGCAGGGAGGCCTGCCGGTGGAAGGCCCGGGTCAGGACCGTGCGCTGCCACTGCCCGCCGGACAGTTGCTGGCCGCCGAACCACTCCGCCGTCAGCAGGGTGTCGAGGCCGGAGCGCAGCGCGGGCAGCATGTCGATCGCCCCGGACGCCTCGCAGGCGGCGAGCACGGCCGCGTCGCCGGTGTCGCCCTGGCCGAACGTGATGTTGTCGCGCATCGTCAGCGGCAGGTACGTGTACTTCTGCGGGACCAGCGCCACATGGCGCCACGCCTCCCACGGGTCGAGCTCGGCGGTCGTGGTGTGACCCCAGGCCACCGCGCCCTTTGACGGCAGCAGCAGCCCGCACAGCAGGCGGGACAGAGTGGTCTTGCCCGAGCCGTTCTCCCCGACCAGGGCCACGATCTCGCCGCGCTTCACATGGAGGGAGACCCCGGCGAGGCTGTCGGCGGGCGCGCCGTCGTAGCGGTAGGTGAGGTCGCGGGCCTCGAACCGCTCCGGCGCGGCCGGCAGGGTCCTGGTGCCCCGGGAGTCCGCCATCGCCTGGCCGTGGGCGTTGTCGAGGAACCGCTGCCAGTCCTGGACGTACCAGCCGGTGCGCACCAGCCGCGCCCCGCCGTTGATGATGCCGCGCACGGACGTGGTGGCGGTCTGGAGCGCGAAGACGGCGCCCCCGCCCGCCGCGAGGTCCATGCGGCCGGTGGCCAGAAGGTACAGCAGGGCCGCCCATACGGTGGCCGACGCGACCCCGCCCACGGCGGCGCCGGCCAGCCCCATCCACGCGCCCGTGTCGGCGGCCCTGCGCTCGGCGGCGTTCACGGACGCGGCGAGGCGGCGGTACCGCCCGATGAGGAACGGGCCGGCCAGGCAGGCCCGCATCTCCTCGCTGGACTCCGTGTAGGCCATGTGCCAGCGCAGCTTGGACAGCATCCGCCGGCGCCCGGACGTCTCCAGGTTCGCCAGGTACAGGACGCGGGCCGCCCGCACGTACGCGGCGGCCTGCGGCAGGCACGCCACCAGGAGCAGCGGCAGGAGTGCCGGGTGCAGGACCGCGAGCACGGTCGCCCCGGCGGCGAGCGTGGCGGTGGCGGCCAGCACGTCCTGGGACTCGGCCACCAGGTCGGGGGTGACCTGGGCGCCCCGGTCCGCGATGTCGTAGAAGTCGTTGTAGCCGGGCATGTTGTTCGCCGCGAGCTCGGCGCCGAGCGCGGCCTCGATCATCGTCAGCTCCGCCGCACGGGCCAGGACCGGGCGCAGCCTGCCCGTCAGCCACGTCACCACGATGCCCAGCAGGGCGCGCAGTCCGGCGGCCGCCGCGATGACCGCCAGCTGCGGGGCGGCCTCCCACAGCCGGTCCGCGATGTCGCCGGAGGAGATCAGCGCGTTGATGGTGCTCGTGACCGCGAGCAGTCCCAGCGCGGCCAGTACCCCGGTGCCCACCTGGCAGGCCAGCAGGCCCGCCGTCGCCGCCCGGTCCACCCGCCAGGCCATCCTGAGCGACCGGAGCACCAGCGCGGGCAGCCGCCGCGCCATCGTGCCGCTCGTCAGCTGCGCACCGGCCTGGAGCCGGGACTCGTCCCGGTACAGGAACTCCTCCTCCCGCGCCGGGCCTCCGCTTCCGCTGTCCGGTGGTGCTTCCTTCTCCGTGCTCGCTGGTTCCGCACTCAGCTGTTCGGGCGTGCTGGCCGAGGTCAAGGTGGCCCCCTCCGTGGTCGGTCGCCGCTGGGTCACACGGCTTAACGACCACGCCCGGAACTCGAACACCTGTGTTTCGGTCGGCCTGCGATCCCCTCCGCGCCGGGCCGCACGGGCGTGCGGGATACATCCACCCGTGCCCCGCACGGGGTCCGGTACGGGGCCGGGTTGGCCGAAACGCCGAGAGCAGCGCACACGGACACCCGAGCCTCCGGCTCGCGCGCCGGTGCGCGCGGGCGGGGGAACGGGCGCCCGGTGCTCAGCGGTGCGTCAGCACGTTGATCACGCGCCCGTTCGGATCGCGTACGAAGAAGCGGCGCACGCCCCACTCCTCGTCGTGCGGGCCGTACACGATCTCCGCGCCGGCACCGGTCAGCGCGGCGTGCACCGCGTCCACGTCCTCGACCTCCACGCTGAGGTCCGGGGTGACCGGCCCCGTCCGGTCGGCGGTCATGACGCTGATCTGGGCCGTGGGCCGGGCCGGCGACGCCAGGGTCATGATCCAGCCCTGGTTCATGACCTCCTCGAAGCCCAGCAGGCCGTAGAACGCGGCGTTGTCCCGCATAGCCGCCGCGCCGGCCTCCGTGCCGTCGCCCGCACCGACCGGGATGTTGGGAACCACGCGTCGAATCGACATGGGGCACTCCTGTCACAGGGATGACGGCCGGTCACTCCCACCACACTAAGGCCTGCCCCCGGCCGGGCCCCGGATCAGGACCGGGCCCCGGATCAGGACCGGGGCCGGGATCGGGATCGGGATCGGGGCCGGGATCGGGATCGGGATCGGGATCGGGATCAGGTTCAGGATCAGGCCGGCTCCGGCAGGCGGGTGCCCGTGCCGCTCACCCGCACCCGTGCGTCGCCCGCCCGCAGCGTCACCGTGAGTGTGCCGGGGCGGCCCATGTCCTCGCCCTGGTGCAGGGTCAGTTCGGCGGTCTCCGGGACGAGGGACAGCGCGCGCAGGTACGCGCCGAAGGCGGCCGCCGCCGCGCCCGTCGCCGGGTCCTCCACCACACCGCCGACCGGGAAGGGGTCGCGGACGTGGAACACCGTGGGGGAGGCGCGCCACACCAGTTGGAGCGTGGTCAGGTCCAGCCGGCGCATGAACGCTTCCAGGCGCGCGAAGTCGTAGTCCAGCGCGGCCAGCCGCTCCCGTGTCCCGGCGGCCAGCACGAGGTGGCGCGCGCCCGCGTAGGCGATCCGGGGCGGCAGGGCCGGGTCGAGGCCGGCGGCCGGCCAGTCCAGGGCCGACAGCGCCTCGGCCAGGTCGGCCGCACCGATGTCCTCGGTGTGCGGTGCCACGCTGGTCAGTGTGGCGGTCAGCGCGCCGCCCGCACGGACCACGGTGACCGGCACCCTCCCCGCGCGGGTGGTGAACTCCAGCTCCCCCGGACCGTCCCGCTCGGCGAGGGCCAGAGCGGTCGCGACGGTGGCGTGGCCGCAGAACGGCACCTCGGCCTTCGGGCTGAAGTAGCGGATCGCATACCCCCGCGCACCGGGCTCCGCCGTCTCGGCCCGCCCGGTCAGGAACGCCGACTCGCTGTAGCCGAGCCCCGCCGCCACACCGAGCATGGCCGCGTCGTCCAGGCCGGCGGCGTCGAGCACGACCCCGGCCGGATTGCCGCCCTCCGGATCGGCGGAGAACGCGGTGTAGCGCAGCACTTCGGGGGGCCCGGCGGCGGAAGGATCGCTCATGCGCCGCACAACCACGGACCCGGCGGCGGCATTCCCGGGCCCGTGGTGGTGCGGCATTCCCGGGCCCGCCCGCCGGCGGTGCGGACCCGGGGCGGCCCTCAGTGGCAGTTCTTGACGCCGTTGCCGGACTTCGTCCAGGAGCAGGAGTCCAGCAGCGCGCCGCTCGGCTTGATCAGCCGCGCCTTGTCGTCGGTGTTGTTCCAGACGTACGAGCCGCGGTTCCAGTACAGGTGGCCGGGGGTGGCCGTGCCCCTGCCGGTGTGTACCTTGACGGTCTTGCCGGGGCTGATGTTGTAGCTGCCGAAGGTGTACGTGTAGCCGGTGTTGTCCTTGAGCTTGTAGCCCTTGAGCTGGAACTTCGACTTGGTGTTGTTGTGTATCTCGACCCACTCCGCCTTCAGCGAGGCGTTGGACCGGGTGTCCTTGCCGGGGCTGTCGTACTGGATCTTGCCGAGGTGCACCCCGCCCTGGTGCTTCGCGGCCGAGGCCGGGGCCGCTAGGAGCAGTGAACCGGCGAGTGCGGTCGTGGCGACCAGCGCGAGGGGCGCCGCGGTGCGTATGCGCATGCTGTGTTCCTTGTGTGGTGTTCCGGTGAAGAAGCGTGAGCATAAAGGGCGTACGCACCCGCCGGCGGGGTTATCGCACAATCCGCCTCAACCACGCCCCACATACGGCATGGCCGTCGCCATGACCGTGGCGAACTGGACGTTGGCCTCCAGCGGCAGGTCCGCCATGTGGAGGACCGTGCGGGCCACGTCGTCGGCGGCCATCACCGGCTCCACCGCCAGTTCGCCGTTGGCCTGGAGGGTGCCGGTCCGCATCTGTTCGGTCATGTCGGTCGCCGCGTTGCCGATGTCGATCTGGCCGCAGGCGATCCGGTGCGGTCGCCCGTCCAGCGACAGCGACTTCGTCAGACCGGTGATCGCGTGCTTGGTCGCGGTGTACGCCACCGAGTGCGGGCGGGGCGTGTGCGCCGAGATGGAGCCGTTGTTGATGATCCGGCCGCCCTGCGGGTCCTGCTCCTTCATCTGCCGGTACGCCGCCTGGGCGCACAGGAACGCGCCCGTCAGGTTCACATCGACGACGCCGCGCCAGTCCTCGTACGCCAGGTCCTCCACCGGCACCGAACCCGGCCCGAAGGTGCCCGCGTTGTTGAAGAGCAGGTCGAGGCGGCCGAAGCACTCCCGCACGGAGGAGAACAGCGCGTCCACGTCATCCGGGCGGGTCACGTCGGCGGGGACGGTGATCACCCGGGCCTGCTCGCCGGCCAGCGCGGCGGTCCCGGCGAGCGGGTCCGGGCGCCGGCCCGCCAGCGCGACCGCCCAGCCGGCACCGGCCAGGGCGAGCGCCACCGCACGGCCGATCCCGGAGCCGGCGCCCGTGACCAGAGCCGTCCTCGTCGGGGCGGTCGGCGCGTTCAACAGTCTGTTGTCCATGCGGCCGCAGCGTACGCGCAGCGGCCGCGCGCCCTCGCGCGCCGCCGCCGGTTCCCGTCCCCCCAGGGGTGATTCCGGGGTCCGGTCCGGCGATTCACGGCCCCTCGCGGGCCCGCTCGATGATCATGGCTTTGGCCGCGTACGCGGAGTTTGCCCCCGGGGGCACCATCCTGCCGCACTCCTCATCCAGGCGACGCCCGCGCGACGCGAGCACGACAGCCGCAGGATGCGCCGGCCCGGTGGACTTCCCTCACATCACCAGTCAGGGGAGGACAGATGACGCACTCATCGCCACAGCAGGAGCTGCGCGACGCCGCCCGGCACACCGACCGCCGCCGTTTCCTCACCGTCACCGGAGCCGCCGCCGCGCTCGCCTTCTCGGTCGGCCTGCCCGCCGCCGGGACGGCGAGCGCCCGCGAGATGGAGGCCCGGCAGATCGGCGAGGACCCGTTCACCCTCGGCGTCGCGTCGGGCGACCCGCTGCCCGGCTCCGTCCTCCTGTGGACGCGGCTCGCGCCCCGCCCGTTCGAACCCGACAGCGGGCTGCCGAACGCCCGCGTCGAGGTCCGCTGGGAGCTGGCCCACGACGAGCGCTTCACCCGTGTCGTCCGGCGCGGCACCGCCTACGCGCACCCGGAGTTCCACCACAGCGTGCACGTCGAGGTGGGGGGCCTGGTCCCGGACCGCGTCCTCTACTACCGCTTCCGCGCCGGACGGTGGACCAGCCCCGCCGGCCGGACCCGCACCGCACCCCCGGCCGGTGCCCGCAAGCGCGAACTGAGCCTGGCCGCCGTCTCCTGCCAGGCCTACCACGACGGCTACTTCACCGCGTACAAGCACCTCGCGCAGGAGGACGTCGACGTCGTCTTCCACCTCGGCGACTACCTCTACGAGTACGCCGTCACCGCGACCGGCGGCGCCCGCGACTACACCGACCGCACCCTGCCCGCGCTCTTCAACCGGGAGACGACGACGCTGGAGGACTACCGGCTGCGGTACGCCCTCTACAAGTCCGACCCCGACCTGCGCGCCGCCCACGCCGCGCACCCCTTCGTCGTCACCTGGGACGACCACGAGACCGAGAACAACTACGCCGGCGCCATCCCCGAGAACGACGTACCGCCCGAGGAGTTCCTGATCCGCCGGGCCGCCGCGTACCGCGCGTACTGGGAGAACCAGCCGCTGCGCGCGCCCCAGCGGCCGACCGGCCCCGACATGCGGCTCTACCGCCGCCTGAACTTCGGCCGGCTCGCCCAGTTCGACGTCCTCGACACCCGCCAGTACCGCAGCGACCAGGCGTACGGCGACGGCTGGCAGACCCCCGGGCCCGAGTCCGAGGACCCGAAGCGCACCCTGACCGGCGCCGCCCAGGAGCGCTGGCTCATCGACGGCTGGCGCCACTCGCGCGCCACCTGGAACGTCGTGCCGCAGCAGGTCACCTTCGCCCAGCGGCGCGACCTGCCGACCGACGCCTTCAAGCTGTCCATGGACTCCTGGGACGGCTACCCGGCCTCCCGCGACCGTATTCTGAAGGGCGCGCGGAGCGCCGGCGTGGACAACCTCATGGTCCTCACCGGCGACGTGCACGTGAGCTACGCCTTCGACCTCAAGCAGGACTTCGACGACCCGGCGTCGCGCACCGTCGGCACCGAGATCGTCACCACGTCCATCACCAGCGGCAAGGACGGCTCCGAGAAGCCGTCCAACTACAACAACCTCACGCAGGCCAACCCGCACCTGAAGTTCTACAACGGGCGCCGCGGCTACGCCGTCGTCACCCTCCAGGAGGGCCGGGCGCGCGCCGACTTCCGTACGGTCTCCGCCGTCACCACGCCGGGCGCCCCCGTCACCACCGCCGGCTCCTACGTCACCGAGGCCGGTGACCCGGGCCTGAAGCCGGCCTGACGCCTACGCGTCCACCGGGTAGCGGACGCCGACGCGGTCACGTACCGCGTCGAGCGTCCGCATCACCGCGAGCGAACCCTCCAGCGGCACCAGCGGGGACTCCGTCTCGCCCGCCCGGACCGCGCGCATCACCTCGGCCGCCTCGTACTGCATCCCCGAGAGGCCCTGCGGGCCCGGACCCGAGGTGATCTCCTCGGGCTCGGCGCCCGCCCGGTGCAGCACGAAACCCTGCGGGTGGAAGAAGCTGTGCGGGATGTCGATCCGCCCGCCCGTGCCGATCACCGTGGCGGCGGTCGGGTGGTGCCCGACGATCGAGCAGGACAGCAGCGCCGTGGCGCCCGAGTCCCAGCCCAGCAGCATCCCGGTGTTCAGGTCCACGCCCTCCGGCGACAGCAGCGCGTCCGCCTGCACCCGGTCCGGCTCGCCCAGCAGCAGATGGGCGAACGACACCGGATACACGCCCAGGTCCAGCAGCGCGCCGCCGCCCAGCCGCGGATCGCGCAGCCGGTGACCGGGACCCAGGTCGCCCGCGAAGCCGAAGTCGGCCTGCACGGTACGGATCTCGCCGATCGCCCCGTCCCGCACCAGCTCGGTCAGCCGCCGCACGACCGGGTTGCAGTACGTCCACATCGCTTCCATCAGGAAGACCCCGCGGTCCCGGGCGAGCTTCACCAGCTCCCGGGCCTCGCGCTCGTTCAGCGTGAACGCCTTCTCGCACAGCACGTGCTTCCCGGCCTCCAGCGCGAGCGCGGCGGCCTCCCGGTGCGCGGAGTGCGGCGTGGCCACGTACACCACGTCGACCTCGTCGTCCGCGACCAGACCGGCCCAGTCGCCGTACGCCCTCGGTATCCCGAACCGCTCGGCGAAGGCCCGCGCCGAGGCGTCCGTACGGGAGGCCACGGCCACCACCTCCGCGTCGGGCATGGCCTTCAGATCAGCGGTGAACGTCGCCGCGATCCCGCCTGTCGCCAGCACGCCCCAACGGACAGTCCTGCTCATGCACGCTCCAAAAGGTGTCGACCACTCCCGCTGAGCTGAGAGCATAGAGCCGGATTCAACAACTATGGAGATGAGAATGCCGGAGAGCGGCGTCAGCCGGGCCCAGCACATACGCACCACCGACCCCACCCCCGACAGCACCACCGGCACCGGCACGGCACAGCCCCGAGCCGTCACCGCGGCCGCCCGGCGCACCGGCCTCCTCGTCACCCTGGTCCTCGGCGGACTGACGGCGCTCCCGCCGCTGTCCATGGACATGTACCTCCCGGCGCTCCCCGCCGTCACCGACTCGCTGCACGCACCCGCCTCCACGGTCCAGCTCACCCTCACCGCCTGCCTCACCGGCATGGCGCTCGGCCAGGTCGTCGTCGGACCGATGAGCGACCGCTGGGGCAGGCGCCGCCCGCTGCTCCTCGGCATGGCCGTCTACGTCCTCGCCACCGCGATCTGCGTCTTCGCCCCGTCCGCCGGGCTCCTCATCGCCTTCCGCCTGATCCAGGGCCTCGCGGGCGCGGCCGGCATCGTCATCGCCCGCGCCGTGGTGCGCGACATGTACGACGGCGTCGCGATGGCGCGGTTCTTCTCGACCCTGATGCTGATCTCCGGCGTCGCCCCCGTCATCGCACCGGTCATCGGCGGACAGGTCCTGCGGCTCACCGACTGGCGCGGCATCTTCGCCGTCCTCACCGTGGTCGGCGTCCTGCTCACCTTCGTCGTCTGGAAGTGGCTCGACGAGACCCTGCCGCCCGCCGAGCGCCACACCGGAGGCGTCGGCGACGCGCTGCGCACGATGCGCGGGCTGCTCGCCGACCGCGTCTTCACCGGCTACATGATCGCGGGCAGCCTCGCCTTCGCCGCCCTCTTCGCCTACGTGAGCGCCTCACCCTTCGTCATTCAGGAGATCTACGGCGCCTCCCCGCAGACCTTCAGCCTGCTGTTCGGCATCAACTCCATCGGACTGATCGCGGTCGGCCAGATCAACGGCAAGCTGCTCGTCGGCCGGGTCAGCCTCGACAAGGCCCTCACCTGCGGGCTCGTCGCCATCGTGGCCGCCGCGGTCGCCCTGCTCCTGATGACGTCCGGGGCCTTCGGCGACGTCGGTCTCGTGCCGGTGGCCGCCGGACTGTTCATCCTGATGTCGGCCATGGGCCTGGCGATGCCCAACACCAACGCCCAGGCACTGATGCGGACCAAGCACGCCGCCGGATCGGCCTCCGCGCTGCTCGGCACCTCGCAGTTCCTGATCGGGGCCGTGGCCTCCCCGCTCGTCGGGATCGCGGGCGAGGCGACCGCGGTACCCATGGCCGTCGTCCAGCTGGTCTGCGCGGTCGGCGCCCTCGCCTGCTTCCTCGGCCTGTGCCGTCCCTGGCAGCGCACCTCCGCGATCTGAGAGCCCCCGCCCCGCCTACAATTCCTCGGTGAACGCCACCCTCCCCACCGCGGAAGCCCTGCGCGCCGCCCTGTCCGGACTCCTGGACGGGCTGCCGCCCAAGCAGGCGGGCCAGGCCGTCGACCGGCTCATCGCCCACTACCGGGGCACGATTCCCACCGACGCCCCGGTGCTCCGCGACCGCTCGGACGTGGCCGCGTACGCCGCGTACCGGATGCCCGCCACCTTCGAAGCCGTACGGGCCGCCCTCGACGCCCTGCGCGCGGCCGCCCCCGACTGGGCGCCCGCCACGCACACCGACGTCGGCGGCGGCACCGGGGCCGCGAGCTGGGCCGTCGCCGGGGCGTGGGAGGGCCACCGCACCACGGTCCTGGACTGGGCCGAACCCGCCCTCGCCCTCGGCCGCGAACTGGCCGCCGTCTCCGGCCTGCCGGCCCTGCGCACCGCCGAGTGGCGGCGCGCCCGCATCGGCGAGGACCTGGACCTCGCCCCCACCGACCTGGTCACGGTCTCCTACGTGCTCAACGAGCTGACCGGCCGGGCCCGCACCGCGCTCATCGACGCCGCCGCGGCCGCCGCGCGGGCCGTCGTGGTCGTCGAGGCCGGCACCCCCGACGGATACGCCCGGATCATCGACGCCCGCGACCGGCTGACCGCCGCCGGGCTCACCGTCGCCGCGCCCTGCCCGCACAGCGGCGCCTGCCCCATCGAGCCGGGCACCGACTGGTGCCACTTCTCGGCCCGGGTCAGCCGCTCCTCCCTGCACCGCAAGGTCAAGGGCGGCACGCTGCCGTACGAGGACGAGAAGTTCAGCTACGTCGTCGCCACCCGCTTCGCGACCCGGCCCGTGACCGCCCGGGTCACCCGCCGCCCGCAGATCCGCAAGGGCCAGGTGCTCCTGGAGCTCTGCACCCGCGACGAGGGCCTGGAGCGGGCCACGGTCACCAAGCGGCACGGCGAGCTGTACCGCGCCGCCCGGGACATCGACTGGGGCGACGCCTGGCCGCCCCCGCAGGCCGGTTAGGGCCTGTCCGGCGGATCTTCGCGGGCCCGCGACGCCTGGCACGCACTCTCGCCGCACGCCCGAATCACCCAAGTACGTCCAGTACGAGGCAGATCCGGGCGCACGCCGAAAGCACGCACCAGACGCCGCGGGCTGATCCACGAAGATCCGCCGGACAGGCCCTAGCCGCGCAGCTCCTGCGTGCAGCACTTCACGCTGCCGCCGCCCTTCAGCAGCTCGCTCAGGTCCATCGGCACCGGCTCGAAACCGCGCGCCCGCAACGGGTCGAACAGGCCCGTCGCGGCCTGCGGCAGCAGCACATGGCGCCCGTCGCTCACCGCGTTCAGACCGAGCGCCGCGGCGTCCGGCTCCTCGGCGATCAGCGCGTCCGGGAAGAGCCGGGCCAGCACCGCCCTGCTGCCCGGTGAGAAGGCCGGAGGGTAGTACATGACCTCGTCGGCCGCGTCGTCCAGCACGCTCAGGGCCGTATCGAGGTGGTAGTAGCGCGGATCGACCAGATCGAGACCGATCACCGGACGGCCGAAGAACTCCTGCGCCTCCGCGTGCGAGAGCGGACTCGACCGGAAACCGCGCCCGGCCAGGACGTACGAGGCGGTCACCGCGAAATCGCCCTCGCCCTCGTTGACGTGGTCCGGCTCGTGGATCTCGGCGAAGCCGCGGTCACGGAACCAGTCCCGGTGGGCGGCGGCCTCCTCGAACCGTTCCCGGTAGGCGAAGCGGGCGCCGAGCACCCGGCCGTCGATCACCGTGGCCCCGTTCGCCGCGAAGACCATGTCGGGCAGGTCGGGCCGGGGCTCCAGCAGATCCACGGTGTGACCGAGCGCACGGTAGCGGTCGCGCAGGTCCTCCCACTGGGTCTGCGCCAGCGGCAGGTCGACGGGCTTGGTGGGATCCATCCAGGGATTGATGGAATACGTCACCCTGAAGTGGGAAGGGGCGCACATCAGGTAGTGCCGGGGTGTGGCTTCACGAGGCAAGGAAGGCTCCTCACGAAATCGTCGCTGCGGCTGTGGCCGCTGCGGCCGGTGCGTCGCACGGGTGTGTGCGTGAGCCCATGGTGCGGCCTGCGGGCCCCCGGGCGCAGTGGTCCGATCGGGTGGTTCGGGCGGACACGCCCCGCCACGCGCGCCCCCGCCCGGTTCCGGGCCGGGGATACACGCGCTCTTTCGTGACAAAGCGTGTGATAGCGCCCACCCTGCGGCACCGGCCGTCCCACCCCGCTTCCGGACTCTGGCCACCCGAGGCGCAGGATGGTGGGACCATGGGCAGGGGCAACGCAAAGGCAAGGGGATAGATGGGCGCCGATTTCGGCCGTAATCGCGGCTCAGAGAGCAAGTTTTCCCAGTGGCTGCGGCGACGACCCAAACCGCAGCAGCGCGAGGTCGACGACACCGCACGGGAGGCGCTGCTCCTGGCTGTCGCCGAAGCCGGAATGCCGATCGCGCCCGCCGCCCACCCGGTCGGCTACCGATGTTCGTGCGAACGCATCGGCTGTCCCACCCCCGCCCGTCACCCCGTCTCCTTCGCCTGGCAGACGCAGTCCACCACCGACCGCGCCCAGATCGAGCGCTGGGCCCGCAGCCAGCCGCAGGCGAACTTCATCACCGCGACCGGCATGATCCACGACGTGCTCGACGTCCCGCTGTCCGCCGGCGCCCAGGCGCTGGAGCGGCTGCTCGAAGCCGGGATCGAGGTCGGCCCGGTCGCCCGCTCCGGCGACGACCGGATGCTGTTCTTCACGGCGACGCGCGGCACGCCGGAGGACGAGGACGAGTGGTGGCCGTGCGAGCTGGACTGCCACCCCGAGACGATGGACGAGCACCCGGGCCTGCGCTGGCACTGCCGGGGCAGCTACGTCCTGCTGCCGCCGGCCCAGCTCCCCGGCGAGCTGGACGTCGCCTGGCTGCGGGGCCCCGAGCACCCGCTGCCCGACCCGCTGACGCTCCTGGAGACGCTGACGGACGCCTGCGCGCGGTTCGTGGGCTCCGCCGAGCAGAGTGAGGTCGATCACGACGCGGTGGCCTGGCCGCTGCGCCGGTGACCGGGCGGGGCCCCGGTCACCGGCGCCCCGCTACGAGCCCTTCGCCGCCGTCAGGCCGGGCAGCCGGTTCAGCACGGTGAGCTTGCGGTGCTCGGCGCCCTTCCCGGGGACGTACACCAGCTGGCTGGAGATCCGCTCCTTGGTCAGGGTGCTCTTCACCTCACCACTGAGCAGCGCCTCCACATCGGGGTCCACGGTCGGGTGCAGCCCCTTCGCCGCGGTCTGCCGTTCGTAGTGCTTGCTGCTGAAGAAGACCAGCGCCCCGCCGTTCCCGGCCGCCAGCGCGAGAGGCGCGAACGTGCCGTTGTCCAGCGGCTGGTCGACGTACTGGTAGGAGAAGCCGGCCCGCTTGGTGTTCAGCCGGGCGTCGCGCCACTGGGAGGTCGCGGCGCCCGGGGCGAACACATCGGGCGTGCCCTTCTGCAGGTACTGCGTGTACTGCGTGCCCAGGTCCTGCGGGGCCACGGCCAGGTCGGTGCTGTCCGCCGCGACCGGCTCGGCCAGGCCGTCGTCGTCCTCCACGAGGTCCGGTATCCGGTCCGGGGCGACGACCGCCAGATAGGCGGCCTTCCAGCCCGCGTCGGGGCCGGACTTGACGAAGGCCAGCAGCCAGCGGGTGTCCTGGTCGCCCGTGTCCCGGTCACGGTTGGAGTCCGTGTCGGCGAGGAACCAGCGCGGCCAGCCCGCCTTCTTCGGGATGACGAACTTGGCGTCCGTCAGCTCCAGCGGCTGGTGCCGGGCGTTGCCGGTCGGCTCGATCGTGTGGCGTGCCTTGAGCCCCGCCTGGTTGATGGCGCCGAGGGAGCCCGTCACCAGGCCGGCGTCGAGCGCCGGATCGTACGCCTTGTCGGCGGCGTTGTACGCGGCGGTGAACTCCTTCAGGACCCGTGCGGCCTCGGACTTCGTCGCGGCCGGCACGACTGCCTCCTCGCCGTGCACGGTCATGCACCCGCTCGCCGCCAGGCTCAGCACCGTCGCCACCGCGAGTCCCGTCACCGGCCGTGCCGGCTTCAGACTTCTCATCCGTTGCTTTCCGCGCCTTCTGATCCGTCGCCACTGACCGTCCGAACCCTACCGGGCAGACGAACACCGCGAGGGCCGGGACCGGATCGGGCGGTGCCGAGGTCAGGCGGTCCGGTCCGGTACGACGAGCGGCACCCCCGTCCGCGGGTGCGGGAACACCTCGACCGCCTGCCGGTAGACCCTGCCGAGCAGTTCGCCCGAGAACACCTCCGCCGGCGGGCCCGCCACCGCGATCCGCCCCTCGTGCAGCACGGCCGCCCGGTCCGCGTAGGCGGCGGCGAGCCCCAGGTCGTGCAGGACGACGACGACCGCGTCCCCGGCGGCGGCCCGCTCCCGGCAGATCCGCAGCACCAGCTCCTGGTGGCGCAGGTCCAGCGCGGCCGTCGGCTCGTCCAGCAACAGCAGCGGGGCCCGCTGCGCCAGCACCCTGGCCAGCGCGACCCGGGCCCGCTCACCGCCGGACAGCGCGGAGAAGGGGCGCCCGGCGAACTCGGTGACCTCGGTGGCCGCCATCGCGGCGGCGACCGCCGGATCGTCCTCGTCCGCCCGGTCCGTACCCGCCCAGGGCGCGCGCCCCATCCGTACGACGTCCTCCACCGGGAACGGGAAGGCGAGGGCCGCGGACTGCGGCAGCACGGCCCGGCGCAGGGCCAGTTCGGGGGCGGCCCAGTCGGTGACCGGCCGTCCGTCGATGCGTACGGCACCGCTCTCGGCCGGCAGGTCGGCGGCGAGCGCGGCCAGCAGGGTGGACTTCCCGGCCCCGTTCGGACCGACGAGCGCCAGGACCTCGCCCGCGTGCGCGGTCAGGTCGATGGAGTCCAGCACCTGCCGCCCGCCGAGCCGCACCCGCAGCCCGCTCACCTCGGCGACCGGCGCGCCGGCCGGTACACGTACGGGCAACTGCCGGCTGTGCGTGGCGAAGAGGTTCCGCAGCGACTTCATGCCCAACCACCTTGCTTGCGACGGGTCCTGCGCAGCAGCCAGAAGAAGAACGGGCTGCCGAAGAGCGCGGTCAGCACACCGAGCGGCAGCTCCGCCGGGTCGGCGACGGTACGGGCCGCGAGGTCGCCCGCGACCAGCACGAGCGCGCCGCCGAGCGCGCTGCCGGGGACGAGGAAACGGTGCCCCGGACCGTTCGCCATGCGCAGCAGGTGCGGCACCAGGAGCCCGACGAACGAGATGATCCCGGCGACCGCGACCGCCGCCGCCGTCAGCAGCGCCACGACGAGCACCAGCACGAGGCGCAGCCGCTCCACATCGACGCCGAGGTGCCGGGCGGGCCGCTCGCCGAGCGCGAGCAGGTCCAGCTTGCGCGCGTAGAAGGGGGCGATGAGGAGCCCCAGCGCCGCGCACGGCAGGACGGCCAGCACCTTCGGCCAGGTGGCCTGGGCCAGCGAGCCGAGCTGCCAGAAGGTGATCTGGGTGATCTGCGCGTTGTCGGCGAAGAAGACGAACAGGCCGATGAGGGCGCCCGCGAAGGCGTTGACGGCGATCCCGGTGAGGATCAGCGTCACCACCTCGGTCCGGCCGCCCGACCGCGACAGCGTGTAGACGAGGAGCACGGTCAGCAGACCGGCGGCGAACGCGCAGACGGTGATGGTCCAGTTGCCGAAGAAGCTCAGTCCGAGCGCGATCGAGGCGACCGCGCCGACCGCGGCGCCCGCGGAGATCCCGATGACGCCCGGCTCGGCGAGCGGATTGCCGAACACGCCCTGCATCAGGGCGCCCGCGCAGCCGAGCGAGGCGCCGACCAGCAGCGCGAGGACGACCCTCGGCAGCCGTACGTTCCACAGGACGCTCTCGCCGACCCGGTCCAGGGCGTGCCCGCCGAGCCCCATCCGGTGCTGGACGGAGGCGAGGACGTCGCCGAGCGGGATGTTGTACGCGCCGAGCCCGGCGGACAGCAGGCAGCCCAGGATCAGCGCCGCGAGCAGCCCGGCGGTGAGGGTGACGGCGGTGGAGCGCCGGGCCCGGGGCAGGGCCGCTGGAGCCTCGGGCCCGGCTGTCTTGGCGGGTGCTTCGTAGGAGGTCGTCACTTGCCCGCACCGCTCTCCGGGTAGAGCTGGGCGACCAGTTCACTCAGGACGCGGTCGGTGCGCGGGCCGTAGTTCAGCAGGACCCCGTCGTCGACGGAGACGATCCGCCGGTCCATCCCGGCCGGGGTCTCGGCGACGCCCGGGATCTTCACCAGGCCGTCGACGCCGCCGACCGATTCGAGGCCCTTGGTCATGACGAGGATCGCGTCGGGCGCGGCCTTGGCCAGCGCCTCGCTGGTGATGGCGGTGAAGTCCTTCTTCAGCCCGGACTCCTTGCCCGCGTCGACCGCGCCCGCGGCCTCCAGCAGCGAACCGGCCCCGGAATCCCGGCCGCCCAGCAGATAGACGGAGGCGGAGCCGCGCAGATAGAGGAAGGCGACACGTGGCTTCCCGGCTCCGTCGGCCGGTGCGGGCACGGATTCGCGCACGGCGTCGATGCGGTCCTCGGTGCGCTTCTTCAGCGTGGCCCCGGCCTGCGGCACGCCGAGCGCCCCGGCCACGGTCTCGATCCGGCGGCCCACATCGGCGAGTTCCTTGGCGGGCTCGACCACCACGAGCGGAATCCCGGCGTCGCGGATCTGCCCGATCGCCTCGGAGGGGCCGGTCGTGGTGTCCGCGAGGACCACGGTGGGCTTCAGCGACAGGACGCCCTCGGCCGACACGTCGTGGGCCCGGGTCACCACGGGGAGCTTCTCGGCCTGTTCGAAGGTGGCGGTGATGTCGCGGGCCACGACCTGCTTGCCGAGCCCCAGCGTGAACACGATCTCGCTCAGGCTGCCGGTCAGCGGCACGATCCGGTCCGCGGAGGTGATGGTGGTCCGCTTGCCGTCCGCCGAGGTGACGGTCACCGGAAGCTTCGGGGCGGGCGTGCCGGTCAGCGGCTCTATCCGGTCGGCGTCCGCCGCCGACGAGGCCCCGGCGCCGGAGGTCTTCGCCGAGGGCGGCTCCGTACCGCCGCAGCCGGACAGGAGCAGGACCGAGGCCAGGGCGAGGGCGGTGGTCAGGACGCCGGTGCGCCCGCGCCCGGTTCGCCGGGCGCTGCGGCCCGGCGGGGCGAAGTCCTGCGAGAAGCGCACGGGGCACCGTCCTGTCGTTGTGCGGCTCGCACTACGGCGAGCAGTTGGTGATGGTCTGAGAAGAATGTGACGGAAGGGGGTACCGACACGGGATGTACATACCTTAGGTTAGCCTTACCTGTGTTTCCAGACTTCGGAGGGGCCCCATGCCATCGTTCAGACCTGCCCGCGCTCTCGCCGTGGCGCTTCTCGCGGTCCTGCTGGGCGCTCTGCTCCCGGCGACCGCCGCGCAAGCGGCGAGCCGTACGGTGCAGGGCGGACGGCTGGACTGGGGCATCAAGTCCTCGTTCCAGAGCTACGTCACGGGCCCGATCGCCCAGGGGAGTTGGGGGCTGACCGGCGGCGCCGCCACGGTCGGCGGCAGTCAGTTCCGCTTCCACTCCGCGACCGGCTCCTACGATCCGGCGAACGGCGCGTTCCGGGCCGGCTTCTCGGGCGGTGTCCGCTTCGTGGGGCACAAGAAGTCCGGCGGATCCTACGAACTCGACCTCACCATCAGCCGTCCCACCGTCCGCATCCAGGGCGGCAGCGGCACCCTGTACGCGGACATGGTCAGCAAGGAACGGGGGAGCGGACGCGTCACCTCCGCCGCCCAGGTCCCGATGGCCACGCTCAACCTGTCCGGGATCGACATGCGGGGCGGTTCCACCCCCATCGCCCTCAACAACATCCCGGCCACGCTCACCTCACAGGGCGCCAAGTCCTTCGCCGGCTACTACACGGCCGGCACACCGCTGGACCCGGTCAGCCTCTCCGTGGACACCACAGGACCGGCCGCGAAGCCCAGCCCCTCCAAGTCCTCGGCCACGCCCGGCAAGAGCACCGAGCAGAAGAAGGAGACCGCGGCCGGTCCCTTCGAGGACGGCGCCGTCGACTGGGGCGTACGCCGCACCTTCCGCGAGTACGTCACCGGCTCGATCGGCCAGGGCAAGTGGACCCTCGCCGACGGAGCCCAGGACGGCGGCGCGCTCTTCCGCTTCCCGAAGGGGAAGGGCTCGTACGACCCCGAGAAGCAGACCCTGGCGGCCACCTTCGCGGGCAGCGTCCGCTTCACCGCCGCCGACGGCCTCGATCTGAAGCTGTCCGGGTTCGCGGTGGGCGTGAAGGCGGGCAAGGGCACGCTGCGCGCCGACGTGCTGAGCGACGGCGCGGCCACGAAGGCGGTGCCGCTCGTCACCTTCACCGCCAAGGACTTCGCGCCGAAGGACGGCCTCGCGGTCCTCACCGAGGCCCCCGCCACGCTGACCGCCGACGGCGCCAAGGTGTTCGGCTCCCTCTACAAGGCGGGCACCGCCATGGACCCGGTCTCGCTCGCCGTGGCCACCGACGCGAAGGCGGAGCTGCCCGCCCTGCCCGACCTGGGCAGCGACGCCACCGCCACGCCGGAACCGTCGAAGAGCCCGGTGAGGAAGACCGCCGCGGTCCCCACCGCGGCCGAGGCGGACGACGACTCCCGGACCGGTCTCTACCTGGCCGTCGGCGGCGCCGGAGTGCTCGCCGCGGCGGCCGCCGCGCTGATGCTCGTACGCCGCAACCGGGCGAAGCCGGACGCCTCTTCCTGACCCCCCGCACCACCCCGTCCCCACCATCCCCGTCGACCTGTTCATCCCTGAGGAGACCCCCGACCATGGCAGCCACCCGCCGCCCCATAACCCTCGCCGCAGCCGTCGCCACCGCCGCCGCACTCGGCGCCTCGCTGGCCCTTCCGGCCCTCGCCGCCGACCGTTCCGCGCCGAACGCCACCGCCGCCGCGCCGACGATCGAGCTGAAGGACGGCACGCTGGACTGGGGCTTCAAGGAGTCCTTCCGCAAGTACATCGGCGGCGCCGGCAAGATCACCGTGAAGGACGGCGCCACCCAGGCCGACGGCAACGGTGTCTTTACCTTCGTCAACGGCAAGGGCACGTACGACATCACCACGCACGGCACCGACACCGCCTTCGACGGCGGGGTCAACTTCTTCGCCCACGGTGGCGTCCTGGACATCACGCTCTCGGACGTCAAGGTCTCCACCGCCGGCACCGGCGGCGCGATCACCGCCGATGTCGCGACCGCGGAGGGCACGCAGAACGACGTGGCCGTCGCCGACCTCGACCTCTCCGCCGTGAAGCCCGGCCAGGGTGCGGGCGGCGCGATGGTCTTCAAGGACATCCCCGCCAAGCTGACGAAGGCCGGCTCCGAGGCCTTCAACGGCCAGTACAAGGAAGGGGAGGTGCTCGACCCGGCCACGCTCACCGTGACGGCCGCAGCCACCCCGACCGAGAAGCCGACCGACCCGGCCACCCCGACCGAGAAGCCCACGGACCCGGCCGAGCCCACCGAGAAGCCGACGGACCCGGCCACCCCGACCGGCAAGCCCACCACCGAGCCCACTCAGCCGACGACGAAGCCCAGCCCGACGGCCACGGCGACCGCCACCGACAAGCCGGCCGCCGAGTCCGGCCCGATCGTCGACGGCACCCTGGACTGGGGCGTCAAGGCGTCCTTCCGCTCGTACGTCACGGGCCCCATCGCCGATGGCAAGGTGGAGACGACGGGCGGCGCGAGCGCGACCGCCGACGGCTACCGCTTCTCCGACGCCACCGGCAGCTTCGACGCCGCCGGGCAGACCCTGAAGGCCGAGTTCGACGGCAAGGTCCGCTTCCTCGGCCACAAGGAGGACGGCGCCTACACCCTCGACCTGTCGCTGACCAACCTGGCGATCCGGTCGGACGGCACCAAGGCCCAGCTCGTCGCGGACGTCTCCTCCAAGGACCGGGAGACGAAGAAGGTGTCCAGCTACACCGCGCTGGCCATCGCCGACCTGAAGCTGCCCGCCGGCAAGCTCGCCGCGAAGGACGGTGTGGTGACCCTGTCCGGCGTCCCGGCCACCCTCACCGCCGACGGCGCCACCAAGGCCTTCGGCTCGATGTACCAGGCGGGCGCGGAGCTCGACGCGCTGACCGTCGCGGTCTCCCTCGACAAGGACGCCACCCTCCCGTCCGGCTCCACCACGGGCGGCTCGTCCGCCGGAGGCAGCACGGGCGGCTCGTCCACGGGCGGCTCCGGCAGCGTCGGTGGTTCGGGCAGTGTCGGCGGGGCCGGCACGATCGGCGGCTCGGGCGCCCTGGCCTCCACCGGCTCCGACATCCCGGCCGGCGCGCTGTTCGCCGCCTCGGGCCTGGTCGTCGCGGCCGGCGCGGGTGCGGTCGCCGTCGCCCGCCGCCGCCGTACCGCCTGACAACTCGGCACCCGTCGACACCACCGCCCGGGTACCGGCCCTCTCGTGGGGCCCGGTACCCGGGCGGTGCTTGAATGCGCACGTGAACGACTACGACGTACCCGCCGGCATCGATGTCCTGCGCGTGTTCTGCGGTCCCGACGGCCGGCACGGCAACGCCCTCGGGGTCGTACGCGACGGGCGCCGCCACCCGGACCGGCCGGCCCGTCAGGAACTCGCCCGCCGGCTCGGCTTCAGCGGGACCGTGTTCGTGGACGACCCCGAGCGCGGGCGGCTCGACATCTACACCCCGGGCCTGCGGCTGCCGTTCGCCGGTCACTCCGTGGTCGGCGCCGCCTGGCTGCTCGACCTGGAGATCCTGGAGCTGGAGGTGGGCGATGTGTTCGCCCGCCAGGACGGCGAGTTCAGCTGGATCACCGCCCGCCCCGAGTGGGCGCCGCCGCGCACGCTCCAGCGGTACGCGTCGGCCGCCGAGGTCGACGCGCTCCCGGCTCCGCCGCCCGGCGGGGGCAGGCTCTACGCATGGGCCTGGGAGGACGAGGCGGCGGGCCGGGTCCGGGCGCGGGCGTTCCGGCGCGGGTTCGATGAGCGCGGCGTCAGCCGCTCCGGTGGAGCCGGTGCCTGTACCGGGGGCATCGCGGAGGACGAAGCGACGGGAGCCGCGGCCCTGTTGCTGAGCGCCCGGCTGGGTCGCGCACTCAACATCACACAGGGCCGCGGCTCCCAGATCCTCACCGCGCCCGCGCCGGACGGTTCGGTGGAGATCGGCGGCAGGGTCGTCCTGACCCACCACGGTTAGGGCCTGTCCGGCCCATGGCTGTCGGTCGCCCGTCAGGCGGCCCGGAACACCTCGCCCAGCTCCCGGAAAACGGCCGTGTTCAGCGCGAAGGCGCGCTTGCACTCGTCCACGATCCGCCGCTTCTCCAGGTCGTCGGCGTTCACCGCGTCCAGCAGCTCACGGTAACCCCGCTTGAAGGACGCGGGGTTGGTGATCTCCTCGAAGACGTAGAACCGCACCCCGTCGCCCTTGCGCGCGAAGCCCCAGGTCTTCTCCGCCTTGTCGCGGATGATCTGACCGCCCGACAGGTCTCCCAGGTACCGCGTGTAGTGGTGCGCGATGTATCCGGCGGGCCAGGTACGGGCGCACTCGGCGACCCGTTCGGCGTAGGCGGCGGTGGCCCCAAGCGGCTCCAGACCCTCGCGCCAGTCGGCACCCCGCAGATGCGCGAGGTCGCGCTCCAGCTCGGTGGTGCGCATCAGCTCGGGCTGTATGAAGGGCCCGGCGACCGGGTCGGAGGCCAGCGCCTGGGCGCCCTCCTCCAGGGCGCGGTACACGAACCACAGCTGCTCGGTGTACCGCGTGTACGCGTCCACCCCGAGGCGCCCGCCGAGCAGATCGCTCATGAAGGTCGAGGTCTCCGCCTCGGTGTGCTGCTCGTGCGACGCGGTACGGATCAGCGTCGAGAAGGGCGTGGCGGTGACGGTTGCGTCCAAGGCGGGCCTCCGGGGCCGAGGGGACGGGAAGTCCAGAAAGAGACGGAAATATCGGCCCGCCGCGGTTGCCCGCCGCAGCGCCTGCCGATGGCTCGATCTTCCTACTTAGGCATACCTAAGTCAACTCCTTGCCGACGACTTGTCGGTAACTTCGGCGCCGCGGTGCCGCCCGGGGGCGCGGTGATCGTGGTGTCGCCGTGCCGTCGGAGGGGACGGTTGCGGTGTCGCTCCGGCCTTAGGGGGTGTGGTGGTGGGTTGCTGGTCGGGCGCCCGCTTCGGGTGCGGCCGAGATGCGGTCGAGCAGTTCCGCGAGCAGGGCGCGCTCGCCCGCGGTCAGTGCGCCGGTCCGGGGGAGCAGGGCGTGCAGGGCGACCGCCGCCGCCGCGGGGCCGGAGGCGGGGGTGGCCGGGGCCTCGGTGGTGATCGCGGCGATCACCGCCTCCCGGGCCAGATGGGACACGCTCATGTCCCGGTGGTCCTCGGGGGTGGCGATGAGGGAGAGGGTGGTGCCGCCGCCCACGGCGTGCACCAGGTGGGTGGCGCGCGTCTCGTCGATCCTCAGGCGCCCGGCCTCGGCGATCCGGTGGATGTGGGTGGCGAGGATCTCCAGTGCGGCGGTGGCCGCGGGGGAGGGGGTGCCGGGGCTGGGCTGGGCGTACATGAGGGTGTAGAGGGCCGGGTTGGCCAGCCCGAACTCGGTGTTGAAGTCCCAGCCGGTGCGCAGGTCCTGCACCGGGTCGCCGGTGAGCTCCAGGGTGGCCTTCTCGCCGACATGGCTCGCGAAGCCGTGCGCGGCGACGGCGTCGAGCAGGCCCTGCTTGTCGCCGAACAGCCGGTAGATGGTGGGTGCCTGGACGCCGGCCGCGGCGCTGACCGCGCGCGTCGACACCGCCTCGCGCCCCTCTTCGGCGAGCAGCCGGGTGGCGGCGGCGATGATTCGTTGGCGGTTGTCCCGTGCGGGGGCGGGGTGGTCGGTCTCCATGGTTTCCGATGATAACGGAATTATGTTAGCGGTTTGCGATATCGACGTTAGCGTGCCATCGTTATCAGCGGAAACGGTGGGCGGCCGGTGACCGGCCGGCACGTCGTATCCCTGTCCACAGCCATGCTTCGGAGGCTTCCGTGATTGTCGTTACCGCTCCCACCGGCCGGATCGGCCACCAGGTCATCGACGCGCTGCTCGACGGCGGCCGGCAGGTGCGGGTGATCGCCCGCGACCCCGCCCGGCTCGCCCCGAGGGCGCGCGAGGGCGCCGAGATCGTCCAGGGCTCGCACAGCGATCCCCGCGTCCTGGCCGAGGCGTTCAAGGACGCCGACAGCGTCCTGTGGCTGGTCCCGCCGAACCCGGTCGCGGACGACATCCAGGAGCACTACCTCGGCTTCACCCGCCCGGCCTGCGAGGCGATCCGGGCACAGGGCGTCCGCCGTGTCGTCGGCGTCAGCAGCCTCGGCCGCGCCCACGGCTCGGGCGCCGGGCAGTTGTCGGCCGCGTTCGCGATGGACGAGATGATCGAGAGCACCGGGGTCGGCTACCGGTCCCTGGCGATGCCCTTCTTCATGGAGAACCTCCTCCACCAGGCCGAAGCGCTCGCGGCGCGGGGCGTGCTCTCGCTGCCGGTGGCCGCGGACCGCCCGCTGGCGCTCGTCGCCACCCGCGACATCGCCGCGACCGCCGCCCGTCTGCTGGCCGACGACTCCTGGTCGGGGCAGGACACCGTCCCGGTGATCGGCCCGGACGCCCTGTCCCCCCACGGCATGGCCCAGGTCCTGTCCGAGGTCCTGGAGCGCCCGGTCCGCTTCGAGGAGCCCGACCGCGAGGCCTACCGGGCGACGATGGCGCGGTACGGGATGAGCGAGGCCTGGGCGCAGGGCCTGTTCGACATGGCGGACGCCCAGGACAACGGCGTCTACGACGCCGAGTGGCGGGCGCTGACCACCCCGGCCCCCACCGCCTTCCGCGAGTGGTGCCGGGAGGTGCTCATACCCGCCGCGCGCGCTACGGCAGCGTGAGGATGTCCGCGCCGGTCTCCGTCACCACGAGCGTGTGCTCGAACTGCGCGGTGCGCTTGCGGTCCTTGGTCACCACGGTCCAGCCGTCGTCCCACATGTCGTAGTCGTGGCTGCCGAGCGTCAGCATCGGCTCGATGGTGAACGTCATGCCGGGCTTCATCACCGTGGTGGCGTGCGGGCTGTCGTAGTGCGGCACGATCAGCCCCGAGTGGAACGAGGTGTTGATCCCGTGCCCGGTGAAGTCCCGCACCACGCCGTACCCGAAGCGCTTCGCGTACGACTCGATGACCCGCCCGATCACATTGATCTGCCGGCCCGGCCGCACCGCCTTGATCGCCCGCTTCAGCGACTCCTCGGTGCGCTCGACGAGCAGCCGGGACTCCTCGTCCACGTCGCCGCAGAGGTAGGTCGCGTTGTTGTCGCCGTGGACGCCGTTGATGTACGCGGTCACGTCGAGGTTCACGATGTCGCCGTCGCGCAGCACCGTGGAGTCCGGGATGCCGTGGCAGATCACCTCGTTGAGCGAGGTGCACAGCGACTTGGGGAAGCCCCGGTAGCCCAGCGTCGACGGGTAGGCGCCGTGGTCGCACATGAACTCGTGGGCGACGCGGTCGAGTTCGTCCGTGGTGACGCCCGGGGAGATGTGCTTGGCGGCCTCGGCCATCGCCTGCGCGGCGATCCGTCCCGCGACGCGCATGCGCTCGACGGTGTCGGCGTCCTGGACCTCCGGGCCGGTGTACGGCGTCGGGGCGGGCTTGCCGACATACTCGGGGCGCCGGATGTTTCCGGGCACGGAACGGACGGGAGTGAGCTCCCCTGGTACAAGCAGCGACTGGCCAGACATGCCAGCGAGTCTAACCAGCGTGTCTGGGGCAGCATGGCACAGAGGAAAGGAACCGACGATGGCCCTGTTCAAGAAGCGCACGGTGGGCAAGCCGGGCGAGTGGTTCTACTGCCTGGAGCACAAGAAGGTCGAGGAGGGCCCCGAGTGCCCGGCCAAGGACCGCTTCGGCCCGTACGCCACCCGCCAGGAGGCGCAGCACGCCATGGAGACGGCCCGGGAGCGGAACCTGGAGTGGGAGACCGACCCCAAGTGGCACGACCGCCAGGGCCCGGACGAGGACGACGCCTGACCCGACCCCTCGGGCTCCCCGAGACCTCCGACACCTCTGGGGCCTCCGGGGTCCCTGGGGCCCCAGGGACCCCGGGGCCCGGCTGAGGCGGCCGGCTCAGGCGGCCGGGGCCGCGTCCAGTCCCTCGGCGTGCTGCGCGCGCCTGCGCATCGCGTCCTCGTCCGTCGCCGCGTCGTACGTGAGGAGCTTGGGGAGCGCCGCGGCCAGCAGCGCCACGGAGGCGACGCAGGCCACGCCGCCGGTCCAGATCGCGGGCCGGGTCCCGGTCCATCCCGCCATGCCGCCGGCCCGGACCTGGCCGAGCTGCGGCCCGACGCTGTACGAGAGCACCTCGATGCCCGCGAGGCGGCCGCGCAGCTCCTCGGGGATGGTCTGGTTCCAGATGGTGGAGCGTCCGAGGCCGCTGAGCATGTCGCCCGCCCCGGCGAACCCGAGGCAGACCAGCACCAGCCACACGTTGCCGAACCAGCCGGCCGCCGCGATGGCCATGCCCCAGACGGCGGCACCGCACACGACGAACAGCCCATGCCTGCGCACCCGGGAGGTCCAGCCGCTGGTCAGACCCAGGACGAGGGAGCCGACCGAGCCCGCCGCGTACATCAGGCCGAGCGACCAGTCGGCGTCCAGCTCGTCCGCGAGGAACGGGAAGATGGTGTTGGGGAAGGCGAAGAACATCGCGGCCATGTCGATCGCGTACGTCCCGAGGAGCACCGGCCGGCTCCACGCGTAGCGCGCGCCCTCCACGATGCCGCGCAGCGAAGGCTTCTGCCCCTTCTCGGCGGGCGGCGCCGGGGCGAGCCTGCGGCACATCAGCACGGAGGCGGCGAAGGTGACCACGGTGACGGAGTACGCGGTGGCGTGCCCGGCGTAGGCCACCACGAGGCCCGCCAGCGCCGGGCCCATGATCGCCCCGGCCTGCCAGCGCAGGGCGTTCAGGGCGGCGGCAGCGGGCAGCTGTTCGTGCGGCACGATGCGGGCCATCAGCGAGTCCAGCGCGGGCCGTTGGAGCCCGGCGAGCGCGGAGACGCCGCCCGCCACCACGTAGAGCGGCCACAGCAGCGGGTCGGGCAGGGCCGCGTTCACCAGGAGGATCAGCGCGAGGAGCCCGAGCCCGGCCTCGGTGGCCAGGATGATCTTCCGCCGGTCGGCCGCGTCGGCGAGCGCGCCGCCGTACAGGCCGCATATGACCAGCGGCACCAGCTCGACCGCGCCCATCGCGCCGACGGCGAGGGGAGAGCCGGTGAGGTCCTTGATCTGGAGCGGCAGCGCGATCAGCGCCATGAAGCTGCCGAAGTAGGTGACGATCCCCTGCACCCACAGCAGCCGGAAATCGGCCGACGAGCGCCAGGGCGAAAGATCGGGAAGGAGCGCGGCAAGCCTGGCGGCGAGGGAGGAGCGAGAGGTCACGAGGAGACATGGTCTGTCGGGATACGTGCCCAATGCAAACGGTATTCGCGGCGGGGGCGGGGGCAGGGCCGGACCCCGGGGCGCCGGGGCCCGTACACCGCAGGGGCCCCCGCCGCCTCCTCCGAGGCGACCGGCGGCGGCCCCGGCGCGGACCGGGGCGGGCAGGTCCGGGCGGACGGGACGCGGGCAGGCGATGGCCGGCGCCGACCGGGGTGGGCAGGCGCGGGCAGGCCCGGGGCGGGCGGGCGCGGGCAGGCGCGGGCGGCCCGGGGCGGAGGCGCGGATATGGCCAGGCGCGGACCGGGGTGGGCGGATGCGGGCGGATCGGGGCGGCCAGGTCCGGGCCTGACCGGGGCGGGCATGGGCAGGCGCGGGGGCCGCCGGGGGCGCCGGGTCCTCCGGGCGGCGTCCCGCACCTCACCACCGAGGCGGGGGAGGTGCGGTCAGCTGGTCGGCGAGGCGGGACAGCCGGTCGCGGAAGGTGCGCCGGCCGCCGCGCGGGACGGGCGTGCCGTTCTCCCCGGCGGCGGCGCTCACCAGGTGCTGGACGGTGTCCAGGTCCACATCGTCGCCGTCCGTCACGGACAGCGCCTCATGGGCGAGCCCGCGCACCTGCGGATCGCCGTTGTCCAGCGAGAGGACCGTCGCCCCGGCCCGGCGGGCGTCGTGGACCCGTTCGAGGAAACCCTCGCCCGGCCGCTCCGGCGTCACCACGAGCAGCGTCTCGCCCCGCCCCGCCGCCTCGATCCGGCCGAGCCCGACCGAGAGGTGTTCGGGGACGCCGGGTTCCACCCGGTGGCGGACCAGGGTGGGGCGGAGTTCGGGCAGCCCCGCCCAGGTGGACTCGTCGACCAGATGGGCCGCCAGGTGCCAGGGCTCGTACACCTCGGTCCCGACCAGCAGCAGCCCGCCGCCGTGCGGGACCACGGAGGAGCGCAGGGCCCCGGCGAACTGCCGGGCGGCCGCCGGCCACCGGGTCCTGGCGAGCACTTCACGCAGCAGCGCCACACGTACGGCATCCATGGCCCGGCATCATCCACGAGCCCGCTGCCCGTCATCGGCGAACGGCCCCGCGGTCATCCGCACGGGGGGTCGTCCGGAAGGCTGTCCGATGATCCGTCCCGCTGGTCGGGGACACAGGGTCCTGACGCCGTACCTGGCAGTAGTGTCGAGGCCATGACTACGAATGACAACGGCAGCGCGCCCAAGCCCCCCGTCAAGGACCCGTGGGACCTGCCCGACGTGTCCGGCCTGACCATCGGCGTGCTCGGCGGCACCGGCCCGCAGGGGCGCGGGCTCGCCTACCGGTTCGCCCGCGCCGGGCAGCAGGTGATCATCGGCTCCCGCGCCGCGGACCGCGCCGAGGCCGCCGCCCAGGAGCTGGGGCACGGCGTACGGGGCGCCGACAACGCCGCCTGCGCCCGCGACAGCGACGTGGTGATCGTCGCGGTGCCGTGGGACGGGCACGCCAAGACGCTGGAGTCGCTGCGCGAGGAGCTGGCCGGGAAACTGGTCGTCGACTGCGTCAACCCGCTCGGTTTCGACAAGAAGGGCGCCTACGCGCTGAAGCCGGAGGAGGGCAGCGCCGCCGAACAGGCCGCCGCCCTGCTGCCGGACTCCCGCGTCACCGCCGCCTTCCACCACCTGTCCGCCGTGCTGCTCCAGGACGAGGCGATCGAGGAGATCGACACCGACGTCCTGGTTCTGGGCGAGGCCCGCGCCGACACCGACATCGTCCAGGCCCTGGCCGGCCGCATCCCCGGCATGCGCGGCATCTTCGCCGGCCGGCTCCGCAACGCCCACCAGGTCGAGTCGCTGGTCGCCAACCTCATCTCGGTCAACCGCCGCTACAAGGCCCACGCCGGACTGCGTACCACCGACGTGTGAGCGGGGGCCCACCCTGCTCCGGGCGGCCGGAGGCATGGGGGACACTGGAGGGGACCGCGTACCAGCCCCCGACAGGAGCCACCCCCATGCCCCGCCTCGCTCTCTACGCCCTCGTCGTCTGCGTCCTCGCCGTTGCCGCGGCCGTGACGTCCTTCGTGGAGGGCATGTGGCTCATCGGGGCCGTCTGGGTGCTGCTCGTCGGACTCTCGTCCAACATGGCCTGGTACTACCTGCGCCGCCGCCGCGCCGAGGCAACCGGCCGCCCGGCGGACCAGAGCCTGTAGCCGCCCCCGCTCACCCTCCGATTCCGCACACCGGACTGGCCCCCTGCCAGAACCGGTAGGCGTCCAGCCCGCAGTCCACCCAGAACCCGTGCACGCCCAGCGACCTCAGCACCGCGTAGACGGCGTCGAAGAAGACCGCGTTCAGCTCGGGGATCCACAGCAGGGCGAAGACCGCGATCAGTCCGAACGGCGCGATCGGCTCCACCGACCGCCGCACGGAGTACGACAGCCACGGCTCGATCACCCCGTAGCCGTCGAGCCCCGGCACCGGCAGGAAGTTCAGGATCGCCGCCGTCACCTGGAGCAGAGCCAGGAAGCCCAGCGCGTTGCGGAAGGCGGGCGGGACCCCGTCCAGCGCGTGCAGCCAGAACGGCGCGGTGCACACGAGGGCGAACAGCACATTGGTCAGCGGCCCCGCCGCCGAGATCAGACTGTGCCGCCACCGCCCCCGGATCCGTCCCCGCTCGATGAAGACCGCCCCGCCCGGCAGCCCGATCCCGCCCATGATCACGAACAGCACCGGCAGCACGATGCTCAGCAGCGCGTGCGTGTACTTGAGCGGATTCAGCGTCAGATAGCCCTTGGCGCCGATCGAGATGTCCCCGCTGTGCAGCGCGGTCCTGGCATGCGCGTACTCATGCAGACACAGCGACACCACCCAGGCCCCGGTGACGAACAGGAACGTCGCGAACCCGGGCTGCGCCGCGAAGTCCGTCCACACTCCCCACCCGGCCACGGCGGTCACGGCGGCAATGCCGAGAAAGACCGGGCTGATCCGCTGCTGTGCTGCGCCTGCCATTCCTTGAGCCTAAGGGCTGAACGCCGTTCGCAGGGCTCTCGCCGCTTTTCCCGCCGCGTCCGCAGGACCGCCGGCCACCGCCACTCGCCCGGCGTGGTGAACGTCTTTCAGGGGTAGGCGAGTTGGAGTGTTCGAGCGACGGGGGGCGGCGATGAGTGCGTCGACGATGACGGAGCGTCTCGGGAAGGCGCTGAGCCTGCCGGGGCGGTGGAGTCCGCGGCGGCCCCGGCTCGTGGGGGCGATCCTCGCGCTGGGCAGCGGGGTCGCGATCACCGGCTGCGGTGTTCTGGGCGCCGTCATGCACGACGGGCCCTGGTTCGTCACGGTCGGCTACGCGGTGGTCGTCACGGGGAACATACTCGGCCTGATTGCGCTCTGCATTCCCTCGTGGAAACACGCGGTGGCCCTGATGGTGCCCTGCTTGTTCCTGCTCGCCATGGTTCCCTACGGCTTCCGCAGCGCGGTCCTCGACTGGCGGGGGGAGCAGGTGCGGGCCACGGTCACCGAGGTGAAGCAGCGGCGGACTGCGAGGGTCGGCGGCGTGGACTACGGCTGCAAGGTCGAGACGCCGGGTCGTTCCTTCTGGTTCTGGGACAACGAGCCGTGCGGCCGGAACACCCGCCCCGGTGATCGCTTCGAGATCCTGCGCGACCCCCACGACCTGGTGGCGGCCGCGTCCACCTCCAGTCGGCCGATCGGCTTCCCGGTACTGGTGGCGGGCGCCGGCGCGGCACTGCTCCTGATGTCCGCGGTCGGCGCCTGGACCATGACGCCGTCGGCGCGCGGTGGCGGTGCACCACCGGCCGGGCCCCGGAGGGTGTGAGCGCCCCTGCTAACGTCCGGCTCCGTGAACGACAACGTAGACAACGTATACGTGGGCAACGCGGGCAAGGACGCCGCGCTCGACCGGGGATGGATTCTCGGGCACTTCAAGGACGCCGGCGATCCCCGGCACAGCGAGGACGTCGAGATCAAGTGGGGCGTCCATCCGCCGGGGGACGAGCGGGCGCAGTGGGTGCGGGGGGAGAGCCGGACCGCGCTGCTCGTGCTCATCAGCGGGCGGTTCCGGGTGGAACTGCCGGGGCGCAGCGTGCTGCTGGAGGAGCAGGGCGACTACGTCGTGTGGGGCAGGGGCGTCGATCACTCGTGGATCGCGGAGGAGGAGTCCGTGGTCCTCACCGTCCGCTGGCCGTCCGTGCCCGGGTACGCCGTCGGGCCGGAGAACCACGAACCGGTACGGGACTGACGACCGACGACCGCGGCGCGCGACACGCCGAAAACGCCTCGCTTCCGGACCGGGGTTCCGGAAAGGGTGGGGGCATGACGGACGGGGCGGGAGCACGGGGCGGGGCGGCTGTGCGCGGGGCGCCGGGGGTCGCGGACAATGGGCGCGTGCGCTACGGCATCCTCGGGACCACCCAGGCACTCCGCGACGACGGCACACCCGTATCCGTCGGCGGGGCGCGCCTGCGTGCCCTGCTCACCGTGCTCGCCCTGCGGGCCGGGCGGACGGTCCCGGTCGCCGTGCTCGTGGACGAGGTGTGGGACGGCGACCCGCCCGCCGACGCGGCCGGCGCGCTCCAGGCCCTGGTGGGGCGGCTGCGGCGGGCGCTCGGGCACGAGGCGGTCGCCTCGGCGGAGAGCGGCTACCGGCTGGCCGCCGCACCGGAGGCCGTCGACCTGTTCCGCTTCGAGCGGCTCGCCGGAGAAGGCGCGCGGGCCCTCGCGGAGGGCGACCCGGCGCGGGCCATGAACCACCTGGACGACGCACTGGCGCTCTGGCGGGGCCCCGCGCTCGCCGACCTCCCCGACCGGCACACCGCCGCCACGCGCTGGACGGCCCGGCGCCTCGACGCCCGCCGGGCCCGGCTCACCGCGGCGCTCCGGCTCGGCCGGGCCGCCGAAGTGCTGCCGGAGCTGGCCGCGCTCTGCGGCGAGCACCCGCTCGACGAACCGCTCCAGGCCCTCCGGCTGCGGGCCCTGCGCGACGCCGGCCGCACCGCCCAGGCGCTCGCCGCCTACGACGAGGTGCGCACCCTCATCGCCGCCCGGCTCGGCACCGGCCCCGGGCCCGAACTGACCGCCCTCCACGAGGAACTGCTCCGGCAGGAACCCGCGCCCTCCGCAGGCCCGTCCGCCCCGGCCGTCGCCGCACCGGCCCCCATCGCACCGGGCCCCGCCGCCCCGGCCCCCGCCGCCCCGCACGGCAACCTGCGGGCCCGGCTCACCAGCTTCGTCGGCCGGGAGCGCGACATGGAGGCGCTGCGGGGCGACCTCGCCCGGGGACGGCTCGTCACCCTCCTCGGGCCGGGCGGCGCCGGCAAGACCCGGCTCTCGCAGGAGGCCGCGGACACCATCGACCCGCGCACCTGGCCGGACGGCGTCTGGCTGGCCGAGCTGGCGCCCGTGGACGACCCCGACGCGGTGCCGGAGGCGGTGCTCGCCGCGCTCGGCGCCCGGGAGACCGTGCTGAGCGCGGCCGGCGCCGGGGAGCTCAGGGCCGTCGAACGGGCCTCGGGCGAGGAACGGGCCGCCGGTGAATCGCTCGCCCGGCTCACCGAGTACTGCTCCCGCCGCCGCATGCTGCTCCTGCTGGACAACTGCGAGCACGTCATCGGGGCCGCCGCCGCCCTCGCCGACCATCTGCTGGCCCGCTGCCCGCAGCTCACCGTCCTCGCGACCAGCCGCGAACCCCTGGGCGTGCCGGGTGAGACCGTCCGGCCCGTCGACCCGCTGCCGGACCCCACGGCCCTGCGGCTGCTCGCCGAACGCGGCGCCGCCGCACGGCCCGGCTTCCGGGTCGACGCGGACGAGGCGACGGCGGCGGCCACCGCCGAGATCTGCCGCCGCCTCGACGGGCTGCCGCTCGCCATCGAACTGGCCGCCGCCCGGCTGCGGATGCTCACCCCGCAGCAGATCGCCGAGCGGCTGGACGACCGGTTCCGGCTGCTGACCAGCGGCAGCCGGACCGTGCTCCCGCGCCAGCAGACCCTGCGGGCCGTCGTCGACTGGTCCTGGGAGCTGCTGGACGACGCCGAGCGCGTCACCCTGCGCAGGCTGTCCGTCTTCGCCGGCGGCTGCACCCTCGAAGCCGTCGAGGACGTCCTTGCCGACCGGGCGGGCCGGGCGTACGAGGTCGCCGGGCTGCTGGGCTCCCTCGTGGACAAGTCCCTGGTCGTGGCCGCTCCGGCGCCGGACGGCCAGATGCGCTACCGCCTCCTGGAGACCGTCGGCGAGTACGCGGCACAGCGGCTGGCGGAGTCGGGGGAGCGGGACGCCGTCGAGCGCCGGCATCTCGTCCACTTCCGCGAGCTGGCCCGTACCACCGACCCGCTGCTGCGCGGCTCCGGACAGCTCGCCGCCATCGAACTGTTCCAGCGCGAGTACGAGAACCTGCGCATCGCCCTGCGGCACGCCGTCGCCGCGGGCGACGAGCAGGAGGCGCTGTGCATGGTGCTGTCGCTCTCCTGGTACTGGCAGATCCGCGATCTGCGCAACGACGCCCTGCACTGGGCCGACGCGGTCGCGGCCCTCGGCCCGGACCCGTTCGCCCCGCCCGTACGGCCCGCGCCCTCCATCTACGAGCGCTGCACCGACGCGCCCCCGCCCATGCGGCCGGAACTGCTCCAGGAGGCGCGGCGCCAGGTGGCGCTGGTCCAGCTGGTCAGCATGGACCACGTGATGGACGAGTGGACGAACGAGTGCGGCAGGGACCGGCTGCGGGCGATCGTCGCCACCTACCGGGCCGGCCAGCCGCAGACCTGCCGCAGCCCCGCCTCGCTCTGGTTCTTCGCCGTGATGCTGACCGGCGGCGTCGCCGACCTGCGGCACCTGCTGGACGAAACCGTCCGCGCCGCCCGGGAGTTCGGCTACGAGTGGGAGCTGGCCGCCGCCCTCCAGATGCGCGCCAACGTGCTGGCCAACCGCCCCGACTGGGCCGGGGAGGCCCACACGGACGCCGCCGAGAGCCTGGCGATCTTCCACCGTCTCGGCGACGACTGGGGCATGGCCGAGGCACTCTCCTCGCGCGGCGAGGCCAACGAGAGGACGGGCGCCTACGTGCGGGCGGCCGAGGACTACCAGGCAGCGATCGGCTCGGCCGGGAAGCTGGGCGCCCTGGCCCAGGTGTCCGTGCTCCGCATCCGCTACGCCGCCGTGCTCACCGAACTCGGCCGCGGGGCGGAGGGCGAGGCGATCATGCGCGAGGTGCTGAGCGACGAGCGCCGGACCGGGCACGAGGCGAGGCCGGCGGCACGGCTGTTCCTCGCCATGTGGCTGGGGCGGTCCGGCCGTACCGTCGAGGCGCGTGAGCAGTTCGAGCTCCTGCTCGAAGCGTTCCGGTCCCGGACCATGGCGATCTTCGAGGGGTTCGTCACCGGAGGTCTGGCCTGGCTGGACAACCAGGAGGGCGACTACGCGAGCGGTCTTGAGCGGAGCCGGCAGGCCCTGACAGGGCTGAGCGACCCGCTGACGCGGATGGTCGCTCCGCAGATGGCCATGATCAATCTGGTGATCGTGGCGTGGGCGCTGGGCGGGCTCGGCGGCGAGGACCGGAGCGGTCTCGCGGCGCGGCTGCTGGGCGCCGCCCGGACGCACCTGCCGGCGGGCCACTTCCTGAACGGGATGGAACGGGAGAACTTCGCCCGTGCCGAGTCCCTGGTCCGCGACCGGCTCGGCGACCGCGCCTTCGAGGCCGCGTACGCCGAGGGCGGCGGCCTCTCCCTGGAGGAGGCCGCCGCCCTCGTCGACGCGTACCGGGACTGAGCCGGAGTCCTGAAGGGTCAGGACTTCTTGCGGAACTTGGACACCGCGAGCGGGGCCACCGCCGCCGTGATGACCGCGGCCCAGCCGAGCGTCAGCCAGACCGAGTGGCCGAGCGGGGTGCCCATCATGAGGCCGCGGGCCGCGTCCGCCAGGTTCGACAGCGGGTTGTAGTCGGTGAACGACTGGAGCCAGCCGGGCATCGTCGTGGGCGGGGCGAAGATCGAGGAACCGAACTGGAGCGGCATCATCACCAGCATCCCCATTCCCTGGACCGCCTGGGGCGTCTTCATGGCCAGCCCGAGCAGGATGAAGATCCACATGATCGCGGCGCCGAACGCGGCCGACAGGGCGATGGCCCCGATCAGCCCGAGCACGGAGCCGTGGAGTTCCAGGCCGAGGGCGAAGCCCATGCCCAGCAGGATGAACGTGGCGACCATCATCCGGCCCAGCTCGACCACGATCTTGGCGATGAGCACCGAGGACCGGGCGATCGGCATCGTACGGAAGCGGTCCATGACGCCCTTGCGGAAGTCGTCGTTGACACCGCTGCCGACGGCCATGGCGATGTTCATGCCCATCATCGCCATCAGCCCGGGGATCAGGTAGTTCAGATACTCCTGCCGGCCGCCGCCCATGCTGCCGCCGACCGAGCCGCCGAAGACGTACACGAACAGCAGCACGAAGATGACGGGCATCAGCAGCGCGTCGAACATCGACTCCGGATCCTTTTTGATCTGGAGCAGATTGCGCCGTACCAGCGCGCCGATGTGGCGCAGGTTGTTCCGGAGGCCGATCCCGCCCTCGTCGTGGAGCTTCGTGGCCGGTGCGGGGCCGCCGGTCGTGCCGGTGGGGGTGGGCGTCAGAGTCGTCGTGCTCATGCCGCGACCTCCTGGGGAATCGTGTCGGTGACGGTGGCCTTGTCGCCCGTGATGGCGAGGAAGACCTCGTCCAGGCTGGGCAGCGCGGTGGCGACGTGGGCCAGCGAGAAGCCGCGGGTGCCGAGCAGGCCGATGACGGCGGTGAGCTGTTCGTCGCTCAGGATCGGTACGTAGAGCACGCCCTCGTCCGGGACGGCCTGCGCGCCCGCGATCCCGTCGAGACCGGTCTCCCGCAGCGCCTGGGCCATCGCGGCCAGCTCGGACGGGTCTGTGGGCCTGATCTGGAGGGTGCGACCGCCGACCTTGGCCTTCAGCTCGTCCACACCGCCCCGGGCGATGATCCTGCCCTTGTCGATGACGGTGAGTTCGTTGGCCAGTTGTTCGGCCTCTTCCATGTACTGGGTGGTGAGCAGCACGGTCGCCCCCTCCGCGACCATGCGCTGCACCTCGTCCCAGACCTCGTTGCGGGTACGGGGGTCGAGCCCCGTCGTCGGCTCGTCCAGGTAGAGGACGGCCGGGTTGCCGATCATGGAGGCGGCCAGGTCGAGCCGGCGGCGCATCCCGCCGGAGTACTCCATCGCGGCCTTCCTCGCCGCGTCCGTGAGCGAGAAGCGCTCCAGCAGCTCGTCGGCCCGCGACCGCGCCTTCTTGCGCGGGAGGTCGAGCAGCCGCCCGATCATGTAGAGGTTCTCCCAGCCGGAGAGCTTCTCGTCGACCGAGGCGTACTGCCCGGTCAGGCCGATGGTGCGGCGCAGCGCGCGGGGCTGTTTCACCACGTCGAAGCCGGCCACGACCGCCGTTCCGGCGTCGGGCACGATCAGTGTGGACAGGCAGCGTACGAGGGTGGTCTTGCCGGCGCCGTTGGGGCCGAGCACGCCGAGGACGGTGCCCTCGCGCACATCGAGGTCCACACCGTCCAGGGCTTTGGTCTCGCCGTAGTGCTTGACCAGTCCCCGGACCTCCACGGCGTTCCCGCCGTTCCCGCCGTTTCGGGGGGTCTTGTCGATTCGCGTCATGCCGACTATCAGACCAGCCGCCACCGACAGTCCACCGACATCCCGCCTACAGCCGCCCGCACAGGCCGACAGCCCGCCGATGGGGGAAGTCGGCGGGCTGTCGTTGGTGCCGGTGGTGGTCATCGGGGGCGGGCCCCGGGCATCGGGGGACCGGCCCCCCCGCGGGCCTCAGTGGAAGGTGTGCTCCGGGGCCGGGAACGTGCCGCCGACGACCTCTTCGGCGTACGCCTTCGCCGCGTCGCCGAGGATCTGCCGCAGGTCGGCGTACTGCTTGGTGAAGCGCGGCACCTTGCCGCCGGTCAGCCCGACCATGTCCGTGTAGACCAGCACCTGCGCGTCGGTCTCCGGGCCCGCGCCGATCCCGATGGTCGGGATGTGCAGGGTGCGGGTGACCTCCGCTGCCAGCTCGGCCGGTACGAGTTCCAGGACGACGGCGAACGCGCCCGCGTCCTGTACGGCCTTGGCGTCGCGCAGCATCTGCTGGGCGGCCTCCTCGCCGCGGCCCTGCACCCGGTAGCCCATCGCGTTGACGGACTGCGGGGTCAGGCCGATGTGGGCCATGACCGGGATACCGGCGTCGACCAGCAGTTTGATCTGCTCGTGGCTGCGCTCGCCGCCCTCCAGCTTGACCGCGCCGACGCCGGACTCCTTGATGAGACGGGTCGCGTTGCGCAGGGCCTGGACCGGGCTCTCCTGGTACGCGCCGAAGGGGAGGTCCGCGACGATCAGGGCGCGCTCGGTGCCCCGGACGACGGCGGCGGACAGGATGGCGATCTCGTCCATCGTGACGGGCACGGTGGTCTCGTAGCCGAGGTGACAGTTGCCCATGGAGTCGCCGACGAGCATGACCGGGATGCCGGCCTCGTCGAAGACGGACGCGGTCATCGCGTCGTAGGCGGTGAGCATGGGCCACTTCTCGCCGCGCGCGGTGGCGGCGGCGATGTCGTGAACGGTGACCCGGCGGTTCCTCTTGCCCCCGTACAGCGACTTGCCGCTGTCGGAGGGGGTTCCCGCGGGGGTGGCGGACTGGTTCTGCGCAGCCTGAAGCGACATGGCAGGTGGCTCCTTCGTCATCTCGAGGCGCCCTGACGGCGTCCCCGGATCCCTTCCATGGTGGCATCCCGGAGCCGGTCGCGGGAAGTGGGCCGCGCTGCCGGGCCCTCGGTAAAGAATTTACAATACGAGACGGTCTCGTATCGAAAGTCGTTTAGGCTGCTCATCATGTCCACACCATCCGGCGCTCCCGCCGTGCCCCAGATACCGGAGGCGGTCCACCGCCGCCGCTGGGCGATTCTCGTCGTCCTGATGTTCAGCCTGCTCATCGTGGTGCTCGACAACTCGATCCTGAACGTCGCCGTCAAGACGATCGCCTCCCCCTCGCCCACCGGGCTCGGCGCCACCCAGAGCGAGCTGGAGTGGGCGATCAACTCCTACACGCTCGTCTTCGCCGGGCTCCTCTTCACCGCCGGCCTGCTGGGCGACCGCCTGGGCCGCAAGAAGGTCCTGCTCTTCGGCATCACCCTCTTCGGCATCGGCTCCGCCCTCGCCGCCATGTCCGGCTCGCCCGGCCAGCTCATCGCCTGGCGCGCCCTGATGGGCTTCGGCGCCGCCTTCGTCATGCCGGCCACGCTCGCCGTCCTGATGAACGTCTTCGAGCGCGACGAGCAGCCCAAGGCCATCGGCATCTGGGCCGGCAGCGTCGGCCTGGGCATCGCGATCGGCCCCATCACCGGCGGCCTGCTCCTCGAACACTTCTGGTGGGGCTCGATCTTCCTGGTCAACGTGCCCGTCGTGGTCATCGCGCTGGTCGCGATGGTGCTGCTGGTGCCGGACTCGAAGGACCCGAAGCCGGGCCGGCTCGACCCGATCGGTGTGGTGCTCTCCATCATCGGCCTGGTCCTGCTGGTGTACGGCATCATCCGCGGCGGCGAGCTCGCCGACTTCACCGACACCTCCGTCCTCCTCCCGGTCATCGGCGGACTCGTCGTCCTGGCGGGCTTCGTCCTCCACGAGAAGCGGAGCGCCAGCCCGGCGATCGACATCTCGTACTTCAGGAAGCCCGCCTTCTCCGCCGCCGTCGCCGCCATCGCGCTGGTCTTCTTCGCGCTGATGGGCGTGACCTTCTTCTCCGCCTTCTACATGCAGAGCGTGCGCGGCTGGAGCGCGCTCCAGTCCGGGCTGCTGATCCTGCCGCTGGCCGTGGCGCAGATGATCTTCGCGCCCCGGGCCCGGCTCGTCGTCGCCCGGTTCGGCGCCCGCGCCGTCTGCACGGTCGGCATGCTGGCCGTCGCGCTCGGCCTGGCCGCCTTCGCCCTGTTCGACGCCGACACGCCCGTCTGGCTGATGTGCGCGGTCTTCTTCGTCCAGGGCACCGGCATGGCGCATGTGATGCCGCCGGTCACCGTGGCCGTGATGCAGGCGCTGCCGCGCGAGAAGGCGGGCTCGGGCTCGGCCGTCAACAACACGTTCCGGCAGGTCGGAGGCGCGCTCGGGATCGCCGTCCTCGGCTCGCTGCTGTCCGCCGTCTACCGCGGTGGCATCGAGGACCACCTCGGCGGGGTGCCGGCCGCCGCCCGGGGCGCGGCGGGGGAGTCCATCGAGGCGACGCTCGCCGTCGCGGAGAGGATGGGCCCCTCCGGCACCCCGCTGGTGGCCGCCGCGCACGACGCCTTCATGAGCGCCATGCACGTCACGGCCGTCGGCTCGGCCGGTGTCGCGCTCCTGGGCACGGTCGTGGTCGCGCTCTGGCTGCCGGGCCGCGAGTCCGCCGGGCAGCCGCCCGTAGGGGAAGAGGCACCGGCCGCCGCGGCGGGCGCCGAACGGTGACACCGGTGGCCGCGTACGGCTGAATCTTTCGTGTGAACCGGGCCGCGTGCGCGACCCGGTTCACACACGGGAGGCCGGGACGCGGCAGAGCCCCCCGTCCGCGTCGGGGAGAATCGGGGCGGCGAAAGGTGGGTTTCACGTGCAGGCTCAGGCACCGGACCGGGACGAGCGGGCCACGGGCGGGCGGGACGGGCGGTCGGACGGCGACCCGGGTCCCGACCCGGGCGGCCCGGGTGCCACCGGACGGCCTCCGGCCCCGGCCGCGTTGCCCGCCTCCGCGCCCGCCTCCGCCCCGGCTTCCGCCCCCGGCGGGGAGCCGGAGCCGGAGCCGCGCCGGGGCCGGCCGCGCAGCGCCGCCGCCGAGCGGGCCATCCTGGACGCCGTCGTGGAGCTGCTGGAGGCCGGCGAACCCCTCGCGGCCCTCTCCATCGAGCGCATCGCCCGCACCGCGGGCGTCGGCAAGGCCACCATCTACCGGCGCTGGGCCGGCAAGGAGGAGCTGTTCGTCGACGTCCTGCGCGCCATCGAGCCCCCGGAGCCGGACGTCTCCGGCACCGGCGGCCTGGACGACCTGCGCATCCTGCTGGAGTCCATCCGTACGCGCGGCCTCGCCCAGCGCTCCTCGGCCCTGCTGCACAACGTGTTCGCGCAGATGAAGACCCACCCCAAGCTCTGGCACGAGTACCAGCGCACCGTGATCGTCCCCCGCCGCGTCGCCATGGCCGCCGCCGTCCGGCGCGCCGTCGATGCCGGTGAGCTGCGGGACGACACGGACGTGGAGCTGATAAACGACCTGTTCCTCGGCCCCATGCTCGTACGCACCATCCACCGGCTCGACGCGCCGCTGCCCGAGGACCTCGCCGACCGCGTCATCGCCCTGGCGATCGAGGGCCTGGCTCCCCGGCGGGCCGCGGACCATGGCAGGGACCGGGGCTGACGCGCCGGGCGGGTACGAGTGTGCAGGCTTCGTCACAGACCCGCGCGTACCGCCCCCGGCCGGAACTGCCGGCGCCGTCCGCTACGTCCTCGTGGCAGTACGGCAGCCGACGGAGGCATGAGTCGGCGGCATGAAACACATCGCGCATCCCCTAGGGTCGGGGGCGCGGCGATGTGTACGGCAAGGCAGTGAGGACAGTGCGATGGCGCAGGCGTACAGGGCGGACACGGAGACCGGCGGCACGGAGCCGCAGCGCTCCGGATCCCGCTTCCGGGACCTGCGCGAGAGACTGATGAAGGACCGGGGCATCTGGCGCCGCGGGATCGTTCTGGCCTGCTGCTCGGTGCTGCTGACCCTCGTGATGGCCTTCCACGCCCGCATCCCGAACACCATCGGCAACCTGGGCAGCCTCTCCGAGACGTTCCTGCCGTGGATCGCCGTGTTCATCCCGCTGCTGCTCATCCTCGGCCTGGTGCGCCGCTCGGCGACCGCCCTGATCGCACTGCTGCTGCCGGTCGTGGTCTGGCTCAACGTGTTCGGCGGGCTGCTCACCGACAAGTCGGGCAGCGGCGGCGATCTCACCGTCGCCACCCACAACGTCAACGCCGACAACCCCGACCCCGCCGCCACCGCCGAGCAGGTCGCGGGCTCCGGCGCGGACGTCGTCGCGCTCCAGGAACTGCCCGCGGGCAAGGTCGCGGCGTACGAGAAGGCGCTCTCCGGCACCTACCGCTACCACTCCGTGCAGGGGACCGTCGGCCTGTGGAGCAAGTACCGGCTCAGCGACACCCGGCCGGTGGACCTCAAGATGGGCTGGGTCCGCGCCATGCGCACCACCGTCGCCACGCCCGAGGGCCCGCTCGCCGTCTACGTGGCGCACCTGCCGTCCGTACGCGTCAAGCTCCACGCCGGCTTCACCGCCAACCAGCGCGACCAGAGCGCGGACGCGCTGGGCAAGGCCATCTCGCACGAGTCCCTCGCCCGGGTCGCCCTGCTCGGCGACCTCAACGGGACGATGAACGACCGCGCGCTCAACGCGGTCACCTCCCAGATGCGCTCCACCCAGGGCGCGGCCGGCGACGGCTTCGGGTTCAGCTGGCCCGCGTCGTTCCCGATGGCCCGGATCGACCAGATCATGGTCAAGGGCGTCGAGCCGATGTCGTCCTGGACGCTCCCGGCCACCGGCAGCGACCACCTCCCGATCGCCGCCCGCGTCAAGCTCTGACGTAACGGGCCGTTCACCCAGGGGTGTCCGGCCTCTGAGAGACTTTGTTCCGAACGGGAACAAGGCCGCCGGCGAAGAGGCCGGTCCGCCACCGTCCGCCCCGCCCACCCGGCGGACCGCGCCGGTAGGCGTACGGCCGCGTTCTCTCCCGCCCCTCCCGCACCCCCGCGGGCCCCGACCGGGTCCCGGGCGCCGGGCGGGGCTCTCCGCGGAAAGGTTTCTCCTCATGCCCCTGGCCCTGCTCGCGCTGGCCGTGAGCGCCTTCGGCATCGGCACCACCGAGTTCGTGATGATGGGCCTGCTGCCCAACGTCGCGGACGATCTGGGCACCTCCGTCCCCACGGCCGGCTACCTGGTGTCGGCGTACGCGATCGGTGTGGTGCTCGGTGCCCCGCTGCTCACCGCCGTCGGCTCACGCGTCCCGCGCAAGCGGATGCTCCTGCTGCTGATGGCCCTGTTCACCGTCGGCAACCTCGCCTCCGCGCTCGCCCCCGGCTTCGGCTGGCTGATCGTGGGCCGGCTGCTGGCGGGACTGCCGCACGGCGCGTTCTTCGGCGTCGGCGCCGTCGTCGCCTCCCGGCTGGTCCCCGAGGGGCGCCGGGCGCGCGCCGTCGCCACGATGTTCCTCGGCCTGACCGTCGCCAACATCGTCGGCGTACCCGCCGCGACCCTGCTCGGCCAGCACCTCGGCTGGCGGGCCACCTTCCTGGTGGTCGCGGCCATCGGCGTCTGCGCGATGGCCGCCCTCGCCCGGCTGATCCCGCGGATCCCGGTCGAGGCCCACCAGAACGTCCGCCACGAGCTGCGCGCCCTGGGCAACCGGCAGGTGCTGCTCGGCCTGCTCACCGCCGTCTTCGGCTTCGCCGGGGTCTTCGCCGTGTACTCCTACCTCTCGGCGATGACGACCGAGGCGATGGGCTTCGGCGAGTCCTCCGTGACGCTGGTACTGGCGCTCTTCGGCATCGGCATGACCCTGGGCGCCCTCGCCGCGGGCCCGCTCACGGACCGGGCGCTGCGCCCGACGCTGTACGGATCGCTCGGCGCGCTCGCCGTCGTCCTGGTGGTCTTCCCGCTCGCCGCGCAGGTGAAGTGGGCCGCGCTCGTGATGGTGGTGCTGCTGGGCGGCGTCGGCTTCATGACGACCACACCGCTCCAAATGCTCGTCATGAACAAGGCCAAGGACGCACCGACCCTGGCGTCGGCCTCCAACCACTCCGCGTTCAACCTGGCCAACGCGGGCGGCGCCTGGCTCGGTGGCGTGGCCATCGCGGCGGGCTGGGGCTGGACGTCCCCCGCCCTGGTCGGCGCGGCCCTCGCGGTGGCGGGCCTGGCGGTGGCGGTCACGGCGGGCGTCCTGGACCGCGACGGCGGCAGGTCAAAGGTGGTGGCGAGCCAAAACCGAGCCCACGCCGCGCAAAACCCAGCCCATCCGGCGCTTGAGAACAAGACCTCGGCCGGAACGGACCGCACCTGATCAGTGGAGCCCGGCCAATATCAAGCCAGTCCGGCGGTTGAGGACGGACCTGGGCCGGGAACGGGCCGCACTCGATCGGCGGCGGCCGGCCAAAATCGAGCCCGTCCGGCGCTTGAGGACAAACCCCAGGTCCGGACGGGCTCGCGTATCCCGGAATCCGCAGACGCGTCAGCCGGCCTCGCGCCACCGATTCGTAATCGGCAGCCGCCGGTCCTTGCCGAACCCCTTGGGCGAGATCTTCGTCCCCGGCGGGTACTGCCGCCGCTTGTACTCCGCCGCGTCCACCATCCGCAGCGTCTTCGCCACCAGCGCCCGGTCGAAACCGGCCGCGACGATCGCGTCGAGCCCCTGGTCGCGGTCGACGTACAGCTCCAGGACGCGGTCCAGCACGTCGTAGTCCGGCAGCGAGTCCGTGTCGACCTGGCCGGGCCGCAGCTCGGCGCTGGGCGGCTTGGTGATGGACGCCTCCGGGATCGGCGGCGTCTGCCCGCGCTCCTCGGCGGCCCGGTTGCGCCACTTCGCCAGCCGGAAGACCGACGTCTTGTACACGTCCTTGATCGGCCCGTACGCGCCGACCGAGTCCCCGTACAGCGTCGAGTAGCCGACGGCCAGCTCCGACTTGTTGCCGGGGGCCAGGACGATCTGGCCCTCCTGGTTGGAGATGGCCATCAGCGTCGTGCCGCGCAGCCGCGACTGGAGGTTCTCCTCGGCGAGCCCGGTGAGCCCCAGCGACCCCATGTACGCGTCGAACATCGGCTCGATCGGGACGGTCCGGTAGTTCAGCCCGGTACGCCGGGCCAGCTCGGCCGCGTCGCCCTTGGAGTGGTCCGAGGAGTACTTCGACGGCATCGAGACCCCGTACACCTGCTGCGCGCCCAGCGCGTCGCAGGCGATGGCGGCGACCAGCGCGGAGTCGATGCCGCCGGAGAGCCCGATCAGCACGCTGTTGAAACCGTTCTTCGCCGCGTACGCCCGCAGGCCCACCACGAGGGCCGTGTACAGCTCCTCGTCGTCGTCCAGCCGGTCCGCGTAACCGCCGGCCAGCTCGGCCTCGTACGGCGCCAGCGGCTCCTCGGAGAGGACCACGTGGTCGATCCGCAGGCCGTCGTTGACCTCGCCCGACGGCGCGTCGGCGGAGGCGGCCGGCAGCTCCAGGTCGAGGATGACGCTGCCCTCGGCGAACTGGGGGGCGCGGGCGATGACCTCGCCCTCCCGGTCGACCACGATCGAGTCGCCGTCGAAGACCAGCTCGTCCTGGCCGCCGATCATCGCGAGGTAGGCGGTCGTGCAGCCGGCCTCCCGGGCGCGCTTGCGCACCAGTTCCAGCCGGGTGTCGTCCTTGTCCCGCTCGTACGGCGAGGCGTTGACCGACAGCAGCAGCCCGGCCCCGGCGGCGCGCGCCGCCGGGACCCGGCCGCCGTCCTGCCAGAGGTCCTCGCAGATCGCGAGCGCGACATCGATGCCGTGCACGCGTACGACGGGCATCGAGTCGCCCGGCACGAAGTACCGGAACTCGTCGAAGACGCCGTAGTTGGGCAGGTGGTGCTTGGCGAAGTTCAGCGCGATCCCGCCGCGGTGCAGCACCGCGGCGGCGTTGCGCGGCGACCCGGCGGGCTGGCCGTAGCGCTCCGCGGCGAACTCCGAGCGGTCGAGGTAGCCGACGAGGACGGGGAGCTCCCCGAGGCCCTCCGCGTCGAGGCGGGCGGCGAGCGCGCGCAGCGCGTCGCGTGACGCCTCGACGAAGGACGACCGCAGGGCCAGGTCCTCGACGGGGTAACCGGTCAGCACCATCTCGGGGAACGCCACGAAGTGGGCGCCCTGTTCGGCGGAGTGCCGGGTCCAGTGGACGATCGCCTCGGCGTTGCCGGCGAGGTCGCCGACGGTCGAGTCGATCTGATTCAGTGCGAGGCGTAGTTGAGGCACGCGACCCACTCTAATCGTCTGACTGACGCGATGTCCTGGCGGGCCGGGTAAAAGCAACGACGCCCGCGGTGGATCAGCCGGTGGAGGTTCGCGCGTAGACCTGTTCCGCCCAGTCGGCGATCTGGTCGTCGGAGAGGTGCCGGGCCAGGTCGGCCTCGCTGATCATGCCGATCAGCTTCTTGTCCTCGACGACCGGGAGCCGGCGGATGCGGTGGTTCTGCATCTCCCGGAGCACGGCTTCCACGTCCGCGTCCGCCTCGATCCAGCGGGGCGTGCCCTGGGCGAGGTCGCCCGCGGTGACCTTGGACGGGTCGCGGCCCTCGGCCACGCAGCCGACCACGATGTCGCGGTCCGTGAGGATGCCGATCATCCGGTCCCCCTCGCCGCTGGCCGAGATGGGCAGCGCGCCGACGTGGTGCTCACGCATCAGTTGGGCGGCGCGGTCGAGGGTCTCGTGCGCCGGGATCCAGGTGGCGCCGGTGTGCATGATGTCCTTGGCGGTGGTCATGGGGATTCCTCCTGCGTGCCGATGGGCAGCCGTACGTGCGTCCCCGAGCGAACCCATCGTCATGGGCCCGTTCGGGGGACGCGACCGCTATCGGCCATTCGGGTGCATTTACTTCACAGGGGAACTTTTCCGTACAAGGGCGCGCCGGTGACGGCTCAGGGCGCGCTCAGTCCGCCCGTGCAGGCGGCGCCCGGCTCGGGCGTCTGCGGGCCCTGCACGTAATGGGCGAAGAACTGCGCCACCCGCGGGTCGTCCGCGCCGTCCACGGTGACCTGCTTGCCCCAGGCGGTCAGCATGATGGCACCCGCCTGGTCCTTGTAGGGGCTCATCAGCGAGTACGGAGTCCTCGACACCCGGTCGGCGAGCTTGTCGACATCGGAGGCCGGCGCGTCGTTGGTGTACGTCACCCAGACGGAACCGTGCTCCAGGGCGTGCACGGCGTTCACGTCGGGGATGGCCTTCTTGTACACCTCGCCGTCGCAGTTCATCCAGACGGGATTGTGGTCACCGCCGACCGGGGGCTTCATGGGGTACCTCACGTCCTCCTGGACGTGGTCGCGGCCCAGCTTCGCCGCGTCCCAGGACTTCTCGCCCTCGATGGGCCCGGTGGCCAGGTCCCCGTCCTTCTGGTCCGAGCCCTTCGCGCCCTTGCCGTCACCGCTCATCGAACTGGCCGAGGCGTCGGACTTGTCGAGGATCGTGTACGTACCGAAGGTGACGAGCCCGGCGACGACGAGGGCGCCTGCGCCTATGACCAGGACGCGGTTGCGGCGGTCCCGCGCGCGGTCGGCGCTGCGCATCTGCTCTATGCGGGTCCTGCGGTCGTAGCTCATGTCGTGGGTCCTTCTGCGAAGGGGCGATGAGGGGGACGGGGAGAGCGGGAATCCGGTGCGCGCGGGGCGGTGGCGAGGCGGCTGGGCCCTGCTCGCACCATGGGCGCCGATCGTAGTGGGTGGCCGGGTGCTCCACGTCACGTCGGGTGCGTAATCTGGGGGAAATCCGGGGTCGCGATACTGGAGTCTCTCCCCAGCCCCGGGAGGTGGAGCACAGACCGTCTGAACTGCAAGGATGTGGCTATGGACAAGCAGCAGGAATTCGTCCTCAGGACCCTTGAGGAGCGCGACATCCGGTTCGTACGGCTGTGGTTCACCGATGTCCTCGGTTACCTCAAGTCCGTGGCCGTCGCCCCCGCCGAGCTGGAACAGGCGTTCGACGAGGGCATCGGCTTCGACGGCTCCGCCATCGAGGGCTTCGCCCGGGTGTACGAGTCGGACATGATCGCCAAGCCGGACCCGGGCACGTTCCAGATCCTGCCGTGGCGCGCGGAGGCCCCGGGCACGGCCCGTATGTTCTGCGACATCCTGATGCCGGACGGCTCGCCGTCCTTCGCCGACCCGCGGTACGTGCTCAAGCGCATCCTGGCCAAGACCTCCGACCTGGGCTTCACCTTCTACACCCACCCGGAGATCGAGTTCTTCCTCCTGAAGGACAAGCCGGTCGACGGCACCCGGCCCACCCCCGCCGACAGCTCCGGCTACTTCGACCACACCCCGCAGAACGTCGGCATGGACTTCCGCCGCCAGGCCATCACCATGCTCGAATCCATGGGCATCTCGGTCGAGTTCAGCCACCACGAGGGCGCGCCCGGCCAGCAGGAGATCGACCTGCGGTACGCGGACGCGCTTTCGACGGCCGACAACATCATGACCTTCCGCCTGGTCATGAAGCAGGTCGCGCTGGAGCAGGGCGTGCAGGCGACGTTCATGCCGAAGCCGTTCTCGGAGTACCCCGGCTCGGGCATGCACACCCACCTCTCCCTCTTCGAGGGCGACCGCAACGCCTTCTACGAGTCCGGCGCGGAGTACCAGCTCTCCAAGGTCGGCCGCTCCTTCATCGCGGGCCTGCTCCGGCACGCGGCGGAGATCTCCGCCGTCACCAACCAGTGGGTCAACTCCTACAAGCGCATCTGGGGCGGCTCCTCCCGCGCGGCGGGCGCCGGCGGCGAGGCCCCCTCGTACATCTGCTGGGGCCACAACAACCGCTCCGCGCTGATCCGCGTCCCGATGTACAAGCCCGGCAAGACCGGCTCGGCCCGCGTCGAGGTCCGCTCCATCGACTCCGGCGCGAACCCCTACCTCACCTACGCGGTCCTCCTCGCCGCCGGCCTCAAGGGCATCGAGGAAGGCTACGAACTCCCGGCCGGCGCCGACGACGACGTCTGGGCCCTCTCCGACGCGGAACGCCGCGCGATGGGCATCGAACCCCTCCCGCAGAACCTGGGCGAGGCGATCTCCCTCATGGAGAAGAGCGAGCTGGTCGCCGAAACCCTCGGCGAGCACGTCTTCGATTTCTTCCTCCGCAACAAGAAGCGCGAGTGGGAGGAGTACCGCAGCGAGGTCACGGCCTTCGAGCTGAAGAACCTGCTGCCGGTGCTGTAACGACGGGCAGGCTGGACGAACGGCCCGGGGCCGTCGGCGGGCGACCGCCGGCCCCGGGCCGTTCGCGTACCCGGCGCCGGGTCCCCGAAATCGCGTGGCCGCCGCGATTCCGGGGCCGGTAACGTCCGCCCACATGACCGGCCGACAAGCAACGACGACCCTGTGGCGCCCCACCGGTCCCGAGGAGCTGGACCTGGTGCGCGAACTGAACTGGCGAGCCTGGCCGCCCAGGCTCCCCGAGCAGCCGATCTTCTACCCGGTCCTCAACGAGGACTACGCGATCCGTATCGCGCGCGACTGGAACGTGAAGCACAGCGGCGTCGGCTACGTCACCCGCTTCGAGGTCGAGTCGGACTTCCTGAGCAGGTACCCCGTACAACAGGCGGGCGGGCGGACGATCCTGGAACTTTGGGTCCCGGCGGAGGAGTTGGATGATTTCAACGCGCATATCGTGGGTGGGATTCAGGTGGTGCACGAGTTTCGCTGAGGGGGCTTGTGGGTGTCGCCGACCGGGGGCGCCCCGGAACGGCCGCTGGCTCGAAGGCGCGTCCGCAGGAGCCGTCCTGAGGGGTGAGCTCGCGCAGATCCGCCGGCCGCGGCTTGCCCAGGCGAAACCAGCTCATCAAGCGTCCGGTTGAGGGGTAACAGAGGGCCCGTGACATGGATGGTCGCCCTGTGTGAATCTCGCCTCTTCTTGCGGACGGACGTCCTCCCACGTATGCCGGTCGGCGTGGCCGGAGAACAGGCAGCAGGCGTCCCCGTCGTGGCGGGGGGCGATGGACGTACAGTCCGCGAGGACGCGAAGCTCGACTTCGGTGCCGTTCCACCGGAGCCACAGAGCCGTGTCGGGGCCGGCCTCGTCAAGGAGCGCGTAGTGCGAGCCGTGGGAGTGGCCGGGGAGTTGGCACTGCACGGCTGAGTCGATGCAACCGGACACCGCCATGCGGCGGGCTTCGACCGCGAGGGTCACGGGCACCCGGTGCCAGAGCGTGCACCGCATCACAGCGCCGTTCGGATGGAGCGGCCGGCGCAGCGCGGGCACGTGCACGGCGGGAACATCCAGGAGCCGACGGGCACCCCCCGGTCGTTGCCCGCCCGCACGTCCCTCCTCGGCCCCCATGTCCGGCCGGAGTCGCGAGAGACCCTGAGCGTCATGACGACACGTGTGTCGGTGTCCTGGTCCCGCGCTGGGGTGCGGCGTTCCAGCCCTTGCATCAGGGATTCTCTTCCCGTGGTCATGATTGAACTCCTTGGTGAGGCCGTGCGTCCGTCCTGCTCGACAACCAGGAAATCGCGCGAAATCGCAGGTCTCCACGGCATCGATGCGGCACTCTTGATGCAGATTCGGGCATGGCGCGGAGCCGGTCGGAGTCGGAGTGAGGGAGGCGCCATGGGGCTGGCGGAGCGGCGCAGGACGCTGGGCTACAGTCAGGAGAAACTGGCTGAGCTGGTGGGCGTGGACCGTACGACGGTCGGGCGCTGGGAGAGGGGCACAATCCAGCCGCAGCCCGCCCAGAGACGACGCCTGGCTTTAGCGCTGGAGGTCAGCCTCCATGAACTGGATGGCTTTCTGCTGCCGCCGCGAGTCGCAAGGCAGAAGGCGGTCGGGCACCAGTCCGCACAATCCCACGACGCGGGAGACTCCGACGAAATGATTCGCCGTGAATTCCTTCGGATACTGACCATCAGCGGGGCCCTGACCGCCCTGCCGGCGGAAGAGGCCGAGGCTCTCGTCGACGGCGTACGCCGAGGAGAGCCGGCCGACTTCGCACGCATGAACGGCCATCTGTGGCAGGTTTATCAACTGGCCCGTTCCAAAGGATCTGTCTACCCCGTTGTCCGGGACCAGCTGATGGCCCTTACCGAGGCTCTCGCCGGGCACCGTGGGAGCCCCCGTCCGCTGCTGAACGCAGCGGCCGACCTGTTTCAGCTCGCCGGAGAGGTGGCCTTCGACGGCAGCAAGTACGCCGACGCGGCAGCTTCGTACTCATTGGCGGCATCGGTCAGCAAGGACGCCGATGCGTACGACCTATGGGCGTGTGCGCTCGTTCGGCACGCCTACGTCGACATGTCGGAGCGGCGCTATCGGCAGGCTGCACAGATGCTCGGGGCCGCTGCGAGGCTGGCGGAACGGGGCGACACTCACCTTTCGACGCGCCATTGGGTCGCGTCGGTCCAGGCTGAGGCGTACGCCGGTCTCGGTGATCTGGGCGCCTGCGAGCGGGCGATGGACCAGGCGGAGCGCGTGCGGGACTTGACGGGGCGCGGCATCAGCGGCGGATGGCTGAGGTTCGACGGGGCGCGGCTCATGGAGGAGCGAGGCTCCCGATACGTGCAGCTCGGTCGTGTGGAATTGGCGGAGCAGGCTTTGCAGGAGGCCCTCAAGCAAACGGCTTTGGCCTCCGGGCAGTCCTACCGGCGACGGGCCGCCGTGCTTGTCGACCTGGCCGCCGTCGGCGCGAAACGGCGCGATCCGGACCAGGTGATCGCGTACGGAAACGAGGCTGTCGGCCTGGCGCGCGCCTCGGGGTCCGGGTATGTCGCCCGTAGACTCCAAGCCCTGTGCGACGAGTTCGGGTCCTTGAGCCGCGACCGGCGTGTGGCAGAGCTGAGGGCGGAAATCGGCGTGCTCAACACACTGTGAGGAGAGGCGTGGTTATGTCACAGACCGAAGGGGCGCGGTTGTTCCGGGAGAGCTGGATCGCCGGTGTGCGGCGGCACTTTCCCGGGGAGCCGAAGGCCGGGTACGTCACGCCGTGGGACGACACCCCGCAGTGGGAGCGGGAGGCGGCGGGTGCCGTGTACGAGCAGGTGCGGCAGTTCCTCGCGGTGAGTGGTGGGCAGGCGGCGCGGCTGTCGCGGGAGCAGAAGGGGCGGTTCGTCGCCCTGTGCTGGACGGCCCAGATGTACAAGCACTTCGAGGACCCGAAGCCCGGATACGTCGCGGACTGGGCCGAGCTGCCGGGTTGGCAGCAGGAGACCGATGCCGACATCTTCGAGGCCATCGAAGCCGTGCGGTGAGGGCCGGTTCCGTGCGGCGGTTCGTGGCGTAGCAGGGTGGCCCGGTCGAACGGGGCGGGTTCCTGTGCCGCCGGGGCGGGGCCGGTCCTCCGGATGACCACGTGCGTCTTCGGTGTGTCCTCGACGTGTTGTACGGGTCGCAGGTGGGCGAGGAGGGAAGCCGCGATCGCGAACATGCCGGAGCCACGATGGTGGTGGTGACCATCGCATAGTGTTACCCGCTCTGAGCGTCCCCAACTCCCCGCTCTGAACGGCGACGTCGGGTCTTGGCAGCGGATTGGCGCAGTCGGCTCAGCGATTCGGGCCCGGCGACGAAGCGGGCGACCTCCTCGGCGGCGCCGCGTGGCAGCTCGGCGACTGCCGCCTCCGGCAGGGCCGCGATGGCGGTACGCAACTGGGCTCCCGGCTCCGGCAGCAGAGCCCAGGCCGACGCAGGCACGTTCACGGTGGCGAGCAGCAGGTCGCCCTCGTAGAAGTAGGCGTCGAGCAGCGGCTCCTCCACCAACAGCCTTACTGCGAGAGGGAGAACGAACGGCAACGCCACCTGCTGGGAGACGAGCGTGCGCAGGTCCGCCGGGCGGAGTTCGCCCAGCGGAACGCGCCGCAACTCATGCACCGTGCGGACCAACCGGGTCGCATCGGAGGGAGGTGCCGCCCAGCGGGGCGGGTCAAGCTCATCGAGCGTGCGGTCGAGGTGCAGCAGGGGGCCCATGGGATTCATTGTCGCCCTGCCCCGGACGCTCTTCCGGGCAGGCGTCCTGTCAGGTGTGCCGGCCGGCGGGCCACCGGGACCACAGGGGGGATGCTTGACTCCCGTACGGGAGTAACAACCGCCAGGAGACCCCGTCACTACCGCTCCACTCCGTTTCCGTGGCCGGAGTCGTCGTCCGGGAGGACGGCCGGGTATTGGTGATCAGGCGGGCCGACAACGGGGCCTGGGAACCGCCCGGGGGTGTGCTCGAACTGGCCGAGGCTCCGGAGGACGGTGCCCGGCGCGAGGTTTATGAGGAGACCGGCATCGAGGTGCGGGTGGACCGGTTGACCGGTGTCTACAAGAATACGTCGCGCGGCATGGTCGCCCTGGTCTTCCGTTGCCGCACCGAAGGCGGATACGAGCAACTGTCCGCTGAATCAACGGCAGTCGAGTGGCTGACTCCGGACGAGGTGGCCGGCCGCATGACCGAGGTCTACGCGGTCCGGGTCGCCGATGCCCTTCTGGGCGGTACGCCGCAGGTGCGCACGCACGACGGCACGACGTTTGCCCAGCCTCCCGGACGCGTCGCGAAGAGGCGGTGGTTGTGTCGCGGGCTGCCCCGGACCCGGCCTTCGCCAGTTGTACCGGGCGGGTCGGCGTCGTCCCGGATCGCTCGACGCGTCTGCGCCAAGAACCATGGGCCGCGGCGGGCTTTCTCGCCGCGGCCCATGGCCTGATCGGTGGCAGTGGCTTCGAAGGGGTGGTGGTCTTCGAATCGCCGGCACCGGAGCCGGGCCGGAACCGGGAATCATCTGTGGATGAACCGTTCCCGCCTGCATGGTGGCCTTTCGGGCTTCGTCGAAATTCTAGGGAGTGAATCGCTGCCGATTCCATACGGACCGCCGATTTACGGATACGTAGAAAAAGGCGGAGTCGGTCAGAAGGCCAGAAACGCGTTGCCGCGTTCGTCCCTCCGTACGGCCAGGTGTCCACGGTCGCGGCAGGCAAGTCGAAGCCCCAGCCGGGGCGCAGGCCGCGCGCTCCGCGGCCGTCCGGGCGCCGGCGGGGGAGCGGGAAGCCCGCCTGCTGCGAGGCTGTGGCCGTGTCGCAGGTCTCGCGGGTGATGCGGAGGGCGTCCGACCAGGTGTCGGCCGGCCCCGTGAAGATGTGCAGCCCGCGCTGCTCGGGTGATCCGGAGTTCCTCATGAGCTCGTAACAGGATCACGAGTGGGTCTTCTTGAGTCGCCGCCGACAGATCAGGCCGCACGCCAATGGGAGGAAGATGTCGTGGTGGCCCGGACGCCCGGCCACCGGTGGGATCCCGTCGACGAGGGCGAGGGCCTGGGTAATGTCGCTGACGTTCACTGCGGTGGTGATGGTCTTACGGTCAGATCGCCAGATGGGTCACGGTCGACCTCGTTCATCGCTCTACGGCTTGCTACGCCACTGTGAAAACTTCAGTCCAGGTCCAAGCTCGACCGAGGAGATGTCGTCGAGGCGCTGGTGCGGAACGTGCTCGCTGGTCGAACTCTCTGTCGGTCCGTCGGCCAGACCCCCGTCGTGGAACGGGACCCTGTCGATGACCTCACTCTCATCGTCAAGGAAGTCCAGGGTGCCCGCGACGAAGTTGTAGTGCTGTCCGCGCAGGATGCCGTCCACGGTCATCCGCACCGTCTTCTCCTTCCCCGACGGGCGGGACAGATGAAGGTGCTCACGCACAGTCCGGGCCACCGCGGGTGATGTGGCCTCGGTGTTGGCCGGGAAGACCTCGGAATCACCCTTGTCGTCCTGGGCGTAGATGAATAGGCCGAGCAGAACGGCAGACACGGCTGCTGGGGCAGTCCACGACAGGAAGCGTGATCGGCGAGACATCCTGACATCGTCGCATGCCGCATCCGCTCCCTCGCTTCTGAGGTTGTCACGCTCTCGTTTCCCGGCCCGCCGCCATGATCGTGGTGCGGAGGGTTCGTTCCTCGGCGACCGCTCGTCTTCGTGCCCGTGCGGTCGCTGACCGGCCTCCGCCGGCGTACGAAGCCGCCCGGTTCCCGAATATCCGGAACGGTCAATCACCCATACGTATCCCGGGCCATCGGCTGAGCCCCTGGGTGCGCCGGGTTTTCTGCGTATACGTGAATCCGCCCTCCTGATGTAACGACGAGCCCGATTCCTCTAGGGTCCGGGGCGGGCGGCACCGCTGGGCGTGACCCGTTCCCGAAAGGGCGTCAGGTGACGCCCTTTCGCTTGATTTCCATTCAACAGGAATGCCGCGGACTCTGTTAAGAAATATTCCCGCCGCACGCGTATTGAAATCCCTTCGATCGCTGGGCAATAGTTCCGTTCGCGGCGAGTCGATGACTCTCCGTCGGCCAGAAACCGCCTTCGCCGGTGCGTTGTTCGTGCATTCCGGTGTACACCCCCCTTGAGTTTCTGGCTGCCATCAGAAGGGATCAACGTGCGTAACTCCCGTAAGTACCGCATGGCAGCGCTGGGCATCGCGCTCTCGGCCTCGGCAGTCCTCGGAACCCAGACCCTGGCCCAGGCACAGGAGACGGAGTCCGCCCCCCGCTACCAGCCCGAGATGGTCCGGGCGTTGGCCGCTTCGCTCGGTGTGAGTGAGAAGGCCGCGACCGAACGAGTGGACCGGCAGGGCGCCCAGCAGGCCAGGCTGGCCGCGCTCACGAAGAGCGGCATAGCCGACGACGGGGCCTTCTTCGACGGCTCCGGCAGGCTGACCGTCAACGTCGGCGACAAGGCCGAGGCGGCCAAGGTGGAGAAGGCCGGCCTCGCGGCCCGGGTGCCCGCGAGAGGGCAGGCGGCGCTCGACGAGGTCAAGTCCCGGCTGGACGCCCTCGCCGCGAAGAAGGTCCCCTCCGGAGTGGCTTCCTGGTCCGTGGACCTGGCCGCCGACAAGGTGACCGTCAAGGTCAACAACGACCGGGGGGCCGCCGCCAAGGCGTTCCTCGCCAAGGCCGCCGAACAGGGCGCGGCCGTCGAGATCGTGCGCGGCCAGGATCAGCTCGAAGCCAAAACCGCGATCTACCCCGGCAGCAAGATGACGCTCAACAACACCAGCGGCTGGTGCTCCGTCGGCTACGGGGCGCACGACAGCTCCGGGAGGCAGTACCTGGTGACCGCGGGGCACTGCGTCGTGAACACCCTGCGCTACGACGGAACGGCCTTCGCCCAAGGCTCCAAGACCCGTTACAAGCTCGGCAGCAACAGCGTCGACATGGGCATCGCGACCCTCAACTCCGGCCACTCGATCGTCACCGCTGTGGGCACCTGGGGCCAGGGCAGCACCTCGACGATCGCCGTCAACGGCGGCAACCGGGCGGCCGTCGGCTCCGCGATCTGCAAGTCCGGTGCCACCACCGGCTGGACCTGCGGTTCGATCACCTCGTACAACAACACCGTCACGTACGTCGATCTCAACGGAGGCCCCGACACGGTGATCACCGGTCTGGGCGCGTCCAGCGTCTGCGTCGAAGGCGGTGACAGCGGTGGTGCGTACATCTCCGGCAACCAGGCCCAGGGCATGACCTCCGGCGGCCCGACCAACCAGCAGTGCACCGGTGGGGTCAACTCCCGCGGCTCCTCGTACTTCCAGCCCCTCGGCGACGCCCTTCAGTACTACGGGCTGACGCTCAACACCAACTGATCACATCCGCGGCAGGCAGGGCCGGGGGCCGTTCACGCAACAGGGCGGGCGGCCCCCGGCTGCTTCCCGGGGGACGCCCCCGGGCCTCGGGCCCAGAACCCCGACCTCCGTCCGAAGACAGACCCTCCACCGCTGGAAGACGCCATGGCGAACGCTCCCCGCACCGACGACCCGGACACGTTGTTCGCGACCACGTTCAAGGCGGCTCTCCAGCGGCGTGAGCTGTCATTGGAGGTCGTACGCGATCATCTCAAGTCGCACGGAATCACCCTCAGTGTCGCCACCCTCAGCTACTGGCAGAGCGGCCGCAGCCAGCCGGAGAGGTCGCAGTCCCTGCGCGCCGTCGACGCCCTGGAGCCGTTCCTCGGCCTGCCGGGTGGCGCTCTGCGGTCCCTGCTGCGGCGCCGGCCGCGCGGCTGGGTCCCACCCCACGACCCGGCCGCCGTACGTGGCGTCTACGGCGAGAACTCCGACGTCGAAAGGGCCCTCGGCGACGCCTTCCCGCACCTCAACGCCGGCCTGCGGCGGCTGGTCGTCCACGAGGCGGTCCGCGTCAACGAGCACCGCCTCGTGGACGAGGTACGCGTCACCGTCGCGGTCAGAGCCGCCCGCACCAACGCGCGCCACCTGACGGTCGTCCACACCCTGGACGCGGCGAAGGACGACGCGTTCGACGTCACCGTTCCCTCGGGACCGCCTCCGCGCACCTGGTTCCGGCCGGAGCCGAACTGTGTGGTCGCCGAGATTCCGCTCGGGCGCCCACTGGCCAGAAACGAGACCGCTGTCGTCGAGTACACCGTCCGCATTGCCGCTACCGGGGGCGTCTCCCACCAGCACGAGTCCCGCGTCACCACCCCGTTGCAGACCTACCTGCTCCAGGTCCGCTTCCACCCCTCGGCCGTGCCGGCGACGTGCTGGCACTACTACCGCAGGCACCTCGGCGCCGAGCCCAGCCGGCAGCTCGCGGCCCTCGACGGCCTCCACACGACCCACCTGCTGCCGATGAAGTCGGCACCGGGCGTCCATGGCGTCGAGTGGCGCTGGCCGGACTGAACACCCGCGGCCTCCGCCTCCGCCTCCGCCTTGGTACGGTGCGGGCCCGGCGGGGCGAGGGCCCGGCGCGCCGTCTCCGCACCTTCCGGAAGAACGAGTAGCGAGGGTGATGACGTGATCGAGACGCGTGGTTCCGCTCTGCGGCTCCTGGCCCGCACCCTCACGGGCGAGCACGCCGAACCGGTCCTGCTGTACGTCGAAGGTGCCGCCGGCGAGGGGAAGAGCCACCTGCTCCAGGCACTGGCCGGCCTGCCCGGGACGCCGCACACCGTGCGGTGGCGGTGCGGAGCCGACGCCGGGCCGCCCGGCGAGGACGGCACCCTGCGGGCACCTGCCCTGTGGCTGGTGGACGACGTCCACCGGGCGGACGAGGAAGAACTGCGGTGGCTGCGCCGCGTCCTCGGTGAGCTGGGGTCCGGCTCGGCCGCCGCCGTGGCCTACCGGCCCGAGGAACTGCCCGTACCCGGAATGCCGTTGGGCGGCACGCCGATCACGTACCCCTCGCGGCTCAGGTTGCTCCGGCACCGGCTGACGCCCTGGGACGAGGCACGCGTCCGCCAGGCCGCCGACGAGGCGCTGAACGGGCCCTGCACCGCAGAGGCGGTGCGCAGACTGCACGAGCTCAGCGGCGGCGTGCCCCGGGTGGTCGTCGACCTCCTCTCCGTACTGAGGGAACGGCAACCGGCGTTCACAGGCACGGCGGCCGAGGTGGAGGCGGCCGACGTACCGACCCGTCTCGCGGAACTTGTACTGAGCCGTACGCACGCGCTGCCCCCGGAACACCGGCCGGTGGTCTGGGCGGCCGCCGTCCTCGGCGCCCCCGCCCACCGGGACGAGCTGATCGCGGTGTCGGGGCTCGGACCCGGGGCGGGAGCCGGTGCGCTGCTCGCGGCTCTGGAGAAGGCGGCCCTTGCGGAACCTGCCGAAGGCCACTACGGCTTCGCCGTCCCGCTGGCCGCCCCGGCCGTTCGGGCCTGCGTGCCCGGCCCCGTCCGCCAGGACCTGCATGGCCGGGCCGCGGGCGTACTGCGCCGCAGACAGCCCGTGCCCTGGGCGGAAGTGGCCGAACACCACCGGGCGGCCGGCGAGACCGGCAGATGGCTGGCGGCGGTGGAGAAGGCGGCCGAGGCCGCGGCGGCGGCCGGCCTGCACCAGCAGGCCGTCACCCTGCTGGAGAGGACCCTGGCCATGCCTGGCCCGCCCCCGCGGAGCCGGGCCCGTCTCGCACCGCTCCTCGCCCGCAGCGCGGTGACCGGGCTGCGCTCGGACCAGACCGTCGAGGTGCTCGCACAGCTCGTGCGCGACGCGTCCCTGCCCCCGGCGATCCGCGGCGAGCTGCGGCTCGACCTGGGCCTGATGCTGGCCAACCAGATGGGCCGGGGGCCCGAGGGACACCAGGCACTGGAGATCGCCGCCGTCGAACTGCGCGAGGTCCGGCCGGGCCTGGCCGCCCGCGCCATGGCGGCACTGTCCAGTACGTTCGTGCCCGGGAACCACATCGAGGCCGGCCGGAAGTGGCTGGCCGAGGCCGTCTCCGTCGCGGACGCCGCCGGGGACGAGGCCATGCGCACAGCGGTCCTCGCCAACCGGGCCGACCTCGCCCTGAGCTGTGCCGACCCGGGGGCGTGGGAGCTGGTCGAGGAACTGTCCGGGAAGGACACGGACCCCGCGTGCGCCCGGCAGGCGGCACGCGGCCTGTGCAACGCCGCGAACTCCGCGGTCTGGCTCGGCTTCCACGACCGGGGGGAGGAACTGCTCGCGGAAGGACTGGATCTGGCCGCACGCAGTGGTGCGCCCTACCAGGAGCACACCGCGCTGGGGGCGCGGCTGCTCCACGAGTGGTGGACCGGCCGGTGGCAGGGGCTGGCGCGGCGGTGCGAGGACTTCGTCGCGGCGACCGCCGACATGCCGTTCCTCGCCTCCGACGCCTACGTCGTGCGCGGCCTGCTCGCCCTCGCCGAGGGCGACTGGGGCGAGGTGGGGCCCTGGCTGTCCCAGCGCGGGGCCACCCGGGCCGAGAGCCTTCCCGTGCCCCTGGCCGCGACGACGGCCGGTGCCGCGATCCGCCTCGCCCTGGCCCGCCAGGAGGTGGAAGCCGCGGCGGAACAGGCGCGCGCCGCCTGGACCGCCCTTGCCGGGAAGGGGGTGTGGACGTGGGGCTGCGAACTCCTGCCGTGGGCTGTGGAGGCGGTGGCCCGCGCGGGCGATGAAACCGCCGCGCACGCCATGGTCCGGACCTTCTCCCAGGGCCTCGGCCATCGTGACGCGCCCGCCGCGCAGGCCGCGCTGATCCGGAGCAGAGCCGTTCTGGCCGAGACGGCAGCGCTCGCCCGGGAGGAGCCGGACGAGCTTTTCCGAGCCGCCGCGCTCTACCGGCAGGCCGCGGCGGCGTTCGCGGCCATGCCCCGCCCCTACAGCCGGGCACTGACCGCGGAGGGCGCCGCGCGCTGTGTCCTCGCGGCGGGCACCGACGCGCCCGCCGGGCCGGCCGAACAGGGCGGGGACACCGCCACGCCGCCGGATCCCGGCTCCGGCCGCCTCTCCACCCCGTCGGCGGTGGCCGAGCTGGAGAGCTGCGCCCGGACCTTCACCGAGCTGGGCGCCGGATGGGACGCGGCGCGGGTAAGAGCCCTGCTGCGCACACAGCGGCCGGTGAAGAAGGGCCGCCCTCCCGGCCGCCCCTCGCACGCCGACGAACTGTCCCCGCGGGAGGCGGAGGTGGCTCAGCTCGCTGTGTCCGGCCTGACCAACCGGGAGATCGCCGCGACCCTCCATCTGTCGCCCAGGACGGTGGAGCAGCACATCGCCCGCGCCATGCGCAAGACCGGTGCGCTCTCCCGCCGCGACCTCGCCGGCCGGCCGGCCGCGGCACGTCCGCCCCACCCGCGCGGCGGGCCGGGTCAGGGCGCGGGAGACCTCCGCCGAGCCGGCGCCGAGAGCGCGTAGCCGGCCGGCTTCCCCCGGGCGTCCTCCCGGTGCGTCTGCCGGTCAGGCGGCCGGCCGGCCGGATACGGCCTTCGCCAGGCGCGCCAGGCCGAGGAGACGGCGTTGCAGGGAGGCCGGTTGGAACATTCCGTCGAACCACACGGTCAGCATCCCGTGCTCCAGATCCCAGCCGTCCAGGTTCAGCCGGCGCGTCATGAGGCGCATCTCCTCCGTCACGAACGCGTGGGCGCGGTCGGTGTCGTCGGAGACGATCTCGTAGCGGCGGTCGAACAGGTCAGGGTTCTGCGCCGCGGGGGCGGAACCGCCGCGCCGGAGGGTCACGTACATCGACGGTGTGTCCTCGATGTGGTGCACGGGCAGCAGATGGGCGGAGAGGGACTGGCGCCGGGCGCCTCCGAACGCCATCGTCTCCCGGGCGACCGCCCAGATGTCGACGTCCTCGGCGCGCCGATGGGCCAGCATCAGGACCCGCACACCGCCTCGGGTGTTGTGACGCACCGGCTCCGGAAGGGCGGAGGCGTCTTCGAGGACGCGCCAGCCGGCTTTCGTCGCCCGTGCCTTGCGGGTCTCGTCCGCTTCTGTGTCGGCCTCGTTCTGGTGCCGGATGCTCGGGGCCAGGAGGAGGAGGGCGGCAGCCGGGATGGCGAAACATGCCAGAGCCACGATGGCGATAGTGACCATCGCCTAGTGCTACCCGCTTCGGGCGGGCTCCAACCCCCCTGTCCGGGAGGGGACTTCGGCAGGGGGAGCGATGGCGGGACGCGACTGGGCCGCGGCACCTGGGCGCAGCCCGGAGGCGCGCGCGACCGGTATTTCGCTGTCGCACCGAAGGCGGGTACGAGAGGCTGTCCGACGAGCGGACGGCGGTCGAGTGGCTGCCCCCGGACGAGGTGGCCGACCAAGAGGGCAGGCATGGCGCGGACCGGCGGTGTTCAAGTGTGGCGGCGGCCCTTCGAGGGCGCGGGGCCCGGGTCCGTGGCGGGCCGGGCCCGGCCGCCGGGACTGCGGTGGGAGGCCGGTGCCCGCACCTTCGAGGGCGCGGAGGGCGTGCGTTGAGCGCCGGGGCCGAGCCTCGGATCGCGTTGCTCGGAGGCGGGTTCTCCGCCGACGACGACGGGCTGCTGGACGACTGGGTACTCGGGCGGGTGGCGAGGCCGCGGCCACGGGTGTGCTTCGTGCCGACGGCCAGTGGTGATGCTCCCGAGTACATCGCGCGGTTCCACCACGCCTTTCGGACGCGCCCCTGCGAACCCGGTGTACTGGAGCTGTTCCGGCGGGAATTGGACGACGACGCCCTGCGCGCGTTCCTGCTCTCTCAGGACGTCCTTTACGTGGGCGGCGGCAACACCGCCAACCTGCTGGCCGTCTGGCGTACGCACGGAGTGGACCGGCTGATGCGCGAGGCGTACGAGCGCGGAGTGCTGCTGTGCGGGATCAGCGCGGGCGCCAACTGCTGGGCCGAGGGCTCGCACACCGACTCCTTCGGGCCGTTGACCCACCTTCCCGACGGGCTGGGCCTCCTGCCCGGATCCGTCTGCCCGCACTACGACAGCGAGCCGGGCCGCCGCCCGTCCTACGGGGCCGCGGTGGCGGCCGGCGCACTGTCGGCCGGGTGGGCGGTGGAGGACGGCGCCGGGGCGCTCTTCGGCGACGGCGGGCGGCTGGTCGAGGCCGTGACGCGCACGGACCGGGCCCGGCTGTACCGGGTGGAGCCCGACGGGCACGGGGGTGTCAGGGAGCGTGCCCTGCCGTGCCGGCGGCTCGGGGCGGGGTCGCGCACGGTTACTGACTAATCGTCAGGTCCGTGTCATGCTGCGCCCCATGGCGGGCGGAGAGAAACGCGTCGTACCCGATGTGCTGGCCCCGGCCCGGCTGGGGCCGCTGAGGTTGCGCAATCGGGTCATCAAGGCGGCCACCTTCGAAGGGGCCGCCCCCGAGGCACTCGTGACCGAGGAGCTCATCGACTACCACCTGCGCCCCGCCGAGGGTGGTGTCGGGATGACCACCGTGGCGTACTGCGCGGTGTCGCCGGAGGGGCGGACCGAGCGGCGGCAGGTGTGGATGCGGCGCGAGGCGTTGCCCGGGTTGCGGAGGCTGACCGAGGCGGTGCACGGGACCGGGGCCGCGGTCTGCGCTCAGCTAGGGCATGCCGGGCCGGTGGCCGACGGGCGGTCCAACGGGGTGGCCTCTCTCGCGCCGATGAGCGGGTTCAACGCGCTCAGCATGCGCCGCAACAAGGCCGCCACCGCCGAGGACATCGCCCGGGTGGTGACCGCCCACGCCGACGCGGCGCTGCTCGCGGCCGAGGCGGGGTTCGACGCGGTGGAGATCCATCTCGGCCACAACTACCTGGCCAGCGCCTTCCTCAGCCCCCGGCTGAACCGGCGTACCGACGCCTACGGCGGGTCCCTGCGGGCCAGGGCCACCGTGGCGCTGGACATCGCGCGGGCCGTACGCGAAGTGCTGGGCGACCGGCTCGCCATCACCGCGAAACTGAACATGAAGGACGGGGCGCCCGGCGGGATCACCGTGGAGGAGAGCCTTCAGGTCGCTCGCTGGCTCCAGGACGACGGCAGCGTCGACGCCCTCGAACTCACCGCCGGCAGCTCCCTGCTCAACCCCATGTTCCTCTTCCGGGGCGACGCCCCCGTCACCGAGTTCGCGGCCAACTTCCCGCTCCCGCAACGCGTCGCCATCCGGGCCCTCGGGCGCGCGTTCTTCCGTACGTACCCCTACCGGCCGCTCTATCTGCTGGAGGACGCCCGCCGCTTTCGGGCCGCCCTGGACCTGCCGCTGATCCTCCTCGGCGGGATCACCGACCGGGAGGGCATGGACCGTGCCATGGCCGAGGGCTTCGACTTCGTCGCCATGGCCCGCGCCCTGCTGCACGAACCCGACCTGCTGCGCCGTATCGCCGGCGACGCGGCAACCGTGTCCGGCTGCATCCACTGCAACCGCTGCATGCCCACCATCTACACGGGAACCCGCTGTCCGCTGGTGTAAGGATGTGGGGCCTGGACTGGACGTTGTCGATCACCGACAATGATGTGGAGATCACGTGCCCCACCGGCCGGCCGACGGGGGACCGCCGAGGCCGTGACCGGGGGAATGGGGGAGGGACACGATGTACGCGGTCCTCACACTGCTCGGGCTGCTCCTGGGCACGATCGTCCTTTTGATCGTGAAGCTGACGTTGCAGCAGCGCCGACGCCGTACGGAGAACTTCGACGGCCAGCAGATCGAACGGCACCACAGCGCGGAGATACGGGACATCCGCGCCGCCAACAGGTCGATCGCCGTTCACAACCGCCTCGTGGACGGCGGCAACGACTACCGGCCCCGGAAGCGCTGAGCGGATCTGGGGTAGTCTTTCGCATCCCCGCACGGGGACATGACCAAGGAGGTGGGACCCATTACCGCTGTATCGACCGGGGTGCTCACCCCCAGCGATCGCGTGGCCGACCGGACCTGACCGGCCGCGGAGCACCCCTCGGCGTTCCTCCGAAAGGCTCCGCACCATGCCGGTCCCGTTGTCACCGTCCGACCTCTCCTCCCTCGTCACCACCCTCCGCTCGGCCGGCTGTGTCTTCGCCGAGGACGAGGCCGCTCTCATCGCCGCCACCGCCGCCGGCCCCGCCGAACTCACCGCCATGGCGGAGCGCCGCGCCGCCGGTCACCCCCTGGAACACGTCCTCGGCTGGGCCGAGTTCAACGGGCTGCGGATCGCCGTGGACCCCGGCGTGTTCGTACCCCGCCGCCGCACCGAGTTCCTGATCGACCGGGCCGCCGCCCTCGCACCCGACCCGGCCGTCGTCGTGGACCTGTGCTGCGGCTCCGGCGCGCTCGGCACCGCGCTCGCCGCCGCCCTGGACCGGGTCGAACTCCACGCCGCCGACGTCGAGCCCGCCGCCGTACGCTGCGCCCGGCGCAACCTCGGGGACCGGGGCCGGGTCTACGAGGGCGACCTCTTCGCCCCCCTGCCCGGCACCCTGCGCGGGCGGGTGGACGTGCTGCTCGCCAATGTGCCGTACGTACCGACCGGCGACGTCGCCCTGCTGCCCGCCGAGGCCCGTGTCCACGAACCGCTCGTCGCGCTCGACGGCGGCGGCGACGGCCTCGACGTCCTGCGCCGGGTCGCCGCCGAGGCCCCCCACTGGCTGGCCCCGGGCGGCAGCCTTCTCGCCGAGACGAGCGAGCGGCAGGCGGAACGCGCCGCAGGGGTCCTGGCGGACAGTGGGCTCGTGGCGCGCGTCGACTCCTGCGAGGAGCGGTACGCGACCGTGGTGACGGGGACCCGGGCTGCGGGACCGGCGGGCTGACGCGTCGGAGCTCAGACCTCGTTCCGTGGGGCCCGGAGGGGCGCGCGATGTCGATGTGGTCCCGGAACGGGGACGGGTCCTTGGGGCGCGGGTCGTCGGACGAGGGCCGGAACGTTGTTCCCTTCCGGCTGCGGAGAAAGGGAAGTTCTTCCTACTGGAACAGAAGGCGGTCGCTCACCGAAAAGTGGGGTGTCACCAGGATTTCCATGGTGCCCGCGCACTCGCCCGTATGGAAGTCGATGAAAATTTGTTTGACTGTCTGCCCCGAGGCGAAGGAAAGGCGCGTCGCACCTTCGCGAAAGAGATCCAGCATCTCGACACCCTGATCGTCCACCCAGCGGACCCTTACTGATCTCGCCAGCGCGTCGTAGGAGAAAACGACAGATTTTCCTGAGTCGTCCTGCAGGGTGAGCACCCGTGTGCCGTTTTCGTCTGAATCAGACCATTCGTCGATGGCCTCGTAGACGTCATCGTCGTTGGGGGTGAGGAACTCGCGGTACATGTCTGCCTTTACTTTCCACTGCGAGGCTGCCAGTGGGTCGGCTAGTCGTGAATGCTGACACCCGGGCCACTGCCGCGGAAGATGACTGTGGAGAGTCTACGTCCACCGTCCGGCAGAATCTGCCAGGTGCTCTTGACTCCAAGTGCTCCGTGCGGGCCGTAGAGTAAGGATTCGGTAACGCCGAAATCACCACTTCCGCCGGGCCACTCATTGGTAAATGTGCGCCCGAACCGCTGTTGGGCGGAATGAGTCGGATGATCGGTGACGTATTGCCGCATCTCTGGAGTGTCCGGTACTCTGATCCGGTTGAGTTGCAGTTCGTTCTGGAGTGCCCTCGGTGAATTATGCGAGTTCGGTTTGATGTCCTTGTTGAACAGGTAATCGAGCTTTCGGGGATCGACCTCCGCGTTTCCTCCGTCTTCTTTATACGGGGACAGGCCGAGCGGGTCCGTCCACTGGTGCGGGTTGTCCACGTATGTGACGGGGTTGGGTGCCGGCGCCAGTCCCAGGGGGTCCGGGGAGGCGTAGCGGCCGGTCTCCGGGTCGTAGTGGCGGAAGACGTTGTAGTGGAGGCCGGATTCCGGGTCGTAGTACTGGCCGGGGAA
>NZ_KB892088.1 GCF_000373645.1 Streptomyces sp. ATexAB-D23 | reverse complement strand
ATCATCGAGGAGGCGCCGGAGCTTACGCGGGAGCCGGTGGCCTCGGATGTGGTGTTGCCGGTGGTGCCGTGGCTGGTGTCCGCGAAGACGGCGGCTGGTGTCGCGGAGCAGGCGCGGCGGCTGGCGGCCGGGGCAGAGGGTCTGGACGCGGCCGATGTCGGCCTGTCGCTGGCGACGACCCGGGCCGCGCTGGAGCACCGGGCTGTTGTCTTCGGCACCGGTACGGGGGAGCTGGGCGAGCAGTTGGCGCCGGTCGTGGCCCGTGATGGNCTGACGGGGTTTGTGTTCTCGGGTCAGGGTGGTCAGCGGGTCGGTATGGGCCGGGAGCTGGCGGCTTCCTTCCCGGTGTTCGCCACTGCCCTGGATGAGGTGTGTGAGCACTTCGAGGGCCTGCGTGAGGTGATGTTCACGGATGCGGATTCCCTGAGGAACACCGGTTGGGCGCAGCCCGCGCTGTTCGCGGTCGAGGTGGCGTTGTTCCGGTTGGTGGAGTCGTGGGGAGTGCGCCCGGACTACCTGGTCGGCCACTCCGTGGGTGAGCTGGCCGCCGCGCATGTCGCCGGGGTGCTCTCCCTGGCCGACGCGTGCCGGCTGGTTGCCGCGCGTGCCGGTTTGATGCAGGCGCTGCCGGTGGGTGGTGCGATGTGGGCGGTACGGGCGACCCCCGACGAGGTCACCCCGCTGCTGGTGGAGGGTGCCTCGGTGGCGGCGGTGAACGCTCCGGGGCAGGTCGTCGTGTCGGGTACGCGCGAGGCGGTCGAAGCGGTGGCTGCCCAGCTCACCGAACGTCAGGGCCGCTGGCTCGACGTCAGCCACGCCTTCCACTCGCACCTGATGGACCCGATGCTGGCGGACTTCGCTACCGCAGCGGGCGAGTTGACGTACGGCACCCCGGACATTCCGATCGTGTCGACGCTGACGGGTGAGCTGACTGGGGAGTTCACCGCGTCGTACTGGGCCGACCAGGTCCGAGGCACGGTCCGCTTCGCCGACGCCGTTACTCGTCTGAAGGCACTGGGCGTCACCCGGTTCCTGGAGCTGGGCCCCGACGCAAGCCTTGTGGGCGCGATCGGTGAGAGCGACGAGGACGCGTTCGCCGTGGCGGCGCTGAACCGTAAGCAGCCCGAACCGGCCACCGCCGTCACCGC
>NZ_KB892087.1 GCF_000373645.1 Streptomyces sp. ATexAB-D23 | reverse complement strand
GTCCGCGTCGTCGCGTGAGCCCAGCACCTTCTGCTGCCAGACCGCGTAGTCCGCGTACTGCGCTGTCAGCGGCTCCAGCACCCTGCCGCTTCCTTCGGTGCCGGCGCTCCGTGCCTCGTAGGCCCGTGACAGGTCGTCGAAGAACACTCCGGCGGACCGGCCGTCCGTCGCGATGTGGTGCACCAGCAGGTGGAGGACGACGTGTCCGTCACCCAGATCGAAGAGGGTCGCCCGCAGGGGGTTCTCCGAGGTGAGGTCGAACCGGTGGCGGGCCGCCGCTTCCAGGTCGCCGTCCAGGGCCTCCGGCGTGGATGCCCGGCGCCGAAGGGCGATGCGGGCCTCCGTCGCAGGCAGGACGCGCTGTCGCGGCTCGCCGTCCACGGTCGCGAACACGGTCCGCAGGGGGGCGTGGCGTTCCACCACGTCGTTGAGCGCGGCCTCCAGGGCATCGGCGTCCGGCCGACCGGTTAGGCGTACGGCCATCGGGACGTTGTAGGCGGTGCTGGCGCCGTCCAGCTCGGCCAGCAGCCACAGGCGGCGCTGGGCGAACGACACCGGGGCGTCATGGTCATCGGTCCAGGTACCGGCGGTGAGGGGCGGGAGCGCCGGGCGCCCCTTCAGCGAGGCGATGTACGCGGCGAGGCGTGCCGGGGTGGGGTGCTGGAACACGTCCCGGATGGTGAGCCGGACGTTCAGGACCTCGGCGATGTGATTGGTGAGGCGGGCCGCCAGCAGCGAGTGACCGCCGTGAGCGAAGAAGCTGTCCTCGACGCCCACCGGGCTCTCCATGCCCAGGACCCGGCTGAAGAGAGCGACCGCGACCTCTTCGAGCTGGCTCTGCGGCGCACGCTCCGACACCACCGCCGCGACCGGCTCGGGCAGCGACCGCTTGTCGGTCTTCCCGTTGGGCAGGAGAGGGAGCCGGTCGAGCGGGGTGAGGTAGGCGGGGACGAGGTGCTCGGGCAGCCGGGCGGCCAGGTGACGGCGGATGTCCTCCATGGCGGCACCCGTGCCGATCACATAGGCGGACAGCTGCTTGTGGTGCGTGGTGACGACGGCCTGGGTGACGGCCGGGTGGGCCAGGAGAGCCGTCTCCACTTCGGCGGGTTCGATGCGAAAGCCGCGGATTTTGACTTGGCTGTCGGCTCGGCCTTCGTAGTGGAGGTGGCCGTTGTGGTCGAAGTGGGCGAGGTCTCCGGTGCGGTAGAGGCG
>NZ_KB892086.1 GCF_000373645.1 Streptomyces sp. ATexAB-D23 | reverse complement strand
TACGGACCCCCCGGCACCCGCCTCTACCACACCGGCGACCTCGCCCACCACGACCACCACGGCCACCTCCACTACGACGGCCGCGCCGACAACCAAGTCAAAATCCGCGGCTTCCGCATCGAACCCGCCGAGATCGAGACCGCGCTCCTCACCCACCCCCACATCACGCAGGCCACCGTCACCACCCACCACGACCAGCTCTCCGCCTACGTCGTGATCGACACCGACACGGTGACCACGGAGGACGTCCGCCGCCACCTCACCGACCGGCTGCCCGACCACATGGTCCCCGCCCACCTGACTCCGCTCGACCGGCTCCCGCTCACCCCCAACGGGAAGATCGACAAGCGCGCCCTGCCCGAGCCGGTCGCGGCGGTGAGCACGGCGCGTGCACCCCGGAACCCGCTCGAAGAGGTCACAGTCGCGCTCTTCAGCCGGGTCCTGGGCACGACGGGACCCGTGGGCGTGGACGACAGCTTCTTCGCCCACGGCGGTCACTCGCTGCTGGCGGCCCGCCTCACCAACCACATCGCCGACGTCCTGGGCCTGCGGCTCACCATCCGGGACGTGTTCCAGCACCCCACCCCGGCACGCCTCGCCCAGCACATCAGCACCCTCAAGGGCCGGCCCGCGCTCCCGCCCCTCACCGCAGGCGCCTGGACCGGCGGCGACAACGCTCCCGTCTCCTTCGCTCAGCGCCGGCTCTGGCTGCTGGCCGAGCTCGACGGCGCCGGCCCCGCCTACAACGTCCCGATCGCCGTTCGGCTGGCCGGCCCGCTGGACGCCGACGCCCTGGAAGCCGCGCTCAACGACGTGGTGGAACGTCACGCCCCCCTGCGGACCGTGTTCGCGACGGTCGACGGCGAGCCGCGGCAGCACGTCCTCCCGGCCACGGACGCCCGCGTGCTCATCGAACGCCGCGAGACGGCCCCCGGCGGCCTGGACGAGGCAATGGCCGATGCCGCCCGCCACATCTTCGACCTGCACAGCGAAATCCCCGTCAGGGCAACGCTGTTCGAGGTCGGCGACGACTCCTGGGTCTTCTTCCTCCTGGTGCACCACATCGCGACGGACGGCCGGTCCACAGCCGTGTTCTTCGACGACCTGTCACGGGCCTACGAGGCACGGAGCGCCGGCGCCCAAGGAAGCGGCAGGGTGCTGGAGCCGCTGACAGCGCAGTACGCGGACTACGCGGTCTGGCAGCAGAAGGTGCTGGGCTCACGCGACGACGCGGAC
>NZ_KB892085.1 GCF_000373645.1 Streptomyces sp. ATexAB-D23 | reverse complement strand
GTGTGGGGTGGTGCGGGGCAGGGTGCGTACGCGGCGGCGAATGCGGCGCTGGACGGGTTGGTGGAGTACCGGCGTGCGCAGGGTCTGGCCGGTTCCTCGATCGGGTGGGGGCCGTGGGCGGAAGGCGGGATGGCGGACGACGCCACCGTCCTGGCCCGGATGGACCGTGGCGGCGTACGACCGCTCGACCCCGACACCGCACTCGACATCCTGGGCTCGGCGGAAGGCTGCTTCGCCGTGGCCGACATGGACTGGGAACGGTTCGTATCGTCCGTGACGGCCCTGCGCGCGAACCGTCTCTGGGACGAGGTCGCGCCGCGTCGGGCGGAACGTCCGGCAGCGGACGCCGGGGGACTGGGCGAGCGGCTGGCCGGGCTGTCGGACGTGGCCCGGCGTTCGCTGGTGATGGATGTGGTGCGCGGGCAGGTAGCGGCCGTGCTCGGGTTCGCCGANCCGGCGGCCGTGGAGGTGTCGAAGGCCTTCCGTGACCTGGGCTTCGACTCCCTGACCGCCGTCGAACTGCGCAACGCCCTCACCGCCGAGACCGGTCTCAAGCTCCCCTCGACGCTGGCCTTCGACCACCCGACCACCCTGGCCCTGACCGAGTTCCTGCTCGGCGAGCTGGGTGGGGAGTCGGGCGACGAGATCCGGGACATAGCAGCTGAACTGGACCGGATCGAGGCCGCCCTGCTGGCTCTGCCCGCCCCTGAGTACGCACGGCTCAGGATCGCGACGCGCCTGCAACAACTGATGAAACGACTGGACGGTGCGCCATCCGATACGAGCGCCGTGGACATCTCGGCGAAGATCGAAGCCGCTACGTCCGACGACATTTTTGCTCTTATCGATCATGAGATCGGGAAGCGGTGAGCTTGATGAGTAACGAGGACAAGCTTCTCGGGTACTTGAAGAAGGTCACGCTTGAGCTTCACGAGACCAAGCAGCGCCTTCACAGCGTGGAATCCGCCGGTACCGAACCCGTGGTCGTGGTCGGTATGGGCTGCCGCTTCCCGGGCGGGGTGAACTCGCCGGAGGAGCTCTGGCGGCTGGTGGCGGACGGCACCGACGCGCTGGAGGCGTTCCCCCCGGACCGGGGCTGGGACGGTCACCAGGGCGTCGGCGGGTTCGTCGGGGGCGTGGCGGATTTCGATGCCGGCCTGTTCGGGATCTCGCCGCGTGAGGCGCTTGCCATGGACCCGCAGCAGCGGCTGCTGCTGGAGGTCGTGTGGGAGTCGCTGGAGCGGTCGGGCATCGCCCCGTACTCGCTGAAGGG
>NZ_KB892084.1 GCF_000373645.1 Streptomyces sp. ATexAB-D23 | reverse complement strand
CTCGCACCATCCTGATTCACCGCGCTGCCCCGCACCACGGCCAACACCTCATGGCCCAGCCGACGCGCATCGGACAAGCGCTCGACCAACAGGACGCCCACACCCTCCGACCACGCAGCACCATCCGCAGCACCCGCGAACGACTTGCACCGCCCGTCCTTCGCCAGGCCCCGCTGGCGGCTGAACTCCACGAACATGTCCGGGGTGGACATCACGGCCACGCCGCCGGCCAGTGCCATCGAGCACTCGCCCGACCGCAGCGCCTGGGCCGCCAGGTGCAGGCTCACGAGCGACGACGAACACGCGGTATCAACCGTCAGGGAAGGCCCTTCAAGGCCCAGCGTGTAGGAGATGCGGCCTGACACCAGGCTGCCTCCCGTGGTCGCGGCGGCCTCCGTTCCCTGGCCGTAGTCGTGGTACATCAGTCCGGCGAAGACACCCGTCCTGGTCCCCTTCAGGGACCGGGGATCGATGCCCGCGTTTTCGAAGGCCTCCCAGGACGCCTCCAGCAGGAGTCGCTGCTGCGGGTCCATGATCAGGGCCTCGTTCGGACTGATGCCGAAGAACGCCGGATCGAAGTCACCGGCGTCGTAGAGGAAGCCGCCCTCGTTCGCGTAGGTCTTGCCCGGCACTCCCGGCTCGGGGTCGTACACGCCGTCGATGTCCCAGCCGCGGTCGAGCGGAAATCCGGAAACCGCGTCACGGCCTTCAGCGACGAGATCCCACAGATCGTCGGGGGAAGTCACTCCGCCCGGGTAGCGGCACGCCATGCCCACGATGACGATCGGCTCGTCGTCCAGGGCCTGCACGGCGAGGCTGCTGCCACGCTGTTCCGTCTCCCGCGTCCCGCTTCCATCCAGCTCGCCGTCGATGTACCCCGCTACGGCGCGTGAAGTCGGGTAGTCGAAGACGAGCGTCGCGGGAAGCCTGAGCCCGGTCGTCAGGTTCAGTTCGTTGCGGAGTTCGACTGCGCTGAGCGAATCGAAGCCGAGATCCTGGAAAGGCCGGTCCGCCTCGATGGCCTGGGCCGACGCGTGGCCCAGCACCTTGGCCACTCGGCCGCGGACCATCTCCAGTAGCTTGCGGGCGCGCTCGTCGTCGTCGAGTCCCGCCAGGCTGCGAAGCAGCTCCTGCCCGTCTCCGGCTCCAGCCACCGCGCGAGCGGCGGGTCGCCTGGTGGTGGTGGGTGCGAGGTCGCGGAGGAGGGCGGGAATGGTGTCGGTACGAGTCCGCAGCGCGGTGACGTCGATCGGCAACGGAACCAGAGCGGCCCGCCCGGACGCCAGACCCGCATCGAACAGCGCCAG
>NZ_KB892083.1 GCF_000373645.1 Streptomyces sp. ATexAB-D23 | reverse complement strand
CGGCCATCCCGACCCCGCCCGCCGCGGAATGGATGAGCAGCCGCTCGCCCGCCCGCAGCCCCGCCAGATCCGTCAGACCGTAATACGCCGTCAGGAAGACGATCGGGGTCGCCGCCGCCTCGGTGAACGTCCAGCCGGCCGGAACGAGGCCGAGCGTGCGGTGGTCGGTGACGGCGACGGGCCCGGCGCCGTCGGAGAACAGGCCCATCACCCGGTCGCCCACGGCGAGGGAGGTGACTCCGGGACCGGTCTCCAGGACGACGCCCGCGCCCTCGCTGCCCATCGGTGCCTCACCGGGGTAGCTGCCGAGGGCGATGAGGACGTCGCGGAAGTTGGCGCCCACGGCCCGTACGGCGACCCGGACCTGGCCTGCGGCGAGCGGCCCGGTGGCGTCCGGCGACGGAACCAGGGCGATGTTCTCCAGGGTGCCCTTGCCGGTGCTGCCCAGACGCCATGCACCGGTGTCGACGGGCGGGGTCAGTACGCCGTCGGCGGCGGCCCCTCGGGTGAGCCGGTTGACGTACACGGTGCCCTGGCGGAGGGCGAGTTGGGATTCGTCGTCGGTGGCGGACACGGCGACGGCCAGTGCGGCGGCGTCGGCCGGCTCGGACGGAGCGAGGTCCAGCAGGACGAACGCGTCCGGGTTCTCCGTCTGCGTGGCACGCACGAATCCCCACACGGCGGCGCCGGCCAGATCGTCCAGCAGGTCGCCGCGGTGGGTGGCGACGGCGCCGGTGGTGACGACGACGAGCCGCGAACCCGCGGACCGGCCCTCGGCCAGCCACTCCTGCGCGGCCTCCAGGACGTACGCGAGAGCGCCGCGGGTCTCCTGGCCGGCCGGAACCGGCAGGAACACCGTCTGCGGCACCGGGCCTTCGGCGGCGAACAGGGCCGCCAGGTCCGGGTGGCGCACGGTTTCCCCGCCGAGTCCGGCGGCGAGCTCGGGACCGGGCGTGCCGATCACCGCCGCGACCGGGGCGTCCGCGGTCCCGGTCTCGTCGGCCCGTACCGGGGTCCAGTCGACGCCCAGCAGGATTCCCTCGTCGGCGGCCTGCGGCCCGGCGCCGATCGGCCGGAGCACCAGCTCACCGATGGTCGCCACCAGCTGCCCGGTCTCATCGGTCGCGCTGATCCGGACGGTGTCGGGGGTGGTGGGGGTGAGGTGGGCGTGGAGGGTGGTGGCGTGGGTGGCGTGGAGGGTGATGTTGTTCCAGGCGAAGGGGATGCGCTGGGTTGTGTTGTCGGGGTTGTCGGGGTTGTCGGGGTTGTTGGGGTTGGTGGTGTTGAGGATGAGGGGGTGGAGGGCGGCGTCGAGGAGGGCGGGG
>NZ_KB892082.1 GCF_000373645.1 Streptomyces sp. ATexAB-D23 | reverse complement strand
CGGCCATCCCGACCCCGCCCGCCGCGGAATGGATGAGCAGCCGCTCGCCCGCCCGCAGCCCCGCCAGATCCGTCAGACCGTAATACGCCGTCAGGTACACGACGGGGATGACGGACGCCTGGCCGAAGGAGAGCCCTCGTGGGATCCGGGCGGTCAGCCGGTGGTCGGTGACCCCGACCGGCCCCAGTCCGCCCGAGGGGAACATGCCGAACACCCGGTCGCCGACGGAGAGTCCGGTCACCTCGGAGCCGGTCTCCAGGACGACACCCGCTCCCTCGCCACCGATCATGGCGTCGTCGCCCGGGTACATGCCGAGGCCGATCATCACGTCACGGAAGTTGAGGCCACCCGCGCGCATCGCCACCCGGATCTCGTGGGCGGCGAGCGGACGCTCCCCCTCGGGGTGCGGTACGAGCGCCACATTGCCGAGCGTGCCCTTGCTGGTGACATCGACGCGCCAGGAGCCGACGCCGACGGGCGGGGTCAGCACCCCTGCGGCGTCCGCCGGCCGCACCAGCCGCGGTACGTGGGCGCTCCCGTCCCGGACCGCAGCCTCGGGCAGCTCCTCCGTCAGCACCTGTAGCACCGCGTCCGCCGTCGCCGAAGCGATTGCCGGCACGGTGTCCAGGTCCAGGAGCGCGAAGCGCTCCGGGTTCTCCGTCCTCGCCGAACGCACCAGACCCCAGACGGGAGCCGCCGCGAGGTCCCGTATCTCCGGTCCAGGCCGGGTGGCGACGGCGCCACGCGTCACGACGACCAGCCGGGACCGCGCGAACCGTTCGTCGGACAGCCACTCCTGCACCAGGCCGGTTGCCCCGTACAGCACGGTCCGGGTCGCCGTCAGGACGTCCGTGGTGCCCTCGCCCTCGCCGGCCACGCTCACCAGGACCAGGCCGGGTGCCTCAGCGCCGGCGTCCACAGCGGTGCCCAGCGCCGTCAGATCCTCGTAGCGGGCGCAGCCCCCGAGCACGGGGGCCAGCTCCAATGGGTCGGCCGTCCCGAGCAGGGCCACCGATTGCGGGGCCGGCACGTCCTCGGCCGGGGGCAGCAGAGTCCATTCGAGCAGATGGACGCCCGATTCGTCTGTGGCGCCGGCCGCCGCGCCGAGCTGCTGCCGGCTGACGGGCCGGGTGGTGAGCCCGCCGATCCGGGCGACCGGGCCGCCGTCGGCGTCGAACAGGGCCAGTTCGACGGTGTCGGGGGTGGTGGGGGTGAGGTGGGCGTGGAGGGTGGTGGCGTGGGTGGCGTGGAGGGTGATGTTGCTCCAGGCGAAGGGGATGCGCTGGGTTGTTTGTTCGTTTTGGGGGGTGTTGAGGATGAGGGGGTGGAGGGCGGCGTCGAGGAGGGCGGGGTGGAGGGTGTGGTCGGTGGG
>NZ_KB892081.1 GCF_000373645.1 Streptomyces sp. ATexAB-D23 | reverse complement strand
CGAGGCGGCAACTCCGGCTACACCTACAAGAGCGGCAAGTGGGTCTGGCACTTCACCCCCAAGTCCTGGTTCGACCCCCGCTACCAGGCATACCGAGCCAACCCCAGCACCTACAAAGTCTTCCATTACAACGCCAAGGCGGCGGCTGCGGCCAGGGCAAAGGCAGAGGCAGCAGCCAGAGCCAGAGCACAAGCAGAGCGGCGACGGCGAGATGGCGTCCTGGTCAGCATTCTCAAGGGTGATTTCGGAGCCGGGACAGAAAAAATCAATGGCATGTCGCAGGCTGTCGCCAGGTTCGAAAGCCGAATCGCCGGCGAAACCTACGAAGCCCTAGCACTTGTGGCAGGGGCAAAATGCGAAGAGAACAAGGGCCTGACGGTTTGCCGGACAGCTCAGCCCATGTACGGGCGAGGCGGCACCAACGTAGGCGGCACATACGTAACCAGGAAGGAAAAGGAATACGTTTCGCCCAAAAGACTGCAGCACGAGCGTGTTCACACGAAGCAGTGGAACGAAAACGGCTTCTTCTACATCCCCCAGTACTTCGGCATCCTCGGGCAGGGACTCAACCCCTGTCACAACTCGTACGAAATCGAAGCAGACCTGAAGAAGGGTGGATACAAGTGCTGAACCGGCCGGGCATATCGGCCATAGCCGCGCTGCTTGTCGTCGCGACGATGAGTTCATGCAAGGGCCCCAGCCCGAGCTCGGTGAGATTCGGATACCGCTGGGACGACTCGGGGAACGTCGTGATCGCCTACCCCCTGTGCCCAGAAGACAAGGTGACTGGAGCGCGAATCACCGTGGACCAGAAGCATGGCGGCGAACTCGATTTCAAAACGCTCTGGAGCGCCCGGAAGCCCGTCTCGCAGGAAGTAGAGAGGGGCGTCTTCTCGGTCGGAACATCCAGCAGCTTCGGAACGGAGAATCTACCCCTCCGGACGACGCTTCCCCAGGGCTTCTACGTCGCCGCAGAAGAAGAGACTGTCGACGGCGATCCCACCTCTTCCAGAGAGGACTGGGTGGACCAGTCGGTCCGACCGACCTCGCGCCTGAAGCCCGGCGAATACGTCACGTCCCGCGGAAAGATCGTCAGCAGACAGTGGGTGAACAGCCAACTTCCTTGCAATCGTTGACCTGACCGGGCTGCGCAGCCGGACACAGGTCGGGGATGTTGGGGCCTTGGCAGCCGTCAAGGCCCCAACAAGTCAAGCGATAGGCACGTGCAACAGGATGCCGTCCCCAGAGCCCGACTCCACAGCGCACACCCGACGCCGACGTCCACTCGGACCACATGAACCCCGCCGGCCTTCGGCGTCCTGGGCGTCGCCCTGGTACCGCCACCCATGCGCACGGCCCGCCCCCGGACCCTGCCGATACCACCGGGACATCTCCTACCTGATCAGCGACCACCAGGGCACCGCGATGACTGCCATCGCCGCCGGAACCCTCGCTATCACCCGAAGAAAGCAACTCCCCTTCGGTCA
>NZ_KB892080.1 GCF_000373645.1 Streptomyces sp. ATexAB-D23 | reverse complement strand
CTCGCACCATCCTGATTCACCGCGCTGCCCCGCACCACGGCCAACACCTCATGGCCCAGCCGACGCGCATCGGACAAGCGCTCGACCAACAGGACACCCACACCCTCCGACCACGCAGCACCATCCGCAGCACCCGCGAACGACTTGCACCGCCCGTCCTTCGCCAGGCCCCGCTGCCGGCTGAACTCCACGAAGACCTCGGGTTCCGACATGACGGCCACGCCGCCGGCCAGCGCGAGGGAGCACTCGCCGGAGCGGAGCGCCTGGATCGCGAGGTGCAGGCTCACGAGCGACGAGGAGCACGCCGTGTCCACCGTCATCGACGGGCCTTCGAGGCCGAGTACGTAGGAGATCCGGCCGGAGGCGATGCCGCCCGTGCTCGCGTTGTGGGCGTAGTCGTGGTACATCATCCCGGCGAAGACACCGGTACGGCTCTCCTTGAGGGAGAGCGGGTCGATGCCGGCCCGCTCGAACACCTCCCAGGATGCCTCCAGCAGGAGTCGCTGCTGCGGGTCCATGATCAGGGCCTCGTTCGGGCTGATGCCGAAGAACGCCGGGTCGAATCCAGGGGCGTCTTCGAGGAAGCCGCCGCGGGCGACGTAGCTGGTGTCGGGTCGTACACCTTCCGGGTCGTAGATCTTCCGCAGGTTCCAGCCCCGGTCGGTCGGGAAGTCGGAGATGAGGTCGGCGCCCTCGCTCACAGCCTGCCAGAGGTCTTCGGGCGAGGCGATGTTGCCCGGGTAGCGGCACGCCATGCCCACGATCGCGATCGGGTCGTCGGCGTGGGCGGCAGCGTGCGGGCGCACCGGTGTGAGGGTTGCCGGCACGGGGGCGTCGGCTCCGGACAGCTCCCCCAGCAGGTGGCGGGCCAGGGCCGCGGGGGTGGGGTAGTCGAACACGACGGTCGCGGGGAGTCGGAGCGCGGTGGCTTCGGACACCGCGTTGCGGAACTCCACGGCACGCAGGGAGTCGAAGCCGAGGTCCTTGAAGGCCTTCTCCGGCTCGATGGCCTGGAGCGAGCTGTAGCCGAGGACGGAGGCGACCTGCTCCAGGACGACCTCCAGCACGACGGCTTCGCGCTCCGTCTCGGCGATGCGGGCGAGCCGCTGCTGAAGGCCGTTCGCCTCGGTGTGGCCTGTCGCCCTGCGCCGTGTGACGACGGGGACCAGGGTGCGGAAGAGATCGCGGGCCGCGGAGCCCTGGGCCCGTACGGCGGCGAGGTCGAGCTGCACCGGGGCCACCACCGGCGGGTCCATCCGCAGGGCGGCGTCGAAGAGGGCCACGCCTCCCTCCGAGGTGATCGGGAAGACGCCGCCGACGGACGAGATGCGGGAGCGTTCGGCCCCGGACAGCTTGCCGGTCATTCCGCTGGCCTCGTCCCAGAAGCCCCAGGCGAGGGAGTGGGCGGGCAGGCCTTCCGCTCTGCGGTACGTGGCCAGCGCGTCCAGGAACGCGTTGGCCGCGGCGTAGTTGCCCTGACCCGCGTTGCCGAAGGTGCCGGCCACGGAGGAGAAGAGGACGAAGGCGGTGAGGTCCAGGTCACGGGTCAGCTCGTGGAGGTTCAGTGCCGCGTCCACCTTCGGGCGCAGGACCGCTTCC
>NZ_KB892079.1 GCF_000373645.1 Streptomyces sp. ATexAB-D23 | reverse complement strand
GCGCGATTAGCTCAGCGGGAGAGCGCTTCCCTGACACGGAAGAGGTCACTGGTTCAATCCCAGTATCGCGCACTGTCACGAAGCCCCGGTCGTCTCCACGACCGGGGCTTCGTCGTTCCCTCCCGGTCAGGAGGAGAAGAGCATGCGGCCGAAGCCCTTCTGCCGGTAGTGGCCGTGGTGCCCGCCGTGGTGCTGCGGGGCACCCCAGGCGGGCGCCGGGGCGGACGGGTAGGCCGGCGGGGCCGGCGGCGGGGGTGCCTGCTGCGCCCACTGGGACTCGATGCGGGTCAGCGTCTCCAGCTCCCCGTAGTCGAGGAATATCCCCCGGCAGCCGCTGCACTGCTCGATCTGGATGCCGTTGCGGTTGTACGTGTGCATCGGTGCGTGGCACTTGGGACACTGCATGGTCGGGCTCACTCCTCGCTGTCGGTTCGCCGTCGCCGGAAGGCATGGCCCGCCGACGGTCGGTTCACCCTATGACGAGTGTTCGACGTCCAACTCCGGTGTGAGCGAGGCGATACGGGCACAGGCGTCGATCATGACCTGTTCCACCGCGTCCGGAACCCTGCCCTCCGCCGCCGACTTCGCCCAGGCCAGTGCCGCGGTCTGTACGGTCAGGGCGCGGGCGGGCACGTCGAGTTCGGGCCACGGGTCACCGTCGGCCGGTACGGCGGGGCCGCCCCCGGCGCGGTAGGCGTCCAGGAAGCGGAGCCAGACCTCGGGGGGCAGCAGCCCGGCCGCGTACCAGGCAGCGGGGCGTGCGAGGTCCCAGGCGGGGTCGCCGTGGCCGGCGTCGTCGATGTCGATGAGCAGCCAGGGGCCGTGCGGCGCGGGGTGGCGGACGAGCTGGCCCAGGTGCAGGTCGCCGTGGCAGAGGAAGGTCCCCCGGTCAGCCGGAGGGGGTGCCTCGCCGCGGGCCCAGCCCGGCAGCCCGCGCCAGGCGGCGAGCACGGGGGCGGTCGCCGGATCGCCGGGCCGGGCGGTACGCATCCGGGCCACGGCGAGCGCGGCCTTGGCCGGGCCGCGCATGGCGGGGAGTGCGGGCCCGGGGGTCGCGGTGCGGTGCAGGCGCGCGAGGAGCGCGGCGGCCTCTTCCCAGGGGGCGGCGTCGGGATCGCCGGGATCGACCGGCTCGCCGTGCGGCCACAGGGTGACGGGGCGGCCGTGCAGTTCGGTGAGGTGCGCGGGCCGGCTGTCCGGGGACGGCCACCGCAGGAAGAGGGGCGCCAGGAGCGTGCCTGCCAGGGCGGGGTCGGTCGCCAGGCGCATGCGTGCGGCCAGGGCGGCGGTGTCCGTGCCGGGGGCGTGGGCCTTGGCGACGACAGGGCCGCGGCGGACCACGGTGCCGTCCGCGCGGTCGGCGAGCACGGCCGGGGGCGGGCAGGAGCAGGCGGCGCCCGGGGGCGGGTGGGCCGCCCGGTGGGCGAGGTCGCCCAGCGCGCGTACGACTGCGGTGGTCACGGTCTCCCCCGGTGGCACGGGACGGGCTCTCGACGGGCGGGCGCGCCCGCGGCAGAGCGTACGCGCAGCGCGGGCAGCGCGGGCAGCGCGGGAACGTACCCGGAGGGCGGGCCGTGCGCAGCGAACGCGGAGGGCGGGGGACTGTGGGCCGGGTGAATCGGCCCCGGACAGCGCGATGTCCGGTCAGCTCCCCAGCTGACCGGACAAACGCTGCCGTCCGCCGCACCCCCGTCCCCACGGGGTTGTTGGCCGGATGTCCCGGTCCGGACCGCTCTTCCGGACCCGGGGCGCCGCTCAGCGCCCCAGCATCACGCCCACGGACGACGCCTGTGTGACCACTGCTTCCCAGCCGCCGAAGACGACGACGAGCAGGGCCGCCAGAGGAAGAACCATGGCCGTCGCCACCAGCGGGTGGCGCGTGCCGGACGACGGGCGGCTGCCGAACGCGGCGTGAGCCCTGCGTCCTCGCGTGCGGATGATGGTCCGCGTTGCCGTGTCCGCCATGATTCCTCTCCTGACCTGATGTGGGGCGGCGGGCGTGTGACCTCGGGGGACGAGTGCGACGCCCGCCGCTTGACTTCAACATTAGGGATTCGGGCGGCGGGCGGCGTCATGCCCGCGTACCGATTGCCGGGCCTCCCGGAGGATGAGCCCCGTGCTGTCGGCGTACTCCCCTGGGTGGAGACGGGGCTACGCAGGGTTGGGGTCATCCCGGAGGGGATGCTCGGAGCCATCCTCCCTGGGGACCGGCTGTTCGACCAGAGCGAGGACCCTGGTCGCCATGAAACGCGCGGTGCGGACCACGGAGCCGTTGCGCGTGACTTCACTCACTTCGACCACACCCCGGCGGACCGCGGTCTCCACCCTGCGGCCGGCCCTGGAGGCCACCACCTCGTACGTCCTGGTCGTGTCCCCGGCGTCCACGACTATCTCGACTCGATCGCCCTTCACTGATCCAATCCCCCTTCTGCGACGGACCTTTGAGATCTCGCACGGGCCGGGGCGCCTGGATCCGCGGCTCCCTGACCACTCCTCAAGTTTCCCACCCGGCACTGACAATCCGATCCCCGGCGAGGGCGCGGCCTCTGAGCACCCCGGGCGGCGGGTACGTAAGCTGTGCCTCGTCAGGCGTACCAGGCAGCGGGGATGGGCAGACATGGCGATGATGCGGCTCCGGCGCGAGGACCCGCGTGTCGTCGGTTCGTTCAGGCTGCACCGGCGGCTGGGGGCCGGCGGCATGGGTGTCGTCTACCTCGGCTCGGACCGGCGGGGCCAGCGGGTGGCGCTGAAGGTGATCCGGCCGGACCTGGCGGAGGATCAGGAGTTCCGTTCGCGGTTCGCGCGCGAGGTCTCCGCCGCCCGCCGGATTCGCGGCGGCTGTACGGCACGGCTGGTGGCCGCCGATCTGGAGGCGGACCGTCCGTGGTTCGCCACGCAGTACGTGCCGGGCCCCTCGCTCCACGACAAGGTGGCCGAGGAGGGCCCGCTGTCGGCCGCCGAGGTGGCCTCGATCGGCGCCGCGCTCTCCGAGGGCCTGGTGGCGGTGCACGAGGCCGGTGTCGTCCACCGCGACCTGAAGCCGTCGAACATCCTCCTCTCCCCCAAGGGCCCCCGGATCATCGACTTCGGCATCGCCTGGGCGACCGGGGCCTCCACACTGACGCACGTCGGTACGGCGGTGGGCTCGCCCGGCTTCCTCGCCCCCGAGCAGGTGCGGGGCGCTGCGGTGACCCCCGCGACGGACGTCTTCTCGCTCGGCGCCACGCTGGCGTACGCGGCGATGGCCGACTCGCCGTTCGGGCACGGCAGTTCCGAGGTGATGCTCTACCGCGTGGTGCACGAGGAGCCTCAGCTGTTCGATGTGCACGACGCGCTCGCGCCCCTGGTGAGCGCCTGTCTGGCGAAGGACCCGGAGGAGCGTCCGAGCACGCTCCAGCTGTCGATGCGGCTCAAGGAGATCGCGGCCCGGGAGGCCCAGGGGCTGCACGAGAGCAGGCCGCCCGTCCAGCGTTCGGCGCAGGAGGCGGACCGGCCGACCGGCCGTCTGGACGGCCCGTACACGGAGCAGCAGACCCGCCGGGCCGCAGGACCCCCGCCCGGGTCGCGTCCGCAGAACCGGCCGTCCTCGCGTCCCGTCCCGTCCCGGACCGGTGGCGGCCGTCCCGCACAGCAGCAGCCGCGCGGGACGACGCATCCCGGCAGGCGTCCGCAGGGCACCAACGGGACGAACGGCCGGCCTGGTACGCGGCCGGGGACCCGGACAACCTCGGCCGGCCGGCGCCCGGCCAACCCGCGGCTGCTGCGGCAGCGGCTCGTCGTCTTCGTGGTGGTGACGCTGCTGGTGGCGCTGGGGATCGCGGCGGCGCAGGGCTGCCAGGGGCCGGCCCGGGGCCTGGGCACGGACCTCGGCCACGGCGGGAGCCACAGCCAGGTCCGGGGACGGTAGCGGGGCCGGGTCCAGGGCCTGCATTGAGTTCCCCGTCGTCGCCCGGGGGGCGGCCTCGCGGCGGCTGGTGCGGTGCATCGCTGTGCGGCCGTTTCGCCCTCGTACTGGACGTACTCGGGTGAAGCGGCCGTGCGGCGAGGTGCCGTGCCAGGCGTCGCGGGCTGATCCACGAAGATCCGCCGGACAGGCCCTAGTTCTCCGGGCGGCCCGTGGCCACCGCGTAGAAGGCGACCGCGGCCGCCGCGCCGACGTTCAGCGAGTCCACGCCGTGGGCCATCGGGATGCGCACCCACTCGTCGGCGGCGACGAGGGCCTGGGTGGAGAGGCCGTCGCCCTCCGCGCCGAGCATCAGGGCCACCTGGTCCATCCGGTGCGGAGCCGCCTCCTCGATGCTGCCGGCCTTCTCGTCGGGGGTCAGCGCGAGCAGCGTGAAACCGGCCTCGCGTACGGTCTCCAGGGCCTTGGGCCAGGTGTCGAGGCGGGCGTACGGGACGGAGAAGACCGCACCCATCGAGACCTTGACGGACCGCCGGTAGAGCGGGTCTGCGCAGTCCGGGGAGAGCAGGACGGCGTCCATGCCGAGTGCGGCGGCGCTGCGGAAGATGGCGCCCGCGTTCTACTGCGATCTCGCGGGGAGGGCGCTGAACGTCCCCCGGTGGATGAAGGCCCGGCGGAACACCCCCGCGTCGGCGGGGAGGACGACACCGCCCCGTGCCCGACAAGGACACAAACCGGAACACCCCCGCGTCGGCGGGGAGGACGACCGCTGCCAGGCCGAATGCGAGTTCTTCGACGGAACACCCCCGCGTCGGCGGGGAGGACGTTGCGCAGCAGGTCGCGCAGGTCGTAGGTGGCGGAACACCCCCGCGTCGGCGGGGAGGACGTGTTCAGCGAGGATGCGGGCGTTGTGGCTGGCGGAACACCCCCGCGTCGGCGGGGAGGACGGGTGGGCTGGGTCATGAGACCTTGTCTCCGTCGGAACACCCCCGCGTCGGCGGGGAGGACGGCGTCCGTTCCCGCCAGACCATCCGTCAGGGCGGAACACCCCCGCGTCGGCGGGGAGGACCTTATGGACACCCACGACGGGCCCATCAGCCACGGAACACCCCCGCGTCGGCGGGGAGGACACTTCCTGACCTGCACCTTAAGAAGGGCTTTACATGTCCTTTACTTTTGGTGTGGCGGTCATACGGATGAGGGTAAGCCCGTCGAAATCTGTGGGGACGCAGCGGCGGGTGCCAGCGGTTCGGATGGCGTAGCCCTGTTCGGTGGGGGCGGGATGGACGAGGACGGCGGCGCCGTTGCCAACGGTGTCGGTGACGGCCTGCCAGAGTTGGTCACGGACGCGGGCGGAGACGCTCCCGACGAAGATGCCAGGGACGACTTCGCTGGTCCAGCGGCTGAGTGCCCCACGGAGGTGGTCAGGAACGGCCGTGGTGGCGATTACGAGCATGGACGGCATCATTCACCTCTGTCCGCGTAGTTGACGCCGGCGGGAAGGACGCCGGCCTCGGGGTCCCAGAGATGTACCAGCTGGACGTCGCGCCGTTCGCGGGGCTCGTCTTCATCGGTGCCATCCGTGGAGCCTGGCGACAGGAGGCTCTGGACGTCCCGGACGATGCGCGGGAGGAGTTTGAGGAGTCGTAGGTCTTCGCGGAAGCGGCGTCGTGCTTCCTGTTCGGGGTTGTCGGATTTGTGGAGGGCGAAGGCCAGGGGGAGGGTGGTCTCGGCCTTGTAGAGGTCGGCGATGTCGTAGACGAAGGAGTGCTGCTTGCCTGTGTGGACGAATCCGAGGGCGGGTGAGAGGCCGAGCGCGAGCAGCGCGGCGTGGACGGTGCCGTAGAGGCAGGCGCTGGCTGCGGACAGCGCGACGTTGACGGGGTCCTGGGACTCCCATTGGTCGGGGTGGTAGTTGCGGCGGAATCGGCCGATGCCGTGTTGCTGGGCCAGGATTTTGTAGAAGGCCTTCATCCGCTGGCCTTCGAGGCCGCGGAGCTGGTCGAGGGTGACGGTGTCGGGGAGGTCGGCGTCCTTGAAGCGCATGCGGTACATGCGGACGGCGACGTCGAGGCGTCGTTCGGGGTCGGCCCAGCAGGCGACTTGCTGTTCGAGCCAGTCGGTGGTGAGGGAGTCGGAGAGGATGCCGGCGTAGGCGCGCACTGCGCCGGATCCAACGGAGACGACGGTGGTGCCGTGGCGGGCCAGGGTGTTCAGAGCTGGTGTGGTGATGGAGACGCCTGGGCCGAGCAGTAGGCACGAGAGCGCGGCGGTGGGGATGTAGACGAGGTCGGCGCGCCGGGCGTCCACCTGGATCTGGGCGCAGACTCCGGTGTCGTCCTGTACGACGCGGACCATGTCGAGGTAGAGGAATGACAGGGAGTCGACAACGCGGGGAAGCATGGCGAGGGTCGGGGAGGCGAGGCGCCTCCGGGCGTCGCCTCCTCTTCTGGGGGCGCTCATGCGGCCGGTGCGGGGGCGAGGCTGAGGAGTCCGGCTCCGTACGGTTTCCCGCGTCCGATGCCAGTCAGGACAGCTTCGTGGAGGGTGTCGGGGTCGGTGACGGTTGCGGTGCCGTCGTAGCGGACAAGGCTGTGCCGCATGCTGTCGGGGTCCTGTCTGCGGGGGCGGATGGGTGGCATGTTGGTGGGTGTCAGGATGTGGAGTTGCAGGCCCACGTCGGCTGCCCGGCGCAGCCACCACTGGTCGGCTTGTGCCCCGGACAGTGGCACGATCCGGCCGCGCTTTCCTTTCACCTCCAGTGGGAGGCGTTCGCGTTTGGCGGGGTTGAGGACGATGCGGTAGCGGACAGCCAGTCCTTTGCGCAGGGCGGTGAACATGGGGGCGAGGCTCTTGATGTCTGCCTGTCCGTACCCGGCCGGGAGACGGTCGGGGTCGAGGCGGTGCGCTTGGACAAGGAGGGTGCTGGTGGTGTCGGTCTCGTCGATGCGGTAGAGCAGGCCCGCCTGGTGGCGGGGGGAGTCGCCGAGGCCGTCGGGCACCATACGCATCACCGTGCGGTGCATTTCGGTGGCGTCGCGAAGATCCCGCTGCACGTCGCGGCTGTGCGGGTTGAGGCGGATCCGGGCGATCACCGGCTCGTCGTTCATGCGTGTTCCTCGGCGTGGGCGTAGTCGATCAGACGCGTGAGCAGGGTCTTGGGCGGTCCTGCCAGAGCGCGGCTGACAGGTTCGACGGTGCGGTAGAGGCGGCGCCCGGCGTGGGCCCGTCCGTGTGGGGCGAAGCTGACCGGCATGTCGTTGATCTCGATGACGTCGGCGGACGCGGCGGGACCGGCTTCGGGGAGGGGACGTTCGCGCAGGAACTGCACCGCGATCGTTTCCACCGCACTGTCACGGGGTTGGGGGCAGGTGAGGGGGACTCCCGTCAGCAGTTCAGCCTCGGGATCTGTGACGTGCCGGCGCAGGAGGAACGGCTCGTCGGGTGCGCAGGAGCGTCGGCCCAAGTAAGGCGCCCAGTAGGGGCGCCGTAGTGCCGCCGCGATCTGCTGCGTCAGTTCGTCCGGGGCGGTGACGGCGACGACGAAGACCGCGTCGGTGAGGTACTGGCGGCGGGTGATGACGGCCGCGTCCTTGTTGCTTCCGCCGCTGGTGGCGGCAGTGCGTTCCTTGGGGAAGCCGCCGCCGACGGTGTGGTAGTCCTCCAGGAGCGTGCCCGGCCGGTCGACTCGCACTGTCAGCCGCACCTGCTCATACTTCTTGAGGCTGGCCGTGTCGGCGCGGGTGATGCCTTCGGCCGCGGCGAACATGCCGACGAGTGCAGAACGGGTCGGGAAGGAGGCAGTCTCCCGCACCGGGGTGAACACGGAGCGCTCACCCCAGGATTGCAAGGGGCCGGCCAGGCGCAGCAGCAGTCCGCTCACTGCTGGGCTCCCGCGACCGTGTCGCCGGCGGCGCTGATCGCTGTCTCGACGGCGGCTTCCACGAGCTGGTGGTAGGACTCGTGGGCGGTGCCGAGTCCCTTCGGCTTCTCCTGCGGGTCGATGACCGTGTGTCCGTGGAAGGGGCGGTGACCGTCGCCGGTAAGCCGGTTGATGTTGATGGCGTAGGTGTCGAGCGCTTGGCGGGAGGGCTTGGAGAAGCCTCCCTGCCGGTCAGCGGTCACGGGGGTTTCGAAGGCGGCAGCCAGCGACAGCGGCCGGTGCTCCCGCACCGCCAGGTACGCGAGGTCCGGCAGCGTGTGCGGCGCCGTCGAGTTCTTCTTGGCCTGCGGCAGGGACATCAGGAAGTGCTCGGCGAAGGAGGCCAGCACCGTGCGGGCGACCTTGAGATCGCCCTCAAGGTTCTTCAGCAGGTCGGTGAGGTTGACGGTCGCGTACCGGTAGAAGACGCCTGCGGCGAATTCGGCGGTGTCCAGGTGTCCGCTGCCGGTCTCGGACTCGCCCAGCCAGTCGTCGACGGCGGTGAAGTAGTCGCGCTGCGGCTCCGCCGCGTGCGTGGTGAAGGCGTGTGCGACCTGAGCGGCGCCGTCGACGTTGGCGTCCGGCAGCTCGGCGAGCATGCGCCCCAAGAGGCTGATGGATGCGGTGCGCCGCTTGAGGATCTCCTCGACCCTGTTGGGGGGCAGCACCTGCGGGGCCTTGGTGCCCTTCTTGGCGCTTGCCGCCTTCGCCATGGCGGTTTCCAGCGCCTCGCGGTGCTCAGCACACACGGCGGCGAGCTCCTCGATGGCGGCCTCCGGCAGGAACAGCAGCACCGAGGTGTGACCGGCGGCCTCCAGCCCGATGCCCTTCTTCCCGGCGCTGACCGCGACCTGGGAGCCGGCGAACGCGGCCAGGTCGGTGGGCCAGTCCGCCCGTTCCAGCGCCTGCTGCACCTTCACCGGCACGAGTCGGGTCCGGGCCGCCTTCTCCCCGAGGTCCTGCTCCACACCGAGGCGGATGGGCCGCTTCCAGGACTGGCTGGAGACCCGGATACGCAGCGCGTCGCCGTAGCGCACCTGCTTCGGAGACCCGAGGTCGTCGCGGTTCAGGTTCGCGGCCGGTACTGACTGCAGGGCGTTCAGGTCCAGGTAGAGGGTCATCGCTCGTTCTCCTCGGGAAGATCGGTGGTGGTGTCGGTGACGCCGGCGGGGATGGAGTGGCGGAAATACTGGTCGAGCCAGCGGGTGGCGATGGCGTCGCGGTCCTGGGTCCACCAGGACAGGTCCTTCAGCAGGACCGCCCAGTCGACCGCGATGCCACCGCTCAGGAGCTGCCGGGTCAGGGCGGGAAGCGTCCGGTGCACTGCATCGCTGCTCTGCCGGGACATCAGGTGCAAGGCGCTCTCGGCCGTCCCCGGTTTCATGACGTCCTTCCCGACGGCGTCGCCGAGCGCGGTCCCCAGATTCGGACGCAGGTACCAGGCAGTGGCAGAGGTCGCCGGCTCGGTCTGCCGGGCGGTGCGCGGGCGCGCTGCGATCAGGGAGGCGACTCCGTAGTAGGCCCGGCGGATGTCCGGGTAGTTGACGTCGTCGTGCCGGTGAAGCCAGGGAACGAGGTATCGGTGCATGTAATTGCACCGCTCGACCGGCAAGCCCAGGCCCCTGCGCAGCTCGGCACGAGTGCGGTTGTTCTGGCACAGGTCGTGGACGTAAGAGACGAACCTGTCGTGTTTCGGCGGCGCAGCGGCCACCGTGGAATCGGTCATGAGGCATTCCTGGTATGGGGAATGAACGAGACGCCGACAGACGGTCGGCGTGCACAGGATGGTCGGGGCCGGCTCAGCCGGTCTTTGGGCTGAGAAGCGCGTGGAGCATGGAGCGTGCACGGTGGCGGGCACGCGCCACCCTGATGTCCGCCCGACTGGACGGGCCGATCGCCTCGTCCAGCGCCGACAAAGCCGCGTGGACAAACGGTTCCAGAGGTTGGTCCGTCTGCCGCTCAGGCTTGGTCAGCTGCCAGAACTCGGCCTCGGCCTTCGACCAGAACACGGTCCGTGCAGCCGAGGCCCAAGGGCCGGGCTTGCGGGCGTCGAGTTTGACCTTTGCCTTCGGCGAGGAATCTACGTGGGAGTCCGTGGCGATCTTCCAGGCAACCCTGGCGGCGAAATCCAGCCGGTCGCCCACGACTTCCGCGGAGCCATGACAGCGCTTGATGTAGTGCGCCATCTCCTCGTCGTTCTCCTCCAGCCAGGTCAGGACCCGGGGAGTCGTCGAAGAGAACCAGACGCTGTCTTTCTGCTGGCCGTCCTGGTCGAACCCGTAGGCACGCACCCGAAGCGTGGGCAGCAGCGTCCTGGGCAGTACCCCAAGTGCGGGTGGCCGCTGGGTGTCCTGCCGGTCGTCCTTCAGCAGCAGGGCGTCCAGGTCACGCCACAGCGCACGGGCGCCCTCGGCCTCGCGAGGCTGGAAGTTCCCGTCCTTGCGCCGGTCAAGGATCTGGAACGGGTCCCGCACCACAGGGGCCAGGGCGTGCGTGGACCAGGTGATGTACGCGTCCGTCACCTGCCGGCCGTCCGATGACGGAACGAGCAGCACCGCATGCCTGGAGCGGCCGGTCAGCATCCGACCCGGCCACGTTATCGCGGAAACAGGATTCAGCGGGTCGGGAAGGTCCCCCTCCCACGGGCAGACATCGTCCTCCTCCCCAAGCTCCTCGTCCTGTGGCCTTGGCACGGCCAGGATCAGCGAGGTGAACAGGTCACGGCCCCACGGGAAGTACGAAACCGACTTCCGTAGAGGTGCCGCATCACCGCTGCCAGCCCGGTCCTGCGTGATGCGCCGGGGAGTGCACTGGCCGGACGGCCCGAAGTAGAGCTGGGCGATCAGATGCCAGGTGGCTTCCGCGGCCGGCACAGGAACTGGAGCGGTGTCGGTGAAGTGACCGAACAGGACCGCGCCGTTGATGCCGGTCGGTCGGCCCATCACCAGCTTGTTCACACCCGACGGGTTCGGTGCACCCTTGGAGTCCACACATTCTGTACGCAGTCGAGGGTCCTGCAAGAACGGCCGCTCAGCGTCGAACAGGTCGAACCTGCCTGGCGGCACGCCCTTGTCGAAATATCTGTCCACAGCCTCCGGGGCGAATCGGCCGGCCCGCAGAACCCGCCGACGCAGATCAAGCCAGTCCTTGGCGTTCTCGGCGATGTCGATGTCATCGAGACGATCGTCTCCAACGACAGCAACCCTGGCCGTGATCGCAGCCAGTATCCGCATCAACCCGGCTGCTGCCGGTGGCACCGGCAGCTCCAGGTCCTCGATCTCATGAGCCTGCTTGAACAACTGCCGCAGTCCCAGCCGCACCGACTCCCCAGTCAGTAGCCGCACCGGGACCCATGGCTCGTCCCGCAGGTCGAACCCCCCAGACATCAAAAGCTCCCTCCACGAACATGATCAGCGCAAAACAGGCACGGCAAGCCCCCAGCGAGAGCCCGCCTGAGCCGCGTTTCGCATTCAAGCAGCCACCACTGACACAGGGGGTCCCGTGCTGTGCTCCCGAACCAGTAGAGCACCTTTCAGTGATGTACGTCGCGAGATTCAGAAGGTTGGAGAGAGTGGGGTGGAGAGAAATGACAGGAGAGGAGGGGAGACTTGATCGACTTGTGTCCGAAGCGCATCTCCCGGTAGAACTGCCGCTCATCACATCGGAGTTGATTCGAGGAGACCTCGTGCATCGAGTCGTAACCACACCCGCGTCCTGGGCTTCGTCGGCGCCCTGGGTGGTGGTGATTGCCATCATCGTGATCGTCGTCAGCCTGAGGCCCGACCCCGCCACCATCGGGTCGTGCCTGCTTCTGTTGGCTGGGGCGGGGAAGGCGTACCGCGGCTTCTCCCAGTAACCTTGGGGAGGTAGTCGCCGTACTCGGATGCGACCGCCTCCCCACCTGTGTGGGGGTGTTTCAGTTGGAGAGCGCGGGGCTGAGAGCAGCTCAACGCCTTCCCCGCCGATGTGGGGGTGCTCCACCCGGAGCCACGACGTTCTAAGCGCGGACGAGGCCCAGGTCTTGGTCCAAGGACATTGTCTTGGCACCGACCTTCACGGCCTGGGCCTTTCCCTGATGGATCGGCTGACGAAGGACCCGGATGTCTCCCAACATGGGGTGCTCGCCCCATGAGGAGGGCGGACTAAGGGTGTCCGGCTCGGCGTGACGGAACCAGTCGGCACGGACGGCGATCGTGCGGCGCATTACCTGCCGGACCAAGGAGACCGGCGTCCTGCCGTCCTGGGGCCCTTCGGGCAGCAGTTGCATACCTTCCGCGTCGAGAGTGAGCCGGCCATCCTCCTGGACATAGGCGCACAGCAGGCGCACCGAGTCCGCGCCCAGACGAGTCGACACCTCCCACTCGCCCTCTTCGCCCTCCATGTCATGCAGGTCATGGAGGGCAGCAACCTGGCGGACACGGGGCACAGCGCACAGAGCAGCAACGCTCCGCTCTGCGGTCTCTTTGCCCTTGTGCTCCGCCCACGCCTTCGCTTCGCGGTTGCCGGAGGCGTTCCAGTCGAAGTCCTTGCTGTCACCGTGGACCGCCTCGACCAACGCCTGTACATCCTCCGGAATGGCGATGCCGCCCTCCTCGATCTCGGCCAGCTTCCGCGAGGTCTTGCCGAGCAGGTGCTCGGAGTACACCTCACCCCACTGGACAGGCATCCGCCCACCGCCCGTCAGGGGATCGAGGACGACGAGACGAGGCTCATCCGCCCACCCAGGGCGGCCTCGACCATCCGGGTAGCCGTGTTTTTGCCAATGGTTCTCATGCCGCCAGCAGCGGCCTGCCCGCTGCAGCAGCAACGACAGGGGGGCGAGATCGCTGATGACGATGTCCGCGTCCAGGTCCAAGGACTGTTCGACGACCTGCGTGGCCACGACAATCCGCCGGGCCGGCCTCGGACCGTTCCGGTTCAGGCCCGCAGCGACCTCGGCCGTGCGCTCCTCCCGCACATCTCCCGGGAATCGGGCATGCAGCAGCAGAACATCGCCCGCCTCCTGGTGGGAGCGCCGGTCGATCTCATTGCGAAGCTGCAGGTACGTCTCCTGCGCGTCACCCACCGTGTTGCACACCACCAGGGCAGTACCGCCGCAACCTGTCGCGACCGGCTCCAGCAGTCGTCTGATCACAGCGATCCTGTCCACCGCCCCGCCCTCACCCCCGTGTACGACCGGCTCGACGTCCACCCTGAGCCGCATGTTCCGCGAGAGGGCCTGCTCCAACTGGCTATCCCGGGACATCTGCGTACAACGTCCGCTCGCGCCGTCCACGTACAGCCATCCCGGGTAGGGCGTCGGAAAGGTCTTCCCCTTCAGTGCCTTCGACTTGTGGCCGGCACCCTGCAAGTACTCCTTGATCAACCGGTCGCCTACCGAGCCCGGCAAGGTTGCCGACAGCAATACGACCGGCACTCCGTAAAAGCCCAGCCAGTTCAGCAACCGGCCCAGCAGCACCTGCATATACGGGTCGTAGGCGTGCGCCTCGTCCACGATGAAAGTCTTGTTCGAAAGGGCCAGCATCCGAAGAGCGTTGTGCCGCACCGGCAGAACAGCCATCAACGCCTGGTCGATCGTCCCGACCGCGAACTGTGCCAGCAGCGGCCGCTTCGATCCACGCAGCCACCTCTCCGGCCGCATGTCGGCCTCCCGGCGACGGCGCCCGGCCGGAGCCTCGTCGCCGTCGCAGGTCACCACCGTCTCGCCGTCCAGGTCGTCGTCGGCGTAGGCGCCGCTGAGCCACGCCATGCTGTGTACCAGAGTCAGCCCGGCATCTTCCCCGGACCGGTTCCACAAGGTCCTGGCGACCCGCTCGTACATCTGGTCGCTGGTGGCCATCGTCGGCAGCAGGAACACGTACCCGTGCGTCCCGAAGACTTTCGACAGGATCCGCTCCGCCTCCAGCGCGGTCTCCGACTTGCCGTCACCGGGCGCAGCGGTCACCAGCATGATGCCGCCCCGCCCCCCGACACCCGCCGCAGCCGGCAGTTCATCCATGACCGACTGCTGCAGGGGATTCGGTGCCCCCACGATGCCGTACGCCTCGGCGAACCCCATACGCTGCAGTTCCACCGGAGCCAGCCCGGCATCCCTCAGCAACGTGACCGCGTCCGCCTGGGAACGCCTGAAGTGAGCTGCCAGTGACGGCTCGAGCGTCCGCTGCCGTCGCCGCAGGTACCCCTCCTGGCTCACCAGCCAGTCCGCGAGCATCACCACCCCCGTCACCAACACGGCAACGGGAGCCTCGAACGACTCAGGCGCCACCGGGGCCCCCAGCACGTCGTGCACCGCCGTGGCATGCGCGGCCCGCTGTCCGGCCCACGCCGCGTCACCCAGAAACGCCGGCCCGACACCGTCCTCAAGACGATGGAAACGGCCGTGATGACCTCCGATGATCTCCGCCACTCGTTCAGCGGCGCTCATCTCATCATCGTCCTCGAAGCCCAGCACTTTCAGCACCTCGGCCGCAGCCGTCATGCCCGCCACGTCATGCCCGGCACGGACGGCACTCATCCGACCACTGCCTGCCGCCAGCTCGCTGCCGACGAACTGCCCAGCTCGCCGTGAACAGAACTGGAACCCCGAAAGCTTCCCGATGTCGTGCAGGCCGGCACACAGCGCAACAAGAGCCCGAGCACGCTCAAGCTCCCCGGCCAGCCCCAACCCGTCAGCTATACGTACCCTTTGATTGCCCGCCAGGTACACGTCCCACAGGTGAAGCGCCATCGCGGCTGCGTCAAGTAGATGTCTTACTAGTGGGTAAGGAGGCAGCGCCGGATCCAACCCACGGGACTTCCCCCACAGCGACTCATCCGGCACTTCCTGCCTGCGCAGCACGCCAACCCACCCCACTCCGCTTCTTGGACCCCGACCCGGCAACGGAAGCGACGCCGCTACCGATGGCATCCAAGCACTCGGCACAGACATTCAGTGCCGATACCCAGGTTCCGATGGTCGTACCCGGACACTGACGGGAGCCGTCGTGCGCCGCCTCGGTAACCTCGGGAGCCGCAATTGGATAGGCTGACGCCGTGCGACTGACTGAGCACCTCATCCCTTCAGGGAAGGCAAAGAAAATGCAAAGCCCTTCTTAAGGTGCAGGTCAGGAAGTGTCCTCCCCGCCGACGCGGGGGTGTTCCGAAGAAGCTGATCACGAAAAACCTGCTGCGGTCGTCCTCCCCGCCGACGCGGGGGTGTTCCGCCGGTCCCGCTCCCCGTCCAGTGGAGGGCCGCGTCCTCCCCGCCGACGCGGGGGTGTTCCGGCCACGTACACCTGGGCGCGGCGCCGTTCCTCGTCCTCCCCGCCGACGCGGGGGTGTTCCGGTCGTCACCCTCGGGGAGGACGGCCAGGAGACGTCCTCCCCGCCGACGCGGGGGTGTTCCGTCGTTCAGGAAGTCCTCCAGGTCCATGTCCTCGTCCTCCCCGCCGACGCGGGGGTGTTCCGCCGGGCTGCGGCTGGTCATGGCCACAGAAGCGTCCTCCCCGCCGACGCGGGGGTGTTCCGTGGCATTCTCCTGGGATTCGGAGTCGCGCTGCGTCCTCCCCGCCGACGCGGGGGTGTTCCGACGCACTCGGAGCCTTCGCCCCCAATGCGTTCGTCCTCCCCGCCGACGCGGGGGTGTTCCGGGGAAGGGGGGTGGTGTCACAGACGACGCCACGTCCTCCCCGCCGACGCGGGGGTGTTCCGGAGCAACGTGCCCGCTTCGCCCCGAGGCTGGGGTCCTCCCCGCCGACGCGGGGGTGTTCCGGTGATCAGTTCCCACCCGGACCCGAAAGCGGCGTCCTCCCCGCCGACGCGGGGGTGTTCCGCGGCGGATTCGGAGCTCGTCGGCCCCGGGAGCGTCCTCCCCGCCGACGCGGGGGTGTTCCGGCGTCACCGATCGCGCGGATGACCTGCGCGGAGTCCTCCCCGCCGACGCGGGGGTGTTCCGCGGCCGGAGGCGAAGAACCCGAGGAAGAAGAAGTCCTCCCCGCCGACGCGAGGGTGTTTCGCCTGCCACGCTTTCCTCGCGGACGGGAAGACCCTGAAAGCCCGGAAAGGGCCTTCGCTGCAGGTCAGGGATCCTTGCACAGGCAGAGCCGCAAGTGGCGGCAGAATAGTCGGGCTGTACGCCGAGCACAGTCCACCCGCGGACAGCGACCTGGAACTATCTTCCGTCCGGTGCCTCGGTGGGCCGGGTGGCGTAGAAGGCGACAGCTGAGGCAGCGGCTACGTTCAGTGAGTCGACACCGGCATCCATCGGGATGCGTACATGCTCGTCGGCGGCCTGTAGCGCTCCGGCCGACAGCCCCTCCCCCTCCGTACCCAGCATCAGGGCGAGCTTCTCGTAGCGGCGACCGGCAAGCTCGTCGAGCGTGATGGAGTTCGGCGAGAGGGCGAGAGCCGCGAGCACGAAGCCTTCTTGCCGGACGACTTCGGCGTCATGTGGCCATGACTCGAACCTGGCATACGGAACCGCGAGGACAGCCCCCATGGACACCTTTACAGCCCGCCTATAGAGGGGGTCGGCACAGCGCGGAGTGAGGAACACGGCCTCCACTCCCAGAGCCGCCGCATTGCGGAAAGCGGCACCCAGATTGGCATGATCAACGATATCCTCGAAGATCGCGATACGACGTTGACCAGCACGCTCTTGTAGGCCCAAAGGCAACATCGCGCCGATGTTGGTGTGGTCGTTGACGGCCTCCATGACGACCACCCGGCGGGCGGTGCGCAGCAGTTCGTCGGCGGCCGGCAGGGGCTTGCGCTGCATGGACGCGAGGGCGCCGCGGTGCACGTGGTAGCCGGTGACGCGCTCGGCGAGCTCCGGGCTGACCGCGTACACCGGCGCCGGGACCTCGTCGATGACGTCGCGCATCAGGTCGACCCACTTCGCCGAGAGCAGCATGGAGCGCATCTCGTACCCGGCGTGCCGGGCACGTCTGATCACCTTCTCGCCCTCGGCGATGAAGAGGCCCTCGGCGGGCTCCCGTCTGCGCCGGAGTTCGATGTCGGTCAGGCCGGTGTAGTCGCTCAGGCGGGGGTCGTCGGGGTCGTCGACGGTGATGAGATCAGCCACGGTTTGATACTGCCTTGTCCGGTGTGTGCTGCCAACGGTCTGGAGGAGGTCCGTTACCGCTGGTTACCTGGCGGTCGGGGCGGTGGCCGGGCCGACCGCGACGACGTCGCCGATGACGATGACGGCGGGCGGGCGGACGTCCTCGGCGGCGGCGCGTTCGGCGACGGTCGCGAGCGTCGCGTCGACGCGGCGCTGGGCGGCCGTCGTCCCTTCCTGGACGAGGGCGACCGGCGTCTCGGGCGACCTGCCGTGCTCGATGAGCACACGTGCGATGGCACCGATCTTGTCGACGGCCATCAGCAGCACCAGTGTGCCGCGCAGCCGGGCGAGGGCCTCCCAGTCGACGAGCGAGCGCTCGTCGTCGGGGGCGACGTGGCCGCTGACCACGGTGAACTCGTGGGCGACGCCCCGGTGGGTGACGGGGATGCCGGCCGCTCCGGGCACCGAGATGGAGCTGGAGATGCCGGGGACGACGGTGCACGGGATGCCCTCGGCGGCGAGCGCCTGCGCCTCCTCCATGCCCCGGCCGAAGACGAACGGGTCGCCGCCCTTGAGCCGGACGACCGCCTTGCCCGCCTTGGCGTGCTCGATCAGGGCGTTGTTGATGGCCTCCTGCGCCATGAACCGCCCGTACGGGATCTTCGCGGCGTCGATCACCTCGACGTGCGGCGGGAGTTCGTCCAGCAGGTCACGCGGGCCGAGCCGGTCGGCGATGACGACGTCCGCCTCGGCGAGGAGGCGGCGGCCGCGGACGGTGATCAGGTCGGGGTCGCCGGGGCCGCCGCCGACGAGGGCGACGCCCGCGGTCCGGGTGCGGTGGTGCGGGGCGGCGATGCTGCCGTCGCGCAGACCCTCGACGATCGCGTCGCGTACGGCCGCCGAGTGGCGCGGGTCGCGGCCGTGCGCGCCGGCGGTGAGCACGGCGACGGTCACGCCCTCGCTGCGGCCGGTGGCCGGGGTCCAGGCGGTGGCGGCCTCGGCGTCGTCGCTGCGGACGCACCAGGTGCGGGTGCGCTCGGCTTCGGCGGAGGCGGCCTCGTTGGCCGCGTCGTCGTCGGTGGCGATGAGCGCGTACCAGGTGTCGGTCAGGTCTCCGTCGGCGTACGGGCGGCGCTCCCAGCGGATCTCGCCCGCGTCGGCCATCGCCTCGACGGACGCGGTAGCGGAGGGGGACACGAGGACGATGTCCGCTCCGGCCGCGATGAGGGCGGGCAGGCGGCGCTGCGCGACCTGGCCGCCGCCGACGACGACTACGCGGCGCCCGCTCAGGCGCAGTCCGACGGGGTAAGCGGGGCGATCGGCGTGCTCGGCCATGGCGGTGCGGGCTCCTCGTGCGATGCGGGGTGCGCGGCCGCTGCGGCGGTGGAGCGGCTGTGATGTGCGGGGTTCACGATACGGGGTGGGGGTGGGGCGGTGCGGGTGCGGTGGGGGTGCGGGGTGGAGTGCCGGTGCGGGTGGGGGCGCCTGCGGCGGGCCTGTTCCCCTACCCGCCCCTTCCCGGAACCGGGGCTCGACCCCGGGCCCCGCTCCTCAAGCGCCGGAGGGGCTGAGGTTTCGGGCTCGGCCCCGGGCCCCGCTCCGCCGGAGCGGCTGGGTTTCCCCGGGCTCGGGGGCCAACGCCCCCGAGCCCGCGCGGACGTCGGCTACTTCTCCGTCACGCCCGCCGAGTCGAACGTCGCCACCTCATGCATCGCGCGCGCCGCGCTCTGCACGATCGGGAGGGCCAGCAGGGCGCCCGTTCCCTCGCCCAGGCGGAGGTCGAGGTCGACCAGGGGGCGCAGGCCCAGCTTGTTGAGGGCGGCCACGTGGCCGGGCTCGGCGCTGCGGTGGCCCGCGATGCATGCCGCCAGGGCCTCCGGGGCGATCGCACGGGCCACCAGGGCGGCCGCTCCCGCGCTCACGCCGTCGAGGATCACCGGCGTACGGAGCGACGCCCCGCCCAGGAGGAATCCGGCCATCGCCGCGTGCTCCAGGCCGCCCACGGCCGCCAGCACACCGATCGGGTCCGCCGGGTCCGGCTGGTGCAGTTCGAGGGCGCGGCGCACCACGTCGATCTTGCGCGCGTGCATCTCGTCGTTGATGCCCGTGCCCCGGCCCGTCACCTCGACCGGGTCCATCCCCGTGTACACGCAGATCAGTGCCGCCGACGCCGTCGTGTTGGCGATGCCCATCTCACCGGTCAGGAGGGCCTTGTTGCCCGCCGCGACCAGATCGCGTGCCGTCTCGATGCCCACCTCGATCGCCGCGTGGACCTCCTCGCGGGTGAGCGCGGGACCCGCAGTGAAGTCCGCCGTGCCGGCTCGCACCTTGCGCGGCAGCAGACCCGGCGTCGCGGGCAGCTCCGCGACCGCTCCGACGTCGACCACGCACACCTCGGCGCCCACCTGCGCGGCGAACGCGTTGCAGACCGCGCCGCCGCCGAGCATGTTGGCGATCATCTGGCCCGTGACCTCCTGCGGCCACGCCGTGACGCCCTGCGCGTGCACCCCGTGGTCACCCGCGAAGACCGCGACGGCCGCGGGTTCGGGGATCGGCGGCGGGCACATCCGGGACAGTCCGGCGAGCTGCGCCGAGATGATCTCCAGCATGCCCAGCGCACCGGCCGGCTTGGTCATCCGCTTCTGGCGCTCCCACGCCTCGCCCAGCGCCTTGGCGTCCAGGGGCCGGATGTTGGAGATCGTCTCCTGCAACAGGTCGTGCGGAGCCTCGCCGGGCAGGGCGCGGCGGCCGTACGTCTCCTCGTGCACCACCCACGACAGCGGACGCCTCTTCGACCAGCCCGCCTGCATCAGCTCGGGGTCCTCCGGGAACTCGTCCACGTACCCCACGCACAGGTACGCCACGACCTCCAGGTGCTCCGGCAGCCCCAGCGCCCGCACCATCTCGCGCTCGTCGAAGAAGCTCACCCAGCCGACCCCGAGGCCTTCGGCGCGTGCCGCCAGCCACAGGTTCTCCACGGCCAGCGCCGATGAGTACGGGGCCATCTGCGGCTGCGTGTGCCGGCCCAGCGTGTGGCGGCCGCCCCGCGTCGGGTCCGCGGTGACCACGATGTTGACCGGTGTGTCGAGGATCGCCTCGATCTTCAGTTCCTTGAACTGCTTCGCCCGCGCCTTCGGCAGCGACTTGGCGTAGGCCTCCCGCTGCTGCTGTGCCAGCTCGTGCATCGAGCGGCGCGTCTCGGCCGACCGGATGACGACGAAGTCCCACGGCTGCGAGTGCCCCACGCTGGGCGCGGTGTGCGCCGCTTCCAGGACGCGCAGCAGCACCTCGTGCGGGACGGGGTCGCTGCGGAAGCCGTTACGGATGTCGCGGCGCTCCCGCATGACCCGCAGAACGGCCTCCCGCTCGGCGTCGTCGTACCCCGGAGCGGGTGGCGAGACGGCGGGTACCTCCTCCGGCGCCTCCCCCTCGGGCTTCGGCCCGGGTTCGGCCTCGGGTGCCGGGGCGGGGGCCTGTACCTCTGCCTGTGCGGACTCGGGCCCGGTCTCCTCGTCGGTGCGGGGTGCTTCCGGGGCCTCCGCGGCCTCCGGGGGCTTCGCGACGGTCGCCTCGGCCACCGCGGGAACCTCTGCGGGGACCTCAGCGGGCAGCGGAACCTCGGCCGGCTCGGCAGCGATCACGGCCTCAGGGGACTCGGTGGGCTCGGTCGACTCGGTGGGCTCTGTGGCCTCGGCGGTTTCTGCAGTCGCCGCAGTCTCTGCGGTCTCCGGGATCTCGGAGGCTGCCGGAGGCACGGGCAACGCCGTGGCCTCCGCAGGCCCAGCGGTCTGAGAGGCCTCCGCCAGCACTGCGGCCTCCGGTGCAGCGGCAACCTCCGCCGTCGCGGGGGCCTCGGGGACCGCAGGAACCTCCGGGACGGCAGGGACCGCAGGGATCTCAGCGGCCGCAGCGGTCTCAGCGGCCTGAGGCGCCTCGACGCCCGGGGCTCCGGCCGTCTGGTCCGGCTGTACGGGCTCCTGGACCGGCTCCGGCGTCCCCTGCCCCACAGGCTCCGCCTCGCCGCTCAGGTCCGGGGTCTCGATGACCTCGGGCCCCTGCTCGGGCTCCGGCTCCACGGGTGCGGACACGAGGACGGGTGCGGGCTCGACGGCCGGCGCGGGCTCGACGACCGGGGCGGGCTCGACGGCCGGCGCGGGCTCGACGACCGGCGCGGGCTCGGTGACCGGGGCCGTCGCCTCGGGCTGTATCGACTGCTCGGCCGACTGCTCGGCCACCGGCACGTAACCGTCCACGGGGGCCGGCTCCACCTCCGCCCGCACCGCCTCGTCGGCCACCGGTGCCTCGGCCACGACGACCGGCTGGTCCACGGGTACGGCCACCGGAACGGCTGCCTCCGCGACCGGCTCCGGGACGACCGTTTCTGCTGCGGGGGCCTGGGCCACGGGCTCCGGGGCGGTCGGCTGGGCCGTCCACTGGTACCCGTCCTGCGGGGGGATCTCGCCGAGCTGGGGGCCCGGGAGCGGGGGCTCGAAGTACTCGGGTTCGGCGGTCGCCGGGCCCGCGTGGCGGGCGGCGGAAGGGGCGGGGGCCTGGGTCTGGGCCTGGGGGGCTCCGGCCGGACCGCGGTCGGCGAGCGAGCGGACCACGCCGGCACCCGACGTACCGCCGTAGGACGGCTCGGGCGAGGCCGGGCCGCGGTGCAGCGGGCGGCGCGCCGGGGCCTGGGGCTGCGGGGCGGCGGGGGTCGGCGCGGGAATGCGTACGCCGCCGAGGTCGACGGAGCCGGAGTCGCGGCCTCCGGTCTCGTGGGCGCCCCGGCCGGTCTGCGGCAGCGGCTCGGCGGCCGCCTGCTGCATCGCGTACTCCGGGACCTGGACCGGGACCTGCTCCTGGAGCTGTACGGGACCCTGGGCGTGCGGCTGCGGGACCTGCGCCTGCTGATACGCGTCCGGTACGGCCGTACCGTCGGCGAAGTGGCCGGGGGCCGGGGCCGGCTGGGGCTCGCCCCAGGCGCCCTGCGCGCTCGGCATCAGCAGCAGGTCGTCGTCCTCGGGCGTGTGCGCGGAGGGTTCGAGGTAGGTGTAGGAGTCGGGGGCGGGGGCTCCCGGCTGCTCCACCATGCCCGCGTTCTCCGGCAGTCCCTCGCCCGGGATCCGGCCGGTGTCACTCATGCGTTCCCCTCGCCCATCGTCAGTGCTCCTTCGGCCCTTCGCCCGGGACGCCCGAACACGGCACGCCGGTGCTCGTCCAATGGAACGAGCGGGCGCGCCGCGCGGCACGAATCGGTCGCGGACATCCTGCATTCTCGCGGTCGTTCGTTGCCGCGGCAGCTCATTTCGCCACGGCTCGCTGTGGACTGCGCCACGTTGCGCGTCCCAGGGTTCTGCCGTACCACAGTGCGGACCAAAACGGTCCCCTTTTCCGGACATTGACGAACGAAGCGACGAACATCCCGGAGCGGTGCGACGATCGGCCAGCCTACCCCGCACCGTGTGCGGACGGGTCAGGGGGCGAGGTCCGAACGCAGTGCGGAGAGCAGAAACACGACCGTGCGTTCGCGCTCCGACCACGCGGTCGTGTCGAGTTCGACGGACTGGAGGAGCGAGCAGTCGACCGTGTAGCCGTTCCCGGTCAGGGCGGCGCCCAGTGCCTCGGCCTCGTCGCGGGTCGAGGCGTGGGTGACGATCCGTTCCGGGCGGCGGTCGGCCACGGCGGTGACGACGGGGGCCCCGCCGCCTCCGATGCGTACGACGTCGGGTTCGGGCAGCCGTTCCAGGACGTGCGGGGCGCGGCCCTCGACCACCTGGAGCTGGACGCCGAAGGCGCGGGCGGCCGCCGCGGTACGGGCGCAGGCGGCGGGGGCGCTGTCCACGGCCAGGACCGCGGCGCCGAACCGGGCCGCCTCCACGGCCAGGGCACCGGAGCCGGAGCCGATGTCCCAGAGCAGGTCGCCGGTACGGGGGCCGAGGTGGGCGAGCTGGGCGGCGCGCAGGACCGGGCCGTCGCCCTCGCCGCTCTCCCCCGCCGGGCGGGGGCCGGTGTCCCGGTAGGCGTCGGCGGGCAGGGCCCAGCCGCGTACGCCCCGGGGGTAGGCGGGGTGGCGGCCGGCGATCCAGGCGCCGTCGGCCTGCTGCTCGGGGCCGCCGCCGATGACGATGACGACGTTGGGGTCGCGCCAGACGTGGTCGGCGGCCGTGTCGGAGGTGACGACGGTGACCTGTTCGCGGTCGGTGCCCAGCTCCTCGCAGATGACGAAGGTGCGGTGGACGCCTTCGAGGAGCAGGGCGAGCTCGGCGGGGCCCGCTCCGGGCGAGGTGAGGACGGCGACCTTGTGGTGGGCGCGGCAGACGTTCACGGCGCGGCGCAGGGTGCGGGGATGGGCGACGACCGTCTGGGCGTCCTCCCAGGGCATGCCGGCGCGGGCGAAGGCGGTGGCGACGGAGGAGACGGCGGGGACCACCTCGACCTCCAGGCCGTGTTCGGGGGCGCGCAGGGTGCGGACGACGCCGAAGAAGCCGGGGTCGCCGTCGGCGAGGACGACGGCGCTGCCGCGGTGGCCTGCGATCCGGCGGGCGGCGAGGTCGACGGAGCCGAGGCGGATGCGTTCCGCGTCCCGGGGCACTTCCGGCAGCGCGAGGTGGTGGGCCGCGCCGGCCACCAGGGTGGCGGCCGAGAGTGCGGCGGCGGCCGCGCTGGTCAGCGGGGAGCCGTCCCAGCCGATCACTGTGACCCGGTCGGCCATCTTGGTGTCATTCTCCTGGAGTCGTCGCAGGCGGGGGCGGGTTGCCCGGAGGCAGGCAGGGCGAGGTTACCCGGTCCCCGCCGGAGCCCCGGGGCCGGTCATTTCCAGTCGTTGTACGTGCCGTATCCGCCGGCGTCGGCGAGCTGTTCGGCGACGCCTTCGAGGTCCTCGGGCAGCAGGCCCCAGACGATCAGGTCGGTCCTGATGTCGGTCCATCCCCCGTCCTCGGTCTGTGAGCGCGCTATGCGGGCGTTGCGCAGGACGCCCTCGCTGATGCAGCCGAGTTTCTGCGCGACCTGCTGGGAGGCGGTGTTGTCGGCGGCGGTGCGCAGTTCGATGCGCTCGAAGCCCTGGTCGCGGAAGAGCCACTGGGCGAGGGCGAGCATGGCTTCGGTGGCGTATCCCTCGCCCCGGGCCCAGGGGGCGGTGATGTAGTCGGCCTCGGTGGCCAGGGTGCGCCAGTCGGTGTGGTGCAGCCGTACCGCGCCGACGAGACGCTGGGTGAGGAACTCGGTGACGGCCAGGGCGATTCCGTCGCCCTTGGTGCGGTGTGCGGGAGCGATCCTGCGCACCCATCGCTCGGCGTCCACCTGGGCGTAGGGATGGGGTGCGTCGGTCCAGGCCGTGACGAGTTCGTCGTTCATCATCTCGATGTACGCGGGGATGTCCGCCATGTCGAACGGGCGCAGCACCAACCGGTCCGTGCTGATGGAGATGTCCGGGAAGGTGGAAGTCATGCGCAGCTCCATGCCGAAGACCGTGTAAATGCACAGCATGCAGCATCACGGGGAGGGGGCGCATGGCCGGGTCGGTACGGCGGAGCCCCGCACCTCCCGGGCGGGGTGTGCGGGGCTCGTCGGGCAAGTGCCGTGCGGGGGTCAGGACTTGGCGTCGCCGAAGGCCGGGATGACCGAGCCCTCGTAGCTGTCCTCGATGAACTTCTTGACCTCGTCGGAGTGGAGGAGCTTCACGAGCTTCTGGACGCGGGCGTCCTTCTCGTTGCCCTTCTTCACGGCGATGATGTTGGCGTACGGGTTGCCGTCGGCCTTCTCCAGGACGAGGGCGTCGTCGGCCGGCTTGAGCTTGGCCTCGATGGCGTAGTTGCCGTTGATGACGGCGGCGTCCACGTCGTTCAGGGCGCGCGGCACCGTGGCGGCCTCCAGCTCCTTGAACTTCAGGCCCTTCTTGTCGGTGATGTCGCTCAGCTTGGCGCTGGTGCCGACGCCGTCCTTGAGGGTGATGAGGCCGTTCTCGGCGAGCAGCTGGAGGGCGCGGCCCTCGTTGGTGGTGTCGTTGGGGACGGCGATGGTCTGGCCGGACTTGATGCCGTCGAGGCCCTTGACCTTCTTGGAGTAGAGGCCGAGGGGCTCCAGGTGGACGGTGCCGACGGAGACCAGGTGGGTGTCGTTCTTCTGGTTGAAGTCGTCCAGGTAGGGCTGGTGCTGGAAGAAGTTGGCGTCGACCTGGCCGGTCTCGGTGGCGGTGTTCGGCAGGACGTAGTCCGTGAACTCCTTGACCTCCAGCTTGAGGCCGGCCTGCTCGGCGAGGTTCTTCTTGACGAAGCCGAGGATGTCGGCGTGCGGCGTCGGGGACGCGGCGACGACGAGGGCCTTGGAGCTGTCGGCGGCGTTGCCGCTCTTGGGCGCCGGGTCGGAGTCCGTGCCGCAGGCGGTGAGGCCGAATGCGAGGGCGGCGGTGGCGGCGGTGGCAGCGGTGTACTTGATGGTGTTACGCACGAAAAGTGCCTCTTTCAGGTGGTGATGGTGGTGCGCCCGGACAAGGAGTGCGGGCTCGGGGGGACGGGAGGTCTCAGGTGGTGCGGCCGCGGCGGGCCAGCAGGCGGACGGCGATGTCACCGATCAGCTGGACCAGGGTCACGATGACGATCAGCAGCGCGACGGTGATGAGCATGAACCGGTTGTCGAAGCGCTGGAATCCGTAGGTGACGGCCTTGGAGCCGAGCCCCTCGCCGCCGACCGCGCCGGCCATCGCGGAGTAGCCGATGAGCACGATGACGGTGGTGGTGATGCCGGAGACCAGGGACGGCAGGGCCTGCGGGAGCAGGACCTTGCGGACGATCGTCGGGATGGAGCCGCCCATGGACTGGACGGCTTCCACGAGCCCGTGGTCGACCTCGCGCACGGCCGTCTCGACCAGCCGGGCGAAGAACGGGATGGCGCCCACGGCGAGCGGCACGATCATCGCGGTGGGCCCGATGAAGGTGCCGACGACCCAGGTGGTGAACGGGATCAGGGCGATCAGCAGGATGATGAAGGGCAGTGAGCGCCCGATGTTCACGATCACGCCGACGATCTTGTTCACCGGGGTGTTCCGGAGGAGTCCGCCCTTGTCGGTGAGGACCAGCAGGACGCCGAGCGGCAGTCCGGCCAGGACGGTGACGACGGCCGACCACAGCACCATGTAGAGGGTGTCGACGGTGCCCTGGGTGAGCAGCGGCTGCATTTCGGACCAGGTCACTTCGCCACCTCCTCGGTGAGCGGTGCGGGGGCGGGTACGGGTGCGGTCCCGGGTTCGTCGACCGGCTCGGCCCGGAGACCCTGCTCGCGCAGGAAGCCGATCGGGACGACGTTCTCCTCGAACCGTCCGGGCAGCTCGATGCGCATGCGGCCGATCTGCCTGCCGCCGACAGTGTCCATCGCGGCGCCCAGGATCGAGATGTCGATGTTGTACGTGCGGGAGAGCTGCGAGATCACCGGGCGGGCGGCGGCGTCGCCGTGGAAGGTGACGTCGACCACCGTGCGGTCGGGTCCGGAGGCGGCGCCGCCGACGGGGAACAGCTCGTGGGCCAGTTCGGAGCCGGGGGTGGCGAGCAGATCGCCGACGGTGCCGGACTCGACGACGCGGCCCCTGCGCATCAGCGCGGCGGAGTCGCAGATCGTCTTGACGACGTCCATCTCGTGCGTGATGAGCAGGACGGTGAGGCCGAGCTGCTGGTTGAGGTCGCGCAGCAGTTGGAGGATGGAGCGGGTGGTCTCGGGGTCCAGGGCGGAGGTCGCCTCGTCGGAGAGGAGCACCTTGGGGTCGCCGGCGAGTGCGCGGGCGATGCCGACGCGCTGTTTCTGGCCGCCGGAGAGCTGGCCCGGGTAGGACTTGGCCTTGTCGGCGAGGCCGACCAGGTCGAGGAGTTCGAGTGCCTTGCGGGACCGTTCGCGGCCGGTGACGCCGAGGATCTCCAGCGGGAGTTCGACGTTGCGCTGGACGGTGCGCGACGCCAGCAGGTTGAAGTGCTGGAAGACCATCCCGATGCGGCTGCGCGCCTCGCGCAGTTCCTTGCCGGCGCGGCGGCCCCGGCCCGCGAGGGCGGTGAGGTCCTGGCCGGCCACGGTCACGGTGCCGGAGGTGGGGCGCTCCAGGAGGTTGACGCAGCGGATGAGGGAGGACTTGCCGGCGCCGCTCCTGCCGATGACGCCGTACACCTCGCCCTCGCGGACGTGCAGGTCGACGCCGTCCAGGGCGGTGACCTCGCGGTCGCGCGACCGGTAGACCTTGGTGAGGCCCGTCGTGGTGATCACAGGGTTTTCCGTCACTGTCGAGTGCGCGGCGCGGTGTCCGCCGGGCACGGGGCATTCGTCCGGGGGGACTGATCCGGACATGTCGATCGGACGTTCCGAGCGGGTTCCCGGGGCGGCCGGGCGCGGTGGTGGCCGCGGGCCGGGGTGCCCGTGCGGGCTCGTTCCGCTGGGTGCGGACGGCCTGGGGCGGGTCTCGCTTCGGGGCGCGAGGCTCGGTCGTGGGCCCTCAGAAGGCGCGCATTCGACCCATACAACGAGCACCGGGCGTCGTGATCGCCTCGGTCGCAAGGATGCGGCTGCTCGTCGTGGTCATGGGCCCAAGTAAAACAGACGTAACGTTCCGCCAGGGCGGGGTGTCCGGATAGCGGACAGCCGTGGATGGTGTGCGAGCGGCCGTCCGTGCGGTGCGGATTTCCCCGGCCACACCGCTCTGACCTGCGGCGATATGGCCGACAGCTGGTCCGTCGGCCCGCTCCCCCGCGGGCCGGGGCCTCCGGCCGCTGTGGCCAAGGCCACGGTCACCGGCCGGAGCGCCCGCCCGCCGCCGTCCGCCGGGCCGGGCAGGGGCGGCCGGAGTCTCCGGGCGCGGGGGCGCACGCGGCGGGCCGGGCGCCCCGTAATACCCTCGGCTCATGCTTGACGCCCTGACGATCGCGGTCGGCGTGGCCGCCCTCGCCCTCGCCGCCTGGTGCGGATTCGCCGCCTACCGGGACCAGCCCACCAAGGACTGGCACTTCATGGGCATGGCCGTGGTCTCGCTCCTCGCCCTGGCGCAGCTGGTGGTGGGGATCGTGCAGCTGGCCCGCGGCGAGCGGCCGGAGCAGGGCATGACCATCTTCATCGCGTATCTGGCCGGGGCCTTCCTGGCCGTGCCGGCGGCGGGGTTCCTGTCGCTGAGCGAGCGGACCCGGTGGGGTTCGGTGACGGTGGCGGCGGGCGCGGTCGTCCTGGCCGTCCTCGAAGTACGGCTCTACGACATCTGGGGAAGCTGACCGTGACCGACACCGAAACCGACCGCACCCCGGCGACGGACGAGGGCGAGAAGCGGCCCTTCGACCTCGGCACCGGGCCGGGCCGCGTCCTGGTCTGGTTCTACGGCGTGTTCACCGTGGCGGCGGCGTCCCGCTCGATCGTCCAGATGATCCTGGACTTCGGCCGTGCGCCGCTGGCCTATCTGCTCTCGGCCGTCGCCGCGGCCGTCTACGGCTTCATCACGTACTCGCTGGTGCGTGGCGGCGAGCGGGCGCGCCGCACGGCGCTGGTGTGCTGCGCCGCCGAGCTGGCCGGGGTGCTGATCGTGGGGACGTGGACCCTGGTGGAGCCGTCCGCGTTCGCCGACGCCACCGTCTGGTCGTACTGCGGCCGGGACTACCTGTTCATCCCGGTGATCCTCCCGGTCACCGGGATGATGTGGCTGCGCCGCGCCCGGACCGTGTGACGGCGGGGCGCGGCAGCCGTACGGACAGGACCTAAGCGCTGGCCACGTAGGCGGCCGGTGCCTGCGCTTCCTTCTCCAGCAGGATCATCATGACCCCGTCCTCGCCGGTGGTGTTGCCGACGGCGGCGTATCCCGCACGCTGGTAGAGCCGCAGGTTGCTCTCGCTGCGGTGGCCGGTGTGCAGCCGGAAGCGGGTGGCCGCGCGCTCGTCGGCGAGGCCCGCTTCCGCCGCCCGCAGCAGCCGGGCGCCGAGGCCGTGGCCGCGCAGCCGGGGGTGGACGCAGAGCCTGCCGATCTGGCCCGTCCCCTCCGGGTCCGTCGAGCCGCGCACCGAGCCGACGACCTCGTCGCCGAGCCGCGCCACGTACACCAGGTTCTCCGCGATCTCGGCGCGCACCGAGTCGAGGGTCTGGACGAGCGGGTCGATGCGGTAATTCCCGTACAGCTCCGCCTCGCTCTGGAAACAGAGGTACTGAAGCTTCAGAATCTCTTCGGCGTCCTGCGCGTCCGCCGCCGAGATGATCACGCTCATGCCCATGTGCGCATGCCTCCCGCTCACCTGATCCGCCGGTTGTCTACCGCTCCTTTCCCCGCAGTTCAGGAGCTACAACCTCCGCCGTGAGCATTCTGCGCAGACATCCAAGGCATCGGGAACGCATGGGGCCCAAACTCCCCTGTGACATACCCAACTCCCCTGCGATTCACCGGTGGCCGGGACCGCTGGGCGCGGCCGACGGGCAGGCGGGCGGGCGCGGCGTCGCGCCATCCCGCGCCGGTCGGCGGGGTGCTGACGCCGGGTCCGGTCACCTGACCGCCGGCCGTGGGCTACTTCGCGGTGAAGTCCGCCGCCGCGAGCAGCGCCGTGTCCGGGTTGTCGGAGAAGATCCCGTCGATCCCGGTCGCGAAGTACGTGGCGAAGGCGCCGAACGCGTCGCCGTACGCGTTGGGGTCCGTACCGCGCCGGAAGTCGGCGGGCAGGAAGGTGTTCTCGTTGCGCATGGTGTACGGGTGCAGGATGAGGCCCTGCGCGTGGGCGTCGCGGACCAGGGTGGTCGGTGTGCCGAGCCGGCCCGACGCGTCCTTGGGGATGATCAGGTCCAGGGTGGGGCCGATGCCCTGTACGAAGGAGGCCATCCACTTCAGGCCGGCCGGCTTCACCAGGTCGTCGGTGGTGCGCGGGTCGCCGGACACCTCGAAGTCCCAGGGCTTCGTGCCCGCGTCCGACAGCAGCACGATGCGCGGGGTGGCGACGAGCTTCGACAGGCGCCGGATGCTGCCGGGCTCGAAGGACTGGAGGATCAGCGGCGACTGCGCCCGGTGCCGGTTGTAGCGGCGCAGCAGCCTGGCGAGCGGCTCCTCCAGGCCGAGGCCGAGGCCCCTGAAGTAGGTGGGGTGCTTGGTCTCGACGTACAGCCAGACCGGCTTGGACCGGCGCCGGCCCTCGCGGTCGGCCCAGCGCAGGACCTCCTCGAAGGTGGGGATCTCCCAGCGGCCGTCGTAGAGGGTGTTCTTCTGGCGGTTGGCCGGGATGCGCTCCTTGGCGCGCAGCGTCTTCAGTTCGGCGAGGGTGAAGTCCTCGGTGAACCAGCCGGTGAGGGAGACGCCGTCGACGGACTTCGTCGTCCTGCGGTTCGCGAACTCGGGGTGCTCGGAGACGTCGGTGGTGGCGGTGATGTCGTTCTCGTGACGGCATACGAGATGGCCGTCCCGGGTGGGCACGAGGTCCTGCTCGATGATGTGCGCGCCCATGTCGAGCGCGAGCTGGTAGGAGCCCAGCGTGTGTTCGGGGCGGTAGCCGCTGGTGCCCCGGTGGCCGATGACCGTCGGGACCGGCAGGTCCAGGCGGCGTCCGCCGCCGTGGCCCGGCCTCTCGGCCGCCTGGGCCGTTGTGGTGACGCCCAGCGCGGCGGTCGTGAGCACCGCCGCCCCCGCTCCGATGACGGTCCGTCGTCCCGGCGCGGCCTGCGCACGCTCTGTCATGAATGCTCCTCGCATGTGATGTACGGCACCTGTCGGGCGAGGATCGAGCGTAGGCAGCGGTACGGTCGTGGCGGCGGCACCTGGACGAACATGACGCAAACACGCGTCGACACGGTGTATCCGCCGTGTGAACCCGATGTGCGATCAGCGAGAACCCGCGAGTATCGTCCTCACCTGCATGGACCCTCTCAATCCGTCGCCCCGGCCGGCCCGGCCACTATTCCGGAGGAAGCGTTGTCCCGACTCGCACTCATCAAGGCAGTGCTCGGACCGATCCTGCGCCTGATGTTCCGTCCTCGGATGGAAGGCATCGAGAACATCCCGGGCACCGGGCCGGTGATCCTGGCGGGCAACCATCTGACGTTCATCGACTCGATGATCATGCCGATCTGCTGCGACCGGCCGGTGTTCTTCATCGGCAAGGACGAGTACGTCACGGGCAAGGGGCTCAAGGGCCGTCTGATGGCCTGGTTCTTCACGGGCGTGGGCATGATCCCGGTGGACCGCGACGGCGGGCGCGGCGGGGTCGCGGCGCTGATGACGGGCCGCCGGATCCTGGAGGAAGGCAAGGCCTTCGCGATCTACCCGGAGGGCACCCGCTCCCCCGACGGCCGGCTCTACCGGGGCCGTACGGGCATCGCACGGCTGACGCTGATGACGGGCGCGCCGGTGGTGCCCTTCGCGATGATCGGCACGGACAAGCTCCAGCCGGGCGGCTCGGGTCTGCCCCGGCCTGGCAAGGTCACGGTGCGCTTCGGCGAGCCGATGGAGTTCTCCCGCTACGAGGGCATGGACCGCGACCGCTATGTGCTGCGGGCGGTGACGGACTCGGTGATGGCCGAGGTGATGCGGCTGTCCGGCCAGGAGTACGTCGACATGTACGCCACGAAGGCGAAGGCGGCCTGATCCGCGCGGTGTACGAGAGGGCCCGTCCCCCGGCTGGGGGGACGGGCCCTCTCGTCTTTGAGGATCACCCGTCCGGCCGCTGACCGGACGGGTGGGCCCGGGGCGCTATTCGTGCACGATGCCCTCTTCCAGCTCCTGCCCGCGCAGCAGGAACCAGGCGACGGCCGCCGTCGCCAGGAGGACGACGGCGCCCACGCCCGCGGCGAGCCGCAGCCCTTCGGTGAAGGCGTCCTGGGCTGCGGACACCAGCTCGGCCGCCTGTGGGCCCGGCAGCAGGTGCGAGGACTCCACGGCGCCGCCGAGCGACTCGTGGGCGGCCGACGAGACGGCGGGCGGGGTGCCCGCGGGGGCGTTGAAGCTCTGGTAGGCGCCGGTCACGATGGAGCCGAGCAGGGCGATGCCGAGGGCGGCGCCGAGTTCGTACGCCGTCTCGGAGACCGCGGATGCCGAGCCCGCGTGCTCCTTGGGGACGCTGGAGAGGATCACGTCGGAGGTCACGGTGAACGCGAAGCCCGCGCCCACGCCCACGATCAGGAGCAGCGCGCCGATCAGCGGGTAGTCGGTGTCCCGGTGGACGGCGGCGACCGCGGCCAGCGCCACGCCGATCGCGCCGAGCCCGCCGGCCACCACCGACCGTACGGAGTAGCGCCGGGCGACCGTGCCGGCCAGCAGGCCCGCGGTGACCGCGCCGACCGCCGCGGGCAGTTCGGCGAGTCCCGCCTCCAGCGGCCCGCGCCCCTGGACCAGTTGCAGGAACTGGGAGAGGAAGAAGACCAGGCCGGACAGGCCGAGGATGGTCAGCAGGTCGGCGAGGACCGCGCCGGAGAAGCCCCGGTGGTGGAAGAGACGCATGTCGAGCAGGGGCGCGGGGAGCCGGAACTGCCGGCGTACGAACCAGACGAGCGCCAGCAGCCCGGCGACGCCCACGAGCGCGAGCTTCCAGCTGCCGCCGTGCGCGGCCAGCTCCTTGACTGCGTAGACGACCGCGAACATGCCGGCCAGGGAGAGCCCCACGCTCGGCAGGTCCCAGGGTCCGGGCGCCGGGTTCTTCGACTCGGGGATCATCTTGATCCCGACGACCACCAGCACCGCCATGACGGGCAGGTTGATCAGGAAGACCGAGCCCCACCAGAAGTGCTCCAGGAGGAATCCGCCGACGACGGGCCCGACGGCCGCGCCGGCCGAGGCCATCGCGCCCCAGATGCCGATGGCGAGGCTCCGCTCGCGCGGGTCGTGGAAGAGGTTGCGGATGAGGGCGAGGGTGGACGGCATCAGGGTGGCGCCGGCGACGCCGAGCAGGGCCCGCGCCACGATCATCATCTCGGGCGTGTGGGCGTAGGCGTTGAGCACCGAGACCGCGCCGAAGGCGGTGGCGCCGCACAGCAGCAGCTTCTTGCGGCCGATGCGGTCGCCGAGACTGCCCATGGAGACCAGGAGTCCGGCGATGACGAAGGAGTAGACGTCACCGATCCAGAGCAGCTGGGTGCCGGTGGGTTCGAGGTCCTCGCTGAGGAACGGGGTCGCGAGGCCGAGCACGGTGGCGTCCACGGCCACCAGCAGGACGGCGAGGACCAGCACGGCCAGCGCGATCCATCGCCCGGGGCGGTGCGTCTCGAAGGCGGGCTCCGGGCGCTGTTCGACGCTGCTCATTGCTCCACGCTCCGGCGTGCGCCGCCGAGCAGCAACTCGGCGATCATGTACGAGAAGTCGCGTGCGGCCACCCGGCCCGCCTGAACGGCCCAGGCACCGCTGCCGATGAGTCCGTAGAGGGCCTCGGTCAGCCAGGCGGGGGTCAGGTCGATGCGGAACTCGCCGCGCTCCTGTCCGCGCCGGAAGAAGGCGGCGACGCGGGCGTCGAGCCGGTCCCAGCCGGCGTTCTGCTCGCCGCCCTCGAAGAGCTGGTTCTCGGTCACGAGGAAGGACAGCAGTCCGGCGCTCGGCTCGACGGCGACGACGAACCGGCGCAGCGCCTCCTCGCAGGTGCCCTCGTCCATCGCCGCGGCGTCGAGGGCCGCGCCGAACTCCTGGATGCCCAGCTCCTCCAGGGCCCGGACCAGGGCGTCCCGGCCGGAGAAGTGCCGGTGCAGGGTGGCGCGGCCGATGCCGGCCGCCTTGGCGACCTCGTCCATGGTGGCGGTGGATTTGCGGGTCAGCAGGGCGGCGGCACTGCGCAGCACCTGCTCACGATCAAGAGTCATGAGACGACACTAAACCAATTGAGACATGATTGTCTCACCGGAAATGTCCTCGCCCCGGCCGCCGGGTGCGGGGACCATGGCGTCATGAAGCCGCTGCTGCTGACCGACATCGACGGTCCGCTCAATCCGTACGCGGCGCTCTCCCGCCGCGAACCCCCGCCGGGCTACACCCGCCACCGCATGCGGCCCACCGGGTGGACCGCGGGCCCCGCCCTGCCCGTCCTGCTCGACCCCGCGCACGGCGAGCGGCTCCTGACCCTGGCCGGGCGCTACGAGCTGGTCTGGGCGACGACCTGGAAGGACGAGGCCAACGAGTGGATCGGTCCGCGGATCGGGCTGCCCCGGCTGCCGTTCGTCGACTGGCCGCAGATGCACGGGCCGGCACCGGAGGGGACGTACTGGAAGACCCAGTACGTGGTCGCGTACACGGCCGGGCGGCCGTTCGCGTGGGTCGACGACGAGATCACCGACCGGGACCGGGAGTGGGTCGCCGCCCGGCGGCCGGCCGGGGACAGCCTGCTGCGGTGGATCGACCCCGCCGTGGGGCTGGAGCGCACGGACTTCGACGCCCTGGCCGCCTGGGCGGACGGCCGGGAGGGCGACGGCTGAGGCGTCAGCTCCACGGGAGTGACGCGCGATGGCGCCAGTACGCCTCCGGCTCCTCCACCAGGGCGTCCAGCCGGGCCCGCCGTTCCTCGTCGAGACCGAGGACGGCCGCGTGGAGGTTGCCGGAGAGCTGGCCGGCGGTGGCCGCGCCGGAGAGCACGACCCCGGCCCACGGCTGGTGCAGCACCAGGGCCAGCGCGACCGCGTCGCTGCCGAGCCCCTCCTCGTCGGCGATCTCCCGGACCACGGCGGGCGCCTGGGTGCCCGCGAGCCGGCCGTTGGCCATCCCCTCCTTGACGATGACGGTGAGCCCGGCGGCATGGGCCTCGGCGAGCGCGGGCCCGGCGGAGGTCTCCAGCGCGTTGTAGGTGGCCTGGACCGTGCGGAAGAGGGGCGCGCCGTCGACCGTGACGGCGAGGGCGGCCCGGATCGCCTCGGCCTGGGCGGGGCCGCTGGTGGACAGGCCCACGCTGACGCCGCCAGCGGCCAGTTCCGCGAGGCGGGCGTGCAGTTCCTTGTCGGTGAGCGCCGGGCTGTCGGGGGTCACCGAGTGGATCTGGTAGAGGTCGAGCCGGTCGCCGAGGAGCGCCGCGCTCTCCGCGCGCTGGCGTTCGAACGCGGCGAGCGAGTGGTCCTTGACCTCGTGCGCCTCTGCGTCGACGCTCCAGTCGGCGGTGTAGGTGTAGCCCCACTTGCTCCCGATGACGACGTCGTCCGCCTCCGGGCGCGCCGCCAGCCAGCCGGCGAGGAACTCCTCGGCACGGCCGTAGGAGCGGGCCGCGTCGAAGTAGCGGACGCCCTGCGCGTAGGCGGCGTCCAGGAGTTCGTGCGTACGGTCGCGCAGGGCGTCGGGCGAGCGGTCACCGGGCAGGTCCCGGTCGCGGTGGAGGTTGATGTAGCCGGGCCTGCCGACGGCGGCCAGGCCGAGCCCGATGTGGGCGGTCGGGGTGGTCGCTGCGGAAAGTCGGGCGAACGGCATCGCGGGCTCCTCGTCGTCGGCAGGAAACGCGCCTACCCTCCAACGTAGCCCGCGATGCGTGTCCGGCTACTTGCCCGCGTCCGCCCAGGCGTGCTGCACGGCGAGGTCCGCCTTGACCTCGGCGAGCTGGGCGGCGACGGCCGACGGGGCGGTGCCGCCCCGGCCGTCGCGGGAGGCGAGCGCACCGGCCACGTTGAGGACGGAGCGGACCTCCGGGGTGAGGTGCTCGGAGATCTTGGCGAACTGCTCGTCGGTCAGCTCGTCCAGCTCGATGCCGTGGTGCTCGCACTCCTTGACGCACTCGCCGGCGACCTCGTGCGCGACGCGGAAGGGCACGCCCTTCTTGACCAGCCACTCGGCGATGTCGGTGGCGAGCGAGAAGCCGGCCGGGGCCAGCTCCTCCATGCGGGCGCGGTTCACGGTGAGCGTCGCCATCATGCCGGTGAAGGCGGGGAGCAGGACCTCCAGCTGGTCGCAGGAGTCGAAGACCGGCTCCTTGTCCTCCTGGAGGTCGCGGTTGTACGCGAGCGGCAGGGCCTTGAGCGTGGCCATGAGGCCGGTCAGGTTGCCGATGAGCCGCCCCGACTTGCCCCGGGCCAGCTCGGCGATGTCGGGGTTCTTCTTCTGCGGCATGATCGAGGAACCGGTGGAGAAGGCGTCGTGCAGGGTGACGAAGGAGAACTCCTTCGTGTTCCAGATGATGATCTCCTCGGCGATCCGGGAGAGGTTGACGCCGATCATCGCGGTGACGAACGCGAACTCGGCGACGAAGTCCCGGGACGCCGTGCCGTCGATCGAGTTGCCCACCGAACCCCGCTCGAAGCCGAGGTCGGCGGCGACCGCCTCCGGGTCCAGGCCGAGCGAGGAGCCGGCGAGCGCGCCGGAGCCGTACGGGGAGACGGCGGTCCGCTCGTCCCACTGCCGCAGCCGCTCCGCGTCCCGGGACAGGGACTGGACGTGGGCCAGGATGTGGTGGGCGAAGAGCACCGGCTGCGCGTGCTGGAGGTGTGTACGGCCGGGCATGGCGACGTCCGGGTGCGCCTCGGCGAGGCCGACCAGGGCGTCCTGGAGGTCGGCGACCAGAGCACCGATGGTGCGGGCGTGGTCGCGCAGGTACATCCGGAAGAGCGTGGCGATCTGGTCGTTCCGGGACCGGCCGGCGCGCAGCTTGCCACCGAGGTCGGGGCCGAGCCGCTCCAGCAGACCGCGCTCCAGGGCGGTGTGGACGTCCTCGTCGGCGATGGTGCCGGTGAAGGAGCCGTCGGCGACGTCCGCCTCCAGCTGGTCCAGGCCCGCGATCATCCGTGTCAGCTCGTCCTCGGTGAGCAGCCCCGCCTTGCTGAGGACGCGGGCGTGGGCGCGGGAGCCGGCGATGTCGTACGGCGCGAGCCGCCAGTCGAAGTGGACGGAGGCGGACAGCCGGGCCAGCGCCTCGGCCGGGCCGTCGGCGAAGCGGGCGCCCCAGAGACGTACATCGCCGTTGCCGTTGCCGTTGCTCACTGCGTGCTCCTCGGAAGAACCAGGGGGATCGGATGCCCGGCCACCGGCGCCATCCACGGTGCGGCCGCCGCCACGATCACTGACAGGCATAACTATGCGGTCCACTGCATGGTTTGTCAAAGACGGTGGCGGGCCCGTCGTTGAGCGGTGGAGGGCCCGCCAAAAATACGCGTGCCCGGCTCCCGCAGCCCCCGATACGGTCGGCACCCGGCACACCTCAGGGGGAATCATGAACGACGCCTGGACGACGGCGCGGCGCGTCGCCGACGGCCTGTCCCCGCACGAAGCGCTCGGCAGCACGGCATCGGCGGAGTCCTGGGTCGCCTTCGACCACGCGGTGCGGGACCTGCCGTACGAGCTCGGGAGCCACCCGGACCGGGCCGGCTCCGCGTCCGCGACCGCCGTCGCCCTGTGCCACCCCGACGGCAGGGTCCGTGAGGCGGCGCTCGGTCACGTCTCCCGCTACCCCGCGCTGCTGCCGCTGCTGATCGTGCGCTGCGCGGACTGGGCCGCTCCGGTACGCGACCGGGCCCGGACCCTGCTGGCGAGGACACCCACCGCCTGCCTCCTGGCGCAGGCCCCGCTGATCCTGCTGCTGGACCGGCGCGGGCAGGGCGAGTTCGCCGTGGATCTGCTCGACCGCGTACTGCGCGAGGGCCCGGCCGGTCCCGTGCACACCCTGCTCGCGAGCGAGGACCGGGCCACGCGCCGGCTCGCCCACCGCATCGCCGTCGACCGCGTCCTCCTCCCGCCGGCCCGGCTGGCCCGCATCGCCGCGCGCTCGGGCGACGCCACCCTCCAGGACCTGTGCGCGGACGCGGCCATCGTCTCGATGCGGGAGGAGGAGCACGGGCAGGTGCTCGACGTCCTGCTGACGGCCAGGGCGCCCCGCGTCCGGGCGGCGGGCGTCACCGCGCTGCGGCGCACCGGACGGTACGACGGGGCGCGGGCCCATCTCGCCGACCGTTCGAGTGTCGTACGGGCCTGCGCGCGGTACGTGGTGCGCCAGGGCGGGGGCGACCCGCTGCCCCTGTACCGGGCGCTGTGCGGCGGGGAGATCACCGAGCCCGGCGCAGCCGCCGGGCTCGGCGAGTGCGGCGACCGCTCGGACGCCGGCACGCTGTGGCCCCTGGTCCGCCACCCGGTCCCGGCCGTGCGCGTCCAGGCGGTCACCGGGCTGAGGGCGCTCGACGCGGTGACACGGGACGGGCTGGCCCCGCTGCTGGACGATCCGTCACCCCCCGTCGTCAGGGCGGCCACCCGCGCCCTGCTGCCGCACGCGGCCGGTTTTCCCCGGGAGTGGCTGGACGCGCGCCACGCCCCGGACCGGCCCCGGGCCACACGGGTGGCGGCGCAACGGCTGCTGCGGGCCGCCGGATACGCCGCTTCCCCGCGCTGATCCGGCCGGAGCGTTCTAAGGTCCGGTCATGCGAAGACTCCTGGCAACCGGTTCGGTCCTGCTGGCTCTCGGCGCCCTGGTCGGGGCCGGGCGGCCCCCACTGGCCACGGCACCGCTGCCGGTGCGGCTGGCCGACACGGGCGGCGGCACCCAGCTGATCACGGCCATGGCGGACGCCACCTCGTCCACGACCGGCACGCTCACCTGGTGGGACCTGCGCGGCGGGCGGTGGGTGGCGGCCGGTACGGCGGCGGCGCGGTTCGGGTCCAAGGGCCTGGCCGAGGGCGCCTCACGCACGCAGGGCACCTGGACGACGCCCACCGGCCTGTACGACCTGCCGTACGCCTTCGGCACCAAGGCGGCGCCGGCCGGGACGCGTTACCCGTACCGGCAGGCCAACAGCGCCTCGTGGTGGTGCGAGGACAACGAGGCGCGCGACTACAACCGCTGGGTGGAGCCGCTGCCCGCCGACTGCCGGGCCGCCGAGTCCGAGCAGCTGACCGCGTACCCCACACAGTACGCGCGTGCCCTCGTCGTCGGCTTCAACTACGACAAGCCGGTACGCGGCCGGGGCGCCGGAATCTTCCTGCACGTCAACGGCAGCGGGGCGACCGCCGGTTGCGTCTCCGTACCGGCGGCCGCGATGGACCGCATCCTGGCCTGGGCCGATCCGGCCCGCAGCCCCCACATCGCGATCGGCACCGTCTCCGGCGCGACCGCGATCACCAACTACTGAGGCCGGCGCCCGCCGTCAGCGTTCGTTCTGCGCGAGCCGCAGCAGGTGGTCGGCGAGCGCCTGCCCGCCGGCCGGATCACGGCTGATCAGCATCAGTGTGTCGTCGCCCGCGATGGTGCCGAGGATGTCGTGCAGTTCGGCCTGGTCGATCGAGGACGCCAGGAACTGGGCGGCGCCCGGCGGTGTGCGCAGCACCACCAGGTTGGCCGACGCCTCGGCCGAGATGAGCAGTTCGGCGGAGAGCCGGCGCATCCGCTCCTCCTTGGCGGAGCCGCCCAGCGGTGCCTGCGGGGTGCGGAATCCGCCCTCGCTCGGCACCGCGTAGATCAGCTCGCCCCCGGTGTTGCGGATCTTCACCGCGCCCAGCTCGTCCAGGTCGCGGGAGAGCGTCGCCTGGGTGACGCTCAGCCCGTCGTCGCTGAGGAGCTTGGCCAGCTGGCTCTGCGAGCGCACCGGCTGCCGGTTGAGGATGTCCACGATCCGGCGGTGGCGTGCCGTGCGGGTCTGCGGCACGGACGGCCCGCCGAACTCGGATTCCTGCGCCTCGGTCATCGTCGTCGCCTCATTCTCCGGATCGCTTCTCTCCGGATCGTCCGTCCCCGTATGCCGCGTCGAGGGCGCCGGGCAGCGCCCCGAGGAACGCGTCCACCTCCGCGTCCCCGATGGTCAGCGGCGGCATCAGCCGCAGGACATCGGGGGCGGGTACGTTCACCAGGAGGCCGGCTCCCTGAGCCGCCTGTTGCGCCTGGGGCGCGAGGGGCTCGGTGAGCACGATACCCAGCAGCAGGCCGGAGCCCCTGACATGGGAGACCAGGGGGTGGTTCAGGGCCTCCACGCCGTTGCGGAGGCGTTCGCCGAGCCGCTTCACCCGGTCCAGCGCGCCGTCGGCGGCGAGGGTGTCGAGGACCGCGAGGCCGGCCGCGCAGGCGACCGGGTTGCCGCCGAACGTCGTGCCGTGCTGGCCGGGCGCGAGCAGATCGGCGGCGGCGCCGAACGCGACCGTCGCACCGATCGGCAGCCCGCCGCCGAGCCCCTTGGCGAGGGTGACGACATCGGGCTCGACGCCCTGGTGGGCCTGGTGCTCGAACCAGGTGCCGCACCGGCCGATCCCGGTCTGCACCTCGTCCAGGACGAGGAGCGTGCCGGTGGCCCGGGTGATCTCCCGGGCGGCCTCCAGGTAGCCCCCGGGCGGGACGACGACGCCGTTCTCGCCCTGGACCGGCTCGATGATCACCAGCGCGGTGTCGGTGGTCACGGCGGCCCGCAGCGCGTCCGCGTCGCCGTACGGGACGTGCGTGACGTCTCCGGGCAGCGGGGTGAAGGCCTCGCGCTTCCTGGGCTGGCCGGTGAGGGCGAGGGCGCCCATGGTCCGGCCGTGGAAGCCGCCGTCGGTGGCGACCATGTGGGTACGCCCGGTCAGCCGGCCGATCTTGAACGCGGCTTCGTTGGCCTCGGCGCCCGAGTTGCAGAAGTAGACCTTGCCGGTGCGGCCGAAGAGCTGGAGCAGCCGTTCGGCGAGCGCGACGGGCGGTTCGGCGATGAACAGGTTGGAGACGTGGCCGAGGGTGGAGATCTGGCGGGTGACCGCCTCGACGACGGCGGGGTGGGCGTGGCCCAGGGCGTTGACCGCGATCCCGCCGACGAAGTCGAGGTACTCGGTGCCGTCGGCGTCCCACACCCGGGCGCCCTCGCCGCGCACGAGGGAGAGCTTCGGGGTGCCGTAGTTGTCCATCAGCGCCTGCTGCCAGCGCTGTGAGAGTGCGGCGTTGGTCATGATTCCCCCTGCGCGTCGGGCACGACCATCGTGCCGATTCCCTCGTCGGTGAAGATCTCCAGCAGGATCGAGTGCTGGACCCGGCCGTCGATGACGCGGGCCGTCTCCGCCCCGTTGCGTACGGCGTGCAGGCAGCCCTGCATCTTTGGCACCATGCCGCTGGAGAGTTCCGGCAGGAGCTTCTCCAGTTCGGTGGCGGTGAGCCGGCTGATCACGTCGTCGCTGTTGGGCCAGTCCTCGTACAGCCCTTCCACATCCGTGAGGACCATCAGCGTCTCGGCGTCCAGCGCGGCGGCGAGCGCGGCGGCCGCGGTGTCGGCGTTGACGTTGTAGACGTGGCTGTCGTCGGCGGAGCGGGCGATGGAGGAGATGACCGGGATGCGGCCGTCGTCCAGCAGGGCCTGGATGGCTCCGGTGTCGATGGCGGTGATCTCGCCGACCCGGCCGATGTCGACGGGCTCGCCGTCGATGGTGGGCCGGTGCTGTATGGCGGTGATGGTGTGGGCGTCCTCGCCGGTCATGCCGACGGCGAGCGGCCCGTGCTGGTTGAGCAGGCCGACCAGCTCGCGCTGGACCTGCCCGGCGAGCACCATCCGTACGACGTCCATCGCCTCGGGCGTGGTGACGCGCAGCCCGGCCTTGAACTCACTGACCAGGCCCTGCTTGTCGAGCTGGGCGCTGATCTGCGGGCCGCCGCCGTGCACGACGACGGGTTTGAGGCCGGCGTGCCGCAGGAAGACGACGTCCTGGGCGAAGGCCGCCTTCAGCTCCTCGTCGACCATGGCGTTGCCGCCGAACTTGATGACGACGGTCTTGCCGTTGTGCCGGGTCAGCCAGGGCAGGGCCTCGATGAGGGTCTGCGCCTTCGGGAGTGCGGTGTGCTTCCGCGCGGCGCTCATGAGCTGTACGCGCTGTTCTCGTGGACGTAGTCCGCGGTGAGGTCGTTGGCCCAGATGACCGCCGACTCGGTCCCCGCGGCGAGGTCGGCGGTGATCCGGACCTCCCTGAAGCGCATGTCGACCAGATCGCGGTCCTCGCCGACGGCGCCTTCGCGGCACACCCACACGTCGTTGATCGCGACGTTCAGCGCGTCCGGCTCGAAGGCGGCCTTCGTCGTGCCGATGGCGGAGAGCACCCGGCCCCAGTTGGGGTCCTCGCCGTGGATCGCGCACTTGAGGAGGTTGTTGCGGGCGATGGAGCGGCCCACCTCGACGGCGTCGTCCTCGGTCGCGGCGTTCACGACCTCGATCCGGATGTCCTTGGAGGCGCCCTCGGCGTCCCCGATGAGCTGGCGGGCCAGGTCGTCGCAGACCGCCCGTACGACCTCGGCGAAGTCCTTCTGCTCCGGGGTGATCCCGCTGGCACCGGAGGCCAGGAGCAGCACGGTGTCGTTGGTGGACATGCAGCCGTCGGAGTCGACCCGGTCGAAGGTGGTGCGGGTGGCGTCGCGCAGGGCGGCGTCGAGCGCGGGGGCGTCCACGTCGGCGTCGGTGGTGAGCACGACGAGCATGGTGGCCAGGCCGGGGGCGAGCATGCCGGCGCCCTTGGCCATGCCGCCGACGGTCCAGCCCTCGCCGCCTGCCACGGCGGTCTTGTGCACGGAGTCGGTGGTCTTGATGGCGATGGCGGCCTTCTCGCCGCCGTGCTCGCTGAGGGCGGCCGCGGCCTTCTCGATGCCGGGGAGCAGCTTGTCCATGGGCAGCAGGAGGCCGATGAGCCCGGTGGAGGCGACGGCGATCTCACCGGCGCTGTGGCCGTCCAGCACCTCGGCGGCCTTCTCGGCGGTGGCGTGGGTGTCCTGGAAGCCCTGCGGGCCCGTACAGGCGTTGGCGCCGCCGGAGTTGAGGACGACGGCGGTGACCTCGCCGCCCTTGACGACCTGTTCCGACCACAGGACCGGGGCGGCCTTGACGCGGTTGGAGGTGAAGACGCCCGCGGCGGCGCGGCGCGGACCGTTGTTGACCACGAGGGCCAGGTCCGGGTTGCCGTTCTCCTTGATTCCGGCGGCGATGCCCGCCGCCGAGAATCCCTGTGCTGCCGTGACGCTCACGGTGCGACTCCGATCGTGGAAAGACCTGTGTCCTCGGGCAGTCCGAGGGCGATGTTCATGGACTGCAGGGCGCCGCCCGCGGTGCCCTTGGCGAGGTTGTCGATGGCGCTGATCACGATGATCCGGCCGGCCGCCGCGTCGTACGCCACCTGGATCTGTACGGCGTTGGAGCCGTACACGGCGGCGGTCGCGGGCCACTGCCCCTCGGGCAGCAGATCGACGAACGGCTCGTCCGCGTAGGCCTTCTCGTAGGCGGCGCGTACGGTCTCGGCGCTCGTCCCCGGCTTCGCCTTCGCGCTGCACGTGGCGAGGATGCCGCGGGGCATCGGCGCGAGGGTCGGCGTGAAGGACACGGTGACGGGCTCACCGGCGGCGGCGCTGAGGTTCTGGATCATCTCGGGCGTGTGCCGGTGGACGCCGCCGACGCCGTACGGCGACATGTTGCCCATCACCTCGGAGCCGAGCAGATGCGGCTTGGCCGCCTTGCCGGCGCCGGAGGTCCCGGACGCGGCGACGATCACGGCCTCGGGCTCGGCGAGCCGCGCCGCGTACGCCGGGAAGAGCGCGAGGGAGACGGCGGTCGGGTAGCAGCCGGGCACCGCGATGCGCTTGCTCCCCGCCAGGGCGGCCCGCCCGCTGGGCAGTTCGGGCAGCCCGTAGGGCCAGGTGCCGGCGTGCGGCGAGCCGTAGAATTGCTCCCAGTCGGCGGCTTCGCGGAGGCGGAAGTCGGCGCCCATGTCCACCACGAGGACCTCGTCACCGAGCTGCTCGGCCACGGCGGCGGACTGCCCGTGCGGCAGCGCGAGGAAGACGACGTCGTGTCCGGCGAGCACGTCGGCGGTGGTCGGCCGGAGAATCCGGCCGGCCAGGGGCCGCAGGTGCGGTTGCAGGGCTCCGAGGGGCTGTCCCGCGTTGGAGTTCGCGGTCAGGGCGCCGATCTCCACCTCGGGGTGGACGAGCAGCAGGCGGAGCAGTTCCCCGCCCGCGTATCCGCTCGCTCCTGCCACTGCTGCACGTACCGCCATCGATAGCCTCCTCGTCGATGGCATGACTATACGCAGCGATGCACTTTTATGCAAAGAATGTGTGTGCGTTGCGCGATGCCTCAGGCGCCGTCGATACGGTCGAGCAGCGTCCGGGTCTCGCGGGTGCGGCGATGTTCGGGGCCGGCGGGACATCCTTGTCGCCCGCGCGGCGAGGCGCCGGTGAGCGACTCGTATGGGCGTACGAGACCGCTCCCCCTAGGCTGAACTCATGGCAACGATCAAGCAGTTCCAGGTGACCTTCGACTGTGCGGACCCGGAGCGCGTCGCCCGTTTCTGGTGCGAGGTGCTGGGGTATGTCGCGCCGCCGCCCCCGGAGGGGTTCGCCACGTGGGACGCCTACAACGACTCGCTGCCGCCCGAGCGGCGCAACGCCGGGTTCTCCTGTTCCGACCCCACGGGGGCGGGCCCGCGGATGTACTTCCAGCGCGTCCCCGAGGGCAAGGTCGCCAAGAACCGGGTGCATCTCGATGTGCGGGTGGGCACGGGGCTGGTGGGCGAGGAGCGGCTGGCCGCGCTGGAGGCGGAATGCGCGCGGCTGATCCCGCTCGGCGCGGTGCGCGGGCAGCTGCTGCTCGCCGACGAGGAGAACGAGTCGTGCCTCAACATGCAGGACGTCGAGGGCAACGAGTTCTGCCTCGACTGACGGCTCGCGCCCGTTCCGTTCCCGCCCCGGGTCGGGCAGGATCGGCGGGATGACCACACCTGGCGGGCCGGCCGCCCTGTACCCCGAAGTCGCGGCGCACGGCAGCCTCGCCGCCGCTCTCCGGGCCGAGGCGGGGGGCCGCCTGGACGGTGTCCCCGTCACGTCCGCACGCTCCGAGCCGTTGTTCCACGCGGCGGTCCCCACCGCGCTGCCGCACCGCGAACCGCTGGTGATCAGCGCGTGGCGGGTCGAGCGGCGGTGGCACATCAGAGGGGCGGACACCTTCCAGTCCCTGCCGGTGCTCGAAGGCGGGACGGACCAACTGGCGCAGGTGGCGAGGGCTGCGCGGGCCTGGTACGACGGGGCGTCCCTGGCGGACATCCACGCGGTGGCGCCCTTCGCGCGTCCCACCGGCCGGTTCGAGGTGCCGGATCGTGACCCCGTACGGCTGACGGAGTCCGAGTGGCAGGGCCTGCGGCAGGAGGCGGCCGGGCTGGAGTATCCGTGGGCGCCGGCGTACCGCTCCCTGGTCGGGGCGGCGTACGCCGAGCCGGCGCTCCGTGCCCTCTACCCGTTCACGAGCCACTGGGCTCTGCGTTTCTCCACCGCGACCCGCCCGGCCCTGAAGGTGGTGGGGCCATGCCTTTCGGCGGGCGGCGACGGTGTGTTCGGGGTGGGCAGGGGGCTGGTGACCGGCGATCTCGGCCGGTTCGCCACCGCCCGGGAGGCCGTGGCCCGTGCCGTCGCCGACCTGCCGCCGGGCCTCGGCCCGGTCACCCTCGGCGGGTCGCCCGCGGCCACGAAACCGTAGGCCCCGGGGCCCGGCGCGGCTGCGCGGCCGGGCCGGGGGAAGCGGCGGGCGCCGCGCGGCCGCGTACCCTCACGCCCATGCCGGCGCCATCCTCCCGCCCCCGTCCGCATCGCGTCGCGGTCCTCGTGCTCGAAGGCGCGAAGCCGCTCGACGTCGGGATTCCGGCCCAGGTCTTCACGACCCGGGCGAGCATGCCGTACGAGGTCCGGGTGTGCGGGGCTGCGCCCGGACTCGTGGCCGGGGGCGACGGGCTGGCCTACTACGTCACGCACGGGCTCGACGCGCTCGCCTGGGCGGACATCGTGTTCGTGCCGGGGTACCGGCTGCCGGACCGGGACGACCCGCCCCGGGCGGTGATCGACGCGCTGGTCGCCGCGCACGAGCGGGGGGCGCGGCTGGCCGCCATCTCGACCGGGGCGTTCGCGCTGGCCGCGACCGGGCTGCTCGACGGGCTGCGGGCCACGACGCACTGGCACTACACGCGGGCGCTCGCCGCGAAGTACCCGCTGGTCCGGGTCGACGAGAACGTGCTGTTCGTCGACGAGGGCAGCGTGCTCACCTCGGCCGGTGCCGCCTCCGGGATCGACCTGTGCCTGCACGTGCTGCGCGGCGACCTCGGGGTGGCGGCCTCCAACTACGCGGCCAGGCGGCTGGTCGCGGCGCCCTACCGCAGCGGTGGCCAGGCGCAGTACGTGCCGCGCAGCGTGCCCGAGCCGCTGGGCGAGCGGTTCGCCGCGACCCGCGAGTGGGCGCTGCACCGGCTGGGCGAGCCCCTGACCCTCGACGCGCTCGCCCGGCACGCGGCCGTCTCTCCCCGGACCTTCTCGCGGCGCTTCGCCGAGGACACCGGCTACACGCCGATGCAGTGGGTCATGCGCGCCCGCGTCGACATGGCCCGCGAGCTGCTCGAACGCTCCGAGCGGGGGGTCGAGCAGATCGCCGCCGATGTCGGGCTCGGCACGGGCGCCAATCTGCGGCTGCACTTCCAGCGGATCCTCGGCACCACACCGAGCGAGTACCGGCGCACCTTCGCCCAGGGCGAATGACCAGGGCGGACGGGCGGCACGCGGCGGCCTCCCGCGCGGACCGCGAGGGGCTGGCGGGATCCTTACGGACCATGGCGATCGCGCCGCTGTCCCGGGCGGCCGCCGGGCGCGATGGTGGAGGGGCAGAGAGAGAAAGGGACATCTCATGACTCGCATCGCCATCAACGGATTCGGCCGCATCGGACGCAACGTGCTGCGCGCGCTGCTCGAACGCGACAGCGACCTCGACATCGTCGCCGTCAACGACCTCACGGAGCCCACCGCCCTCGCCCGGCTGCTCGCGTTCGACACGACGGCCGGCCGGCTGGGCCGCCCCGTCACGGTGGACGGCGACACCCTCGTGGTCGACGGCCGCCGCATCAAGGTGCTCGCCGAGCGGGAGCCCGCCAAGCTGCCCTGGGCGGAACTCGGCGTCGACATCGCCCTGGAGGCGACCGGCCGTTTCACCTCCGCCAAGGCCGCCCGTGCCCACCTCGACGCCGGCGCGAAGCGGGTGCTGGTCGCCGCGCCGTCGGACGGTGCCGACGTGACGCTGGCGTACGGGGTCAACAGCGACGCGTACGACCCCGAGCTGCACACGATCGTGTCGAACGCCTCCTGCACCACCAACGCGCTCGCGCCGCTGGCGTCGGTGCTGGACGACCTCGCGGGCATCGAGCACGGCTTCATGACCACCGTGCACGCCTACACGCAGGAGCAGAATCTCCAGGACGGGCCGCACCGCGACCCCCGCCGCGCCCGCGCCGCCGGGGTCAACATCGTGCCGACCACGACCGGCGCGGCCAAGGCGATCGGCCTGGTGCTGCCCCGCCTGGAGGGCAAGCTGTCCGGCGACTCCATCCGCGTACCGGTCCCGGTCGGTTCGATCGTCGAGCTGAACACGACGGTGGCGCGCGACGTGACCCGTGACCAGGTGCTGGAGGCGTACCGGGCCGCGGCCGAAGGCCCCCTGGCGGGCGTTCTCGAATACTCCGAGGACCCGCTCGTGTCGGCCGACATCACCGGCAATCCGGCCTCCTCGATCTTCGACTCGGCGCTCACCCGGGTCGACGGCCGCCACATCAAGGTGTCCGCCTGGTACGACAACGAGTGGGGCTTCTCGAACCGGGTGATCGACACACTCACCCTCCTCGCCGGCAGCTGAGCAGCGCGGGGCCGGGTGCGGGGGCGGCCACGGACCGCCCCCGCCGGGCCCCGACTCCTTTGCCCGCGCGCCGAGTTCACCTTCCGTTCGCCGGGCAACCTTCTCCCGTTCGCGGCTGTCTCCCCTGTGAGCCCTCACACCTCGTACGCCAATGGCTCCGCGTACGCGACCAAGGAGATCCTGTGGGCATTCGCACCATGCTGGCCGTAACCGTCTGTGCCGCGACGGCGCTGTCCTGCGGCACGGCCGTCGCGGCGCCCGGCGGCGGGCACGCGGGTACGGCCGGGGGAACGGCAACCACCACCGTGCGGGAGGACTTCAACGGGGACGGCTACCAGGACGTCGTCGTCGCGGCCCCCGCCGCCGCTGTCGACGGCCATGAGTGGGCGGGGTACATCACCGTCGCCTACGGCTCCGCACAGGGCCTGAGCACCGCGCACACGACCGTCATCGACCAGAACACGCCCGGTGTGCCGGGCGAACCCGAGAACGGCAACAGCCTCGGTTCCCGGATGGTCGCCGAGGACCTCGACCACGACGGCCTGACCGACCTGGCGCTGTACGCCAACGAATGGCTGACGTCCCCGAACAACTTCGGCTCGGTGATCGTCCTGTGGGGCCGCACCGGCGGCCTGACCGGACAGGGCGCGGTGCGGCTGGCCGCGCCGCCCGACAGCCAGGTGGGGTCCAACCTCACCGCGGGTGACTTCGACGGCGACGGCACCACGGACCTGATGCTGGACCACGGCGGGGAGTACGAGGAACGCAGCGTGCTGTACGGGCCGTTCGACCGGTCCGGGGTGCCCGCCCGCGAGCAGCTGGTGACGATGTTCGACACGGACAACTACATGGGCACCACCGCCGTGGGCGACTTCAACGGCGACGGCATCGACGACCTGTGCACGACCTACGTGTACGAGGAGCACTCCGAGGGCGCCAAGCTGTGGCTGGGCACCCCCGAGGGTCTGTCGCCGCTCTCCACCCCGCTCCCCGGCGCCTCGGCCCTCGCGGTGGGTGACTTCGACAAGGACGGCAAGGACGACCTCGCCACCCGCGTGGTACCGGGCGACATCGTGGAGGACTTCCCCGCGGACCCTGGCACCGTCAGGATCTACTACGGCTCCGCCTCCGGCCCCAGCACCACCCGGACCAAGACGATCACCCAGGACACCGCCGGCGTGCCCGGGGTGAGCGAGAAGGGCGACCAGTTCGGCGCCCGGCTCAGTGCGGGCGACGTCAACGGCGACGGTTACGCCGACCTGGCGGTGGGTGTGCCGTTCGAGGCCATCGAGAAGACGAGGGCGGCGGGCGCGGTCGTGCTGCTGAAGGGCGGCCCCGGCGGTCTGAGCGGCACCGGTGCGCAGGCCTTCCACCAGGAGACCGCGGGCGTGCCGGGCGTGGCGGAGGCCGGTGACCACTTCGGCGGTTCGGTCCGGCTGCTCGACCTCGACAACGACGGCAGGGCGGACCTGGTGGCCGGTGCGCCCGGCGAGGACCTGGAGGCGGTCGCGGACGGCGGCGCGGTGTGGTCCCTGCGCGGCACCTCCTCGGGCCTGACCGCGGCGGGTGCCTTCGCGTTCAACCCGGTCGACCTGGGCGCGCTCGTGAAGGGGGCCGGGTTCGGCCTGAACCTGTCCAACGACAACGGGCCCGGCATCAGCGACTGAACGACGTGTGGGTGGCCCCTGTTCCGAACGACGTGTGGGTGGCCCCCGTTCTGTGCGTACGGGACGGGGGCCACCCACAGGCGTCTCCCCGGGGGGTCAGGCGCGGTCGTCCCGCTCCTTCGCCTCGCGTTCGGCGTTCCGCTCCTTGATGCGGACGTTCTCCTTGCGGACGTCGGCCTGGGTGGCGCGCTCCTTGCGCAGCCACTCCGGGTCGTCCTGCTTCAGCGCCTCGATCTGCTCCGTGGTCAGGGGTTCCGTGACCCCGCCGCGGGCCAGGCCCGAGATGGAGACGCCCAGCTTGGAGGCGACGACCGGGCGCGGGTGCGGGCCATTGCTCCGCAGGTCGCGCAGCCACTGGGGAGGGTCGGCCTGGAGGGCCGCCAGCTCGGCGCGCGAGACGACACCGTCCTGGAATTCGGCGGGGGTGGCGTCGAGGTACACACCCAGCTTCTTCGCCGCGGTCGCGGGCTTCATGGTCTGGGCGCTCTGGTGGGACTTCATGGTGCCAAGGGTATCCAGCGCCTGCGGTCGATCCGACCACGACCGGCACGACCGGTAACCTGGCGGGGTGACAGGCTCGGAAGCATCCCCTTCGTTCCGGCTGGCGTACGTCCCCGGAGTGACGCCCACCAAGTGGGTACGGATCTGGCACGAGCGTCTGCCCGGCATCCCCCTGGACCTCGTCCCGGTGCCCGCCGCCGGGGCGCGGGACCTGCTGCGCGCGGGCGGCGCGGACGCCGGGTTCGTCCGGCTGCCCGTCGACGGCACCGATCTCAGCGCGATCCCCCTCTACACGGAGACGACCGTCGTGGTGGTCCCGAAGGACCACGTGGTCGCAGCCGTCGACGAGCTGTCCCTCGCCGAGCTGGCCGACGAGATCGTGCTCCACCCGCAGGACGACACCCTGGTCTGGGAGCGGCTGCCCGGCCGCCCCGCGATCGAGCGTCCGGCGACGACGGCGGACGCCGTGGAACTGGTGGCGGCGGGGGTGGGCGTCCTCGTCGTCCCGCAGTCGCTCGCCCGGCTGCACCACCGCAAGGACCTGACGTACCGCCCGCTGTCGGACGCGCCGGAGTCGCGCATCGCGCTGTCGTGGCCGCAGGAGAAGACCACCGACCGGGTGGAGGACTTCATCGGCATCGTGCGCGGGCGGACCGTGAACAGCTCGCGGGGGCGCTCCACTCCGCCCGCGGCCCCTGCGAAGGAGAAGCCCAAGCGCGACGGGGGCGGCCAGGGGGCGCGGCGGAAGCCCGCGGCCGGGAAGAGCGGTTCCGCGGGAGCCAAGGGCGCGAAGGGCGCGCGCGGGGCCAGGAGCGGGGCGGCGGCCAAGCGCGCCAAGCCCCGCCGGCGTCCGTAGGCAGGCGGTCCGGGGCGCGACTGTCAGACCCGCCTGGCAGCATCGGTGACCATGACGCACACCGCACGCCCGATGCCCCCGCTGGACGCCGACGAACGGACCGGCCTGGAGAGCTGGCTCGACTTCTACCGGGCCACCGTGGCCGAGAAGTGCGAGGGCCTCACCGAGGAGCAGGTGCGCCTCGCCTCCGTACCGCCGTCGTCGCTGACGCTGATGGGGCTCGTCCAGCATCTCGCGGAGGTCGAGCGAACCTGGTTCCGCCGGATCCTGACCGGTGAGGACGTGCCGCCGCTGCACGGCGGGCCGGCCGGTCCCGGGGCCCACAGCGGAGGGTTCGAGCTCTCCGGGGACGCCGCATTCGCGGGTGCCGTAGCGGCCTGGCAGGAGGAGATCGCCGTGTCCCGCGCGGTGTGCGCGGCGCGGTCGCTGGAGGAATCGGTGCCCTTCATGGGCGGCGAGGTGAATCTCCGGTGGATCCACCACCACATGATCGGCGAGTACGCCCGTCACAGCGGACACGCCGATCTGCTGCGCGAGCGGATCGACGGGAAGACGGGCGTGTGAGGGGGCGGGGCGCCGGGGCGGTCCGGGAAGATGTCAGGATGGTTCCATGACGAGTCAGGTTTTCTTCGACATCACCATCAACGACGAGCCCGCCGGGCGGATCGTCTTCAATCTGTTCGACGACGTCGTTCCCCGTACCGCTGAGAACTTCCGCCAGCTGGCGACCGGGCAGAACGGCTTCGGCTACAAGGGTTCCTCCTTCCACCGCGTCATCCCCGAGTTCATGCTCCAGGGCGGCGACTTCACCCGTGGCGACGGCACGGGCGGCAAGAGCATCTACGGTGCCAAGTTCGAGGACGAGAACTTCAAGCTGGCGCACACCAAGCCCGGCCTGCTCTCCATGGCCAACGCCGGCCCGAACTCGAACGGTTCGCAGTTCTTCATCACGACCATCGTGACGTCCTGGCTGGACGGCAAGCACGTCGTCTTCGGCGAGGTCGCCGACGAGGACAGCATGTCCCTGGTCAAGAAGATCGAGGCCCTCGGCTCGCAGAGCGGCCGCACCAAGGCGAAGGTCACCATCGCCGACTCCGGGGTCCTCTGATCCCGCACCCCGCACCTCTCGGCTGACAGCCGACCGGACGCGCCGGACGACGTACACCGTCGGCCGGCGCGTCCGTCATTCGTGGCGAGAACGTAAGGATCGATGCAGCGTCAACCGATAGTTGACACCCCTCACCTGTCAACTTACGGTTGACACATGACGAATCCCGTAGGTCCGACGCAACCCGTCCGTCTCGACGACCTCATCGCAGCCATCAAGAAGGTCCATCCCGACGCCCTCGACCAGCTCCAGGACGCCGTCATCGCCGCCGACCACCTCGGCGACGTCGCCGACCACCTCATCGGCCACTTCGTGGACCAGGCCCGCCGCTCCGGCGCCTCCTGGACCGAGATCGGCAAGAGCATGGGGGTGACGCGGCAGGCGGCACAGAAGCGCTTCGTCGCCAAGGACCCCGCAGAGGGCTCCGACCTCAACCCGAGCCAGGGCTTCGGCCGCTTCACCGCGCGCGCCAAGAACGTGGTCATGGCCGCGCAGAACGAGGCGCGGGCCGCCTCCAACGCGGAGATCGGCACCGAACACCTGGTCCTCGGTCTGCTCAGTGAGCCGGAAGGGCTCGCCGCCGCGTTCATCAGGGCGCAGGGCGTGGTCCTGGACTCGGTCCGGCAGGCCGCGACCGAGGCGCTGCCGCCCGCCGCGGAGGGCGAGATCCCCGAGCTGATCCCGTACAACGGCGACGCCCGCAAGGCGCTGGAGCTGACCTTCCGCGAGGCCCTGCGGATGGGGCACAACTACATCGGCACCGAGCACATCCTGCTCGCCCTGCTGGAGCACGAGGACGGCTCGGGCGTGCTCAGCGGTCTCGGCATCGACAAGGCGACCGCCGAGCGGGGCATCTCCGAGGCGCTCTCGCTCCTGGTCGCCGCCCAGGGCACGCCCGCCCCCGGGGAGCCGAAGGCCCCCGGCCAGGAGGACTGACCGCCACGTGGCGCATCCGGGCGCGACGGCCGGCGCCCCGCGCACCGGCCGCCGCGCCCGGTGCGAGCAGATGTTCGTGTCCGTCGTGGTCCCAAAGCGCCCGGCCCCAAAGCGGCCCCGCCTCAGCCCACCCCCGCCTCCAGGCGCAGGGACCAGCGGCGCGGCAGGCCGGTGAGCGTGACGGTGGAGAGCGGGCCGACGTCCACGTTCCAGTACGAGGACGGCGGGGCCTTCAGCGCGTAGACGAGGGCGGCCCGCACGACGGCAGGCTCGGCGACCGCGACGATGGCGCCGTCGCAGGCGGGGCGGGTGTCCAGCCAGCCGCCTATCCGTGTGATGAACGCGAGGAGCGGTTCGCCGCCGTGCGGCGCCGCGCGCGGGTCCGCCAGCCAGGCGTCGACGGCCGCCGGTTCGCGCGCGGTGACATCGGCGAGTGTGCAGCCCCGCCACCGCCCCATGTCGCAGTCGCGCAGCGCCGGCTGGACCAGCGGGTGGAAGCCGAGCGCCCGGCCCGTGGCGCGGCTGCGCGGGGTCGGTGAGCAGTAGCGCAGTTCGGCGTCGCCCAGGGACATCAGAGCGGGGGCGGCGAACCGCACCGCGTGCCAGCCCGCCTCGTCGAGCGGCCGGTCGTCGTCGAAGCGCTCGGCGAGCAGGGCGGAACCACGCGCTGCGGCGACGAGCGAGACTCGAACACTCATGGCCGCGATCGTGGAGCCGATCGCGGCGCCGGTCAAGAGTGCCTCCGCACACCCGTACGACGGATCCCTCGGTCAGGGTCCGGGCGGCAGGACGGCCGGGGTGCCCTCCCAGGCGGTACGCAGCCGGCGCACGCCCTCGGCGAGTTCGGCCGGCCCGGCGACCGAGGCGAAGCTCAGCCGGATCTGCGGTGCCGGGGGCTCGGCGCCGAAGTAGGGCCGCCCCGGCGCGACGGCCACCCCCGCGCGCAGCGCCGCCTGGACCATGGCGGACTCGTCCGTCCCGGCCTCGGCCCCGGGCAGCCGCAGCCAGAGGTAGCCGCCGCCCACCGGGATGTGCGGCAGCGCGAGGCCGGGCAGCGCCTCGCGCAGCGCCGCCGTCATCGCCGTACGCCGGGCGCGCAGTTCCGCCGACACGGACCGCAGGTGGCGGCCCCAGGCGGGTGAGCCGACCAGTTCGAGGGCGGCCTCCTGGAGCGGCCGGGGGACGAAGAAGCTGTCCACGATCTGGATGCCGCGCAGCCGCTCCAGGGCCGGGCCCCGGGCGGCGAGCGCGCCCACCCGCAGGCTGGGCGAGGCGGCCTTGGTGAGCGAGCGGGTGTGGACGACGACTCCGTCGGGGTCGTCGGCGGCCAGCGGTCTGGGCAGCGGGCCCGCGTCGTCGTGGGCGAGGAGCCGGGCGAAGTCGTCCTCGATGACGAACGCCCCCGCCTCCCGGGCGATCCGGACGACTTCGGGGCGCCGGGCCTTGGACAGGACGGTGCCGGTCGGGTTCTGGAAGAGGGGCTGGCACACGAAGACGCGGGCGCCGGTGGCGTGGAAAGCTGCGGCGAGCAGGTCGGGGCGCACACCGTCGCGGTCCACCGGGACGGGGACCGGGCGCAGCCCCGCGGCTCGGGCGGCCGCCAGCATGCCGGGGTAGGTGGGCGACTCCACGAGCACGGGCGCGCCGGGCGGGGCGAGCGCCCGCAGCGCGGTGGCCAGGGCGCTCTGGCCGCCCGCGGTGATCAGCACGTCGGCGGCGCCGAGCGCGGGGCCGATGTCCCGGGCGAACCAGGCGCGCAGTTCGGTCAGCCCGTCGATGGGCGGACGGCTCCAGGCGCCCGGCCGGCGGCCGGCCCGGGTCAGGGCGGCGGCGAGGGCGCGTTCGGGCTGGAGCGAGGCGTGCAAGTAGCCCCCGTTCAGCTCGATGACGCCGGTCGGTGGGGCGACCAGGCTGACCAGCAGGCCGGAGACGTCGACGGTACGGGGGACCGCCTCGGGGCCGCCGTCGCCGCTGAGCGAGACCTCCTGCCAGGAGGTGTCGCCGGCCGGGGGCGCGGCGTCGGCGAGGGGCCGGGCCCGGTAGGCGCCGGAGCCGGGGCGGGTGACGACGAGGCCCTCGGCGGCGAGCTGGGCGACGGCCCGCGACACGGTCACCGGACTGGCCCGGAACCGTTCGACCAGGGCACGACTGGACGGCAGCTTCTCACCTGGAGAGTAGCGGTTCAGCTCCGACCGCAGGGCTGTGGCCAGCTCCACCACGCTGCTACGCTCACGCATGAGAGCAGAGGATAGCGCTACTTCACAGGTCACGATAGCGGTCGAGCCCGCCGGGGGCGGCCTCCCGCGTCCCGCCCCCTTCGCCCGTCGGCCGGCCCGGCGGGGGACGCTGCTCGCGCTCCTGGGTGTCGTGACGTTCTCGCTGACCTTCCCCTCCACGGTGTGGGGCCTGGAGAGCTTCGGGCCCTGGTCCCTGGTGGCGCTGCGCAGCCTGCTGGCGGCGGCGCTCTCCGGCGGGCTGCTGCTCCTGGCCCGGGTGCGGGTGCCGGCCCGGGAGCACTGGGCGGGCCTGGCCGTGGTGGCGGGCGGCGTGGTGGTCGGCTTCCCGCTGCTGACGACGCTGGCGCTGCGGACGTCGACGACCTCGCACGCGGCGGTGGTCGTCGGGCTGCTGCCGCTGACCACGGCCGTGTTCTCCTCGCTGCGGACCGGGATACGCCCGCCCCGCGCGTTCTGGGCGGCGGCGGTGGCCGGGGCTGCCGTGGTGATCGCCTTCACCGTGGCGCAGAGCGGCGGGGCGCTGTCGGCCGGCGACCTGTTCCTGTTCGGGGCGCTGCTGGTGTGCGCGGCCGGGTACACCGAGGGCGGCAGGCTGGCGAAGGTGATGCCGGGGTGGCAGGTGACGGGCTGGGCGCTGATCCTGACGCTGCCGCTCGCGCTGGCGGGTACCGCCGTCGCGCTGGCGTACGAGCCGGTGCGGCTGACGGCGCACGGGGTCGTCGGGCTCGTCTGGGTGTCGGCCGTCTCCACCTTCCTCGGTCTGTACGTCTGGTACCGGGGCATGGCGGAGATCGGGGTGGCGCGGGCCAGTCAGCTCCAGCTCGCCCAGCCGCTGCTGACCCTGTTCTGGTCGTTCTTCCTGCTGGACGAACAGGTCGCGGCGGCGGCGCCGGTGGCCGCCGTCGCGGTCCTGGTCTGCATCGCGCTCACCCAGCGCGCCGGGCGTACCCGGTCTTAGACTGGCGGCAACGGCACGCCACCCGTGAGGAGGTCACTCCCGATGGAGGCACACACGGGCGACCGGCTGCTGACGCACGGCAGGACCGTGGGACAGCAGGACCGGGTCGCGGAGATCGTCGAAGTCCTCGGGGCCGGGGGCACTCCCCCGTACCGCGTCCGCTTCGACGACGGACACGAACATCTGCTCGCGCCGGGCCCCGACACGGTCGTCCAGCACACCGGCTGCGCGTCCGGCCGGGACGCGGACATCACGTAGGGCCTTTCTCCGGATCAGCCCGCGCCCGGCGGCGATCCGGATGAAAGGCCCATGGCCCCAACCGTCAGCGCGGCGGCCGCACACGTGACCGGTAGTGGTCGGCGACCACCCGGTCCAGCGCGCCGATCCGGTCCGTGACCACGCTCTTCGCCGAGAAGTAGGCGTGGCCGCGGACCTGGTCGTGCCGGGCCGCCAGGACGATGTGGTGCGACAGCTCCGCCGGGTCCTGCCAGGCCGCGGGCTGGGCCGGGTCGCCGCATTTGTAGAGCGCCTCGCCGATGAAGAGGTCGACGCCCGTGCCGCGTACGACCTCGGACCACCAGGGCACGAGCACGGCGTAGTCCGCCGCCGGGTAGCCGATGTTCCAGTAGAGCTGCGGGCAGATGTAGTCGATCCAGCCCTTCTTGATCCAGCCCCGGGTGTCGGCGTACAGGTCGTCGTACGTCTCCACGCCCGCCCTGGTGTCCGAGCCGGCCGGGTCCGTGGCCGCGTTGCGCCAGACGCCGAAGGGGCTGATCCCGAACCGGACGCCGGGCTTGAGTGCCTTGACGCGTTCGGCGGTCTCGCGTACCAGCTTGTCCGTGTTGTCGCGCCGCCAGGCGGCCCTGTCCGGGAAGCCCGCGCCGTACTTCTCGTAGGCGGCGCCGTCCGCGAAGGTCTCGCCGGCCACCGGATACGGGTAGAAGTAGTCGTCCCAGTGCACCGCGTCGATGTCGTAGCGGCGGACCGCGTCCAGCATCGCGTCCCGCACGAAGGCGCGGACCTCGGGCAGGCCCGGGTTGTAGTACAGCTTGCCGCCGTAGGGCAGGACCCAGTCGGGGTGGCGCCGGGCCGGGTGGCTCGCGGTCAGCTTCGAGAGGTCCGTGTGGTTGGCCACCCGGTACGGGTTGAACCAGGCGTGCAGTTCGAGCCCCCGGCTGTGCGCCTCCTGGACCGCGGTGCCCAGCGGGTCCCAACCGGGGTCCTTGCCCTGCACCCCCGTCAGGCACTGGGCCCACGGTTCGTAAGCGGAGGGCCACAGCGCGTCGGCGGACGGGCGGACCTGGAGGATCACCGCGTTCAGCTTCCGCTCGACGGCCCGGTCGAGGTACGCGATCAACTCGGCCCGCTGCGCGTCGGCGGACAGCCCGGCCTTCGACGGCCAGTCGGTGTTGGCGATGGTCGCCACCCACATGCCGCGCAGCTCGCGCCGCACCACGTCCCGCCGGCCGGCCGGTCCCGGGCGGGCCGGGGCCCGCCGGGGCGTCGCGACGGCGGCGTCACCGGCCACGGCCGCCGCCCCCGCCACCCCGGCGACCGCCCCGGCCGCACCGGTCACCCAACCCCTTCGGGTCACTCCTCGCATCGCGCCGCACCTGCCCCTTCTCCGCACTCGTTCATATGCCCGCAATCCGGGCGCAGGTCCGAGCATGCCCGCCCCGGCCCGCGATCCCCGGCAGGCGACGGAGTAACGTCGTGGAGTCGTGGTGGAGCCCGGAATCAGACGGAAGCCGCCGAACGGAGAACATCGAGAGGCACGAGGTGACGGACTCTATGGCCGACATTGCACGCGTCGGAGTGGTGGGCTGCGGCCAGATGGGCGCCGGCATCGCGGAGGTCTGCGCCCGCAGCGGCCTGGACGTCAAGGTGGCCGAGACGACCGGCGAGGCGCTGGAGATCGGCCGCACCCGGCTCCACAACTCCCTGTCGAAGGCGGCGGAGCGCGGCAAGATCACCGCGGCGGAGCGCGACGAGACGCTGGACCGCCTCAGCTTCACCACCGACCTCGGCGAGTTCGCCGACCGTGACCTCGTCATCGAGGCCGTCGTGGAAAACGAGCAGGTCAAGACCGAGATCTTCCAGGTCCTCGACCAGGTGGTGACCCGCCCGGACGCGATCCTCGCCTCCAACACCTCCTCGATCCCGCTGGTGAAGCTGGCCGTCGCCACCTCCCGGCCGGACCAGGTCATCGGCATCCACTTCTTCAACCCGGCGCCCGTGCAGAAGCTCGTCGAACTGATCCCCGCGCTCACCACCTCGGACGAGACGATCGCACGGTCCGAGGCCGTGGTGCAGGACATACTGGGCAAGCACCCGATCCGCGCCCAGGACCGCTCCGGCTTCGTCGTCAATGCCCTGCTGATCCCGTACCTCCTCTCCGCGATCCGGATGTTCGAGTCGGGCATCGCCAGCCGCGAGGACATCGACAACGGCATGGAGATGGGCTGCGCCCACCCGATGGGCCCGCTCAAGCTCGCGGACCTGATCGGCCTGGACACCGTGGCCTCGGTCGCCGACTCGATGTACGCCGAATACAAGGAGCCCCTGTACGCCGCTCCCCCGCTGCTCCAGCGCATGGTGGACGCGGGCCGGCTCGGGCGCAAGACGGGGTCGGGGTTCTACCCGTACGCGTGACGGCGCGGACCGGTCCGGGCGAGGGGCGCGCGGTCCCTCGCCCGGACCGGGTGCGGCTCAGCCCAGCCGTAAGTGGTGCAGCATCATCAGCCCGGCCGCCATGCCCGCCGCCGGGACCTCGCCGCGGGCGATCAGGTCGGGTACCAGCTTGAGCGGTATCCACTCGCGGCGCGAGGACTCGAAGGCGTCGCGGGGCTCCCCGGTCCGGGCCGCCTCCTCGCCCCAGTAGAAGTGGTGCCGGGCGTCGGTGAGGCCGTTGGACGGTTCCACGGTCAGCAGCGGGTGCAATGGGCCGGGACGCCAGCCGGTCTCCTCCTCCATCTCCCGGGCGGCCGCGGCGGCCGGCTCCTCGCCGTCCTCCACCACGCCCGCGGCCAGTTCCCAGCCCCAGCTGTCGGTGATGAACCGGTGCCGCCACAGCAGCAGCACCTCGTTCGCCGCGTTGACGACGGTCGCCGCCGCCACCGGGCGGAGCCGGATCACGAAGTGGTCGAGACGGCCCCCGTCGGGGAGCACGACGTCGGCCAGATTGACCCGGAACCAACGGTTCTCATACACAGTCTGTTCGTTCAGATTCGTCCATTGCACAGTTCTGCCACCTTCTTGCTCGTAGGTGGCCGTATCGCAGCAGACCGGGGCTCACAGCGGTACGCGCAGCGCCCCCTCGACCCGTTCGGCGGCCCGCTCCGCGTCCGCGCACCCGCTGGCGACCAGTTCCTCGCGCACCGTCCGCAGCCGGTCACGCAGCCGCTGCGACTCCATGCCGCGGGCCCGGTCCGCCATCTCGGTGGCCGTGACCGCCGCCCGGTCCGCCTCGCCCTGCCGCAGCTCGATAGTGGTCAGCATCGCGAGCCGGTGGACCATGCCCCGGTCGTGCGCGGGCGTGCTCACCGCCGCCACCGCGTGCTCCCGCGCCCCCGCGAGATCCCCGAGGCTCAACAGCGCTTCCGCCACCTGCACATCGACCAGCCCCGGCTGGACGTACCCCGTCTCGTCCGGCTCCCGGCCCGGCCGGATCCGGGCGGCCTCCGACTCGGCGTGGCCGATGCACGTCAGCGCGCCCACCCGGTCCCCGAGCCGGGCGTACGCCTTGGCCTGCATCGCGTGGAGGTCGGCGGCGAGGGCGGGGGTGATCTCGCGTCCCGCCGCGCGCAGGGCCGCCTCGGCGAAGGCCACGGACTGGCGGTACTCGGCCAGGAACAGCGACTGGTTGACCAGCAGGGCGATCACATAGCCGCCGAGCCCCCGGTCCCCGCTCGCCTTGGCCAGGCGCAGCGCCTGGTGGAAGTAGCGCTGGGCGAGGCCGTGCGCGTCGGAGTCGTAGGCGCAGATCCCGGCGACGGCCACCAACGCGCCCGCCGCGCGGTGCAGCTGACGCCCCGTCGTGTCGCTGTAGCCGCCCCGCAGCAAGGGGGCGGTCTCGGCGTTGAGGAAACCGACGACGCGCGAACGCGTCGCGATTCCGCCGGCCCTGCGGTACATCAGTTCGTAGTGGTCACGGGCGGCCCGCAGCGTTGCTATGTCGGCCGCGCCGACCCGGTTGGGCCCGGCCCGTGACACATCCGCGTCCTCCGGGGGGTTCTCCCACTCCCAGACGGGCATCACCGCGGTGGTCCCGGTGGCGGCCGGCGCGGTGACGACGTGCGGGCGCTGCTGGGCGTCGGACCGCCAGACGGCGGTGGCCCGTTCCACAAAGCCGGTGAGCGAGGAGCCCTGGGCGGGCGCGTGGCCGTCGGGGGCGGCCATGCCGATGTCGTCCAGTGAAACGGCCCGGCACAGGCGGTTTCCGAGCACCTCGCAGATCAGGTCGGGCACCTCGCCGCGCGGGCGCTGGCCCTTGAGCCAGCGGGCGACGGCGGTGTGTTCGTAGCGCAGGCCCAGCCCCCGGGTGCGGCCGGCGCGGTTCACATGGGCGGCGAGTCCGGCCCGGGAGACGCCCGCCTCGTCGATCAGAGCCTCCAGCGCAGTGTTGGGCTCCTTTGGCCCCATGTCCCCCTCCGGTGGGTCGGCACGCCAGGACGTGTCGCCCCAGTGGAGCACGATTCACACGGGGTGTGAACGGAATGCCCGAACCGTCCCGCCGCGCACGCTGCCGCACGGCCCGGCGGCTCGCTTGAATGAATCCCTCGCAGGAAGCGGACGGGTCGCCTGCTCCCCCTCGTACAGCACGGCGACCGCCCCCCGCGCAGTCCCCCGCCGGCCTGCCCGACACTCCGCGGCGGAGAGGACCTGCGAGACGCAGGAGGGGCGTATCCGGTCTCCCGGATACGCCCCTCCTCATCGTGCGGAGCGGCTACGCGCCGCGCAGCACCGCGCCCGTGCGCTCGGCGGCCAACGCCACCGCCGCGTCCCGGGCGGCACTCGCCTCGTCGACCGTCAGCGTGCGGTCGCCGGCACGGAACCGCAGCGCGTACGCCAGGGACTTGCGGCCCTCGCCGATCTGCTCACCCGTGAAGACGTCGAACAGTCGCAGCGACTCCAGGAGTTCACCGGCTCCCGCGCGCAGCGCCCGCTCCACGTCGGCGGCGGGCACGTCCTGGCCGACGACCAGCGCGACGTCCTGGGTAGCCACCGGGAAGGTGGAGATCCGCGGGGCCCGCAGGACGCCGTCGACGGCCTGCTCCAGGACGTCGAGGTCGACCTCCATGGCGCAGGCGCGATCGGGCAGGTGGAGTTCCTTGATGACGCGCGGGTGCAGCTCGCCCGCGTGTCCGAACAAGGTCTCCTCGCCGGCGACCGTCACATACAGCGCGGCGCAGCGGCCCGGGTGCCACGGGGCGTGCCGGTCGGCGCGGACGCTGACCTCGACACCGGCCTCGCGGGCGACGGTGCGCGCCGCCTCGACGGAGTCCGCCCAGTCGGCGGGGCGGCCCTTGCCCCACCAGCCGGCCTGCTCGCGGGCGCCCGCGAGGACCACGGCGGCGTGTCGCGGCTGGCGCGGCAGCGCGGCGTCGAGCGAGGCGATCTCCTCGTCCGACGGGCGCCGGTCGACGGGCAGCCGGACGGGCTTGGTCTCCTGCCCCGACGGCCTGAAGACGAGACCGGTCTCGAAGAGCGCGAGGTCATGGCTGCCGCGGCCGTCGTTGCGCCGCAGCGCGCCGAGGAGACCCGGCAGCAGCGTGGTGCGCAGCGAGGGCTCCTCGTCGGAGATCGGGTTGACCAGCTCGACGGTGCGGCGGCGGTCGTCGTCCGCCTCCAGACTGAGCTGGTCGAGGACCGCCTCGCCGATGAACGGGTAGTTCAGCGCCTCGACGTAGCCCGCGCCCGCGAGCGCCCGGCCGACGCGGCGGTGCAGCCGCTGGCGGTCGGTGAGCCCGCGGCCCGAGGGCGGCGTCGGGAGCGTGGAGGGGAGGTTCTCGTAGCCCTCCAGCCGGATGACCTCTTCGGCGAGGTCGTTCGGCTCGTTCAGGTCGGGCCGCCAGGACGGGGTCGTGACGAGGAGCTCGTCCTGCCCGTAGACGTCGCAGCCGACCTCCTGGAGGCGGCGCACGACGGTCTCGCGGCCGTAGGTGACACCGGCGACCTTGTCGGGGTGGTCGGCGGGCATCGTGATGGTGCGGGGCGCGGAGGGGGCGGTCACCTCGGTGACGCCCGCCTCGGCGGTGCCGCCGGCCAGGAGCACCAGCAGGTCGACGGTGCGCTGCGCGGCAGCGGCGGCGGCCTGCGGGTCGACGCCGCGCTCGAAGCGCTTGGACGCCTCGGAGGGCAGCTTGTGGCGGCGTGCGGTGCGGGCGATCGAGATCGCGTCGAAGTGCGCGGCCTCGATGACGACCTCGGCGGTGTGCGCGCCCTCGGCGGCGTCCGCGATCTCCGTGTCGGCGCCGCCCATGACGCCCGCGAGGCCGATGGGGCCGCGGTTGTCCGTGATGACGAGGTCCCCGGCGTCCAGGACGCGGGCCGCGCCGTCGAGCGTGGTGAGCTTCTCGCCCTGCTCGGCGCGGCGCACCCCGATCGGCCCGTCGATGCGGGTGCGGTCGTAGGCGTGCAGCGGCTGGCCGAGTTCGAGCATCACGTAGTTGGTGACGTCGACGGCGAGCGAGATCGGCCGCATGTCCGCCTTCTGGAGCCGGCGCTGCATCCAGATCGGCGTACGGGCCTCGGGCTGGAGTCCGACGACGGTGCGCGCGGTGAAGCGGGAGCAGCCGATCGGGTCGGAGACCTTGACCGGGTAGCCGTACGCGTTGGGCGCGGGCACGTCCAGGAGAGCCGGGTCGCGCAGCGGCAGGCCGTAGGCGGTGGCGGTCTCGCGGGCGACGCCCCGCATCGACAGGCAGTAACCGCGGTCGGGCGTGACGGCGATGTCGAGGACCTCGTCCACGAGTTCGAGCAGCTCGATGGCGTCGGTGCCGGCCTCGTGCTCCGGCGGCAGCACGATGATGCCGTGCGTGCCGTCGTCGCCCATGCCGAGCTCGTCGGTGGAGCAGATCATGCCGTGCGAGGTCTTGCCGTACGTCTTGCGGGCGGCGATCGCGAAGTCGCCGGGCAGCACGGCGCCGGGCAGGACCACGACGACCTTGTCGCCGACGGCGAAGTTACGGGCTCCGCAGACGATCTCCTGCGGCTCGCCGGTGCCGTTGGCCGTGCCGACGTCCACCGTGCAGAAGCGGATCGGCTTCTTGAAGCCCTCCAGCTCCTCGATGGTCAGCACCTGTCCGACGACCAGCGGGCCGGTGAGGCCGGCGCCGATCTGCTCGACCGTCTCGACCTCCAGGCCGACGGCGACGAGCTTGGCCTGTACGTCACGGCCGGTCTCGGTGGCCGGCAGGTCGACGTACTCCCGCAGCCAGGAAAGCGGGACGCGCATCAGATCTCCATCCCGAAGGGCCGGGTGAACCGGACGTCACCCTCGACCATGTCTCGCATGTCTTCTACGTTGTGGCGGAACATCAGCATCCGTTCGATGCCGAACCCGAAGGCGAATCCGCTGTACTTCCGGGGGTCGACGCCGCAGGCGGTGAGCACCTTGGGGTTGACCATGCCGCAGCCGCCCAGCTCGATCCAGCCCTCGCTGCCGCAGGTGCGGCAGGGGCGGTCCGGGTTGCCGACGGACGCGCCGCGGCAGACGTAGCAGACCATGTCCATCTCGGCGGACGGCTCGGTGAACGGGAAGAAGTTCGGGCGCAGCCGGGTCTTCATGTCGGCGCCGAAGAGCGCCTGGACCATGTGGTCGAGGGTGCCCTTCAGGTCGGCCATGGTGAGGCCCTCGTCCACGGCCAGCAGCTCGATCTGGTGGAAGACCGGGGTGTGCGTGGCGTCCAGCTCGTCGGTGCGGTAGACGCGGCCGGGGCAGACGACGTAGACGGGGGGCTCGCGGTCGAGCAGCGTGCGGGCCTGGACCGGCGAGGTGTGGGTACGCAGGACGACACCGGACTCGTCGTTCTTCGCGCCGTCGGCGCCCTGGACGAAGAAGGTGTCCTGCATCTGCCGGGCCGGGTGGTCGGGCACGAAGTTCAGGGCGTCGAAGTTGAACCACTCGGCCTCGGCCTCGGGGCCCTCGGCGATCTCGTAGCCCATGGCCACGAAGACGTCGGCGACGCGCTCCATGAAGGTCGTCAGCGGGTGGCGGGCGCCGGCCGGGGTGCGGTCGTAGGGCAGCGTGACGTCCACCGCCTCCTCGACCAGGACGCGGGCGTCCCGCTCGGCCTCCAGCTCCGCCTGGCGGGCGGCGAGGGCCTTGCCCACGGCACCGCGGGCCTGGCCGACGCGCTTGCCGGCCTCGGCCTTGGCCTGCGGGGGCAGCGCGCCGATCTCGCGGTTGGCGAGCGAGAGGGGCGAGGTGCCGCCGGTGTGCGCGGTCTTCGCCTGGGCGAGCGCGTCGAGGTCGCCCGCGGCGGCGAAGGCGGCGAACGCCTCGTCCCGCATGCGCTCGATCTCTTCCGGTTTCAGTGCCTCGACCTCGACTGGGTCGTACGACTTGTTCGGTGCCGACATCTCTTCCCGTACTTCCGATTGGCTGGTACTGCGCTTACCGGGGGATACCCCCGGGCCCCCGTGGCCCCGCTCGACGCCAGGAGGGCACAAAGGTGCCAAGGGTCGAGTCTAAGGGTCACGAGATGTGCGGGGCGCCCGTGGGCCGCTCCGGCCCGCTACTGCATGTAGGCCGGCGTGCTCACGGGCAGCATAAATCGGAACTCGGCGCCGCCTCCGGGGCCGCGGCCGACCGTGATGGTGCCGCCGTGGGCCTCGACGATGCCCTTGACGATGTAGAGGCCGAGGCCCGTGCCGCCGCGCTTGCTCCCCCGCCAGAACCGGGTGAAGACACGGCTCATGGACTCCTCGGGGATGCCGGGACCTTCGTCGCTCACGGTGACGGCCGCTCCCCTCTCGTCGCTCTTCGCCGGTGCGGGTGCCACGTCGATGGTGACAGTTCCCTCCCCGTGGCGCACCGCGTTTTCCAGCAGGTTGCCGAGGACCTGATCGACCTTGTCGGGGTCGGCCCACACGGCGGGCAGCGGCTGGCAGGTGCGGACGAGGAAGCGGCCGGGGTCCTGGCCGGCCGCCGTGTGCGCCCGGATGTGGCGCTCGACGGCTGCGGAGAGGTCCACGGGCTGGCGCCGCAGCTCCAGGCGGCCCGAGTCGATCCGTGAGATGTCCAGGAGCTCGGTGATGAGCCGGGTGACCCGGTTGGCGTCCGCGTAGACGGTCTCCAGCATCAGGCGCTTCTGGGCGTCCGTGAACCGCTCCCATTTGGCCAGCAGGGTCGCGGTGAAGCCCTTGACCGAGGTCAGCGGCGAGCGCAGTTCGTGGGCGACGGTCGCGATCAGCTCGGCGTCGCTGCGCTCGGTACGGCGCCGGGCCTCGGTGCCGCGCAGGCTGATCACCAGCCGGCTCACCGGTCCGGTGGGGCTCTCGCGTACGTAGCGGGCGGAGACGAGGACCTCGCGGCCGCCGGGCAGCAGGAGGTTGCGCTCGGGCTGGCCGACGCGGGTGGCGAGGCCGCCGTAGGGGTCGGTCAGCTCCCACCAGCGGCGGCCCTTGAGGTCCTCCAGCGGCAGTGCGTGCTCCACCGGGCGGCCGAGGGCGGCGGCCCTGGGGACGGCGGTGATGCGGACGGCGGCGGCGTTGAAGCAGATGATCCGGCCGCTCTCGTCCGCGACGACCAGCCCGTCGGGGAGGTCGTCGGGGTCCAGCGCCTGTCCGCCGGGGCCGGTGCCCGCGACGGTCACGCAGTCCGGCTCACCGGCGGCGCGCACGACGGCCGCGCGTGTCGCCCGCGGCCCGCTCATGCCGACAGCCATATCCCGTACCCCACCTCTCGAACCGGTGCAGTGGGCCCCCGAGTTCGTCACCCTACTAGTCGTCGGTGACGGAGCGACACCCTGCGGGGACTCTCCGCTGGGGGCAGGAGTGCGTGGCGGGGTCAGCCGGCCGTGCGGCGGGGGCGCTGGGCGCGCGCGGAGGCGTACAGGCAGACCGCGGCGGCGGTGGCGAGGTTGAGGCTCTCGGCCTTGCCGTGGATCGGGACCCGCACGACGGCGTCGGCCAGGGCGCGGGTCCCCTCGGGCAGGCCCCACGCCTCGTTGCCGAAGACCCAGGCGGTGGGCCCGCCCATCGTGCCGGCGTCGAGTTCGTCGTCCAGGTCGTCCGCTCCGGCGCCGTCGGCGGCCAGGATGCGCACGCCCGCCCCGCGCAGCCCCCGTACCGCCTGCTCGACCGGCACGCCCACGGCGACCGGCAGGTGGAAGAGCGAACCGACCGAGGCACGGACCGACTTGGGGTTGTACAGGTCGACGGAGGCGTCGGTCAGGACGACCGCGTCGGCCCCCGCGGCGTCGGCGCAGCGCAGCACCGTGCCGGCGTTGCCGGGGTCGCGGACGTGGGCCAGGACGGCGACCAGCTTGGGGCGGGCGGCGAGGATCGATTCGAAGGGCGAGTCGAGGAAGCGGCAGACCCCGATCAGCCCCTGCGGGGTGACGGTCTGGGAGACGTCGGCCAGGACGTCGCCGTCGGCGAGGTGGACGCGGGCGCCCGCGTCGTGGGCGGCCTCGATGATGGGCGCGTAGCGCTCGGCGGCCTCGACGGTGGCGAAGAGTTCGGTCAGGGTCGGCTCGCCGTCGTCGCCCCGGTGGACGGCGGCCTCGCGCACGGCCTGCGGCCCCTCGGCGATGAACCTGCGCTCCTTGCCGCGGAAGTTGCGCCTGGCCAGCCGCCGGGCGGCGGCGACCCGTGGCGAACGCGGGGAGATCAGTTCAGGGATGCCCATGATCGGCGGCGAGCCTCTCTGCGTACGAGGGTGCGGGTCGTGACGGGTGGTGACGGGGCGTGCAACGCACCGGACCCGCAGACGGCGAGCGCCTGCGGGTCCGGTTCGGAAACCAGAAGTGCGGCCTGGATCAGGCGGCCTTCGGGGCGTTGACGTCGCTCGGGAGGGCCTTCTGGGCGACCTCGACGAGGGCGGCGAACGCGTTGGCGTCGTTGACCGCGAGCTCGGCCAGGATCTTGCGGTCCACCTCGATGTTGGCGGCCTTCAGACCCTGGATGAGGCGGTTGTACGTCATGCCGTTCTGGCGGGCAGCGGCGTTGATGCGCTGGATCCACAGCTGACGGAAGTCGCCCTTGCGCTTCTTGCGGTCGTTGTAGTTGTAGACCAGGGAGTGGGTGACCTGCTCCTTGGCCTTGCGGTACAGGCGCGAGCGCTGTCCGCGGTAGCCGCTGGCCTGCTCCAGGATCGCCCGGCGCTTCTTGTGTGCGTTGACTGCCCGCTTGACGCGTGCCACTTGTTAACTCCTTGTAGCGGGGCCGTGGTCGTACTCACACGGCCCGGAAACGAATTGGTCCCGGTCGGATCGAGGGCGCGTCCCCGGACTGGGCGGGGACGGCGGCCTCACTTGCCGAGAAGCTTCTTGATCTTCTTGGCGTCGGCCGGAGCCACGACGACCGTGCCGGTCAGCGAGCGGGTCTTCTTGGACGACTTGTGCTCAAGAAGGTGGCGCTTGCCGGCCCTCTCGCGGAGCACCTTGCCGGAGCCGGTGATCTTGAAGCGCTTGCTGGCACCGCTGTGCGTCTTGTTCTTCGGCATCGCGCCGTTCTCTCCTCGTCAGTGGCGCCCCTCTCGGTGCGGGCACCGGACCTCAGGGGCGTCAGATCTTCATGGGATTCCGGGGGGACCCGGGGGGCGCCTGGATGGCGGCCCCCGAAGGTCACGCCTCGGAAGGTGTCTCGGCCTCGGGCGCCTCGGCCGGAGCCTCGGGCGCCTGATCCGCGGGCCCGGCGTCGGGGGTGTTGTTCCCCTGGCGCTCCGCCTTGCGGGCGGCCTGGGCCTCGCGGGCCTCGGCCATGGCTTCGGTCTTCTTCTTGTGCGGGCCCAGAACCATGATCATGTTCCGGCCGTCCTGCTTCGGGTTGGACTCGATGAAGCCGAGTTCCTCCACGTCCGAAGCGAGACGCTGGAGCAGCCGGAAGCCCAGCTCGGGGCGGGACTGCTCGCGACCACGGAACATGATCGTGATCTTGACCTTGTCGCCCTGCTTGAGGAACCGGACGACGTGACCCTTCTTGGTGTCATAGTCGTGCGGGTCGATCTTCGGCCGGAGCTTCATCTCCTTGATGACCGTGTGCGCCTGGTTCTTGCGCGCCTCACGGGCCTTCATGGCCGACTCGTACTTGAACTTCCCGTAGTCCATGAGCTTGCACACGGGCGGACGGGCGGTAGCCGCCACCTCGACCAGGTCGAGGTCGTACTCCTGTGCGAGTTCCAGGGCCTTGGCAAGCGGAACAATCCCGACCTGCTCGCCACTGGGACCGACAAGTCGCACCTCGGGCACGCGAATCCGGTCGTTGATGCGGGGCTCGGCGCTGATGGATCCTCCTCGGTAGCACCACGCGGCCGCCTGGCGGACAGCCGCGTAACGTCTGTTTCGACGGACCAACCGCATCGGAGCAAGAAAAATGCCCCGGACGGGACACAGGCGGGGCTCCTGAAAAACCGGAACACCGCCACGGTGAACCGCGGGGCGCATCGGGCGGTTCCATCGTCCGTACGGAACGATGGGCACCACCTGACCGGTGACCCGCCGCCCTGAGGACGGCCAGGTGGGAGATCGGAGCCTCCACTTGTGGGCCGGGCACATAGCTGCCCAGCCGGTCGTTACACAAGGTTAGCAGCTCGGCGGGGCGCGCACCAACCGGCCCGCGCACCCGCTCCCGCGGGCGGAGGGCCGGCGCCGTGGGCCTATCGTAAGGCGCATGAGTGACGCGACCCCCAGCAGTGATTCCCCCGGCTTCGACGAGATGGCCCGCGATATCGCGGAGGTGCCCGCCGTCGAGGTGATCGTGACGGTCGCGGTCAACCTGATGAGCGCCGCCGCCGTGAAGCTCGGGCTGACCGAGGACGGCGACGGCCACAAGGACCTGGACGAGGCCCGCAAGCTGGTCCACGCGCTGGCCGGACTGCTGGACGCGAGCACGACCGAGATCAGCTCCTTCCACGCGGCTCCGCTGCGTGACGGCCTGAAGTCCCTCCAGCTGGCCTTCCGCGAGGCCTCGCTCGTCCCGGACGAGCCGGGCCAGGGGCCGGGCGAGAAGTACACCGGCCCGGTCTTCGGCTGAGCACCACCCGCCTCTTCCTCCGTACGTACATGGATGAGCCCCCTGCCGGTCCTTCCGGCGGGGGGCTCATCGCGTCGCGGGCGCGGCTCAGACCTCGGCGGTCGCCTCGGCGGGCGCCTCCCCGCCGCGCATCGAGGGGTGGGTCAGCCGGTGGGCGAGCGCCGCGAGCAGGCCACCGACCAGCGGGGCCACGATGAACAGCCACAGCTGGGAGAGGGCGGCGCCGCCCGCGAACAGGGCCGGGCCCAGGCTGCGGGCCGGGTTGACCGAGGTGCCGGTGAGCGGGATGCCGACCAGGTGGATGACCGCGAGGGAGATCCCGATGGGCAGTCCGTCGAAGCCCACGACCGCCACCTTGTGGGTCACCGCGAGGACCACGAAGACCAGCAGGAAGGTGAGCACGATCTCGGCGAGGAAGGCGCCGCCGAGGTTGATGTGCACGTCGGAGCGGCTGCCGTAGCCGTTGCTGCCGAACTTTCCGCTGGTCTTCAGCCCCGGCACCTGCTTGGCCAGCAGGAACAGCAGGGCCGCCCCGGCGATACCGCCGAGGAACTGCGCGATCCAGTACGTGACCGCGGTGCGCACGTCGATCCGCCGGGCGGTCAGCATGCCCAGGGTGACCGCCGGATTGAGATGGCATCCGGAGATCGGGCCGAGGGCGTAGGCGAGCGCGAGGAGTACGAAACCGAAGGCCAGGGCGATGCCCACGGTCCCGATGTACTCGACGCACAGCACCGCCGCTCCCACGGCGAAGAAGACCAGCAGCAGGGTGCCGAGAAACTCCGACACGGCTGTCCGCGTCTGCATACAACCACCTCGCGAAGATCGTCCCTTTTCTTCGCAATTCTCCGGCCGGTCGCGGTATCGCGCGCGCCGAACCGTACGGGTGATCAGCGCGTGAACAGGGCCTCACCGGGCGTGTGCGCTCCGGCCGGGAGAAGCGCGAGGTCCAGGCCCCGGACCAGCCGGGCGCGCAGCACCTCGTCGGCCGCCAGCGCACGGGCGACGCGGCCCGCCGCCTCGGCGGGGTCGGTGCCCGCCGCGAGGACCAGGGCGAGGGTGCCGTCCGCGCTGCCCGGCCCGAGGTGGGCGCTGAGCACGGCGGGTTCGGCGGCGACCGCGTCCCGTACGGCGGCGGTGACGGCGGGGTCGTCCAGCGGGTTCGCGCTGGTGCGGCCCTCGGCGAGGGCGAGCAGGGCCGGTCCTGTCAGCTCGAAGGCCACCGGGCCCGCGAGGTCGAGCACCACCGTGTCGGCCTTCTCGTGCGCGGCGGCCTGGAGCGCCTGGTGCAGGGGTACGGCGACGGGCCGGGCCTGCGGGTCCCAGCGGGCCAGCGACGCGGTGGAGGTGAAGGCGGGCAGCGCGCGGCGGCCACCGGCCTGGAGGGTCGGGACGGCCATGTCGCTGGTCTTCTCCCGGCGCAGGCCCCTCTCGTCCTCCTCCACCTCGCCGAGCACGGCCACGACGGGGACCAGGAGCCGGGCCCCCCGCAGCGCTTCGAGCACCGGTGCGACGGCGGTGCGGTCCTCGGCCCAGGCGGCCAGCGCGCCGGCCAGTGCGGGGTCGGCCGTGCCGTCGTCGTCGGAGTAACCGGGGTCCGGAATGTTCTTATGCTCCACAGGGCGAGCGTAGTGCCTGGTCATTCCCATCCCGCCGACAGGTGGGGCCCAGCCTGTTCTCAGCCTCGGTTCCTAGTGCCGTGGCAGCCAAGGTTTGCCGCAAACCTTGGCTGCCACGGCACTGGCGTCCGGACCATGCCCCGACACCGCGTGCGCCGATCCGCCCTGCCCGTCTCCCTGGCGGCCACCGTCGTGCTGGCCGCGTCGGCCGCGACGGGCACGTACCTCGTGGGTCGCTCGCCGGACCGGGCGCCGGCCGCCGTCGCCTCCGTATCGTCGGCGTCGCCAGCCTCGTCGCCGGCGTCCGCGGAGGCGAGTGAGGAGCCGGTGGTGGATCTGGACGCGGAGCTGGCGGGGGCCGTGGCACCGCTGCTGGGCACGGCGCCCGGGGCGGCGCTCTCGGTCGCGGTGCTGGACAGCGGGAGCGGGGCGCGTGCGGTGTACGGGGGCGGGAAGGCGGCGTACGACACGGCGAGCATCGTCAAGGTGGACATCCTGGCGGCGCTGCTGCTGCGGGCGCAGGACGAGGGGCGCGAGCTGACCGCGGCCGAGCGCGCGCGGGCGGCCGCGATGATCGAGAAGAGCGACAACGACTCCGCGACCGCGCTGCTGGCGGCGGTCGGCGGGGCGGCCGGGCTCGACGCCGCGAACGAGCGGCTGGGGCTGACGGCCACGACCGCCGCGCAGGCGTGGGGGCTGACCAGGACCACGGCTGCCGACCAGCTGACGCTGCTGGGGGCGGTGTTCGGTACGGAGGCGGACGCGGAACTCAGCGACGCGTCCCGGGCCTATGTGCGGGGGCTGATGTCCCAGGTGGAGGCCGACCAGCAGTGGGGCGTGTCGGCCGCGGGCGAGAGCTGGGCGCTGAAGAACGGCTGGATGCCGCGTTCCGCCACCGGGCTGTGGAACGTCAACAGCATCGGCCGGGTGACGGCGGACGGGCACACCTACCTGGTGGCGGTGCTCTGTGACGGCCGGCAGACCAAGGAGGCAGGCATCTCGCTGGTCGAGTCAGCGGCGAAGGCGGCCGTGGAGGTGCTGAAGGCCGCGCGGTGAGGGCGGGGTCAGCGGCGCCGGGCGAACGGGGAGCGGCCGTCGCGCCCGCGCCACAGCACCACGGCTCCCGCGAGCAGGAGCACCCCGAGGCCGCCGGCCGCCGGGGCGAGCCAGCCGGCCGGTCCGTCGTCCTCGGGCTCGGGCGTGGGTCCGGTGCCGAAGTACCGCTTGCGGTAGCCGGCGGTGTCGGTGCCCGCGTCGGCGGGACGCAGGGCGGCGCCCGCCTCGATGGCCGCCGCCGGATCGACGATCCCGTAGCCGCGCGCGTCGTCGCGGCCGGAGGCGGGGGCGTCGCGCGCGGTGTCCGTGAGGAGCTTCTTGATCTGCGCGGGCGAGAGCCCGGGGTGGGCGGACCTGACGAGGGCCACCGCCCCGGAGACGAACGCGGCGGCCGCCGAGGTGCCCCACTCCACGTAGTACTTGCGGTCGGGGGCCGGTACGACGATGTCGTCGCCGGGTGCGCTCACGGTGGCGTACCAGCGGCGGGTGGAGAACGAGGCGTGGGTGCCGTACCGGTCCACGGCGGCGGCCGCGATCACTCCGGGGTAGGCGGCGGGGTACGAGATGTGGTCGCCCTTCTCCCCCCCGTTGCCGGCCGAGGCGACGACGACGGCGCCCTTCTTCAGCGCGTACTGGACGGCGGCGTCCTCGCCGGGCTCGGGGTGTGCGGACTCGCTGTCGTCGCCCAGGGAGAGGTTGATGACGTCGGCCCCGTGGTCGGCGGCCCAGCGGATGCCGTCGGCGAGTGCCGTGCCCCGGGTCCTGCGGGCCTCGGCGCGGGCCGGGTCGCTCGCTTCGAGGATGACGCGCACCGGCAGGATCCTCGCCTCGGGAGCGATGCCGAGCACACCGTCGGCGCGGCCCTCGCCGTGGCCCCGGCCCGCGATGATCCCGGCCATGGCGGTGCCGTGCCGGGCCCAGGCCTTGTCGCCGCGGACCGCGCCGAAGCCGATCATGTCCTTGCCGGCCAGGACCTGGCCGGCCAGGTCGGGCAGGCTGCCGTCGACCCCGGTGTCGACGACGGCGACGGTGACGCCCTTGCCGCGGGTGGTCTGCCAGGCCCGGTCGGTGTGCAGGGCGTCCAGGCCCCACTGCTGGGCCCGGATGGTGTCCGCGGCGGCCGGGGCGGCGGGCAGCAGCGCGAAGGCGGTGGCCGCGCAGAGGGCGCCGAGGAAGCGGCGGCGGGCGCGGCGGGTCATTCCGGCTTCTCCGTGAGGTCGGCGATGTTGGTGCGCAGGGCGCGCTCGACGCGGTCGGCCACGCCCTTGGCCTCGTGCCCGAGTCCGGCCTGCGCGGCGGCGGTCGTGGCGCCCGACGCCACGGCCCGGTCGGCGGGCTGGGGCGAGGCGGTCACGCGCCCGTCGGCGAACCCGGACACGGAGTAGACGACGACGGGCAGCTCGCTCAGCACCCGCACGGACCAGCTGGCGCGCTGCCGGTTGCCGAACGCGGCGGCGGGGCTGTTCTCCACGGGGTAGGTGCGGGGCAGCAGGTCGGCGCGCCGGTCGAGGTGCTCGTCGGCGAACCGGGTGCTCAGGGCGCGCATCGCGTCGGTGTCGCCCTCGGTGAAGACGAGCCCGACGGTGGTGACGCTGCTGGCCGTCGCGTCCGTGTAGGTGGCGCGCAGCACGTGCGCGCAGCCGGCCGGGCGGAGCGTCTTGGCCAGCAGGGGGTCCAGTGCGGTGGCGCAGCCGCTGTCCGGGGCGACGGCGAGCCTGGTCCAGACCCGGTCGGCCCCGCCGGGCCCGGCGCCGTTCCCCTTGAGGGTGCGGGGGAAGAGGGTGTCCACGGGAAGGCTGTGCCAGGCGTCGCGGCCCACGGTGTAGGCGCTGCGGGCGACCGGGTCGGCGGTGGAGTCGCTGATGAGCCAGCTGCCGGTGGCGGCTCCGCCGATCAGCCCGAGACCGAGCACGGCGCAGACGCCGGCGGCCACGGTCCGGTACGGACGCCGGAAGTGCGCGGGGGGCTTTCCGGGGAGCGGCGGGGCCGTCGGGGGCGGTGGAGCACTCGTGCCCGGATACCAGGTCGGGGGGAAGTACGGGGCCGGGGGCGGCGGGCTCGCGGGGCGCGGCGGGGTGGTCGGGCGGGGCGGGACGGGAGCGCGCTGCGCCTCGGTACTCATCCGCCCCCCTGGTCCGTTCCGTACCGCGCACGGACCCCGCCTTGCCCGGACGGGACGCCGCTCGCCGCGTGGGCGTCACTCTACGGGCTGCGGCGCCCCAGGTGGGAGCGGGCGGCCCGGCACCGGACGATCTGCGCGGATCGTCCCCCTCGGGGCTGTCCCGCAATCCCTGGCGGGCGCACGGCGCCGGCTACGGCACCTCGCCGCGTTGCCGCAACGCCCGAATACACCCACTGTGCGGACGCCCCTCCGCCTTGCGACGCACCGCGTCCGACGCCGCGCGCTGATCCACCAGGGAATGCGGGACAGCCCTTACCCAGCGGTACAACCATCTGGCAAGCTGCGGCCATGACTGCCCGTGCCACTGACCGGACCCGCTACGACCGGGCCACCGCACATCTCGACGCGCCCGTGGCCGTCGTCGATCTGGAGGCGTTCGACGCCAACGCCGACGATCTCGTGCGCCGCGCCGGCGGCAAGCCCATCCGCGTGGCGAGCAAGTCGGTGCGCTGCCGGGCCCTGCTGGAACGGGTGCTGGCCCGGCCCGGGTTCGCCGGGATCATGTCGTTCACGCTCGCGGAGTCGCTGTGGCTGGCGCGCGCCGGGTTCGAGGACGTGCTGCTCGCGTACCCCTCCGCCGACCGGCCGGCGTACGCGGAGCTGGCCGCCGACCCGAAGCTCGCCGCCGCCGTGACGGTGATGGTGGACGACCACGCCCAGCTGGACCTTATCGACGCGGCGCGGGCGGGCGGCACCCAGGAGATCCGGGTCTGCCTGGAGCTGGACACCTCGCTGCGGATGCTGGGCGGCCGGGTCAGGATCGGGGCCCTGCGCTCGCCGCTGCGCTCCCCCGCCCAGCTGGCCGAGCTGGCCAGGTCCGTGGAGCGGCGGCCCGGCTTCCGGCTGGTGGGGCTGATGGCGTACGAGGGGCACATCGCGGGGGTCGGTGACTCGGTCGCGGGCCGGCCGCTGCGGTCCCGGGCGATCCGGCTCATGCAGGCCACGGCCCGCAAGGAGCTGGCGGTCCGGCGGGCCGAGGTGGTGCGGGCGGTGCGGGCCGTGGCGCCGGACCTGGAGTTCGTGAACGGCGGCGGGACCGGCAGCGTGCAGCACACCGCGGCGGAGGACGCCGTGACGGAGATCGCGGCCGGTTCGGGCCTCTACGTGCCGCGCCTGTTCGACAACTACACCTCGTTCACGGCGCGCCCGGCGGCGCTGTTCGCGCAGCCCGTGGTGCGCCGGCCCGGGGTCGGCGTGGTGACGGTGCTCGGGGGCGGCTACCCGGCGTCGGGGGCGGCCGGGGCGGACCGGCTGCCGGTCCCGTATCTGCCGGAGGGGCTGCGCTACGACCCGCAGGAGGGGCCCGGTGAGGTGCAGACCCCGCTGCTGGGCGCCCCGGCCGACGATCTGCTGATCGGCGACAAGGTGTGGTTCCGGCACGCGAAGGCCGGTGAGCTGTGCGAGCGGTTCGACGCGTTGCGGCTGATCGAGGGCGACCGGGTGACGGCGACCGTGCCGACGTACCGGGGCGAGGGCCGCACGTTCCTCTGAGGCGCGTTCTACCGTTCGATCGCGCTGCCGACGCCGCCGTCGGTGGCGCTGTCGCCGATCGGCCGGATGCCCCGGGTCAGGGTGTCCATGAGCGTGAGCGGCGGTCCGTCGGGGCCGGCGTCGAAGGCGTACCGGACGATGACGGGCGACTCGCTGCCGACGGCCGAGGGGAAGGCGAGCGACTGTACGTAGCCGCCGGGGCCCTTGGCGGTGGTGACCTTCCAGCGGATGAAGTAGCCGGTGCGGCCGGCCACGGCGACCTCGCCCGCGGCGATCTGCCGGTGCGAGGTGATGCCGCCGTGGATGCGACGGCCGACGTAGTCCTCCTCGTAGGCGCGGTCGGCGGCCTCGCCGATGTCCTCCTTGGCGAGCGCCTGCGGTGTGGTGGCGTCGGTGCCGCTCGGGGTCCGGGTGCTGACCGTGCCGTGGTAGCAGAAGGACGAGGAGGCCCCCGGGCAGTCGTAGGAGCCCTTGGTGCGGATGCTGAGGAGGCCGTCCCCGATGGTGCGCTCCGGCCGCTCCCAGCCGTCGGGGATGGGCAGGGTGATGCCGTTGAGCTGGTCCACGAGCACCGTGGGGTCCTGCGCCGAGGGCGAGCCGTCCGGGGAGGGGCTTTCGTCGCCGGGGGCCGCGTCGTCCGTGCCGGTCCGGGTGGGTGTCCGCGTGGAGTGGGCCTGCGGGCTCGCGGGGTCTTCGTCGCCGCCGTCGCCGGTGAGCAGGACGGCCCCGGTGACGAAGGCGCCGACGACGAGCGCACCGGCCGCCACGAGCGCGACGGCTCGCGCGCTGCCGCCGCCCCTGCCGCCCGCCGGGGCGGCCGGCAGGTGCGCGGCGTACGGCGGGGCGGGGGCGGCGGCAGGTGCGACAGCGCGGATGTGGGCGGTCCAGGCCGTCCCGTCCCACCAGCGTTCGCTGCCGGGCGCGGACGTGTCCGGGTACCAGCCGGGCGGGGTCGCGTTGCTCATCGCCCCACTCTAGAAGAGGCGATGCCCGGCGGGGACCCGGCTACAGGGGTGTGACGTAGGCGCCGGAGATGCCGCCGTCGACCAGGAAGTCGGTGGCGTTGACGAACGAGGAGTCGTCGCTCGCCAGGAAGGCGACAGCGGCGGCGATCTCGGTCGCCTCGGCGAAGCGGCCGAGCGGGATGTGCACCAGCCGGCGGGCCGCGCGCTCCGGGTCCTTGGCGAACAGCTCCTGGAGCAGCGGGGTGTTGACGGGTCCGGGGCACAGCGCGTTGACGCGGATGCCCTCGCGGGCGAACTGGACGCCCAGCTCGCGGGTCATCGCCAGCACCCCGCCCTTGGAGGCGGTGTACGAGATCTGGGAGGTCGCGGCGCCCATCCGGGCCACGAAGGAGGCGGTGTTGATGATGGAGCCGCGGCCCTGGCGGCGCATGTAGGGCAGGGCCGCCTTGCAGCAGAGGTAGACGGAGGTGAGGTTGACGTCCTGGACGCGTTGCCACGCCTCCAGTCCTGTGGTGAGGATCGAGTCGTCGTCGGGCGGCGAGATGCCGGCGTTGTTGAACGCGATGTCGACCGATCCGTAGGTGTCGTCGGCGGTCCGGAACAGCTCCGCGACCTGTCCGGGGTCGGTCACGTCGACGGGTACGAAGGTGCCGCCGACCGCTTCGGCCGCCGCCTCGCCGGCCGCCGAGTCGATGTCGCCGCAGACGACGTGGGCCCCTTCGGAGGCGAGTCGGTGGGCGGTGGCCAGGCCGATGCCGCTGCCGGCACCGGTGATGACGGCGGTGCGCCCGACGAGGCGGCGGCAGATGATCGAGTGGTCCGTGGTCATGGGGGGGTTCAGGCCTCCGTACTGAGGAAGACGTTCTTGGTCTCGGTGAAGGCGGCGAGGGCGTCGGGCCCGAGTTCGCGGCCGATGCCGGACTGCTTGAACCCGCCGAACGGGGTCCAGTAGCGCACCGCGGCATGGGAGTTGACGGAGAGGTTGCCCGCCCTGACGGCCTGGGCGACGCGCAGGGCGCGCCCCACGTCCCGCGTCCAGAGCGAGCCGGCGAGGCCGTACTCGGTGGCGTTGGCGAGCCGCACGGCGTCCGCCTCGTCCTCGAAGGGCAGCACCACGGCGACGGGTCCGAAGACCTCGTCGGTGGCGACGGGAGCGTCGGCGGGGGTGTCGGTGAGGACGGTCGGCGGGAACCAGAAGCCGGGCCCCTCGGGGGCGCTTCCCCGGATCGCGGCGGCGCCCTCGGGGACGTAACCGCGTACCCGTTCCAGCTGGGTACGGGAGATGAGCGGGCCCATCCGGGTCTTCTCGTCGGCGGGGTCGCCGACGACGACCGACGCGACGGCGGGGGCGAGGAGTTCCAGGAAGCGGTCGTACGCGGAGCGCTGGACGAGGATGCGGGTGCGGGCGCAGCAGTCCTGGCCCGCGTTGTCCAGGAAGGAGAGGGGTGCGGCGGCGGCCGCGGCCTCGATGTCGGCGTCGGCGAAGACGATGTTGGGGCTCTTGCCTCCGAGTTCGAGGGTGAACCGCTTCAGGCTCTCGGCGCACTTGGCCATGATCCGCTTGCCGGTGCGGGTGGAGCCGGTGAAGACGATCTTGGCGACGTCGGGGTGTTCGACCAGGGCGTTGCCGGCCTCGTCGCCCGCGCCGGGCAGGACCTGGAAGAGGTGTTCGGGCAGGCCCGCCTCCAGGGCGATCTCGGCGAGCCTGAGAGCGGTGAGCGGGGTCGTCTCGGCGGGTTTGAGGACGACGGCGTTGCCGGCGGCGAGGGCGGGGGCGGTGCCCCAGGCGGCGATCGGCAGGGGGAAGTTCCAGGGTGCGATCACGCCGACGACACCGAGGGGTTCCAGGAAGGTGAGGTCGATGCCGCCGGGGACGGGGATCTGCCGGCCGCTGAGCCGTTCCACTCCCCCGGCGGCGAAGTCGAGCAGGTCGCGGACGTTGCCCGCCTCCCAGCGGGCGTTGTTGATGGTGTGTCCGGCCTCCGTGACCTCCAGACGGGCCAGCTCCTCGGTGCGGGAGTCGACGGCGGCGGCGAAGCGGCGCAGCAGCCGGGCCCGGTCGGCGGGGGCGAGCGCGGCCCAGGTGCGCTGGGCGGCGACGGCGCGGGTGATGGCGGTGTGCACGCCGGCCGGGGTGGTGGCCGGGACGGTGGCGACGACCTCCCCGGTCGCCGGGTTCAGGACGTGGTGCTCGTGGATCACGCGGGCCTCACAGGCGTTCGAAGGGGCGGTGCCGGGATCACGCGGGCGTCAGAGGCGTTCGAAGGAGCGGCGCAGCTCCCAGTCGGTCACCGCCGTGTCGAAGGCGTCCAGTTCGACGCGGGCCATGGTGCGGTAGTGCGCCACGACGTCCTCGCCGAAGGCCTCGCGGGCGATCTCGCTGGCCTCCCAGAGCGCGGCGGCCTCGCGCAGGGTGGCGGGGACCTGCTCGTAGGCGGCGGTGTAGGCGTTGCCCTCGCAGGGGTCGGGGAGTTCGAGCTTGTGCTCGATGCCGTGGAGGCCGGCGGCTACGAGGGCGGCGACGGCCAGGTAGGGGTTGACGTCGCCGCCGGGGAGCCGGTTCTCGAAGCGCAGCGAGTGGCCGTGGCCGACGACGCGCAGCGCGCAGGTCCGGTTGTCATGGCCCCAGGCGACGGCGGTCGGTGCGAAGGAGCCGGGGCGCAGCCGCTTGTAGGAGTTGATGTTCGGCGCGAAGAGGAGGCTGAGGTCGCGCAGGGCGGCGAGCTGGCCGGCCAGGAAGTGCCGCATCACCGGGGACATGGCGCCGTCCTCGTCGGCCATGGCGGACCGGCCGGGGTCCGTGGTGGAGCGGAGCGAGAGGTGGATGTGGCAGGAGTTGCCCTCGCGCTCGTTGAACTTGGCCATGAAGGTGAGGGCGACGCCTTCCTGGGCGGCGATCTCCTTGGCGCCTGTCTTGTAGACGGCGTGCTGGTCGCAGGTGACCAGGGCCTCGTCGTAGCGGAACACGATCTCGTGCTGGCCGGGGTTGCACTCGCCCTTGGCGGACTCGACGGCGAGGCCGGCGCCCGCCATCTCGTTGCGGATGCGGCGCAGCAGGGGCTCGACGCGGCCGGTGCCGAGGACGGAGTAGTCGACGTTGTACTGGTTGACCGGGGTCAGATCGCGGTAGCCGCGGTCCCAGGCCTGTTCGTAGGTGTCCTTGAAGACGATGAACTCGAGTTCGGTGCCGGCGTGGGCCGTGTAGCCGTGCTCGGCCAGGCGTTCGAGCTGGCGGCGCAGGATCTGCCGGGGCGCGGCGGTGACGGGCGAGCCGTCGGCCCAGGTGAGGTCGGCGAGGACCATGGCGGTGCCCTCGTGCCAGGGGACCCGGCGCAGGGTGCCGAGGTCGGGGCGCATCGCGAAGTCCCCGTAGCCGTTGTCCCAGGAGGACATGGCGTAGCCGTCGACGGTGTTCATGTCGGTGTCGACGGCGAGGAGATAGGCGCAGCCCTCGGTGCCGTGCCGCACGACCTCGTCGAGGAAGAAGGGGGCGGCGAAGCGTTTGCCCTGGAGCCGCCCCTGCATGTCGGGGAAGGCCAGGACCACGGTGTCGATCTCGCCGCTGTGCACGAGGCGGCGCAGGTCTCCGAGGGCGAGCGGGGGTGTTCGGTCGGACACGGACGGGTCCTCTCCTCACGGGCCGGCAGGCGGTCCAAATCTATGGGCAGGGCGGGGGTTGTGGGTACGGTGCCGGGTGTTCCGCGCGCCGTGCGGGGACGCTCCGTGCGAGGAGGAGTCCGGTGAACCGTCCGCTGATCGGGATCAGCACCTATCTGGAGACCTCGGTGCGCTGGGGCGTGTGGGACCTGCCCGCCGCGCTGCTGCCCGCCGGGTACGCGCGGATGGTGCGGGAGGCGGGCGGTCTGGCCGCGCTGCTGCCGCCGGACTCGCCGGACGCCGCGGCGGAGGCGGTGGCGCGGCTCGACGCGGTGGTGGTGGCGGGCGGGCCGGATGTGGAGCCCGCGCGGTACGGGGCCGGGCGCGATCCGCGGACCGGGCCGCCGGCGCCGGAGCGTGACGCCTGGGAGGCGGCGCTGATCGGTGCGGCGCTGGACGCCGGGACGCCGTTGCTGGGGATCTGCCGGGGGATGCAGTTGCTGAACGTGGTGTGCGGCGGCACCCTGACGCAGCATCTGGACGGGCACGCGGGCCCCGACGGGGCGACGGGCGTGTTCGGTTCGCATCCGGTGACACCGGTGCCGGGCACCCGGTACGCGTCGCTGGTGCCGGACGTGTGTGCCGTCCCCGCGTACCACCACCAGGCCGTCGACCGGATCGGCACGGGCCTGGTGGCCTCGGCGCACGCGGCGGACGGCACGGTGGAAGCGGTGGAACTGCCGGGTTCCCGCTGGGTCCTGGGGGTTCAGTGGCATCCGGAGGCGGGCGAGGACCTCCGCGTGCTGCGGGGGCTGGTGGCCGCCGTGACGGGGCCGGTGGACACCGCGCGCGGACCGGAGGCTCCCGCGCCGGGGCTACCCGGCCCGCTCGCCGAGCCGTCGGCGTAGCCAGTCCAGGGCGGCGGCGCCCTGGGCCGCCTGGAAGGCCCGGAGCGTCGGCAGGCCCGGCGGGGCGGGGCGCAGCGCGTGCTGCGCGAAGTATCCGGCCATGGCGGCGAGTACGGCGGTGACCGCGCCGGGGTCCGCGTCCCGGCCGAGCGGATGGGCGGTGAACAGGGCCTCCGGGTCCGGGGCCTGCCCGGAGGCGAAGCCCTGGGCCGCCACGCAGGGGAGCATCGCCAGCAGGTCGAACCAGGGCCGGGCGCGCACCGCGTGCGGCCAGTCGACGAAGACGACCCGGTCCTCGGTGAGCAGGATGTTGTCGGCGCGCAGGTCGCCGTGGCCGAGGGTGTCCCCTTCGGCGGCCCGTGCCCAGCCCGACTCCAGTTCCGCCAGGACGCCGAGCCGGCGGGCCGCCCACGGGTCCAGGCCCGTGGTGTCGCCCGCAGCGCACAGGGTCCGCCAGCCGGTGAACATCGTGGACTTGCCCCCGTCGGCGACCGGTGCCCCGGCCGGGGCCGGGGTGAGGAGGCCGGCCAGGTCCTGGAGGGCCTCAAGGACCCGGTCCAGCTCGCCCCGGCTCCACGGGACGCGGGGCTGGCGGCCCTCGATGTCCTGGAGCACGAGCGCGACGCAGGCGCCGTCGTCGTACGAGCCGAGCAGCCGGGGCGCCGGGGCGTGCGCCGGCAGGGCCGCCGTGAGGCGGATCTCGGCGCGGTGCATGTCCGGGCTGTCGGCGTTCACGTCGGCGCTCACGGCCTTGACGAAGGCCCGGCCGCCGTTCGCGAGCCGGACCCGGGCGGCGACCCCGGGCGAGAAGCCGCCGTGCTGGGTGCGGGCCTCCACGACGGGCGCGCCGAGGATGTCCTCGATGCCGCGGCGGACGGCGGCGGGCAGGTCGGCCCAGTGGTGGCGGACGCCCCGGGCGGGCGGTGCGGTGGCGGTCATCGGCCCATCCTTCTCGTCGGGCCGCCCGGCCGTCCACCGGTTTGGAGCCGGTCCGGCCCTAGGTGTTCTGTCCGGCGGATCTTCGTGGATCAGCCCGCGGCGTCCGGTGCATCGCCGAGTTCTCGGCTCCGCTCGAACAGGGGAGACCCCACTCCTCGGTGTGCGCCCGGATCACCCTCGTACTGGACGTACTCGGGTGATCCGGGCGTGCGGCGAGAGTGCGTGCCAGGCGTCGCGGGCCCGCGAAGATCCGCCGGACAGGCCCTAAACCATGCCCCCGGAGGGTTCCGACCGGGTCAGCGAGAGCAGGTCGCGGGCCGGGCCCGTGGGCCGGTGGCCCGCCGGCCACACCGCGCGCAACTGGCGCCGCAGCCGGACCCCGGCGATGGGGACCTTGACCAGGCGGCGGGCCGACAGCTCCTCGCCGAGCGCGAGTTCGCTCAGGACACAGGGGCCCGCGCCGCTCTCCGCCGCGCCCTTCACCGAGGTGGTCGACGACAGTTCCAGGAGCGGCGGGGCGAGCGGGCCGTGCGCGGCGAGCGCGGCGTCCAGGACCTGGCGGGTGCCGGAGCCGTGTTCGCGCAGGATCAGCGGGGTCGCGGCCAGTTCGCGCGGGGTCAGGGGGGTGCGGCGGCGGGCCCAGGCGTGCGAGGGGGCGACCACGACGACCAGGCGGTCGTGGGCGATGACGGTGCCGTCGAGCCCTTCCGGGACGGACAGGCCCTCGACGAAGCCGAGGTCGGCGTCCCCGGTCAGCAGCCGCTCGGCGACCACCGCGGAGTTCCCGGCGAGCAGCGAGACCGCGGTGCCGGGCCGTTCGGCGCGCAGGGCGATCAGCCAGCCCGGCAGCAGGTATTCGGCGATGGTCATGGAGGCGGCGACCCGCAACCGGGAGTCGCGGCGGTCCCGCAGCGCCTGGGCGCCCGCGTCGAACGCCTCGGCGGACTCCACGACCCGGCGCGCCCAGTCGGTGACCAGCGCGCCCGCGTCGGTGAGCCGGGAGCCCCGGGGCGAGCGGTCGAGCAGAGCCAGGCCGAGCTGCCGTTCCATGGAACGGATGCGGCTACTGGCGGCGGGCTGGGTGATGCCGACATCGCGGGCGGCCCGGCCGAGGCTGCCGTGCCGGGCGACCGCGAGGAGCAGCTCCAGCGCGCCGAGGTCGGGCACCCGGTGGGACAGGGGGGCGGACGGTTCGCTGGCCATAAGCCCACCTTATGACCTCATAGAGCAGCACTCTCTGGTGGGGCCCTGCCCGGCCCAGGAGAATCATGGCATGGCCATCTTTCCGCAGACCCGTACATATACCCCGCACGCCGGCACGGATCGGCGGCCCACTCTGCGGTACTTCGGCCCCAACTGGTACGCGACGGTCATGGGCACCTCGATCGTGGCGAGCGCGGGCGTCGCGCTGCCTGTGCACGTCCCCGGACTGCGGGGTGCCTGCACGGCGGTGTGGCTGCTCTCCGCGCTGCTGCTCGCCGCCGTGCTGACGGCGCGCGCCGGGCACTGGGCGGCCCACCGCGACCAGGCGCGCGCCCACCTCCTGGACCCGGCCGTCGCGCCGTTCTACGGCTGCCTCTCGATGGCGCTGCTGGCCGTCGGGGGCTCCGGCATGGTCGTGGGCAAGGACGTCATCGGCCATCCGGCGGCGCTCGCGCTGGACGTGGTCCTGTATACGGCGGGCACGCTGACCGGACTGGCCGCCGCGGTGGCGGTTCCCTACCTGATGATCGTGCGCCACCGGCCGGAGCCGGGCACGGCGTCCCCGGTGTGGCTGCTGCCGGTGGTCGCCCCGATGGTGTCGGCCGCGCTCGGCCCGCTGCTGGTGCCGGAGCTGCCCGCGGGCCAGGGGCGGGAGGCACTGCTGCTGGGCTGCTACGCGATGTTCGGGCTGAGCCTGCTGGCGACCCTGGTGATGCTGCCGCTCGTCTTCGGCCGGCTGGTGCACCGCGGCCCGCTGCCTCTGGCGCTGACTCCGACGCTGTTCCTGGTGCTCGGTCCGCTGGGCCAGTCGACGACCGCGGTCAACGCGCTGGCCGACGTGGCGCCGGACGCGGTCCCGGGGGCGTACGCCTCCGCGCTGGGCGCGTTCGCCGTGCTGTACGGCGTGCCGGTGATGGGGTTCGCCCTGCTGTGGCTGGCCCTGGCCGTCGCCCTGGTGGTCCGGGCCGTGCGGGGCGGGATGACGTTCTCGATGACGTGGTGGGGGTTCACGTTCCCCGTCGGTACGTGTGTGACGGGCGCCGCCGGTCTGGCCCGGCACACCGGGCTGGGCGCGTACACCTGGCTGGCGGTCGCGCTGTACGTGCTGCTGGTGTCGGCCTGGGCGGTGGCCGGGGTGCGCACGGTGCGCGGACTGGTCAGCGGGGCGCTGCTCGCGGCGCCGAAGGGGGCCGCCGCGGTGACGGCCCGTACCGCCTGAGGGAGTCTGCCGGCCACCGGCCCCCGGGCGGTCAGCGCCGGGGGTCGGACGTGGCGTCGATGTGTTCGGCGACCGCGACGCACAGCAGCCGGGTGCCGGGGAGGGTGGCCCGCCAGCGGTGGCGCACCCCGCCGGACAGGAACAGCGTGTCGCCCTGGACCAGCCGGTAGGCCTGGCCCTCGGCCTCCACCTCGGCGGCGCCCTCCGCTACGTACATCACCTCGTCGTTGCGGTGCTGGAACTCGCGCCCGAGGTCGAGTTCCCCGGTGAACTCCAGGGCGCTGAGCTGGTGGCGTCCGCGTACCACGCGGTGCACCCCGTCCTCCGGCACGCCGCGCACGACGTCGACCGCGCGGGCGGAGTCCGCGGCGGCGCGCAGCCGTGCGGGGGTGGTCTCCAGCGCTTCGGCGACCCGGTCCAGGGACCGGGCACTGGGTCTGGCGCGTTCGTTCTCGATCTGGCTGAGGAACGGTACGGACAGACCGCTGCGCGAGGCGACCGCGGCCAGGGTGAGTCCCAGGGATCTGCGCTGTCGGCGGACGGCGGCGCCCACCCGGAGTGTTTCCTTCTCGTCCATGTCCGGCTCCCTCCCGACTGGCCATCCTTCCGGTTGTGGGCGCCTCGCGCACACCGTTACGCCAGGTCGGCCCGGAAAGTGACCTCTTCGGAACGCCGGAAGGGGTGGGTCCCGCCGACGGCGGGACCCACCCCTTCATGTGCCGCGGCCCCGGTGGGGGCCGGTCGCGGCTACGACTGGGGAGCCATCTTGTCCGCGATGCCCGGGTTCTTCTCCATCCAGGCCTTCACGGCTTCCTCCTCGTGTCCGGTACCGAGCTTCTGGATCTGGTTCTCCAGACCGGCGAGCTGGTCCTCGCTGAGCTTGAAGTCCTTGAACCACTTCGTCAGCTGCGGGTAGTTCTCCGGGAACTCCTTGGAGGCGATGGTGTGCAGCCGGTCGCCGTCACCGAAGGCCTTCTTGGGGTCCTGGAGCTTGGTCATCTCGTACTCGCTGTACGCCCAGTGCGGGGTCCACAGCAGGACGGCGATGGGCTCCTTCTTGGCGTACGCCCGCTTCAGCTCGGAGAGCATGCCGGGCGTCGAGGCGTCGACGACCTTGTACTCGTCGTCCAGGCCGTAGGCCGGGAGCACGTTCTTCTTGAGGTTCTCCATCGTGGCGGTGCCGGGCTCGATGCCGACGATGCGGCCCTTGAACTTCGAGCTCTTGCCCTTGAGGTCGGCCAGGGACTTGACGTCCTTGACGTAGTCGGGCACCGCGACCTCGATCGAGGTCGGGCCGTACCAGGAGCCGATGTCCGTCAGCTTGGAGCCGTACTTGTCCCAGTAGTTCTTCTGGGTGAACGGGAGCCAGCCGTCGAACTGCACGTCGATCTGGCCGCGCGACATCGCGGTGTACATCGGACCGACCTCGAACTGCTTGAGGTTGATCTTGTATCCGCGCTCCTCCAGGACGGCCTTCCACAGGTACGTGGCGGCGATGTCCTCCTCCCAGGGGAACCAGGCCATCTCGACCGCGCGGTCGCGCTCGTCCTTGCCGTTCGCGCCCTTGGAGGTGGCGGCCTTCTTGACCGGGGTCAGCGTGTCGGCGACCTCCGGGTTGGCCTTGAGCCAGATACGGACGGCCTCCTGCTCCTTGCCGGAGCCGCTCTTCTGGATCTGCGCCTCAAGGCTGGTGAGCTGGTCCTCGCTCATCTTGAAGTCCTTGAGCCACGTGCCGACCTCGGGGTTGTCCTCGGCGAAGCCCTTACGGGTCAGCGTGTGGATCCCGTCGCCCTTGCCCCAGAGGTCCTTGGGGTCCTTGAGCTTGGTCAGCTCGTACTGGTTGTACGCCCAGTGCGGCGACCACAGCGGAACGACGATCGGTTCCTTCTTGGCGTACGCGCGCTTCAGCTCGGCCAGCATGGACGGCGTGGAGCCGTCGATGACCTTGTACTCCTTGTCCAGGCCGTAGCCGGGCAGGATCTTGTCCTTGAGCAGGCCCATCTCACCGGCGCTCGGCTCGATGCCCACGATCCGGCCCTTGAAGTCGGACGCCTTGCCCTTGAGGTCGTCGAGCGAGTCGACGCCCTTCACGTACGAGGGGACGGCCAGCTCCAGCGAGGTGGGGCCGTACCAGGAGCCCATGTCGTCCAGGCGGTCCTTGTACTTCTTCCAGTACGAGGCGTGGGTCACCGGCAGCCAGGAGTCGGTCTCGAAGTCGATCTGGCCGCTCGCCATGCCCGTGTAGAGCGCGCCGGCCTCGTACTGCTTGACGTCGACCTCGAAGCCGCGCTGCTCCAGCAGTTCCTTCCACAGGAACGTGGAGGCGATGCCCTCGTCCCACGGGATGTAACCCATGCTGATCTTCTTGCCGGCCCCGATGTTCTTCGGGTCGGACGCGGTCGTGGCGTCGTCGTCCGAGGAACCGAACAGGCCCATGCCGCCGGCGACGAGCGCGAGCGCGACCACCCCGGCCACGGCCACGACGGGCTGCGGGCGGTGGTGCCAGATCTTCAGGCCGCCGGCCACCGACTGTGCCTTGGCGAGCGCACGGCGGGCGAGCGGGGAGACCTCGCGGCCCAGGGCACTGGTCATCCGGTCCAGGTACATGGCCAGGATGACGATGGAGACACCGGCCTCGAAGCCGAGACCGACGTCGACGTTGCCGATGGCGCGGTAGACGGAGCCACCGAGGCCGCCGCCGCCGACCATGCCGGCGATGACCACCATGGACAGGCCCAGCATGATGACCTGGTTGATGCCCGCCATGATCGTGGGCAGGGCCAGCGGCAGCTGCACCCGCAGCAGGGTGTTGCGGGAGGTGGTGCCGAAGGCCTCGGCCGCCTCGACGAGCTCGCCGTCGACCTGGCGGATGCCCAGCTCGGTCATCCGGACGCCCGGGGGCAGCGCGAAGATGATGGTGGCGATGATGCCGGGTACGACACCGACGCCGAAGAAGATCACGCCGGGGATCAGGTAGACCATGGCGGGCATGGTCTGCATGAAGTCGAGGACCGGCCGGATCACCGCGCTGACCGTCTTGGAACGGGACGCCCAGATGCCGAGCGGCACGGCCAGGACCAGCGTCACGATCGTCGCGACGAGCACCAGCGTGAGGGTGTCCATCGCTTCGTCCCACAACTCGACGGAGTCGATGAGGGCGAAGCCGACGAACGCGAGGAGACCTGCGAGCAGGCCGCGCAGCCACCAGGCGATGACGGCGACGATGCCGGCGAAGAGCAGGGGTGCGGGGGCGGACAGGACGGCGGCGATGCCGTCGAACATGCCGCTGACCACGGAGCTGATGGCGTCGAAGAGCCAGGACAGGTGGGTCTGGAGCCAGTCGACGGCGGAGTCGACCCAGTCGCCGAGATGAAGCCTAAACACCGGCCACCTTCTTCAGCGTGGTCGCGGCGTCCTGGGGCGCCTCGGCGGGGGTCATCGGCTCGCCGAGCACGGCGAGCAGCCGGGCCCGGGGCACGACGCCCACGAGCTTGCCCTTGTCGTCGGTCACGGCGACCGCGACCCCGCTCTGCGAGCAGGGCGTGAACAGCTCGATGATCGGCGTGGACTCCGTGACGGTGGCCGGGGCGGCCCGCAGCACGTCGGCCGGGGTCCGCAGCTCCTTGCCCTCGTCGTCGGGGGTGCCCATGACGGTGTGCGGTTCGGCCATGATGGCGCCCGCGGTCAGCACCCGGGAGCGGTCCACGTCCTGGGTGAAGGAGGCGACGTAGTCGTTGGCCGGGGTGACGAGGATGTCCTCGGCGGTGCCGAGCTGGACTATCTCCCCGTCGCGCATCACGGCGATGCGGTCGCCGAGGCGCATGGCCTCGTTGAGGTCGTGGGTGATGAAGACGATCGTCTTCTTCAGCCGCTTCTGCAGCTCCAGGAGCTGGTCCTGCATGTCGCGGCGGATCAGCGGGTCGAGCGCGCTGAACGACTCGTCCATCAGGAGCAGGTCGGCGTCGGTGGCGAGCGCGCGGGCGAGGCCCACGCGCTGCTGCATGCCGCCGGACAGCTCGTCGGGCCAGGACTTCTCCCAGCCGGCGAGGCCGGTCAGCTCCAGGGCCTCGGCGGCGCGGCGGTGGCGCTCGGCGCGCGGGACGCCCTGCACCTCCAGGCCGTACGCGGCGTTCTCCAGGACGCTCCGGTGGGGGAAGAGCGCGAAGTGCTGGAACACCATGCTGATCTTGGTGGAGCGGACGTGACGGAGCTGGGCGGGGCTCAGCGCGGTCAGATCCTCACCGTCGAAGAGCACCTGGCCGGAAGTGGGCTCCAGCAGGCCGTTGAGCATCCGCAGCAAGGTGGACTTGCCCGAGCCGGACAGCCCCATCACGACGAAGATGTGGCCCGGTTCCACGGTGAACGATGCATCGATCACCGCTGCGGTCGTTCCGTCGGCGCGCAGCGCATCGCGGTCGGTGCCGCTCTTCAGCTTCTGCACGGCTTGATCGGGTCGTCTGCCGAAAACTTTGTACAAGTGCTCGGCTTGCAGCCTGGACACATACACCTCACGCGTTGAACCGAAAACGGTCTGCCACCCCCGCCGGCAGACCGTGGAGCGGCACGGATTCTGTCCGTTTGGCACGTGCAAAAGTCGAAATGCGACGTGGTCCGCTCCGATGCCGCGCCTGCCCGGCCTTACCCGGAGCAAACACAAGAGTGACCCAGATCACATATTCGAACCCCGACTCCGGGAACCGCGTCCGGGGCAGCCGCTGTCGGTGCCGTGCGGCATCATCGGCGTGTGACGCGACGCCTGATGCTCCTCGACACCGCTTCCCTCTATTTCCGCGCCTACTTCGGCGTGCCCGATTCGGTGCGCGCGCCGGACGGGACCCCGGTCAACGCCGTGCGCGGGCTGCTGGACTTCATCGGCCGGCTCGTGCAGGACCACCGGCCCGACGACCTCGTCGCCTGCTGGGACGCGGACTGGCGGCCGCAGTGGCGGGTGGACCTGATCCCTTCGTACAAGGCGCACCGCGTGGCGGTTCGAACCGGGGCCGGGGTGCCCGACGAGGAGGAGACGCCCGACACGCTGGCGCCGCAGGTGCCGGTCATCGCGGAGGTCCTGGACACCCTCGGCATCGCCCGGGTCGGGGTCGCGGGGTACGAGGCGGACGACGTGATCGGCACACTGACGGGCCGGGCGGCCGGGCCGGTCGACATCGTGACCGGCGACCGGGACCTCTACCAGCTGGTGGACGACGCCCGGCGGGTGCGGGTCCTCTACCCGCTCAAGGGGGTCGGCACGCTCCAGGTGACGGACGAGGCATGGCTGCGCGAGAGGTACGGGGTGGACGGTCCGGGCTACGTGGACCTGGCGCTGCTGCGCGGCGACCCGAGCGACGGACTGCCCGGCGTGCCCGGCATCGGCGAGAAGACGGCCGCGAAGCTGCTGGACGCCTTCGGCGACCTGGCCGGGATCATGGCCGCGGTGGACGACCCGGCGTCCGGGCTGACGCCCTCGCAGCGCAAGCGGCTGGACGAGGCCCGCGCCTATGTGGCCGTCGCGCCGAAGGTGGTGCGGGTCGCCGGTGACGTGCCGCTGCCGGACTTCGACCCGGCGCTGCCGGCCGGGCCGCGCGACCCGGCCGCGCTCGACGTTCTCGCGGCCCGCTGGGGGCTGGGCGGAGCGCTTCAGCGCCTGCTCGCCGTACTGCACCCCTGAGGTGTTAAGTTAGGTAACCCTAAGATCGATGCCCCCATCGGTCGACGGCCCCATTTCCGGCAGCAGGGAGCAAACCTCGTGGCAGAACGACCGGAGCGGCGGGCACCCAGGGCTCAGGGGGCGCAGGTTCTGCGCACCGAGCAGGTCACCCCGCACATGATCCGGGTGGTGCTCGGCGGTGACGGTCTCGCGGACTTCACGCTCTCGGGCTTCACCGACCACTACGTCAAGCTGTGCTTCGCCCCCGAGGGCGCGGACTACGCCCACCCCTTCGACATGGCCCGCATCCGCGAGGAGTATCCCCGCGAGCTGTGGCCCACCACCCGTACGTACACGATCCGCTCCTGGGACGCCGCCGCCCGCGAGCTGGCGATCGACTTCGTGGTGCACGGCGACGAGGGCCTCGCGGGGCCCTGGGCGGCGCGCGCCGAGCCCGGTGACCAGGTGACGTTCCTGGGCCCCGGCGGCGGTTACGCCCCCGACGCGTCGGCCGGCTGGCACCTACTGGTGGGCGACGAGAGCGCGCTGCCGGCCGTCGCCGCCGCGCTGGAGCAGATGCCGGCGGGTGCGGTGGTCCGCGCGTTCGTCGAGGTGGAGGACGCGACGGAGGAGCAGAAGATCGCCACGCCCGACGGCGTCGAGGTCACCTGGCTGCACCGCGCGGGCCGCCCGGTCGGCGAGGGGCTCACCGCGGCGGTGAAGGAACTGGAGTTCCCGCCCGGCGATGTGCAGGCCTTCGTCCACGGCGAGGCCGGCTTCGTCAAGGAGATCCGCCGCCACCTGCGCCTGGAGCGCCGGATCCCCGCGTCGCAGCTGTCGATCTCCGGCTACTGGCGACTCGGCAAGGACGACGACGCCTGGCGCTCCGTCAAGCGTGAGTGGAACGAGCAGGTGGAGCGCGAACAGGAGGGCGCCGCGTAGCGCCCCGCGTACGTACCGCCGACTGTGCCCCGGCCCCTCGGACCGGGGCACAGTCGCGCCACCTCAGACCCCGGCTTCTTCCGACCCGGCCCCTTCCGCCTCCGCCCCTCCCCCGTCCTCGTAGACGCGCGCGGACGCCTCCGCCTGGGCGAGCCGCCGCAGCGCGCCGAACATCGCTTCACCGAGGACGGTGCCGACGACCACTCTCTCGACCAGGTCCTCCCGGGCCGCCTCACGGCTGACGTAGGCGAGGTCGGTGAGCGCGACCTGTTCGGCCGCCGCCGCGTAGTCGTCGAGCAGGTCGATGAAGGCGCCGTGCCCGGCCCGGCGCAGCGCCACCAGCACCTCGGCCAGGGCCTCCGAGCCCGCACTCCCGGTCCCGGCACGCCACCCCCTGCGCTTCAGCAGGGCCAGCACCTCCTCGCGGGCGCCCCGCAGTTCGGGATCGGAGTCGTCGCGGGGTGACGAAGTGAGGCGCTTCGCCGCGATCCCCAGAATGTCGTGCACCGGCTGGTCCGGGTCCTCCATGGCCCGCAGCACGTCTCCGATGGCCGACAGCGAGAGCCCGCCGACGTCCAGCAGGGCGCGGATCAGCCGCAGCCTGCGCTCGTGCCCGGCGTCGTAACTCGCCTGATTGGGGCTCGTCAGCTGCCCGGCGGGCAGCAGCCCCTCCCGTACGTAGAACTTGATCGTCGGTACCGGCACCCCGGACCTGCGGCTCAACTCACCCATGCGCACCGCGCGTTCGCTCCTTCCGTTTGCCAACTCCGCCCCCAGCGTGGATAGTACCCCTACCGATAGCGGAGAGTGCCGCTATCCATAATGCCGAATCTCTCAAGGGGGACCCATGCCGCAATGGCGCACCTGGCACCGACCCTTAGTCCTCTTCGCTGCCGCGATGGCCGTCATAACCGTCGTCTCGGGCGTGGGCCTGCTGGCCGACGACCGGATCCTGGCGGGCGCGGCGATCTGGGCCAAGCCCTTCAAGTTCGCGATCTCCTTCGTGGTCTACGCCCTCGGCCTCGCCTGGATGCTGACGCTGGTCACCCGGGGCCGGCGCACCGGCTGGTGGGCCGGGACCGTGGTCGCGCTGACCGGCCTGGCCGAGATGGTGATCATCACCGGGCAGGTGGTGCGGGGGAAGCGGAGCCACTTCAACGTCGCCACCCACCTCGACGCCCTGCTGTTCCGGGTGATGGGGGTGAGCGTGGCCTTCCTGTGGGCCGCGATGCTCGTCATCGCGATCCTGCTGCTGCGCGCCCGGATCGCGGACCGCGCGTCCGCCGCGGCGATCCGGGCGGGCGTGTTCCTGGCCCTCGCCGGCGCGGGCCTCGGCTTCCTGATGACCCTGCCGACGCCCGGACAGCGGGCGGCCGACCGGCTCGGCACGGCGGACGTGATCGGCGCGCACACCGTCGGCGTCCCGGACGGCGGGCCTTCGATGCCGCTCACCGGCTGGTCCACGACCGGGGGCGATCTGCGCATCCCGCACTTCGTGGGGATGCACGCGCTCCAGGTCCTCCCGCTGTTCCTGCTCGTCCTCGCCGCCCTGGCGACCCACGTGCCCCGGCTGCGGGACCCGCTGGTGCGGCTACGCCTGGTGCTGGTGGCGTCCGGCGCGTACGCGGCCCTCATCGCCCTGGTCCTGTGGCAGGCGCTGCGCGGCCAGCCCCTCATCCACCCGGACGGCGCGACCCTCGTCTGTGCCGCCCTGATCGCTCTGTCCACCGCGACCGGCGCCTACGCGGCGCTGCGGCGCCCGCCCCGGACGGCCGCGGCCCGGCCGGGGAGCGGGCTCCCGGACCGGGCGGCCGAAGCGGTGCCGTCGGGCCGGTGAACGGGCCGGCCGCCGGGCGGACTTCCCGTACGAGCGGAACGTACGGGCCGGCCGCTCCCGCCGGGGTCCGCCGCTCACGGCGTCACGCCGGCCGCGAAGGCGTGCAAGGATTCCCCGCCCCGACCCATCCGCACCGGCACCGGCTCCGAATCACCCCAGGAGAGCGATGACCACCGAAGGGAACCCCGCGTGAAGGAAGCCGTGTACATCACCGGAACGGCCTCGGCGGGGCCCGATCTCCAGGAGCTGATGGGCAGGGTCGCACGGGGCGACCAGGACGCCTTCGCTCAGGTCTACGACACGGTGAGCGGTCCGGTGCTCGGGCTCGTCCGCAGCATCCTGCGCGATCCGGCCCAGTCCGAGGAGGTCGCCCAGGAGGTCCTGGTCGAGGTGTGGCGTACGGCGTCGCGCTTCCGGGCCGCCCGGGGCAGCGCCATGAACTGGGTGCTCACCCTGGCCCACCACCGCGCCGTCGACCGCGTCCGCTCGGCGCAGGCGGCCGCCGCCCGCGAGCACAAGGCGGCGCTGCTGGACCGCACGCCGCCCTTCGACAACGTCACCGAACAGGTCGAGAGCCGGCTGGAGCGCGAGCAGGTGCGCCGCTGCATGCTGACCCTCTCCGAATTGCAGCGGGAGTCCGTCACGCTGGCGTACTACCGCGGGCTGACCTACCGCGAGGTGGCCGAACTGCTCGCGGTACCGCTCGGCACGATCAAGACCCGACTGCGCGACGGACTGATCCGGATGCGCGACTGCCTCGGAGTGAGCGCATGAGTGACGCCGGACTCCACACGCTGACGGGCGCCTATGCCCTGCACGCCCTGCCGGCCGCGGAACGCCGGGACTTCGAACGCCACCTCGGCGCCTGCGATGCCTGCTCCGTCGAGGTGCGCGAGCTGACCGAGACCGCGACCCGGCTCGGGCTGGCCGTCACCGCCCCGGTCCCCCGGGACATGCGCGAGCGGGTGCTGCGGGAGATCACGGCGGTACGCCAGGAGCCGCCCGCCGTGGGCCGCCGCGTCCGTCCGCGCGTCCGGCCGCGCCGGGCGGGCCGGTGGCCCCGGTTCGCACTGGCGGCGAGCCTGGCCGCGGCGGCGGGCTTCGGCGGCGTCGCGGTCTGGCAGCACCAGGAGGCGCGGGCCGCCCGCCAGGAGGCGGACGCCGCACGGCAGCAGGGCGCGGCGGTGGCCCGGGTCATCGCAGCCCCCGATGCCCGGTCGTCGGCGGGGACACTGAAGAACGGCGCGAAGGGCACGGTGGTGGTCTCCCGGAGCCAGGACCGCGCCGTCTTCCTGGCCTCGGGGCTGGGAGAGGCACCGAGCGGCAAGGTGTACCAGCTGTGGTTCGACGACGGCGGCACGATGCGGCCGGCGGGCCTGATGCGGGCCTCGGGCGCCTCGCCGACGACCTACGCGGCCATGCTCGAAGGACCGGTCGACGGGGCGACGGGCATGGGCGTCACGGTCGAGCCCGCGGGCGGCTCGGCGCAGCCGACCTCCGCCCCGCTGACGATGATGGACCTGCCGTCGTCATGAACGGCGGCATGGACGACGGCATGAAAGGCGACCGGAAGGCACCTCACCGGCTGCCCGCAGACTGCCAGCCGCTCGAAGTCTCATCCGATCGGGTGACAGACCAATCCGCCCGGCCCCCGGCTCCGAATCCAGTCCGTGAGTGAAGATCGGAACGATCCGGAGACCGGGGCCGCCGCGCCCCGGCGGCGCGGCTGGGCGCGTGCGGCCTGCGGCGCGCTCAGCGGTGTGATCGCCGGGTTCTGCGCCCTGGCCTTCGCGGAGCTGGTGGCGGCGGTCGTACGTCCCGAGGCGGGCCCGGTCACGGCGGTGGGCGGTGCGGTGATCGACCGCACTCCCCCGGCGCTCAAGGACTTCGCCGTACGGAACTTCGGGACGAACGACAAGCTGGTCCTGGAGCTCGGCATCCTGGCCCTGCTGACGCTGTTCGCCGTGGCGGTCGGGCTGCTGGCGCTGCGGCACCGCCTGCCGGGCGCCGCGGCCGTGCTGGTCTTCGGGGCGGTCGGGGCGGCGGCGGCGATCGGGCGGCCGGAGGGCCGGGTGTCCGACGCCCTGCCGTCCGTGCTCGGCGCCGTGGTCGCGGCGGGGGTGCTGTACCTCCTGGCCGGGCGGCTGTCCCCGGCCACCGCGTCCTCACCCGGCAGAGCCGCGGCCGGTGCGTTCGACCGGCGCGGGTTCGTCATCGCGGCGAGCGCGGCCGCGGCCGCCTCGGCCGGAGCCGGTCTGCTGGGGCGGCAGCTCACCTCCGCCGTGCAGGCCGGGGCCGCCGCCTCCCGGCGCGATCTGGTCCTCCCCGTACCCGACTCACCGGCCCCGGCCGTACCGGCGGGCGCGGACCTGGAGATCCGGGGACTCGGTCCTTTCGTCACGCCCAACAAGGACTTCTACCGCATCGACACGGCCCTGGTCGTACCGCGCCTGGACGCCGGCGAGTGGCGGCTGCGGATTCACGGTACGGGAGTGGCCCGGCCGGTGACGCTGAGCTTCCGGGACCTGCTGCGCCGGGAGATCGTCGAGCGCGACATCACCCTGACCTGCGTCTCCAACGAGGTGGGCGGACCCTACGTGGGCAACGCGCGGTGGATCGGTGTGCGGCTGGCCGATCTACTGCGGGAGGCCGGGGTGAGACCGCCGTCCGAGGGCGGGCGCGCCGACCAGATCGTGGCGCGCTCGGTGGACGGGATGACGATCGGCACGCCGGTCGAGGACGTCATGGACGGCCGCGACGCCCTGCTCGCCCTCGGCATGAACGGGGAGCCGCTGCCCTTCGAGCACGGCTTCCCGGTCCGGATGGTCGTCCCCGGCCTGTACGGCTATGTGTCGGCCTGCAAGTGGATCAAGGACATCGAGCTGACCACGTTCGACGCGTACGACGCGTACTGGGTCAGGCGGTCGTGGTCCCCGCGGGCGCCCATCAAGACCCAGTCCCGCATCGACACCCCCCGCCCCTTCTCCTCCCCGAAGGCCGGCACGGTCCCGGTCGCCGGGGTCGCCTGGGCCCAGCACCGCGGCATCACCCGGGTCGAGGTCCGGGTGGACGACGGTCCCTGGCATCCTGCGCGGCTGGCGGCACAGGACGGCCGGGACACCTGGCGCCAGTGGGTGTGGGAATGGCCGGCCACCCCCGGCAGCCACACCTTGGAGGTCCGCGCGACGGACCGCACCGGCGCCGTCCAGACCGGCCGGCGCGTCGGGACCGTACCCGACGGGGCGACGGGCCGGCACACGGTGGTGGTCGACGTGACCTGACGGGCGCGCCGCGCCACCCCCACGCACGCGCGGCCGCCCCTGGCCCCGCACTGCCCCTATCGACCACTCAACGCGATCGTTCAGTTACAGACCCGAACCAGGAGAACATCATGAAGGTCATCCACGCCCGCCGCGCCGCCGTCGCCCTGTCCGCCGCGGTCGTCCTGCCGCTGGCCCTGACGGCCTGCGGCGGCGATTCCAAGGACAGCGCGTCCGGCTCCACCGCCTCGTCGGCGAAGGCCCCGGCGTCCGACTCGCCGTCCGCCGGTGACTCCATGGGCACGGACAAGCCCTTCGGCCCCGCCTGCGCCTCGGTCCCGAAGACCGGCGCGGGCTCCTTCTCCGGCATGGCCACGGACCCGGTCGCCACCGCGGCCTCGCACAATCCCGCCCTGTCCACCCTGGTCACCGCGGTCAAGAAGGCGGGCCTGGTCGACACGTTGAACAGCGCGCAGAACATCACCGTCTTCGCCCCGACCGACGACGCCTTCGCCAAGATCCCGAAGGCCGACCTCGACAAGCTGCTCGCCGACAAGGCCGCGCTCACCAAGGTCCTCACGTACCACGTGGTGGGCCAGAAGCTGACGCCGGAGCAGCTGGGCAAGGGGGCCTTCGAGACCCTGGAGAAGGAGGAGCTGACCACGGCCGGCTCGGGCACGGAGTACACCGTGAACGACACGTCGAAGGTCGTCTGCGGCAATGTCCCGACCGCCAACGCGACGGTCTACATCGTCGACACGGTACTCATGCCGCCCGCCGCGTAACGGCTCTCCTCGCGGTGGGCACCACGCCCACCGCGAGGCCGGCGGCGGCAGTGCGGATCCCACGGAGATCCAGTCGCCACAGAATTACACATAAGCCACATATAAGAGCAGACTGGTGTGTGCGGGCCTTCCCGCACACAGCGGTTGGCCGGGTCCGCACGATCCGAAGGGGAACGAACTCATGTCAAACGTCTCGCACGCCGGCCACGACATGGCCGGACACCCCGATGTATCGGAAATGAGCGACCGCTACGCGCGCGTCATGGGAGGCCGTGACGTGGCGCTCGTGGACGCGCCGGTCTTCCTGGTCGGCCTGTACTGCGCCGTCTCCCCCTGGGTGCTGCACTTCACGACCTCGCAGTCCTCCCTGGTGACGCACAACCTGGTGATGGGTATCGCGATCGCCGTGCTCGGTCTCGGGTTCACCGCGATGCCGCAGCGGATGTACGGCCTGAGCTGGGCCATCGTCGCCATGGGTGCCTGGATGATCGTCTCGCCCTGGGTGGTGGGCAGCAGTCCGGACACGGGAGTCATCCTGAACAACGTCATCATCGGCGGACTGGCCGCCCTGCTGGGACTGGTATGCGCGGGCGCCTCGATGAAGATGAGCCGCAGTCGCCGACGGGGCTAGCCTCCCGCGGCACACTCCCGGGGCACGGAGCCCCCGCACCTCCGCCGACCGGACCGCGTGTCCGGCCGGCGGCCGTGCGACGGGACCGGTGCGCGCAGGCCTGTCGCGCCTCCCCGGTCAGCCGAGTGAGCTGTACGCCACCACGCCCCGCAGCACCTCGTCCACCGCCTTGCGCGCGCTGCGCGCCACCGAGCTGTTCTCCCTCGGCGCGGCTGCCGCGACCTGGCCCAGCACGTCGATGACCTGCTTGCACCACCGTACGAAGTCGCCCGCGGGCATCTCCGCCTCGCGCAGGACCTCGTCCAGCGACCGGCCGGACGCCCACATGTGGACCGCCCAGGCGAAGCCGAGGTCCGGCTCCCGCTGGCCGACCCCCTCCGCCTGGTTGATCTTGAAGTCCTCCTCCAGGGCGTCGAGCCGCCCCCAGATCCGGACCATCTCGCCCATCGCGGTCCTCGCCGGACCGGACGGCAGCTTCGGCGCCACCGCGTCGTCGGCCTGCCGCGCCTCGTACACCAGGGCGGAGACGCAGGCCGCGAGCTCGGCCGGATTGAGCCCCTCCCAGACGCCCGCGCGCAGGCACTCGCTCGCCAGCAGGTCCAGCTCGCCGTAGAGCCGGGCCAGCCGCTTGCCGTGCTCGGTGACCTCGCTGCCGCGCAGGTAGTCCAGCTCGGTGAGCAGGGCCACGATCCGGTCGAAGGTGCGGGCGATCGTGTTGGTCCGGCCCTCGATGCGGCGCTCCAGCTGCCGGGTGTCGCGCTGAAGCCGGTGGTAGCGCTCGGCCCACCGCGCATGGTCCTCGCGCTCGTCGCACCCGTGACAGGGGTGGGCGCGCAGTTCGGTGCGCAGGCGCGCGATCTCACGGTCGTCGGCCGCGGGGGCTCGCCCCTTGCGGTGCCGGTCCGGGACGATGTGGCCCGCCTTGGTGCGCAGCGCGGACGCCAGGTCGCGGCGCGACTGCGGCGAGCGCGGGTTGAACGACTTCGGGACCCGCATCCGCTCCACCGCCTCCACCGGGACCGGGAAGTCGATCGAGGCGAGCCGCTTGACCTGCCGCTCGGCGGTCAGCACGAGCGGCCGGGGGCCGTCGTGATACTCCATGCCGCGGTGTCCGTGCCCGTTGGTCCGGCCGGCCGGGAGACCGGGGTCCAGGACGAGCGCGAGACCGGCGAACTTGCCGGTCGGCACATGGATGACATCGCCGGGCCTGAGCTTCTCCAGGGACGCCGCTGCGGCGGCCCGCCGCTGCGTGGCGCCCTGCTTGGCCAGCTCCGTCTCCCGGTCCTTGAGGTCGCGGCGCAGCCGCGCGTACTCCTCGAAGTCCCCGAGGTGGCAGGTCATGCCCTCGCGGTAGCCCTCCAGGCCCTCCTCGTTCCTCTGGACCTGTCGGGAGATGCCGACGACCGACCGGTCCGCCTGGAACTGCGCGAACGAGGTCTCCAGCAGCTCGCGCGAACGGTGCCGCCCGAACTGGTGCACGAGGTTGACCGCCATGTTGTACGACGGGCGGAAGCTGGAACGCAGCGGATACGTGCGCGTACCGGCGAGCCCGGCGAGGGCGCCCGGGTCCATACCGCGCTGCCAGAGCACCACGGCGTGGCCCTCGACGTCGATCCCGCGCCGCCCGGCCCGGCCGGTCAGCTGGGTGTACTCGCCGGGGGTGATGTCGGCGTGCTGCTCGCCGTTCCACTTGACGAGCTTCTCCAGGACCACCGAGCGGGCGGGCATGTTGATGCCGAGCGCCAGCGTCTCGGTCGCGAAGACCGCCTTGACCAGGCCCCGGACGAACAGCTCCTCGACGATCTCCTTGAACCGGGGCAGCATTCCGGCGTGGTGCGCGGCGATGCCCCGCTCCAGGCCCTCCAGCCACTCGTAGTAGCCCAGGACATGCAGGTCCTCGGGGGGAATGGACGCCGTCCGCTCCTCCACGATCTCCCGCACCAGCCGGCGCTTGTCGTCGTCGTTGAGCCGGAGCCCGGCGTGCAGGCACTGCTGTACGGCGGCCTCGCAGGCGGCCCGGCTGAAGATGAACGTGATGGCGGGCAGCAGGCCCTCGGCGTCCAGCCGGTCGATGACCTCGGGGCGCGACGGTGTCCAGATCCGGCTGCGCCGGCGGCGCTCGCGCTCGCGGTCGGCCTCGCGCACCATCTTGCCGCGCCGCCGTTCGCGCGGGTCGTATCCGCGCTGGTTCTCCATCCGGGCGAGCCGGACGAGGTCGGGGTTGACCTCGCGGCGGGTGACACCCCGGCCGCCGTGGTCGCCCTCCTCCTCGAAGAGGTCGTACATCCGCCGGCCGGCCAGCACGTGCTGCCAGAGCGGCACGGGCCGGTGCTCGGAGACGATCACCTCGGTGTCGCCGCGCACGGTGTCCAGCCAGTCGCCGAACTCCTCGGCGTTGGACACGGTCGCCGACAGGGAGACCAGGGTGACGGACTCGGGCAGGTGGATGATCACTTCCTCCCACACCGCGCCCCGGAAGCGGTCGGAGAGGTAGTGCACCTCGTCCATCACCACGTACCCCAGGCCGTTCAGCGCCTGGGAGCCCGCGTACAGCATGTTCCGCAGGACCTCGGTGGTCATCACGATCACCGGAGCGTCGGCGTTGACGCTGTTGTCACCCGTCAGCAGGCCGACCTTCTCGGCGCCGTAGCGCTTGACCAGGTCGGCGAACTTCTGGTTCGACAGGGCCTTGATCGGGGTGGTGTAGAAGCACTTGCGGCCCTGCTCCAGGGCGAGGTGCACGGCGAATTCGCCGACGATCGTCTTGCCCGAGCCGGTCGGGGCCGCGACGAGCACGCCCTTGCCGGCCTCCAGCGCCTGGCACGCCTCGATCTGGTACGGGTCGAGAGCGAAGCCGTACATCTCGCGGAACGGCGCGAGCGCGGTCGCCTGCTCGGCGGCCCGGAGCCGGGAAGCCTGGTATCGCTCAGCTGGTGAGAGGTCCTCTGTCATCTTGTCCCCGAGCCTACCCGCCGCCTCCGACAGTGACGCGATCTTTAATCGCCCGTGGAACGGGCCGGGGAAGCCGCCCCGAGCACCCGCACGGCCCGCGGCACACAGGTGGCGGTCAGCGGCAGGCCGCCGAGGGGTTCACCGTCCGCGTACGCGGTGATCCCGGCGGCCTCCAGGGTGATCGAGGAGACCCGGTGCACGGTGACGACGGGGTGGCTGAGGTGCGTCCCCTTGTACACCTGGGGGAAGACCTTGAGCAGCGTCGTTCGGCTGCACTCGCCGACCACCGTCACGTCGAAGAGGCCGTCGTCCATGACCGCGTCCGCGCAGATGCGCATGCCGCCGCCGTAGGCCGTGCCGTTCCCGACGGCGATGAGGGTCGCCTCGATCTCATGGGCGGGACCGTTGTCGAGGGTGATCCGGTACGTGACCGGTTTGAAGGCGGCCAGCTCGGCGAGGATCGCCAGGTCGTACTTGAACCGGCCGCCCACCCAGCGCATCCGGTTGCCCCGGTCGTTGACCCGGGAGTCGAAGCCGGAGGCGAGCACCGACCCGAACCACCGGTCCCCGACCCGGCCGAGGTCGATCTCGCGCACGGGCCCGCCCTTGAGCGCGTCGGCGACGACCCGGCCGGCCGCGGCGGGGTCGCGTATCGGCAGTTCCAGGGCGCGGGCGAAGTCGTTGCCCGTCCCCACGGCCACCACGCCGAGCGGGGTCGGCGTCCCGGCCACCGCCTGGAGGGCCAGGGACATCAGCCCGTCCCCGCCGACGGCTATCAGCGCGCCGGTCCCCTCCGTCACGGCGTCGCGCGCTCTGCGCAGGGCGTCATCCGCGTCCTCGCCGAGGATGGTGCGTACGGAGAAGCCGGCGTCCCGCAACGCGGAAGCGGCCGGCTGCGCGGCTCGCGCGCCCCGGCCGCGTCCTGCGGTGGGATTGACGAAGAGGGTGATCTCGCTGGTCACCCGGGGACCCTACAAGGTCAGGTGATGTCGTCGTAACCGTCGCGCGGCGAGGGCCGCCCGCCGTCCCGTTCCCCGTCGGCCTGGCCGGGCACGGAGGGCGAGGACGACACGTGCTCCATGTCCCCGATGTCCTCGGGGGTGAGGTCGAGCTGCGAGGCCTCGTCGTCGTCGAGTTCGGCGTCGGGGTTGTTGCGGCGCCTGCGCCGGTCGTTGGCCATGCAGATGCCGAGCGCGATGAAGTACAGCAGCACGATGGGCGCGGCCAGTGTGATCATCGTGAGCGGGTCGCCGGTCGGGGTCGCCACGGCGGCGAAGATCGTGATGCCCATGACCATGGCGCGCCACCAGGAGCCCAGCCGCTTGGCGGTGAGCACTCCGGTGAAGTTCAGCAGGATGAGCAGCAGCGGCAGCTCGAAGGCGAGGCCGAAGACGACCACCATGCGCGTGACGATGTTGAGGTAGTCGTCGACGGGCAGCAGGTTGGTCGTGTGCTCCGGGGTGAAGCCGAGCAGGACCTCCGCGGTCTTCGGCATCAGCAGGTAGGCGAGGGCGGCGCCCACCAGGAAGAGCGGCACACCGACGCCGACGAAGCCGAGCGCGTACCTCTTCTCGTGCTTGTGCAGACCCGGGGCGAGGAACGCCCACAGCTGGTAGAGCCAGACCGGAGTGGAGAACACCACCCCTGCCATGAGGGAGACCTTGAGGGCGATGGAGAACGGGGCGACGAGGCCGTTCACCGTCATCTCGGCGCACGGCCGACCGTTGGCCTGGGTCTTCTCGCCGTTGGCGCAGCCGACCGACTCCAGGATGGGCTTGATCAGGAAGCTGATCAGCTCGTCGTAGAAGAAGGCGGTGATCGACGTGATGACGACGACCGCCAGGACCGCGATCAGCAGCCGGTTACGCAGCTCACGCAGGTGATCAGCGAGAGGCATCCGCCCCTCGCTGTCCTTCTCCTGCTTGCGGGCAGACTTGAGCAACCCACTTCCCTCGTCTCGTGCGGCAGCCGACGGGTCAGCCCGTCGGCGCGATCAGCTCTGGGTGGTGGGCTTCGCTTCGCTCACCGGGCGGGAGCTCGTGACGTCGCCGGGCGCTGCCTGGATCGTGCGCGCGGTGGCCTGCTGGGCGGCCGGGTCGGCGGCGGCGTCCGTCGTGGCCGCCGGCTCGTCGTCCTTCTTCATGGCCTTGGCCTCGCTCTTGAGGATGCGGGCCGACTTGCCCAGCGAACGGGCCATGTCGGGAAGCTTCTTGGCGCCGAACAACAGCAGGATGACAGCGATGATCAGAACGATCTCTAGAGGCTTCAGATTGCCCATGATGTGCTTCCTTCTCGCTGAGGCGGCTGGAGGTGGGCTCGCTGCCCTGAGGGCCGGATACACATCCGGCCAATGCGCTGGCAGCGATCGTAACCCGCGGGAGTAAACGCGGGGCAATGCCCGTGCATACTTTCGATAGCGGCCCGCACCTCCCTGCCTGGGCCGTCAGCAGCAGCGTACCCTCCGGGCCTCCGAAACAGGAGGCCGCATTCCGCGCGGCCGCCCGGCCCCGCTACGGCAGCGATTTACCGGTGGACGCGAGGCGGGCGGCCGCGTGCTCCAGGTCCTCGGCGGCCCGGTTGATGCGTTCCGTGGTGCGGGTCACCTGGTGGCCGAGCCGCTGGGCCTCGACGAACACCTTGATGGCCAGCACGCCGAGCACGGCGATCCCGAGGAATCCCAGGGCGATGGCGAGCATGGGCCAGAACATGCGCAGAGCCTCGATATGTCTAGTGTCCGAAGGCCCCGGAACGTCTCGGGGACGTCTCAGGAGCCGGTGTGCAGGCGCAGCGTCCGCACGCCGCCGTCCATGAGGAGTTCCACTATCCGCTCCCCCGCCGGCTTGCGGACGCCGGCGGCGCACTCGGGGCAGGTGAAGGAGTAGAACGTGGTGCGGCTGGTGGCGCCGATCACGAGCCGGAACTCCGCCGCCGCCAGCTCGGACCGCGCACGGCAGTCGGGGCAGGCCGCCCTGAAGCGCGCCGACTCCGGCACCGTGACGGTCGGCACGCCGGCGAGACCCGGCACCACGGACAGGTTGCCCATATCTCCTCAGCCGTCCCTTCAGGCCGCGCCGTCGTAGGCCGCGAGCGCCGCACGGGCCGCGCGCCGCGCGCTCTCGGCCAGCTCCGGGGGCGAGACGATACGTCCCTCCCGGCCGAGCCGGAGCGCCAGCCTGCGCAGCGACGCCGGGTCGGGGGTGCGCAGGGTGATCCGCAGGCCCCCGTCGGACAGCTCCTCGGCCCGGTCGTGCGGGTAGTACTCGGCGACCCAGCGTCCGCCCGGACCCACCTCGATCACGACTTCCGGGTCCTCGGCGGCCGGCTGGACCAGGCCCTCGGACAGGTCCCGCAGCTCCAGCTCGGGCGGCGCCGCCGGCTCGTCCAGCAGCCGGATCCCGGCGACCCGGTCGAGCCGGAAGGTGCGCCGGTCCTCGGAGGAGCGGCACCACGCCTCCATATAGGTGTGCCCGACGGCGAACAGCCGGATCGGGTCCACCTCGCGCTCGGTCAGCTCGTCGCGGGCGGGCGAGTAGTAGCGCAGCCACAGCCGGCGCCGCTCCGAGATCGCCCGGTCCACCTCGGCGAAGACCCCGCCCTCGGACTCGAAGGTGACCGAGAGCCGGGAGCTGGCCGCACCGACCTCTCCGGCGGCGGCCTCCAGCTTGGCGGTGGCGCGCAGCAGGGCCTGGCGGTCGCTCTCGCGCAGGCCCGGCAGGGTCGCCACGGCGCGGGCGGCGACCAGCAGGGCCGTCGCCTCGTCGGCCGCGAGCCGCAGCGGTTCGGCGACGTCGTCCGCGTTGTGCCACCAGATCCGGTCGCCGTCGGTGTCGATGTCCAGCAGGTCGCCGCCCCGGAAGCTGGTCCCGCACATGGGCAGCACATCGAGGTCGGAGATCAGCTCGTCCTCGGTGATTCCGAAGGCCCGCGCGACGTCCTGGACGTGCGCGCCGGGACGCTCGCGCAGATACGTCACCAGGGAGAGCATCCGGCGGGTCTGGTCGATGGCGTTCGTGGCCATGATTTCGGGTCCCCTCAGTCCTTGGCCACGGCGCGCAGCCGGTCCACCACGTCGGCCCGCAGATCCGCGGGTCCTGTGACGACGACGTCCGGGCCGAACTCGACGAGCCAGGCGTCCAGACCGTGTCCGTACGGGATCTCCAACTCCTCCCACCCGTCACCGAGTTCCCGGACCGATATCGCGCGGGCGCGCAGCGGGTAGCCGGAGTCGGCCCGCAGCCTGATCAGCGCGGTGCGGGTCGCGGTCTCCCCGGCCCAGCTCTCCACGGTCTCGCGGACGGTGACCACGTCGGGCACCTCGGCGGTGAAGGCTCCGGCCCGGGAGCGGACCCTGCCGGTGATCCGGGAGAGCCGGAAGACGCGCTCGGCGCCCCGCTCCCGGTCCCAGCCGGCCAGATACCAGTGGCCGCGCCAGCACTCCAGCGTCCAGGGCTCGACCTGGCGCTGCTCGGGCTGGGCGGCGTTGGCCTTGCGGTAGTCGAAGGTCACCGGGCGGCGGTCGCGGCAGGCCAGCATCAGGGGTTCGAACGCGGCCTCGTGGACGGGGATACGGGGTTCGAGGGCGCTGTGCACCTCGTAGGCCTCCCCGGTCTCGGGCATGCCGGCGGCCCGCAGCTTCTGGAGCGCGCCGCTGGCCGCGCCGGCGAGCCGGGCCTGCTGCCAGACCTTGGCGGCCAGGCCGAGCGCGGCGGCCTCCTCGGCGTCCAGGGTGATCGGGGGCAGCCGGTTGCTGTCGCGGCGGGCCAGATAGCCGGTGTCGCCGTCCAGGTTCTCCACGGTCTCGATGACGAGACCGAGCTCGCGCAGATCGTCCTTGTCGCGCTCGAACATCCGGTTGAAGGCGTCGTCGGAACCGGCTTCGAGGTAGGCCTCGATGGAACCGCGCAGTTCGCGCTTGCTGAGCGGGCGCCTGGTCCCCAGCAGACACAGCGCCAGGTTCATCAGCCGCTCGGCCTTGGCAATCGCCATCGACGCCCTTTCTGTTGTGCTCTACGACGCTCGACCGTACCGCCCCGGGGTGTCCGGACAAAAGCGAGGGCCCGCGCCTTGCGGCACGGGCCCTCGGAGCGCGAGTCGCGGGATCAGACGGCGACCAGGTCGCAGACGAAGATCAGCGTCTCACCCGGGGCGATCGCGCTGCCGGCGCCGCGGTCGCCGTACGCGAGGTGCGCGGGGATGGTCAGCTGGCGACGGCCGCCGACCTTCATGCCCTGCACGCCCTTGTCCCAGCCCGCGATGACCTGACCGGCACCGAGCTGGAACTGCAGCGGCTTGCCGCGGTTCCACGAGGCGTCGAACTCCTCGCCGGTGGAGAAGGCCACACCCACGTAGTGGACGGAGACGAGCTGGCCGGCCTTGGCCTCCGCGCCCTCGCCCTCCCAGATGTCCTTGATCTCCAGGTCGGCCGGCGGCTCGCCACCCGGGAAGTCGATCTCGGGCTTGTCGATGCTCACTGACTTGCTCCTCTTACTGATGAACTGGGCAACCGGGACAGTCTTACATCTTCGCCAGGATGTCCACGGCGAACACCAGTGTGGAGTTGGCCGGGATCGACTGCTGCTCCTTGTCGCCGAGGCCCTGGTCCGGCGGCACGACGAGGAGGACACGGCTGCCGACCTTCTTGCCGACCATGCCGTCCTTGAGCCCCTTGAGGGTGACCTGGGCGAGCGGGAAGGTGGCCGTCTTGCCCGTGGTGTACGTGTTGTCGAACTCCTTGCCGTCCTTCCAGAGCTTGGCCACGTAGTTCACGACGACCGTGTCGGTGTCCTTGACCACGTCGCCCTTGGACTCGAGCACGTAGTTGGAGACCAGCTTCTTCGGCGGGTCGACCTTGCTGGGGATGGTCAGGCTCGGCGCCTTCCCGTCCGTCTCGGTGCCCACCTTCGGCAGGTCGATGTTGTCCTGGGCGACGGGGGTGCCCTTGGCGGACGCCGGGATCTGCTTCGCCTTCAGGACGTCGACGACGAAGACGAGGGTGGCGTTCCCCTTGATGTCGCCCTGGCCCTGGGCGCCGTAACCGAGGTCCGGCGGAATGACGAGCTGGACCCTGCTGCCGACCTTCTGGCCGATCAGGCCCTTCTCCCAGCCCTGGATGACCATGCCGGCGCCGAGCGTCAGGTCGAACGGCTGCTTGCGGTCGAAACTGTTGTCGAACGGCTTGGTGGAGTCCCACTCCTGGCCGAGGTAGTTGACCTGGGTCACGTCGCCGTTCTTGAGCTTCGCGCCGTCACCCTCACTGATGACCTTGGTCTTCAGCTCCTTGGGCGGCGTTCCCGTGCCCTTGGCCAGGGTGGGCTTCTCGCCGAACTTCGCGCCCGCGGTGATGGCGGGGAAACCGCCCTTGGAGGGGGCGGACGCGGAGGCGGAAGCGGAGTCGGAGCCCTTGTCGTCGCTGCCGCAGGCCGCTGACAACAGCAGCAGGGGGACGACGAGAAGGCCGGCAAGTCGGCGCACTGGTTCCTCAGATCTCAGACGGCATATGTGGGGGACACGCGCCCCGGAGCTTCCGGGACCCCGCCACTCTAGGCCGTGCGAAGGGCCCCGTACGAGGAACGTACGGGGCCCGGGTCGCTGCCGGTGCCGGGGCGTGTCCCGCGCCGGCTCACATACCCGCGATCAGCTTCTCCACGCGGTCGTCCACCGAACGGAACGGGTCCTTGCACAGGACCGTGCGCTGAGCCTGGTCGTTGAGCTTGAGGTGGACCCAGTCGACGGTGAAGTCCCGCCGCTGCTCCTGGGCCCGCCGGATGAAGTCGCCGCGCAGCCGCGCCCTGGTCGTCTGCGGGGGCACCGACTTGCCCTCGAAGATCTTCAGGTCGTTGCAGATGCGGGCGGCCTGCCCCTTGCGCTCCAGCAGGTAGTACAGCCCCCGCCGGCGGTGGATGTCGTGGTAGGCGAGGTCTATCTGGGCGACCCGCGGATTCGACATGGTCATGTTGTGCTTGGCCCGGTACCGCTCGATGAGCTTGTACTTCATGACCCAGTCGATCTCGGTCTCGATCCGGCCGAGGTCCTCCGCCTCGATCGCGTCGAGCGTGCGCCCCCACAGTTCGAGGACGCGTGCGACGTTGCCCGTGCGGATGCCGCGGCGGTCGACGAAGTCCACGGCCTTCTCGTAGTACTCGCGCTGCACCTCTATGGCGGACGCCTCGCGGCCACTGGCGAGGCGGACCTTGCGCTGCCCGGTGGTGTCGTGGCTGACCTCGCGGATCGCCCGGATCGGGTTCTCCAGGGTCAGGTCACGCATCACCGTGCCCGCCTCGATCATGCGGAGCACCAGGTCGGTGGCGCCGACCTTGAGCAGCATGGTCGTCTCGGACATGTTGGAGTCACCGACGATGACGTGGAGGCGGCGGTAGCGCTCCGCGTCCGCGTGCGGCTCGTCGCGGGTGTTGATGATCGGCCGGGAACGCGTCGTCGCGGAGCTGACGCCCTCCCAGATGTGCTCGGCACGCTGGCTGACGCAGTAGACCGCGCCCCTCGGGGTCTGCAGCACCTTGCCGGCGCCGCAGATCAGCTGCCTGGTGACGAGGAAGGGAATGAGGATGTCCGCGAGGCGCGAGAATTCTCCGTGCCGGGCCACGAGGTAGTTCTCGTGGCATCCGTAGGAGTTTCCCGCCGAGTCGGTGTTGTTCTTGAAGAGATAGACGTCGCCGGCGATTCCCTCCTCGTGCAGGCGGCGTTCGGCATCGACGAGCAGGCCTTCGAGAATGCGCTCGCCGGCCTTGTCGTGTGTGACCAGTTCGGTCAGGTTGTCGCATTCGGGGGTTGCATATTCCGGATGCGATCCCACGTCGAGGTAGAGGCGGGCGCCGTTCCGCAGAAAGACATTGCTGCTGCGGCCCCATGACACAACACGGCGGAAGAGGTAGCGCGCCACTTCATCAGGAGACAGTCGGCGCTGTCCCCTGAACGTGCACGTGACGCCGTACTCGTTCTCCAGCCCGAAAATGCGGCGGTCCATGACTGAACATTACGCCTGATGGCCCGAGCTGAAACCGGGTTCGACGGCACCGTTTCGATCATTTTCCGATCCTCGCACCGCTACGGCGGTGCGGGCGGGAGCTGCGAGGACCTTTCCGGTGGCCAGGAGAACGGCCAGCGCGGCCACTCCACCGGCCCCCGCGACGGCGAAGCTCCAGGCAGTCCCGCCCAGCTCCACCGCCGGGCCGGCCACCGCCGTCCCCGCGGCCGCGCCCACCCCGAAGGTGGTCACGAGCCACGAGAACGCCTCCGTCACCGTGCCGCGCGGGGCGTGCCGGTCGACGACGATGAAGGAGCACGCGATGGCCGGCGCGAGGAACACCCCGGCGACGGCCGCCAGCGCGGTCATCGCGACCACTCCGGGCGTCAGCATCAGCGGCAGGTAGCCCAGCGCGAGCAGCGCCACGATCACCCGCAGCCGGCGCTCCGGCGCCCCGGCCCACTGCCGCGCCCCGTACACCAGCCCGCCGATCAGCGCGCCGAGCCCCAGGGCTGCCATCAGCCAGCCGTAGACGGACTCCCGGCCGTGGTCGTCGGCGTACGCGATGCCGGCCACGGTGATGGAGCCCAGCGCCAGCCCGACGAAGAAGAACGAGCCGAGCAGCGCCAGCAGACCGGGCGAGCGCAGCGCGCCCAGCCAGTGCGCCTCGCGCGGGGCCGAGCGCCAGGTCCGGGAGGGCTCGGAGAGCACGACGGACAGGGCGCCGAGTACGCCGATCGCGTTGATGACGAGCAGGGCGGCGGCCGGCGACCAGAGGGCGACCAGGAGCGTCACGAGGAGCGGTCCGGCCGTGAACATGATCTCCTGGGCGACCGCGTCCATGGCGTAGGCCCGGTGCACCCGGTCCTCGCGGCCCAGCACGCTCGGCCACAGGGCCCGCAGGCCGCCCTCCAGCGGCGGGGTGAAGACACCGGCCACGGCCACCGCCGCGTAGGCGAGCGGGAGGAGGCCGATGCCCGCCACGGCGAGCACGGCCATGCCGAGGGCGGACAGGACGGCGGCGGGCAATTGGACGCGCGGCTGCCCGTACAGGTCCACCGCGCGGCCCAGCAGTGGCTGCCCGGCCGCCGTGCCCAGCCCGTAGACCGCGGCGAGCGCGCCCGCGAGCGTGTAGCTGCCGCCCTCGGCCCGGATGAACAGGACGATCGCGATGTTGGCGGTGCCGTTGGGCAGCCGGCCCACCAGGGTGCCCGTCAGCAGCCGGGCGGCGTGCCGCGCCCTGAGGATGTCCAGATATCCCGCGGCCATGTCCCGCCCCTCTCCCCCGGAAGCCCGTTCGGGCGGCGAGGTTTTACGTATAACTACCGGGTTCATACGTACCATGAGCCCGTCCTCAGGTCCACCGCACGGGCCTGCCCCGACCGGCCCGGAGGCCCGCGTGACCAGCCCAGCACCGCCCGGCCCGCCCCGGCCCACCAGCCGCGACGTGGCGCGGGCCGCAGGCGTCTCCCAGGCCACGGTCTCCCTGGTCCTCGGCGAGAAATGGCGGGGCAGGGTCTCCGAGACCACCGCCGCACGGGTGCGCGACACCGCCCGCGGTCTCGGCTACCGGCCCAACCTCGCCGCCCGCAATCTGCGCCTGGGCCGCACCCGGACGGCCCTCCTGGTCGTCCCCGCCCTCACCAACGAGTTCTTCGCCCGGGTCTACACCGGAGCCGCCGCGGTCGCCGCCGAGCACGGCTTCGGGGTCGTCCTCTACCCCTCGCCCGACGGCACGGGCCCGGCCCGCGACCCCTTCCCCTCGGCACGCGCCGCGCTGGACGGGGTCATCGCCTCGTCCATGGCCGCCGACGCGCTCGACGCCCTGCACGGCGCGGACGTCCCGCTGGTGATGCTGGACAGCGACCCCTCGGCGCCCGGCCCCGCCGCCCGGGTCAACCTCGACATCGCCGACGGGATGCGCCAGGTGGCCCGCCACCTGCTCGCCCTCGGCCACCGCCGCTTCCTCCACCTCGCGTCGGCCGTCGACACCTGGACGTTCACGGCCCGCGCCGAAGCCCTGCACACGGCGCTGCGCGAGGTCCCGGGCACCGAGGTGCGCACCGCGTCCGCCGCGCTGGACGTACGGGCGGGGCGCGAGGCGGCGGAGCACGCGCTGGCGCTTCCGGGGACCCGGCCCACCGCGGTCGTGTGCGACGACGACATCCTGGCGGCGGGTGCCTGCAAGGCCGCCCGCCGGTTCGGGCTGCGGGTGCCGGACGACCTCTCGGTCACCGGCTTCGACGATCTGGCCCTGGCCACGGCCGTGGAGCCGGAACTGACCACCGTGCAACTGCCCGCCGAACAGGTCGGCGAGCGCGGCATGGCCGCCCTGCTGGCCGTCCTGGCCGGCCGACGGGCCCAGCCGGGCAGCCTGCCGGTGCGGCTGGTCGTCCGGGGATCATCGGCCCCGCCGCCCGGCCCTCCGACCGCATGACGGAGCCCCGGCCCGCCCGGGAAAGGCGGACCGGGGCCGGAGCGTCGCCGCGAGGGCGGAGCGAACCGCTACTCCACGTCCCCGCCGGAATCGGTGGTGTCGCTCGTACCCTTCGCGCCCTTGGCACCCTTCGGGTCCGCCGTGGCCGCGGGGGTGTCCGCGCCGTCGCCGTCCTCCGTGTCGGACGGGGCGTCCGTCGGCGTCGAGGCCGAGGCGTCCGCCTCCAGCAGCCGGGCCAGCTGCCGGCCGACGATCCGCTTGAACTTGCGCTGCTGCGGCCTCGTACGGTCCAGGACCGCGACCTCCAGCCGCTCGGCGGGGATCTCCCGCTCGCTGCCGTTGGGGTCTCGGGACAGCGCCTGCACCGCCAGCTTCAGCGCCTCGGCGAGCGACATCCCGTCACGGTGGCGCTGATCCAGGAACGTACTGATCTGTTCCGCGTTGCCGCCGACCGCGACCGAGCCGTGCTCGTCCACGATCGAGCCGTCGTGCGGCAGCCGGTAGATCTGGTCGCCCTCCGGCTCCGAGCCGACCTCGGCGACCACCAGTTCCACCTCGTACGGTTTCTCGGCCGCACTGGAGAAAATGGTGCCGAGCGTCTGCGCGTAGACGTTCGCCAGTCCACGCGCGGTCACATCGTCACGGTCATAGGTGTATCCACGCAGATCCGCATAGCGCACTCCGCCGATGCGGAGGTTCTCGTACTCGTTGTACTTACCGGCCGCGGCGAAGCCGATCCGGTCATAGATCTCGCTGAACTTGTGCAGCGCGCGGGACGGGTTCTCGCCGACGAACACAATTCCGTCGGCGTACTGCAGCACAACCAGGCTGCGACCACGGGCGATGCCCTTCCGGGCGTATTCCGCCCGGTCGGCCATGGCCTGCTGAGGTGAGACATAGAACGGCGTCGACACCGGCTATCCGTCCCTTTCTGTCAGTGGCAGGAGCATCGAAGAGGCCTGGATACGAACGCTCAGAGCAGCGCGGCGCGCGGGCCGTCGGGCTGTTCCAGGCGGCGTTCCAGAATCGAGCGCGCGATCTCGGCGGAATCCGCCTCGGTCAGCCGCCGGAAGCCCTCGTCGGTGATGACGGTGACGATCGGGTAGATCCGCCGGGCCACGTCCGGGCCGCCGGTCGCCGAGTCGTCGTCCGCCGCGTCGTACAGCGCCTGGACGACCAGGGTGAGCGCCTGCTCCTCCGTCAGGTCCTCGCGGTAGAGCTTCTTCATCGAGCCACGGGCGAAGATCGAGCCGGAGCCGGTGGAGGCGTACCCGTGCTCCTCGGAACGCCCGCCGGTGACGTCGTAGCTGAAGATCCGCCCGCGCCCCCTGTCGACATCGAAGCCGGCGAAGAGCGGGACGACGGCCAGGCCCTGCATGGCCATCGCCAGATTGCTGCGGATCATCGTGGAGAGCCGGTTCGCCTTGCCCTCCAGGGAGAGCTGGGCGCCTTCCACCTTCTCGAAGTGCTCCAGCTCCAGCTGGAAGAGCTTGACCATCTCCACGGCGAGACCGGCCGTACCGGCGATGCCCACGGCCGAGTACTCGTCGGCCGGGAAGACCTTCTCGATGTCGCGCTGCGCGATCATGTTGCCCATGGTCGCCCGCCGGTCCCCGGCGAGCACGACACCGCCGGGGAAGGTGGCCGCCACGATCGTCGTGCCGTGGGGCGCCTCGATGGCCCCCTTCATGGGCGGCGTCTGCCGGTTGCCCGGCAGCATCCCGGGCGCCTGGTCGGACAGGAAGTCCATGAAGGAGGACGACCCCGGCGTCAGGAAGGCAGCTGGTAGACGCCCGGTGCTACGAGTGTTGGCTTCCACGCGTTTCCCTCCAGGTATGCGATGGCCCTGCGCAAGGCGTCAGGATCATCTCCCAACTTGCCGATGGCCGAATTGCAGTTGAAGCACGGTACGCCCCGGACCCTACCCGTCCGGTGGCAGTGATCCACATATGAGGCGGGGGCAATCGGACCGGTCGCTCGGTCCCTGCCCGCGGTGTGCGGTGCGGGCGTCCGCCCGCACCGCACACACCTGCCGCCGGCTCCGGGCCGACTACTCCCCGCCCTTCTGAACGAATGACCTCACGAAGTCCTCTGCGTTGGCCTCGAGCACGTCGTCGATCTCGTCGAGGACGTCGTCCACGTCGTCGCTCAGCTTCTCCTGGCGCTCCTTGAGGTCTTCGGAGCCCTGCGCGTCCTGCGCCTGCTCCTCGGCCTCCTCGGTGGAACGCGTCGCCTTCTGCTGTCCGCCGCCGGTGTCCTTGGTCGCCATCTAGCTCACCCCGCTCGGTTCGAAAGCACTTGATCAGACCCTACCCATGGGGTCCGACATTGGCCCGGTACTTGTCTCAACGTCCGGAGGTCATCGGAATGATTCCCAGCCGGGAGCCCTTTCAGCCGCCCGACAGGACCTGGACCAGCTCCTGAGCCGTACGGCACCGGTCCAGAAGGCCCTGCACGTGTTCGCGGGTGCCGCGCAGCGGCTCCATCGTGGGCACGCGCTGCAACGAGTCCTGGCCCGGCAGGTCGAAGATGACCGAGTCCCAGGAGGCCGCGGCGACGTCGTCCGCGTACTGTTCGAGACAGCGGCCGCGGAAGTACGCCCTGGTGTCCTCCGGAGGCGCCGTACGGGCCCGCTGGACCTCGTTCTCGTCGAGCAGGCGTTTCATCCGCCCCCGGGCCACCAGACGGTTGTACAGGCCCTTGTCGGGGCGTACGTCGGCGTACTGGAGGTCCACCAGATGCAGGCGAGCCGCGTCCCAGTCCAGGCCGTCACGGCGCCGGTAGCCCTCCATGAGCTGGCGCTTGGCGACCCAGTCCAGCTCGCCGGCCAGGCTCATCGGATCGTTCTCCAGCCGGTTGAGGGTGTCCTCCCACCGGCCGAGGACGTCCTTGGTCTGCTCGTCCGCGTCCGGCCCGTACCGCTCCTCGACGTATTTGCGGGCCAGCTCGAAGTACTCCATCTGCAACTGCACCGCGGTGAGTGTCCGGCCGCTGCGCAGCGTGATCAGCTGCCGGAGCTCCGGGTCGTGGGAGACCTGGTGCAGGGTACGCACCGGCTGGTCCACGGCCAGGTCGACGTTGATGAAGCCGTCCTCGATCATGGACAGGATCAACGAGGTGGTGCCCAGCTTGAGGTAGGTGGAGATCTCCGAGAGGTTCGCGTCGCCGATGATCACGTGCAGGCGGCGGTACTTCTCGGCGTCGGAGTGCGGCTCGTCGCGGGTGTTGATGATCGGGCGCTTCAGCGTGGTCTCCAGGCCGACCTCGACCTCGAAGTAGTCCGCGCGCTGGCTGAGCTGGAAGCCGTGCTCGTGGCCGTCCTGGCCGATTCCGACCCGTCCGGCGCCGGTGACCACCTGCCGTGAGACGAAGAACGGCGTCAGGTGCCGCACGATGTCCGAGAACGGGGTCTCCCGCTTCATCAGGTAGTTCTCGTGCGTGCCGTAGGAGGCGCCCTTGTTGTCGGTGTTGTTCTTGTAGAGATGGATGGGCTGGGCGCCCGGCAGCTGGGCCGCGCGCTCGGCGGCCTCGGCCATGATCCGCTCGCCGGCCTTGTCCCACAGGACCGCGTCCCTGGGGTTGGTGATCTCCGGGGAGCTGTACTCGGGGTGTGCGTGGTCGACGTAGAGCCGGGCCCCGTTGGTGAGGATCACATTGGCCAGGCCGATGTCCTCGTCCGTGAGCTGGCTGGAGTCGGCTGTCTCGCGGGCGAGGTCGAAGCCTCGCGCGTCCCGCAGCGGATTCTCCTCCTCGAAGTCCCAGCGGGCGCGCCGCGCCCGGTGCATCGCCGCCGCGTAGGCGTTGACGATCTGGGACGAGGTGAGCATGGCATTGGCGTTGGGGTGTCCCGGTACGGAGATCCCGTACTCGGTCTCGATGCCCATTACTCGCCGTACGGTCATGCGGCCCTCCTTGCCCGGCGGCGCTCCCTTCCGGGGCGGCGCTCAAGTACCGCTGCTTCTTCGGTGCGTGCGCGGTCCGCCCGTGCCGCGCTGCGTGAACGGGCGGTACGCCAGAGCCTAGAACGCCTCTGTGCCGGTGGGGAGATCAATTGCGTCGACATTGCCGCGGTGTCGCCGCGGCTGTCCGGAAAGCAACGGGCTGCGGATGCCCGGCGGGCATCCGCAGCCAGTACGCCTTCTACAGGTACTGCCCGGTGTTCGCCACCGTGTCGATGGAGCGGCCGGTGTCCGCGCCCTGCTTTCCGGTGACGAGCGTGCGGATGAAGACGATCCGCTCGCCCTTCTTGCCGGAGATACGGGCCCAGTCGTCCGGGTTGGTGGTGTTCGGCAGGTCCTCGTTCTCCTTGAACTCGTCCACGCACGCCTGGAGGAGGTGGGAGACCCGAAGGCCCTTCTGGCCCTGGTCGAGGAAGGCCTTGATGGCCATCTTCTTGGCCCGGTCGACGATGTTCTGGATCATCGCGCCGGAGTTGAAGTCCTTGAAGTACAGGACTTCCTTGTCGCCGTTGGCGTACGTGACTTCGAGGAAGCGGTTCTCCTCGGACTCGGTGTACATCCGTTCCACGACCGACTGGATCATGGCGTGGGCGGCGGCTTCCTTGGAGCCGGTGTGCTCGGCCAGGTCGTCCGAGTGCAGCGGCAGGGAGGGGGTGAGGTACTTCGCGAAGATGTCCTTCGCGGCCTCCGCGTCCGGACGCTCGATCTTGATCTTCACATCGAGCCGGCCGGGGCGCAGGATCGCGGGGTCGATCATGTCCTCGCGGTTGGAGGCGCCGATGACGATGACGTTCTCCAGGCCCTCGACGCCGTCGATCTCGGCGAGCAGCTGGGGGACGATGGTGTTCTCCACGTCCGAGCTGACGCCCGATCCACGGGTGCGGAAGAGGGACTCCATCTCGTCGAAGAAGACGATGACGGGGGTGCCCTCGCTCGCCTTCTCGCGGGCACGCTGGAAGACCAGGCGGATGTGGCGCTCGGTCTCGCCGACGTACTTGTTGAGGAGTTCGGGGCCCTTGATGTTGAGGAAGTAGCTCTTTCCGGCGGGCTGGCCGGTGACCTCCGCGACCTTCTTCGCGAGGGAGTTGGCGACGGCCTTGGCGATGAGCGTCTTGCCGCAGCCGGGCGGGCCGTAGAGCAGGATGCCCTTCGGCGGGCGCAGCTCGTGCTCGCGGAAGAGGTCGGGGTGGAGATAGGGAAGTTCGACGGCGTCGCGGATCAGTTCGATCTGGTCGCCCAGGCCGCCGATCTTGTCGTAGTCGATGTCCGGTACTTCTTCGAGGACAAGTTCCTCGACCTCGCTCTTGGGAACGACTTCGTAGACGTAGCCGGACCTGGGTTCGAGCAGCAGGGCGTCGCCGGGGCGGATGGTGATGTCCAGCAGCGGCTCGGCGAGCCTCACCACCCTCTCCTCGTCGGTGTGCCCGATGACCAGGGCGCGTTCGCCGTCCTCAAGGATCTCCTTGAGGGTGACGATGTCCCCGGCCCGCTCGAATTCCATGGCGTCGACCACGTTGAGCGCTTCGTTGAGCATGACCTCCTGGCCGCGCCGGAGGTCTTCGAGCTCGACGCTGGGGCTGACGTTCACCCGGAGCTTGCGGCCCCCGGTGAAGATGTCGCAGGTGCCGTCCTCGTTGGCCTGCAGGAACACGCCGAAGCCGGCCGGTGGCTGTGCGAGCCGGTCGACCTCCTCCTTGAGGGCCACGATCTGGTCGCGGGCCTCGCGCAGCGTGCCGGCGAGCCGTTCGTTCTGGGCGGACACGCCTGCGAGGTTGGTCTGCAACTCGACGATCCGCTCTTCGAGAATCCTCGTATGCCGCGGAGAGTCGGCGAGCTTACGTCGCAGGACGGCGATTTCCTGCTCAAGATAGGCGACCTGGCCGGCTGGGTCTTCGGACCCCCGGCCGGGCCGGGTGCCGCGGTTGATGTCGTCGTCGTGGGCTGCCACGGTCCTCACCTCCTCCAAGGGGAGCTGGACGCTTCCTGACCCTACCTGGGTGGGTGGTGATTGAAACCCCTAGATCACAAAGACTGTGGGGTGTGTCCGATCTTCACCCTTGCGCTCTCCCTCGTCACAGGTGAATACCCACCGTTCAACATCGGAAAGCCGCCGGTTGTATCGTCGAAGCGTTCAACACCCGTCAGGGTCGGCATTTTCCGGTCCGGATACGCAGGAAACGGCAGGCGACATGACCGCGCGGCAGGACGCTCCCACCGATGGCGAGGGGCAGGACCTTGAGGTCTGGATCGACCAGGACCTCTGCACGGGGGACGGGATCTGCGTGCAGTACGCACCCGAGGTGTTCGAGCTGGACATCGACGGTCTGGCGTACGTGAAGAGCGACGAGGACGAGCTGCTCCAGGACAAGGGCGCGACCACGCCGGTGCCGCTGCCGCTGTTGCAGGACGTCGTCGACTCGGCGAAGGAGTGTCCGGGCGACTGCATCCATGTGCGGCGTGTTTCGGACAGGGTCGAGGTGTACGGGCCCGAGGCGGCCTGATCCGCGGCTGCCGGGCGGGGGGTCAGATGCCCTCGTCGGAGGGTTCGGCGGTCTGGCTGGTGCGGATGAAGGCGCCGTTCTGCCACTGCCAGGTCACCTTCTCCTGCTGATCGGGGCAGCAGGAGGGCACGGAGGGCGAGGAGTAGCCGAGGAGCGTGGCGGAGATGACGCGGTCGCGGACCGTGAAGTCGCCGACGCTCAGTTGCTGGGCGGGGTCCACCAGGGTCGCGACGATCCTGGGTGCGGCCCCGCTTCCCTGTGTGAGGACGTAGACGCCGCTGGGCGGGGTGCCGGCTCCGGCCGTGCAGTGGACGACGGCGACGGTCTCGGGCCGGTCGTCGCCGTCGAGGTCGCCGGGGGCCTCTTTGACCACGGTGGTGCCGGCCCCGCCGCAGTCGAGCGGGAAGGCCGCCTTCGCCGGGTCGGGCGCGGCGGCCGGGGCGGTCGCGTGGGTGGTGGGGTGGGGTGTCGAGGCCGAGGCGCGCGCGTCGGGCTGGAGCAGACCGGCCGCGGCGACGACGGCGGCCATGGCGGCCGCTGTGGCGAACCAGTGCATGGGCCTGGTGTCGGTGTGCGCGAGGTCCGGGAGCTCGGAGGGCTGCACGCGGGATGTCTCCTGTGGTTCCTGTGGTGCGGGATGCCGGATGAGGCGGTGCCGCCGCCTCGGCGTCGGCGGTGCGGGGGTGGCCAGCATCGTGCCACACCTCACACGGCAGCGGAACGGTGGGGTGGGAAGGCCGGCGGCCTCCCGTACCGGTCCGGGGAGCGAAAGGGCGCCGCCGCCGAGCCCCGGGTCGGTCCGGGAACTCGGCGGCGGCGCCGGTGCGTTGCGCGGGAGGTCAGTCGCGGGCGGAGCCGCTCTGGCTGCCGGGTCCGTCGTAGTCCTCGCCGTAGGCGCCCTTGGAGGGGCGGCGGCGGCGGGCCGGGGCCTGGACGCCGTCGGCGAGCCTGCGGGCGGTGACGAGGAAACCGGTGTGGCCGATCATGCGGTGGTCCGGGCGGACGGCGAGACCCTCGACGTGCCAGTTGCGGATCATCGATTCCCAGGGCTGCGGTTCGGCGAAGCAGCCGATCTCACGGATGGACTCGACCGTCCGGGAGAGCTGGGTGGTGGTGGCGACGTACGCGCAGAGGATGCCGCCGGGGACGAGCGCCTTGGAGACGGCCTCCAGGCATTCCCAGGGGGCCAGCATGTCCAGCACGACGCGGTCCACGTCGGTGTCCGTGAGGTTGTCCTGGAGGTCGCCGACCGTGAGCTGCCAGGCCGGGTGGGGGCTGCCGAAGTAGCGCTCGACGTTCTGCTGGGCGATCTCGGCGAAGTCCTCGCGGCGCTCGTAGGAGTGCAGCATGCCCTGTTCGCCGATGGCACGGAGCAGGAAGGTGGAGAGCGCGCCCGAGCCGACGCCCGCTTCCACGACACGGGCGCCGGGGAAGATGTCGCCGAAGGCGAGGACCTGCCCCGCGTCCTTCGGGTAGACCACGGCGGCGCCGCGGGGCATGGACAGGACGTAGTCGGGGAGCAGGGGGCGCAGCGCGAGGTAGGCGACGTTTCCCGTGGTACGGACAACACTGCCCTCGGGAGCACCGATCAGCTCGTCGTGCGAGAAAGAACCCTTGTGGGTGTGGAAGTTCTTTCCGGCTTCGAGCGTGAAGGTGTAGTGGCGTCCCTTGGGATCGGTGAGCTGGACCTGGTCCCCGACCTTGAAGGGCCCGCGTCGGCGGGCGGCACCGGTCGGTTCAGACATGTGACCAGCGTACCGGTGTTTCGGGGGACGCCGACCGCCCGTCCGTACAGGCGTGCGGGTGTCAGGCGGCGGGGCGGGCCATGGCGGCCACGAAGGCCCGTTCGACGTCGGCGGTGGAGAGCACGCCGTAGATCTCCCCGGTCTCCTCCACGACGAGGTACTCGGTGGCGGGGGTGGCCTTGAGGCGGTCCAGGAGGGCTTCGCCGGCGAGTTCGGCGGAGACCTTCATGCCGTCGGTGAGGTCCTGGGCGAGGCCGCTGACGGCGACCCAGGGGCGGCGGTGTTCGGGGATGCCGACGATGGCCGTCTCGCGGACGAGGGCCTTGGGCGCGCCGGTGCCGTCCACGACGACGAGGGCGCGGGCACCCGCCTCGTTGGCGCGGCGCAGGGCCTCGGAGAGCGGGGTGGCGGCCTCGACGGGGACGGCGCGCCGGGTGAGGCTGCGGGCGCGCAGGTCGGGGAGGTGTTCACGGAGCCGGGCCATGCGCAGGCTGTTGCCCGCACCGGTCCAGATGATGGCGGCGAGGATCGCGGCGAGCAGGGCGTCGGTGACGGTTTCCATGCCGCTGATCTCGCCGGGGTCGTTGCCGAGGGCCCCGGTACGGGTGAGCAGCGGCAGGCCGACGAGGGTGATGACGGCGAGGGCGCGGCCGACCCAGGCGGCGGCGACGGTGCCGCTCATCGGCTTGCCGGTGATCTTCCAGACGACGGCCCTGAGCATGCGGCCGCCGTCGAGCGGCAGGCCGGGCAGGAGGTTGAAGGCGGCGACGATGAGGTTGGAGATCATCAGGCCGCCGAGCAGGACGGCGGGGACGGTGCCGCGCTCGACGAAGAGCAGCGGTACGTAGAAGACGCCGGCCAGGACGAGGGAGAGCAGCGGGCCCACGAAGGCGAGGACGAATTCGCGGCCGGGGGTCTCGGACTCCTTCTCGATCTCGGAGACGCCGCCGAAGAACTGGAGCTGGATGCGGCGGACCGGGAGCTTGTAGTGCAGGGCGGCGACCGTGTGCGCGAGTTCGTGCACGAGTACGGAGGCGTAGAAGGCGACCGCGAAGAAGAGCGCGACGAGGTAGCGGGCGGCGCCGAGGTCGGGCAGGACCCGGTCGAGCTGGCCGCCGAAGACCCAGGTGATCAGGGCCGCCACCACGAACCAGCTGGGGGCGACGTAGACGGGCACGCCGAAGGGGCGGCCCATGAGGATGCCGCCTCCCGGATCCTCCCGGCGTCGGGGCGTGCCCTTGCCGGGGTCGTCGCCGGGGCCCGCTCCCCCTGGGCCGGGCTGCGGCCGCCGGCTGTCGCCGCTCTCGTCCACGAGGTCCCTTCGGTTCGGTGCCTTTCGGCACGATCATGCAGTGTTCGAGGGTCTGTGGTCGATGGTATGCCGGTTGGTGTCAGTGGCGGGTCGTAGGGTCTTCGTCATGACCTCCGTTCCGCCGCAGCCGCAGCCGCCCTCGTCGCTTTCTCCGTCGCGGGCGAGTGACTTCATGCAGTGCCCCCTGCTGTACCGCTTCCGGGTCATCGACAAGCTGCCCCAGAAGCCCAGTGAGGCCGCTACCCGGGGGACGCTGGTCCATGCGGTGCTGGAGCGGCTGTTCGACAATCCGGCGGCGGAGCGCACGCCCGGCCGGGCGACGGCGCTGGTTCCGGGGCAGTGGGACCGGCTGCTGGAGTCGAAGCCGGAGCTCTCGGAGCTCTTCGCGGAGGATCCGGAGGGCGAGCGGCTCGCGCAGTGGCTGGCGCAGGCGGAGCGGCTGGTGGAGCGCTGGTTCTCGCTGGAGGACCCGACGCGGCTCGAACCGGCGGAGCGCGAGCTGTTCGTGGAGACGGAGCTGGAGTCGGGGCTGCGGCTGCGCGGGGTGATCGACCGGATCGATGTGGCACCGACGGGCGAGGTCCGGATCGTCGACTACAAGACGGGGAAGGCGCCGCGTCCGGAGTACGCGGAGGGCGCCCTGTTCCAGATGAAGTTCTACGCCCTGGTCGTGTGGCGGCTGAAGGGCGTGGTGCCGCGCCGGCTCCAGCTGGTCTATCTGGGCAGCGGTGACGTGATGACGTACGACCCGGTCGTGGCGGATCTGGAGCGGGTGGAGCGCAAGCTGCTGGCGCTGTGGGAGGCGATCTCGCTGGCCACGCGGACGGGCGAGTGGCGGCCGCGGCCGACGAAGCTGTGCGGCTGGTGCGATCACCAGGCGCTCTGTCCCGAATTCGGGGGGACTCCCCCGGTCTATCCGCTGACCGTGCGCCCGGCGGATACGGCGGAGGATGACCAGGGCAGAATGGACCCGGTCCGGGCTGAGGCCGGCCGGCCTGTGGCCCTTGACGGGCATTGAGGAGATCTGGTGGCTATCCGCGTCCTTCTGGTCGACGACCAACCGCTGCTGCGCACCGGCTTCCGGATGATTCTGGAGGCCGAGGGCGATCTGGCGGTGGTGGGCGAGGCCGGTGACGGCCTCCAGGCTCTCGACCAGGTGCGTGCGCTCCAGCCCGATGTGGTGCTGATGGACATCCGGATGCCGCGGATGGACGGCGTCGAGGCGACCCGCCAGATCACCGGTCCCGGCCGGGACGGTCCGGCCAAGGTGCTGGTGCTGACCACGTTCGACCTCGACGAGTACGTGGTGGAGGCGCTGCGGGCCGGTGCGAGCGGCTTCCTGCTGAAGGACGCGCCGGCCGATGAGCTGGTGCAGGCCATCAGGGTGGTGGCGGGCGGCGAGGCGATGCTCGCCCCGAGCGTGACGCGCCGCCTCCTGGACAAGTACGCGGACCACCTGCCGTCCGGCGAGGAGCCGGTGCCGGACACGCTGCACACGCTGACGGACCGCGAGGTGGAGGTCCTGAAGCTGGTGGCGCGCGGCCTGTCGAACGCGGAGATCGCCGCTGACCTGTTCGTCAGCGAGACGACGGTGAAGACGCATGTGGGCCATGTGCTGACGAAGCTGGGGCTGCGCGACCGCGTGCAGGCCGCGGTGTACGCGTACGAGAGCGGTCTGGTGCGTCCCGGCGCCCAGTGAGGCGGGGCCGCAGGCCCTCGCGGGGGGCTCGGCGGCCGGGCCGGGCCCTGGTCCGTTCAGGTGATCAGGCCCCTGAGGAACGCGAGGTCGACCTCTTCGAGGGAGCCCACGACGACCCGGCCCTCGGCGGGCGCGATCGGGGAGACCGAGGGGACGGCGACGACCCGGCAGCCCGCGGCCTCCGCCGCCGCGACGCCGGTCGCGGTGTCCTCGATGACGGCGCACAGCCGGGGGTCGGCACCGAAGCCGCGCGCGGCGGTGAGGTAGGGCTCGGGGTGCGGCTTGGTGCGGGTGACCTCGTCGCCCGCGACGGTGAGCGCGAAGTGGTGGCGGCCCACCGAGTCCAGGACGCGGTCGATGATGCGGCGGTGCGAGGCGGAGACGAGGGCGGTGGGGATCTCGTGCCGGTGCAGTTCGGCCAGGAGACGGGCCGCGCCCGGCATCAGGGGCACGCCGCGGCCGATGCGCTTCTCGAACCGGTCGTTGAGCAGCACGGTCAGCTCGTCCAGGGTGACGTCTGCCCCGGTGACCTCCACGAGGTAGCCGGCGCTGCGGGTCATCGGCCCCCCGACGACGACCTCGCGCCACGCCTCGTCCAGCCGGTGTCCGAGGTCGGCGAAGACCTCCACCTCGACGTCCCACCAGAAGCCCTCGGTGTCGACCAGGGTGCCGTCCATGTCGAGGAGGACGGCCTGGAGGGCAGCGCCCTCGGCCGTACGGGTCAAGGACGCGGGAACCGTACTGGTCATCCGGCACACCTTCCATGAGGGACGAGAAGGCCGGCCGCCCGTCCCGGAGGAAGGGCGACCGGCCTGCACTGGACCGACCAGTGTACGGCGTGATCGGCTGCCGCGCGGCGAACGGCTCCTTACCGCGCGTTGAAGTACTTCGCCTCCGGGTGGTGGATGACGATCGCGTCGGTGGACTGCTCGGGGTGCAGCTGGAACTCCTCGGAGAGGTGGACCCCGATCCGCTCCGGCTGGAGCAGGTCCGCGATCTTCGCCCGGTCCTCCAGGTCGGGGCAGGCGCCGTAGCCCAGCGAGAAGCGCGCGCCCCGGTACTTCAGGGCGAACATGTCCTCGACCTCGGCCGGGTCCTCCCCCGCGAAGCCCAGTTCCGAGCGGACCCGGGCGTGCCAGTACTCGGCGAGGGCCTCGGCCAGCTGGACGGAGAGGCCGTGCAGCTCCAGGTAGTCGCGGTAGGAGTTGGCCTCGAAGAGCTTGGCGGTCTCGCCGCCGATCTTCGAGCCGACGGTGACGACCTGGAGCCCGATGACGTCCGTCTCGCCGGACTCCTCGGGGCGGAAGAAGTCCGCCAGGCACAGGCGGCGGCCCCGGCGCTGGCGCGGGAAGGTGAAGCGGGTGCGTTCCGAGCCGTCCTCGTGCAGCAGGATCAGGTCGTCGCCCTTGGAGACGCAGGGGTAGTAGCCGTAGACGACGGCCGCCTCCAGCAGGTTCTCCGTGTGCAGCTTGTCCAGCCAGCCGCGCAGGTGCGGGCGGCCCTCGCTCTCGGCGAGCTGCTCGTAGGTCGGTCCGTCGCCGGCCCTGGCCTGCTTGAGGCCCCACTGCCCCTTGAACAGGGCGCCCTCGTCCAGCCAGGACGCGTACTCCTTGAGCTGGATGCCCTTGACGACCCGGCTGCCCCAGAACGGCGGGGTGGGCACCGGGTTGGTGACGGAGACGTCGGAGCGCACGCCCTCCTCGGGCTCCTCGACCTCCAGCACCGGGGTGTCGCGCTTGGGGACGCGGCGCTGCTTCAGCTCGGGGAGGGTGGCGCCGGGGACGCCGCGCTTGACGGCGATGAGCGCGTCCATCAGGCGCAGGCCCTCGAAGGCGTCGCGGGCGTAGCGGACCTCGCCCTCGTAGATCTCGTGGAGGTCCTGTTCGACGTAGGCGCGGGTCAGGGCGGCGCCGCCGAGGATGACGGGGTAGTCGGCGGCCAGCTTGCGCTGGTTCAGCTCCTCCAGGTTCTCCTTCATGATCACGGTGGACTTGACCAGGAGGCCGGACATCCCGATGACGTCGGCCTTGTGTTCCTCGGCGGCGTCCAGGATCGCGGAGACGGGCTGCTTGATGCCGATGTTGACGACGTTGAAGCCGTTGTTGGACAGGATGATGTCGACGAGGTTCTTGCCGATGTCGTGGACGTCGCCGCGGACGGTGGCCAGGACGATGGTGCCCTTGCCCTCGGCGTCGGTCTTCTCCATGTGCGGTTCCAGGTAGGCCACCGCGCTCTTCATGACCTCGGCCGACTGGAGGACGAAGGGCAGCTGCATCTGCCCGGAGCCGAAGAGTTCACCGACGACCTTCATGCCCGCCAGGAGGGTGTTGTTGACGATGTCCAGGGCCGGCGTGTCCCGGAGGGCCTCGGCGAGGTCGTCCTCCAGGCCGTTCTTCTCGCCGTCGATGATGCGGCGCTGGAGGCGCTCGTCCAGCGGCAGGGCGAGCAGCTCCTCGGCCTTGCCCTGCTTCATGGACTTCATGTTGACGCCCTCGAACAGCTCCATGAGCCTCTGGAGGGGGTCGTAGCCCTCGGCGCGGCGGTCGTAGACGAGGTCGAGGGCTACCTTGACCTGCTCCTCCTCCAGCCGGGCGATCGGCAGGATCTTCGAGGCGTGCACGATGGCGGAGTCGAGACCGGCCTTGACGCACTCGTCCAGGAAGACGGAGTTCAGCACGACCCGGGCGGCCGGGTTGAGGCCGAAGGAGATGTTCGACAGACCGAGCGTGGTCTGCACGGCCGGATGGCGCTTCTTCAGCTCGCGGATGGCCTCGATGGTGGCGACACCGTCCTTGCGGGACTCCTCCTGCCCGGTGCAGATGGTGAAGGTCAGGGTGTCGATCAGGATGTCCGACTCCTGGATGCCCCAGTTGCCCGTCAGGTCCGCGATGAGCCGTTCGGCGATGGCGACCTTGTGCTCGGCGGTGCGGGCCTGGCCCTCCTCGTCGATGGTCAGCGCGATCAGCGCGGCGCCGTGCTCGGCCGCCAGCCGGGTGACCTTGACGAAGCGGGACTCGGGCCCGTCACCGTCCTCGTAGTTGACGGAGTTGAGGACCGCACGCCCGCCCAGCTTCTCCAGACCGGCCCTGAGTACGGGCAGCTCCGTGGAGTCCAGGACGATCGGCAGGGTCGAGGCGGTCGCGAACCGGCCGGCCAGCTCCTCCATGTCGGCGACACCGTCGCGGCCCACATAGTCGACGCACAGGTCGAGCATGTGCGCGCCCTCACGGATCTGGTCTCGCGCCATCTCCACGCAGTCGTCCCAGCGGCCCTCCAGCATGGCCTCGCGGAATTTCCTGGACCCGTTGGCGTTCGTACGCTCGCCGATCGCCAGGTACGAGGTGTCCTGCCGGAAGGGAACCGTCTGGTAGAGCGAGGCGGCGCCGGGCTCGGGGCGCGGGTCGCGGGTCGCGGGGGCGGCGCCGCGCACCCGCTCGACGACCTCGCGCAGGTGCTCCGGGGTCGTACCGCAGCAGCCGCCGACCAGCGAGAGCCCGTACTCCTGGACGAACGTCTCCTGGGCGTCGGCCAGCCCCTCCGGGCCGAGCGGGAAGTGCGCGCCGTCCTTGGTGAGGACCGGCAGTCCGGCGTTGGGCATGCAGAGCAGCGGGATGCGGGAGTGGCGGGTGAGGTAGCGCAGGTGCTCGCTCATCTCGGCCGGCCCGGTCGAGCAGTTCAGGCCGATCATGTCGATCCCGAGGGGCTCCAGGGCGGTCAGGGCCGCGCCGATCTCGGAGCCCAGCAGCATGGTGCCGGTCGTCTCGAAGGCGAGCGAGCACAGCAGCGGCAGGTCGCTGCCCAGGGCGTCCAGGGCGCGGCGGGCGCCGAGGATCGCGGCCTTGGTCTGCAGGAGGTCCTGGGTCGTCTCGACGATCAGCGCGTCGGCGCCGCCGGCGACCAGGCCCTCGGCGTTCGCCTGGAAGCCGTCCCGGATGGTGCTGTACGGCACGTGGCCCAGGGTCGGCAGCTTGGTGCCGGGGCCCACGGAGCCGAGCACCCAGCGCTGCTGCCCGCTGGACGCGGTGAACTCGTCCGCGACCTCGCGGGCGATCCGCGCACCGGACTCGGACAGCTCGTGGACCCGCTCGGGGATGTCGTACTCGCCGAGGGCCGCCGTGTTGGCGCCGAAGGTGTTGGTCTCGACGCAGTCGACGCCGACCGCGAAGTACGCCTCGTGCACGGAGCGCACGATGTCGGGCCTGGTGAGATTCAGGATCTCGTTGCAGCCTTCGAGGTTCTCGAAATCGGCGAGCGTGGGGTCCTGTGCCTGGAGCATGGTGCCCATGGCTCCGTCGGCCACCACCACTCGGGTGGCGAGCGCCTCACGGAGGGCTGTGGCTCGGTTCCGGCTGTCGGCGGAAGAGGTCGGCGACGAGGCCATGGATGTACTCCCTGGGTTGCGACGGCTGTCGGCTTTGCACCCTCGGCGGAAGGCGCACTCGCTCAGGGTAGCCGGGCCTCCTTGAGGGCGGTCAGTGTGTCCCACGAGCCGGACTGCATGCTGTGCTCGGGCGTGTCCTGGGTGGCGGGGTGCTGCGGACTTTCGCCGCGGTCGAGCGCTGGTCGGCATGGGCCGATAGTGTTCAGCATTGTCGAACAAGGTGGAGGAGTACGGCGCGATGGCCAAGAACATCCAGTCGCTGGAGCGGGCGGCCGCGATGCTGCGGCTGCTGGCAGGCGGCGAGCGGCGGCTCGGGCTGTCCGACATCGCCTCCTCACTGGGCCTGGCCAAGGGCACCGCGCACGGCATCCTGCGCACGCTCCAGCACGAGGGCTTCGTCGAGCAGGACGCGGCGTCCGGCCGCTACCAGCTCGGCGCGGAGCTGCTGCGCCTGGGCAACAGCTATCTCGACGTCCACGAGCTGCGGGCCAGGGCCCTGGTCTGGACGGACGACCTGGCGCGCTCCAGCGGCGAGAGCGTCCATCTGGGCGTACTGCACCAGCAGGGCGTGCTGATCGTCCACCACGTCTTCCGTCCCGACGACAGCCGGCAGGTCCTGGAGGTGGGGGCCATGCAGCCGCTGCACTCCACGGCGCTGGGCAAGGTGCTCTCCGCGTACGACCCGGTGGCCCACACCGAGGCACTGGAGGCCGAGCGGCGGCCGTTCACGCCCCGGACCGTCACCGGCCCCGAGGAGTTCGAGTCGGTGCTCGACCTGACCCGGGCCCGCGGCTGGGCGTCCGATGTGGAGGAGACCTGGGAGGGCGTGGCCGCGGTGGCCGCCCCCATCCACGACCGGCGCCGGATGCCCGTGGGCGCCATCGCCGTGACCGGGGCGGTGGAGCGGGTCTGCAAGGACGGCGAGCTGCGCCCCGAGCTGGTCGCGGCGGTGCGCGACTGCGCCCGCGCGGTCTCCCGTGACCTGGGCGCCAGGCGCTTCTGAGCCCTCCCCCGCCGTCACGGTGGGCGCTCCTACGGGCACGCACCGCGCTCACCACTCCTGAGTCCGGGGGCACAACCTCTTGACGCTGGCTTCGCCTGGGCGAAACACTGCCGTTCATCGGTCGGCATTGTCGAACACTTAACGGAAATACGCGTTAGGGTATGACCGTGCCAAGGGCCGGCCAAGCCCTCACACGAGGGCGCGGACCACCGGAGGGACCCGGGGTTCGGCTTCCCTGGACGAAGGACAAAGGAGTCGCGGGTGTCCAGCTCCGACATCTTCATCGGCGAGACCACTGGTACCGCCGTACTCATCCTGCTCGGCGCCGGCGTCTGTGCCGCCGTCACGCTCAAGCACTCGAAGGCACAGAACGCCGGCTGGCTCGCCATCACCTTCGGGTGGGGCTTCGCGGTCCTGACCGGCGCCTATCTGGCCGGCGGCGTGTCGGACGCGCATCTCAACCCGGCCGTCACCATCGGCCTGGCGATCGAGGGCGGCACGAAGTGGAGCGACGTACCGCTCTACCTCGCCTCCGAACTCCTCGGCGCGATGATCGGCGCGGTGCTGGTCTGGCTCACCTATTACGGGCAGTTCCGGGCCCATCTCAACGATCCGGAGGTCCTGCGCGCCCATACGGGTGAGGAGGGCATGGTCGACCAGGCTTCGGCCCCCAAGGCTGGACCGGTTCTCGGTGTCTTCTCGACCGGTCCTGAGATCCGCAACGCCGTACAGAACGTCCTCACCGAGATCATCGCCACGGTCGTGCTGGTGCTGGCGATCCTCACGCAGGGCCTCAACGAGGAGGGCCACGGCATCGGCGCGCTCGGCGCGCTGATCACCGCCCTGGTCGTCGTCGGCATCGGCCTCTCGCTCGGCGGCCCGACGGGGTACGCGATCAACCCGGTCCGCGACCTCGGTCCCCGCATCGTGCACGCGCTGCTTCCGCTGCCGAACAAGGGCGGCTCCGACTGGGGCTACGCATGGGTCCCCGTCGTCGGTCCCCTGATCGGCGGCGCACTCGCCGGCGGGCTCTACAACCTGGCCTTCGCCTAGGCCCCGGCCGCTCGCCCCATCCCCACACCACACAGACTTCCGGGAGCACACCGTGACCGACGCACACACCACCGGCACCCACGGCACCGGGCCGTTCATCGCGGCCATCGACCAGGGCACCACCTCCAGCCGCTGCATCGTCTTCGACAAGGACGGCCGGATCGTCTCCGTCGACCAGAAGGAGCACGAGCAGATCTTCCCGAAGCCCGCCTGGGTGGAGCACGACGCCGCCGAGATCTGGGACAACGTCCAGGAGGTCGTCGCCGGCGCCATCGTCAAGGCGGGCATCACGGCCGCCGACGTCAAGGCCATCGGCATCACCAACCAGCGCGAGACCACCCTGCTGTGGGACAAGCACACCGGTGAGCCCGTCCACAACGCCCTCGTCTGGCAGGACACCCGCACGGACGCGCTCTGCAAGGAGCTCGGCCGCAACGTCGGGCAGGACCGTTTCCGCCGCGAGACCGGGCTGCCGCTCGCCTCGTACTTCGCCGGGCCCAAGGCCCGCTGGCTGCTCGACAACGTCGAGGGGCTGCGCGAGCGGGCCGAGCGCGGCGACATCCTCTTCGGCACCATGGACTCCTGGGTCATCTGGAACCTGACCGGCGGCACCGACGGCGGCGTCCACGTCACCGACGTCACCAACGCCTCGCGCACCCTCCTGATGAACCTGCACACCATGCAGTGGGACGAGAAGATCTGTTCCTCCATCGGCGTGCCGATGGCCATGCTGCCCGAGATCCGTTCCTCGGCCGAGGTCTACGGCACCGCCAGGGGCGGCGTGCTCGACGGTGTGCCGGTGGCCTCCGCGCTGGGCGACCAGCAGGCGGCGCTGTTCGGCCAGACCTGCTTCGCCGAGGGCGAGGCCAAGTCCACGTACGGCACCGGCACCTTCATGCTGATGAACACCGGTGACACGCCCGTGAACTCCTACAACGGGCTGCTGACCACCGTGGGTTACCAGATCGGCGACCAGAAGCCGGTGTACGCCCTGGAGGGGTCGATCGCCGTCACCGGTTCGCTGGTGCAGTGGATGCGCGACCAGATGGGCCTGATCCAGTCCGCGGCCGAGATCGAGACCCTGGCCTCCTCGGTCGAGGACAACGGCGGCGCCTACTTCGTGCCGGCCTTCTCCGGCCTGTTCGCCCCGTACTGGCGCCCCGACGCCCGCGGTGTCATCGCCGGTCTCACCCGTTACGTCACCAAGGCGCACATCGCCCGTGCCGTGCTGGAGGCCACCGCCTGGCAGACGCGGGAGATCAGCGACGCCATGACCAAGGACTCCGGCGTCGAGCTGACCGCGCTCAAGGTCGACGGCGGTATGACCTCCAACAACCTGCTGATGCAGACGCTCGCCGACTTCCTGGACGCGCCCGTGGTGCGGCCGATGGTCGCCGAGACCACCTGCCTCGGCGCCGCCTACGCCGCCGGACTGGCCGTCGGCTTCTGGCCCGACACCGACGCGCTGCGCGCCAACTGGCGCAGGGCCGCCGAATGGACCCCCCGCATGGACGCGGACACCCGCGCCCGCGAGTACAAGAGCTGGCTCAAGGCCGTGGAACGCACCATGGGCTGGCTGGACGACGAGGAGTAGACAACATGACCACCCTGCAGAGCGTCCCCGCCCTCGGGACGCATCCGGCATCCGGCTCCCTCCCGAGCCGGGCCGAGACCCGGGAGCAGCTCTCCAAGGCGACGTACGACCTCCTGGTGATCGGTGGCGGCATTCTGGGCATCTCCACCGCCTGGCACGCCGCGCAGTCCGGGCTGCGGGTGGCCCTGGTGGACGCCGGCGACTTCGCCGGCGCCACCTCCTCCGCCTCCTCCAAGCTGCTCCACGGCGGTCTGCGCTACCTCCAGACCGGCGCGGTGAAGCTGGTGGCGGAGAACCACTTCGAGCGCCGTGCGGTCTCCCGCCAGGTCGCCCCGCACCTGGCCAATCCGCTCACCTTCTATCTGCCGGTGTACAGGGGCGGGCCGCACGGCGCGGCGAAGCTGGGCGCGGGCGTCTTCGCGTACTCGGCGCTGTCCGCGTTCGGTGACGGCGTCGGCCATGTGATCAGTCCGGCGCGGGCGCGGCGCGACGTGCCGGAGCTGCGCACGGAGAACCTCAAGGCCGTCGCGGTCTACGGCGACGACCAGATGAACGACGCGCGGATGGCGCTGATGACGGTCCGCGCGGCCGTCGACGCGGGCGCGGCGGTGCTCAACCACGCGCGGGTGACCGGGCTGCGGTTCACCAGGGGCCGGGTGACGGGCGCGGAGCTGACCGACGGCACGGACGGCACGGAGTTCGGCGTGAACGCCCGCCTGGTGCTGAACGCGACCGGGCCGTGGGTGGACCACCTGCGGAAGCTGGAGGACCCGGGCGCGGCCCCCTCGATACGCCTGTCCAAGGGCGCCCACCTGGTGCTGAAGCGGACGCGCCCGTGGAAGGCGGCGCTGGCCACGCCGATCGACAAGTACCGCATCACGTTCGCCCTGCCGTGGGAGGACATGCTGCTGCTGGGCACGACGGACGAGGAGTACGAGGGCGATCCGGCGGATGTCGCGGTGACCGAGAAGGACACCGCGCAGATCCTGGACGAGGCGGCGTTCTCGGTACGCGACCAGCAGCTGTCGCGGGATCTGATCACGTACTCCTTCGCCGGCCTCCGGGTGCTGCCGGGCGGGCCCGGTGACACCTCCAAGGCCAAGCGCGAGACGGTCGTGACGGAGGGCCGGGGCGGGATGCTGTCGGTGGCCGGCGGCAAGTGGACGACGTTCCGGCACATCGGCCGTACGGTGATGAACAAGCTGGCCGCGCTCCCCGGGCACCCGCTGGCCGAGGACATGGAGCCGATGGCCCGGCTGCCGAGGAAGCTGCCGCTGCCGGGGATCGCCAACCCGGACGCGGTGGCGCACCGGCTGCTGGTGGACGGCGGTACCCCGGGTCCCCGGATGGCCGCCGACACGGCACGGCACCTGGCCACGCACTACGGTTCGCTGTCCTTCGACATCGCCCGGCTGGCCAACGAGAACCCGGCGCTGGCCGAGCGCGTCCACCCGGACGCCCCGGAGATCTGGGCGCAGGTCGCCTACGCGCGCGACCGGGAGTGGGCCGAGACGGCGGACGACGTCCTGCGGCGGCGGACGACGCTGACGATCCGGGGCCTGGCCACGGACGAGATCAGGGCCGGTGTGGAGTCGGTGCTCAGGGAGCGGCGCGGCTGACAGAGGCACCGGGGCGGGGCCGGGCGGCTCGCGAGTTGGTCCGAAGGTCGTACCGGCCCCCGTCGGGGACGCATAATGGGGCGATACATCGGATGTCTGGAGGTCGCCCATGGCTGTCACCGACGAGGCCATCGAGAAGATCAAGGGGATGATCGTCTCGGGTGCGCTACGGCCCGGCGATCGTCTTCCCAAGGAGAGCGAACTCGCCTCGGAGCTGGGCCTGTCCCGCAACTCGCTGCGGGAGGCGGTGCGCGCCCTGTCGCTGATCCGCATTCTCGACGTGCGCCAGGGCGACGGCACGTACGTCACGAGCCTCGATCCGCAGTTGCTGCTCGAAGCGCTGAGCTTCGTGGTGGACTTCCACCGCGACGACACGGTGCTGGAGTTCCTGGCGGTGCGCCGGATCCTGGAACCGGCCGCCACGGCGATGGCGGCGAGCCGGATCAGCGAGGAGCAGCTGGACGCGCTCGGCGCCCAGTTGGACGCGCTGGGCGAGCGGCCGTCGGTGGAGGAGCTGGTGGCGTGCGACCTGGACTTCCACCGGGGCATCGTCCAGGCGTCGGGGAACTCGGTGCTCTGCTCGCTGCTCGACGGCCTCTCGGGGCCGACGACGCGGGCGCGGGTGTGGCGGGGGCTGACCCAGGAGGACGCGGTGAGCCGGACGCTGCATGAGCACCGGGCGATCGTGTCGGCGTTGCGGGACCGCGATGCGGAGGCTGCGCGGGCCTGGGCGACGGTGCATGTGGCGAGCGTGGAGCAGTGGTTGCGGTCGACGTTGTAGCCGTCCCGGGGCTCCGCCCCGGACCCCGGTCCTCGAACGCCGGACGGGCTGGTGGTGCCCGTCCGGCGTTGGCTGCTGCCTCGGTCAGTCCTGCTTCTCGCCGCTGGCGAAGCGGGAGATGACCAGGGCAACGATGATGATCGCGCCGTTGAGGAACTGGTTCCACAGGGCGGGGACGCCGCCGAGGGTCATCACGTTGACGACCAGCTGGAGCGTCAGTACGCCGGTCAGGGCGCCGAAGAGGGTGCCCCGGCCGCCCTTGAGGCTGATGCCGCCGATCACGGCGGCGGCGAACACCTGGAAGATCCAGCCGTCGCCCTGGGTCGCGGCGACCGCACCGTAGTGGCCGGTGTAGAGGATGCCCGCGAAGGCGGCGAGCAGGCCGCCGATGGCGAGCACGATCCAGGTGACGCGGTCGACGCGGATGCCCGCGGCGCGGGCCGCTTCCGGGTTGCCGCCGATCGCGTACAGCGAGCGCCCGTGGCGCAGCCAGGCGAGGGCCGCGCCGCCGACGGCGAAGAGGGCCAGGCAGATCCAGACCGCGGCCGGCGCACCGAACCACGAGGTCTTGCCGAGGTAGCGGAAGGACTCCGGGACGTCGGTGATGGACTTGCCCTCGGTGATGCCGATGTGGAGGCCGCGCAGCATCGTCAGCATGCCGAGCGTGGCGATGAAGCCGTTGACCCGGAGTTTCAGCATCAGGAAGCCGTTGACGGCTCCGACGGCGAGGCCGACCAGCAGACAGAGCGGGATCGCCGACCAGGTGGGGAGCAGCCCGAGGCCGGCGAAGCGGCCGCCCTCGGTGGGCAGCACCAGCCACATCGCGACGACGGGCGCGATGCCGATCGTCGATTCCAGTGAGAGGTCCATGCGGCCGCAGATCAGGATCAGCGCCTGGCCGAGGACGAGCAGGCTCAGCTCGGAGGACTGCTGGACGACGCTGATCAGGTTGTCGGAGGTGAGGAAGACCGGCGAGACGATGAAGCCGATCAGCATCAGCACCAGGATCACCGGCACCAGCGAGAAGTCGCTCCACCGGATCAGCTTGAGCCTGCTCAGCGGGGTGTTCCCGTCCGGGGAGCCCTTCAGTGCCGTGTCGAAGTCGTCGGCCGTGGACGGCCGTACCGTGCCGGTCATTCCCTTTCCCCCACACCTTCCATGGCGGCGACGAGTTCCCCGTCGGTCCACCCGCTGTCGAACGTTGCGACGACCCGCCCGTGGAACAGGGCGAGGACCCGGTCGCAGACCCGCAGGTCGTCCAGCTCGTCCGAGACGACGACCGCGGCGTTGCCGGCGTCGGCGACCCGGCGTACGACTCCGAGGAGCGAGTCCTTGGACTTGACGTCCACGCCCGCGGTGGGCCGGACGGCGACCAGGACGCTGGGGTCCCGGGCCAGGGCGCGGGCGACCACGACCTTCTGCTGGTTGCCGCCGGAGAGCCCGGAGACGGGCTGCTCGGGGCCCTGGGTCTTGATGTCGAGCGAGTCGATCATGGACCGGGCGAACTCCCTGGTGCGGGAGGGCAGGACGGTCCCCCAGGGGCCGAGCTGGTCGGTGACCGTGAGGGTGGCGTTCTCCGCGACGCTGCGTTCCAGGACGAGGCCCTGGTCGTGCCGGTCCTCGGGGATGTAGCCGATCCCGGCGTCCAGGGCGCGGGGGACGCTGCCCGTCCGTACGGCCCGGCCTCGCACCCGGACCGTGCCGCCGCCCGCCTTGCGCATGCCGGCGAGCACCTCGCCGACCGCGGTGTTGCCGCTGGCCGCCGAGCCGGCGAGGCCGAGCACCTCGCCGGGGCGCACCTGGAGGTCCAGGGGCTCGAACCGGCCGTCCAGGACCAGCTGTTCGGTGGCCAGGACGGGTTTTGCCGACGGGTCGGGCGCGGTGTCGCCGGCCGCGTGCCAGGCGGTCGCGCCCGCCGCCTTCTCGCCGGTCATCGCCGCGACCAGGTCCTCCTTGGAGACGTCGGCGACGGGGGCGGTCAGGACGTGGCGGGCGTCGCGGTAGACGGTGACCGCGGTGCACAGCTCGTACACCTCCTGGAGGTGGTGCGAGATGAACAGGAACGCCACGCCCCGGCTCTGGAGTTCGCGGAGCCTGTCGAAGAGCCGGGCGATGCCCCGGGCGTCGAGCTGGGCGGTCGGCTCGTCCAGGATGATCAGCCGGGCGCCGAAGGACAGCGCGCGGGCGATCTCCACGAACTGCCGCTGTTCGACGGCGAGATCGCGTGCCCGGGTGTTCGGGTCGACCTGGACTCCGTACGCTTCGAGGAGCTGTTCGGCGCGTTTGCGGAGCCTGCCCCAGCTGATCCAGCGGGCCCCGTCGTCGAACCGGTTGAGGAAGAGGTTCTCGGCGACGGTCAGGTCGGGGACGACCATGGACTTCTGGTAGACGCAGGCGACCTTGGACTGCCAGGCCGAGGTGTCCCCGTAGGCGGGCGCGGGCTCCCCGCCGAACGTGACCGTGCCGGCGTCCGCCTTGTGGAGCCCGGTCAGGACGCTGACCAGCGTGGACTTGCCGGCGCCGTTGCGGCCGACGAGCGCGTGCGACTCGCCGGGCCGCACGGTCAGCTTCACCCCGTCCAGCGCCACGGTCGGCCCGAAGCGCTTGACGACGCCTTCCGCCCGTACGGCGGGTGGTGGTGCCTGGTTCATGGATAGGTCCTAGTTCTTCTTCCCCAGCTGGTTGGCCCAGAGCTTCGGGTCGTCGACGTTGTCCTTGGTCACCAGGGGCGCGGGGAGCTGGTCCTCGTAGCCGTTCGGGATCTTGATGATGGTGGAGTCGTGGTCGGTGGGACCCTCCTCGAAGGTCTTGCCGTCCAGGGCCGCCTTCGCGTAGTACAGCGCGTACTTCGCGTACAGGTCGGCGGGCTGGGAGATCGTCGCGTCGATCTTCCCGGCCTTGATGGCGTCGAACTCCTCCGGGATGCCGTCGTTGGAGATGATGGTGATGTGGCCGGGCGAACCGGCGGGCTTCAGCAGCTTCTTCTGTTCCAGGAGCGCGAGGGTGGGCTGGAGGAAGACGCCTCCGGCCTGCATGTAGATGCCGTTGATGTCGGGGTGGGCGGCCAGCGTCGACTGGAGCTTGGCGGAGGCGACGTCGCCCTTCCAGTCGGTGGCCAGCTCGAACACCTTGATGTCCGGGAAGTCCTTGTCCATGCACGCCTTGAAGGCCTCGGAGCGGTCTCGGCCGTTGATGGAGGACAGGTCGCCCTGGAACTCCACGACCTTGCCCTTGCCCTTCAGCTGCTCGCCGAGGTACTTGCAGGCGTTCGTGCCGTACGCCTTGTTGTCGGCCCGCACCACCATGTAGATGTCGCCCTTGTCCGGGCGGGTGTCGACGCTGATGACGGGGATCTTCTTCTCGTTGAGCGCGTTGAGCGACTCGGCTATCGCGCCGGTGTCCTGCGGGGCCATCACCACGGCCTTGGCGCCCTGGTCCCTGAAGGTCTGGACGTTGGCGACGAGCTTGCCGATGTCGTTCTGCGAGTTGGTCAGCGGGAGCGCGGAGACCTCGCCGTCCTTGACCCCCTGCTTGATGTAGTTCTGGTAGGAGTTCCAGAAGTCGCTGTCGCTGCGCGGCAGGTCGATGCCGACCTTGCCGCCGCCCGTCCCGCTGTCCGACGACTCGCGGTTGCAGCCCGCGAGGGCGGTGACGGCCAGCAGTACGGCACAGGCGGCCGCACTCGTCGTACGCACTCTCATTGGTGTCCCGTTCCTTGGTGAGGTCGCGGCTCGAAGCCCTGACGGCATTGCGGAGGTGCGGTTCAGCTGCCGGCGGGGCGCAGGCGCAGGCCCTGCATCCCGCCGTCGACGGCCAGTGCGGTGCCGGTCACGGAGGCCGCGGCGGGACTGGCGAGGTAGAGGATCGCGGCGGCCACCTCGTCGGCCGAGACCAGCCGGCCCAGCGGCTGCCGGGCGCTGAGGGCGGCGCGTTCGGCGGCCGGGTCGTCGGCCTGGTCCAGCAGCCGGCCGACCCACGGGGTGTCGGCGGTGCCGGGGTTGACGCAGTTGACGCGGACGCCTTCGCGGACGTGGTCGGCGGCCATGGCGAGGGTGAGCGCGAGGACGGCGCCCTTGCTCGCGCTGTACAGGGCGCGCTGGGGCAGCCCGGCGGTGGCGGCGATCGAGCAGGTGTGGGTGACCGATACGGCGCCGGGGCGGTCGGCGGCTGCCCGGCGCAGGTGGGGCAGGGCGTGCCGGGCGGTGCGGACCATGCCGAGGACGTTGATGTCGAGGACCCGGGTCCACTCGGCGTCGTCGTTGTCCTCGACGGTGCCGATGGAGCCGATGCCCGCGTTGGACACGAGGGTGTGCAGGGAGCCCATGACGGAGACCGCCCGGTCCACGCCGGCGCGCACGGCCGCGTCGTCGCCGAGGTCGGCCTCGATGGCGAGGGCGCCGCGGGGTGTGCCGGAGGTGTCCCGGTCGAGGACGGCGACCTGGGCGCCGCGCTCGACGAGCTGGGCCGTGACGGCGGCCCCGATGCCGGAGGCGCCGCCCGTCACCAGGGCGTTCATCCCCTCGAAGTCGTGTGTGCCGGTCATCGGCCCTCCTCCTTCTCGATGCGGCGGGCCTGCCAGACGGGCCCGTGCGGGTAGCTGTGTGCGGCGATCGACTCGGGGCGCATCCTGGCCGAGAAGCCGGGGGCGGCCGGGGTGGTGTAGCGCCCGTTCTCGATGACGACGGGGTCCACGAAGTGTTCGTGGAGGTGGTCGACGTACTCGATGACCCGGTCCTCCCAGGTGCCGGCGACGGCCACGTAGTCGAACATCGAGAGGTGCTGGACCAGTTCGCACAGTCCGACGCCGCCGGCGTGCGGGCAGACCGGGATGCCGTACTTGGCGGCGAGCAGCAGGATCGCCAGGTTCTCGTTGACGCCGGCGACGCGTGCGGCGTCGATCTGGACGAAGTCGACGGCGCCGGCCTGGAGCAGCTGCTTGAACACGACGCGGTTGGCGACGTGTTCGCCGGTGGCGACCTTGACCGGCTGCCCGGCGCGCACGGCGGCGTGGCCGAGGATGTCGTCGGGGCTGGTCGGCTCCTCGATCCAGTGCGGGTCGTACGGGGCGAGCGCGGTCAGCCACGCGACCGCGTCGGCGACGTCCCAGCGCTGGTTGGCGTCGACCGCGATCCGCACGCCGGGGCCGACGGCCTCGCGGGCGAGCGCCATCCGGCGGACGTCGTCGCCGACCTCGCCGCCGACCTTGAGCTTGATCTGGGTGAAGCCGTCGGCGACGGCCTGCTTGGCGAGCCGGACCAGCTTGTCGTCGGAGTAGCCGAGCCAGCCGGGCGACGTGGTGTACGCGGGGTAGCCCTCGCTCCGCAGGACGGCGGCGCGTTCGGCGCGGCCCGGTGCGGCGGCCCGCAGGATGGCCAGCGCCTCGTCGGGGGTGAGCGCGTCGGTGAGGTAGCGGAAGTCGACCAGGGAGACCAGCTCCTCGGGTGTCATCCCGGCCAGGAACTCCCAGACGGGCAGGCCCGCCTGTCTCGCCGCCAGGTCCCAGGCGGCGTTGATCACCGCGCCGGCCGCCATGTGCATCACGCCCTTCTCGGGCCCGAGCCAGCGCAGTTGGGAGTCGTGCGTGAGGTCGCGGTACAGGGCGCCGAGGTCGGCCGCCGTACGGGGCACCGGGCGGCCGGTGACGTGGGGCCGCAGCGCCTCGATGGCGGCGGCCATCACCTCGTTGCCGCGCCCGATGGTGAAGCAGAAGCCATGTCCCTCGGCCGTGGCGCCGCTGTCGTCGGCGCCGGTGCGCAGGACGACGTAGGCGGCCGAGTAGTCGGGGTCCGGATTCATGGCGTCCGAGCCGTCCAGTTGCTCCGAGGTCGGAAAACGGATGTCGTGGACCTCGAAATCCGTGACGGTCTGACTCATGCGCGCCCCCAGGGGAAATAACATCGGACCTCTGTTCCGGTCATCCGATGTATAGCCGCCTCGGAGCCGGTAAGTCCAGAGACGGGCCCAAATTCACGGCCCACAGCTCGGATGTATCGCACGGGTCGCGCCAAGGGCCTGCTGTGCGGGAGGCCGTAAGCCGTAAGGTTGTTCCGTACGCAAGGGAACTTCGGAAGGAGGCCTGGGTGATCGAGCTCGACGGGGTTCCCGAGCTGATCGACCCGGTCATGGTGGCCGCGTTCGAGGGGTGGAACGACGCGGGTGACGCCGCCTCCACGGCGGTCGCGCACCTGGACAGGGAGTGGAAGGGCGAGGTGTTCGCGGCGCTGGACGCCGAGGACTACTACGACTTCCAGGTCAACCGCCCGACGGTGTGGCTGGACGGCGGGGTGCGCAAGATCACCTGGCCGACGACCCGGCTCTCCGTGGTCCGCATCGGCGGGGACAAACCCCGTGATCTGGTGCTGGTCCGGGGCATCGAACCGTCCATGCGCTGGCGCTCGTTCTGCAACGAGATCCTGGGCTTCGCACATGAGCTGGGCGTCGAGATGGTGGTGGTGCTCGGCGCGCTGCTCGGCGACACCCCGCACACCCGGCCGGTACCGGTGAGCGGCGTCACGTCCGACGCCGATCTGGCGCGCACCATGGACTTGGAGGAGACCAGGTACGAGGGCCCGACGGGCATCGTCGGCATCCTCCAGGAGGCGTGCACGCACGCGGGCGTGCCCGCGGTGAGCCTGTGGGCCGCGGTGCCGCACTATGTGTCGCAGCCGCCCAACCCGAAGGCGACGCTGGCGCTGCTGAACCGTCTGGAGGATCTGCTCGGGCTGCGCATCCCGCTCGGCGAACTGCCGGAGGACGCGCGCGCCTGGCAGGTCGGCGTCGACCAGCTCGCCTCCGAGGACAGCGAGGTGGCCGAATACGTGCAGACGCTGGAGGAGGCCCGGGACACCGCGGAACTGCCCGAGGCGAGCGGCGAGGCCATCGCCCGGGAGTTCGAGCGCTATCTCAGGCGCCGCGACCCGGGGCCCGGCCCCGGCCAGCCACCCGGCGGGCACGCCACGGAGAGCGGGGAGGCGACATATCTCCGGGACACGTCGAGCGGCCGCACCAGGCCGCCGAAGCCGGTCCGGCCGGAGACGGGGCCCGGAGCGGTGAGCGGGCCCGGCACCGGCCGGCCGGGCGGCCCGGGGACGGGCAGGCCCACGCCGGGCGGCCCCGACGAGCGCGCCGCGGGCGGCGAGCCGGAGCAGCCGTCCTCCGGCGACGGACCGGACGAGGACACGGACAACGGCCCGGACGGCCCGGACAGCCCTTCGCGGGACTGAGCCGGGCGGGACGGTCTCGGCCGGGGCGGGTCCTGACAGGACCGCTCCGGGCAGCACGGAGCCGGGCGGGTGCGTGCCCGCCCGGCTCCCCCACTCCTTCGCCGTCATTCAGGAACAGGTGAAGCGCGCCGCGCCCCAGTCCCCGTGGTCGCCGGTCTTGGAGTCATTGGTGTCGGTGACCTTCAGGCGCACATGCCGCGCGCCGTCGAGCGCCACGTCCACCGGCACGGCGTCCGACGCCCCGGTCACCTTCGGTGAGGTCCACAGCACCTTGCCGTCCGCCTCGACGGAGAACGCCACCTCGCCGTAGCCGTCGATCTCGTCGTCGATGCCGGCGTCCGCGGTGAACTTCGAGCACCGGCCGCCGAGGTACACCTCGATGTCGGAGTCGGCGTGGGTGCCGATCCCCTTCTCGTACACCTTCCCGGCCAGCGTGATCGGGTTCCCGTCGGCCGCGCCCGACTCGCCGTTGCTGCGGTCGCGTTCGGCGGGGCCGTACCCGTTCGTCTCGTTCAGCCACTGCATGTCGCTCGCCCAGGTCTCGCCGCTGGGCGGGGCCGGCATGACGGAGACCGCCAGCCGCTGGGCGGCCGTCCGGGACTCGCCCGCCGAGCGGTAGCGCGCCAGGGCGGTGATCCGTGCCTCGCCGATGCGGGCGTCCTTCGCCGGGGTGACCTTCACCTCGACGCGCCGGGTGGTGCCGGCGGGTATCCGCTTCACGGGCGCGGCGGGGGTGGCCTGCCAGCCCTGCGGGACGTCGAGGGCGAGGACCGCGTCCGTCACGTCCGCCTTGCCCGCGGTGACGTCGACGGCGACGGTGCCCGGGGCGCCGGCGCCGGTCTCCTGCCCCTGGGGCGCGGAGACGGTGGCCGTGGCGGCGGCGTCGCGGCCACCGACCGCGCTGGTGTTCTCCAGCTTCAGCGAGAACTTCTTGCCCGTGGAGAGCGAGGCGGTCTTGATCTTCACCACACCACCGCGGTCGTCCCGGTCGTACCACCAGCCCTGCTTCGCCTTCGCGTACGCGGCGGCCGAGGTGAGCCGGGGCAGCTTGCCCTTGAGCTTGACCGCGCTCGGCTCGGAGCCGGTGTGCACGGTGAACTCGTAGGGGCGGGTGGTCTGCTTGCCGGAGAACTTCCCCTTGCTCGCCCCGATGTCCACCGTCACGTCGCCGGAGCCCCGGGCGGGCGCGCGGACGTCGGCGGTCTGCGTGGCGTACGCGCCGTCGCGGTGCTCGCGGGTCACGCCGTCGTCCTCGTACAGCGTGAACGACGACCGGCCCTGCGGGTAGATGTCCCAGGCGAGCGGGGAGGTGGCGGTGCGGTCCTGGTAGGAGCGGATGCCCGGCCACATCGGCACACTGGCACCTGCCCTGACGAACAGCGGCAGGGTGTCGAGCGGGGCGCTGTAATCGTCGAGGGTGACGGGGCCCCGGTAGGTGCGCCCGGTCCAGTAGTCGGTCCAGGTGCCCTTCGGCAGGTAGATGCCGTCGCGCTCGGTGCTGTCCTCGTAGACCGGGGCGACGAGGAAGTCCTCGCCCGACATGAACTCGTACTTCGCGGCGTCGGTGGCGGCCTTCGGGTCGTCCGGGTACTCCAGGACGAGGGGCCGGACCATGCCGACACCGGTCTTGGTCGCCTCATGGGCGTAGGAGTACTGGTAGGGCAGCAGCGACTCCTTGAGCTTGAGGTAGTCGCGGTTGACGCTGGTGTACGGCTCGCCGTAGCGGAAGGGCTGCTTGTCGTCCGCCGCCCAGCCGTCCATGGTCATCGTGGTCCCCAGGAACATCTTCCACTGGAGGTCACGGGTGTACGTCTTGGCGCTGCCGCCGAAGATGCCGTCGACGTCGCCCGTGGTGTAGGCGAGTCCGGACATCGTGGCGCCGGCGTAGGTCGGGATCTGCCAGCGGATGTACTCCCAGGTGCCGTACTGGTCGCCGGACCACTGGACACCGCAGCGCTGGGCGCCCGCCCAGCTCTCGGGGGCGTAGGTGAAGCCGCGTGCGTCGCTGTTGTCCTCGATGCCCTGGTAGGCGTCCTTGCAGCCGTCGAGCGCGAATTTGTAGCCGGGGCCGACCCAGGCCACGTCCAGCTTGGCGACGCGCTGGCCGGCCTTGACCTGGTCGCCGAGCGCGTCGATGCCGTCCTCGGTCCACAGGCCGAGCTGCATGTCGCGGTCCTGGAGGCCCTGCGCGGTCTCGGCGAGGTTCTCGTAGCCGCAGCCGTAGCCGTCGTTGACGAGCATCCAGCCGTTGGGCATGTCGTTGTCGACGTAGCCGTCGGCCACCTCCAGCGCGTCCAGGGTGCGGCGTTCACCGCGGTTGGCGTTGTGCAGGTAGCAGTCGGAGTCGCCGATCTCCATGCCGTACACCGGAGGCAGGAAGGGCTTGCCGGTGAGCTGGGTGTACTGGCCGATGACGTCCTTGGCGCTGTCGCCGGCGAAGTAGTAGGCGTCGAAGCGCTGTTCCCGCTCGCTGGTGGTCACCGGGTCGTTGAAGGCGTAGGTGCCGGGCGCGAAGGTGTTGCGGAAGACGCCGTAGCCGGCCGATGAGAGGTAGAACGGCACCGAGTTGGGGTGGCCGCCGTCGTCCCAGTTGTAGTCGACGCCCACCTCGACGGTCTTGCCGCGGTGCGAGGTGTTGCCGCGGCCGTTCTGCATGCCGGCGCCGTAGAACTGCTCGTCGGCCCCACGCGCCAGGGTCTGCGTGGTCTGCTCGGCGTCCCAGCTCAGCCCCTTCGCCTCGGACCAGACCTGGCTGCCGTCGGCCCGGTACAGGGCGAACCGCAGAGGCGACTTGTAGACACGGAGGGTGACGCTTCGGGTGGAGAGTTCGTAGCGGTCGTTGCGCTCCTTCCAGCGGGTGCGGGGCGCGGAGCCCTGCGGCAGCACGATCGCGTCGCCGGCCGGGTCCTGGAAGGTTCCGTCCGGGGCGAGTTCGATGCGGAAGGTCTCCTCGGACACGAAGCTGACGCGTGCCTTCGCCGGGCCCGCCGTCAGCCGGTACACGGCCCCGTCGGCGGCGAAGCCGGTGAGGTCGCCGACGGTCGTGCCGGTGGGGGCGGCCGGGTCCGCGGCACTGGCGCTGCCCGGTCCTGTGAGTACGGCGAGCAGTCCCAGCAGCGCTGCAACTACCGCCGATCTGATGCGCGTTGATGATTGCATAGAGCGCTTTTAGCGCAGCATCAAGCATTTGACCATGGACAAAACGGAACCGGCCCCGAACTTCATCAAGAAGTTCGGGGCCGGTGAAGTCGGCTTCCGCAACGGAGAGTTACGGGAAGGGTGGTTACAGCGCGACGCCGAGCAGCGCGTCGACGGTCCGGGAGACGAGGCCGGGCGCGCCCTCGTCCGCACCGCCTTCGGCGCTCTGCCGTTCGGCCCAGCGGTCGACGGCGGCCAGCGCGGCCGGGGTGTCCAGGTCGTCGGCGAGGGCCGCGCGGACCTCCTCGACCAGGGCGTCGGCGGACAGCCCGTCGGGGCGGGAGACGGCTGCGCGCCAGCGGGCGAGCCGCGCCACGGCGTCGGCGAGCACCTGGTCGGTCCACTCCCAGTCGGAGCGGTAGTGGTGCGCGAGCAGGGCGAGACGGATCGCGGCCGGGTCGACGCCGTCACGGCGCAGCGCCGAGACGAAGACCAGGTTGCCCTTCGACTTGGACATCTTCTCGCCGTCCAGGGCGACCATGCCGGCGTGCACGTACGCCTGGGCGAACGGGTGCTCGCCGGTCAGCACCTGGGCGTGCGAGGCGCCCATCTCGTGGTGCGGGAAGACGAGGTCGGAGCCGCCCCCCTGGACGTCGAAGCCCATGCCGAGGTGGTCCAGGGCGATGGCCACGCACTCGATGTGCCAGCCGGGCCGGCCGGCTCCGAGCGAGCCGCCGTCCCAGCTCGGCTCGCCCTCGCGGGCCGCCATCCAGAGCATCGGGTCGAGCGGGTTCTTCTTGCCCGGACGTTCCGGGTCACCGCCGCGTTCGGCGGAGAGCAGCCGCATCGCCTCGGCGTCGAGGTGCGAGACCCCGCCGAAGTGCGGGTCGGCGTCGACGGAGAAGTACACGTCCCCGTCGAGGTCGTAGGCGGCGCCCGCGTCGCGGAGCCGTTCGACGAGCGGCACGATGCCGGGTATCGCCTCGACGGCTCCGATGTAGTGCTGCGGCGGGAGCATGCGCAGCGCGGTCATGTCCTCCCGGAACAGGGCCGTCTCGCGCTCGGCGAGTTCGGTCCAGTCCTGCCCGTCGCGCACGGCCCGCTCCAGCAGCGGGTCGTCCACGTCGGTCACGTTCTGGACGTAGTGGACCTGCCGCTTGGTGTCGAGCCACACGCGCTGCACGAGGTCGAACGCGTTGTAGGTCGCCGCATGACCCATATGGGTCGCGTCGTACGGCGTGATGCCGCAGACATAGATGCGGGCGACGGGACCGGGGTCAAGGGTGATCCGTCCGCCGGTCGCGGTGTCGTGGATCCGAAGGTCGCGGCCCTTGCCGGGCAGGGCGGGGACCTCAGAAGCGGGCCAGGCATGCATGCCACGAGCGTAACCGGATGCGGCTTCCGGATACGAACCGGAGGGGCGATCCTGGCCGAAGAGGCACTCTTGCGCCCCGGGCCGTGACATGCGTGCCGGTGCTCCCCGGGCGCGCCCCGGCGGAGTACCGGGGCGCGGTCAGACCGGCGGCCAGGGGATGGCCGGCCACTCACCGCTCGGTTCCCGGTGCAGCCCGGTGGCCCGCAGGGCGCCCACCCTGGCCCGCAGCGCCTCGATCTCGGCCGCCGTGATGAGTTCGGCCAGCCGGGTGACCAGGGCGGCCCCCGGCTCCAGTTCCGCGGCCAGCCGGTCCAGCACCTCGACGGCCTCGGCGGGCAGCGGCTCGCCCGCCCAGCCCCACAGCAGGGTGCGCAGCTTGTCGTCCGCGTGGAAGGTCACGCCGTGGTCGATGCCGTAGAGCCGGCCGCCGGGCGCCGGCAGCAGGTGGCCGCCCTTGCGGTCGCCGTTGTTGATCACCGCGTCCAGCACGGCGAGCCGCCGCAGCCGGGCGTCGTCCGCGTGCACGAGCAGGGCCGTCTTCCCCTCCCCCACCTCGGCGAACGCCACGGCCTTCCAGCCCTCGCCGGGCTCCTCCTCGTCGATGAGCGCGAGCAGGCCCGGCTCGTCGTCGCCGGGCGGCTCCGCCTCGATCCACAGCTGGCACATGCCCCGGCCGTACGGTCCGTCCCGCAGCACGGTCGGCGGGACCAGGCCCCAGCCGGTCGCCTCGGAGATCTCGTACGCGGCCACCTCGCGCTGGGCGAGGGTGCCGTCGGGGAAGTCCCACAGGGGCTGCTCGCCGGCCACCGGCTTGTAGACGCAGGTGGCCTCCTCGCCCTCGTGCGCGACCGAGCAGTACAGCACCGCGTTGGAAGCCCCGCGCACCCGGCCGAGGACGGTCAGCTCTCCCCGGCCGAGCAGGGTGACCGTCTCGGCGCCGGTCAGGCGCCCCGGCGGTATCCGTTCTGGCGCGGGCATACGTGTCCTTCCGGGTCGAGCGGCAGGCTGCACAGGGGGCAGGGCGGGCGGCCCGCGTTGACGACGTCCAGGGCCCGCTTGGCGAAGGCACGAGCCTGGGCGCCGGTGAGCCGGACGCGGAGCATCGGCGGGCCGTTCTCCTCGTCCTGGAGCAGCCGCTCCTCGGCCTCGGCCAGGTCCTCGACGGAGTCGGCGTCCAGCTCGACCAGGGCCTGGGCCTCGACGATCATGCGCTGCTCCTCGCCGTCCCAGGCGAGCGCCATGGTGCCGACCCGGAACTCCTCCTCGACGGGGATGTCGAGGGGCGCGGTGTCGGTGACGTCCATCGGGGCGACGGCGGGCACCGGGGAATTCCCGCCGGTACGCCGCACGACCTCGTCGAGCAGTTCGTCCACGCGCTCGGCGAGCGCGGCGACTTGGGTCTTCTCCAGGGCCACGCTGGTGACACGTCCGCCTGAGGAAGCCTGCAGGAAGAACGTACGACGTCCAGGCAGCCCGACCGTACCGGCCACGAAACGGTCCGGGGGGTCGTAGAGGAACACCTGACGGGACACGTCCTGTCTCCCTTGAGAATTGACGGCAGATGAGGGTGGGCCGGAGCCTCGGGAAGCGTTCTCCCGCGAAAGCGCCTACGGCGCGTCCACCCTACTGCGCGCGGCGATCACGGCGCCCCAGCGCCGCCCCCTACCGCCGCGTCCTGCGCGGCGCCGGCTTCCGGGCCCGGTTCGCGGGGCGCCAGCGCGGCGAGGTCGCCGGTGTCGCCGAGCCGCAGCAGGTAGGGGCGCAGCCGGGTGTAGCGGATCGCGGTGACCGAGCACGGGTCGGCGTGGAGACGCTGGAAGAGGTCCAGGTGCATGCCGAGCGCGTCGGCGACCAGGGACTTGATGATGTCGCCGTGCGAGCACATGACGTAGAGGGCGTTCTCGCCGTGCTCGGCCTCGATCCGCGCGTTCCATTCCCGTACCGCGTCGACGGCGCGCGCCTGCATCGTGCGCATCGATTCGCCGCCGGGGAACGCCGCGGCGGAGGGGTGCTGCTGGACCACGGTCATCAGCGGCTCGTCGGTCAGCTCGGCGAGCTTGCGGCCCGACCAGTCGCCGTAGTCGCACTCGCTGATCCGGTCCTCGATGTGCAGCGGCAGCTCCGGGCGGGCCTCCAGCAGGGGGGCCAGCGTCTCGCGGCAGCGCTGGAGGGGGCTGCTGACGGCGGCGGCGAGCGGCAGCCCGGTCAGCCGTCCGGGGAGCGCGGCGGCCTGCTGGGTACCGCGCTCGTCGAGCGCGACACCGGGCGTCCGGCCCGCGAGCACCCCGGACGTGTTGGCGGTGGAGCGTCCGTGGCGTACGAGGATCAGGGTGGGCATGGGCCCCAGCGTACGGGCTGCCGGGTGGTCCCCGGCGGGCACGCGAGGACCCGCCGGACGTGCGTACGGGGGCGGACCAGGGAAGAATGCGCGCCGTGATTGTCGACTGCGCCATCTACCGCGAGGGACGCCGGACCGAAGGCCCCGCCGACTTCTCCGACGCGCTCGCCCAGGCGCGGGCGGCCGGCGACGCGTTCCTCTGGATCGGGCTGTACGAGCCGACGGAGAAGGAGTTCGACCGGGTCAGCACCGACTTCGGGCTGCACCCGCTGGCCGTCGAGGACGCCCTGTCCGCCCATCAGCGGCCGAAGCTGGAGGTGTACGACGACTCGCTGTTCGCGGTGATCAAACCGGTCCTGTACGACCACGGCGACGACACGGTGACCAGCCACGAGCTGATGGTGTTCATCGGCGACTCGTTCGTCGTGACCGTGCGGCACGGCGAAGGCGCGCCGCTGGCCGCGGTGCGCCGCAGGCTGGAGTCCGAGCCCGAGGTGCTCAAGCACGGGCCGACGGCCGTCCTGTACGCGGTCAGCGACGCGATCGTGGACCACTACATAGATGTGGCGGGCGAGCTCCAGGTCGACCTGGAGGAGCTGGAGACGCAGGTCTTCGCGCCGAGCGGCACCACCGACTCCAAGAACACCGCGGCCCGCATCTACACCTTCAAGCGCCAGGTGCTGGAGTTCCGGCGGGCGACGGTCCCGCTGGTCGCGCCGATGGGCAGGCTGGCGAGCGCCGGGGTGCCGTTCGTCCAGGAGCACGCCCGGCCGTTCTTCCGGGACGTCCAGGACCATCTGACGCGTGCCAACGAGCAGGTGGAGGGCCTCGACCGGCTGCTGTCCGACATCCTGTCCGCGCACCTCGCGCAGATGGGGGTGCGGCAGAACGACGACATGCGCAAGATCTCCGCGTGGGCGGCGATGGCCGCGGTGCCGACCATGGTCGCGGGGATCTACGGCATGAACTTCGATCACATGCCGGAGCTGCACTGGGTCGTGTCCTACCCGGCGGTGCTGCTGCTCATGGCGGGGGCGGTCTTCGGCCTGTACCGCCAGTTCAAACGGCGCGGCTGGCTCTGAGGGACCGCGGACTCAGGCGTACTCGGGCGCCGGGGTCGCGGGGCCGCCCAGCGCGTCGCGCCGCTGGGGCGGTGCCAGGCTGACCATGCGCCGCCAGCCGCCCAGGCGCTCGTAGGCGTAGGCGGCGCGGATGCCCGTGGCGAGCAGCGCCGCCTTCGCCCGGGACCAGCCGAGGACGCGGCCCATGTGGTCCATCACGGCGAGGCTGACGTCGCGGTAGACGCGGATCTCGGCGAGCGCGCACTCGCGCAGGATGTGCTGGATGGTCCGGCCGTGTCCGGCGCGGGCGAGGCGCAGCAGTTCCTCGTGGCAGTACGCCAGGTGGTTGTCCTCGTCGTTGGAGATCATCCGCACCGCGCGGCCGAGCTCGGGGTGGTCGGCGAAGTACTTGTTCAGCAGCCGCATCTGCTCGGACGCGCGCTGTTCGGTGACCCGGCTGTGGGCCAGGTAGGTGATGATGTCGCGTTCGGTGAGGGGCTCGTCGCGGCTCAGCTGCTCGTGCGCGAGGCCGATGCCGTGCCGTTCGAGGAGCATGGTGTAGTCGGTGTCCGGGGGGACGTCGGCGGGGGTCAGGCCGCGCTTCTTGAGCAGGGCGTTGAAGATCCTGCCGTGCTTGTCCTCGTCGGCGCCGTGCCGGGCGATCTTCGGGGCCAGGGGGCGCTGGCTCAGGGGTACGAGGGCCGCGATGCGCCCGTTCTCCCAGCCGCCCTGGGACTCCCCGCTGGCCGCGATGGAGCAGAACAGCCGGAACGACTCGTCGTTGTCGAGGATCTCCTGGAACAGGTTCCTTGCCGAGAGCATCACTGCCACCTCCGTGCCGGCGTCGCCGAGCGCCAGTCAAATGCGCCCGGCCCCGCCGGGCAACAGGAGCGCCCCGCGACTGCGCCGAACGAGCGCGGTCCGGGTGCCGGGCGAAGGACGGCGAACCGTTTCGCGGGACCGGTTACGCGCGCCCGGTTCCGCACGCCCGGCGAACCGTTTTCGCAACGCCCGGCGAACCGTTTTTGCACGGACCCGTAACCCGGCTGCCCCGTCCGCGTTGTTCCACGTGACGGCCGTGGCGGGGAGACCCCCGAGCCCCCACCACGGCCGTGGTGCCGCCCTCCGCGCGTCCCTCGGTGCTCAGGCGAGCCCGGCGCGCTCCAGGGCCTCCGTGCCGGCCCGCAGCGCGGCGATCCGCTCGTCGAGGGTGAATCCGGCCGGCGCCAGGGTCAGCGTGGTGACGCCCACCTCCGCGTAGGCCCGCATGCGCTCGGCGATGCGCTCCACCGGTCCGAGCAGCGTGGTCTGGTCGATCAGCTGGTGCGGGACCGCGGCGGCCGCTCCGCTCTTGTCGCCGGAGAGGTACTTCTCCTGGATCTCGGCGGCTTCCTTCTCGTACCCCATGCGCTGGGCGAGCCGGTTGTAGAAGTTCTGCTTCGGGCTGCCCATGCCGCCGACGTACAGCGCGGTGTAGGGGCGGAACATGTCGGCGAGGCCGTTGATGTCGTCCCCGACGGCGAGCGGGACGGTCGGGCAGACGTCGAAGCCCTCCATGGTCCTGCCCGCCTTCTCCCGGCCGGCCCGCAGATGGCGGACCGCGGTCTCCTCCAGGTGCTCGGCGGAGGGGAAGATCAGCAGCGCGCCGTCGGCGATCTCGCCGGTCTGCTCCAGGTTCTTCGGGCCGATCGCGGCGATGTAGAGCGGGATGTGCTCGCGCTGCGGGTGCACGGTCAGCTTGAGCGGCTTGCCCGGCCCGTCCGGCAGCGGAAGCGTCCAGTGACTGCCCTCGTACGACAGCCGCTCGCGGGTCATCGCCTTGCGGACGATGTCGACGTACTCCCGGGTGCGGGCCAGTGGCTTGTCGAACCTGACGCCGTACCAGCCCTCGGAGACCTGCGGGCCGGACACCCCGAGGCCGAGACGGAACCGGCCGCCGGACAGGGAGTCGAGCGTGGCCGCGGTCATCGCCGCCATGGCGGGCTGGCGCGCCGGGATCTGCATGATCGCGGAGCCGACGTCGATGGACTCGGTCTGCGCGGCCACCCAGGCCAGCACGGTCGGGGCGTCGGAGCCGTAGGCCTCGGCCGCCCAGCAGACGTCGTAGCCGAGCCGGTCGGCCTCCTGCGCGACGGCGAGGTTGTCGCCGTCCATCCCCGCGCCCCAGTAACCGAGATTGATGCCGAGCCGCATAGCCGAACCCCTTACTGATCAGTAACGTCCCTGAGCTCCGGACTCTAGCGCGCGGCCACGCGATCCGGCAGGGGCCACCCCGGGCCCGGTTGTCCACGGGCCCGCGACGCGCGCGGGGCGCGGCCAGTAATCTCGGCGCCCATGGAGCAGAGGCATCTCGGCCGCACCGGCCTACGAGTGTCCCGGATCGGGCTCGGCACCCTCACCTGGGGCCGGGACACCGACGAGCACGACGCTGCCGAGCAGCTGAAGGTGTTCTGGGAGGCGGGCGGCACCCTGGTCGACACCGCCGACGTCTACGGCGGCGGCGAGGCCGAATACCTGCTCGGGCGGTTCATGGAGGGCCTTGTCCCCCGGCACGACCTGGTCATCGCGACCAAGGCGGGCAGCGTCGCCGACCCCTACCGCAGGGTCGACGGCTCGCGCGGCCATCTGCTGGCCGCCCTCGACGCCTCGCTGGACCGGCTCGGCACGGACCACGTGGACCTGTGGCAGCTGCACGCCTTCGATCCGGCGACCCCGCTGGAGGAGACGCTCCAGGCCGTGGACCTGGCGGTCTCGTCGGGGCGGGCCCGCTACGCAGGTGTCTCCGGATTCTGCGGCTGGCAGCTGGCGAAGGCCGCGACCTGGCAGCTCTCCGGGGCGCGGACCCGGCTGGCCAGTACGCAGATGGAGTACTCGCTGCTCCAGCGGGGCGTGGAGCGCGAGGTGCTGCCGGCCGCGCTCGACCTCGGCGTGGGGCTGCTCCCCTCGTCACCGCTGGGCCGGGGCGTGCTGACGGGGAAGTACCGCACCGGGACACCGGCCGACTCGCGTGGCGCGTCCGAGCTGCTGGCGCCCTTCGTCGAGCCGTATCTCGACGACGCGGCGAGCCGCGTCGTGGACGCCGTGGCGACGGCGGCCGAGGGACTGGCCACGACGGCGCTCCAGGTGGCCCTCGCCTGGGTCAGGGACCGGCCGGGGGTCGCGGCGCCGATCGTCGGCGCGCGCAACGCGCAGCAGCTGACGGAGGCGTTGTCAGTGGAGGCGCTTAGTCTTCCCTACGAGATCTGCCAGGCGCTCGACGATGTGTCGGCGCCCGTGCACCGCTATCCCGACCAGGACTGGAGCACGCTGTGACTGCGCTTCCCCGGGGGGAATCCCCTGGCCCCCCGGCCACCGACGAGGACGGTGCCGCCGCCGTCCCGGACGAGCCCGCCACCGCTCCCGGGGCGGGCGGGGACGCCGACGCGGCGAAGGGCGCGGAGGCGAACGCGGACGCGGACGCGGAGAGCACGGCGGGCGACGCTCCCGCGCTCTCCGAAGCCGGCACGGGCGAGACTCCCGCACCCTCCGACCCCGAGGCGGACGGAACCCCGGCACCCTCCAAGGCCGACGCGGAGGGAACTCGCGCGCTCTCCGACCCCGAGGCGGACGGAACCCCGGCACCCTCCGAAGCCGACGCGGAGGGAACTCGCGCGCTCTCCGACCCCGAGGCGGACGGAACCCCGGCACCCTCCGAAGCCGACACGGAGGAAACTCCCGCGCTCTCCGAGGCCGAGGCCGAGCTCGCCGCCCAGCGCGAGCTGCGCGAGCGGATCGAGCAGCGCAAGGCCGGGAAGGAGGGCCCGATCGACGCCGGCGCGAAGCTGAGCGGCACGGCGGCCGATCTGCTGGCGGCCGTCCGGGCGGTGGAGAGCGGCGCGAAGCCCGCCACCGCCTTCTTCGACTCCCCCGCCCCTGCCCCCGCCCGCCGCGCCGCCCCCGTCGCGCAGCCGGTACGGGACCGGGCGCCCGAGCCCGCCCCCGCGCCCCGGGCCGGCTCGCCCGAGGCCGTCACGGCGGCGGCCTCCGTACTGTCCGCGGGCGGCGCCCCCGCCGCCCTGGCGGAGCCCGCGGCGGCCCTGCTCGGGGACCGGGCCGCCGAGGTCCTGCGCGAGGACCCCTGGCAGCTGCTCGCACTGCCCGGCGTCGGGCCCGAGCAGGCCGACGGCTTCGCCCGGAAGGTGCTCGGCGCGGGCTGCGGCCCCGACGACGAACGGCGCACGGCCGCCCTGACCGGCTGGCTGCTGGAGCGCGCCGCGCTCCAGGGCCACACCGCGCTGGACGCGGACCAGGTCCGCACGGCCCTGGCCGGCCGAGGAGTGAACGACACCGACGCCGCCGTCCAGCACGCGATCGCGGAGGGCGTGGTGCTGGTCTTCCAGGACGGCCCCGAGGGCGAGGAGCCCGCCGAGGAGGCCGGTGGGACGGCCGGCGACGAGGCGTCCGCAGAGCCGGCCGAGCCGGTGCGGGTGCTCCTGGGGCTCGACCGGTACGCACTGGCCGAGGAGAGCCTCGCCGACGGGCTGGCCCGGCTGGTCAACGCCTGCGAGAAGGACGCGGACTGGTCGCGGGCGGCCTCCTCCGCGCCCTCCCCCTCGGCCGCCGAACTGATCCGCGCGGCCGGTGCGCACGGCCTCATCGCGCACACGGGCGGCGAGGCGGCGCGGGCCGAGGCCGCCGCGCTGATCGCCGCCGCACGCGGTCTCGGCCTGCGGGCCCTGGGCGCCGCGCACAGCGTGGACGGCAGGCAGCGGCTGGCGGCACGGACCGGCGCCCAGGACGCGGCCGTCACGCTCTCCGGGCTGCTGTCGGGCGCCGAGGGGCCCGGCCGGGACGAGGAGGGGGCGCTCGCCGTCGACCTGCTCGTCGTGCTGGACGCGCCCCAGCTGGACGTCGAGACCGGCGCGATGCTGGTGGAGTCCCTGGCCGACGGCGCCCGGCTGGTGCTCAGCGGCGACCCCGGGGTGCTCGGCTCGGCCGGTGCGGGACAGGTGTTCGCCGATGTGCTGGCCGCCCGCGCCTGCCCCCGGATCGTCTCCCGCACCCCGGACGCCGGGCCGATCGGCGAGCTGGTCTCGGGCATCGGCGTCGGCGAGCTGAATCAGGTGGCGGCCCCGGGCAAGGAGGTCGTCATCGTCCCGGTGCGGGACGCGGGCGAGGCGGTGCACCGCGCGGTGCAGCTGGTCGCGGACTCGGTGCCGCGCGCCATCGGGGTGCCGTCGGGCGACACCCAGGTCATCACCGTCGGCCACGGCGGCTCGGCGGGCACCCGGGCGTTGAACGAGGCGCTCAAACAGCGGCTCAACCCCGGCCCCGGGCGGTTCGGCGGCTTCGACCCGGGCGACCGGGTCGCCCACGTCCCGGCCCCGGGGCGGACCGTGCCCGGCGTGGTCGTCTCGGCGGACGCCGACGGCCTGCACCTGGACTGCGCGGGGACCCCGGTCGTCGTAGCGCAGGAGCGGGTGGCGGCCTCGGTGCGCCACGCGTGGGCGCTCAGCGCCCATCAGGCGGCCGGGATGCGGTGGCCCGCCGTGGTCGTCGTACTGCCGGGGGACGCTGCGCGCGGGCTGAGCCGGTCGTGGGTCTACACCGCGTTCGGCCGGGGTGAGCGGCATCTGTCCGTGGTCCACGGCGTCGACCAGGCCCTGCCGCGGGCGGTGGCCGAGACCCCCGCCCAGGAGCGCACCACACGGCTGCGCACGCTGCTGGAGGGCTCACCGCAGGAGCAGTGAGCCCAGTGAGCCCGATGAGGGCCCTGAGGGCGCACCAGGCGTCCACAGGGCCCTCGGGACCGTTCCCGCCCGCGGTCAGACGGTGTTGTACGCCGGTCCGTCCGGTGCCTCGTCGGGGTCGTCCTCGTCGAACACGGCGCTGACGTCGAAGCGGCAGACCACGAGCTGCGGGTCGGCGTCGTCGAAGGGGGCGTCGAGCCACTCCCCCGGCTCCGGCAGGTCCTCGGCCGCCGCGACCCAGAGCGTGGAGTCGCCCTCCTCCAGGCCGAACTCCTCGTGCCGGGAGGCGATCTCGTCCGCCTCGTACTCGCCGAAGATCACCCCCAGGGCCGCGTGGACGCTGCCGCCGACCACCGCCGCGCCGCTGCCCTCCCGGACGTCCGGGTCGGCGTCTGCGAGGTGCTGTGCCTGGGCGAGCAGCCGCTGCGGCTCCACCACCGCGTAGTCGCGGCGGATCAGCACGCTGAGCGCGTGCGGCTCCTCGGGGCCGTTGTAGGGCGGCAGGGAGTCCTGCGCGCCCGGGATCTCGAAGGGAGTGACCTCGTCGTGACGGTCGTAGAGGAGTTCGTCGTAGGCCTCGGCCGCGGCGGCCAGTGCGTTGAACGCGTCGTAGACAGCTGGGTCATCGTCCCCCGACCGGCGTTCGACCGCCTGGAGGTGGTGGTCGATCGCGGCCTTGACCGCATCGGCGGCGGCGCGTACCTCGGCAGCGGTGGGCTGCGCAGCATCAGACATGGGGCAGACGCTATCCGTACCGGGGCTCTGCCCGCACAATAGATTCGATGCCGGAATACGAATTTGTCGACGTGTACGTGCCGCGCGGGGTGTCCCGGAAGGACACGGCCCGCCTGTTGACCGACCATGCCGAGTACGGGCACTGGGAGCTGGACCGTCTGACGCTGCGCCGGGACGGCAGCCGCCGCGTGCGGCTGCGCCGCCGGATCATCCGCCAGCTGCGGGCCACCTGGTGACGACACCCGTGGACTCGCAGGCCGTCCGGACACAGTGAACGGGCCCCGCTGCTGCGGGGCCCGTTCACTCACTTCAGGTGCTCGCCGGTGCGGGCGCTGCCGTCAGGCGGCGGCCTTGGCGCGGCGGTAGAGCACCGTGCCCGCGCCCGCGAGGAGCAGGCCGGCACTGGCCGGGATGAGCAGGTCGAGCCCGCCCGCTCCGGTGTGGGCGAGCTGCGGGGTGTCCTCGGGCACGGTCTGCGGCTCGGGCGCATTGGGGACGGTGGGCGGCGCCGGCGGAGTCACATGGCGGACCGGCGGCTCCGGAACGTCGACCGGCGGCGTGCTCTCGTTCTCGCACGTGTTGCCCATGGCGGGGTTCAGCAGGCCGATGACATCGATGCTGTTGCCGCAGGCGTTCACGGGAATGTCGATGGGCGCCTGGACCAGGTTGCCCGAGAGCAGACCGGGTGATCCCTGCGTGTACCCCTGGGCGGTGGCTCCGCCCCCGTCGTCGCCGCGGGTGCCCCGGTGCTTCCCGGTACCCGCCTGGCCGCGATCGTTCGAGGCGTGGCCGTCGCCGGCGTGGCTGCCGGACGTGCCCGCGGTGGAGCCGTGGGAGCCCGCCGCCGCGCCGCCCGAACCGTTGGCGCAGGCGTTGCCCGCGGTCGGGTTGAGCAGGCCGACGACGTCGACCGTGTTGCCGCAGACGTTGACCGGCACGTTGACCGGAATCTGTACCGAATTCCCTGAAAGCACCCCCGGGGAATTCGACGCGCCGCCGGCCGCTCCCGCGTCGGCGTGCGCGTAGCCACCGCTGAGGGCGAGAACGCCGCCCGCGGCCGCCATGGTGATCAGGCCTTTACGCGTGACCTGTCGCATAGGTGTTTCCTGCCTTCTACCTTCCGGAGTACCCCCGGACTCGACTGTGCGGAGGCAAAGGACCCGACGGCCCCGAGGCGCATGGAGTGCGCTCCGGGGCCGAGCGGGCTCAAACCCTTACGGGTTGACGCGCGACGTCAGCTGTTGACGCAGACGTTGCCGAAGGCGGGGTTCAGCAGACCGATGACGTCGATCGTGTTGCCGCACAGGTTCACGGGGACGTGGACGGGAACCTGGACGACGTTGCCCGAGAGCACGCCGGGGCTGCCGATGGCGGCACCCTGGGCGCCCGAGTCGGCGACGGCCATGCCGGCACCCGCGAGCACCAGACCACCGGTGACAGCCGCAGCGGCGACGATCTTCTTGATCATTATTCCTCCTAGTTGGCAAACGCGGTCCCAGCCGCGGACCGCATCACCTGTAACGAGGAGGAAGTAACGGGGCTACGAGTAGAACGCTCCATTCACTCGTTCCGGTTATATGCGCACATCCTGGCGATTTACGCCGTGACGCGTGTCAGCTCGCGTCGATGAAACGGTCCAGGACCCGCGCGCCGAACTTCAGGCCCTCGACCGGAACCCGCTCGTCCACGCCGTGGAACATGCCCGCGAAGTCCAGCTCCGGCGGCAGCTTCAGCGGGGCGAATCCGAAGCAGCGGATGCCCAGGTCGTCGAACGACTTGGCGTCCGTACCGCCGGAGAGCATGTACGGGACCGCGCGGGCGATCGGGTCCTCCGCCTTGAGCGCCGTCTGCATGGCGTCAACCAGCGAGCCGTCGAAGTCCGTCTCCAGCGCCTTGTCCCCGTGCACGTCCTCGCGCCGGACCCGCGGGCCGAGGATGCGGTCGAGGTCGGCCAGGAACTCCTCCTCGTACCCCGGCAGGAAGCGGCCGTCGACGTGGGCGGTGGCCTGTCCGGGGATGACGTTCACCTTGTAGCCGGCGCCCAGCATGGTGGGGGCCGCGGAGTTGCGCAGGGTGGCGCCGACCATCTTGGCGATGCCGCCCAGCTTGGCGAGCGTGGCCTCCATGTCCTCCGGGTCCAGCGGGGTGCCGAGCGCGTCCGACAGCTCGTCCAGGAAGGAGCGCACCGTCTTGGTCACCCGCACCGGCCAGGTGTGCCGGCCGAGCCGCCCGACCGCCTCGCACAGCTCGGTGATCGCGTTGTCGTCGTTGGTCATGGAGCCGTGGCCCGCCGTGCCGTCCACGGTCAGGCGCATCCAGTGCATGCCCTTCTGGGCCGTCTCCACGAGGTAGAGCCGCAGGTTCTCGTTGACCGTGAACGAGAAGCCGCCGACCTCGCCGATGGCCTCGCTGACTCCGTCGAACAGGTCCGGGTGCTTGTCCACGAGGTACCGGGCCCCGTACGTGCCGCCCGCCTCCTCGTCCGCGAGGAAGGCCAGCACGATGTCGCGCGGGGGCTTGCGGCCGCTGCGCATGCGCTCGCGCACGACCGCCAGGGTCATCGCGTCCATGTCCTTCATGTCCACCGCGCCACGGCCCCACACGCAGTCGTCCGCGATCTCGCCGGAGAACGGGTGGTGCGTCCAGTCATCGGCGTTCGCCGGGACGACGTCGGTGTGGCCGTGGATCAGCAGCGCCGGCCGGGACGGGTCCTCTCCCTCGATCCGCGCCACGGTGGAGGCCCGGCCCTTGTGGGACTCGAAGATCTTCGGTTCGAGCCCGACCTCCGCGAGCTTCTCCGCCACGTACTCGGCGGCCGCCCGCTCCCCCGGCCCGGAGTGGTCCCCGTAGTTGCTGGTGTCGATCCGGATCAGGTCACGACAGAGGTCCACCACCTCGTTCTCGGCGGTCTCACCCGAACCGGTCCGGGCCGCATTGGTCTCGCTCACGCTGATTCCTTCCACTGTCGCTGTGGTGCTCCCTCTCATCCTCCCGCGCGCCGCCCGCACACCCAAGGGGGCCCGCGTCCCGTCATGCGCCCTTCACACGGACCCGGGCGTGATCGAGCACCCTCCAATGTTTGCTATGGTTTTCCACGTCGGAACGGGCCGGGCCCGCGAGACAGACACCTTGTCCGGGTGGCGGAATGGCAGACGCGCTAGCTTGAGGTGCTAGTGCCCTTTATCGGGCGTGGGGGTTCAAGTCCCCCCTCGGACACCACGGTCGACCGACCGAACAGAGCCGGTCAAAGCGACGCTTCGTCGCTTTGACCGGCTCTTTCGTGCGTGCCGCCGTGAACCAGTGGTCATCCGGGGACGGCTTCGGCGTCCGCGACGACGACGTACAGCGTCACCGAGGCGAAGAACGGCCCGGTGGCGAGATGGTCGAGCCACTTCCGTGCCGCCGGGGCGGGCAGGTAGCCCGCGGACACCGCGCGCTCGGTGTTGCGCTGCATGCCGAGGACCCGGTCCGCGGCGCGGACGTCACGGAAGACCGAGGTGACCGGGACGACGGCCGGCACGGCGAATCCCGCGTCCAGCGCGAGCCGGGCCAGCTGACGGCCGATGACCCCGTTGCGTACGACCTCGTCCGTCACGTGGCGGGTGTAGGCACGCGAGACCTCGACGTCGGGGTAGTCGATGGCCAGCGAGTCCCAGTCGGGTTCGCCCATGACGAGCCTGCCGCCCGGCCGCAGCACCCGCCGGGCCTCCGCGAGCACCTGGGCCGGGTCCGCCACGTGCTGGAGCACCCGGTCGGTCCGGGCGCGGTCGATGCCGCCGTCCTCGATCGGGAGCGCGTGGATGTCGCCCGGTTCGACACCGACCACCGGCAGATTCTCCGTACGCTCGCGCGCCCGCCCGACCATCTCCTGGCTGGAGTCGATGCCGATCACCCTGCCCGACGGGCCGACCGCCTCGGCGAGGGTGCCGAGGTCCGTCCCCGGTCCGCAGCCCAGATCGAGTGCCCTCTCGCCGGGCCGGACATCCAGCGCGTCGAGCATCACGCTCTTGTAGGAACGGGCCGCCTCCGTCGCGGCCAGCCGGTCCAGGTACCCGACGGCGTCGGGGACAGCGCTCTCGAACACGCGGCCGGACAGACGGGCCATGGAGTGCGCCTCCCGCTCCAGCAGCCCCCGCCCCGCGGGCGTGAGGCGGAACGGGCGTTGACGGCCCTTCTCCTCCAGGGGCTCCACCAGCCGCTTCGCCTCAAGACGGGCCAGGGCTCCGTAGAGGCTCCCGGGCCCGAGGCGGTGACCGGACACCTGCTCGATGGCCGCGTTGATGGCGTACCCGTGCAGCGGCCCGTCGGCCAGTGCGCACAGCACGAGCATCTGGGCGTCGTTGGTGCGCATGGCTTCTCCAGGTGTGACCGGGCTCCGGAACGGGCCCACTGATGCTACACGGCGCGTAGTACGTGTCACGTAGCAAGCCGGGCCGTGCGGGTGGGCTCACGAACCGTGGGGCTGGGCCGCCCGGCCACCCTCCCGTGTGCGGCCGGCCAGTCCGGACCAGAACGCGGCCTCCTCGTGCGCGCCCTCCGCATCCGCCACCTCGGCCAGCAGCGCGAGCAGGGCCGGCGGGAGCGGGTGCGGTGCGGGGGCCGCGGGCGGGGCGGGGCGCGCGGGCCGGGCGGGGCGGGGCAGGGCGAGCGTCGGGCGGTCGGTGCCGGGCGCGGGCGGGTCCGGGGTGTCCTCGTCCGGGGCCCGGTCCTCCGCGTCCCCGGACGGGTCCTCGCCGGCCCCGGCCGCGTCCTCGTCGGCCGCCGCAAGGGGCGCGTAGATCTCCAGGGCCCGCTCCCGCTGTCCGGCGCTCATCAGCAGTTCCGCGTAGGTCTCACGCGCGGAGGTCTCGGTGTCGGTGTCGCCGTCGGCGCACTCGATGGCCTGCTCCAGCCAGGGGTACGCCTCCTCCGGCCGGCTGTCCGCCGCCAGCACCAGGCCCAGCAGCAGGAGGGCCTGCGGCCGGTGCCCGATGTCGTCGGAGTGGGCCAGCGGCAGCAGGACCTCCTCGGCCTCGGGGAGCAGGCCCAGCCGGAAGAGCGTGCTGCCGAGGTAGCGCCGGGCGAGGGGTTCGACCTCCGGGTCGCCCGCGGCGAGGGCGTCGGTCAGCAGCTCACGGGCCCGGTCCAGGTCGTTGACCGAGCGGCGGACCACGCCGAGCAGCGCGCCGATCCGGGGCGCGGTGTCGGGGCCGGCCAGCTCCAGTGCCGCTTCGAGAAGTTCGCCGGCCGTCTGGACCTCACCGATCTCCAGGAGGTATTCACCGGCGCCGAGGTAGGCCCCGACGATGGCCTCCTCGTCGCCCGAGTCCTCGACCCGGACCAGGAGGTCCTGCGCGGCCTCCGGGTCCCGGTGCAGCAGCCGTACCGCGAGCCAGGCGCGGGCCACCTCGGTGACCTGCGAGGGCTCCCCCTCGACCACCGTGCGGATCAGGGCCTCCGCCGCCTCGTCCTCGCCGTCCGCGGCCAGGCACTTGGCGAGGTGGAAGCGGGCGAACTGGGAGGCGGCCCCGACGTCGGCGTCGGCCGCCGCCCGCAGCTGTTCCCGGCCCTCCGCCTCCCGGTCGTTGCCGATGTGGACCACGCCGAGCACGCCGCGCGCCCACGCCTCGGCGTTCGGGTCGCCCGCCTCGGCCACCACCAGCAGCAGGCGCTCGGCCTGCTCGAAGTCGCCGTGGTCGGCGAGCAGGACCGCGAGGTCCATGCGGGCGATCAGCGACCACTGGGCGTGCCCGGAGTCGATGGCGTGCCGGTAGGCGCGCTCGGCCTCCGCGAAGCGGCCCTCGCGGACGAAGAGGTCGCCGAGCAGGTCGGCGGCGCGCGGGGCCTGGTTCGGGTGGCCGGAGTCGACAACGGTGGTGAGCAGGTCGGCGGCGGCCTCCGCACCGCCGTTGCGGGCCGCCTGGATGAACGCCAGCTCGATCCGGACCGCCGGGGCCCAGTCGCGGTGTCCGGAGGCGACGGCGAGCCCGTACGCCCGCTCGGCGTCCTCGATGCGGTCCTCCCGGACGAGGATGTCACCGAGGGCGGCGGCGGCGAGCGGGGACAGGAAGGGGTGGCCGGAGTCGATGACGGCCGTCAGCAGCTCAGCCGGCCGTTCCGTGCCTTCGCCGCTGCCGGCGAGGACCAGGGCGAGTTCGACCTTGGCCATGCCGCCCCACTCCGGGTGGCCGGTCGCGATGGCCCGCTCGAACCACTCCTCGGCGGCGGGCAGGTCGCCCTCGTTGGCGTACCACTCGGCGAGGCCGCAGACCGCGCGCGGGCCCTGGGCGGGGTGCCCGGAATCGGCCGCCTCGCGCAGCAGGTCCATGCCCTGCTCGATCAGCCCGCGCGGCCGCAACGAGACGGCCAGCAGGATCTTGGCGTACGGGATGAGCAGGGGGTTGCCCGAGCCGATCAGCGTGCGCAGGACCTGCTCCGCCTCCTCGTGGCGGCCACGGACGATCAGCAGCTCGCCCAGGCCCATCTGGGCCAGCGGCACCGCGTGGAAGCGGCCGCCCGCCAGGGCCGAGCGCAGCAGTTCCTCGGCGCGGTCGACATCGCCCTGGCTGAGCAGCATGGAGCCCAGGTTGGCCTGGGCGACCGAGGTGACCTGGCCCGCCATGGATTCGCCGACCGCCCGGGACAGGGACCAGGGCTGCTCGGACGGTTCGGCCCGGCCGACGGTGGTGGTGCTCGCGCGCACCGTGGACTTGCCCAGGCCGCTGCCGGGCCGGTGCCCGGTACGCGCCCCCGCGGCGTCGCCGTCCGCCCCGCTGAGCACGCTGACCAGACGGGCCTGGGCCAGCGGGGCCGCCTCGGTGTCGCCGGCCGCCACGATCGCTTCGAGCATCCGTTCCGCGCGCTCGTACTCGCCGTCCGCGAAGAGCAGGGTGGCCAGGCCCACCTGGGCGACCTGGGAGAGCTGGGGATCGCGGGCCGCCACCGCGCTTTCGAGGAGCTGACGGGAGCGGGTGCGGTCGCCGTACATCATGAGCAGGTCGGCGAGCACGGCCTGGGCGAGCGGGACCACGCTGTCCACGCGGGAGTCGGCGGCGCGCTCCAGGAGCCGGGCCGCTCCCGTGAAGTCCGCCAGGTAGAGGTACATCTCACCGAGCATCAGCGACGCCCAGGCCGCGGTGTCGCGGTCGTCGCCGCCGTCGGCGATCCCCAGCAGCAGCCGCTCGGCCATCACGGCCTCGCCCCGGACGAGCGCGGTGTAGGCGCTGGGCAGGAGGGCCGCGGCCGGGCGGCGGTCGGCGAGGTACTTCCAGGCGAACCACGGGACCGGGGCCGACGGGTCGTCGTCGCGGCTGTCCAGGTACTCCGAGAGGTACGGGGTGCCGGCGTATCCGTCGGAGCCGGGCGCGCGGTGGACGAGGGCGATGGTGCCCGCCACCGGTTCGCGGGCCCAGGCCAGGGCCGCGCGGTAGGCGGTGTCGTCGGCGTCGAGCGCGGGGTGGTGCTCGTCCATGTAGGCGGCGAACAGCTCGCGCAGCACGCCGGCGGGGACCGGGTCGCTGACGCCCATGCGCATCCAGTCGGCCGCCGCCCGTGCCAGGGCCCAGCCGGCCGGGCAGCTCTCGGCCCCGTCGGTGAAGCGCTGTTCCAGGCTGGGGGCGGCGACCATGAGTTCGCCGATGCCCCGGGCGGTGAAGTCCTCGCCGGGGTACAGGTCCCGGGCCGCCTCGGCGTCCCGCGGCCCCAGCAGTGAGGGCAGTTCGACGGTGCTCGCCTTGTTCAGGACGGTGCGGGCGATGCGGCCGACGTCGTTCTCCATGGCGATGAGCGCGGCCCGCTGCTTGGCGGGGATGGTCGCCACGATCGTGACGGCGGGCTCCCTTCCGGCGAGCCGGTCCAGGATCTGGAGGTCGAGGCCGCCCGGGTGGAGGTAGCGGTGCAGGTCGTCCAGCCAGAGCACCACGCGGTCGGAGCCGGTGGGCAGGTTCAGCCGGCTGAGGTCGTCCAGGGTGCGGCGGGCCGGGTCGCCGGGGCGCGGCACGACCAGCCGGGCGTCCGGCACGGCCCGCAGCAGCGCCTCGTACAGGGTGCGGGACTTGCCGGCCTTGGAGCGCCCGGCCAGCAGCACGAACCTGCGGCTCGCGAGGAGTCCGGCGAGCCGTTCGTCCTGCGGGCTGCGGTGCACGTAGGGGGCGCGGGCCGGTCCTTCGCGGTCGGCGTCGCTGTACTTGGAGCGGCAGACGCCGATGTCGTACGGGTCGACCTCCTCGACCCGGGGGATGCCGCCGTCGTCGGCGAGCGGCGTCCACAGCAGGTCCTCCAGCCGGTCGCGCGCCTCGGACGACGTCATGTCGCGTACGAGGGGGCCGAGTTCGGGCCAATAGCGGACCAGGGCCTCGACCTTGATGGCGTAGGCGGTGCGCCGGTCGACGGAGGTCACCGAGTCGCGGGCGACGAGCATCCCGACGACGCCCTGGCTGTTGACGTCCCAGACCGGGCCGCCCGAGAACCCCTTCTCCAGGCCCCAGCCGGTCTGCGGTCCCGCCTCCACCTGGATCCACTCGCTGCCGGCGTGGCCGATGATCTCGCCGCGCACCGGGACGCCCCGGCGCTTGTGCTCCTCGGGGTAGCCGTAGGCGCGGAAGCGGTGGTCCCAGGTGCCGGGGTCGGTGGCCCGCAGCGGGGCGGGCACGGCCTCGGGGGGCGCCGGCGCGGCGAGTTCGAGGACGGCGACGTCACCCGTGCCGTCCCCGGTGTCCGGGTGCCAGCCGCCGGGCACCACGGTGGCGGGCAGCGGGTCGTGCGGGGCCGCGTACTGGAACCGTACGAACACCGGCCGTCCGGGCGGCTCGGGCGCGCGGGCGGGTCCCACGACATGGGCGCAGGTCAGCACGTGGCGCGGGGTGACGAGCAGTCCCGCGCCCACCGGGTCGCCGTGCTCGGTCCTGCGGACGCCGACCAGCCAGGGCGGGCGCTCCCAGTCGGGGGCGGACACCGGGCGTCAGTCCGCCGGCTCCGGGGCGGGCCGGCCCCAGTGGACCTTGACCGTGAAATGGCCCTCCATCGCGGTCTTGGCGATCACCACACCGGATTCGGCGTTGAACTTCATGCCGAACTCGATCTCGAAGCCGTCGGGGCCCAGGGCCCGCACGGAATCCATGACCGCGCGCAGGGCGGGCCGGGTCTGGGCGAGGGCGTCCTCCAGCCGGCGGCGGGCCCGCACGACGTCGCCGGAGTCCCGCGAGATGCGTTCGAGCCCTGGTGCGTCGTCGGGCACCTCGACCTGGAGCGAGGCGCCGTCCGGCCCCTCGAAGGACACGACTTCAGGCATGAAGTCCCCCTGTAACCGCGGTGGTTGTGTGACGGCCGGGACGTTCCGGCGATTCGATCGTATCGGCCGGAGCGGCCCTGCGCCGGGGCTTCGGGTGATGTGATGATGGTGCGGCTGTACGCCGGAGAGACGGCTGGGCCGAGGGCCTGTTGTCATATCGGCGTCGTCGCCCGTGGGGCGGCCGTGCGGCGAGAGCGCGTGCACGGCGTCGCACGGCAGACGGGAATGTGACGGCAGGGCCGAGTGGATGACCCCGGGGGACGGAGAGGCGTCGTGAACGAGGCAGCGGACGAGATCGCCGCCGCTCTGTCGGGTCCGGGGGCGGACGGGCCCGAGGCGGAGACCGCGCTGCGGGTGCTCTCGCTGGCCTTCCGGTGGGCCGCGGCGGCGCTCGGCCGGGTCGACGGGGGCGGGAGCGGCGCGGACGCGCTCGCCGCGCTGTTCGCGTTCGAGGACGCCTTGGAGGAGTCCGCGGCGCTGGCCGGCGCGCTGCCCGCCCTGCTGGCCGCGGCGATGCCCGGGGACGCGTTCGGCGGCGGCACCGAGGCGCTGATGCGCCGGCTCACCGAGGTGCGGGCCGAGGTCCGCGAGGCTCGGGAGCGGGCCGACCTCGCGCACGCCGCGCTGGAGAAGCTGACGGCCGCCGAGGAGACGCTGCGCGGCCGGCTCGCCGAGCACCGGGCGCTGCGCCGCCAGGTGGACGAGCTGCGCCGGCTGGAGCGGCTGGTGCTCGCCCTGGACGCACTCCAGGAGCAGCAGGAGGTCATCGCGGAGCGGCTGGCCGCGCTGCGCGGCCGGGACGCCGGGGTGGAGGGGACGCTGCGCACCAGCAGCGACGCGCTCGTACGGCTGACCGAGGACCAGCTCGCCGCGCTCGCCCCGCAGACCCGGGAGGTCCTGGAGCGGGCCGAGGCGGCGCAACGGGCGCTGAGCGCCGAGGAGCGCGAGCACGGGGATGTGGCGGCCGAACTGGCGGAGCGGCAGGCCCGGCTCGAACGCATCCGGGACGCACAGGGCGACCGGGTCGCCTCGTTGCGGCGGTACGCGGCCGTGGACCGCGATCTGGCCGGTGCGTTGGCGACGCCCGGTGGCGCGCCGGCCGGGGTGGTCGCGCCGGAGCACCGCGTCGCGCTGGCGGAGGTGGAGGCGGTGGCCGGGGACATCGAGCGGCGGCTCGGCGAGGCCGACGCGGCGCTGCGGCGGGTGCTGACCGAGCGCGCCGGCCGGGACGGCGACGGCAAGTCCGTGGTCCGGCGGACCGACTGAGGCCGGGCGCCCCGCGGCGGCGCGCCCGGCCCGGGGTCAGTGGGGCGGCGGCCCGGGTACGTCGTCGGGCAGGAACCGGGTGAACTCCGCGCTCCCCGTCTCCGCGCTCCCCGGGTCGTAGCGGTCGGCCAGCCGGGCTTCCATGAGCTCCAGCAGTTTGCGTACCGTGCGGGCGTTGCCGAACCCCGCCGGGTCGGCGCGCTTGACCGCGCGGAGCCAGGCGGCGGCGTGCCGGTCCACCTCGGGGCCCAGGGTGTAGCCCTCTTTGGCGGCCATCCGGCGCAGGATCTCCACCAGGTCGTCGGTCCCGTAGTGCGGGAAGGGGACGTACTCGGTGAAGCGGGAGGGGAGGCCGGAGTTGGCGGCCAGGAGGGAGTCCATGTCGCGGGGGTAGCCGGCGACGATCACGGCGAGCCGGCCGCGCCACTGTTCCATCTCCAGGACCAGGGTGTCGATCGCCTCCTTGCCGTAGCCGCCGTGGCGCACATCGCTGACCAGGCTGTACGCCTCGTCGATGAACAGCACGCCGTCCAGGGCGTCCTGCACCGCCTTGCGGACCAGCGGGGCGGTCTGCCCCAGGTAGCCGCCGATCAGGGTGGCGCGGCTCGCCGGGACGACGTGCCCCTTGCGCAGCAGGCCCAGGTCGCGGAAGAGCTTGCCGACGAGCTGGGCCACGGTCGTCTTGCCGGTACCGGGCGGCCCGGTGAACACCATGTGCGGGGGCACGAGGTCGCCGGTGCCGTGGGCCTGGCGCAGTCGCTGCCGCTTGGCCAGGCTCTCCAGCACCTTGCGTACGGGGCCGAGGCCGACGTAGGCGTCCAGTTCGGCCAGCAGCGCCGAGGGGTCGGGGGCCGGTTGCGCCCGGTAGGCACCGTAGTCCTCCGGCACGTCCTCGGGGAGGACCGGCTCGTCCACCCGGCGGCGCACCCGCTGGGACCACTGGGAGAAGACGGCGTCGGCGAGGGTGCGCATGTCGCGGGCGTTGCCGAAGGAGGCGTCCCGGGTGCGGTGCATCCCCGTGACGATCTCCAGGAGCTGGTCCCCGGTCTCGGCCGAGGGGAGGGCGCCGCGCTCGCGGAGCCGGCCGAGCGCGATGGCGTGCAGGGTCTGTGGCGGGTAGTCGGGGAAGCGCAGGACGTTGGCCGCCGCGAACCGGCTCTGGAGGCCGAGGTCGGCCCCCAGGAACTCCTTCATCTTGTCCGGGTATCCGGCGACGATCACGACGAGCCGGCCGCGGTCGTTCTCCATGCGGGCGAGCAGCGTCTGGATGGCCTCGTCGCCGAATCCGTCGCGCTGGTCGCTCAGTCCGTACGCCTCGTCGATGAACAGCACGCCGTCCAGGGCCCGGTCGACCGTCGCGTCGGTCAGCGCGGCCGTCTGCCCGACGTAGCCGGCCACCAGGTCCCGCATCTTCGCCTCGACCACATGGCCCCGGCTCAGCAGCCCGAGGTCTCGGTAGATCTCCCCGACGAGCCGGGCCACGGTGGTCTTTCCGGTGCCCGGGTTGCCGGTGAACACCAGGTGCAGGGAGGGCGGTTCGAGGACGACGGACCGGCCTTCGGCGCGCAGGGCCTCCACCGTCTCGACCTCGGCGCGCAGTTGCTCGAAGCGCTCGCGCACCACGTCGAGCCCCGGCATGGCCGCCAGCCGCTCCCAGGGGTCCCGGGGGTCGGCCGCTGTGGCGGCGCCGGGGAAGGCCCCGCGCAGCGCCGCCGGGCCGAGGACGGCGCCCGGGGTGTCGCTCAGGCTCTCCAGCCAGGCCTGCCAGGCGCGGGCCTTGAGGAGGTGGCTGCCCATCGCCCTGACGACGGAGTCCAGCTCGCGCCAGTCCTGGACGCGCAGCCCGGTGCGCAGCCGCACGGTGTGGATCAGCCGCTCCACCTCGGCGGCCGGCGGGTAGTCGATCCGGGCGGTTCCCGGCCGGCCGGGCTCCCGGGCCTGCTGGCGTACCAGGGTCTCCAGGTCGGGGTAGTCGTGGCAGGACTCCACGAACTGCGCCACCTCGTTGAGGTCGGCCTTGCGGAAGACCATCACCCACAGGTTGCCGTTGCCGTGGTCGTGGATCCACTGGTCCATGGCGCCGGCCAGTTCGCGCTGGGCGCGGTGGTGGCGCAGGGTGGCCTCGGCGTGGGCGAAGACGACGGCGGTGCGGTGCTCGCGCTGTCTCAGGTAGCCCTTGAGGCTCATCACGGCGAACGGGTCGCTGACGCCGGGGGCGGGCGGCGGCAGCGGTTCGGACTCGTGCCGGGCGGGGGCGGTCGCGCCGGTCACCCGGAGGTCGCCCATCGGCCCCCGCATGCCGGGGGTGCGCATCGCGGGCAGCCCGGTGCGGCCGGCCGGCCGGGCTCCGGGCGGGGTGCGCCGGGACAGGTCGCGCGACGCGGTGTCCCGGAAGTACACCGGGTGGTCGCTGGAGCTGAAGACGATCCGCTCGTACCCCTCGGCGCGCAGCAGCCGCCAGACCGCCTCCTCCAGGTGGCACACCTGGTAGGCAGTGTCGACGAAGAGGTCGCTCGCGCCGGGCCCGTAGAGGATGGTGAAGGGCTCGCCGCTGCGCAGCGCCGCCCCGTCCAGGCGTTCCACGACGGGGCCGGACTGCTTCGTCGTCCTCGTCATGCGCCGCTCCCCCGTTCCCCCCCCGCCTGGTCCTGCCGGCGTCCGGCCCGCTGCTGTCCGCGCCTGCGGTGGGCCTCGATGTCGAGGAAGCGCGGGTCGGGGGCGCCCGGCTCGGACTCCGGGGCCGCGGGTACTGCCCGGCCGTCGTCCGCGAGGGCCAGCCGGACGGCCTCGGCCCGGTTGCGGAGCTCCTCCTCGGCGGTGACGTCGTAGTCGTAGGACAGGACCCGGACGACCTGCTCGCCGGAGTCGGGGGCGGCCTGCGAGATGTCGAGCACGAGTTCGTTGCCGTTCTCGTGGCGCAGCTTCGCGTAGTACGTGCCCCGGGGGTCGGCGTCCTGGTATTCGCCGTCGACGAAGTCGTAGAGGGCGATCCGGCTGAGGGTCTGGGCGACGGTGTCCGCCAGGTTCACCCGGAGCTGCGAGGCCAGGTGACGCATCGTCGCCTGCTCCACGGTCTCGCCGAGCTCCTCCTCCAGCCTGGGCGCCTCCCGGTCCCGCAGCAGGAGCAGCTCGTCGGTGGCCGTGCCGTCGTCCCGGGCGCGGGCCAGGAATTCGGCGGCCTCCGTCCGCAGCCGGTCCCACTCGCCCTCCGACCAGTAGTCGACGTCCACCACATAGCCGGGCAGGACCGTCCCGTCGGGGCCGTCGACGGGCTGCTCCCGGCCGTCCTCGATCTCGCCGGCCACGGTGGCCAGGGCGTCGATGGCCGCCATCTGGGCCGTGCAGCGCTCCAGTTCGCGCTGCTCGGTGTCGGCCCGCAGCTCGCTCAGCGAGTGGTACGTCTCCTGGGCCACGGCGAGCGCGGCGTCGAACCTGCCCTCGGCCGCGTTCTGTTCGGCGGTCGTCAGCCGGCCGGTCAGCCGGTCCAGCTCCCCCGGTGCGTAACGCTCGTGGAGTCCGGCGTCGGCGATCTCGGAGGCGACGGACCGGGCGTCGGCCAGCCAGGGTTTCACCGCGCGGCCGGCCTGGGCCCGGTCCTGGCTGAGCACGCCGATCTCGGCGGAGAGCCGGGCGGTCTCGGCCCGTCGTTCGGCGCGTTCGTCGGCGATGGCCTGCCGGACCCGCTGCTGCTGCTCGGCCAGCCGCTGCCGGGTCTCCTCGCGGATCCGCCCGGCGGACGCGGCGAGCGCCCCGCGCACCTCGGTGGCCTGTTCCCGGAGCCGGCGCGCGGTGTCGGCCTCCAGCTGCCGGGTCTGCTCGCTGAGGCCCTGGACGACTTGCTCGTGGCGCTGCTGGCGCTCCTCGACGCGTGAGAAGACCCGGTCCAGGTCCTCGCCGGTCTGCCGGCGCACCTCGTCGATCAGCTTGGGGATCTTGCGCTGTACGTTCTTGAGCTGCTGGGCCTTGCGCTGGATGCGGTACCACTCCGCCTCGTCGACCTGGATGCGCTTCCTACCGCTCATCGTGTTCCTGTCCTCTCACACGTGTGGGGATGGTGGTGCGGGTGCGGACCGCGTCGACCGCCCGGTCGAACGCGTCGAGCAGGCCGCGCGGCGGGACCCCGATGAGCAGGGCCTCCGGGCCGTTGACGGCGATCTCGGCGGACCGGGCGCGGTGGGCGAAGTCGTAGCCGCTGCCGGCCAGGCGGCCGGTGAGGTGGTGGACGCGCTGGTTGGAGCTGCCGCGCAGGCCGCGTCCGTCGTCCAGCGCGGCCACGTACACGCCGTCGATGAGGACGTCGACCGCGGCCAGGAGGGCGGCGACACCGGGGCCGGGCGGCCGGGTGCGGAGCCGTTCGAGCCGGTGACCGGTGAAGCAGACCACCGACACGTCCCGTATCTCCCGGGCCCGCCGGGCCACTTCGGCGAGGCCGGCCGCCTGGGCCATCGGCTCGCCCCCGGAGAAGGTCAGCCCGGTCACCCGCGGGTCCGCCAGCAGCTCCCGGGCCAGGTCGCCCGGTTCGGCCTGCCGGGCGGGCCGGAAGGGAATCCAGTCGGGTGCCATGCATCCGGCGCAGCTGAAGGGGCAGCCCTGCACCCAGAGCGCGGACCGCACGCCGGGCCCGAGGGTCTCGGTCCCTACTCGGGTGGCGGCCACGTTCAGCGCGGTGCCGGTCATCCGGGCCGCCCTTCGGCCGGTACGCGGCCGTGCTCGCCGAGATAGGTGAAGGACACGCCGCCCACGACGACTTCGCCGCCCGGACCGCAGACGGCGTTGGTGGTGCGGGCCTCGGAGCCGTCCGGGGTGAACCGGATGTGCAGGTCGACACGGGGGCCCTCGCCGGTGGACCTGCGCCGGCCGTGCAGCGTGCCGTGGCCGCCGGTCGAGACGGGGCGCAGGGTCATGCGGCGGCCCTGGAGCACGATGCGTTCGGGCAGCGGTCCGCCGAACGGGGTGGAGAGCAGGAGGACGCCCCGCAGCGGTGGCCGGCTGACCCGCCGCCAGGCCAGCCACCCGGCCCCGGCGATCAGCACGAGGGCCGCCGCGAGTGCGGGCAGGAAGGCGGTGGAGCCCACGGTGGCCCGCAGTGGCAGCTCCGCCTTCGCGACGCGCACCGACTGCGGGGTCTTCAGCCGGACGTCGGGGGCGAGCGGCCGCTGCCAGGCGGAGGTGACCTTGCCCGTCAGGCGGAGGGTGGCACGGGTGTGCTCGGTCCTGCGGTAGGGCAGCGCTCCGGCCTGCGGCCGGCCGCTGAGCTCGATCTCGTACGTCCGGGAGGCGCCGGGCTCCAGGGTGAGGTGGTCGGGCAGCCTGCGGACGGTCAGGTCCGGGTCGGTGACGGAGGCGTGCAGGCCGGTGACGGTCAGGGGCAGGCGGGCGGTGGTCGAGCGCAGGGTGAGCTTCGCGGTGGCGGAGCCGTCGCTGAGGTCGGTTTCGCCGTCGTTCTGCCAGGTGGCGGTGACGCCCTTGCCGATGTCCGGGGCGAGCAGCCGGGCCGCCTTGCGGGCCCGGGTGCGGTCGCCGGCCCGGGACAGGTAGGCGCCGAGGTCCTGGATGCCGTCGGGGCGGAGCACGGTGGTGTCCGGTACGACGTTCCCGAGGAGGCCGGCGCCCGTCGCGCCGCCGCCCAGGGGGATGGCGTATCCGGCGAGTTCGGTGTGGCCGGCGACGGACTCGGCGCGCTCGTTCAGGTCGTTCCAGGCGGGGCCCGATGCCTTGGGGTAGCGGGAGTGGGCGGCCGGGCGGTGCTCGCCGTCGGTGAGGAGCACGATCGAGGCCACCGGGGACGCGTCGTCGCGGGCCACCTCCTTGAGGGCGGCGTCCAGCGCGGCGCCGATGTCGGTGTCGCCGTCCGGGTCGGGCGAGCCCGGCAGCGCCGCGATGATCTTCGAGGTGTCGCCGGCCTCGCCGACGTACCGGGCCTCGGTCCGGGAGTCGAACGTGAACAGCGCGACGTGGTCCTCGGGGGTGAGCCCGTCCAGGAAGGGGCGCAGCGTCGAGCGGACCGTGTTGTAACGGCCCTCCTGCGTCATGGAGCCGGAGGTGTCCACGAGGATCACGTAGTCCGCGGGTTCCTGGTCCAGTCGCAGCGCGCGGTATATCTCGGCGCGGGTCGGGTCCGGGGCGGCGGGGGCGGCATGGGCGGTCGTCGCCGGGGTGGCCGCGAGGAGGGCGGCGGCGAGCAGCGCGGCGCAGCGCGCGCCGTACCGGCGCGGCCGCGAGGGACCGGTGTGCTTCACGAGCCCACTTCCTTGGAGTCGGTGCCGAGGTCGGTCGGCAGGGTGCCCAGGGGGTACGAGCCGGGTTGCCCGGAGCCCAGCGGGTGCAGTTCCAGGACCGCCGTGCCGTCGACGGCGTAGCGGACGCCGATGTGGAAGCGGTCGTCCGGGCCGCCGCCGGGCAGCATCAGGGTGCGGACGGGTGTGCTGCCGCCGCCTTCCGGGTCGCCCACCCGCACCCGGACGGGGCGGCCGACTGCGGCTCCGGCCGGTCCGGTGCGGACGCCGACGCGCTGCCCGTCCGCCTCGGCGAAGACGGCGGGCCCGCCCGGCTCCAGCGTCCCGGCGGCGCTGACGAGCAGTTCGATGTCGGCCGGGCGGCCGGCCACGGTCCGGTGCGCGCCGATCCACACGGCGTACGGGTAGCGGTCGGCCGGGTCGATGCGCCCGGCGGCGACGAGGGCGGCGCCCAGGACCGCCGCGTGGGCGGGGTCGGTGCCGTCGGGCAGCGCGGTGAGCGGGCGTCCCGCGGCTTCCAGGTGTCCGCGCAGGGGGCCGAAGCGGGCGACGCCGCCCACCAGGGCCAGGGGCGCGGCCGGGCCGGGGCCCAGTGCCTCGTCCAGTGCCCGGTCCAGCCCGTCGGTGAGCAGCGGCAGCGCGGAGCGGACGGCGCCCGCGGTGACGGGGCGGCCCGCCACGTGGTGGACGGCGGTGGCGGCGAAGCGGCCGGGGTCGCGGGCGGCCCGGTCGAGGACGAGGCCGATGCGGCGGCCGGCGCCGGGCTCGGCGCGGACGGCGGCCAGGGCGTGGTGGCCCGCCGCGTCGGCGGGCAGCCCGGACCGGGTCAGGAGGGCCGTGTCGTAGGCGGTGCCGTAGCCGTCGGCGGGGGCGTGGCGTGAGGTGCCGGCCACGGCCACCGCGCCGTGCGTCACCACGCACGCGGTGACGTCGGCGGCCGCCGCGCCGAGGTCGCAGACCGCGTACCGGCCGGGTCCGACGGCTCCCGCGTGCCTCAGCAGGGCGAGCACCGCGTGCGGGGTGGCGAGTGTGCGCACCTCGGGGGCGCGGCCCGTGCCGGGCGGCGCGGCGAGGGCGTCGGCGGCGCGGCGCGCGTGTACGGCCCGGTCCTCGTGCGGGACGACGACGAGCAGCCGGCCGGGGGCGTCGTGGTGCCGGCGGTAGGCGTCGTACGCGGCGCGCAGGGCGGCGCCCCGGTCGCCGGCCGCCGTCTCGGGCACGGGCAGGCCCTCGCCGGGCACCGAGCCGGGGAGCTCGACCGGTTCCGGATCGCCGTGCGGGCCGACGCGGGCGATCCGGGTGTAGCGCGATCCGGCGTCGATCGCGAGGGCCGTCACTGGCGCCCCCAGTTGATGAACTTGTCGCGCAGCCGCCGGGACGGCTGGTCGTCCGGGGGCGGCGGCGGGTAGCCGGAGCGGCCGTCGGGCGACTGGGGCGGCGGTGTGGCCGGGATGGGGGCCGGGGGTGCGCCGGGGGTGGCCGGCGGGGCCGGCGGGTGGTGCGGCCGGTGGCCGTGCTGTCCCGGGGGTGGGGAGGTGGTGTATCCGGCGGGTGCGCTCAGGGCTCCGATGATCCGGCGGTGGCGCATCTCCTCCTGGGTGCTGAAGCCGATCAGCCGGGCGCGCAGCTCGCGGAATCTGGAGTCGCGGCCCAGTGCCTGGTACACCCCGTATCCGAAGCCCGGCTGCTGTCCGTCGAGTTCCGTGGTCAGGCGGAAGGCGAACTCGGCACCGCACTCGCGCAGCAGGGCGGCGACCTCGTCGAGCAGGCGGCCGGTGACCGAGCGGTGCGGGGAGCCGCTGATGATGATGCGCGCCAGTTCGTCCAGCGGGGCCGCGGCGTTGATGGCCAGCCGGAGCCGGCGCACCGGCCGCAGCCAGCCGAGGCCGGAGCGCTCCATGCGTTCGACCAGCTCCTCGGGGAGGTCGAGGCCGAGCCAGTGGGCGTAGTCCGCCGCCATGAACCGGCGGGCCAGCTCCTCGCCCACGGTGATCTCGATGCTGGGCCGCTGCCGCATCCACCGGGTGAGGACGGGCCAGCCGTGCACGGGGTCCGGCCGCTCCCCGAGGAGGGCGGCGACGGCTTTGTCCCGCAGGTCCGGGTCGCCCTCGGTGCGGGTGACGAGCACGGCGGCGTACCGGTCGAGTGCGGTGGCGTCGGCGGCGAGGTGCCGCAGCCGGGGCAGCGCGGGGGCGGGTCGGTAGTCGGGGCCCGCCGCCCGGGAGAGCAGCCACAGCAGGTCGGCGTCGGCGGCCGTCGCGGGCGGGACACCGGGTGAGTCCGCGGGTGCCAGGGCCTCCAGGAGCGGGAGCAGTTCGGCCCGTTTGCTGCCGTGCAGGGTCTGCCGCAGCACCGGCCACATGGGGCCGATCGCCTCGGGCCGCCGGTGGTGCCGCGCGGTCTCCAGGGCGATGCGCCAGCCGTCCTCGTGGCTGCCGGTGAACTCGGCGGCGTCGGCGGGGCCGACCTCGGCGGGTGCGCAGTGGCCGGTGAGCGCCCCGGCGAAGCGGAGCCAGCCGGGGACCGGGCCCCCCTCGGCCGTGGAGGCGAACGCCAGCAGGCGTTCCAGTGGGCGCAGTTCGCGGGTGTTGTCGGCGAACAGGCCACGCACCCAGGCGAGTCCGGCCTTGGGGGTGCGCGCCAGGACCCGGTCGACCGATTCGGTGGAGTAGCCGTACTTCTGCTCCACCATGAAGGCGAGTTGCCCGACCCAGACGGGGTCGTAGCCGGGGGTGGTCGCCAGCGCGGCGAACAGCCGGCCGAAGGCGCTGGGGCGCGCGGGCCCCTCCAGCTGCTGCATCAGGCCGAGGTATCCCCTGGCCAGCCCGAACGTGTCCAGGGACGCCGGCTGTGCCACCACGTCGGCGGCCAGCAGGTCGGGGACGTCCCCGGTCCAGTGGTGTGCGAGGACCGCCGAGGCGGCGGCGCCGTCCGGGCGCAGGGCGGCGCGGCCCAGGAACCGTACGACTTCCCGCTGCCGCTGCGCGTCCAGCGTCTCCACGGCGTGCAGGTCGAGCAGCCGCCGTACGTCGTCCAGCCGGCCCCGGCCCTGGCGTACGTCGTCCAGGACGGAGTCGAGGAGGTCCATCTCGCGCAGGACGCGTACCGCGTCGGCGCCCTCGCGCAGCGGGACGGGGGCGGTGGCCGCGAGGAGGTGGGCGACGACGTCGGCGGTCGAGTCGTACTTGGCCCTGACCCGGGTGAGTTCGGCGAGATAGGTGCGGGCGGTGTCACCGCTCGGGGCCGGCGGGCGGCCGGTGCGCAGCGGGGTCTCCAGCTGCCCGGTGCGCGCGGACGAGGCGAACACCAGCCGCAGGCCGTGCTCGGTCTTCCCGGCCCAGGTGGCGCCGCTCAGCCAGGTGCGGCAGCCGTACGGCAGCAGGGCGCAGACCGCGTCCAGGATGCGCACCCGCTCGTCGAGGTCCGGCAGGGTGCCGCCGCGCGGGGCGGTGATGACGAGGTGCCGGCCGTCCAGGAGGAGGGCGGCGATCCCGGCGGCCCAGTCGAAGCCCAGCCGGTCGACGGTCGCGGCCAGTTCGGCGGCCGGGGTCCGTTCGGCGCGCAGGGTGAGGTCGGCGCCGGGCACGGGGTCGGCCTGCGCGGCGGCCCGGCCGAGTGAGGTCCAGGTCACCCCGGCCAGGCTGGCGGGCTGCCATTCGGCGAGCAGCAGCCGCCAGGTGTAACTGGGCCTGCTGGTGCCGTCCTTGGAGCCGTCCCAGGTGGTGTCGACCACCGCGCAGACGGGCCGGTCCTCGCCGTCCGCGGTGCTGAGGAAGACCCGCCAGGGCAGGCTGCCCGCCGGGTCGCGGCCGTCGGGGGTGCCGGTGGTGGCGCTCCACAGGTAGCGCTGGGCGCGGTCCCCGGGCAGGCTGCCGTCCAGCACCTCGTACCCCATGCTGCGGCCGGGCCGTTTGCCGAGGACGGCCCACCGGGCGGGCAGCGGGACCGTGCCCGGGTTGTCGCTCACCGCTGCCACGGCTTGGATCCGCCGGACCGGATGCGCTTCTCCAGGTCGATCAGCGGCTCCAGCACGTTGATGGGCACGGGCGAGGTGCAGATGCGGCGTTCGCCGTTGACGACCTCGACGTTGAGGTAGTTGCGGTAGTCGAAGATGTGCTGCGGGTTGAGCCGGAAGCCGATGGCGGAGGTGGCGTAGTACGAGATGCGCTGGGGGTGGAAGAAGGCGGCCAGGCAGTCGCGTACGAGGCGGGCGCTGGCGCCGCGTACGTCGTCGCACATCCACTGGAAGAAGCGGCCGGCCTGCTCGTCGGGCACGCGCGGCAGCCGGTTGCCCTCCATGCTCTGCGTGACGTAACCCGCTTCCACGGCGGGGCGGAAGACCTCGGGGTCGTCGAACTTGGTGATGCAGACCGAGACGTGGTGCGGCAGCCGGTTGCGGTGGAGCTTGCCGGCGTCCCGTACCCGGGCGTTGAGCTCGGTGAGCATGGAGTAGAGGAAGTTGAGCCCTTCGGCGGCCCGCTGGCTGTCGAGCAGCGGGTCGTAGAGGTAGATCAGCCCCTGGGAGCGGGCCAGCTGGTCCAGGACCCTGGGGCGCAGGGCGTTGGCCTCGTCCCCCCGGTAGGCCTCGCCGGTCACGTCCTGGACCTCCAGGATGAATCCGGTCTGCTTGCTCTTCTTGAACGGCCCGGTCCCCTCCTCGGAGCCCTGGAAGGACCAGGACAGCGGCTGGAGGCCGACGGTGGCGTCCGGGAAGACGCGCTGGATCGCGAGCTGGGTCACGCCGTCGTTGAGGAATTCGATGGATTCCGGGTTCATCCCGCCGATGACCCAGTTGGAGCGGCTGTGGCGCTGCATCTGCATCGCGGCGATGGCCATCGACGCGAGGTAGGTCGTCTTCCCGGAGCGGGGCGCGCCCCACAGTCCGATGCGGACGCGTTCATCGGCCGGGTTCTCCACCCCGGTCGGGGCGCCGGGGATCGGCAGGGGGTCGAGGTTGCCGTCGATGGCCGGGTACGGCGGCGGCTGGGGCCCGTACCCGGGGGCGGAGTCCGGCTGCGGCGGGATGTTGGCCCAGGGGGTGGTGGTGGCGTCGGGCTCGGAGGACGAGGGTCCGGGACCGGGCGGCGGGGGGCTGCCGACCGCGTCCTGCGGCGGCTCGTTGGGGTCGTAGTACGGATCGGTCATGGTCTCTCCTCGTACCGAGCGGTGGGTCACAGCAGGGGCGTCGCGAGGGCCAGCCGGCAGGGCGGGCCGTCCCACTGCCAGGGAGGGGCGAGGGCCTCGGCCACGTCGTCCGCCGTGTCGGTGCCGGGGCGGAAGGAGCCGTCGGCCCGCAGGGCGTCCCACGTGGACGCGGTGTAGCGGTGTACGAGGCCCTGCGGGCCTTTGCCGGGGGCGGTGTGCGGGTCCGCGCGGGCCATGACGCGTACGCCGCGGGCGCGCAGGGCGTCCAGTTCGGTGCGCCAGTCGGCGCCGAGCGGGCAGGCGGGCACCACCTCGTGCTGTTCGGGCAGACCGGGCGGGCGGCGGCCGACGACGAGCACGATGCGTTCGGCGCGCGGGCCTGCGCCTCGGTCCGGGCGTCCCCGCAGGAGCCGGCCCGTCTCCTTGAGCGCGTCCTCCAGCGAGGACACGGTGTCCTGTTCGCGCCGGGCGGGCCGCCAGCCGGCCAGGGCGTCGAGAGCGGCGTGCGCGGGGCCGGCCGGGACGCGGTGCAGGAGCACGGGGCGCGGCCCGTAGCGGTTCTCGTGGGTCACGTGGTCGTAGTGGCCGACGAGGCCGACGCGCAGCCCGGGGCCGTGGCGGCGGGAGAGTGCGGCGACGAGGTCGCGGACGAACTCCAGCCGCTCGGCGGTCTCGGCGGGGTCGGCGCCGCTCATCTCGACGGTGAGGAGCACATCGAGTGCGGGCGGGTGGATGACGTGCCGGGGCAGGCCCCCGAGGAGCGCCGGGAGGTCGGGTAACGCGCCCGGGGTGCGGCCTTCGTCCGGGCCGGGGGCCGGTGGCGTCCCGCCGGAGCCGGCGCCCGCCCCGGTCACCTCTCCGGGGCCGTGCAGGACGAACGCGAGCCGGGCCGGGGCGAAGGCGGCGAGCGCGGTCTGCCGTGCGGACAGGGTCACCGCTCCGGTGCCGTCGGCGGCCGGTGCTCCGGCGAGCACGGGCAGGAGGACCGGGGCGCGGGTGGCGAGGCCGCCGTACACGGTGATCTCGACGGTCGCCGTCTCGCCGCGCCGGAGGCGGGACCCGGCGGGGAAGAGGACCTGGGTGTGGGCGTGCACCTCGCCCGTGCGGCGGTCCACCCGGGCGAGCAGCAGGGAGTGGTCGACCATCAGCGGCGCCGTCCGCAGCGCCGAGCGCACCGCTTCGGCGGTGTCCGTGCCCCGCGTCCCGGCGGGCTCCGGCGGTCCGGGGCCGATCTCGGCGGCCGGCGGGCGGGCGGACCGCAGCAGGGCGGCGGCCCGCTCCAGCAGGACCCAGCCGGCGCGGCGGTCGAGCAGCACGAGGGTGCGGGCCCGGGAGAGCACGGGGTGCGCGCGGAGCCACCGGGTGACCGCCGCGTCGAACTCCGCCCGGTCCGGCGCCTCCTGGGTGCCGATGCCTCCGGCGAGCCGGAACCTGCGCAGGTCGGGGTCCTGGCCGAGCGGCGGGAGGAGCGTCTCCCAGTCGGTGCTGCCCGCGTCGGCCTGCCGGGGGATGCCGGACGCGTCGACGGCTGCCTTGATGACGTGCACCCGGTCGGGGGCGAATTCGGCGAACACCACGTCGGCGATGCGGCCGGCGACCAGGTCGTTGAGGATCTGCTGCCCGGCGGCGGGGTCGTGCGGGGGCAGCGGGCGGGCGGGCGCAGGCGGTGGGGCGGGGGCGCGGTCTCCGGGTCCCGCGGGTCCGGCCCGGAGCGGCGGGGCGAGCCGCGGTGCCCGTCCCGTTTCACCCCCGGCGAGCGTCGCGGCCCGCAGGTCCCAGGTGTGCTGGGCGCCCCGCAGCGCGGTCCGGGCGGCTTCCAGGTCCTGGTCGGTCAGCGCCCCCAGGGTCAGATCGCCCCGCATCCGCCAGGAGCATCCGGGGCATCGCGGCCCGCCCGTGTCGGGTGTCGCGCACACCGGGCAGACCGCGCCGTTTCCACTCGCCAATCCCCGACCCCCCTCGCCGCTCGGTCCGGTCCGGAGCCGGCGGGGTTCACCCTCCGCGCACGGCCCCTGACAAACGGCGCCCGACTCCGGAGGCGTCATGGTGGCACAAGGGGGGAGGGATACGTCAGGGTTCGGACAGATGGGCCGGTCGATCTCGTCCGACGCCCCGTGGTGGAACGTTTCTTCGCTGACTAGCGTGCCTGTCCGAAGGGCGAAACCGACCGAGGAGACGCATGAGCCGCAACGACACCGACTCGCTGCCCTGGTACGAGAATCCGGCCCCCGGCACCGGCACGCTGGCGCCGCGTTCCTGGTACGCGGCGTCCGACGCCCGGCGGCTGTCCCTGAACGGCCGGTGGGACTTCCGCCTCTCGCCCGCCGCCGGGACCGAGGACGAATCGTTCGCGCGGCCGGAATTCGACGCGTCGGCGTGGACGTCGGTTGCCGTACCGGGGCACTGGGTGCTCCAGGGCGCGGGCGGGGCGCCCGCGTACACGAATGTCGTCTATCCGTTCCCGGTCGATCCGCCGCGCGTGCCGTCCGAGAATCCGACCGGTGACCATCTGCGGACCTTCGAGCTGCCCGCCGGATGGCCGGACGAGGGGGAGACCGTACTGCGGTTCGACGGGGTGGATTCGTGCGCCCGGGTCTGGCTGAACGGTGTGGAGCTGGGCGACTTCAAGGGCTCGCGGCTGCCGCACGAGTTCGCCGTGGGCCGCCGTCTGCGGCCCGGCGCCAACGTCCTGGCCGTACGGGTGCACGCCTGGTCGTCCGGCAGCTATCTGGAGGACCAGGACCAGTGGTGGCTGCCGGGCATCTTCCGTGACGTGACACTGCTGCACCGCCCGCCCGGCGCACCCCGGGACTTCTTCGTGCACGCCGGATACGACCACCGCGACGGCTCCGGGACGCTGCGCGTCGAGTGCGAGGGGGCCGAGGGGCGGGTCCTGGTGCCCGAGCTGGGCGCCGACGTCGCGACGGGCGACACGGTGACGCTGCCGGTCGAGCCGTGGACCGCCGAGACGCCCCGGCTGTACGCGGCGGAGCTGGTGACGCCCGGCGAGCGGATCGCGCTGCGCATCGGGTTCCGTACGGTCGCCGTCCAGGACGGTGCCATCACCGTCAACGGGCGGCGGCTGCTCCTGCGGGGCGTGAACCGGCACGAGTTCCACCCGGAGACCGGCCGGACCGTCGATGCCCGGACCATGCGGCGCGACCTGGTGCTGATGAAGCGGCACAACGTCAACGCCGTACGGACCAGCCACTATCCGCCGCACCCCGCCTTCCTGGACCTGTGCGACGAGCTGGGGCTGTGGGTGATCGACGAGTGCGACCTGGAGACCCATGGCTTCGCCGAAGTGGGCTGGCGGGGCAACCCGGTCGACGACGCCCGCTGGACGCCCGCGCTGCTGGACCGGGCGGCCCGGATGGTCGAGCGGGACAAGAACCACCCCTCGGTCATCATCTGGTCGCTGGGCAACGAGTGCGGCACGGGCGCCGGTCTGGGCGCGATGGCCCGGTGGATGCGGGGCCGGGACCCGGAGCGGCTGCTGCACTACGAGGGCGACCCGTCGTGCGCGGACGTCGATGTGTACTCCCGGATGTATCCGACGCATGCCGAGGTCGAACGCATCGGGAAGCGGACCGAGGAGCCGCTCGCCGACGCGGAGCTGGACGCCGGGCGGCGGGCGATGCCGTTCGTCCTGTGCGAGTACGGGCACGCCATGGGCAACGGTCCGGGCGGACTGAGCGAGTACCAGCGGCTGTTCGAGCGGTACGAGCGGTGCCAGGGCGGCTTCGTCTGGGAGTGGATCGACCACGGACTCGCCCACCCGGAGCTGGGCTTCGCCTACGGCGGCGACTTCGGCGAGGAGCCGCACGACGGGAACTTCGTCTGCGACGGCCTGCTCTTCCCCGACCGCATCCCCTCCCCCGGTCTCATCGAGTACAAGAAGGTCATCGAACCGGTGCGCATCGCCCCGGGCGCGACGGCCGGCGCCTTCACCGTCACCAACGGGTACGACTTCACCGGGCTCGGCCACCTGGAGTTCCGCTGGTCGCAAGAGGTGGACGGCGCGCTCGTCGCCTCCGGCACGCTGGCCGTGCCCCCGCTCGCCCCCGGAGCCTCGGCCGACGTGGCGCCGGACGCGGCGGGCGACGGGCTGTGGACGGTGCGGGCGGTGCTCGCCGATGACACCGGCTGGGCCGGGCGCGGGCACCTCGTGGCGTGGGGCCAGGCGGAGGTCGGCACCCCGCCCCGCCCGGCACCGGCGACCGGGGCGCGCCCCGCGCCGTCGGGGAGCACGGTCACGCTCGGCCCGGGTGTCTTCGACGCGGCGACCGGGGCGCTCCTGCGCGTCAGGGACGTCCCGGTGGAAGGGCTGCGACTGGACGTGTGGCGGGCGCCCACCGACAACGACAACGGGGCCCCGTGGCAGCCGGACGAACGGTACGGGCGGCTCTGGCGGGAGTGGGGGCTGCACCGGATGCGCCACCGCGCCGACGCGGTGGAGACGGGCGCGGACGCGCTGACCGTACGCACCCGGGTGGCGCCGGCCGGCCGGGACGTGGGGCTGCGCACCGTGTACCGGTGGACGGCGGACGGGGACCGGCTCGGGCTGACGGTGTCGGTGGTGCCGGAGGGCGACTGGCGGGTGCCGCTGCCCCGGCTCGGCGTCCGGTTCGCGCTGCCCCCGGCGTACGACGCGGTGCGGTGGTTCGGCGGCGGGCCCGGCGAGGCGTACCCGGACACGCGGGCGGCCGCGATGCTCGGGCAGTGGGCCCGGGGGGTGGACGCGCTCCAGACCCCTTACGTCCGGCCGCAGGAGAACGGGGCGCGGGGCGATGTGCGGTGGGTGGAGCTGACCGGCGACGACGGGCGCGGGCTGCGGGCCGCGGGCGGTGCGCCGTTCTGGTTCACCGCGCGGCGCTGGACGAGCGAGGAACTGGACGCGGCGGAGCACCTGACGGATCTGGTGGCCGGGGACCGCGTCCACGTAGGCCTGGACCACGCGGTGCAGGGCATCGGTTCGCAGTCGTGCGGGCCCGGCGTGCTGCCCGCGTACCGGCTGGAGGCGGCGCCCGCGGAGTTCTCGTTCGTGTTCTCGCCGCTGGGCTGACGCTCCGGGCCCGGCCCCGCGCGCGGAATCGGCAACGGCGACCGTTCTGTGGCGGGTTGGGCCCGCGCCCCGCTTCCCCCGCCTGATCGATGGCGTCGTAGCATCGGCGTTTTGTGCGATCTTCGCTTTCGCAAGGGGGAATGTGATGGGCAGCGGCCGCAGGCGGCGGACCACGATCGTCGCCGGGGTGGTGGCCGGCGCGGTGCTCGCGACCGGCATCGGCCTGTGGGCGACGGACAGTTGGCCCTTCCGCGACAGTTACTGCTGGGGGGCCTGGGAGCAGAACAGCGGTGCGTCCTTCCTCGGCGACGACGCGCTCGGCAAGTCGGGGTCCAAGCGCGCGTCGACCGAGTCGGCGGCACCCTCGGCCGCCCACCCGCGGGGTACGTGCACGGTGTACGTGACCTCCGAGATCGAGGACGACGACTCCGACGAGCCGCTGACCTTCAAGGAGTCGGTGACCCTGGAGTACGGCCCGGTCCCCGCCGCCGCCAAGGACCGCCGGGACTGGCTGGCCCACTTCTTCCACGGTTCGGCCTCCCCCCTGCCGGACGGACTCGACGGTCTGGTCGCGGCCGACCGGGCGATGCTGGTGCTGCCGTCGAAGTGCGACGAGGGCGGCGCGGCGACCGTGGTGACGATCCGCAGCGAGAGCACGGGCGACGGCCACCTCGGCAAGGTCGCCATGCCCTTCTCGATCGGCACCCGTCCGGCTGTCGGCCGGATGCTGCTCGACGCCGCCAACACCGGTATGGAGAAGGCGGGATGTGCATCCGCACAGCCTCTGCGCACCAGCTCGCCGATGGTGACGGTGGCCGAGCGCGACGAGCGGGCCGCAAGCCCGCTGTGCCGGATTCCGGGGGTGACCTTCGACTTCGGTGAGGGCTCGCGCTACTACCAGCAGGTGGGCGCGGTCACCGACGGGCTCCAGACGTGTTCGGTGGTGTGGAAGACGCTGCGGATGCCCGACGAGCCGTCCGCGCAGTACGTGATGACGAACCGGCCCCGGATGGCCGATCTGTTCCGGGGCCTGCCCGAGGGCTCCGCCCAGGGCCTGGTGCGGCTGCGCTGCGACGGCCGGCCGACGGTGTTCTACGGGCATGTGGAGACGGGCCTCAAGGGCCGGGGCCGGCCCGACGACCGGCGGGTGTTCGACAGCTTCGTCGACTCCGTGAGCAAGCGCATCGGGTGCGGGGACAAGAGCGGGAGCGGTGAGGACGCGTGAACGAGGAGACGCACGAGGGACAGGGCCCCGAGGGGGAGAGCGAGGACAAGCCCGTGACGGACGCCCAGGACGGGGCCGTGGCGCCGGGGGCCGCCCCCGAGGACCCCGCCGCCCCCGAGGACCCCGCCGCCCCCGGGAGCCCCGCCGCCCCCGAGGACCCCGCCGCCCCCGGGAGCCCCGCCGTAGCCGAGGACCCCGGCGCCCCCGGACCGGAGGGCCCTCGGCCCTCGTTCGTCCGCCGTCTGCTGCGCAGCCGTACCGTCCGCGCGGTCACCGCCGCCGCCGTGGCCGGGGCGCTCGTGGGGGCCGGTGCGGTGGCCTGGCGCACGGACACGCTGCCGCTGCTCGGGCCCGCGCCCTGCTGGGACTCGCTCGGGGACGGCTCCATGAAGTCGCTGTTCGGCGACCGCAGGACCGAGGTCGACGAGCAGGCGCTGCAGACCGACCCGATGGGCGACGGCGGGGCGTACGGCCAGTGCCGCATCACGAGTTACGAGGGCGACCGGGCCCGCCGCCAGGTGACGCTGAACGTGCGCCGGCTGGACGGCCTGCGGGGCACCGACTCGCAGCGCTGGCCCAGCGAGTTCCTCGCCGCCGACATGGTCCGGCTCGGCGACGGGCTGCCCGGCATGGTGTCCGCCTCGCGCGCCTGGATCGCGCTTCCGCAGGCCTGCACGGGGCGCGAGGAGTTCACCGGGCCCACAGTGGTGGACATCGGCATGGGCCGGGCGGGCTTCGAGGTCTCCTCCGAGTACACCCTGAAGGACCGCAACGCCCTGACCGGCGCCCTCCTGGACGCGGCCAACGGTGTCATCAAGTCGTTCGGCTGCACCGGCACGTACCAGGAGCCGCGCACCCTGCCCGCGCCGGTGCAATGGGACGGAACCAAGGCGTCCGCCTTCTGCGGGATCAAGGGCCTGACCCTTCCCCAGGCCTACCGCGAGGAACTGAGGCAGGTGCGCGTCGGCGGCGAGGGCGGCCCTGCCCGGGTCTGCGAGGCGGGGACCAGCTCCCGGGAGTCCTCCGTGCGGCTGACGACGGTGGTGGACCCGGCGCTCTCGGAGATCTTCGGCTGGGACTCGCTGCGCTCCGGCGCGGTCGTCAGGGGCACCGGGGGCTACGGCAAGGTCGGCGCGAACCGGGCCGTGTACAGGGCGGTCTGCCAGACCGGTCCCGTGATGCTGATCGTGGAGCAGCTGCGCCCGGTGGGCAAGGGCAGCCGTTTCACGTTCACCAGTGACCTGCTGGCGGACTATGTGGCGGCGGAGTCCGAGCGGATCGGCTGCGGCCCGCAGCAGCTGAGGGACGCCGAGTCCTGAGGCCCGTACGGCCGTGAAATGATGCCCGGCACCATGAGAACAACCAGCTTGCCGGTGCCGGGCGGGGGCCCCGGGTGAGGGGCCGGGCGAAGCCGCCGCCTTCGCCGCTCCCCCAGCGCGACGGCGTCGACCCGGTCCGGGTGCGGCTCCCCGAAGACCCGGACGGGCGGTGGGCGACGGTCCGCGACCATCTGCTGGACCGGTTCGCCGGGGCGATCGGCGCGGACCGGGTGGATGCGCTGCTCGACGGGGGCCGGATCGTGTCGACGGCGGGCCCGGTGTCCGGCGACGAGCCGTACGCGGCGGGCCGCCACCTGTGGTTCCACCGGGACTTCGCGCCCGAGGAGCCGGTGCCGTTCCCGGTCGCGGTGGTGTACCGGGACGAGCACCTGGTCGTCGCGGACAAGCCGCACTTCCTGGCGACGACCCCGCGCGGCCGGCACATCACCGAGACGGCCGTGGCCCGGCTCCGCCGCGAGCTGGACCTGCCGCTGCTCCAGCCCGCGCACCGGCTGGACCGGCTGACCGCCGGGCTGGTGCTGTGCGTGGTGCGGCCCGGGGAGCGGGGCGCGTACCAGACGCTGTTCCGGGACCGGCTGGTGCGCAAGGAGTACGAGGCGGTGGCCCCGTACGACCCCGGTCTCGTCCTGCCGCGCACCGTGCGCAGCCGCATCGTGAAGGAGCGCGGGGTGATCGCCGCCCGCGAGGAGGCGGGCGAGCCGAACAGCGAGAGCCGGATCGAGCTGCTGGCGCACCGGGCGGGTCTCGGCCGCTACCGGCTGCTGCCCGCCACCGGGCGCACGCACCAGCTGCGGGTCCATATGAACGGCCTGGGCGTGCCGCTCGTCCATGACCCGGTCTACCCCGTGCTGCGGCCGGACGCCGCGCCGGGCGACTTCTCGCGTCCGCTGCAACTGCTGGCCCGGGTGCTGGAGTTCACCGATCCGGTCACGGGAGAGCCGCACCGCTTCGAGAGCGGGCTGCGGCTCTCCGCGTGGCCGGAGGGCTGAGCGGCCGGGCGGTCAGTGGCCGCGGGCGATCCACTCGTCCAGGTGCGGGGCCTCGGCGCCGATGGTGGTGGAGTCGCCGTGTCCGGTGCGGACGGCGGTCTCCGGGTCCAGGGTGAGCAGCCGGTCCCTGATCGAGTCGACGATCACCGGGAAGGACGAGAAGGACCGGCCGGTGGCGCCGGGCCCGCCCTGGAAGAGCGTGTCACCGGTGAAGACGGTGGCGAGCCCCGGGGCGTACAGGCAGACCGCGCCGGGGGCGTGTCCCGGGGTGTGCAGGACGGTGAGCGTGGTGCCCGCGACGGTGATCTCCTGGCCGTCGGCCAGTTCGCCGTCGGGCGCCCGGTCGGGGTGGGTCCGCTTCCACAGCGGCAGGTCGTCGGGGTGCAGCAGGATCGGCGCTCCGGTGGCGTCGGCGAGCGCGGGGGCGGCGTCGATGTGGTCGTTGTGCGCGTGGGTGCAGATGATGGCGCGCAGCCTGCGCCCGCCGAGCGCGTCCTCGATGGCGGCGGCGTCGTGGGCGGCGTCGATGACGACGGCCTCGGTGTCGTCGCCGACGATCCAGACGTTGTTGTCGACATCCCACTCGCCGCCGTCGAGGGCGAAGGTGCCGGAGGTGACGAGGTGGTCGATGCGGGCGGCCATCAGAGGACCACCACCGAGCGCAGGACATCGCCGTCGTGCATCCGGCCGAAGGCCTGCTCGATGTCGCCGAGGCCGATGGTCTCCGTGACGAACGCGGCGAGGTCGAGGCGGCCCTGCTGGTGGAGGTCGATCAGCATCGGGAAGTCGCGGGAGGGCAGGCAGTCGCCGTACCAGGAGGACTTGAGCGAGCCGCCGCGGCCGAAGACGTCGAGCAGCGGGAGTTCGAGCTGCATCTCGGGGGTGGGGACGCCGACCAGGACGACGGTGCCGGCGAGGTCGCGGGCGTAGAAGGCCTGCTTGTACGTCTCCGGGCGGCCGACGGCCTCGATGACGACATCGGCGCCGTTGCCGCCGGTCAGCTCGCGGATGGCCTCGACCGGGTCGGTGGAGCGGGAGTTGACGGTGTGGGTGGCGCCCATCGACTTCGCCGTCTCCAGCTTGCGGTCGTCGATGTCCACGGCGATGATCTTCGCCGCGCCGGCCAGCCGGGCGCCCGCGACCGCCGCGTCGCCGACGCCGCCGCAGCCGATGACGGCGACCGAGTCGCCGCGGCCGACCTGGCCGGTGTTGATGGCGGCGCCGATGCCCGCCATGACGCCGCAGCCGAGGAGTCCGGCGACGGCCGGGGAGACCTCGGGGTCGACCTTGGTGCACTGGCCGGCGGCGACGAGGGTCTTCTCGGCGAAGGCGCCGATGCCGAGGGCCGGGGAGAGTTCGGTCCCGTCGAGGAGGGTCATCCTCTGCTTCGCGTTGTGCGTGTCGAAGCAGTACCAGGGGCGCCCGCGCAGACAGGCGCGGCACTGGCCGCACACGGCACGCCAGTTGAGGATCACGAAGTCGCCCGGCGCCACGTCGGTGACCCCGTCGCCGACGGACTCCACGACGCCCGCGGCCTCGTGGCCGAGGAGGAAGGGGAACTCGTCGTTGATGCCGCCCTGCTTGTAGTGCAGGTCGGTGTGGCAGACGCCGCACGCCTGGATCCTGACCACGGCCTCACCGGGGCCGGGGTCCGGAATGACGATCGTCTCGACGCGTACCGGTTCGTTCTTTCCCGGTGCGATGACCCCTTGTACGTGCTGCGGCATTCCCGTGGACTCCCTTTTCCCGACTCTTCGCTGAGACCGGTCCTCCCGGATTCGTCCGGGATCGATCACGGGCAACGGTACGCCGTGCGGGGGCCCGGCCGGCCTCAGGGCGCGAGAACGTCCAGCTCGTGCAGGGCGCCGACCGCGATCTCCTTCGTCAGCCGCTCCGCTTCGGCCGCGTCGCCCCCGCGCACGGCTTCGGCGAGCCGGACGTGCAGGGTGACGGCGGCCGGGTCGGGGTCCTCGAACATCACCTGGTGGTGGGTGCGGCCGGCCAGGACCTCGGCGACCACGTCGCCCAGGCGCGCGAACATCTCGTTGCCGGAGGCGTTGAGGACGACGCGGTGGAAGGCGATGTCGTGGGCGAGGTAGCCCTCCAGCTGCTGGCCGCGTGAGGTGGCGACCATGCCGAGGGCGCGTTCGGTCAGCTCGGCGCACTGCTCGGGGGTGGCGTTGCGGGCGGCGAGCGAGGCGGCGACCGGTTCGATCGCCGAGCGCAGGACGGTCAGGGAGCGCAGCTGGCGGGGTCGGTCGGCGCCGGCCAGCCGCCAGCGGATGACCTGGGGGTCGTACACGTTCCACGCCTCGGCCGGCCGTACGGTCACGCCGACCCGGCGGCGGGACTCGACCAGGTGCATGGACTCCAGGACCCGGATCACTTCCCGGACGACGGTGCGCGAGACGTCGAAGCGACGCGCGAGTTCGTCCGTACGCAGGACCTGGCCCGGCCGGTGCTCACCCGCGGCGATCTCCTTGCCCAGGGTGTCCAGCACATGCGTATGGAGCCCCGGGGCAGGTGTGGTCATGGCCCCAGGGTACGGGGGACCCTCCGGCACATAAAAGTACGACGTTTACATCACAGCATCTTGAATAAGTCGTACGTATGCGTTTCAGTAGCGCGACGAACCGATGTCGAGGGAGACATCGAAGAGACAGCGAGGCACCGTAATGAGTACCCCCCACGTCGTCGTGGTGATGGGCGTCGCAGGGACCGGCAAGACCACGATCGGTCCCCTGCTCGCCGCCGCACTGGGAGTTCCCTACGCCGAGGGCGACGACTTCCATCCCCCCGCGAACATCGCCAAGATGTCGGCCGGCACCCCGCTGGACGACGCGGACCGGTGGCCGTGGCTGGACGCGATCGGGCAGTGGGCGCACGGCCGGGCGGGGCTCGGCGGGGTCGTCAGCAGCTCGGCCCTCAAGCGCGCCTACCGCGACCGGCTGCGCGCCGGGGCCCCGGGTGCCGTCTTCCTGCATCTGACCGGCGACCGGTCCCTGATCGAGGAGCGGATGGCGGGCCGCAAGGGCCACTTCATGCCGACCGCCCTCCTCGACTCGCAGTTCGCCACCCTCCAGCCCCTGGAGGACGACGAGGCAGGCGTCGCCGTGGACGTCTGCGGCACCCCCGAAGAAATCACCCAGCGAGCCGTCGCCGCGCTGCGCCGGCTCAAGAACTGAGGATCACCACCGTGACCAGTCTCAGCGTCGAGACGCTGGCAGCGGACGCCGTCGAACCGATCACCTCGGCCGGCAACGCGCAGTTGGGCATCGCCGTCCTGGCGGGCATCGCCGTCATCGTCCTGCTCATCACCAAGCTCAAGATGCACGCGTTCCTCGCGCTCACCATCGGCTCGCTGGCGCTCGGTTCGTTCGCCGGCGCCGCGCCGGCGAAGACGATAGCCAGCTTCACCGCGGGCCTCGGCTCGACCGTCGCCGGCGTCGGCGTCCTCATCGCGCTCGGCGCGATCCTGGGCAAGCTGCTGGCGGACTCGGGCGGCGCCGACCAGATCGTGGACACGATCCTGGCGCGTACGGGCAAGCGGGCCATGCCGTGGGCGATGGTCCTCATCGCCTCGATCATCGGCCTGCCGCTGTTCTTCGAGGTCGGGATCGTCCTGCTGATCCCGGTGGTGCTGCTCGTCGCCAAGCGCGGCAACTACTCCCTGATGCGCATCGGCATCCCCGCCCTGGCCGGCCTGTCCGTGATGCACGGGCTCATCCCGCCGCACCCCGGCCCGCTGGTCGCGATCGACGCGCTCGACGCCAACCTCGGCGTCACGCTGGCCCTCGGCGTGGTCGTCGCGATCCCGACGGTGATCCTGGCCGGCCCGGTCTTCTCCCGCTACGCCGCCCGCTGGGTGGACATCCAGGCACCGGAGAAGATGATCCCGCAGCGCCCCTCCGAGGACCTGGACCGCCGGCCCGGCTTCGGCGCGACCCTCGCGACGATCCTGCTGCCCGTCGTCCTGATGCTGATCAAGGCACTTGTCGACATTGTGGTGGACGACCCCGAGCAGGGGCTCCAGAAGGTCACCGACGTCATCGGCTCGCCGCTGATCGCGCTGCTCGCGGCCGTGCTCGTCGGCATGTTCACGCTGGGCCGGGCCGCCGGGTTCACCCGGGCGCGGCTCTCCACCACGGTGGAGAAGTCCCTCGCCCCGATCGCCGGTGTGCTGCTCATCGTGGGCGCGGGCGGCGGCTTCAAGCAGACGCTGATCGACGCCGGGGTGGGCGAGATGATCCTCGACTTCTCGGAGAACTGGTCGATCCCCGCGCTGCTGCTGGGCTGGCTGATCGCCGTGGCGATCCGGCTCGCGACCGGTTCGGCGACCGTGGCGACCATCTCGGCGGCCGGTCTGGTCGCCCCGCTGGCGGCCGACATGTCGACCTCGCACGCGGCGCTGCTGGTCCTCGCCGTCGGTGCCGGCTCGCTCTTCTTCAGCCATGTCAACGACGCCGGTTTCTGGCTGGTGAAGGAGTACTTCGGCATGGACGTCGGCCAGACGGTGAAGACCTGGTCGGTGATGGAGACCATCATCTCCGTCGCCTCGCTGGTCTTCATCCTGCTGCTGTCGCTGGTGCTGTAGCCGGGGCCGTCCGGCCGGGTGCTCCGGCCGGACGGCGCCCGCGAGTCCGGCGTCCGCCGCGGTGGATGCCAGACTTGCGCCATGGAGAACCGCGAAGCGCTCAAGCCCTGCCTCCTCGCCTTCCCCGGGCCGCTGCGCGACCAGCTGGTCGCCGCGGTCCTGGACGGCCGGAAGGTATCGACCTCGGGCCTGCTCCTGGAGTACGAGACCGAGAACGAGGAGCTGCCTCCGGTCGGTGAGCGTTCCGCCCTCATCGACTCGGACGGCAAGGAGACCGCGGTGCTCGAAGTGACCGAGGTCCGCGTGCTGCGGCTCGCCGACGTCGACCTCCAGCACGCGCTGGACGAGGGCGAGGGCTACGCGTCGGTCGCCGAGTGGCGGGCCGGCCACGAGCGCTTCTGGCACAGCGACGAGATGCGCGAGGCGCTCGGCGACCCGGAGTTCACCGTGGACGACGAGACCATGATCGTCGCCGAACGGTTCCGGGTCGTCGAACGCCTCGGCCCCGACGGCGACCGGGCCTGAGCCGGCCCGGCGGGCCTGAGCCGGCCCGGCCCGAGCCCGGCCCGGCGGGCCTCACCGCGCGCCGTTCTCGGCCCCCTCCCGGTCCACGTGCTTGACCAGGCCCAGCCGGCGGCGGATCGTGAGCAGCCGGGGATGGCGTTCGTGCAGGTCGGCCGAGCGGCGGTCCAGCTCCTGGCCCAGGCGCTCGGCGCGCTTCTCGATGTCCAGCTCGTCCAGGATGCGGTCCACCTCGGCGAGCAGCGCCCCGTGCAGCTGCCACTTCCTGGGGTGCTCCTGGACCGCGGCCAGCAGCATGTCCGCCACCCGGTCGCGGGTCTCCCGGCTGGTGGTGAGCGCTTCGGTGAGCCGGTCCTCGGCCTCCTCCGCGCTGGCGGCCACCGGGGTGGTGATGAGCAGCGAGAAGCTCTCGATGGCCCCCGCCATCTGTTCGAACAGTTCCGTGATGTGGGCGGCGACCTCGGCCGGGAAGAGCGGTTCGTCGACCCGGTCCTTGGCCAGGTCGGTCAGCGTCCTGGACAGCACCCGGACGACGACCGCGCAGATCTCCAGCGTGTCCAGACCTGTGCGCAGCACCACGCGGTGCAGCAGCCCCTGCCGCACCCTCGGGTTGAGCATGAGGCTCTCCTCGGCCTGCCGCAGCGAGGCGTCCACCTCCACGATGTCGTGGTCGAGGCGGCGGGCCCGGTGCAGCCGGTCGGCCGCCTCCGGGACGGTGACCGGGCGGGCGAGGTCGCTGCCGAGGTCGCGGAACATCTGCCCCATCTCGCGGGCCAGTCCGTCGATGGAGGTCCCGGCCGTCTGCACCCAGACGGGCGGGGCGAACAGCAGGTTGAACAGCAGGCCCACACCGGCGCCGATCAGCGTCTCGAACACGCGCTCCCACGCCATGTTCGTTCTCGCGGCCACCGAGGTGACGCCGAGGACGAGCATGGCGCTGATCGCCACCTCGGGAACGAATTCGTCGACCCGGACCAGTCTGCCGATGATCAGCGCCGTGAAGATGGTCAGCCCCAGGCTCCACCAGGACAGGCCGACCAGGGAGCTGAAGCCGCTCGCGATGAGGACGCCGACGATCACGGCGGTCACACGCTTGACGGACATGTTGACGGTGGCGTAGAGGGTCACCTGGACGACGAGCAGCGCGGTGAGCGGCGCGGTCAGCGGTGCCGGTTCGCTCAGCGTCGCGGTCGCCACGGCATAGGCGATCACCGCCGCGCCCGTGGAGCGCAGGGTCTGCGCCGCCACGGGCTCGGTGGTGCGCCGGACGAGGTTGATGACGGGTTCGGCTACTCCTGGCATCTTCTTCCCATGCCCGCATCCGGCGTCTCACCACGGTCCGGGGCCAGGAACCCCACCGGACGGACGCGCGCGGGCCGCGGAACGCCCGTTCGCAGGCCCGCGAACGGGCCGCCGGACAGGCCCTAGCCGACGGCCTTCGCGGCCGCGCGGCCCGCGGCGCGGCCGGAGAATATGCAGCCGCCGAGGAAGGTGCCCTCCAGCGACCGGTAGCCGTGCACCCCGCCGCCGCCGAAGCCGGCCGCCTCCCCCGCCGCGTACACCCCGGCGAGCGGGGTGCCGTCCGCGGTCAGGACGCGTGAGGACAGATCCGTCTCCAGGCCGCCGAGCGACTTGCGGGTCAGGATGTTCAGCCGGACGGCGATCAGCGGACCGGCCGCGGGGTCGAGGATGCGGTGCGGCGCCGCGGTGCGGATCAGCCGGTCGCCGAGGTAGCTGCGGGCGCCGCGGACCGCGGTGACCTGGAGGTCCTTGGTGAAGGGGTTGGCGATCTCCCGGTCGCGGGCGGTGATCTCGCGGCGCAGTTCGTCCTCGTCGATGAGTCCGTCCCCGGTGAGCGCGTTCATGCCGCGCACGAGGGCGCCGAGGTCCTTCTCCACGACGAAGTCCGCGCCGTTGTCCATGAACGCCTGGACGGGGCCCGGCACGTCCGCGCGGGCCCGCCCGATCACGTCGCGGATGGACTTGCCGGTCAGATCGGGGTTCTGCTCGGAGCCCGAGAGCGCGAACTCCTTCCCGATGATCTTCCGGTCCAGCACGAACCAGGTGTACTCGTGGCCGGTGCGCATGATGTGTTCGAGGGTGCCCAGCGTGTCGAAGCCGGGGAAGAGGGGGACGGGCAGCCGCTTGCCGCGCGCGTCCAGCCAGAGCGACGAGGGGCCGGGCAGGATGCGGATGGCGTGCTTGTCCCAGATCGGGTTCCAGTTCTCGATGCCCTCGGTGTAGTGCCACATCCGGTCGCGATTGATGTGGTGGGCGCCCGCCTCCTCGGCGATGCCGAGCATCAGCCCGTCGACGTGCGCGGGGACCCCGGAGAGCATCTTGGCCGGCGGGGTGCCGAGCCGTTCGGGCCACTGCTCGCGTACGAGGTCGTGGTTGCCGCCGATGCCGCCGGAGGTGACGATCACCGCCTGGGCCCGCAGCTCGAAGGTGCCGGCGCTCTCCCGGCCGCTGGCGGTTCCGCGCGGGGCGGCGCTCGGCTCCAGCACCTCGCCGGTCACCGTGTCGATGGCGCCCCCGGTGCGGGCGAGGCCGGTGACGCGGTGGCGGAAGCGGAAGGTGACGAGGCCCTTGGCGACGCCCTCGCGCACCCGGCGCTCGAAGGGGGCGACGACACCGGGTCCGGTGCCCCAGGTGATGTGGAAGCGGGGGACGGAGTTGCCGTGGCCGGTCGCGTCGTAGCCGCCGCGTTCCGCCCAGCCGACGACGGGGAAGAGCCGCAGGCCCTGCGCGCGCAGCCAGGCACGCTTCTCGCCGGCGGCGAAGTCGACGTACGCCTCGGCCCACTTGCGCGGCCAGTGGTCCTCCTCGCGGTCGAAACCGGCCGTGCCCATCCAGTCCTGGAGGGCCAGTTCCGGGCTGTCCTTGATCCGCAGCCGGCGCTGTTCGGGCGAGTCGACGAAGAAGAGGCCGCCGAAGGACCAGTGCGCCTGGCCGCCGAGCGACTGCTCGGGCTCCTGGTCGAGCAGGATGACCGAACGCCCCGCGTCCACGAGTTCCGCGGTGGCGACGAGCCCCGCGAGCCCTGCCCCGATCACGATCACATCAGCGTCGTACGCCATGGCTTCCATCCTTGTCGGGGCCGAGGGTGCGTGACCGGACCCACCGAAGTTACTCGTGCGTCAGATCTTGGGCACCGCCCGTCCCCGCGTCAACCGCCCCGGTCGGCCGCGCTGCCGCCGCACCGGCCGTATCCAGGCGCTATCGTCGAACCACATCACCCTCTTCCGGCCTGACGTGGGGTGGAGAAGCGTGTCGGTGCTGGTCCTCGTGCTCGCCGTGGCTGCCGCCTGCTGCCTGGGCTTCGGCTTCGTGCTCCAGCAGGCCGCCGCCGCCCACGCGCCCAAGCGCGACTACCTGACGTTCCGGCTGCTGCTCGACCTGATGAAGGTGCGCAGCTGGCTGGCCGGTATCGGTCTGATGGTCTGCGGCATGGTGCTGGGCGCCCTGGCCCTGGGCAAGGGCGAGGTCTCCCTCGTGGAACCGCTCCTGGCCACCAATCTGCTCTTCGCGATGACCCTGTCCCGGCACCGCACCGGCCAGCGGCTGGGCCGGCAGGGCTGGGCGGGGCTCTGGCTGCTGGCCGGCGGGGTCGCCGCGTTCCTGCTGGCGGGCGAGCCGAGGGGCGGCCAGGCGGTGTCCAGCCCCCTGCGACACTGGCTGGTGGTGGGTGTGGTGGCGGGCCTGGCCCTGCTGCTCACCGCCTTCGCCAAGCGCGCCCGGTCCACCGCTTCCCCCGCGCTGCTCGCGGTGGCGGCCGGACTGCTCTACGGACTCCAGGACGCGCTGACCCGGGTCAGCGGGCAGCGTCTGTCGGACGCGGGCTGGGCCGGCCTGGTGACGGCCTGGCAGCCCTACGCGGTGATCGTGCTCGGGGTGACGGGGCTGTTGCTGGTGCAGAGCGCGTTCGAGACGGGCCCGCTGCGGATGTCGCTGCCCGCTCTGACGGCGGCCCAGCCGCTGGCCGGGATCGCCTGCGGGATCGGGTTCATGGGCGACCAGGTGCGGACCGATACGGGCGCGCTGGCCTGGCAGGCCGTGGGGCTCGCGGCGATCGTGACCGGGATCGTGCTGCTGGGGCTGCATCCGGCGATGCCCGAGGGGCCGGTGGGCGGGCGCCGCTCGCAGAGCCTCCAGCCGCGCTGAGCGGACGGGGCGCAGGGGCGCCGGGGGTCTGCGGTTGGATGGCGGGCATGACACCTTCTGACGAGATCCTGGACATCGTCGACGAGAACGACGTGGTCGTGGGGCGGGCCCCGCGCGGCGAGGCGACGGCCCGGGGGCTGCGCCACCGGTGCGTCTTCATCGAGGCCCGGGACGCCGAAGGCCGGATCTTCGTGCACCGCAGGACCGCCACCAAGCTGGTCTTCCCCTCCCACTACGACATGTTCGTCGGCGGGGTGGTCGGCGCCGGGGAGAGCTACGACGAGGCGGCACTGCGGGAGGCCGAGGAGGAGCTGGGCGTCTCGGGGCTGCCCCGCCCGGAGCCGCTGTTCAAGTTCCTCTACGAGGGCGGCCGGCACACCTGGTGGTCGTCCGTCTACCGGGTCCGGTGCGAGCTGCCGGTGCGGCCGCAGGTGGAGGAGGTCGCCTGGCACACCTTCCTGGACGAGGAGGAGCTGGAGGGGCGGCTCGACGACTGGCTGTGGGTGCCGGACGGCCTCGACTGCTACCGGCGGCTGCGGGCGTTCCGGGAGCGGGAGGTGTCCTGAACGGTTCGGGAGTGTGCGAGAAGTTGGCGGATAGGGTCCACTCGTGAACGAATTCGTACAGAGTCTGCGGCTGTGGTTCGCACCGCAGCGCATCCGCGACGAGGGCGACACCCCCGACTACCGCTTCTCGCTCGCCAACGAGCGGACCTTCCTCGCCTGGATACGGACGGCTCTGGCGCTGATCGGCGGGGGTTTCGCGGTCGACCAGTTCCTGCCGGGGCTGTCCTGGGGGGTGCGCGCCGGCCTGGCGCTGGCCCTGCTGGCGGCCGGGGTGCTGTGTGCGCTGCGGGCCGTCAACCACTGGGTACGGTGCGAGCGGGCGATGCGGCGCGGCGAGGATCTGCCGGTCTCCCGGTTCCCGACGCTGCTGAGCCTCGCGGTCGCGGTGGTGGCGGTGGCGATGGTGGTGGTGGTCCTCTTCGGCTGGGAGGGCCGGTGACCGCCGGGGAGCGCGACCCGGGTCTCCAGCCGGAGCGGACCCGGCTGGCGTGGCGGCGTACGACGCTGTCCTGCACGGTGGCGGCGCTGCTGGCCGGCAAGCAGGCGCTGCACGGCGGAGCGACGGGCGCCGGGATTCTCGCCCTGGCGCTGAGTGTGCCGGCCTGGCTGGGGTTCCTGTGGGTCGCCAACCGCCGGGTGCAGGCCATGAGCGGCGCACGGCCGCGCCCGCTGGAGGCCGCGGGCGCGGTGACGGCCGCCGCCTGCACGATCGCGCTGGCGGTGTTCGCGGCGGCCACGCTGTTCTGACGGGCGGCCGGCGGGGCGGTCAGCCTTCCGGCGTGTCCCAGTCCACGGTGACGACGATCTTTCCGCGGGTGCGCCCCTCGGCATTCAGCCGGTGGGCCTCGGCCGTCTCGGCCAGCGGGAAGACCCGGTCGACGTGGACCGAGACGATGCCCTGTTCGGCCAGCTCCGCCAGGTGTGCCAGGTCCTGGGCGTCGGGCCGGACGAACGCGTACCGGCCGCCGTAGGAGAACACCTCGGTGTCCACGATCGAGGCCAGCCGTCCGTCGGGGGCGAGCGTCTCGGCGGATACGCGCAGGGCCTCGCCGCCCACGGTGTCGAACGCGGCGTCGATCCCGTCGGGTGCCAGGGCCCGCAACCGCTCCGCGAGCCCGTCGCCGTACTCCACGGGTTGTGCGCCGAGGGTGCGCAGGTGCTCGTGGTTGCGTTCACTGGCGGTCCCGATGACCCGGCAGCCGGCGTGCCGGGCCAGCTGTACGGCGAGCGAGCCGACGCCGCCGGCCGCCGCGTGGACGAGGACGGTGTCGCCCTCGCGGACGCGCAGGGTGCGGTGGAGCACCTGGTAGGCGGTGAGACCGGCCAGGGGCAGGCCGGCCGCCTCCTCGAAGCTGAGGCTCAGCGGTTTGCGGGCGAGGGTGCGCACGGGCGCCGCGACGTATTCGGCGAAGGTCCCCCGGCTCAGGAAGTCCTCCCGCACATAGCCGATGACCTCGTCACCGACCGCGAACTCGTCCACGGCGGCCCCGGGCTGCACGACGACCCCGGAGACGTCCCAGCCGGGGATGACCGGAAAGACGGTGTCGAGGAGACCGTCCAGGTTGCCTTCCCTGGCCTGCCGGTCGACCGGGTTGACCGCGGCGGCCCGCACCTTCACCAGGACGGTGTCGGGGCCGACCTTGGGGTCGGGCCGCTCTCCGTACTCCAGGACGCCGGCATCGCCGAAGCTGCTGTAGCTGATCGCCTTCATGGTTCGACCCTCAAGGCGGGCCGGGGCGTCCGCAACTCAGCCGGGGCCGTCACCAGCGCGGGATCGGCGGCCTGGCCCACCCCGGCTCGGCCCTGCGCATGGCGGCGGCGTCGTCGCGCTCGCGCATCGTGCCGTCGTCGTCGAGCCAGCGGCGGTGCAGCGCGGCCAGCCGGTCCCGGTCGAGTTCGACACCGAGGCCGGGGGCGTCGCGGACGGTGAGGTGGCCGTCCTCGAAGACATGGCGGGTGGTGATGACGTCCTCGCTCTGCCAGGGGTAGTGGCTGTCGCAGGCGTAGTCGAGGTTGGGGACGGTGGCCGCGACGTGCGTCATGGCGGCGAGGCTGATCCCGAGATGGGTGTTGGAGTGCATCGAGAGCCCGACGCCGAAGGTGCGGCAGATCCCGGCCAGCTCACGGGTGCGGTGCAGCCCGCCCCAGTAGTGGTGGTCGGAGAGGACGACCTGTACGGCGTCCCGCGCGAACGCCTCCGGGATCTCGGCGAGGGTCGTGACGCACATGTTCGTGGCCAGCGGCACGTCGGTGCCCGCCGCGACGGCGGCCATCGGCCCGGTGCCGCTCGCCGGGTCCTCCAGGTATTCCAGTACGCCCTTCAGCTGCTCGGCGACGTACAGCGAGGTCTCCACGGACCAGGCGCCGTTGGGGTCCAGGCGCAGCGGCCGGCCGGGGAACGCCTCGGCGAGCGCGCGGACGGCCGCGATCTCCTGGTCGGGCGGGAAGACGCCGCCCTTGAGCTTGAAGGAGGAGAAGCCGTACGCGCGGGCGAAGCGCCGGGCCTGGGCGACGACTCCGGCCGGGTCGAGGGCCGCGCCCCAGTCGTCGCGCTCGCCGCCGTCCGGGTGGGCGGCCCAGCGGTAGAAGAGGTACGCGCTGTACTCGACGCGGTCGCGGACCTTGCCGCCGAGCAGCGCGTGCACCGGCAGGCCGAGGGTCTTGCCGAGCGCGTCCAGGCAGGCCACCTCGAAGCCGGAGACCACCGAGAGGCGGAGCTTGTCGGAGGTCTGGACGCCGCGCAGCCCGCCCGCGTCCACCCGCTCGCCGGCGGCCCGCTCGCCGGCCGCCCGTGAATCTCCGCACACCTCGTCGGCCAGGGCGAACAGCCCGTTCACATCGCTGACCGGCCGTCCGCGCAGGGCCGCGGCGAGGGGGGCCGCGAGCGCGAGGTAGGTGCCGTCGCCGTAGGTCTCCCCGACGCCGGTCACCCCGCCCCGGGTGACGACCTCCACGACCAGCCTGGGGGTGTACGGCTGATGGACGCCCTGGGTGTTGAGGAGGGGCGGGTCGGCTATCAGGATCGGGGTGAGCCGGACTTCGTCGATCAGCAACGTCGTATCCATACGTGAACTCTATTCAGGGACGCGATCGAGCACCAGAGGCGCGTCAGCCGCGGCGACCGGAGTTCGCGCATCCGGTTACGGGAGTTCACTGGACGACATACCGACTGGTCGGCATCATAAGACCGACCGTTCACCCAGTCCGGAGGTACGCACGATGAGCCACGTCCACCCGCCAGGTCTCGACCTCGACCGGTTGCGCGGGCATCTCGACCGCGAGCGTCCGGGGCTGGTGAACGGACCGCTCGACGCCCGGATCGTGGAGGGCGGCCGGTCGAACCTGACGTACGTCGTCACCGACGGCACCGGCCGCTGGGTCGTCCGCCGGCCGCCGCTGGGGCATGTGCTGGCCACCGCGCACGACATGAAGCGCGAGCACCGGGTGATCAGCGCCCTGCACCCGACGGCCGTCCCGGTCCCGGAGCCGGTGCTGCTGTGCGAGGACGAGAGCGTCATCGGCTCGCCGTTCTACGTCATGGAGTACGTCGAGGGCACCCCGTACCGCACGGCGGAGCAGCTGGCCCCGCTCGGTCCCGAGCGCACCCGGGCCGCGGTGCTCGCCCTGGTCGACACCCTGGTGGAACTGCACGCCGTGGACCCGCGCTCCGTGGGACTCGGCGACTTCGGGCGCCCCGACGGCTTCCTCGACCGGCAGCTGCGCCGCTGGGGCAAGCAGCTGGACGCCTCGCGCAACCGCGAGCTGCCCGGCATCGACGCGCTGCACGCGGCGCTCGGCCGGGAGCTGCCCGTGTCCCCCGCGCCCACCGTGGTGCACGGCGACTACCGCCTGGACAACGCCCTGATCGGCGCCGACGACGAGATCAAGGCCGTCCTGGACTGGGAGATGTCGACGCTCGGCGACCCGCTGACCGATCTCGGCCTGCTGGTGATGTACAGCTCCGACCTGGGCCTGCCCGAGTCACCCGTCTCCACCACCAGCGGCGCGGCCGGCCACCCCTCCCCCGCCGAGCTGATCGAGCGCTACGCCGCCCGGTCCGGCCGCGACACCTCCGCCATCTCCTGGTACACGGCGTTCGCCTGGTTCAAGCTCGCCGTGATCCTGGAGGGCATCCACTACCGCTACACCCTGGGCCAGACCGTCGGCAGCGGCTTCGACCGCATCGGCGACCTCGTCCCCGTCTTCATCGAGCACGGCCTCACCACCCTCCAGGAAGGCTGACCCACCCCATGGACTTCGCATTCGACGCCCGGACCGAGGAGCTGCGCGCCCGGCTGCTCGCCTTCATGGACGAGCACGTCTACCCGGCCGAGGCGGTCGCTGACGAGCAGCGCGCCGAGCTGGCATCGCCGTGGCAGACCCCGCAGGTGGTGGAGGACCTGAAGGCGGAGGCCCGCAGGCAGGGCCTGTGGAACCTCTTCCTGCCGGGCACCGGGCACGGCGCCGGGCTGACCAACCTCCAGTACGCCCCGCTGGCGGAGATCCTGGGCCGCTCCCCGCGCCTGGCGCCGACCGCGACGAACTGCGGCGCGCCGGACACCGGGAACATGGAGGTGCTGGCCGAGTTCGGCACGGACGAGCAGAAGAAGCGGTGGCTGGAACCGCTGCTGGCCGGCGAGATCCGCTCCGCGTTCGCGATGACGGAGCCGGAGGTCGCCTCCTCGGACGCGACCAACATCGAGACCCGGATCACCCGCGACGGCGGTGACTACGTCATCAACGGGCGCAAGTGGTACATCTCCGGGGCGATGAACCCGGACTGCGCGATCTTCATCGTGATGGGCAAGACCGACCCGGACGGCGCGGACATCCGCCGCCAGCAGTCGCAGATCCTCGTCCCCCGCGACACCCCGGGCCTCACAGTGAAGCGCGCCATGCAGGTGTACGGCTACGAGGACCACTGGCACGGCGGCCACGCGGAGGTCGTCTTCGACCACGTGCGGGTGCCGGCGTCGAACCTGATCGGCGAGGAGGGCGGCGGCTTCGCCATCGCCCAGGCCCGGCTGGGCCCCGGCCGCATCCACCACTGCATGCGGCTCATCGGCATGGCGGAGCGCGCGATCGAGCTGATGTGCCGGCGCGCGGTCTCCCGTACCGCCTTCGGCAAGCCGCTCGCCCAGCAGGGCGTCGTGCAGAACTGGATCGCGGACGCCCGGGTCACCGTCGAACAGCTGCGGCTGCTGGTGCTGAAGACGGCCTGGCTGATGGACACGGTCGGCAACCGGGGCGCGCACACCGAGATCCAGTCCATCAAGATCGCCACCCCGCGCGCCGTCGTCGCCATCCTCGACCAGGCGGTGCAGCTGCACGGCGCGGGCGGGGTCGGCCAGGACTTCCCGCTGGCCGAGCTGTGGGCGTCGGCCCGGACGCTGCGCCTGGCGGACGGCCCGGACGAGGTGCACCAGCGGTCGCTGGCCCGGCGGGAGATCAAGCAGTACCTGTAGGGGCCGGGCGGAAGGCGGGGAGGCCCCGGCAGAGGCGGGCCTCCCACCCGAAGGCGAGGGCCGCCCCGGTGTCGTCAATAGCCGCCCGACGGTACGTGATCGGCGAGGGCCAGGTCACGGGCGAAGGCCCGGACCCTGAGCAGCGAGCGGGCGAGGGCGCGGACAGGGCGGGGGCGGCGGGGGCCGTAGGCCGCGGTCCACAGGACGGGGATGCGGGTGGAGCTCTGGATGTGCGCCATGAATCCAGCTTCACCCCGGTCGCGGACCCGGTCCAACAGATGGATTCGCTGATGGCCATCGATAACGTAGATGCATGGAGATACGCCAGCTCCGCCACTTCATGGCGGTGATCACGCACGGCAGCTTCACCGCGGCCGCCCGCGCCGAGCTGATCGTGCAGTCCGCGCTGAGCACGTCCGTCCGCAATCTCGAACGGGAACTGGGCGCCGATCTGTTCGAGCGCACCGGCCGCCGGGTGGTGCTGACGGAGGCGGGGCGGGCGCTGATCCCGTCGGCGCGGACGGTGCTGGCGGGTACGGACGCCGCGCGCGACGCGGTGGCCGCGGTGTCGGGGCTGGCCACCGGGCGGGTACGGATCGGCACGATCCAGACGCTGACCTGCGTGGACCTGGCCGCCGAGCTGGCGGCGTTCCACCGCTTGTGGCCCGGGGTGCAGATCTCGCTGCGGGAGGCGACGACGCCGGAGCTGGTGGCGGGGGTGCGCGCCGGTGAGCTGGACCTCGCCTATCTGGCGCCGGACAACGCCGCACTGCCCGAGGACATCACGGCGTTCGCCTCCTGGCGGGAGGACCTGGTGCTGATCACCGCCCCCGGACACCGGCTGGCGACGGCCGGGCGGGCTCTGATCCGGGATCTCGCCGATGAGCCATTCGTGGACTTCCGGGCGGGCACGGGCCTGGAGACCGCGGTGCGGCGGCTGGCCGCGCACTGCGGTCTGGAGCGCCGGATCACCTGTGACGTCACCCAGATCCGGCTGCTCGTGGACCTCGTGCGGGCGGGCATCGGCGTCGCGATCGTGCCGCGCCGGATCGGCGAGGACGCCGGGCTGCCGTGCGTGGCCGTCCGGCAGCCGGAACCGGGCCGGACGGTGCTGCTGGTGGGCCGGGCGCCCCGGCCGCGCAACCCGGCGGCGAAGGCGCTGCTCGGGCGGCTGACCGCAGGGGGCGTCGCTACGGCCTGAGCGCGCGGAGCAGCAGGTCGGCCAGGTGGTCGGCGACCTCCTGCGGGGTGAGGGGGCCGTCCGGGCGGTACCAGGTCGACAGGTGGTGGACCGAGCCGAAGTGGTAGTCGACGATCAGGTCCGCCGGGGTGGCCGTGGAGAACACACCGCTGCGCTGGCCCTCCTCGACCAGGGCGCGGAAGCGCTCGTGGTAGCGGCGCCGCTCGCCCCGTACCTGCTTGTTCTTCTCCGGGCTCAGGTGGTGCATGGAGCGGAAGAAGATCGACGCGTCGTCCAGGTTCTCGATGGTGGTGACGACCACGTCGGCCGCCGCGTCGCGCAACCGCTGCTCGATGGGCGCCTCGGCGTTCGCGAAGGCGTCCAGGCGCTCCTGCTGGAGGCGCAGCACCCGGGCGTACACCTCCTGGAGCAGGTCCTCCTTGGAGCCGAAGTAGTGGTACAGCGCCCCCTTGGTGACGCCGGCCGCCTCCACGATCTCCTGGACCGATGTGCGGTCGTAGCCCTGCTCGGCGAAGAGCCGGGTGGCGGCGGCCAGCAGCCGCTGGGGGACGGGGGTGCCGCCCCCGTCCGTCTCCTTGGCCATAGCCGCCGCCTTCCTTCCGTTCCGTGGTGGGCCGTGCCCGGTGAGCCGTTTCTAGCGGGGTGAACGCAGTTCCCGCCTGAGGATCTTCCCACTAGCCGTTTTGGGCAGCTCGGCCAGGATCTCGACTTCGCGCGGGTACTTGTACGCGGCGAGCCGTTCCTTGCAGTACGCGCCCAGTTCGGCCGGGCCGGCCGTGGCACCGGGGCGCAGGCTGACGTAGGCGCGGACCGTCTCGCCCCGGTAGGCGTCGGGCACGCCGACGACGGCGGCCTCGCGCACGGCCGGGTGCGTGTAGAGGACGTCCTCGACCTCGCGCGGCCAGACCTTGAACCCGGAGGCGTTGATCATGTCCTTCTTGCGGTCCACGACGTAGAGCCAGCCCTCGCGGTCCATGAAGCCGATGTCCCCGGTGCGCAGCTCCCCGTCGGGGAAGGCGGCGGCGGTGGCCTCGGGCAGCCGCCAGTAGCCGGAGACGACCTGCGGGCCGCGCACCGCGATCTCGCCCTGCTCGCCGAAGGGCACCTCCGCGCCGTTCTCGTCGATGATCCGCACGACGGTGTCCGGTCCCGGCACACCGACCGAGAGGGTTCCGGAGACCGGGTCGACGGGGGCCTCGCGCTCGGGCGGTACGGAGGCGCAGGGGGCGGTGCACTCGGTGAGGCCGTAGCCGTTGTGTATGTACGGGCCGAGGCCCGCCCGGAACTTCTCCACGAGCGCGGGCGGCAGCGGCGCGCCGCCGGAGGAGATGACCCGGAAGGACGCGAAGTGACCGGGTGTGACGCCGGGGGTGGCGGCGAGCGCCATGAAGGCGGTCGAGGGACCGACGGTGTACGCGGGGCGGTGCTCGGCGAAGGCGTCGAGGACGACCCCGGGGTGGAAGCGGTAGGCGAGGACGAGGGTGCCGGCGTTGGTGAGGCAGGCGGCGAGCTGGCAGACCATGCCGGTGATGTGGAAGAGGGGGGCGAGGGCGAAGTAGGCGGCGCCCTCGGGGACGGGGTGGCCGGTGCGCTGACGTTCGGCGTTGACCATGATGTTGCCGTGGGAGTTCATGGCGCCCTTGGGGGTGCCGCTGGTCCCGGAGGTGTAGCTGATCAGCGCCACGTCGGCGGCGGTGAGGTCGCGTCCGGCGGGGGCGGGGATGCCCCGGCGGGCGACGGCGACCAGGTCGTCGGCGTCGGGGGCTGCGGGCAGCCGCTCGAAGTCGAGGACCCGCTCGTCGCTCGAAGTCTGGAGGTCCAGCTCGCACGCGGTGAGGGCGATCCGGACGCCCGGCGCGGCGGCGGCCGTGTCCCGCAGATACGCCTCCCAGGCGCGGTCCGAGCAGATGAGCGCGGCGACCTCGGCGTCCTTGAGCACGTGGCCGACCTCGGCGGACTTGTACATCGGGTTGAGCGGCACGACGGTCGCCCCGGCTTTCCAGGCGCCGAGCAGCGCGAGGACGAACTGCGGGGAGTTCTGGAGCATGATCGCGACCCGGTCGCCGCGCCCGAGTCCCCGGGCGGCGAGGTGGCCGGCCACGGAGTCGGACAGCTCGTCCGTCTCGCGGTAGCCGAGGCGGCCGTCGAAGTAGGCGAGCGCCGGGTGGTCCGGGGTGCGTGCCACCGAGTCGCGGAAGGCGTGCACCAGGGTCTCGGCGGGGTGGACGGGGGCCCGCTGGGCCTCGCTGAGCAGCGTGAGCCAGGGCTTCGCCGCGTAGATCGACTCGCTCATGCGCCGGTCTCCTCCCAGGTGCGCTGAAGGTGGTTCATGCCGCCGAGCCAGCGGTCGGTGTCCTCGGCGCGGGCCCGGTAGTAGCCGGCGACCTCGGGGTGCGGCAGGACGAGGAAGCGGTCGGCGGCCATGGCGTCGAAGAGGGCGTCGGCGACGTCCTCGGGTTCGATGGCACTGGGGGCGAGGACCAGCTCCCCGGCCGATCCGGCGGCCGTGAGCATGTCCGTACGCACGCCCTGCGGGCAGATCGCGTGGACCTTGAGGCCGCGGTGGCGGTAGGTGAGGGAGAGCCACTCGGCGAAGGCGACCGCCCCGTGCTTGGTGACGCTGTACGGCGCGGCGCCGATCATCGTCAGCAGTCCGGCGGCGGACGCGGTGGAGACGAACCGGCCGCTGCCGCGCTCCAGCCAGTCGGGGAGCAGGGCGCGGGCCGCCCGGACGTGGGCCATGACGTTGACGTCCCAGGCCGCCGCCCAGACCTCCTCGTCGGCGAGCGGGTCGCCCGGCGAGGCGAGGCCCGCGTTGGCGCAGTAGATGTCGATGGTGCCGTCCAGCGCGTCCCGGGCCGCGTCCACGATCCGTGAGGCGTCCCCGGCGACGGCGACGGCTCCGGTCTCCTCGGCGAGCGCCGCGATCCGGGACCCGTCCAGGTCGTTGACGACGACCCGTGCGCCCTCGGCGGCGAATCTGCGGGCGAGCGCGGCGCCGATGCCGCCTCCGGCCCCGGTGACCACTACGCCCGCGCCCTGCACCGTACTCATCGCTCACGCCTCTCTCAGCCGACGACTGCACCGGCAGACTAACCAGTCGGTATGTCGTCGGGGAAGGGGTGGGCCCCACCTCATGGGTCACTCGGGTCACAGTGGCCCCGTCCGACACGTTCCCCGTGGCCCGTCCGCGCGCTAGCGTGCGTGACCATGACAGACGTCGCGATCATGGAGGTAGCCGAATGAGCCTGTCCAGGCGTGGTTTGCTGGCCGCCGGCGGTGCGGTGGGGGCCCTCGCGGCGACAGCCGCTTCGGCCGCGCCCGCGGCCGCCGGTCCGTCGCACGGCAAGGGCCACGGTCACGGGAACGGCAACGGGCGGCCCCGGGTCCGTACCGGATTCGACCGGCTGGCGGCGGACGGTTACGCGCTGCTGAAGGGGCAGCGGGTCGGCGTCGTCACCAATCCGACCGGGATCACTTCCGATGTCCGGCACATCGTGGACGTCATGCACCCGGACCGCCGGGTGAACCTGACCGCCGTCTTCGGCCCCGAGCACGGCTTCCGGGGGACCGCGCAGGCGGGCGGCTCGGAGGGGCGGTACGACGACCCCGCGACCGGGCTCCCGGTCTACGACACGTACCTGAAGAACGGCCAGGATCTCGCCGACGTCTTCACCGCGTCCGGCGTGGACACGGTCGTCTTCGACATCCAGGACGCCGGCGCCCGCTTCTACACGTACATCTGGACGCTGTACGACTGCATGGAGGCGGCCGCCCTCGCGGGCAAGAAGTTCGTCGTGCTGGACCGCCCGAACCCGGTGACCGGGCGGGCCGCGCTCGGGCCCGTCCTCGACCCGGCGTTCGGGACGTTCGTGGGCCGCCGGGAGATCTCCCAGGCGCACGGCATGACGGTCACCGAACTGGCGCTGCTGTTCAACGGGGAGTTCCTGGCCGACCGCCCGGCGGACCTGGAGATCGTGAAGATGTCGGGGTGGTCGCGCTCCGACTTCTTCGACGACACGGGCCTGCCGTGGGTGCAGCCGAGCCCCAACATGCCGACGCCCGCCACGGCGCTCGTCTACTCGGGCACCTGCCTGTTCGAGGGGACGAACCTCTCCGAGGGGCGCGGCACGACCCAGCCGTTCGAGCTGCTGGGCGCGGAGGGCATCGACCACACCTGGGCCGCCGCCGCGAACGCGCTGGACCTGCCGGGCGTGGCGTTCCGCGAGGCGTACTTCGCGCCGACGTTCTCGAAGTTCGAGGGTGTGACGGTCGGCGGGGTGCAGGTGCACGTCCTGGACCGCGAGGTATTCGACCCGGTGCGCACGGGGATCGCGCTGCTGATCACCGCGAAGCGTACGTGGAGCGGGTTCGAGTGGCGGTCGGACAACTGGATCGACAAACTCACCGGCAACACGCGTGTCCGCACGATGATCGACGCGGGGGCGGATGTGGACGAGGTGGTGGGCGCGTGGGCCGCTGACCTCGCGGCGTTCCGGGCCGTGCGGAAGCGGTACTTGCAGTACCGGTGAGGTGTCGCCGGGCGGGCCCGTCGGATGCGGGCCCGCCCGGCCCGGAAGCTGTCCTCGATCGCCGGACGGGGCTCTGCGGCCGTCAGCGGTGGGACGGGAATTCCACCACCTGCTGGTAGGTCGGGCGGTTCTGCCAGTGGATGGCCTTCTGCTCGATGCCGCCCAGCGCCCGGTGGATGATCGAGTCCGTGCACCACTGCTCGCCGGCCTTGCAGTTGTCGTCCGCCGGGTAGACCTCGGCGGCCGGCACCGCCGCCGCCTCCTTCAGCGAGGACAGCAGCGCCGTACGGCAGGCGCTCAGGTCGCCGTTGCCGCAGTAGGACTTGGCGAGCGGACCCTCGACCGGCCGGCCCAGCACCTGGCGCAGGTCCTTGTCGGCGAAGCCCCACCAGCCGTACTGGAAGGCCGAACCGCTGTGCGCCCCGCTGGGTCCGTGGCTGGCGGCCGGGGACTCGTCGGTGGCGAGGTTCGCGGTCAGCGCCCCGTACAGGTCGTCACCGAGCCCCGGCCGGAACTCCGCGTCGATCAGCTTCGGCCACCACGCGTCCATGATCCGTACCGCGTCGGCGTGGGTGTACGTGTGCGAGCCGGGGCTGCTCTCCTTGCGCTGGGCGCCCGACGCCCGCCAGGAGTCCAGCTGCTGGACCACCGCGTTCAGGTCCGGGTCGGTGACCGGCTGGGAGCGGATCACCTTCAGCAGCTCGGGCAGCAGCTGCTCCCCGCGCAGGTCGGTGAGGGCCGCGTCCGCCATCGCCCGGGTGAGCGAGGCGCGGGTCACGCCGCCCTCGTCGACCAGCTTCGAGACCCGGTCGTCGAGCAGGTCGCCCCGGTGCACCGCGCTGAGCCCGAAGCCCGCGGCGGCGTACCCCTCGGCCTGCTTGTTGTTCCAGGAGATGTAGTAGTCCTGGCCGCTGGAGTGCGGGTGCTCGGCGAACGGGGTGTAGGCGGCGGTGTTGGCCGCCGGGTCGTAGTCCTGCCACTCGTACGCCTGCTCGGCCCTGATGGGCAGCGCAGGGTCGACGCCGGGGGCGCGCACCGGGTTCATGCCGCTGTTGTAGTAGGCGGCGGTGCGGGAGTCGGCGTAGAACCAGTTGAAGGCGTAGTCGATGTTGCTCGCCGCCTGCTGGAAGGAGGCGGCGTCGGTGACGTACGACGGGTCGTTGAGCATCTGGAAGCCGATGATCGAGTCGGCCTCGTGCCGGTAGGTGGTGCGCAGCGAGGTGTACGCGACGGGCTTGCCGTCCACCGTGGCGCGGTGGGTGACGATGCCGTAGCCGGTGCGCCACACCTGCATCCGGTAGGAGCCCTTGGCGGTGGAGTCGGCGACGGTCGGCTTCCAGGAGTTGACGCGCTCCATCTTCTCCATCGCGGTGCAGGTGCCCCGGTAGAGGTAGTGCGTGGAGTCCTTGGTGGGCGTCGAGCCGTCGGGCTCGCACAGGTCGACGGCGTAGGTGTCGGTGATGTCCTGGCCGGCCGAGGTGGCGCTCCAGGCGTAGTCCTGGCCGCGGCCCATCTGGATGTACATGCCGACGCCGGCGAAGGAGACGCCGCGGGCGCTGATGCCGGGGCCCTGGAGCTCCTGGAGCATCATCAGCTGCGGGGCGAAGTAGCCGGTCTGCGGCCCGAACACGGCGATGGGGTTTCCGCTCGCCGTGCTCTTGCCGGAGACCACCAGGGCGTTGGACATGCCGCGCTTCTGGGCGCCGGAGCCGGGCAGGGAGCCCTCCGGGATGACGCCGTCGTCGAAGATGCCCTGAGCCTTCTTGAGATCGGCGGGGGCCTTGACGGGCGCCTTCACGCCGGTGCCGGCCGAGCCGGTGCGGTCGTAGATCAAGGGTTCGGCGGTGACGGAGCCGGGGTCCGGGAGAGCGGTGCCGACGGCGTTGTCGGGCTTGTTCGCGTACGGGAAGGAGGTGCCGTCGTGGATGGTGAGGACGGCCTCGGGGTCGTTGCGCTGGCGGAACGACTCCCAGACCTCGGTGCCCTCGGCCACTCCGTACTTCTGCTGCGCGGACAGCAGGGACAGCGCCGCCTGCACCTCGCCGCCGCCCCCGCCGCCGAACTGGCCGCCGACGACCGAGGCGATGGAGATCAGGTCGGTCAGCTTGAACGGCTGGATCTCGCCCACGTTGGTGATGGCGTCGATCTTGCCGGTGAGGACGTACTCGCCGGGGAAGTAGCGGCCGTCCTTGGACTTCGTCCGGTAGGCGTTGATGCCGTCCACATACGCCTGGGCGTCCGCCATGGCCTGTTCGCCGCGGGCGCCCTCATGGGTCCTGATGTACTCGACCTGCGCCTCCAGGTCGGCCTCGGTGTACGGGGCCTGCGGCCAGAACTCCTGCTCCAGGCCCTGGTTGGCGAGGGCGCCGCCGGCGAACGAGGTCAGCTCACCGCGCCCGATGTGCCGGAAGAGGTCCATCAGCCAGAGCCGGTCCTGCCCGGCGGCATATCCGGCGCCGAACTCGGTGCCGTAGCGGGTGGTGCCCTTGATGTGCGGGACGCCGGACGACTTGTCACGGGTGATGGTGACGTCGTCGCGGGGCGAGGTGACGGACTCGACCTGGTCGCCCGGGACGCCGAAGGAGGCGTCGTTGAAGAATTCCGTCAGCTTCTGGTCGGTGAGGCCGGTGTGTCCGGCGACCAGACCGTTGTAACGGTCGAGCTGGTCGTCGCTGTGCGCGGGATGGGTACCGAACGCCTTGTTGCCGAGGATCTCGACGAGGGTGGCGTTGCCGTTCTCGCCGGGCGGCAGGATGTCGTCGCACTGGCCCTGGCAGTAGTCGGGGACGGGGTCCGCCTCCGCGGCGCCCGCGTGCGGAGCGGCGGCGAGCAGGGACGTGCCGAGGGCGAGAGCGGCGGCGAACGCGGCGGCTCTGGTGGTGCCGGTGCGGGCGGTGATACGGGTGCGTGGGGGCATGCGTACTCCTCCGAGAGGCCGATGCGCCGCAGGTTACCGACGGTATGACCGACCGGTAAGGTGAACATCGGTCACCTTTTCCGAATCGCCACATGCCGGCGGGTCCTGTGCCGCCGTCTCACCCATCGGACTCCGCACCCTTGGATGGAGCCGATCCGGGCAGTTGTACGTCCATCCCCTGACGCCGAAGTACGGGCGACGGAGTACGAGCGACGGAGGTGGCGGCTCAATGGCCGGTTTCCGGAGTCTGGCGAGACAGGTCCGCGATCCGCGGAGCGATCTGGCACTGCGGCGGTACTCGCTGCGCAAGTGCCTGGAGCGCTTCGCCCCATACGGGCACCGGGCGACCTGGGACCATCTGTGCGCACGGCACGGCATAGCCCCCGAGGACCGGGCACCCGACCCGGTGCGGCTGATGCGGGCACTGGACGAGCTGGAGCGGGCCCGCACGGTCTGGCTCGGTTACGAGGCGGGGTTCGCCGAGCGCCGCAGGCGGGAGAAGCACCGGGGGCTGCGCCGGCCCGGCGCGTTCGACGACTGGCACCGGCGCACCTGGGGCGGCAACGGCGTGGCGCGCTGCGACGATCCGGCGGTGCACCCGTCGGCGCCGCTCGCCGAGGTGCTGGCCCGGCTGATCTCGGCCCTGGAGGCGGAGCCGGGCACCGGCTGCCCGGTGTGCGCCCAGCCCCGGATCACCTGGCGGCACGACCTGGACAGCGAGCCGTGGTCCGGGCCGGTGTGCACGGGGTGCGGGATCGTGGTGCCGCAGCCGGTGCTCACCCCGGCGGCGCTGGCGAGGGCCCGGCGGACCCGGGCCGGCGACCTGGCGCCGGCGGCCTGAGAACCGGAGCGGCCCGTCAGCCGCGGGCCGTTCGGCACCCGGCGTCGGCACGGTCCGCCGACTTGCGCTCGGGCATCAGGCGCGAGCCGCTTATCCGCTCGCCGCTGACGTCGTCCGGGTTGGACAGGACGCAGGTCTCCAGCGAGAGGCAGCCGCAGCCGATGCAGTCGGTGAGGTGGTCGCGCAGCCGGGCCAGCTGCTGGATGCGCTCGTCCAGCTCGGAGCGCCAGGCGCGGGAGAGCCTCGCCCAGTCCTCGCGGTTCGGGGTGCGCTCCTCGGGCAGCTCGGCCAGCGCCTCGCGGATGGTGGCCAGCGGGATGCCGACCCGCTGGGCGGCGCGGACGAAGGCGACCCGGCGCAGGGCGTCCCTGCTGTAGCGGCGCTGGTTGCCGCTGGTGCGGCGGCTGCTGATCAGGCCCTTGGCCTCGTAGAAGTGCAGGGCCGACACGGCGGCGCCGCTGCGTGCGGAGAGCTGGCCGACCGTGAGTTCATGGAGTGTCTGCGGGATCTGGGGCACCCGGACAAGCCTACGTGGCCCGCCTCCGCCGGTCCGTCGTTGACAGGAACGCACCCGCCCAGCATGCTGAGCAAGCGCTTAGAAAGCGCTGACGCATGGACGGCAGAGCGGGAAGGCAGGGACCAGGGACATGGCTGAGCCGAGGATCTTCACGTCCGCGCAGGAGCTGCGCGACGGGGTGGGCGAGCAGCTGGGGCACAGCGACTGGCTGGAGGTCGACCAGAAGCGGATCGACCTGTTCGCCGACGCCACCGGTGACCACCAGTGGATCCACGTGGACCCGGAGCGCGCCGCGACCGGCCCGTTCGGCACGACCATCGCGCACGGCTACCTGACGCTCTCCCTGCTTCCGGCGCTCGTTCCGCAGGTGATGCGGGTCGACGACGTGAAGATGGGCATCAACTACGGCACCAACAAGGTCCGCTTCCCCTCCCCCGTGCCGGTGGGTTCGCGGCTGCGGGCGACGGCCGTCCTGAGGAGCGTCGAGGAGGCGGGCGGCGGCGTGCAGGTCACCGCCGTCGTGACCGTCGAGCGCGAGGGCGGCGACAAGCCGGCCTGCGTCGCCGAGTCGGTGTCCCGCTACTACTTCTGAGCCGCGCCCCGGTACGCGAACGCCCCCGGCCCGCAGTGGGCCGGGGGCGCGCCGTTCTCCACGTCCGCGCTCAGCGTCCGGCGGCGACCATCCGCAGGACGAGGCCCGCGTAGAGCTCTCCGACCTCGTCCGGTGTCCGGCTGCCCTGGGCGTTGAACCACCGCGCCACGTCGATGCAGAGCGAGAGCACCGCGAGCGTGGTCCCCGGCACGTCCGGGACGTCGAACTCGCCGGATTCGACACCCTCGCCGATGATCCGGCGCACCACCGCGTCGCTCCTGCGGCGCAGCGCGATGATCTCGGCGCGGTGTTCCTCGCCGAGCGCGTCGAGCTCGTACTGGACCACGCGGGCGGTGGTGTGCCGCTCGGCGTGCCAGCGGACGAAGGAGCGGACGGCGGAGGCGAGCCGCTCGGCGGCCGTGCCCCCGCTGTCCGCGGCGGACTCCAGCACGGCCAGGGCCCGGTCGTGGCCTATCCGGCTGATCCGGTGGAGCAGCTCTTCCTTCGTCTTGTAGTGGATGTAGAGCGCGGCGGGGCTCATGCCGGCGCGGCCCGCGATGTCCCGGGTGGTGGTCGCGTGGTACCCGCGCTCGGCGAAGGCGTCGACGGCGGCGACGAGGAGCCGCCGGGCGGCCTCGGGCGTCACCTCGGCCCACGGCGGGTCCTCGGCGTCGGTCTCCTGCGCCGTGCTCATCGTCGCTCGCCCCTCTCAGTCAACAGGACGAACACCATACCGCGATCCTGAGCAAGCGCTTAGGCGCAGCCGCGGGCTGAGATCGCCGAGGCCCCGTCAGAGCTTCTGGAACGGGTCGTGCTCGGCGAGGATCTTCTCCAGGCGGGCCTGGTCGACCCGGCTGACCAGCTGACCCGCCTCCTGCCGGTCCCTGATGACCTTGGCCAGGGTGAAGGCGGACGTGACGAGGTAGAGGACGCCGATGGCGAGGAAACCGCGCACCCAGGCATCGGCGTCGAGGAAGTAGATTCCGAGGGTCACCGCACCCATCGCGATCCCGAAGGACGCGACGGCCTGACCGTAGTAGGCGGCGGTGTTCTGCTGTCTGACCGGTGTCGTCTCACTCATGCCGCCCAGCATCCGGCGGCGTGTCCCACGCCACATCCGTGCGGATACTCAGATCGTACTCAGAACGCGGAGACCCCTGTCAGGGCCCGGCCGATGATCAGCTTCTGGATCTGGCTGGTGCCCTCGTAGAGCGTCATCACCCGGGCGTCCCGCAGCAGCTTGCCGACCGGGTACTCGTCGATGTAGCCGTAGCCGCCGAACACCTGGAGGGCGTTGTTGGCGGCTCGGACGGCGGCCTCGGAGGCGAACAGCTTCGCCCGGGACGCGGCGGTGGCGAAGTCCTGGCCCCGGTCGACGAGGTCGGCGACCCGCCAGGTCAGCAGGCGCGCGGCCTCGACGTCCACGGAGATGTCACTGATGAGTTCCTGGACGAGCTGGTAGCCGGCGATGGGCCTGCCGAACTGCTCGCGCTCACCGGCGTAGCCGACGGCCGCGTCCAGGGCGGCCCGCGCGATGCCGACACAGCCGGCCGCCACCGACATCCGCCCCTTGGCCAGGGCGGACATGGCGATGGAGAAGCCCTTGCCCTCGGGGCCCATGAGGGCGGCGGCGGGGACGCGGACGTCCTCCAGCACCAGTTCCGCGGTGGCCTGGCCGCGCAGGCCGAGCTTGCCGTGGATGGTGCGGCGGGTGAGGCCGGGGGTGTCCGTGGGGACGAGGAACGCGGAGATGCCCTTGTGGCCGGGGGTGTCGTTGGTGCGGGCGAAGAGCAGCACCATGTCGGCCCAGGTGCCGTTGGTGATGAACATCTTGCTGCCGTTGATGACGTAGTCCGCGCCGTCCCGTACGGCCCGGGTCGTCAGACTGCCCGCGTCCGAGCCGGTGCCGGGCTCGGTCAGGCCGAAGCAGCCGATGGCGTCCCCCGAGGTCAGTCGGGGCAGCCACTGCCGCTTCTGCTCCTCGTCGCCCCAGGCCGCGACGGTCTTGGCGACCAGGCCGAGGGAGACCGAGACGATGCCGCGCACCGAGGAGTCGCCCCGGCCCAGCTCCTCGGTCACCAGACAGTACGCGAGGTGGTCGCCGCCCGAGCCGCCGTACTCCTCGGGGACGGTCAGGCCGAGGAAGCCGAGGGCGCCGAGCTTCTTCACAATCGACTTGTCGACGTTCTCGGACCGGTCCCACTCGACGGCGTACGGGGCGACGTCGCGGGCGACGAAGTCCTCGGCGAGCCGGCGGACGGCCTCCTGCTCCTCGCTGAGCTCCAGATTCATCGGCCGCACCCTCTTCGAAATTAGCACTGCTAGTTTTAGGTTCGCAGGGCCTACTATGTGCCGCATGGCCCGCCCGCGCAAGCCCCTCCTGAGCAGAGAACGCATCGTCGAGAAGGCGAGCGCCCTCGTGGACGCCGAGGGCCTGGACGCCGTGTCGACGCGCCGCCTCGCGGCGGAACTGGGGGTCAGCGGGCCGTCCCTGTACAACCACTTCCGCAACAAGGACGAGATCCTGGACGCGGTCGCCGACGCCGTCTCCGCGCAGGTCGACCTGTCGATGTTCGAGGAGTCCGATCCGCGTGACTGGCGGGCCGCCCTGCACGACTGGGCGCTCTCCTACCGTGCGGCGCTCGCCGCGCACCCGCACATCGTCCCGGTGCTCGCCCGGGGCCCCGGGCGCAGGCCGGCCGGGCTGCGGGTGGCGGACGCCGTGTTCGGCGCGATGGTGCGCGCGGGGTGGCCGCCGGCCCAGGCCACGTACATCGGCGCCCTGATGCGCTACTTCATCACCGGCTCGGCGCTCGGCTCCTTCGCCCGGGGCTTCGTGGACGACGAGACGGCGTACGACCCCGCCGACTACCCGCACCTGGGCCAGGCGCACCTGCTGGCCGAACGGCGCCAGCAGGTGGACGAAGGAGCCTTCGAGACCGGGCTGCGGGCCCTGGTGGACGGGCTCGTGCTCCAGTACGAGCAGTTGGAGCCCGCCCCCGCAAGGCGTGCGACGAGCGGCTAGAACACCACCAGTGCCCGGCCGCCCCTGCCCGCGATCATGTTGTCGAAGGCGGCCGGGATGCCGTCCAGGGCGATCCGTTCGGTGACCATCATCGAGAGGTCGAAGCGGCCCGCCCGGATGTGGCCGGCCAGCACCGGCAGATCGCGGGCCGGGTCGCTGTTGCCGTAGACGCAGCCGGTCAGGGTCCGGCCCCAGTGGAAGATCTCCAGGGCGTTGAACGTCACCTGCTGGTCCTTGCCGCCGATGCCGACGACCGTGGTGCGGCCGCCCCGGCGGGTGGCCTCCCAGGCGCCGCGGATGGTGGCGGCGCGGCCCACGCACTCGACGGCCACGTCCGCGCCCTGGCCGCCGGTCAGCTTACGGACCTCCCGGGGTGTGGTGTCGGAGGCGATGACGTAGTCGGTGGCGCCCGCCCGGCGGGCCAGCTCCTCCTTCTCCGGGGACACGTCCACCGCGATGATCTTCGAGGCGCCGGCGATCCGGGCGGCCTGGAGGACGGCGAGGCCGACGCCGCCGATACCGAACACGACGACGGACTCGCCCGCCCGGACCCGGGCACTGTGGTGGACGGCGCCGTAGCCGGTGAGCACCGCGCAGCCGAGCAGCGCCGCGTCGGTGAGCGGGATGCCGTCCGGGGCGGGCAGCACGCAGTTGGCGGCGACGACGGTCTCCTCGGCGAAGGCGGCGACATTCAGCCCCGGGTGCAGTTCGGTGCCGTCCGCGGTGCGGGCGTGGCTGTTCGCCGCCCCGGCCAGGGCACCGGCGCAAAGCCAGACCTCACCGATCCCGCAGTGGTGGCAGCTCCCGCAGGAGGGCGCCCAGTTGAGGACGACGCCGTTGCCTGGGGCGACATGGGTGACGCCCTCGCCGGCCGAGACGACGGTGCCGGCGCCCTCGTGGCCGAGGACGGCCGGGACGGGCACCCGCATCGTGCCGTTGGACAGGGAGAGGTCGGAGTGGCAGACCCCGGCGGCGGCGAGGCGGACGCGCACCTGGCCGGGGCCGGGCTCCGGCAGGGTGATGTCGGTGATCTCCAGCGGAGCTCCGACGGCGGGCAGTACGGCGGCGCGGACCACGGACTGGCTCCTTGCTGATCGATGGGCGGTACGGAGACCGGAAGAGGTCAGAACTGGAGGGACTTGGTCTGGAGGTACTCGGCCAGACCGTGCGCGCCGAGTTCGCGGCCGACGCCGGACTGCTTGTAGCCGCCGAAGGGGGCGAGCGGGTTGAAGCGGCCGCCGTTGATGTCGACCTGGCCGGTGTCCATCCGGCGGGCGAAGGCGACGGCCTCGGCGTCGTCGGCGGCCCAGACGGCGCCCGCGAGCCCGTACACCGTGTCGTTGGCGATGCGCAGCGCGTCCGCCTCGTCCTCGTACTTCAGGATCGAGACGACGGGGCCGAAGATCTCCTCGCGGGCGATGGTCATCTCCGGGGTGACGTCGGCGAACACCGTGGGGCTGACGTAGTAGCCGGTGGGCAGGGGTGCTTCGGGGCCGCCGACGACGACGCGGGCGCCCTCCTCGATGCCCTTCTCGATGTAACCGCGCACCCGGGCCCGCTGCTTGGCGTTGACGAGCGGACCGACCCGCTCGCCCGGCACGTACTTGGCGACGGCCTCGGCGGCGAGCGCCACGGCCTCCTCGTACCGGTCGGCGTCGACCAGCATCCTGGTCCAGGCGCTGCACGTCTGGCCGGAGTTGGACATGACGTTGGCGACGCCGACGTTGACCGCCTTGGCGAGGTCGGCGCCGGGCAGGATGACGTTGGCCGACTTGCCGCCCAGTTCCAGCGCGACGCGCTTGACCGCGCCGCCCGCGAGGGCGCCGATCCGCCGGCCGACCGCGGTGGAGCCGGTGAAGGAGACCAGGTCGACGTCCTCGTGCTCGGCGAGCGCCTGTCCGGCGACCGGGCCGAGGCCGGTGACCAGATTGAAGACGCCCGCGGGCAGCCCGGCCTCCTCGACGGCCTCGGCGAAGATCTGTGCGGTGAGCGGGGTGTCCTCGGCGGGCTTGAGGACGACCGTGCAGCCGGCGGCCAGCGCGGGGGCGACCTTCGCGACGATCTGGTGCAGCGGGTAGTTCCACGGGGTGATCGCACCGACGACGCCGACGGGCTCCAGGAAGACCGTGGAGTTGCCGTGCCGCTCCTCGAAGGCGTACGAGGCGGCGAGTTCGGCGTAGGAACCGGCGACCATGACCGGCAGGCCGGCGTGCACCGTCTGCGACAGCTTGAGCGGCGCGCCCAGTTCGGCGGTGACCGTCTCGGCGATCTCACCCGCGCGGGCGGCCAGTACATCGCGCAGCGCCCCGATGCGGGCGGCGCGCCCGGCGGGCGGGGTGGCGGCCCAGCCGGGGAAGGCGGCGCGCGCGGCCCGTACCGCGGCGTCGACGTCCTCGGCGGTGCCGGCCGGGACATGGGCGATGACCTGCTCGTCCGCCGGATTCACGACCGCGATCGTGTCCGTTCCCGCGGCGGGCCGCCATGCGCCGCCGATGTACATACCGTCGTGGGCCTTCATCGCTGTTCCTCCCGGGCACGGTGACGGACGGGATCGTCCGACCCCAAACTAGCGCTGTTAGTTTTCAGACGCCAGAGACCCCCGTCACGTGCCCCGCCCGCCCGCTCGCCGCGCGGCGAGCGGGCGGGGTCCGGCCCCGCTAGGACCTGACGTCACATTCCCGTCGTTCGCCCGGAGGGCGGGTCGGCCGGGTCCGGGGCCGGTGCGGCGAGAGTGCGCGCACGGCGTCGGCCGACAGGCGGGAATGTGACGACAGGCCCTACACCTCCAGGCCGGGTACGTCCTTCGGCAGCGGGCAGATCCGGCGGCCCTGGTGGTCGAAGACGTACAGGTGAGCGAGGTCGACCAGGAGCGGCACCTGTCCCCCGGTGCGCAGCCGCATGTCGGGGCCGGTGCGGACGACGAGGTCGCTGGCGGTGACGGCGGGGCGGTCCGGGCTGTGCGCGCCCGGCGGCAGCGCGTCGGTGTCCGGGGCGTCCAGGACGGCGACGGAGCCCCCCGAGACGTAACCGGCGGCGCGCTCCTTGATCCGTCCCAGCACACCGGCACCGCCCTGGCCGCCGCGGCGCCTGCGCACGGCCCCCCGGTCGGTGCGGGCCGATTCCAGCTCCGGCACGACGGCGGGCTGCGAGCCGGTGTTGAGGTGGACCAGCGCCTCGTGGCCCTGGTACTCGACGTGCTCCACGATGCCGCTGAGCGCGACCTCGCCGGGGCGGGCCTGGCTGGGCGGGGCGATCCGGACCGCCTCCGAGCGCAGCCCGACGATGATCCGGCGGCCCTGCTGGATGCGCAGCAGCTGGTGGTCCGGGCTGAGCGGCTCGGGCAGCGGGAGGCGCTGGCGGCCGATGTCGATCGACATCCGGCCTTCCAGCGGCGCGTGCACGACGGCCTGGAGCAGGTTGATCCTCGGGGTCCCGATGAACGCGGCGACGAACACGTTCTCCGGCAGGGCGTACACCTCGCGCGGCGGGCTGACCTGCTGGAGGATCCCGCCGCGCATCACGGCGACCCGGTGACCGAGCGACATGGCCTCGGCCTGGTCGTGGGTCACGTAGACGGTGGTGACGCCGAGTTCCTTGGTGAGCTGGGAGATCTCGGCGCGCAGGTGGTTGCGGAGCTTCGCGTCGAGGTTGGAGAGCGGCTCGTCCATCAGGAACGCCGAAGGTTGGCGTGAAATCGCCCTTCCCATCGCCACCCGTTGGCGCTCACCACCGGAGAGCTGGCCGGGCAGCCGGTCCAGGATGCGCTCGATGCCGAGCATCCTGGCGGTGTTCTCGATGCGCTCGTTGTGGTCCTGGCGCGGGTTCTCCAGCTTCAGCGGGAAGCCGATGTTGGCCCGGTTGGTCATGGTCGGGTAGAGCGCGAAGTTCTGGAAGACCATGGCCATCTCGCGTTCGCGAGGGGTGAGGTGGTTGGCCGGTTCGCCGTCGAGCAGGACCTCGCCCTCGGTGACGTCCTCCAGGCCGGCGATCATGCGCAGCACGGTCGACTTGCCGCACCCCGAGGGGCCCAGCAGGACGACGAACTCGCCCGGGTCGATGGAGAGCGAGAGACGGTCGACGGCGCGCGAGGACCGCCCGTAGGTCTTGCTGACGTTGTTCAGAGTGATGGCGCGAGTCATGTGTTCCGCCCGTGAAGGATGGTGGTGGAGCGGTGGGGAGCGGCAGCAGTGGCCTGAAATTAACCCACTACGCCCCGTGGGGGAATGACTCGCGCAAAGGTTGGGCGGCCCCTCCGGGTGTTCACGGCCCCCGGCGCGCTCAGTCCAGCAGACGCGCGAGGTAGGCCTGGACCAGCACCCGGGTCTCGGCGACGATCGCGCCGTCGCCGGACGGGTCGGTGCGGAAGGCGAGTTTGAGCAGGGCGTCGGTGGCCTCCACGCAGACCAGGACGGCCCGCAGCAGGTCCTCGTCGGCCGGCCGGCCCAGGTGGCCCGTGAGGAGTTCGGCGAGCCGGCCCGCGACCCGCTGGTTGGCGTCGTCGGCCGGGTCCTCGTCGGGCGCGGGGGCGCCGAAGTCGACCAGGGCGAAGCCGGGGACGGAGCGCTTCATCGCCAGGTACTCGTCCAGCACGGCGTCGATCGCGCCGCGCCAGTCGGTGGCCCCGATGGCGGTCAGCCGGTCGGTGATGCGCTCGGCGTAGCTGTCCAGGTTGCGCCGGGCGAGCGCGTCGGCCAGGGCGCGCTTGTTGGAGAAGAAGCGGTAGACCGAGCCGATGGGCACCCCGGCGCGTGCGGCCACCGCCCGCGTGGAGAGCTGCTCGTAGCCGGTCTCGTCGAGGAGTTCGGCGCAGGCGTCGAGTATCCGGGCGAGTCGTTCCGCGCTGCGCTGCTGCACCGGGGTGCGGCGGAGGTTCGTGTTCGCATGGGGCACGCCTTCCATGATGCCGTGGGCCTCCTGCGCGGGCGGCGGGGGTGGCGGACTCAGGCGATGAGCAGGGCGAGTCCTCCGACGGTGTACGCGATCATCAGGATCAGCAGCGGGAGCTGGCCGACGACGGCGCGCCCGGACGGCAGGAGCCGTACGGACCTGTCGTGCGCGGCGACGACTCCGAGGACGTGGCCGGTGACGATGGCGACGACCTGGAGGGTGGCGACGCCGCCGGGGCCGAGGGGCGGTTCGGGCGGGGCGGGCCGGTCGGCGCCGAACGCCAGGGCCAGGGTGCGCGGGCCCTCGGTGGCGAAGAGCGTGAAGTAGTGGGCGACGAGGTAGCCGAGGGCGATCGGCACGAGTGAGTGCGCGAAGGCGGTGAGCGGATGGGGCAGCCGGCCGCAGACGAGCCGGGTGGCCCCGGCGCAGAGCCCGTAGAGGGTGGCGACGAGGGCGACGGCGCCGAGGAGCCCGAGGGTGGCCGTGGTGGTGCGGCCGAGCGCGGAGGTCTGGACGGTGGTGATCCAGCGCGGTGAGTCGGAGAACCCGTCGTACGCGGTGGAGCCGAGCATCACGCAGACGGTGGCGACGAGCCCGGGGAGCTGGGGGGTGGCGTCGAGTCCGTTGAACGGGGAGCGCAGGACCAGGCGTCGCGGGCCGGACGGGACTTCACGGGCACGGCCGAGCGGGGAGAGGCGGGCGAGGAGGCCGGAGTACACCTCGAAGGCGTCGGCGTGGTCGAACCAGCGGGCCCCGTACCGGGCGGCGCCCGTGAGGTGGACGGCCGCGTAGACGCCGAGGAACACCAGCAGGGCGGTGGGCGATGCCGGGTCGGGGGCGACGAGTTCGAGCCAGGTGAAGGCGAGGAGCCCGGCCGCCGCCGGCCACATGCCGAGGCGTGCGGGAACGGGGCGGCCGGCCTCCGGGTCGCGCCCGAGGGCCCGGCAGCCGATGAGGTGCAGGGTGCGCAGCGGGTTGAGCAGCCGCCAGACGGGCCCGAGGAGCAGCGAGGCGGGGACGAGCCCGACCCACAGGAGCACGTAGACGGCTCCGGGCGCCGGGTTGCGGTCCGCGTCGGCGGGCCCGATGAGCAGGTTCAGTACGACCAGGAGCGCGGCGGCGAGGCCGAGCGCGCGGGCGGTGGCACGCGTGGCGCGGGCGTCGGCCGCGCGCTGGATCGCGGCCGGCAGCGGGCGTCCCGCGCTCTCGCCGCGGAAGCGGGAGGCCGACCAGAGCAGGCCGAGCGCCAGGAACGAGACGAAGAGCGCGGCGAAGGCGCCCGCGAAGGCGTAGAACGGCGAGAGCGGCAGATCGTGCTGGGCCCCGATGCCGTGGGCGAGGACGCTCACGGCACCCGGGGCGGGAGTGCCCGTCACCGGACGACGAGCTGGGTCAGGAGCAGGTCCGACTCGTGGGTCTCCACCTCGAAGAGGCCGGTGCGGTCGGCGGTGAAGGTGAGCGTGACGGTGCGTCCGGCGGGCAGCGTGGCCTTCTTGTCGTAGCCGTGGACGTGCAGGGTGTCGTCGCGGTCGCTGCGGATGCGCAGGCGCACGGTGCGGCCCTTCTTGATCTCGGTGCGACCCGGCGCCGGGCTCACCTTGCCGTCCTCGATGGCGAGTTCGACGGTGGTGGTGTTCTCGTCGGGCGTCGCGTCGGCGCCCGGGGAGGCGTCGCCGAGGGTGGCGGCGGCCCGGACCGGGGTGGAGCCGACGGCCCAGGCGGTGTGGTCGTCGGCGTACAGGCCGGCGGTGAGCCGGGTGCCGCCCCCGGCCGCGCTCAGCAGCGACTCGGGGAGGTGGAACCAGGTGCCGTAGACGCGGGCGAGCGGGTGCCCGTCCAGGAAGAGCTGGGCGTGGCCGCGTCCGGCGAGGGCGGCGCCGCCCACGCTGTCCGGGGTGAACCGGAAGTTGCGGACCGTGAGGTGGACGTTCCAGCCGTCCTCGGAGTCGGCCCGTACGGTGATGCTCACCCCGGGCGCGCCGTCGGCGCCGACCTGGCGCAGCCGGTGGCCGTCGCCGTCGTCGGTGCTCAGGAGCCGGCCGTTGCTGCCGGTGTCCTCGGCATGGCTGGTGCCGGGCTTGTGGTGGGTGGTGGGCCGGCCCCCGCAGGCGCCCGCGCCGAGGGCGAGGACGGCCGCGGTGAGCAGGGCGAGGACGGTACGGGCGGGGCGTGCGCGGTTCATGAGGCGTCCCCTTCCGGGGTGGTGGCGGTGGCCGGTGCGGGCGAGGCGGGTACCGGTGCCGCGCCGTCGCCGTCGTCCCCGGCAGCGCCGGTCTCCGTCTCCGCGCCCCGCTCCCCGTGCCGGGCGGCGGCCACCACGGCCCACACGACCCAGACCAGGCCGAGCAGCCCGCGTATCCAGGCCGGACTCAGCGGAATCCACGGGATCATGAACACGCCCTTGTCCAGCGCGTCCAGCAGCGTCAGCGCGCCCAGCGCCACGGTCACCCACGCCAGCACCGGCCGCGTCGCCCGCAGTGCCAGGCCGATTCCGGTCCACCAGAGGCCGGTCAGCAGCAGGGCGACGGCCGGGACATAGGTGGCCGCCAGGCCCATGGTCGAGCCGGCCACGTCGAGGCCGAGGCCGATGACGCCGAGGACCGACGCGGCCGTGGCGAGCCTGCTGGAGCGCAGCCGGCGCCACCACAGCACCCCGCCGACGAGGACCAGGACCACGGCGATGCCCAGGGCGGCCTGCACCTCGATGCGCTCGATGCCGCGCGCCCCGTACCAGTCGCAGCCGGCCGGCAGCCGGCGTGCCTGGACGTCGTAGTCGGCGCAGACCAGCAGCTGGGCGAGTTTGACGGGTTCGCCTGCGATCCGGTCGGTGCTGCCGGAGACCGCGCCCCGCTCGTCGCCGCAGGTGGGCAGGGAGCGGGGGGTGGAGGCTCCGGTGTCCGACTGCCAGCAGTTGCCGTCGCCCTGCCCGTCCCACCAGACGTCGGTGCGGTTGGGGTGGGAGTCGCCGTTCCTGTCGGTGCCCAGGTGGTTGTTCGCGTACCGGTTGTGGTGGGAGGTGTCGGTCTGCTTGCCGAGGGCGTTCTCGCCGCGGATGAAGGCGGGGACGGCGCTCAGGAAGAAGGCGGCGCGCTGCTGTCCGTAGATCCAGTTGTTCTCGTAGATGTTCCAGTTGCCGCCCGCGGTGATGATGCCGGTGCCCGGCGGCATGGAGATCTGCGGGCAGACCACCCCGTCCTCGTAGCCGCGCTCGGCGGGCGGCTTGGCGCAGGTGCCGTCGGCGACGTAGCGGTAGTAGTCGGCGTTGTTGTCGTGGATGAGGTTGCGCTCGAAGCGGGCGTGGTTCTGCGGCAGTCCGGGGTGGCCGGGGAAGGCGCTGTCCATCGAGGCGCCGCCCATGTTGTGGTCGAACTCGTTGTCGTGGACGTAGACGGAGTCGCCCGCGGTGCCGGAGTAGCCGACCATGCTGTGGTGGCTGTGGCAGCCGGTGATCTCGATCGAGTAGCGCGGGACCTCGTAGCCGTAGCCGTCGTTGATGTCGGAGGCGCTGCCCGGGTAGATGCCGGAGTCGCCGTTGCCGTAGGACTCGCAGTTCTTGTACAGGCCGTGGTCGCTGGCGAAGGTCAGGAAGCCGTACTCGTCGTTCCAGCGGGTCAGGACGTCGTCGATGACGAAGCCGTCCTGGGCGAGGACGTAGAGCGAGTTGAAGGTGGTGCGCTGGGCGGTGAAGTTCTTGAAGTAGACGCCGTCGGAGCCGTCCGAGCGGATCGCGTTGAGCTTGCGGTACTTGGCGTCGATGACGACGTCCGTACGGGCCGCCCCGGTGCCCTCGATCTGGAGGTCCTTCTTGCCGAGGATGGCCACCAGGTTCTGGTTGTGCGGACACTTGAGCTGCTGGGCGTAGCTGAGGATCTGGTAGCCGAGCTTGGAGTCGGGGGCCTTGAGCCGGGCGCACTCCCCCTTCGGTGCGGGCAGCGAGGGCTCCTCCTCGTACAGGCCGGGGAGGATCGCGATGTTCTTCCCGGGGCCGGTGACGGCGTCGACGGCCTGTTGCAGATGGCGGTAGCCGGAGGTGCGGCACCGCTCGAAGAGCTTGAGGTTCCTCGCCTTCAGGGCGTCGGGGAAGCCGGATATCCGGCGTTCGAAGTCGGCCCGGTCGGTCTTGCAGACCAGGAGGTCGGGCTCGCCGGTGCGGTACACGGGAACGCTGCCGGTGCCGTCGGGCAGGGTGACCGGCCGTTCCTCGTGCGCCTGGGCGGCGGACGGGGCCGCGAGTAGGGCGGCGGCGAGGGCCGCCAGAACCACCAGAAGTCTTCGTGTCCACGACATGTGCGGGAGAGTAGAGCATTGTTCAGCTTTTTGAACCCCTCTTGCACGACGAATGCCGTTGACTCGCCCCGGTTCCATTCCTACGGTTGTCCATAGGATTTCTTCGGCACCGGGAGCGCACATGAGCGGCATCGAGCAGGCGAGGAAGACGGCACAAGGGCTGGAGCATTCCGCCGGTTTCGGGAATCAGCACAGCTCCCAGGCGGTGCCCGGAGCGCTGCCGCACGGCCGCAACTCACCGCAGCGCGCCCCGCTGGGGCTCTACGCCGAGCAGCTGAGCGGCTCCGCCTTCACCGAGCCGCGCGCCCACAACCACCGCACCTGGCTCTACCGCATCCGCCCGTCGGCGGCGCATCCGCCGTTCGTCCGGACCGGCAACGGCGCCCTGCGCACCGCCCCGTTCACCGAGACCGTCCCCGACCCGAACCGGCTGCGCTGGGACCCGCTCCCCGAGCCCGCGCCCGGCACGGACTTCCTGTCCGGCCTGTGGACCCTGGGCGGCAACGGCGACGCGGCGCAGCGCACCGGCATGGCCGTGCACCTCTACCACGCCAACGCGGCCATGACGGACCGGGTGTTCAGCGACAGCGACGGCGAGCTGCTGATCGTCCCCGAGCACGGCGGCCTGCTGCTCCGCACCGAACTGGGCCTCCTGCGCGCCGAACCCGGCCATGTCGCCCTGATCCCGCGCGGTGTCCGCTTCCGCGTCGAGCTGCTCGACGCCACCGCCCGGGGGTACGTCTGCGAGAACTACGGCCGCCCCTTCACCCTTCCGGACCTGGGCCCGATCGGCGCCAACGGCCTGGCGAACGCCCGGGACTTCCTCGCCCCGGTCGCCGCGTACGAGGACGTGGAGCGCCCGGTCGAGGTGGTCAACAAGTTCTGCGGCAACCTCTGGTCGGCCACGTACGACCACTCGCCGCTCGATGTCGTCGCCTGGCACGGCAACCACACCCCGTACGTCTACGACCTGCGCCGCTTCAATGTGATCGGCTCGGTCAGCTACGACCACCCGGACCCGTCGATCTTCACGGTGCTGACCTCGCCGTCGGACACGCCGGGTCTGGCCGGAGTCGACTTCGTGGTGTTCGCGCCGCGCTGGCTGGTCGGTGAGGACACCTTCCGCCCGCCCTACTTCCACCGCAACGTGATGAGCGAGTACATGGGCCTGATCGAGGGCGCGTACGACGCGAAGACGGCCGGGGAGGGCGGTTTCGTACCCGGCGGGGGCTCGCTGCACAACATGATGTCGGCGCACGGTCCGGACCGGGAGACCTTCGACCGGGCGAGCGCGGCGGAGCTGAAGCCGCAGAAGATCGACGACGGCCTGGCCTTCATGTTCGAGACCCGCTGGCCGGTCACCGCGACCGGGCAGGCGGCGACGGCGGACCATCTGCAGCAGGGCTACGACGACGTGTGGCAGGGTCTGAGCAGCAACTTCAGGCCATGACGGACCCCGCCCGAGCCGGCGACGACGCATGCAGGAGAACCAGGTGCCGCAGCCCGCTTTGAACACCCCCGCGCCCCGCACCGCCTTCGCGCCCGACTCGCTGGTCCTGAACCGCAAGCTGCCGCTGTGGTACCAGGTCTCGCAGTCGCTGCGCGCCTCGATACTGGGCCGCACACCGGACGCCACGCTGCGGCTGCCCACCGAGGAACAGCTCGCCGCGCACTACGGGGTCAGCGTCCTGACCATGCGCCAGGCGCTCAAGGAGCTGGAGACGGAGGGCCTGATCAGCCGGCACCGGCGGCGCGGCACGTTCATCGAGCCGCGCGCCCGCCGCGGTTCGCCGGTCCGGCTGCTCGGCTCGATCGACGCGATCGTGGCCCAGCAGTCGGGCGAGCGCAGCACCCTGCTCGACCACGGGCCGGTCCCCGTGCCGGGCGAGGTCGCGGAGTACTTCCCGGACTGCTCCGAGGTCGTCGGCTACCGCAGGCTGCGGTGCGAGGAGGCGAGCGGCGAGCCGACCAACTGGGCGCAGAACTGGGTGCATCCGCAGGTCGCGGCGCGCCTGGACGCGGCCGACCTCGACCGCTGGCCGATGACCAAGGTGCTGCGCGACCGCGTCGGTGTCCCGATCTCCCGGATCACCGACACGGTCGAGGCCCGGCTCGCCGACCCGGCCACCGCCGAACTGCTCGACGTCCCGCTGCTGAGCCCGATCCTGTACTACACGGGTGTCGCCTACGACGAGAGCGGCCGGGTGGTCGACGTGGCGCAGATCCGCTACCGGGGTGACCGCTTCTCCTTCTCGGTCACGGTGGAGGCGCACTGACACCGTCCCCCGCGCCCAGGGGCGCCCTGCCGCCGGGCGTGGCGCCGCCGTTACGATGCCGGGGAAGGCGGCGGACGGGGCCCGGTGGGCTACGGGGAGGACGACACGGTGTCAGCACCGGCAGCGGCCGGCTCCGGCGAGGGCCCGCGCGCCCCGTTCCTCGACGACCTCATGCCCTGGTCGGTGCGGCCGCTGCGGACCGGGCGCCCCTGGGTGACCGCCCCGGACGCGGCGTCGCTGCGGGCCCGCTGGGACCGGCTGGTGCGGGCATCGGGCGAGGAGCGCGACCGGCTGTTCGCCCCCACCCGCTCCCGTACGCAGCACACCGCGGTGGCCGCCCTGCCCGGCCGCCCCGGCGCCACCGGCCGCTTCGCCCGCGAGTCCGGCCCCTGCCCGGAGCCGGTGCGCGTCCTGCACGGGCCGTACGACGAGCAGTGGCTGCTCCCCGACCACCGCCTGATCGACGCGGCCCGGCCCGAGCTGTGGCGGGTCGCCGACGGCCACCAGCTCTTCGTGGTCGAGCACGGCCGGGTGCCCCGGGACCCGGGCCCGGCCCTCTCGGTGACGGCGCTGCTCCCCGACGGCCACTGCCCGGCGGGCCGCCCCGGCCGCGTCCGCCCGCTGTACCGCCGCCCCGGCGGCCTCGAACCCAACCTGGCCCCGGGCCTGCTCGACCTGTTGCGCGCCCGCCACGGGGACACCGTCACCGCCGGTTCGGCGCTCGCCTGGATCCTGGCGGCGGCCCGCCCCTCCCCCGCCGGCTGCGTGGTCCCGCTGCCCGCCGACACCGCGCACTGGACGTCGGGGGTCGAGCTGGGCCGGGAGCTGCTGCGGCTCCAGCTGCGCGGGGCGCGCGGGGCAAAGCGGCCCCGGCTGCCGGGCGGGCAGCGCCCGTACGTCCGGGCCGCCGTGCCGCCGGACCCGGCGCCGCTGTCCTACGACGCCGATGAGCGGGTGCTGAGCCTCGGTTCGGGGCGCGTCTCGCCGGTGCCCGCCGGGGCGTGGGAGTTCCGGGTGAGCGGCGTGCGCCTGCTGGAGCTGTGGTTCGAACGCCGTGCGGCCGTTGCCGGGGCGGCGGGGCCGGAGGCGGCCGGCCTGGAGGCGATGGGCCCGCGTGTCTGGCCGCAGGAGTGGACCTCGGAGCTGCTGGAGCTGATCACGCTGCTGGCCCTGCTCGCCGAGCTGCGGCCCCGGCAGGAGGAGCTGGCCGGCGCGCTGGCTTCCGGCCCGGGGATCGGGGCGGATGAGCTGCGTTCGGCGGGCGTGCTGCCGGTGCCGGACGCTGCCCGGCGCCCCGCCTCCGTACTGGATCACCGGGAGGAGGGTCCGGACGGGCAGTTCGCGCTGCTGTGACGCCGGGTGTCACAGCGGGGACAGGTCCTGGCCGGGCAGGGCGACCGGCCGGTCCAGGGTGCCCAGCAGGCAGATGAAGCTCGACTCCAGGAACGCGCCGAGTTCCGCGAGGGCGTCCGGTTCGTCCGGCGGCCAGCTGGTGACGGCCTCCTCGGCGAAGGCCATCCAGGCGCGGGTGGCGACGGACAGCCGGGGCGAGTGGGGCATCCCGAGCCGCCGCTGCCCCTCCTCCACCCGGCGGGCGAGCGTGGAGCGAGTCGCTTCGACGATGTCCTCGACGGCGGGGTGGCTGCCGGCGGCGCCCCGGACGAGGGCGAGATAGACCCTGCGGTGCTCGGTCACGTACGCCACGAATCCGGCGATGAACGACCGCAGCCAGGCTACGGGCTCCAACGAGGCGTCCGGCTCGGTGGCGGCGGCGAAATCGTCGCACTCGCTGCGCACCACGGAGCGGTAGAAGTCGCGTTTGGAATCGAAATAGTGAAAAAGCAGGCCCCGCGATATACCGGCGCGGCGGGCCACGTCATCGGTGGAGAGCTCGTCCAGCGAGCGATCGGCCAGCATGTCCACGCCAATTGCCACCAATTGCGCCCTCCGCTCGTCGGGGCTCAGGCGGGCGGCTCGCTTCTCGGGCATGCCGACAGTGTAGAAGTATTTCGGCACCGAATTACCTCTCCACCCATGTCACCCCGCTCACACACGGTGCGTGACCGGGTCCGGACATGGCGACGCGCCACTGCCGGCTCCGGGGATGACGGGAGAGCGGGCAGCAGCGCGATGCGATGTCCGGGGCCGCGGTCGGGTCAGCGGCGGCTGCCGAAGAGCGAACGACGCAGTCGGCGCAGTGGCGCGAAGAGCGAGACCCGCGCACTTCTGCTGCGGCGGCTGTGCGCGGCGTCGCGCGAGGTGAGCTCGCGCATCAGCAGCGTCGCTTCCGCGGACTCGCGCTGCGGGACGACGGGACCGCCCAACACCGCGAGATGGCGGTCGAGGCGCGAACTCGTCGCGCTGCTCCCGCATGTAATGGCAGGCACGCGCGCCCTGCTGCGCACCGTTATCTGTTCCATGTCACTCCCCACCCGTACGAGGGCACTCGGCCCGGGGCAGGTTAACCCTATCGCCCCGCCCCGGCACTCGTGTATCCCGGGCACAGGATTACGCACACACATACGGAGATTGACGACCCGTCGGCGAATGCGCCCGATTCCGGGGCGAGTTGGTCACCCTGCGGAAGGCGCGCCCCTTCCGGGGCGCACCCGCGGTCAGTCGAGCGCGTTGAGTACGGGCAGGTAGCCGCCGGACTGCCCGGCGGCGAGGGGGTGGTAGGACTCGCCGATGTTGAGCCAGTTCAGGCTGTGCAGCCAGGCGCTTCCCGAGCAGATCTCGTGCCCGGTGAACTTGGCGGCGACGTCACCGAAGCTGAAGCCGTGGTCGGCGGCGCGCTTGGCGGTGGCGGCGTTGAGGTAGTCGGCGGCGCCGTTGATGGCGGAGCGCACCTTGTCGCTCAGACCGACGATGCAGCTGCCGCCGATCTTGTAGAAGCGCGGGTAGCCGAGGACGACGACATGGGCCGAAGGGGCCTTGGCGCTGATCGCGTTGTACACGGAGTCGAGCCGGCCCGGCAGGGTGGTGTCCACGAAGCTGCGGGCGGTGGCGATCCGGTTGAGGCAGGTGGCCTCCGACTGGAGGACACAGGTCGTCATGACGTCGGCGAAGCCCGCGTCGTTGCCGCCGATGGAGATCGAGACGAGGTCGGTCGAGGCGTTCAGCGGCCCGAGCTGCTTGGCGGTGACATCGCTGGTGATCGCCCCGGAGCAGGCGGTGAAGGCGAAGGAGGAGGGCGAGTTGGCGGCCGCCCACAGGGAGGGGTAGGCCAGCGTGCTGCGCTTGCAGTCCCCGCTGGAACTGATGTAGCTGCCGGAGCCGACACCCGAGGAGTACGAGTCCCCGAGGGCGACGTAGTCGACGGACGACGCGGCGCTCGCGGTGGTGGCCCCGGTCAGGGCGATGACAGCACCGAGCAGGAGCGAGGACGAGAACGCCACAAGTCTGGACAATTTCACGGAATCTCCCTTGGACCGACCGGCAGGATCTCTGCCTACTCAGTGGTAGCAGTGTGGACGCCATTTCCGGAAGTGTTCATGCCAAGTCGAACGGATGAGCTTTTAACGAAAGGCGCATGACGGCACGTCAGCCGCCACCTGGCACAACACCCCGAACCACGCGAAGGTCACGAAACACGGGTGCGCCGCATGGCCCGGTGCCGGATCATGGGCGCCATGTCCGACAACCCCGAGACCGCGCTGCCGATCCGGCTCAACGTCGACGACAGCGACTCCCCGTCCGACGTCGTCGACGCCCTGTTCCTCGGCCGCTTCGCGACGGGCGAGCAGCCGCACTCGCACAGCACCTCCCTCGACCGGGTCAGGGTGGGCGCCACCATGCTTCCCCCGGCCGCGAAGGTGCTGCGTTCCGCCCGCGACGACGACCGCAGCGCGACGCTCGCCGAGGGCGACGGCTGGACCCTGCTCGTCTCGCGCTGGAACCGGGGCGCCGACGTCACGGTCACGGCGACCGGCCCCGAACTGGCCGAGAGGATCCTCAAGGAGGCCACGGACGGCGTCGTCGACGAGCCGGAACCGCAGCCGGACAACGTGACGATGGGCTTCTGGTACGTCTCACCGCGCCGCGGCCCGTACCGCACGACGCGCCGGATCGCGGCCGGTTCCTGGGACGAGGTCCGCCCCAACTACACCGCCCCGGTGGCCGGGGCGATGGACCGGCTGATGAAGGTCACCCCGGACGACATCGCCGGCCGCCTGCTCCTGCTGCACGGCCCGCCCGGCACCGGCAAGACCTCCGCCCTGCGCACCCTGGCCAGGTCCTGGCGGGACTGGTGCCAGGTGGACTGCGTCCTCGACCCCGAGCGCCTGTTCAACGACGTCGGCTATCTGATGGACATCGCGATCGGCGAGGACGACGGCAACGCGAAGGGCCGCTGGCGGCTGCTGCTCCTGGAGGACTGCGACGAACTGATCCGCGGCGAGGCCCGCCACACGGCCGGCCAGGCCCTCTCCCGTCTGCTGAACCTGACGGACGGTCTGCTCGGCCAGGGCCGCAACGTCCTGGTCGGCGTGACCACCAACGAGGACCTGGAACGCCTCCACCCCGCCGTCGTCCGCCCCGGCCGCTGCCTCGCCCGCATCGAGGTGGGCCCCCTGACCCGCCAGGAGTCACTGGCCTGGCTCGGCACCGAGGAGGGCCTCCCCCGCGACGGCGCGACCCTGGCCGAGCTCTACGCCCTGCGCCGAGGCACCCGCCCCGCCTCGGTCCCGAAGCAGGACTCGGGGGCGGACGCGGGGCTGTACCTCTGAGGGACCGGGCCCCACCTCAGCCCGGGTACACCGCCCGCACCGCGTCCTCGGCCAGTTCCAGGGCGCGGGCGCGGGAGAGGCCCAGGCGCCGGGCGCGTTCCGCGTAGTCGCGGGCCGCGGCGGCGGCGTTGCGGTCGGCGGTGTCGCCCGCGGCGGCGATGAACGTGCCGTTGCGGCCGCGGGTCTCGATGACGCCGTCCGCCTCCAGCGCGCGGTAGGCCTTGGCGACCGTGTTGGCGGCCAGGCCCAGCTCCTCGGCGAAGCCGCGTACGGTCGGGAGCCGGTAGCCGACCGGCAGCGCGCCGGAGCGGGCCTGTTCGGAGATCTGCGCGCGCAGTTGCTCGTACGGGGCGGTGCCGGAGTCCTGGTCCACAGTGATTCTCGAAGTCACGGGGCGATTGTCCCCCACGCGCCCCAGGCCCGCGGAAAATGGGAGGCGGACGGGCCCGACGCGTGGATACGGTCCGGGCCATGACTGTCATCGTGCGCGACTTCCGGCCCGAGGATGCCGAGGCCTGGGTGCGGGTGCGGCGCGCGGCCCTCCCGTACATGATCACCACGCCGGAGCAGGTCGTCTTCGAGCTGGCCGGCTCGCCTCCCGGGCGGCGCTACCGGCTGCTGGTCGCGGAGGAGGACGGCGAGGTCATCGGGACGGCACAGGTGGGCCTCGCCCACGAGAGCCCCGAACCCGGGCAGGCGTTCTGCAATCCGTACACGCATCCGGAGCGCACCGGCCGGGGCGCGGGTGCGCTGCTGCTGCGCACCGCCGAGGAGTATCTGGCCCTGGCCGGTGCGACCTCGGTCTACACCTGGGTCCTGGACACGCCCGGCAACCGGGCGTTCGCCGGGAAGCGCGGCTACGCGCCGAGCCGTTCGGCGCACTTCCTCCATCTCGACCTGGCGAACGGACCGCTGCCGCCCCGTCAGGAACTACCGCCCGGCGTCGAGCTGCGGACCGCCGCCGACTTCGCGGACGACCCGCGCCCACTGTTCGAGATGGACGCCGAGGCCACCGAGGACGAGCCCAGCGACACACCGGCCCAACTGGCGGACTACGAGGAATGGCTCGCCCGGACCTGGCGCGACCCCGGCCTCGACCACCGCCTCACCTCGGTCGTGGTGGCCGACGGTGAGGTGGCGGCCTTCAGCGCCGCGCGGACGGACGGCGCCGGCCGCTACTGGTCGGGGATGACCGGCACCCGGCGCGCCCACCGCAACCGCGGCCTCGCCAAGCTCGCGAAGAACGACTCGCTGCACCGGGCGCGCGCCGCCGGGTACACCGACGCCTTCACCGGCAACGACGCCGGGAACGGTCCGATGCTCGCGGTCAACCGCTGGTTCGGCTACGAGATCTGTGCCACGGAGGTACGCCATGTCCGCAGGCTCGGCTGACGCCGGTCTGACGATCGTCCTGGTCAAGGCGGGAAAGACCAAGATCAGGTATCCGGCGGCCCTGGTCGCCGACGACGGTGTCCGGGTGACCGTGCGGGCGCCCTGGGCCGCGCCGGGCACACGGGACTTCGGCTTCGTGCGCTTCGAGCCCGGCGACGTCTTCACCGAGCACTACTGGCGTGACGCCTGGTTCGCGGTGAAGGAGGTCCGCACGGGCTCGGGCGAACTCAAGGGCTGGTACTGCGATGTGACCCGCCCGGCCGCGATCCGGGACGGCGAGCTGGTCGTAGAGGACCTGGACCTCGACCTGTGGGTGTCCGCCGACCGTGCGCGGGTCCTGCGGCTGGACGAGGAGGAGTTCGAGGAGAGCGGGCTGGCCGGGCGCGACCCGGAGGCGGCGAAGGCCGCGGTGGCGGCGCTGGACGAGCTGGAACGGCTCGCGCGGACGGAGGAGGGGTTCGCCGCCCTGCTGGGCTGAGCCCCGCCCCTCCCCGGCCGGCTCCCCCTCAGCGCACCACCAGCTCCACCTCGTACCCCGCCGCGTCCTCCAGATAGGCGGCCACGCATCCTTCGCCGCCCGCGTGCGGATGGCGGTCGGCGAAGAGCAGCCGCCAGCCGTGGTCCGGGGCTCGGGCCACCAGCGTGTCCAGGGTGGCCCGGTCCTCGACGTGGAAGGCCAGGTGGTTGAGGCCGGGACGCTTCCGCTCGTGCGCTCCGGCGGCCAGGGCGGGCGACTGCTCGACCACCACGTAGCTGTCGCCGCGCCGCCAGCTGCGCCCGTGCGTCCACCGCTGGTACGGGACGTGGCCCAGCTCGCCCAGGAGCCACTCCCAGCCGGGCGTGGCCGCCGCCAGGTCGGGCACCCACAGCTCGATGTGGTGGAGCAGCCCGGTGCGGGTCCCGCCGGGCGGCAACGCAACGGCGCGGCGCTCCCCCTCCGGTTCGAACGCGACCGTGTCGCCGTCCTCGTGCCAGTGGATCAGGAAGCGCTCGCCCGCCCGGTAGCCGTCGAGGCCCGCGCGGCAGTACGCGACCATGTCGTCGGGGAGGTCGTCCAGCGGGTACCAGGCCAGCTCGGAGCACTTGTCCGGTTCGCGGTTGTACGGGGGCCTGGTCCGGTCGTACGCCGCTTCGAAGAACCACCCCGTCCGGGGGCTGCCGCCCGGGGCCCGGTGCTGCATGACCAGCGCCATGCGCAGCTCCTCCGGGTCGAGGACGAGACCGATCTCCTCGGCCGCCTCCCGGACCACCGCCTGCCGCACGTCCTCGCCGTCCTCCACGTGCCCGGACGGGGCGTGCAGCAGGCCGTCGGCGTATCCCGTGCCGGCCCGGCGGGCGAGCAGCACGTCGGAGCCGCGACGGAGGATCAGGTGCACGTCCACGACCTCGGTGTGCCGGTGCGGCCGGCGCGCGCGGGCCACCAGGGCGTACCGCTCGTCGTCGACCTCCTTGCCCCACAGATCGCGGTCGTCGGACAGCCGTTCGTGGTGGACGCGCTCGGTGAGCGGGGCGAGCAGCGTGGTGAGGTACTCGGCGGACAGGCCGTCCCCGTTCCACACCCCCTCCACCAGCACCAGCCTTCCGCCGGGGCGCAGCAGCCCCGCCCAGTGGCGCAGGGCGGCCGCCGGGTCGGGCAGCAGCCACACCACGTGCCGGGCGAGGACCACGTCGAATCTCCGGTCGCCGACGGGGGGCCGGGCCGCGTCCCCGACGAGCACATCGGCGTCCGTACCGGCCAGCTTGGCGCGGGCGCGCTCCGCCATGCGCGGCGAGCTGTCGACGGCGGTGAGCCGGTGTCCCCGGCCGGCCGCGAGGAGGGACAGGCTCCCCGTACCGCAGCCCAGGTCGAGCACGTCGCAGGTCTCGGTGGGCAGCCAGCTCTTCAGCCGCCGCGCCCAGGCGTCGCGGACCACCGGGTCGAGCAGGCCGTGGTCTGCCTCCTCGTCGAACGAGGCGGCGGCGGAATCCCAGTCGGTCGTCGTCATGGTCCGATCGTGCCAGCCGCCACTGACAACGCCCGCTCCGGCGGCCGACGCCCCGGGGGCCGGACAGCGCCCCGTCCCGTCGCCCGGCACGGACGCCGGGCGGCGGGGCGGGAGTTGCGCGGTCCGGACAGGCCCTAACCGATGACCGAGGCGCAGGTGGTCGGGGTGGCGTGCGCCGGGTCCAGGGCGTTCGCCACCTCGTGGTAGGCGACGCGGTCGATCGTCCCGATCGCCACGTGCTCGGAGAGGTCGACCGGGCACAGGTCCTGGAGCAGGACGTTGCGCACGTCCGGCCCGTCCAGGAACTGCGTCCGGTACGGGGTCACGACCTCGTCGTACCGGGTCGCTATGACGGTGTAGTGCACTCCGGGGACGGTGTCCGGCAGGGAGTTGAGCTTGGTGATGAAGGGCGATCCGGCCACCTGGTCGGCGAGTCCGGGCGTACCGGCGTTGAGCAGGTCACCGACGCCGGGGAAGTACGGCAGGAGCTTGGTCAGGCCGAGCAGGGTGGTGCCGTGGTTGTCGGGCGCGAGCCCGATCATGGCGTTCACCTTGGCCGCTCCGCCGAGGAACTTCAGGTAGTAGTTGGGCATCATGCCGCCCTGCGAGTGGCCGACGATGTCCGCCTTGGCGGCGCCGGTCGAGGAGAGCACCTTGTCGACGAACGTGGCGAGCTGCTGCGCCGACTCGTCGATCGGGCCGAGGCCGTTGAAGAGCGGCACACCGGGGAGCTGGCCGTAGTCGAGGGAGTAGACGCAGTAGCCCCGGTTCACCAGATAGGGGGCGAGGACCAGCCAGTTGTCGACCGAGTTCCCGAAGGTCCCGTGGACCAGGACGACGGGGCGGGGGTGTGCTGCGGAGGGCTTGCAGGAGTAGTCGTTCCAGCCGTGCGAGGTGGCGGCCGTCGCGGCGGTGGGGGTGGCCGCGGCAGCGGTGGCCGTGGGGGTGGCGACCGCTGCGACGGCGAGAAGCAGGGCGGCGAGCGTCCGGCGCGCGCGGGGGGAGCGCGGCGCGCGGGTCCAGGGCAGCATCGTGGGGTCTCCTTGCGGCTCAAGGGAGTTGCGACGTCTGTGCACCCTGCGGCCCGGACCACAAGTACTGCGTGTTCTGCGTGCTCATGCCAAATTACGCACGAGTAGGGTTTCCTGGGAAGTTACGCGTCGGTAAAAAGTGCGCGGGATCGGCCGGAGCGCCGCCCTGCCCCCGGGCACGCCCCGTCCCGTGGCCGGCCGCGAGCCGTCCCCGGCCCCGCGCACGCGGTCGGGCCACGAGCCGTCCCGGCATGGCCGCGTGCGCCGGGGGCCGGAGTCAGGCCGCGAGCCGTCCCGGCATGACGGCCCGGGGCCCGAACCTCTCCCGCAGCCGGTCCGCGACCGCCTCGATCCGCCGCGCCCGCTCGTCCACCGGGTCGAAGGTCAGCTGGTGGGCGGCCCGCCCGGCATCGCCGAGGCCCTCGGCGCGCAGCCCGATCCCCCGCACCCGGGCCCGTTGCAGGGCGAACGAGTCATGGATGCGGTACGCCAGCGCGGTGAGCTCCGCGGAGTGTGCGGTGGGCTCGCGCAGGGTACGGCTGCGGGTCAGCGTCGAGTAGCCGGTGCGGTCGGCGTAGCGCACGGAGACCGCGAGCGAACGGCACACCTGGCCCTCGCCGCGCATCCTCGCCCCCAGCTCCTCGGTGAGCGACATGAGCGCGCGGCGCTGTCGTTCCCGGTCCAGCTCGTCGCGCGGGAAGGTCCGTTCGGCGGCGACCGAGCGGGCGGCGGCGTTCGGCACGACCGCGGTGCGGTCGATGCCGCGCGCCCGTTCCCACAGGTCGCGCCCGGTCCGCGCCCCGGTGATCCGTTGCAGGGTGCCGAGCGGGGCGGCCGCGATCCGGCCGACGGAGTCGAGCCCGTATCCGCACAGGGTGCGGGCCGTCGCCGTCCCTACGCCGTCCAGCGCGGCGGCCGGCCGGTCCGCCAGGAAGGCGGCGGTCCCGCCCGCGGGCACCACGAAGGTGGTCCCTGGCGCGGCCTGCCGCAGCGCCATCCGGGCCAGCATCGGATTCCGGGCGGCCCCGATCGCGCAGTCCATCCCGTACAGGGCCAGGGCGCGGACCCGGATCACGGAGGCGAGGCCCTTCGCGTCCCGCCCGAAGTAGCGCAGCGCGCCCCGCACATCGACGAGCGCGCCGTCGGGCGGCACCGCCTCGACGACCGGGGTGAACGAACCGAGCAGGGCGAGCAGCCCCGCGTAGCCGGCGGCGTCCGGGGGCCCGCCGACGACCCGCCGGAACCGCAGACAGAGAATCCCGGGCTGCTCGCCGGCCAGGAGCACCCCGGATTCCGCTCCGGCCCCACGCACCTCGGACAGTTCACCGGCCGCAAGCACCTCGGGCAGCTCACCGGTCCCGCGTATCCCGGACAGCTCGTCGTCCCCACCCATCCCGGACAGCTCGTCAGCCGCAAGCGCCTCGGACACATCGCCGGCCGCAAGCACCTCGGGCGCCTCAGGCGCCTCAGGCGCCTCACCGGCCCCGCGTACCTCGTCATCCCCGCGTACCTCGTCACCCCCACGCAGCTCGTTCATCCCGCACTCCCCGGGCTCTGGTGCCAGAGTTTCCTTCCGGTGGGCAGCCCTTCGCCGGGCGGCCGGAGGTCGGCCCACGGGTTCATCTCGTAGCCGGTGGGCATCCGGATGCGGCGCCCGTCGTCACCGGCCGGCGCCGGAGCCTCCCCAGGCCCGGACCCGGACCCGGCCCCGGACCCGGGCTCGGGCTCGGGCACCTGCGCCAGCCGGGCCGCGACCGCATCGAGCCCGCCGGTACGCCGCAGCTCGGCCAGCTCCGCCAGGTTCCAGGCGGCCGCGCCGACCACGCTCAGGCTCCGCGCCCCGCGCCGCTGCACCACCCCGCGCACCAGCAGCAGCCAGGAGTGGAAGACGGTGTGCGCGCAGGCGGCGTGGCTGTCGTCGAAGAAGGCGAGGTCGACCAGGCCCGTACCGTCGTCCAGGGTGGTGAAGACGACCCGGCGGCCGGAGCGGATCGGCGGGGTCTGGGTCGCCGCCTTGGCGCCCGCGACCAGCACGGTCTCCCCGTGCCGCGCCTCGCGCAACTGCTTGGCCGAGACCGCGCCGAGCTCCTTGAGGAAGGCGTGGTGATCGCTCATCAGGTGGCGCGAGACATCCATGCTCAGCACGCCCAGCTCGGCGCTGAGCCGTTCCGCCTCGTTGAGGTCGGGCAGGCCGACGGACGCGGTGCGGTGGCCGCCGCCGAGCGGGAGCTGAGCGCCGCCACCGCCGGAACCCGCGCCCCGCTGGGCGCGGTGCAGTTCGGACAGGTGCAGCAGCAGGTCGCGCCGGTTGGCCCCGAACGCGTCCAACGCGCCGACCTGGGCCAGCCGTTCGGCGGCCGGCCTGCCGGGACGGGCCCGCTGCCAGAAGTCCAGCAGCGAGCTGTAGGGCTGTCCGGCCTCGATCCGGTCGACCTCGGCCGCGCTGATCCCGTGGACGTCCGAGAGCGCCAGCCGCAGCCCCCAGCGCTCCCCCACCTCCCCCTCACCGGACACCAGTTCGATTCGATGGGTGGCCGCCGACCGGTTGACGTCCAGCGGCAGCACCGGCACCCCGCGCCGCCGCGCGTCGGCGAGCAGCAGCCGCTTGGGGTACATCCCCGGGTCATGGGTGAGCAGACCGGCGTAGAAGGCCGCCGGGTGGTGCGCCTTCAGCCAGGCCGACTGGTACGTGGGCACCGCGAAGGCCACCGCGTGCGCCTTGCAGAAGCCGTAGCTGCCGAACGCCTCGATGATCTCCCAGGCACGGGCGATCACCTCCGCGCCGTACTCGCGCGCCGCCGCGTGCTGGGCGAACCAGATCCTGATCCGGCCCTGCGACTCGGGGTCGGAGAGCCCGCGCCTGACCCGGTCGGCCTCGTCCCGGCCGCAGCCGGTCATGATGTCGACGATCTCGATGATCTGCTCGTGGAAGACCACCACGCCGTACGTCTCGCGCAGCGGCCCCTCCAGGTCGGGGTGCGGATAGCGGACCGGCGCCCGGCCGTGCCGGGCCTCGATGAACGGGCGGACCATGTCGGCGGAGACGGGACCCGGCCGGAACAGCGATATGTCGACCACCAGATCGTGGAAGTCCTCCGGCTGGAGCCTGCCGACCAGGTCGCGCTGGCCGGGCGACTCGATCTGGAAGCAGCCCAGCGTCTCGGCCGTCCTGATCAGCCGGTACGTCTCCGGGTCGCCCGGCTCCACACCGTCCAGGTCGATCTCCCGGCCCGAGGCCCGCTTCACCTCCGTGACCGCGTGCGCCATCGCCGACTGCATCCGCACGCCCAGCACGTCGAGCTTGAGCAGCCCGAGGTGCTCCACGTCCTCCTTGTCGAACTGGGACATCGGGAGGCCCTCGCCGCTGGTGGGCATGACGGGGGTGCGGCGCAGCAGCGAGGCGTCCGAGAGGAGTACCCCGCACGGGTGCATGGCGATGCCGCGCGGCAGGGCGTCCAGCGCCTCCACCAGCTCCCACAGCCGCCCGTACTTCTCCTTGGTCCTGGCCACCTCGCGCAGTTCGGGCAGTTCCTCCATGGCCGCGCGGGCGTCGCGGGCCCGGATGTGCGGGAACGCCTTGGCGAGCCGGTCGGTCTCGGCCGGGTTCATGGAGAGCGCGGCGCCGACGTCGCGGATGGCGTGGCGCACCCGGTAGGTCTCGGGCATGGCGACGGTGGCGACCCGTTCGGCGCCGAAGCGGCCGATGATCGCGCGGTAGACGTCGAGGCGGCGGGCCGACTCGACGTCGATGTCGATGTCGGGCAGCACGAAGCGGCGCTTGGACAGGAAGCGCTCCATCAGCAGCCCGTGCTCGACCGGGTCGGCGTGGGCGATGCCCAGGAGGTGGTTGACCAGCGAACCGGCGCCGGAGCCGCGGGCGGCCACCCGCACCTTCATCTCCCGTACGTCGTCCACGACTCGGGCGACGGTGAGGAAGTACGAGGCGAAGCCGTGGTGGGCGATGATGTCCAGCTCGCGGTGCATCCGGTCCCAGTACTCCGGCCTGCGGTCGTAGCCGTGCAGGACCATGCCGGCGGCGGCGCGGGAGGTCAGCACCCGCTGGGCGGTGCGCCGGTCCGCGCCGACGAGGCGGGGTTCGGGGAAGCGGACGGAGCCGAGGCCGATGTCGCCCCCGGGGTCGACCACGCAGGCCTCGGCGGTGTGCCGGGTCTCCGCGAGCAGCCGCGCCCCGGCGTCCGGGCCGAGTCCGGCGGCCATGGTGATCCGCTCGGCGTTCTCCGCCATCGCGCGGGCGTCCTTGAGCCAGCGCTCACCGCTGTCGAGCGGGGCGCGGCGCGGGTCCACGGGGACGAGCCCGCGGGCGGAGTCGAGCACGTCGGCGACGGGGCCCTGGCCCTCGTCGGCGTACCGGACGGCGTTGGTCAGCACGGCCCGTACGCCCTGCTCGGCGGCGAGGCCGACGGTGCGGGCGGCGAGCCGCAGCGAGCCGGGGCCGGTGCCGGTCCTGCCGTGGTGGACGGCTTCGAGCCGCAGGTCGTCGCCGTACAGCTCCCGCCAGGGGGCGAGGAGGGCGGCGGCCAGGTCGGGGCGGCCCGCCGAGAGCGCCCTGCCCACGTCGGACGCGGGGCCGAGCAGCACGGTGAGCCCTTCGGCGGGCAGTGCGAGCCGTTCGACCAGGGGCCGGCCGCCTTCGGGGACGGCGGCGTGGGCGGCGGTGACCAGACGGCACAGCTCGGCCCAGCCCTGTGCGCCGTCGCGGGCGAGGAAGGTGACCCGGGGAGCGGACTCATCGACGAAGGCACCCCCGCGGGCCGGGGTCCGGGGCCGGTCCCGCCGCGTACGCCCGTCCCCTGCCGCGGGGCCCACCGCGAGGTCCACCCCGAACAGCGGGCGGACCCCTTCCCGCTCGCAGGCACGGGCGAACCGGACCGCGCCCGCCAGGGTGTCGCGGTCGGTGAGCGCGAGGGCGTCCATCCCCCGCTCGGCGGCGCGCTCCGCCAGCCGCTCCGGGTGCGAGGCCCCGTACCGCAGGGAGAACCCGGAGACGGTATGCAGATGCGTGAACCCTGGCACCTGCACCTCCTGAGCCGATCCGTACGCGCTGGCCACCCCCTCGCTCTCCACCATAAACCAAGTTTCGAACATTCGTACGATACCCGGTGTGCGGGCACTTCCCCCTTCAACCGTTCGGCCCCGCCCCGACTGCGTGGGCGGCGGGCAGCCCGGACCGTGGGGGCATGACTTTCGCTGACGAGGTGAAGAGAGCCGTCACTCCCCGGGCCGCACTGCTGGTCATCGGGGTGCTGGCGCTCCAGCTGCTGTTCATCGCGTCCTACATCGGGGCACTCCACAGCCCGAAGGCGAAGGACGTCCCCTTCGGCGTCGTCGCCCCCCAGCAGATGTCCGCCCGCCTCGTCACCGAACTGAACGGCCTCCCCGGCGGCCCGCTCGACCCCCGCGCACTCGCCGACGCCGCCACCGCCCGCCGGCAGATCCTCGACCGCGAGATCGACGGCGCCCTGATCGTCGACCCCAGGAGCACCAAGGACACCGTGCTGGTCGCCTCCGGCGGGGGCACCGTCCTGGCCAACTCCCTGACGAAGATCATCAAGGAGGCCGAGCTCAGCCAGGGGCGCACCGTGCGCGCCGTGGACATGGCCCCGGCCTCACGCCGGGACTTCGACGGGCTGTCCTCGTTCTACCTGGCCGTGGGCTGGTGCGTCGGCGGCTACCTCTGCGCCTCGATCCTCGCGATCAGCGCGGGCAGCCGCCCCGCCAACCGTCAGCGCGCACTCATCCGGACCGGGGTCATGGCCCTGTACTCGATCGCGGGCGGCATCGGCGGCGCCGTCATCATCGGCCCGATCCTCAACGCCCTGCCCGGAAGCTTCTGGGGGATGTCGGGCCTGGGCGCGCTGACCGTCTTCGCGGTCGGCATGATCACGCTCGCCCTGGAGGCGCTCACCGGCATCGTCGGCATCGGCCTGGCCGTGCTGATCGTGGTCATCGCGGGCAACCCGAGCGCGGGCGGCGCCTTCCCGCTGCCCATGCTCCCGGACTTCTGGCGCGCGATCGGCCCCGCCCTGCCCCCGGGCGCCTCGACCTGGACGGCGCGCTCGATCGCGTACTTCAGGGGCAACGCCGTGACCGGCCCCCTGCTGGTGCTGTCCGCCTGGGCGGTGGTGGGCACGATCGGCACCATGCTCCTGGCCCTGCGGAGGAAGCCGGAGACGGCGGACACCCCGGGGACGGGGGCCGGTCCGGCGCCGGCGGGCGGCACCGGGTCGAGCCCGGCCTGACCTCCGCCCCCCGCCCCGAGGGGCGGGGATTCCCGCCACGGTCGGTCAGCGGCCCCCGCCGGGGGCCGTCCCTCGGCATCGGCCCGGCGGCCGGGAGGAAGTCACGGCCGGCATCTCTCGGCCGTGCCGTTCTCCACAGCCAGGAGACAGCCGCGTACGCGCACCAGGGGTTCACCGAGCCCAGGAGGGGAACAGGCCCGCCCGCCAAGGCGGCGGCACAGCAGCTGCCCCCTACAACAACCCCGCACAGCAGGGGGATCACACCTCTAGGCATGACAGGTACATGGCGGCATGCTGGGGCGACCTCGTGTCACCCGCGAGGCGAAGGCAGGCAGGCCGGTCAGCGGCCGTGCCGACTTCCCCCCACCCCATGGAGGTTGCTCATGCGTCGCCGCGTCGCCACCCTGCTCGCCACCGTCGGCCTGTCGCTCCCGCTCGCCCTGCTGCCCGCCACGTCCGCATCGGCGGCGCCCGCGGACAAGCCCCAGGTCCTCAGTTCCTGGACGCAGACGAGCGCCGCCAGCTACAACGCGTGGAACTCCGCCCGCAACAACCAGGGCGCGTGGTCCGCGTACGGCTTCGACTGGTCGACGGACTACTGCAGCAGCTCGCCCGACAACCCGTTCGGCTTCCCCTTCCAGACGGCCTGCGCCCGCCACGACTTCGGCTACCGCAACTACAAGGCCGCCGGCACGTTCTCCGCCAACAAGGCCCGCCTCGACAACGCCCTCTACTCGGACCTCAAGCGGGTGTGCGCCGCCTACTCCGGCGCCAAGCTGACCTCGTGCAACGCCACGGCCTGGACGTACTACCACGCGGTGGACATCTTCGGCGTCGCACCGGCCTCGGCGGGTGCCGGCAGAACGGTCGCGGCCGGCTGACCGGCCCTCTTCCCCGGAGGCCGGGCCCGCACACCGGCGGGCCCGGCCTCCGCGCGCGTCACACCGCGCCGCCCCGCCACAGGTCCCGCTGCCGCCGGGTCCACCGGGTGCCCCGGTGGCGGGGGCCCAGCACCCGCACCATGTCGTCGAGCAGCCGCTCGTACGCCTGGGCCGCCCCGGCCCCGTCACCGGCCCGCGCCCGCGTGCCGGCCAGGGTCAGCCGGGTGAGCAGCACGACGTGGTGACCGGCGCCGCGCACCCGTACCCGCTCCGCGAGCAGCTGCTCGTACGCGTCCACGGCACCGGCCTCGTCCCCCTGGTTCCACCGCAGCCGGGCCAGTCTCAGCAGGGCGCCGAATCCGTCCGGCTCCTTGCGCAGGACCACCGCCTCGCGGACCGGCCCCTCCAGCTCGCCCCTCACCGGCAAGGGCGGCGTCCACCCCGGCCGCACCCGCCAGTAGGCCGAGTTGCGCCGCGCCCACGGGACGCGGGGGTGCTCCTCGCCCAGTGCCCGCGCCAGGTCCGGCAGCACCTGCTCGTAGCCCCGGGCGGCCCCGGCCCCGTCACCGGCCTCGGCCCGCGTCCCCGCCAGGGCGAGCCGGGTGTCCAGGACGAGCGGATGATCCGCGCCCCAGGCCCGGGTCCGTGCCGCGACAAGTTGCCCGTACGCCTCCACGGCGGCGGCCGGCTGCCCGCTCCGCCTGCGCCGCAGGGCGGTGTGGCGGAGGGTGCGGGCCTCCCCCTCCTCCTCGCGCAGCAGCCGGTCCCGGTCCGTCATCAGCCGGTGCGGATGCCACTTCAGCTCCCTGCGGATGTCGCGGCTGTCGGCGATGACGCCCAGGCCGATGCGGACCCATCGTCTCGCTGTCCTGCCCATGTGCCTCCGCCCCGTCCTCTCCCACGCGTACATGGCCCCCGGCCGGAGCCGGGGGCCATGCGTCACCGTACGGAACGGTCAGCCGATCTGTGCGCCGAACGCCGCCAGAGCCTCCGGCACCGGCTGGAAGAACGTCTCGCCACCCGACGAGCAGTCACCGCTGCCGCCCGAGGTCAGGCCGATCGCCGTGTCACCGGCGAAGAGCGAGCCGCCGCTGTCGCCGGGCTCGGCGCAGACCGTGGTCTGGATGAGCCCGCTGACGATGTCGCCGTTGCCGTAGTTGACCGTGGCGTCCAGGCCCGTCACCTCGCCGTCGTGGACCTGGGTGGTGGAGCCGCTGCGGGTCACCGTCATCCCGACGGTGGCCTCGCCCGCCTTGGTGATGGGCTGGGTGGAGCCGTTGTAGAGGTCGACCTCACTGGGGTGGGCCGTGTCCGAGGTGTACTTCACCAGGCCGAAGTCGTTGCCCGGGAAGTCCGAGCCGGCGTTCGTGCCGATCTCGGCGCCGCTCTGGGAGTCCGACCAGCTGGAGATCGCCTCGGTGCAGTGCCCGGCGGTCAGGAAGTACGGCTCGCCGTCCTTGACCACGTTGAAGCCGAGCGAGCAGCGCCCGCCGTTGCCCCAGATCGCGTCGCCACCCGCGATGAACGGCTTGAACTCCCCAGCCGTCTTCCTGAGTTCGGCCTTGCCGCCCAGCGAGTCGACCACCGCGCCGAGCTTCTTCAGGTCGGCACCCTTGACCGTGCGGTCGGCGGTGACGACGACCTTGTTGCTGACCGGGTCGACGGCCCACGAGGTGCCGGGGATCGTCGCCTTGCCGGCCAGGGTCTGGCGGGCGGACTTCAGGTCGGCGAGCGAGTTCTGCACGATTCTGGCCGTGCCGCCCGCCTGCCGCACCCGCTCGGCGGCGGCCTCGTCGACCACGTTCATCACGAGGTGCTTGCTGCCGGCGTCGTAGTACGCGCCGGCCGCGCCGGTCCCCAGGTCCTTGCCCAGATCCGTGGCGAGCTTCCCGGCCGCGTCCGCGCTCAGCGTCCGCGCGGTGAACTGCGGCACCTGCTCACTGGCGTTGGCGCTCTGGAACGTCACGCCCGCCGCGACCAGGCCGACGACCGCCGAGCCGGCCAGCACTGCGCGCTTCCTCGATATGTGTCGATGCTTCAACTTCGACCTCCTGTGGGGGCCGCGCACGGATGATGTGGGGTCGTCCGTGCACGGAGGATGAAGCGCCCACTATGGTCAGCGCCCGGATGGGCACACAAGGCCGAATCCTGGACGCACACACGACAACACCGGTTCGGTCTCGCGGCGTTCACGTCCCCCTTTCTTCCTCCTCGCGGGTCCGGGCACCGGGACACGACGAAGCCGGCCCCCGGGCGTGGTTCCGCCCGGGGGCCGGCTGATGCCGAGCCGTGTCCGTACCGTGCCGGCCCGCCCGTACGCGACGGGCCGGCGCGGGTCCGGTCAGGCCGTCAGTACAGGCTGATGCCGTACGAGCTGAGCGCGCTCAGCGCGTTGGTGACCGGCTGGAAGAACGTCGTGCCGCCCGAGGAGCAGTTGCCGCTGCCGCCCGAGGTCAGACCGATCGCCTTGGAGCCGGAGTAGAGCGGACCGCCCGAGTCGCCGGGTTCGGCGCACACGTTGGTCTGGATCATGCCGTAGACGACATCGCCGCCACCGTAGTTGACCGTGGCGTTGAGCCCGGTGACGGTGCCGCTGTGGATGCCGGTCGTGGAGCCCCGGCGGGTGACGGACAGCCCGACGGTGGCGTTGGCCGCGCCGGTGATGTCGACGCTGCCCACCGTGCCCTCGTGGGAGACCGCGGCGTTGTCGTAGCGCACCAGCCCGTAGTCGTTGCCCGGGAAGCTGGAGACGACCGTCGGGCCGATGTAGGTGGTGTTCGAGGAGTTGGTGTACCACGGGGGCTTGCCGTCGGTGCAGTGACCGGCGGTCAGGAAGTAGTACGTGCTGCCGCTGCGGACGTTGAACCCGAGGGAGCAGCGCCAGCCGGGTGCGTAGATGGCGTCACCGCCCGAGAGCAGCTTGCTGAACTTGCCGGGGGTGTGCTCGATGCGCAGGGCTCCGGCGTTGCTGCCCGCGGAGTCCTTGATCTGCTGGATCTCCGCCGCGGAGACCGTGCTGTCGACGGTGACCACGAGCTTGCCGGTCGCCGGGTCGGCACGCCAGGCGGTGCCGGCGACATCGGCGCCGAGGACGGCGTCGCCGGCCGCGGCGATCTGGTTGGCGCTGTACGTTCCGCTGGAACTGGCCTGCGCGGTGGGGACGGCCAGGGCTGCGACGGCCACGAGGCCCGCCGCGATGGCGATGGCCCTGCTCCGTCTCGCTATACCGCTGAGGGGGGTGGTGCGCTTGATCCTCACTGTCATTCCTCCCGAGGGGAATCGGGGGTCCGCCTGTGGGGTGGTCGGACCCGTGAGGCGCAGTCAGGTTCACAGCCATCCGTCCGCATTCCGAACATGCCGTGTCCCTGACAAGCGCTGCTCGGGAGTATTCAAGGCGTCAACTTCTCGCACAAGGGCGTCTTTTGGCCTGAGCCCGGCGCGAGAGGCACCGCCCGGCCCCCGCGGGCGGGACCCGCGGGGGCCGGGCGAAGGCGGTGCCTCAGGCGTCGATCCGGTGGCGCTCCCCCGCCTCGACGGCGACCGGAAGGGTGTTGCCGGGCGGCGGGAAGGGGCAGATGAAGTGGTCCGCGAAGGCGCACGGCGGCAGCAGCGCGCGGTTGAGGTCGACGGTCACGGAGCCGTCCCCGGCCGGCGCGGCGGGCCGCAGGAACCGGAAGCGGTAGCTGCTGTTCCCGCTGGTGGCGTCGGCGAAGACCGCCCAGAGCGAGCCGTCCGGCTCGACCGCGACCTGGAGCGTGTGCCCGGCCCCGTCCAGCTCGAAGGCGATCTCCCCGGCGAGCCCGAGCCCGCGCTCCACACCGTCGGCGTTCTCGACCCGGACGGTGTGGGAGTCCGCGTACGGCCGGAAGGTCCCCGGCACCACCCAGCGGGCGTCGTACGGGGTCGCCCCGATCGCCCGGAACGCGCGCCGCGCCGCGGAGTCCGGGTCGAAAACCCGTACCGCCCACAGGCCCTCGCGGCTCAGGACGACCAGCCTGCGCCCCTCGTGCGCCACCCGGGACGTGTCGATCGGCCCCCGGTCGGCGCCGAGCCGGACCCGGCCGGTGAAGGGCTTCCCGTCGACGGTCAGCCCGTCCTCGGGGGCGGCTTCCAGCACCGTGGCGCCGTCCTCCTCCCGCCATCGGCCCGGGACGGCCGGAATTCGCCCCTCCGGGTAATCGGCGAGCCAGTGGGTGCCGGTGAGGGAGAGCGGCCCGTACGGCCCCGAGACCGTGGCGGTCCGCTCCTCGTGCCAGCGCTCCCAGTCCCGCGCCGCCTGCTGCTGTGCTTGCGTACTCATGGATCAACCCTTCCACACCGGTTCGGCGAGACCGAGGTGCGACCGCAGCGTGCAACCGGTGTACGCCCGGCGGAAGACCCCCCGTTCCTGGAGGAGCGGGACGACCCGGTCGACGAAGTCGTCGAGGCCGCCGGGGGTGAGGTGCGGGACGAGGATGAAGCCGTCGGCGGCGCCGGCCGCCACGTACTCGGCCAGCAGGGCCGCGACCGTGGCCGGGCTGCCGATGAACGACTGGCGGCCGGTCGCCTCGATGACCGTCTGCCGGATGGAGAGCCCCTTCTCCTCGGACAGCGCGCGCCAGCGGGCCGCCACCGCGAGCGGGTCGCCCTGCCGGACCCGCCCCCGGACCAGCTCCGCGCCGGGGTCCGGATCGCTCGCGGGCAGCGGCCCGTCCGGGTCGTACGAGGACAGGTCGCGGCCCCAGACCTGCTCCAGGGCGGCGATCGCGTTCTGCGGGGAGACCTGCCGGCGGCGGATATCGGCCGCGTGCTCCCGCGCGTCCGCGTCGGTGTCGCCGAGTACGAAGGTGACGCCGGGCATGACCTTCAGCTCGTCGGGCGCCCGCCCGTGGGCCGCGAGCCGCCCCTTCACATCCGCGTAGAAGGCGCGCCCCGCGTCGAGGGTGCCGTGCCGGGTGAAGACGATGTCGGCGGCGGAGGCGGCGAACTCCCGGCCCTCGAAGGAGTCGCCGGCCTGGATGACGACGGGGTGGCCCTGCGGGGAGCGCGGGACGGTGAACTCGCCCTCGACCGTGAAGTGCCGGCCGCGGTGGGAGACGGGGCGCGGGGCGCCTTCGGGGGTCCAGGAGTCCCACAGCTCGCGGGCGGTCGCGACGAACTCGGCGGCGCGGGCGTAGGGGGTTCCCCCTGGTCGAGCGGAGCCGGGAGCCCGGAGGATCTCGGCCCGGTCCAGATAGCCGCCGCGCCGGAAGTTCTCGCCGGTGAAGGCGTCGGAGGAGGTGACCGCGTTCCAGGCGGCCCGGCCGGCGCTGAGGTGGTCGAGGGTGGCGAGCCGGCGGGCCAGTTCGTAGGGCTCGTTGAAGGTGGTGTTGACGGTGGCGGCGAGACCGATCCGGTCGGTGACGGCCGCCAGCGCGGACAGCACGGTCAGGGACTCGGGCCTGCCGACCACGTCCAGGTCGTGGATGCGCCCCTTGTGCTCGCGCAGCCGCAGCCCCTCGGCGAGGAAGAAGAAGTCGAACAGCCCCCGCTCGGCCGTGCGCGCGAGGTGTTCGAACGAGGAGAACTCGATCTGGCTGCCGGAGCGCGGGTCGGACCAGACGGTGGTGTTGTTCACGCCGGGGAAGTGCGCGGCGAGGTGCATCTGTTTCGGGGCGGCGGCCGTCATACCCGCTCCCCCGCGCGTGCGTACCGGTTGGCGGGGCGGGCCAGGCCCAGGTGCTCGCGCAGGGTGCCGCCCGGGTAGAAGGTCCGGAACAGGCTGCGGTGCTGGAGCAGGGCCACCGTGCCGTTGACGATCCGTTCGAGGTCGCGGGCGGGGGTGATCGGCGTGAGGTGGAAGCCGTCGACCGCGCCGGCCCGGTGCCACTGGGTGATCAGGTCGGCGAGGTCGACCGGGCCGCCCCGGTAGTACGTGCCCCGGCCGGCCAGCGGCGGCCCGCTCGCCAGCCCGGGTTCGGGTGCCGTCTCGGCGTCGCCGAGGTCGACGGTGAGCGCGGCGAGCACCCGCAGCGCGTCGGGGGCCCGGCCGTGGGCCGCGGCACGGTGGCGCACGTCGTCGCGGATCGCGGCGGTCCGCTCGGGGGTGGTGGCCCGTACGAGGACGACGTCGGCGTGGCGGGCGGCGGCGTCCCTGGCCGGCTCGGCCGTGCCGTCGATGACGACGACGGGGTGGCCCTGCGGCGGTCTGGGCACGATGGCCGGTCCCCTGACGCTGAACGCGGCGCCCTCGAAGTCGACGTAGTGCAGCTTGTCGCGGTCGATGAAGCGGCCGGTGGCGGTGGAGCGGATCTCCGCGTCGTCCTCCCAGCTGTCCCAGAGCCGGGCGCAGACGTCGGCGCACTCGCCGGCCTCGTGCCAGAGGTCCCCGGCGGGCGCGGCGGGGCGGCGGCCGAACAGCCGGGCCTCGGCCTCGGTCGTGGACACGCCGACCTGCCAGCCGGCCCGGCCGCGGCTGACCCAGTCCAGGGTGGCCACGGCCGACGACACGTGGAAGGGCTCGGTGTGGGTGGTGGTGACCGTCGGGACGAGGCCGACGCGGCGGGTGGCGGGGGCGACCCGGGCGAGCACGGCGAGCGCGTCGGGCCCCGGCCGGGCGAAGGAGTCGCCGAGGGTGACGAAGTCGAGGGCGCCGCCCTCCGCGAGCCGGGCGAGTCCGGTGTGGTGTGCGGCGTCGTAGCGGGGCGGGCCGCCGATCTCGGCGGCCAGATGGAGGGGCCTGAGGGCTGGCATGGCAAATCCTTTCGGCGGAGCGTGGGTGCCGGCCTTGGGCGGCACGGTGAGGGTGTCCGGAGCGCGGTCCTCAGTCCCCCGGGTCCGGGTGGAGGTCGCGCAGGAGGGTGAGCGCGGTGCGCGCGGTCGCGTCGTTCTGGGCGAACGCCGGGCCACCGGTGCGCGGCCGGGTGAAGGCGCCGCCGGCCCGCGCCGCGGTGTGCGGGCCGAGCGCGAAGCGGCGCGGATGCGGGCGGCCGGCGCGGTCCACGATCCGCCCGTCGCCGGGGTCGACCGCGAGCAGCCCGGTGGCGGTGCCGGCCGCCCCGTCCTCGTGCAGGGTGCGCATCAGGGCGGAGCGGGTGCGCCCGGGTGCGGGGTCGGGGAGCCGGGCCTCGACCAGGGCCCGTGCCTCGACCCGCTCCCCCGGTACGGTGGCGCTCGCCGCCCGGAAGACGCCCCGTTCCTCGTCGGCCTCCACCGTGGTGCCGGCGCCGAGGAAGCGGACGACGCCCGCCCGGGACAGCGCGAGCAGCTGCCGCAGCCGGGGACCCGGCGGTCCGGAGGCGAGGTAGCTGAAGAAGCCGTGCCACTCGTTCCCGGTGTCGCCGAGCCGGACCAGCGTGCCGTAGACCGAGAGCAGTCCGAGGAAGACGGCGAGGTCCTCGCTGCGCCCGGGGTCGTGCCGGCGGGCGAGGTCGGCCTCGATGTGGGCGCGGACCGCTTCCTGGAGGCCGTCGAGAGAGGCGTGGCGCACCCCGTCCAGCGGGCGGTCGAGCGCCGCCAGGTCGAGCCGGTCGGCGGGGTCCGGGACGGCGTCGGCGATCAGGTCCCGCAGTTCGGCGCTGCCCGGTTCGGCGGCCGCGTACTTCTCGTCGAAGGCGGCCCGGTCGGCGGCGGTGCGCTCGGGGTGGGCGGTGAACAGCCGGTGGTAGTGGGCGTGTCCGAGCTCTTTATCGGTATATGGCCATATCTCCCGGTGGAAGTGGAGCGGTTGCGGCCGGTCCAGCAGTTCCGCCGCCCGCTCGGGCCCGAAGAAGCGCGGCAGTGGCGGCCGTTCCCCCCGTAACCCGTAGCCGATCTTGGCGCGGTACGGGACGCCGCGCCGCGACCCCGCGTACAGGACGGGCTCCCGGCCCGAGGGCACGTACACCCCGTTCTCGTACCGTCCGCCGCGTCCCTCGGTGAGCAGCACCATCAGGTCGATGAAGGCGAGCCCGAGGCCCCGGACGATGACGGGTTCGCCCGCGGGCAGCACGCTCAGGTCGCTGTCGGCGGTGAAGTCGGGCGGCAGGTGGACCAGCCCGTGCCGGCGGGCGAAGGCGGAGAGCGCGCGCTGTTCACCGTCCGGCCCGGCATCCAGGTGGCCGAGGGTGAGGACGACCAGGTCGGCGGCGAGCGGTTCGGGGCGGCCGGCCAGGTGGACGAGCTGACGGCCGTCGCGCGGGCCGGTGACGCGCAGGGCCCGGTCGCGGTGTTCGTGGACGGTGACCGCGGGCGGGAGCGCGGCCACCGACCGCGCGTACACCCAGCGCAGATAGGCGCCCTGGAGCCGCCGGCTCGGGAAGTCCCGGCCCCGCAGGGTCTCGATCTCGGCGCGGATACGGGGGTCGGCGGCGGCCTCGGCGCAGTCCGTCCGGCCCTCCCGCACGTCCGCGGCCCAGGCGTCGAGCGCGGGGCCGGGGCGTACCGGGCCCTCCTGGCGGACGGTGTCGTCGGTGAACATCGTGACGTCCTCGGCCATGGAGTTCATCCACAGCAGCGCGGACTGGTCCCGCCGCCAGATCCGGCCGCTCCCGGGCGGGTGGGGGTCGATGAGGTGGAGGTCCAGCGGCCGGTTCCCGTACAGGGCGGGAGCGTTGGCGGCGAGCCGTTCGACCAGGCCGGTGGCGCGCGGCCCCGCCCCGACGACGGCCAGCACGGGCCGGGCGCTCACCGGCTGCCCGACGCGGCACGTGCGCACCGGACGGCATCGTTGTCTTCCGGGGGCGCGGCGGCAGAGGCGGGCGCAAGAGTGGCGGTCTGCGGGGGCATGCGGAAGCTCCGTGGATGCGGTGATCGAACACGGACGCACCCTCGGCACGGACGACAGCAGCGTGGAACACGAGAAGGACGGGCCCCTCAGCCCGGTCCTTCTCCGAGAAAAGCGCTGTTCACAGCGGGCTGTCAAGCCTGTCCACACTGTGGGCAGGCGGTCTCAGGGCAGTTGACGGGTCACCGGATGCCTGTTCCACTGGGGCCATGCATTCGCAGCAGTGGCTGGTCAAGCGCTCCCACATCGACTTCGGTCGCGTGTGGTCCTGTTCCTGTTGAGCCGACGCCCTGCTTTTCCCGCGCCTTCCCGCCCGCGCCCCGACCGGCGCCGGGCGTCTGCCCGCGCACCTTCGCGTACACAGCACAGCAGCACCCTCCCCTCACGCCGTCCCGCTCCGCCACCTCGCGGAGCGGGACGGCCGGGTGACGCCGCCTCAGCAGTCGCACCCGCAGTCACAGCCGTCACAGCAGTTGCAGCAATCGCAGCAGTTGCTGCACGCATCGCAGCCGTCACAGCAGTCCCCGCAGTCGCACTGGCTGCACAGCCCCTCACGCCGCTGATGCGACCAGGGGTCCTCGAAGGTGCCGCAGCACATCTGGCAGGTGCAGGCGAGCCCCGCCCACACCAGGCAGCCCATGACGAGCCCGCGCCGGTCACGCGGGGGCTCGGGCGGCGGCTGGGGCGGGCCGAAGGGCGCACCCGGTCCGGAGGGGGCGTACGGATTGCCCGGCGGCGGCCCGAACGAGCCCGCGGGGCCCGTTCCTGACGGGTCGCCCGACACGGCCGGCAGGCCACCGCTCCGGTGCGAACAGACCTCTGTGGCGAAGGCGCGGTCCACCGAGCGCCGCAGTTCGTGGGCCAGCAGCACATGCGCCAGCCTGCCGTCGGTGAACTCCGCGTCGCGCAGCGCCAGCCGTACGCCGCGCAACGCGTCGTCGCACAGCCGCCGGGCCTCGGCGCGCGAGGTGCCGGTCGAGGTGAGCGGGTTCCAGGCACCTGACGCGGCGTCTGCTTCCTGGTCCTCCACGGCGTCCAGCAGGTGCGCGAGGCGTCCGAAGAGGCGTCCGGCCTCGGCGAGCGGCTCTGCGTTGTGCGGCTTGCCCGCGAGTACGGCGGTGTGCGCGAAGGCCGCGGCCGTGGCGGTCTCGGTGGGTTCGGTGACCGTCAGCAGCGGGGTGCCGGGGCCGGCCAGCAGCTCGATGCCGGTCTGCCGGTCGACGGCGTCGACGAGGACCGCGGTGTCGAAGCCGAGCCGCGCGCCGGTGCGCGCCCCGGCCCGGTCCCAGCCCGCCGCGACCCGGCGGGCCGCCGCGGCCACCGGGCGGCGGGCCAACAGCCCGTCCCGGTCGGCGACGTGGTCGCGCACCTTCGCCGATGCCAGCACCAGCGAGACGGCGGCGGCGAGCCGGGCGCCCTCGCCGCGCGCGACCGGGGCGGTGCGCATGGAGCGCAGGGGGCAGGGCCCGGCCGTGCGGCGCTGCGCGGGGGTGCGTTCGGTCTGAGCCTCCGTCAGGACCGAGACGATCAGGCCGTCGTAGTTCGTGACGATCCGGGCGAACTGCCCGTGGTCGGAGCGGAGCGCCAGACACAGCCCGCAGAGATGGGCCATCCACTCGACCTTGAGCCCCTCGGAGAGGCGGTGCGTACAGGGCCTGACTATTCCGAACACGCTCATCCCCCGGGAGTCGTTCATGTGTGCGCCGCTGCCGGGCGCGACGGCATCGTACCGAGCGGCCCGTTCACCCGTACGTCCCCCATGTCACCCGTACGGACCGGTGGATCATATTTTCTTTCTTCAGGGCCCTTTACCGGCAGGAACCCTGACGAATCGCCACATCCTCTGCACCAGTACCGTCACGAATGCCCTGCGCGCCGCCTATCCCCTTGGCGCACGATCCGCATCATGGACGACCATAGGGATACGAAAGACATGCGGAACACCAAGGAACCGCGGTGAGAGGAGGCGTCCATGGGATCGGTGCGCAAGGCGAGTGCCTGGCTGGGCCTCGTAGAGGACAACGACGAGCGGTACTACGACGACGACGAGTACGCCGAGGGTGCACGGACCGGGACCGGCCAGGCCTGGGTGACCGATCCTCGGGTGCGGGTGGCCTCCGAGACGGCCGAGGAGACGGGCCGCCGGATCGCCACCGTGACCCCGGACAGCTTCCGGGACGCCCGCAGCATCGGCGAGCTCTTCCGGGACGGCGTCCCGGTGATCATGAACCTCACGTCCATGGACTCGGCCGACGCCAAGCGCGTGGTGGACTTCGCCGCAGGGCTGATCTTCGGACTGCGCGGGTCGATCGACCGCGTCGCCACCCGGGTCTTCCTGCTGACCCCCGCCGACACCCAGGTACTGAACGGCGAAACCGCCGGCCGGCCGGCCGACGGCTTCTTCAACCAGAGCTGACCGTCCTGCGGGCGCTCATCGGAACGCGTCCAGGCCGGTGAGCGCCTTACCCAGGACCAGCTGGTGCATCTCCACGGTCCCCTCGTAGGTGAGCACCGACTCCAGGTTCGTCGCGTGCCGCATCACCGGATACTCCAGCGAGATCCCGTTGGCACCGAGGATCGTGCGCGAGGTCCGGCAGATCTCGATGGCCTCCCGCACATTGTTCAGCTTCCCGAAACTGACCTGCTCCGGGCGCAGCCGGCCCGCGTCCATCCGCCGCCCCAGATGGTGGGCGAGCAGGATTCCCTTGTGCAGCTCGACGGCCATGTCCGCGAGCTTGGCCTGGGTGAGCTGGAAGCCGCCGATCGGCTTCCCGAACTGTTCGCGGGTCCGCGCGTAGTCGACGGCCGCCTCGAAGCTCGACCGGGCCGCGCCCATGGCTCCCCAGACGATGCCGTAACGGGCGTGGCCGAGACAGCTGAGCGGTCCGCGCAGCCCGGTGACGCCGGGCAGGACGGCGTCGGCGGGCAGCCGCACCTCGTCCAGGATCAGCTCGCTGGTGACCGAGGCACGCAGGGACCACTTGTGCCGGATCTCGGGCGCGGAGAAGCCGGGCGCGTCCGTCGGCACCACGAACCCGCGGATGCCGCTGCCGGCCTCACCCTCACCGGTCTGCGCCCAGACGACCGCGACCCCGGCGACCGAGCCGTTGGTGATCCACATCTTGCGGCCGCTGAGCACCCAGTCCTCGCCGTCGCGCCTGGCGTACGTGCGCATGGCGGCCGGGTCCGAGCCGTGGTCCGGCTCGGTGAGGCCGAAGCAGCCGATGGTCTCGCCCGACGCCATGCCGGGCAGCCACCGCTGCTTCTGCTCGTCGGAGCCGAACCGGTGGATCGCGTACATGGCAAGTGAGCCCTGTACGGAGACGAGTGAGCGGATGCCCGAGTCGGCCGCTTCGAGCTCCAGGCAGGCCAGCCCGTACTGGACTGCGGTGGCGCCCGCGCAGCCGTAGCCCTGGAGCGACATGCCGAGCGCGCCGAGCGAGCCCAGTTCGCGGGCCAGCTCCCGGATGCCGGGCAGCTCACCGTTCTCGTACCACTCGGCGATGTGCGGCAGGACGCGGTCGGCGGCCCAGGTGCGGACGGTGTCGCGGATCGCGAGGTCCTCGGGGCTCAGCAGGTCGTCGACGCCGATCGGGTCGCGGGGGTCGAAGGGCGGGAGTTTCGAGGTGGGGGCGGTGGACATGAGGGGGCGCCTCCGGCGGCTCGCACGGTACCGATGTCGGTGGACAGCAGATGTCGGTGGACAGCAGAAAACTAGCAGCGTTAGTTACGCCGCGGTGCCGACGTTACGACCCGGTGTGCCGCGCGTCCAGAGCCCGCCGCCCCGGCCGGGCTGCGCCGGGCCGGCGGCCGCAGCTGAGCCCCGGCTCCCTCCCGGGCGCCGGGGAGGGGCGTCGCGCTCCCGGGGGCCCGCGCGTCGAGGCGTTCCGCGGATTCCCGGGGTTCGCACAGCTTCGGCGCGCACTCCATGGCCCGGGGCAGCTTCATCGCGGCGAACGCGCCGAGCAGCAGCAGACCGGAGCTGACCAGCAGCGTGATGTGCAGCCCGTCGATGAAGGCGTCCCGGGCGGTGGCGCGCAGGACGGCACCGAGGGGGCCGCCCAGGTGCGCGGCCTCCTGGTAGGCCTCGCCGAGCGAGTGGGAGGCGGCGGCGCCGGCCGAAGCGGGGACACCGGCGGCCGGGAGCCCGGCGAGGCCGGGGGCGTACGCGGCGTTCATCACGCTGCCCAGCAGCGCTATCCCCATCCCGGCGCCCAGCTGGTAGGAGGTCTCGCCGATGGCGGCGGCCCCGCCCGCCCGGTCCGCCGGGGCCTCGCTGAGCATCGACTCGTACGCGCCGAACAGCGTGGACTGGAGGCCGAAGCCGAGAGCGACGAAGGCGGCGGTCAGCAGGGCGGGCCGGTCGGTCCGGCCCATCGCGGTCAGCGTCAGCACCGAGGCCGCCGTCAGGACGAAGCCCCAGCCGACCATCCGGCGCGGCCCGATCCGGCGCAGGGTGTGGGAGCCGGTGGCGCCCGCGGCCATCGCGGCGAAGGTGAGCGGCAGCAGTCTGAGACCGGTCTCCAGGGGGCTGAGGCCCAGGACGAGCTGGAGGTACTGGACGGCGACGAGTTCGAGACCGACCAGGGCCAGCATGGCGAGGACGATGCAGCCCACCGCCGTCGAGAAGGCCGGCCTGGCGAACATGCCGATGTCGATCAGCGGATGGGTGCGCCGCTTCTGGCGGCGGACGAAGGCGACGAGCAGCGCGGCGCCCAGCACCAGCGGCACCACGGTGGCGAGGCCGGTCAGCCCCTCGCCGGTGCCGGCCCGCTTCACGCCCAGGACCACGCCGAGCACCCCGGCGGCGGCCATCAGCGCGCCGAGCACGTCCCAGGGCCCGTCGTCGCTGCCCCGGGACTCGGGGAGCAGCAGCCGCCCGAGCGGCAGGATCAGGGCCATCAGCGGGATGTTGATCAGGAAGACCGAGCCCCACCAGAAGTGCTCGACGAGGAAGCCGCCGATGACCGGCCCGGTGGCCGCGCCGACCGCCGCGACGGCGGACCAGACCCCGATCGCGACGGCCCGTTCGCGCCGGTCGGGGAAGACCTGCCGCAGGATCGAGAGGGTCGCCGGCATGATCATCGCCCCGCCGACGCCCAGCAGGGCACGGGCCGCGATGAGCACCGCCGCGGTGTCGGCCAGAGCGGCCATCGCCGAGGCGACGCCGAAGAGGGCGTAGCCCAGCAGCAGGACGCGCCGGCGCCCGACCCGGTCACCGAGGGTGCCGAAGAGGATCAGCAGGGAGGCGCAGACGAGCGGGTAGGCGTCCACGATCCACAGCAGTCCCGCGGCGCTGGGCCGGAGGTCCTCGGTGACGGCGGGAACGGCGACGTGCAGCACCGTCGCGTCGAGCGCGACGAGCAGCAGACTCAGGCAGAGGACGACCAGGACGACCCAGCGGTTGGCACCGTCGGCGGCTGCGCGCAGGCGGACACGGGCTGTGGGCGTCCCGGACATGCATCTACCTCCCAAATGGTCCCTCGCGCTCGGCGGGCCCACCCGGGCGCGGCGGCCGCTGTCCCTCGGGGCCCGGCGTCGACGGGCGAGTGATGCGTCAGCGTACGCGAGTTCGGCAGGGCCACATGTGCTCGATCTCATACCGCACGACCGTGCGAAGTGTGGCGTACGCCACTGCGGACCTGCCACGCCGCCCCGTCCGGGGGTACCGCCACGACCTGCGAAGACCCGCCCGAGCCCCGCGGCCGGCACCGGAAGTCCCCGTGCCCGAAGCCGTACCGTAACCGGACTGACACCGTCCGTTCTGTTTCGCCACGCCCCGGAGAAACTTGTCCCAGGCGTCCCGCGCATTCTTCCGCCGCGTCATCGAATTCCATTTCCGAACGCGCGTCGCATAAAGCTCGGAAAAGAATTCGGGAGTTATTCAGGCACCTTGGAGAATCCCACCGACTGAGACATAGTCCACATCACATCGTCATCACAAAGCGTCCGGATCGACCGGCGCGCCCACTCACTCGCTGTAACGTCGATTGGGTGCGTACCGACATCTTCGCCCGGCTGGACCGGGAGCCGGAACCGCCGAAGATAGAGACACCGCGGATGAGCCGTCACCGCATCGCTCTCTTCGGCGGGACGTTGGCGTTCTATGTGGCCATCGTCATTGCCGTGCTCATGTCTTCCTGGCTGGTGACCCTGGACTGGAAGGTCATGCTCTTCCGGCCCTACCAGCAGTGGCCCGAAATCCACGCCGCCCTCGACTACTACGTGGTCCTCGGGCAGCGCGGCCCCACGGCGGTCATGGTCGCCTGCTGGCTCGGCTGGCGCTCCTGGCGCCAGCACACCCTGCGCCCGCTGCTGACGCTGGGCGCCTCGCTGCTGCTGCTCAACCTGACGGTGGGCGCGGTCAAGATCGGCCTCGGCCGGCTCGGCCCGCACTACGCGACCAGGATCGGCTCGGCCGAGCTCTTCGCCGGCGGCGATATATTTCCCTCAGGCCACACCGCCAACGCCGTGGTGACCTGGGGAATCCTGGCCTACCTGGCCGCCACTCCGAGGGCCAGGCGCTATCTGTCGGCCATGTCCGCGATCGTCTCGCTCGGGGTCGGTCTGACGACGGTGTACCTCGGTACGCACTGGCTCAGCGACGTGCTCCTCGGCTGGGCCGCCGGCCTGCTGATCCTGCTGGGCCTGCCCTGGGTGGAGCCCCTGATCACCCGCGCCGAGGACTGGATCTTCGCCGCCCGCGCCAGGCTCGGCGCGCCCGGCAGCCGGCCCGTCCCCGCCGCGCCCGCCACCGGCACCCCGCTGCCCGTGCCGGCCGGACAGCCGGCCGCGGACGAGGCGGCGGCGCAGGGCCCCGCGCACGGCCCGGCCGGACGCCCCCAGACCGCGAGCGGCCGCCCGCGCCCCCACCCGGCGCCCGCCGCGCACCCGGCCCACGCGGTGCGCTCGGAGCGGACCCCGGTCACCCCGGCCGGCAGCCGCCGCCCCCCGCACGCGGACCGCGCGCCGCGCGGGGGTACGGCTCCGGCCCGGCCGGTCGCAGGAGGCTGACACCCGTCGTACGTGTGAGGGGCCCCGACCCTGCCCGGGTCGGGGCCCCTCACACGTACGACGGGGGGCGCGGCGCTCTCAGCCGGTCCAGCAGCGTCTGACGACACCGCCGTCGACCTCGAAGTTGATCCGGCCGGCCTGGAACTCCATGGTGATGACCGTGCCCGGCGGAAGGGCCCGGACGGTGGACCAGCCGCGCTCCCGGGCCCGCTGTTCGGCGGTCTCGGCGGCGAGCCCCACATACGCGCCGGTGGCGTCGTCGGGCTGGGCGGGAGGTGTCGGTAGGGGTGCCATGCCTCTCACCGTAGGCGCCCGTGGGCCGCACCGGTAGCGGGGGCCGCGCCGGGGCGCACGGCATCCTCACGTCCCTCACCGGTCACGCTTGTGTCACAGGATCACGACACGTGCCCCGCTCGAACCCCTTCACCCGAACGTGCGATTCACAACCGGACGCACAGTAATCACACAGCCCCGCAAACGATCTTCCAAGAGGCATTGACGGGGCGGCTGAACGAGGGGGAAATTCGCCTCACGGGGAGGCCGAATTATCCACCGGATAACGGCCCGCAAAGACAGCCGTCGCCCGCTATTCACTCTCCCTTATCGCACCCTTATCCCGCGGGGACGATATCCACACCATCGGACAGGACGGCCCGCACACGCCGGACCGTATAGCGGACGATCCGCGCCCCGCTTTCCGGCACCCGCACCGGCCGCCGGCCACCCCGGCGGAGTGCGTACGGCCCGGCGGCCCCCAGGCCTCTCCCCCGGCCCCCGCCCCGCCGAACACCCTTGCCAGGACAGCTTTTTCCCGCTTTGTCGGCTGATCCCCGCCCGCCCCGCACGGCCCGGTCCGATTCCGTCCGTCTTCCCGCGTGACCCCGGCAGCGGCTCGCCCGTTGTCATCTCATGAGCCGGGAACCGCCCGGCGCACGCACCGAGTTCGAGGAGCCACCCGTGCCGCGCATGCTCGACGTCAGCGAGGACGTACGCGCCGAGATCGGCGATGCCGAAGCCGACCGGCTGCTCGTCGGCGACAACGCCCCCGGCAGTTACGACTGCACCTCCTGCCGCACCCCCGGCGACTCCGAGCAGGAGCGCACCAGCACGGTGCTGTTCGTCGGCGACGAGACCGCGGTCCTCGCCTTCGCGCACGCCAGCTGCATCCCCTCGCAGGTCGTCCAGGTCGCCGAGGAGCAGCTCCAGGGGGCCGTCCGCAGCATCACCGGCGGCGAGCAGACGGAGCTGGACCGGGTCAGCCCCGATCAGGCCGTCCTCGGGATCACCAGCGGCCTCGTCCTGATCGACGACGAGCTGCACCCCGCCCTGGTGGTCGAGCCGACCGGGGCCATCGCCCGGCCCGGCACGGACGGAAGGGACGGCGACCAGTTCCTCCAGCTGCTCCTGGAACAGGGCTTCCACCCGGTCCACCGCATGGGCCAGGTGCCCGAGGTGCTGCACGGCTGGTCGATCCTGCTCGCCATGGGCCAGCTGCACGCCGTGCTCCAGCCGGGCACGGGGGGCGGTTCCCCGGTGGCGTGGTGGCAGGCGCATGCCCCCCTCCAGGTCACCGAGGGCTGGCGGACCGCCGCCAACAAGTCGCAGACCGTGCTGGTCTACGCCGCTCCGGCGGGCTCGATCGGCCAGCAGCCCCGCGAGGACCTGCTGCGCGACGCGCTGGAGAAGGCGTCGGCCGGCGGGCTGCTGGTCGCCGCGGCCATGCCGCTGGCCGGGACCTGACCGTGCCCGCGCAACCCCCGCGCCGACGGCGAACAGCTGTTTCCCCCACGGGTGTTTCTCCGGCGGGCCCGCATCCGACGGCCGACGGGGTCGTTGGCACCTACGTGCACTCATACGACCCCTCCCACCAGCGTCCGAGCCCGATCCCTGCCATGCGTCCCTCGCAGGACCCATCGGGCGGCCCGTCCCAGACCCCGATCTACGACGCGCTGTACTCCGAGTACCGCCGCTCGTTCCGGGCGCTGCCGGGCGACCGGACCGGCGAGGAGAGTCTGGGGCTCCAGGCCTTCGGCACCGGCCTCTTCGGCTCGCGCGCCCCGCTGCGCGGGCACTCGGGCCACTCCGCGCCCGGCGGCGCGGTCACGGCCGGCACCGGGTCCGCCGCGGGAGACCACGGCGGCGGGGGCACGCGCACCGGGAGTCTCGGCTCCTGGCAGCGGGTGGGACGGCACGCGGGGCGCGGCCGGCCCGCGGCGCTGCCCCCGGGCTCGCGGGACGCCTGAATCCCCGCACGACGGACTCCCCGCACGACGCAGCCCCGGACCCGCTCGGTGACCGAGCGGGTCCGGGGCTGCGTCGCATGCGCGCGCGAACAGACCCGAGGGCCTACTTCTTGCGGCCGCGCTTCTCGCGGACCCGCACCGAGATGTGGATCGGGGTGCCCTCGAAGCCGAACTCCTCGCGCAGGCGGCGCTCCACGAAGCGCCGGTAGCCGTGCTCCAGGAAGCCGGAGGCGAAGAGGACGAACCGCGGCGGCTTGGTGCCCGCCTGGGTGCCGAAGAGGATGCGGGGCTGCTTGCCGCCGCGGACCGGGTGCGGGTGGGCGGCGACGATCTCACCGAGGAAGGCGTTCAGCCGGCCGGTCGGGACGCGGGTCTCCCAGCCGTCGAGCGCGGTCTCGATCGCCGGTACCAGCTTCTCCATGTGTCGGCCGGTGAGCGCCGAGACGTTGACCCGGGGGGCCCACTCGACCTGCGCGAGCTCCGTCTCGATCTCGCGCTCCAGGTAGTAGCGGCGCTCCTCGTCCAGCGTGTCCCACTTGTTGAAGGCGAGCACGACGGCGCGGCCGGCCTCCACGGCCATGGTGACGATGCGCTGGTCCTGGACGCTGATCGACTCGCTGGCGTCGATCAGGATCACCGCGACCTCCGCCTTCTCCAGGGCGGCGGCGGTGCGCAGCGAGGCGTAGTAGTCGGCGCCCTCCTGGAGGTGGACGCGGCGCCGGATACCGGCCGTGTCGATGAACTTCCAGGTCACGCCGCCGAGCTCGATCAGCTCGTCCACCGGGTCACGGGTGGTGCCCGCCAGCGCGTTGACGACGACGCGGTCCTCGTTCGCCACCTTGTTCAGCAGGGAGGACTTGCCGACGTTCGGGCGGCCGATGAGCGCGATGCGCCGGGGGCCGCCGAGGGCGGAGCCGAAGGCCTGCGGCGGGGCCTCGGGGAGGGCCTCCAGGACGGCGTCCAGCATGTCGCCGGTGCCGCGGCCGTGCAGCGAGGAGACCGGGTGCGGCTGGCCGAGACCGAGCGACCACAGCGCGGTGGCGTCGGCCTCGCCGCTCTGCCCGTCGACCTTGTTGGCGCACAGCACGACGGGCTTGCCGGCCCGGCGCAGCAGCTTGACGACGGCCTCGTCGGTGTCGGTGGCGCCGACGGTGGAGTCCACCACGAAGACGACCGCGTCGGCCGTCTCGATCGCGTACTCCGCCTGGGCGGCGACGGAGGCGTCCAGGCCGAGGACGTCCTGCTCCCAGCCGCCGGTGTCGACGACCTTGAAGCGGCGGCCCGCCCACTCGGCCTCGTAGCTGACGCGGTCGCGGGTGACGCCCGGCTTGTCCTGGACAACGGCCTCACGGCGGCCGATGATCCGGTTCACGAGGGTCGACTTGCCGACGTTGGGGCGGCCGACCACGGCGAGGACGGGCAGTGGTCCGTGACCGGCCTCACCGATCGCGCCCTCGACGTCTTCGAGGTCGAACCCCTCCTGCGCGGCGAGCTCCATGAACTCCGCGTACTCGGCATCGCCAAGCTCTCCGTGCTCGTGGTCCGAGCCGCCGGAGTGAATCTGGTCGTTCATGAAGTCCGTTCCTCTTTGCATCATCATCGATGGACCACGCAGCGCGCGGTCCACTACTCAAGTCTTACCCGGTGCGCCCGGTGAGGCGCCCGGCATGCTCCAGGTGGCCGGTCAGCCGGGCCTGGATGCGCAGCGTGGCCTCGTCCAGCGCCTTGCGCGTACGCCGCCCGCTCCGGTCACCGGCTTCGAAGGGTGCTCCGAAGACGACGTCGACGCGGCTGCGCAGCGGTGGCAGTGCTGATATCAACCGTCCGCGGCGCTCGGTGCTTCCCAGGACGGCCACGGGCACGATCGGCGCCCCGCTGCGTACCGCGAAGTACGCGAGCCCGGCGCGCAGCGAGGCGAAGTCTCCCTCGCCGCGGGTGCCCTCGGGGAATATCCCGAGCGCCCCGCCGTCCTCCAGCACGCCGAGCGCGTGGGTGATGGCGGTGCGGTCGGCGGTCGTACGGTCCACCTTCAGCTGGCCGATTCCGCGCAGGAACGGGTCCAGGGGGCCGACGAACGCCTCTTTCTTGATCAGGAAGTGGACGGGCCGGGGCGCGGTGCCCATCAGCATCGGCCCGTCGATGTTGTGCGAGTGGTTCACCGCGAGTATGACGGGTCCGGAGGCGGGGACCCGCCAGGCGCCGAGGACACGGGGCCTGAAGAGCCCGTACATCAGCCCGATTCCGATGCCGCGCCCGACCGCCGCTCCGCGTGCGGACGGCGCGTCCGTGGCGTCGGTCACTTCGCGGCCCGCTTCTCCCCGACGAGGGTGACGACGCACTCGATGACCTGCTGGAGCGTCAGCTCGGTGGTGTCCACCTCGACCGCGTCGTCCGCCTTGGCGAGCGGCGAGGTCTTGCGGCCGGAGTCGGCGGCGTCCCGCTTGATCAGCGCCTCCTTGGTGGCGGCGAGATCGGAGCCCTTGACCTCGCCGCTGCGGCGGGCGGCACGGGCCTCGGGCGACGCGGTGAGGAAGATCTTGATGTCGGCGTCGGGCAGCACGGTGGTGCCGATGTCGCGGCCCTCGACCACGATGCCCTTCTCCGCTCCGGCGGCGATGGTGCGCTGGAGCTCGGTGATCCGGGTGCGCACCTCGGGGACGGCGCTGACGGCGCTGACCTCGGAGGTGACCTCCTGGGTGCGGATCGGGCCGGAGGCGTCCTCGCCGTCGACGGTGATCGTCGGGGCCGAGGGGTCGGTACCGGAGACGATGACCGGCTTGGCGGCGGCGGTCGCCACCTGCGCGGCGTCCCGCACGTCGATGCCGTTGTTCAGCATCCACCAGGTGATGGCGCGGTACTGGGCGCCGGTGTCCAGGTAGCTCAGGCCGAGCTGGGCGGCGACGGCCTTGGAGGTGCTGGACTTGCCGGTACCGGAGGGGCCGTCGATGGCGACGATCACTGCGGCCGGGGCGGTCCGGACGGCGGCGCTTACGGTTTCCACGGTGGTGGACACCTTCCTGGTGCTCGGGCGGGCTGGACGGGGACGCGTGAACCCGCCCCGCACAAGGTTACCGAGTGCCGGGACGGGTCCGACCACCCCTGTGGACAAGCGTGCGCCCCGGGGCCCGGCTCCCCGGGGTCACTGCCGGATCGACCAGCCCCGTTCCCGGAGGGCGGCGGCCAGGGCGGGGGCGGAGCTCGGTTCGACCATGAGCTGGACGAGGCCCGCCTGCTGGCCGGTGGCGTGCTCGATGCGCACGTCCTCGATGTTGATCCCGGACCGGCCCGCGTCGGCGAAGATCGTGGCCAGTTCGCCGGGGCGGTCGCTGATGAGGACGGCCACGACCTCGTACGCGGCGGGGCCGGCGCCGTGCTTGCCGGGCACCCGGACCCGGCCGGCGTTGCCCCGGCGCAGGACGTCCTGGATGCCCTCGGTGCCCGCGCGCCGCTTGTCCTCGTCGGCGGACTGGAGCCCGCGCAGCGCGGCGACGGTCTCGTCCAGGTCGGCGGCGACCCCGGCGAGGACGTCGGCGACGGGTCCGGGGTTGGCGGACAGGATCTCGACCCACATCCGGGGGTCGGAGGCCGCGATGCGGGTGACGTCCCTGATGCCCTGGCCGCACAGGCGTACGGCGGTCTCGTCGGCGTCCTCCAGCCGGGCGGCGACCATGGACGAGATCAGCTGCGGGGTGTGGGAGACGAGGGCGACGGCCCGGTCGTGGGCGTCGGCGTCCATGACGACCGGGACGGCGCGGCAGAGCGCGATCAGTTCGAGCGCGAGGTTGAGGACCTCGGTGTCGGAGCCCGGGGTCGGGGTGAGGACCCAGGGGCGCCCCTCGAAGAGGTCGGCGGTGGCGGCGAGCGGCCCGGAGCGCTCCTTGCCGGCCATGGGGTGGGAGCCGATGTACGGGGTGAGGTCGGCCCCCATCGCCTCCAGCTCGCGGCGCGGACCGCCCTTGACGCTGGCGACGTCGAGGTAGCCCCGGGCGACGCCGTCGCGCATCGCGGTGGCGAGCACGGCGGCGGTGTGGGCGGGCGGTACGGCGACGATCGCCAGGTCGACGGGGCCCTCGGCCGGCTCGTCCGTACCGGCGCCGAGCGCGGCGGCGGTCCTGGCCGACTCGGGGTCGTGGTCGACGAGGTGGACCCTGACGCCGCGGCTCGCGAGGGCGAGGGCCGCTGAGGTGCCGACGAGGCCGGTTCCGATGACGACGGCGGTTCTCACTGGGCGATGTCCTTGCGCAGGGCGGCGGTGGCGCCGAGGTAGACGTGGCTGATCTCGGCCTTGGCCAGGTACGTCTCGACGTGGGCGAGGATGCGGACCACCCGGGGCATGGCGCCCTCGATGTCCAGCTCCTGGGCGCAGATCAGCGGGACGTCGACGATCCCTATGCCGCGTGCGGCGGCGGCCGGGAAGTCGCTGTGCAGGTCGGGGGTGGCCGTGAACCAGATACTGATCAGGTCGTCCGCGACGAGTTCGTTCCGTTCCAGGACGGCGGTGAGCAGGGCGCTGACCTGCTCGTCCATGTGTCCGGCCTCGTCCCGGTCCAGCTGGACAGCCCCGCGGACCGCTCGTACCGCCACGTCGTGCTCCTTGCTCGTCCCACCGCTTCGTGTGCTTGTGCTTCAGCGTAGAGGGGCGGCGGGGTCCCCCGCCCGGCCGCCCTTTTTATGAGACGCGCCAGGAGCGGGCCCTCGCGTACCCTCCCCCGCATGATCACTCCCACCGGTGAGGACCTGGTGCGCGGCCACACCGTGTACTCCTGCGTGATGGGATCGCGCGCCTTCGGCCTCGCGACGGAGGGCAGCGACACCGACCTGCGTGGTGTGTACCTGGCGCCGACCCCGCTGTTCTGGCGCTTCGACAAGCCGCCCACGCATGTCGACGGCCCGGCCGACGAGCAGTTCTCCTGGGAGCTGGAACGCTTCTGCGAGCTGGCACTGCGGGCCAACCCCAATGTGCTGGAGTGCCTGCACTCACCCCTGGTGGAGCGGATCGACGCGACCGGCCGCGAGCTGCTCGCCCTGCGCGGGGCGTTCCTCTCCCGCCACGCGCACGGAACGTTCGTACGGTACGCGCTGGGCCAGCGCCGCAAGCTGGAGGCCGACGTCCGCCAGTACGGCGCCCCGCGCTGGAAGCACGCCATGCACCTGCTGCGCCTGCTGACCAGCAGCCGCGAACTGCTGCGCACCGGCGAACTGACGATCGACGTGGGCCCGGCCCGCGAGGACCTGCTCGCGGTCAAGCGGGGCGAGGTGCCCTGGCCCGAGGTGGAGCGCCGCATGACCCTCCTGGCCGCCGAGAACGACGAGGCGGCCACCTCCTCCCCCCTGCCACCCGAACCGGACCGGGCGCGCGTCGAGGACTTCCTGATCCGCACCCGCCGGGCGTCGGCACTGGCGGCGGACGGGGGAACCTCAGCCGGCTGAGAGCGGGGCGCGCCGCCGGCTCACGCGTCCCAGAGCGCCCCGAGCGACAGCAGGTCGCTGCGGTACTCGATCCGTTCCGCCCACGCGTCCGGCCAGACCTCGTCCCCCAGGTGCGCGCCGGCCAGCGCGCCGGCCAGGCAGGCGATCGAGTCCGAGTCGCCCCGGGTGCAGGCGGCCCGGCGCAGGGCGGTGACGGGGTCGCCGGGGAAGAGCAGGAAGCAGTGCAGGGCCGTGGCGAGGGCCTCCTCGGCGATCCAGCCGTCCCCGGTCCGCTCGCACGGGTCGGTCTCCGGTGACGGGTCGCGCAGGGCGTCCCGGACGGTCTCCAGCGCGGCCAGGCACTCGTCCCAGCCCCGGCTGATGAACGCTTCGGGCGAGGCGTCGTGCGTGTGGCGCCACAGGTCGCCGAGCCACCGGGTGAGGTAGCGGTCGCGGTTCTCGTAGGCGTAGGAGCGCAGCTGGCCGATCAGTCCGAGCGGTTCGGCGCCGTGGGCGAGCAGGTACACCGCGTGGGCCGTCAGGTCGGAGGCGGCCAGGGCCGTCGGATGGCCGTGGGTGAGCGCGGACTGGAGCTGGGCCGCTCCGGCGCGCTGTTCGTCGCTGAGGCCGGGGACGAGGCCGATGGGTGCGACGCGCATGTTGGCGCCGCAGCCCTTGGAGCCGGTCCGGCTGGCCTCCTGCCAGACACGGTCGCCGTCGAGCAGCTCACACGCCTCCAGGCAGGTGCGGCCGGGGGCGCGGTTGTTGTCGGGCGAGTGGTACCAGGCGACGAACTCGGCGCGCACCGGGTCCACCAGCCGCTCGGGGGTGAGCAGTCCGCTGTCCATGGCGGTGCGGACGCCCCGGCCCAGCGCGAGGGTCATCTGCGTGTCGTCGGTGACGAAGGCGGGCCGCGGCAGTTCCATTTCGCGCCAGGGCCCGCACTTGGCGAGGATCGACGGCACGTCGTTGAACTCGGTCGGGAAACCGAGCGCGTCGCCGAGCGCGAGCCCGGTCAGCGATCCGGTGGCCGCCCTCCGCGTGCGGGTCGTGGTCATGTGGTCCGTCCTTCGGGTCGCAGCAGCGGGGGGTGCAGGGTGGTGGCGTCGCCCGCCCGGTAGAGGGCGGCCGGTTTGCCGCGTCCGCCGGTCCGGCGCGGCGCGCCCTCGGCGGGCTGGACGAAGCCGGGGGTGGCGAGGACCTTGCGGCGGAAGTTGGGGCGGTCCAGCGGGACGCCCCAGACCGTTTCGTAGACCTGCTGGAGCTCGCCCAGGGTGAAGTGCGCCGGGCAGAAGGCGGTGGCCAGGCAGGTGTATTCGAGTTTGGCGCCGATGCGGTCGCGGGCGTCGGTGAGGATGCGGTCGTGGTCGAAGGCGAGGGGGCCGGTCAGCCCCGTGTCCCACCACCGGGCGCCCGCCGCGTCCCCGCCGCCGCGCGGTTCCGGCAGGTCGGGGACGAGGGCCGTGTAGGCGACGGAGACGACGCGCATCCGGGGGTCGCGGTCGGGGTCGCTGTAGGTGCGCAGCTGTTCCAGGTGGAGGCCGGAGACGGTGTCGCCGCTCAGCCCGGTCTCCTCGGCCAGTTCCCGGCGGGCCGCGACGCCCGCGGACTCGCGGGGCAGGACGAAGCCGCCGGGCAGCGCCCAGTGGCCCTTGTACGGGGCCTCGCCGCGTTCGACGAGCAGGACGTGCAGCCGGGAGTCGCGGACCGTGAAGACGGCCAGGTCGACGGTGACGGCGAACGGTTCGAAGGCGTGCGGGTCGTATCCCTCGGGGGCGGCGGCGCTCATCGGTGCTCCGGGAGGGGCGCGGCGAAGTCCCAGCCCTCGGCGAGCAGGGCGTCGACGGCCTCGACCGCGCGGGCCAGGCGCTCCTCGCGGCTGCCGGTCAGTTCGATGAACGGCCTACCGGTGCGGGTGAGTTCGGCCCGGAACCGGTCGGTCATCCAGGGCCGCAGCTCCTCCCCGTCGCGCAGCCCGTCGTCCTCGAAGGCGACGCCCTCGTGGTCGGTGAGCAGCCACAGGTGGTGGCGGGCCCGGTCCGCGATCCGCTCGACGAGGGGGTTGCGGCCACCGACGTACCGCTCGTGCCAGACGGTCGTGGCGAAGGAGTCGGTGTCGCAGACGAGCACCGGGGACCCGGTGCCGGCCGCCTCCTCCTCCCGGGCGTTCTGGACCTCGGCGATCAGCGGGAAGTCGTGGGTGGTGAAGGTGACGTCCTCCCACTGGGCCCGGGGCCACCGGGCCCGCAGTTCGGCCAGCTTCCGCTCGCTGAACTCACGCCCGTACTCGGCCACGTACCCCGTGCGCGCCCACACCCCGCCGCGCCGCCGGTAGTGGGCGGCCAGCTCGCGGGCCAGCGTGGTCGTGCCGGTGGACTCGGCGCCCAGGACGACGACGCGGCGGGCGAGCGCCGCCCTGACCGGTGCTTCGAGGAAGTCCCAGCAGCCGGCCGGGTCCGCGCGGACGGCGGTGCCGGAGACCGGGTAGGCGGTGCGGGCGGGGTCGACGCAGACGGACTCGGCGCCGAAGCGGCGGGCCAGTTCGTCCCCGTACGACTCCGAGGTGAAGACGGCGTCCACCCGCTCGGGCACCGCCCCGGTGAAGACCGCCATGTGGGCGTCCCAGATCGCGGGGTCGTGGAGATCCATGCGGGTGTCGTCCACGGCGCCCACCACCGTCACGTCCGGGTGCGCGCGGCGCATCCAGTCGACCCGGTCGGCGAGCGGTACGGACTCCACCGACGCGGCGCAGACCAGCACGGTCAGCCGCTCGCAGCGGGCCCGCGCGGTGCGGACGAGGTGGTGGTGGCCGGCGTGCGGCGGGTAGAACTTGCCGAGCACGAGTCCGTGCGGGAAGCGTTTCATGCCAGGGCCTTCGCGGGTCGCGGGGTGGGGGCGGCGAGGTCGCGCCGCCAGTTGCGCAGGCCGATCAGGCACAGCGTCAGGAAGCCGGCGTACAGCAGCGAGGTCAGGTAGAGCTCCTTGTACGCGTACAGCGGGATGTACACGATGTCGGCGGCGATCCACAGCCACCACGACTCGACCAGCTTGCGGCACTGCCCGTAGGTCGCCGCCAGGGAGAGCGCGGTGGTCAGGCCGTCCCAGACCGGGACCGTCGAGTCGGTGGCCCGGTCGAGCAGGACGGTCAGCGCGACGGTCCCCACCGCCCCCGCCGCGAGCAGCCAGGTCCACTCGGTGCGGGTCGTGCGCCGCACCGGCAAGGTGTCCGTCCCTGGTCCACCCCCGTGGGTCCAGGTCCACCAGCCGAACGCGGCGAGGGCGATGAAGACGATCTGGAGTCCGGCGTCGGCGTACAGCCCGGACTGGGTGAACAGCAGGATGAAGAAGAGGTTGTTGGCGATGCCGATCGGCCAGTTGGCGAGGTGCTGGCGGGCCACGAGCCAGACGCACAGCGCCCCGCTGCCGAAGCCCAGCACCTCGGTCCAGCTGACCGGGGTGTCCAGGACCGTCACCAGGGGTTGCTGAAGGGGATCGAGTATGTCCGCGAGACTCACGCCCGCCTCCTTAATAGTCACTGTGACTATAAAGGCTCGCCCGGCCGTACGAAAGGCCCGCGGCCGGTTCCCTTCCGGAAGAATCCGGGATCGGGACCGGCCGCGGGCCTCTCGAACGCTGGGCGGGTACGGCTACAGGCCGACCTCGCGCATCAGCATGCCCACCTCGGTGTTGGTCAGCCGGCGCAGCCAGCCCGACTTCTGGTCGCCCAGCGCGATCGGCCCGAAGCCCGTCCGCACCAGCCGGTCGACGGGGAAGCCCGCCTCGGCCAGCATCCGGCGGACGATGTGCTTGCGGCCCTCGTGCAGGGTCACCTCGACCAGGTAGTTCTTGCCGGTGTTCTCCACCACGCGGAAGTGGTCCGCGCGGGCGTAGCCGTCCTCCAGCTGGATGCCGTCCTTGAGCCGCTTGCCCAGGTCGCGCGGGAGCGGGCCCTGGACGGCCGCCAGATACGTCTTCTTCACGCCGTACCTGGGGTGGGTGAGGCGGTGGGCCAGCTCACCGTGGTTGGTGAGCATGATGATGCCCTCGGTCTCGGTGTCGAGACGGCCCACGTGGAACAGCCGCGTCTCGCGGTTGGTGACGTAGTCGCCGAGGCACTGGCGGCCGTCCGGGTCCTCCATCGAGGCGACGACACCGGCCGGCTTGTTCAGCGCGAAGAACAGGTAGGACTGGGTGGCGACGGTCAGCCCGTCGACCTTGATCTCGTCCTTGTGCACGTCGACGCGCATGCCCTGCTCGACGACGATCTCGCCGTTCACCTCGACCCTGCTCTGGTCGATCAGCTCCTCGCAGGCACGCCGCGAGCCCATGCCGGCGCGGGCGAGGACCTTCTGGAGCCGCTCGCCCTCCTGCTCGGCGCCCGGGTGCGTCTTCGGGGTCCTGATCTCGGGCTTGTTCGCGTACCGGTCGCGGTTGCGCTGCTCGATCTTGGCGTCCAGCTCGCGCGGGCGCGCCGGGGCGCCGTACGGGCCCCGCCGGGCGCCGCCCTTCGAACCGCCCTGCGCGCTCTTCGGGCCGCCCTTGGCGCCGCCCCGGGCCGCCGCGCCGCGCCCCTTGCGGGCACCGCCCTCGCCGCCGGGCTTCTCGGAGCCCACGTCGTAGCGGCGCTCCTCGGGGCGGGGCCGGCGGGGCCGCTCCTGCCGCTGGTCGTCGCGCTCGGAGCGGGGAGCCCGCGGGTTCGGGTTGCTGTTCCTCCCGGTGCCGCTGTTGTTCCTGCCGCCGCTCCGGCCCCCGCCGCTGCCGCCGCTACCGCTGTTCCTGCCGCTGCTTCGCATCAAAAGTCCGTCTTGTCGTCTGCGTGAGTATCCGGGGTGTCCGGTGCGTCCGGATCGAACGACGGCACACCCTCTGGCGTCTCGGCCTCGATCGCCTCCGCCTCGGGGAGGAAGGGCGCGAGCTCCGGGAGCTCATCCAGGCCACGCAGGCCCATCCGCTCCAGAAAGTAGTTCGTCGTCCTGTACAGGATCGCACCTGTTTCGGGTTCCGTGCCCGCCTCCTCCACGAGGCCCCTCTGCAACAGGGTCCGCATGACCCCGTCACAGTTCACCCCGCGCACCGCGGAGACCCGCGACCTGCTCACCGGCTGCCGGTACGCGACGACCGCGAGGGTCTCCAGCGCGGCCTGGGTCAGCCGGGCGTGCTGGCCGTCCAGGACGAAGCCCTCGACGGCCGCCGCGTAGGCGGGCCGGGTGTAGAAGCGCCAGCCGCCCGCGACCAGCCGGAGGTCGAAGCCCCGGCGCTGCGCGGTGTACTCGTCGGCCAGCTCCCGCAGCGCGGCGGCGACGGCCCGCACGGGCCGCTCCAGGACCTTGGCGAGGTGTACCTCGGTCGCGGGCTCGTCCACGACCATGAGGACGGCCTCCAGCGCGGGCTTGAGGTCGAGACCGGCGACGGCGGAGCCGTTGGGGTCCTGCTCGCTCATGGCGTCACATCCTGCGGGGTATCGGAGGCGTCCGGGGCCTCCTGGTCGAACTCGTCCGTCACGGTGGGCTCGGCCCCGGCTCCCCCGGCCCAGCGCACCAGCAGCTCGCCGAGCGCCACGTCCTGGTCCAGGGCGACGGCCTTCTCCCGGTACAGCTCCAGCAGGGCGAGGAAGCGGGCGACGACGGTCAGGGTGTCCGGCGCGTCCTCGGTGAGCGCCCGGAAGCTGATCTCCCCCGCCTCGCGGACCCGCGCCACCACGATCCCCGCCTGCTCGCGCACGCTGACCAGCGGGGCGTGGATGTGGTCGACGTAGACCTGCGGCCGGGGCCTGGGCTGCATCGCCTTCACGGCCAGCCTGGCGAAGCCCTCCGGGCCGATGCTGATGACGACGTCCGGCAGCAGCTCGGCGTGGTGCGGTTCGAGCCCGACGGTACGGGGGAAGCGGCGGCCCTCCGCTTCGAGGCGGCCGGTGAAGATGTCGGCGACCCGCTTGTACGCGCGGTACTGGAGGAGCCGGGCGAAGAGCAGGTCCCTGGCCTCCAGGAGCGCGAGGTCCGCCTCGTCCTCCACCTCGGCCGCCGGGAGCAGCCGGGCGGCCTTCAGGTCGAGCAGGGTCGCGGCGACCACCAGGAACTCGGTCGTCCGGTCCAGGTCCCAGTCCGGGCCCATCGCCCGGATGTGGGCCATGAACTCGTCGGTGACCTTCGACAGCGCGACCTCGGTCACATCCAGCTTGTGCTTGGAGATCAGCTGGAGCAGCAGGTCGAAGGGCCCCTCGAAGTTCGCGAGCCGCACGGTGAAACGGCCGTCCTCGGGCGCCGCACGGACCTCCTGCGGTGCGGGTGCCCGAGCCGGGGCCCGCGCGGGCGTCTCGTCCACGGGCTCGGGCGCAGGCACCGGAGCGGGCTCGGGCCCTGCCCCCGGCCCGCGGCCCAGGGGGCGGCGAGCGGTGCGGGCGGGCTCGTGGGGTGTCGGCATGGAGATCCAGGTGCGGCGGGGACACGGGCGGCGGCGGCCCGTACGGGAGGGGCCGGACCGCTCGGCCGCGGCGGCCCTCCCGGGCAGGCTACCGGCGCCGCGCCGGTCAGCGGCCGCGCAGCCGCCGCACGAGGATGCTCGCGTCGCCGCGCGACTCCAGGTCCGCCAGGACCACGGCGACCGCCTCGCGGACGATCCGCCCGCGGTCGACGGCGAGGCCGTGCTCGCCGCGCAGGACGAGCCGCGCGTGTTCGAGGTCCATCAGCTCCTCGGCGGAGACGTAGACCGTGATCTTCTCGTCGTGGCGCTCCCGGCCACTGGGCCGGCGGTTCGCCCCGCGTCCGCCGCCGCGTCTGCGCTGCTGCTGCACGACGGGGGCCGGGACCGGCTCCTGCGCGGCGGGCTGCGGGCGGCGCCCGGCCCGCGCGGCGACCGCGACCCGGTCGTTCTCGGCGCCCCTTGCGCGCGAGTCGCCGGCGTCGGTGTCGGCCGCGGCGTGCTCCGGGCGGGCGGGGGCCGGCGTGGCACCGGACTCCGGGGTGGTGTCGCCCGGCGTCTCGGTCCCGGGTTCGTTCTCACCGGCCGGAGCCGGCACCCGGGCCTCGCCGTTCGCCTTGCGCCTCCGCTCCGCGGGCGACGAGGACTGCAGCCCCATCCCCCCGGTCGTACGGAACAGCTCGTCGGCCCCGGGCAGACTCACTCGGCGTGACACCGGGCGAGCACCTCCCTGGCGAGCTGGCGATAGGCGGCGGCACCGACCGAGTTGGAGGCGTACGTGGTGATGGGCTCACCGGCGACCGTGGTCTCCGGGAAGCGGACCGTACGCCCGATGACCGTGTGGTAGACGTGGTCGTCGAAGGCCTCGACGACGCGCGCCAGGACCTCGCGGCTGTGCACCGTGCGGGAGTCGTACATGGTGGCGAGGATGCCGTCGAGCTCCAGCTCGGGGTTGAGCCGCTCCTGGACCTTCTCGATGGTCTCCGTGAGCAGCGCCACACCGCGCAGCGCGAAGAACTCGCACTCGAGCGGCACTATCACCTTGTGCGCGGCGGTCAGCGCGTTCACGGTGAGCAGGCCGAGCGAGGGCTGACAGTCGATCACGATGTAGTCGTAGTCGGCCATGAGCGGCTTCAGGGCACGCTGGAGCGTGGACTCGCGGGCCACCTCGCTGACGAGCTGCACCTCGGCGGCGGAGAGGTCGATGTTGCTGGGGAGCAGGTCCATGTTGGGGACCGCGGTCTTGAGCAGGACCTCGTCGGCCGCCATGCCCCGCTCCATGAGCAGGTTGTAGACGGTGAGGTCCAGCTCCATCGGGTTGACTCCGAGGCCGACCGAGAGGGCGCCCTGCGGGTCGAAGTCGACGAGCAGGACACGTCGTCCGTACTCCGCGAGTGCCGCGCCCAGGTTGATGGTCGACGTGGTCTTGCCGACGCCGCCCTTCTGGTTGCACATCGCGATGATCTTCGCGGGGCCGTGATCGGTCAGCGGGCCCGGGATCGGGAAGTAGGGCAGGGGCCGGCCGGTCGGGCCGATCCGCTCGCGGCGCTGCCGTGCGGCGTCGGGCGCGAGGGTGGCCGCGTACTCCGGGTCGGGCTCGTACTCGGCGTCGGGGTCGTAGAAGTGCCCCTGGGGCGATTCGTCGAAGTCGGCGAGGGGGGCGGTGTTCCGGCCACTCTCGTTGCCGGCCATGGCGTTCACGTGTAGGCCGTCCATCATCTGAGGGGCTGTCGTCATGTGCTGGTGGGTGGCGAAGGTGCGAACAGCGACGGAGCCGACAGCCTCCAGCCCGTTCGGGCTCTGGCCCCGTGCAGGCATCCCTGGATGAACACCCCCGGGAGTAATTGTCGACTCATTCACAAGTCGTCTTACCTCCTTGGACGTGACCAGGAAACTTATCGATAGGTCAGCGTGGCACCATGCCGACGATTGGCGACTCTATGGCGTGTCACCGGTTCGCAGCAACACAATCCGCCGGACCCGGCCCGTTGTGTCGGCAATCGAACGCCCCGCTGTCAAGGGCGCGCAACCCTCCGGGCGTACTTTTCGCGGGTGTACGAAACGGTTAAAGGGTTACGTTCGAGACGAGTTGCTCGGGGGCGCGCGCGGGCCCGGCATGCGTCCGGCCGGACCTTGACAGCAAGGTCCGGCCGGACGCACGGGGTTGACGAACGCGATTGACCCGTCAGCCGATGAGGGTGCTCAGTTCGACGTGCGCGAGGCCGTGCGCCTCGGCGACCTCGCGGTAAACGACCAGTCCGTCATGGGTGTTGAGGCCCTTGGCGAGCGCGGCGTCCCGGCGCAGTGCCTCCGCCCAGCCCCGGTTCGCCAGCTCCAGGATGTAGGGAAGCGTCGCGTTGGTGAGGGCGTACGTCGAGGTGTTGGGCACCGCGCCGGGCATGTTCGCGACGCAGTAGAAGACCGAGTCGTGAACCATGAAGGTCGGCTCGGCGTGCGTCGTCGGGTGGGAGTCCTCGAAGCAGCCACCCTGATCAATTGCAATGTCGACAAGTACACTTCCGGGCTTCATCCGGGCGACGAGCTCGTTGGTGACCAGCTTCGGAGCCTTGGCGCCGGGGATCAGCACGGCGCCGACGACGAGGTCCGCCTCGACGACCGCCTTCTCCAGCTCGAAGGCGTTCGAGACGACCGTCTGCACCTTGGTGCCGAAGATCCGGTCGGCCTCGCGCAGCTTGTTGATGTCCTTGTCGAGCAGCGTGACGTGGAAGCCGAGACCGACCGCGATCTGCGTCGCGTTCCAGCCGGAGACACCGCCGCCGATGACGACGGCCCGGCCGGCCGCCGTGCCGGGCACCCCTCCGGGCAGCACGCCTCGGCCGCCGGCCGAGCGCATCAGGTGGTACGCGCCGACCTGCGGGGCCAGCCGGCCGGCGACCTCGGACATCGGGGCGAGCAGCGGCAGCGCGCGGCCCGACGTCTCGACGGTCTCGTAGGCGATGGCCGTCGTGCCCGACTCCAGCAGCGCGTCCGTGCAGGCGCGGGAGGCGGCGAGGTGCAGGTACGTGAAGAGGGTCTGGCCCTTGCGGAGGCGGTGGTACTCCTCGGCGACCGGCTCCTTGACCTTGAGCACCAGGTCGGCGGCGGCCCAGACCTCGTCGGCGGTGGGGAGGATCTGCGCCCCGGCCCCGACGTACTCCTCGTCCGTGATGGAGGAGCCCGCTCCGGCGTTCTGCTCGACGACGACCTGGTGGCCGTGGCGGACGAGTTCATGCACGCCGGCGGGCGTGATCGCCACGCGGAACTCGTTGTTCTTGACTTCGCGGGGGATGCCGACCTTCACGTCGATCACGGTCCTTGGCTCAGAGGGTAATCCGGGCATAGCGATACATTCAGGGTAGATGCACCGCATAGGAAGACACCGCGAACTGACGCGGTAGAGCCAGTTTAATGAAGGGCTTCCCGCTGTCTAGCCTTACAAAGCATTAACTTTCAGTCGATGCACTACGGGTTTCGTAGGCCGGGCTCTCCTCGCCCAGCAATCTGTCCGCCGTACTCCTGTGCAGCCCCGCGGCCGCCGGGTCCCCGAGGCGGTCGAGGGTGTCGGCGAGCCGGAGCTCCAGCGCGGCCTGCAAACGCACGTCCTCGGCCCGCCGCGCCCACTCCACCGCCTCCCGGCAGGTCCGCAGCGACTCCTGCGGCCGGCCCGCGTACTCCTGCACCCGGGCCATCTCGCTGAGCGCCCGCGCCTGGGCGGGCAGGTCGCCGAGCCTGCGGTGGCCGGCCGCGGCGGCCCGCCAGTTGCGCAGCGCCTCGCCGTACCGCCCGGCGTAGGTGTGGACGGTGCCGAGCCGCCCGTACAGCCGGGCCGCGTCGGCCCGCTCGCCCTGGGTGAGGCGCTGGGCGAGCGCCCGGCCGTACCAGTCGGAGGCCCGGTGGTAGTCCCCCAGCTCGGCGTAGGCGCCGCCCACCGATTCCATGGCCCGCCCGGTGGCGTACAGGTCCTTCGCCTCCCGCCCGGCGTCCAGCGCTTCGCGGTAGCGGGCCAGCGCCTCCCGGGTCCTGCCGGTCCCGGCGTCCAGGTCGGCGAGGTTGAGCAGGGCCGCAGCCCGCTCGCGGGGCAGGTCGCGCCGCTCGGCGACGGCCAGCACCAGGCCGTGCAGGGCGTAGAGGTCGGGCGCGGCGGCGTCGGTGCCCTCGTGCGCGGCCAGCGCCCGGACCAGCGCGGCCACCAGCCGGCGTGCCAGCGTGTCCAGTCCGCCGTCCTCGACGGCGATGCGGGCACAGGCCAGCAGCGCGGGTCTGCGGACGCGCAGCCAGGCGGCGGCCGTCCCGGGGTTCGGGAAGCGCAGCGAGCGCGGCAGTCCGGCCAGTTTGCGCCGGGACGGGGAGCCCTCGGGGTCGGTGACCGCGCGGCAGGACTGGAGCAGCCGCACGGTGCGTTCCAGCATCCGGGCGCGGGCGAGCTGGATCTCGGCCGGCCGGTCCCGGTCCTCCAGGAGCGCCCGCAGCAGCGCGGCGAGGCAGCCCGGCACCTCGTACTGCGGCTGGTCCGCGCCGTCGCGGCGCAGCAGGCCCAGCGTCACGAAGTCGTCCAGCGTGGTCCGTGCCGCCGAGACGGAGCAGCCGGCCAGCGCGGACGCGGTGTGGGCGTCGGCGAGCCCGGCGGGGGCGAGGGAGAGCAGCCGCAGTATCCGGGCGGGGGTGGGCGGCAGCGAGTCGTGGACGAGGCGGAAGGCGCGGGTCAGCGGACGGGTGCCGGCGGGCTGTTCGGGGTCGTCCGGCAGTTCGCGCAGCTGCCGCCGGGCGTCGGCGACGGAGGCGGTCGGGCGGGCGGCCAGCCAGCCCCCGATCATGACCAGCGCGGCCGGCTGCCCGCCGCACTCCTCGGCCAGCGTCTGGGCGGTGAGCGGGTCGACGGTGATCCTGACCTGGCCGATGGCGCGGCCGAGCAGCTGGACGGCTGAGCCCGCGTCCAGGCCGCCGATGGTGCAGGGCCGGACGCCGGACAGGCCCGTCAGCGGGCCCTCGGAGGTGGCGACGACCAGGCAGTCGGGGTTGTCCGGGAGCAGCGGGTCGACCTGTTCGGCGTCCGGGGCGCCGTCCAGCAGGAGCAGGACCCGGCGCACGGCGAGCGCCTCGCGGACCATCTCGGACAGCTCGTCCACGTCGGCCCCCGGCGGTCCGGCCACGTCCAGCTGCCCCAGGAGGTCGCGGGCGGCCCGCTCGGTGGGGACGAGGGCGCCGCCGCTCTCGGTCAGCCGGACGCGGAGGAGCCCGTCGGGGTAGTCCCCGGTCGCCAGGAGCCGGCGGGTGAGCTCCTCGGCCAGCGCGGTGCGGCCGGAGCCGGGGCGGCCGGCGATCAGGAGGACCCGGGCGCGGGCGCTGCGGCGGCCGGCCATGGTGTCGAGTCCGGCGCGCTCGATGTCGTCGCGCAGTTCCTTCAACTCGCGTTCGCGGCCGAAGAATCGGGCCGGTTCGCAGGCGGCAGGCTCCTCGGTCCCCGCTGCCTCGGCCGGGCCGCTGGTGTCCACCGCCTGATCCGTCACGGGCCACGCTCCACTTCGCTGCACGCGTCGCCCGCCGGGACTCCGGTCAGGGCATTCAGAGCGTAGTTCAGGCGGGTGGGCGAACCCGGTGGAGCGCGACGCACGCATCCCCCGATCGGATCAGCATTTTTTACGATCGGGGGATGCGTCCGGGTGACCGATGGGCCGTCAGGCCTCGAAGGGGCGGGCCGGCCAGGGGGCGTCGGCGGGGCGCAGCGAGCCGACGCCGTCGCCGGCCAGGACCGCGGCGAGCGCCAGCACGCCCACGACCAGGCAGCTGTTGTGCAGGTCCCCGGCGAGCGCGCCGCGCACCAGGTCCTGGAGCGGCACCCGGGCCAGCTCCATGTCGGCCTCCTCGTCGGCGACCTCGAAACGGTCGCCGACGGCCTCGGAGACGTTCTGCGCGAGGAAGATCCGTACGGCTTCGTCGGAGCCGCCGGGCGAGGTGTAGATGTCGGTCAGCACCCGCCAGTCGGCGGCCTTGACGTACGCCTCCTCGAACAGCTCGCGCTGCGCGGCGTGCAGCGGGTTCTCGCCGGGCACGTCGAGCAGCCCGGCCGGAATCTCCCACAGCTTGTGGCGCACCGGGTGGCGGTACTGGCGCAGGACCAGGACCCGGCCCTCGTCGTCCAGCGCGAGCACGGCGACCGAGCCGGGGTGGACCTGGTAGTCGCGGTGCGCCACCGAGCCGTCGGGCATCTCGACCTCATCGGTGCGGACGCTGGTCTTCTTGCCCCGGAACGGCGTCACGGTCGCGGTGACCCGCCATTCCTCGGCCGTGTCCTGGAAACCCATCTGCGTCCTCCCACGAAAACGTTGACCGGGACCCGCGTCCTGCTCCGGACGCGCGCCCCGGTCAACCGTAACGCCTGCGGGCGTGCCGCTACTTGCCCGGCGCGGCCTCGGCCGCCGCGCCCGTCTTGCGGGCGACGGCCGCCTTCACCAGGCCGGCGAAGAGCGGGTGCGGGCGGGTCGGGCGGGAGCGCAGCTCCGGGTGCGCCTGGGTGGCGACCAGGTAGGGGTGGACCTCGCGCGGGTACTCGACGTACTCGACGAGCTTGTTGTCCGGGGAGGTGCCGGAGAAGACCAGTCCGGCCTTCTTCTCCAGCTCGGCGCGGTAGGCGTTGTTGACCTCGTAGCGGTGGCGGTGGCGCTCCTCCACGTACGGCTGGTCGTCGTAGGCCTCGCGGACCAGCGAGCCCTCGGCGAGCTTCGCCGGGTACAGGCCGAGCCGCATGGTGCCGCCCAGGTCGCCGGCGCCCTCGACGTAGGCGAGCTGCTCCTCCATGGTCGAGATGACCGGGTGGGAGGTGGCCGCGTCGAACTCGGTGGAGTTGGCGTCGGGGATCTCGGCGAGGTTGCGCGCCGCCTCGATCACGATGCACTGGAGGCCCAGGCAGAGGCCGAGCAGCGGGAGCTTGTTCTCGCGGGCGTACTGGATGGCGCCGACCTTGCCGATCACGCCGCGCTCGCCGAAGCCGCCGGGGATGCAGATCGCGTCGACACCGGCGAGGGCCTTCTGCGCGCCCGCCGGGGTCTTGCAGTCGTCGGACGCGACCCACTCGACCTTGACCCGCGCCTTGTTGGCGAAGCCGCCGGCCCGGATGGCCTCGGTGACCGAGAGGTAGGCGTCGGGCAGGTCGATGTACTTGCCGACCAGGGCGACGGTGACCTCGTGGTCGGGGTTGTGGACGCGGTCCAGCAGGTCGTCCCAGGTGGTCCAGTCGACGTCGCGGAACGGCAGGTCGAGCTTGCGCACGACATAGGCGTCCAGGCCCTCGGTGTGCAGCACCTTGGGGATGTCGTAGATCGACTTGGCGTCCACGCAGGCCACCACGGCGGCCTCGTCCACGTCGCACATCAGCGAGATCTTGCGCTTGATGGCGGTCGGCACGTCGCGGTCGGCGCGCAGCACGATGGCATCCGGCTGGATTCCGATGTTGCGCAGGGCGGCCACGGAGTGCTGGGTGGGCTTCGTCTTCAGCTCACCGGAGGGGCCGATGTAGGGCAGCAGCGAGATGTGCACGACGAAGACGTTGTCCCGCCCGACCTCGTGGCGGACCTGGCGGACGGTCTCCAGGAACGGCAGCGACTCGATGTCGCCGACGGTGCCGCCGACCTCGGTGATGACCACGTCGACGTCGTCGGTGGCCATCCGGCGGATGCGGTGCTTGATCTCGTTGGTGATGTGCGGGATGACCTGCACGGTGTCGCCGAGGTACTCGCCGCGCCGCTCCTTGGCGATGACCTGCGAGTACACCTGCCCGGTGGTGACGTTGGCCGAACCGTCGAGGTCCACGTCGAGGAAGCGCTCGTAGTGGCCGATGTCGAGGTCCGTCTCCGCGCCGTCGTTGGTCACGAAGACCTCGCCGTGCTGGAACGGGTTCATCGTGCCGGGGTCGACGTTCAGGTACGGGTCCAGCTTCTGCATGGTGACCCGGAGGCCGCGCGCCTTGAGCAGGGCACCGAGGCTGGAGGCAGTCAGACCCTTGCCGAGGGAAGAGGCGACACCCCCGGTGACGAAGATGTGCTTGGTCGTCGTGGATGTGGGCTGCATAGCCAAAGGGGGCTCCCGTGGTCGCGATCGTGAGGTGCGTGCCGGCGTTGCCGTCCGGAGATTCCGGAGATGCCGTCGCTGCGGTTCGGGGGCCTCGTCTGCTCTCGCCGACGACCACCGGTCCACGGGCTACCAGGGTAACAGCGACAGGGGGAGACCGCTTCCGGCCACCGGCACGCGCGCACATCCCCGATCCCTCGCGTCACTCGCCCCTCACACAATCGGCTCAGATCAGTTGGTGAGAAGGGGCGCGCGGACCCCCCAGGCGCGTCGTATCCTGCTCGGACACTCGCTCGGGCGAGGTTCGAGCTCGCAGTTTTTTCCCCCACATCAACCCCTTGCAACGACCTCTTGACCTGCAGTAAGCGCCCCACGGGGCGACATGGCCGTTCGACTGGAGACGCACGTGGCCGGGCGCATCGAGGATTACGCACTCATCGGAGACATGCAGACCGCTGCCCTGGTCTGCCGGGACGGCACAGCCGACTGGTTGTGCCTGCCCCGCTTCGATTCACACGCCATTTTCGCGGGGCTTCTGGGCACCGAGGAACACGGCTTCTGGCGCCTGGGGCCGGCCCGCCCCGAGGGCTCGGAGCCGCCCCCGGCCGACCGGCGCCGCTACCTCGGGGACTCACTGATCCTCGAATCGGAATGGGATACGCCGCGCGGCACGGTCAGAGTGACCGACTTCATGCCGCCGCGCGACGGCGCACCCCAGCTGATCCGGATCGTGGAGGGCGTCAGCGGCCGGGTGCCGATGCGCTCGGAGCTGCGCATGCGGTTCAGCTACGGGCGCGTCACCCCCTGGGTGCACAAGGTGGACACCCGTACGGTCGCCGTCGCCGGGCCGGACTCGGTGTGGCTGGACACCTCGGCCGACACCTACGGCGAGAACCTGACCACGTACTCCGACTTCACCGTCGCCCCCGGTGACCGGATCGCGTTCACCATCAGCTGGCAGCCCTCGCACCACGAGCCGCCCGCCCTCGCGGACCCGGAGGGCTCGCTGGAGGCGACCGCGGACTTCTGGCGCGAGTGGGTCGAGCAGTGTACGTACCACGGGCCCTACCGCGAGGCCGTGGTCCGCTCACTGATCACGCTGAAGGCCCTGACGTACGCGCCGACCGGCGGCATCGTCGCCGCGCCGACCACCTCGCTCCCCGAGGACATCGGCGGCTCGCGCAACTGGGACTACCGCTACACCTGGCTGCGCGACGCCGCGATCACCCTGTCCTCGCTGCTGCGCACCGGCTATCGCGAGGAGGCCCGCGCCTGGCGCGAGTGGCTGCTGCGCGCGGTCGCCGGCGACCCGGAGAACCTGCAGATCATGTACGGGATCGCGGGCGAACGCGAGCTGGGCGAGGCGGAGCTGGAGTGGCTGCCGGGCTACGAGGGCTCCGCGCCGGTCCGGGTCGGCAACGGGGCCGCGGGCCAGCTCCAGCTGGACGTGTACGGCGAGGTCACCGAGGCGCTGCACCTCGCGCACATGACGGGTCTGGCCCGCAACGACTACGCCACCGGGCTCCAGCTCAAGCTGATCGAGTACCTGGAGAAGCACTGGAGCGAGCCGGACGAGGGCATCTGGGAGGTGCGCGGGCCGCGCCGGCACTTCGTGCACTCCAAGGTGATGGCCTGGGTCGCCGTCGACCGGACCATCAAACTCATCGAGTCCGGTGACTCGGAGGGCCCGCTGGAGCGGTGGCGCGAGCTGCGCGACGACATCCACCGCGACGTCTGCGAGCGGGGCTACGACAAGGAGCGCAACACCTTCACCCAGTCCTACGGGTCGAAGGAGCTGGACGCCTCCCTGCTGCTGATCCCGCAGATGGGCTTCCTGCCGCCCGACGACAAGCGGGTCATCGGCACGATCGAGGCGATCCAGCGGGAGCTGTCCACGGAGGACGGCTTCGTGCTCCGCTACCCGACCGCCGGCGACGACGCGGGCGTGGACGGCCTGGAGGGCGACGAGGGCGCGTTCCTGGCCTGCTCGTTCTGGCTGGCGGACGACCTGGCGATGATCGGCCGGGTCGACGAGGCCCGCCGGCTCTTCGAGAAGCTGCTGTCCCTGCGCAACGACCTGGGCCTGCTGGCCGAGGAGTGGGACGCGGGCCAGCAGCGCCAGGTGGGCAACTTCCCGCAGGCGTTCAGCCACGTGCCGCTGATCGACACGGCCCTGCGGCTGACGGCGAGCGGGGCGTACGTGGGCTGACGGCGGGGCCCGGGTCGGGTCGGGGGTTGCCGGAGCTCCGGTGAGCCCCGGCCCGGCCCGGCCCAGTCCTGCCCGGATCGGGCCTGCCCGCCCGGTCCGCCCCGCTCAGTCCCGCCGGTCCGCCCCGCTCGGTCCCGCTCAGTCCCGCCCGGGGCCCGGCCCGACCGGGCGGCCACTCGCCGGCAGTCCCCACTCGCTCCAGGACCCGTCGTACACGGCCGTCCCGCGGTAGCCGGCCAGCTCGGCGCCCAGCGCCAGCACGCAGGCGGTCACGCCCGACCCGCAGCTGAAGTACAGCCGCTCCCGGTCACCGGCCAGGGCGGCGAACGCGGCCCGCAGCTCGGCCGGCCCCCGCATCCGGCCCCCGTCCTGGATCTCGCCGAAGGGCAGATTCACGGCCCCCGGCATATGGCCCCCGCGCAGCCCGGGACGCGGCTCGGGCTCCGTACCCGCGAACCGGCCCCGGGTCCTGGCGTCGAACACCACGGCCCCCGGGTCACCCAGCGCGTCCGCCACCGCATCGGCGCCGACGACGAGTCCGGGGCGGGGCCTCGCCGTGAAGTCGCCGGGCTCGGGGGCGGCCCCCGGCGCGCCCTCCTCCACGGGCAGTCCGGCGGCGGTCCAGGCGGGCAGCCCGCCGTCGAGGACGGCGGCCCGGTCGAAGCCCATCGCCCGGAGCATCCACCAGGCCCGCGCACTGGAGTAGATGCCGACGGCGTCGTGGACGACGACCGTGTCCCCGTCGTTCAGCCCCTGCGCGCGCAGCTCTTCGGTGAAATGGCCGGCGTCCGGCATGGTGTGCGGCAGCGGGCCGGCGGGGTCGGACAGCGCGCCGTCGACGTCGAAGGGCCGGGCGCCCGCGATCCGCCGGGCGGCGCCCCGGTGCGCGCCGACCGAGGCGTCGAACACCAGCAGTCCGGGGGCACCGAGACGCGCGGCGAGCCAGTCGGTGCCGACCAGCGGTCCCGGCAGCGCGCCCACGGGAGCACCCCGGTCCCCGTACGGCTGAACTTCCTCGCTCACATGCCCTCCCCGCTGCCCCGACCGGTGCGTCCGGCACGGATTTTCAAGATCGCAGCCGGTATCGGCACTGTCAACGGCCCCCGGCCGCCGCTCAGTGGCCGAGCGGCTGGACCAATTCGTCGTACAGGGAGAGCACCTGGGCGATCGTGTCGTCCTCGCTCGGCCAACGCGCAGCCTGCCGGGGGCCGTCGGCGGCCAGCCGGGCCCGCTCGGCCGGGTCGCCGAGCAGCCGGGTCACCGCACCGGACAGCGCCTCGGCGTCCGCGTAGGGCACGAGAACCGCCGCGTCGCCCACGAGTTCGGGCGTGCCGCCGACCGCGGTGGCGACCAGCGGCACCCCGGCCCGCAGCGCCTCCTGGGCCACCGTCGAGCGGGACTCCCAGCGGCTGGGCAGGACGGCCACATCGGCGGCGGCCAGGACCGCGGTGGCGTCGGACCGGCTGCCGAGCAGCTCGACGGGCAGGTCATCGGCGGTGATCCGCCGCCGCAGGGCCGCCCGCTCCCGCCCCTCACCGACGACGACCAGCAGCGGTACGGGGTCGAGCCCGCGCCAGGCGGCCGCCGCTTCGAGCAGGGTGCCGTAGCCGTGGTGCGGGACGAGGCTGCCCACCGCAACGATCAACGGCCGCCCCACCGCGCCCAGTTCGGCCCGCAGCTTGTCGGCGGGCGGCGGCTCGGGGAGAGGCGGCAGCGGTGCGGACACGGGCGCGAGCCGGGCATCGCGGGCGCCCCTGCCGCGTGCCCGGTCGACCAGGTCGGAGGAGGTGGCGAGCACAACGGCCGCCGCGCGCACCGCCTTTCGCTCCAGCAGGTGCAGCAGCCGGCGGCGGGCGCCTTCGGCGTGGGCGCGGGTGTGCCAGGTGACGACCAGCGGGACGCGCCGCCCGCCGAGCGCCAGGGCGGCCCGGACGGCGGCGTGCAGTCCGTGCGCGTGGACGACGTCCGCACCGGCACAGGCGGCGCGCAGCGCGGCGACGGCGGCGGGGTCGCTGCGCCGGGGCACGGGCGCGAAGTGGGCTCCCGCGGCGGAGAAGTCGTAGGCGCGGTCCAGTGCGGCCGGCGCGCAGACCGTGACCCGCACGCCCCGGGCGACCAGCCCCGCGGCCAGCGAGCCGACATGGGCGCTGCTGCCGGCACTGCCGCCGCCGAGGACTTGGACCGCACGCAGCTGTGACACCTGATTGGCTCCCGGGGCTCCCGATTCGGGGGTACGAACACGGCCCAAGGATGCCAGTCCGCACGCACGTTCCGGCACGACGGAACCGCTACTCCGGTGCTCATCGCGACAAACCGGGCGAGGCACACCACTCGCACGGGTGAAAGTGTGTGCGGCGGCGCGACATCCGTACGCCGCGTGCCGGCCGGGGTCGCGGCGCGACCCCGGCCGGGCGGCCCTCAGCCGTCGGCGCGGGCCGTCGCGAGGAGTTCCTCGGCGTGGGCGCGGGCCGTCTCGGAGTCCTCCTGGCCCGCGAGCATCCGGGACAGTTCGCGTACCCGGTCCTCGCCCTCCAGGACGGTGACCCCGCTGCTGGTCACCGAGCCGTCCACGGTCTTCTCGACCAGCAGCTGCCGGTCGGCGAACGCGGCGACCTGGGGCAGGTGGGTGACGACCACGACCTGGGCCGACCTGGCGAGCTTCGCGAGGCGCCGCCCGACCTCGACGGCCGCCTTGCCGCCGACGCCCGCGTCGACCTCGTCGAAGAGGTAGGTGGGTACGGGGTCGGAGCCCGCGAAGACCACCTCGACGGCGAGCATCACCCGGGACAGCTCACCGCCCGACGCGCCCTTGGCGATCGGCCGGGGCTGGGCGCCGGGGTGCGGGGCCAGCAGCAGTTCGACCTCGTCGGCGCCGGACGGGCCGAAGGCCACGTTGCGGCCGCCGATCTCGATGCCGGACGCCTCGTCCGCCGCTTCGGTCTGCCGGATGTCGAAGGACACCCGGGCGTGCGGCATCGCGAGGGACGCCAGCTCCTCGGTCACCGCTTCGGCGAAGGACGCGGCGGCCGCCGTCCGGGCGTCGGTCAACGCCTGCCCGAGGCCGGAGAGTTCGGCGCGCAGCGCGTCCCGCTCCGCGGTGAGTTCACCGATCCGGTCGTCGTCGCCCTCCAGCTCGGTCAGCCGCTCGGCGCCCTCCTGCGACCAGGCCAGCACGGCGGCGATGTCCGCGCCGTACTTGCGGGTGAGGCCGGTGAGCGCGGCGCGCCGCTCCTCGACCGCGGCGAGCCGCAGCGGGTCGGCGTCCAGCTGGTCCGCGTACCCGGACAGTTCGCCCGAGACATCGGCGAGCAGGATGGAGATCTCCCCGACCCGGTCGGCGAGCGCGGCGAGCGCCGGATCGTGCGAACGCACCCCGTCCAGTGCCTGCCGGGCGGCGGCCACCACGGTCGTGGCGTCCAGGGCCTCCGGGTCCTCCGGGTTGCCGGCCAGCGCGGTGTGCGCGAGGGCGGCGGCGGAGGCCAGGGCGTCGGCGTGGCCGAGGCGCTGGGCTTCGGCGGCCAGCTCCGTGTCCTCGTCGGGCAGCGGTTCGACGGCGGCGATCTCGTTCAGCCCGAAGCGCAGCAGGTCGGCTTCCTGGGCGCGTTCGCGGGCGCGCGTGGTCAGCTCGTCCAGCTCCGTCGCGACGTCCCGCAGCCGCCGGTGGGCCGCCGCGTACTTCGCCAGGGGCACGGCGACGCCGTCGCCCGCGTACCGGTCGAGGGCCTGCCGCTGCCTGGCCGGCTTGAGGAGGCCCTGCTGGTCGGTCTGGCCGTGCACGGCGACGAGTTCGTCGGCCAGCTCGGACAGCACGCCCACCGGCACGGATCTGCCGCCGAGATGCGCCCGGGAGCGCCCTTCGGCGGAGACGGTACGGCTGATGAGCAGCGCACCGTCCTCGACCTCGGCCCCGGCCTCCTCGGCCCGGACCGCCACCGCGTCGCCCTCGTCCACCGTGATCCGGCCCTCGACCACCGCGGCCTTGGCGCCGATCCGCACCAGGGCGGGGTCGGCGCGCCCGCCGAGCAGCAGCCCCAGGCTGGTGACGACCATGGTCTTGCCGGCGCCGGTCTCGCCCGTCACCGCGGTGAAACCGGGTGACAGCTCCACCACCGCGTCGTCGATGACCCCGAGCGACCGTATCCGCATCTCCTCCAACACGGACATGACCATACGAGGTTTCCCCGCCCGCGCGCACACGGGCCACGGCCGGGGCACCGGATCGTCCGGCCCGCCAGGGGTCAGTGGGGCGCGCCCCGCCACCCCGAGACCGGCAGCGCGAACTTGGCGACCAGCCGGTCCGTGAACGACGCCTGGTGCAGCCGCGCCAGCCGTACGGGCACGGCACCGCGCCGCACCTCGACGCGCGCCCCGGAGGGCAGCTCGACGGTCCTGCGCCCGTCGCACCACAGCACCCCGTGCGGGGTGTGCGGCTGGACCTCGACGGCGAGCACCGAGGTCGGCGAGGTCACCAGCGGCTTGGCGAACAGCGCGTGGGCGCTGATCGGGACCATGAGCAGCGCCTCGACCTCGGGCCAGACGACCGGGCCGCCGGCCGAGAAGGCGTACGCGGTCGAGCCGGTCGGCGTCGCGCACACGATGCCGTCGCAGCCGAAGCCGGTGACCGGGCGGCCGTCGATCTCCAGGACGACTTCGAGCATCCGCTCGGGCGACACCTTCTGCACGGCCGCCTCGTTGAGCGCCCAGTCGGTGTGGACGACGTCGCCGTTGCTGTGCACCAGGACGTCGATCGTCATGCGCTCCTCGACCGTGTAGGCCCGGGTGACGACCCGGTCGACGACCTTGTCGAGGTCGTCGCGCTCGGCCTCGGCGAGGAAGCCGACCCGGCCGAGGTTGACGCCGAGCATGGGCACCCCGGAGGCGCGCGAGAGTTCGGCGCCGCGCAGCAGGGTCCCGTCGCCGCCGAGCACGATCAGGAGCTCACAGCCGTTCAGTACCTCGGGCGTGGCATCGGTGACGGTCTCGACGGACGCGGGCAGCGGCAGGTCGGCCGCTTCCGTCGCCAGGACCCGTACGCCCAGGCCGTTGCGGAGCAGCCCCTGGACGACGAGTTCGGCGCTGCGGATCGCGGCCGGGCGGCCGGTGTGCGCCAAAAGGAAGACTGTACGTGCCGCATTCGTCGTCAACGAGGCCCCTCCGCCACTGCACGGTCGACATCCGCGGGATCCGGTTCAGGTGCTCCGGCCCGCAGCCACAGAAAGTACTCGACGTTCCCGGACGGCCCCGGCAGCGGGCTCGCCGTCACTCCCCGGACCCCCAGGCCCAGCGCCCACGCCCGGCGGGCCACCTCCCGTACCGCCTCGGCCCGCAGTTCGGGGCTGCGGACCACGCCGCCGCTGCCGAGCCGCTCCTTGCCGACCTCGAACTGCGGCTTGACCATGAGGACCAGGTCGGCGTCGGGGGCGGCGCAGCGGACCAGGGCCGGCAGGACGAGCCCGAGCGGGATGAACGACAGGTCGCCCACCACCAGGTCCACCGGCTCGCCGTCGATCGCCTCCAGGGTCAGTTCCCGCACATTGGTGCGGTCCTTGACCGTGACGCGTGCGTCGGACTGGAGCGACCAGGCGAGCTGCCCGTAGCCGACGTCCACGGCGACGACCCGGGCGACCCCGGCGCGCAGCAGCACATCCGTGAACCCGCCGGTCGACGCTCCGGCGTCCAGCGCCCGCCGCCCCTCGACCTCCAGCCCGAGCGGGACGAAGGCGGCGAGGGCGCCCGCCAGCTTGTGGCCGCCGCGCGAGACGTACTCGGGGTCGCTGTCGTCCTTGGTGACGACGACGGCGGCGCTGGTCTCGACCTGGGTGGCCGCTTTGGTCGCGGTGTTGCCGCCGACGGTCACCCGGCCCGCCGCGATCAGCTGGCTCGCGTGCTCGCGCGAGCGGGCCAGCTTTCGGCGCACCAGCTCGGCGTCCAGACGGCGACGGGCGACTCCTGCCACGTTCGGTTCAGCTCCTGTGGTTGTACGAGGGCATCGGTGCGGGTACCGGTGCGGGTGCGGGCCCGGCGTCCAGCGCGCTCAGCGTCTCGCGCAGGCCACGGTGTACATCCTCGTACACCTCGCTGTGTCCGTCCGCCGACAGATGGTCGGCATCGGCCAGGCGCTCCAGCAGGGCGTCCACCCCCGCGTCGCCCGTCGGGGCCCGTACGACGCCGAGGGGCGCGGGCCCCGCGGGCTCGGCCGGCTCCGGCGGGGCGTCCGTCTCGGGCTCGGGCATCGGGTCGCTCATGCGGGAAACGCTACCGCGTGGGGCTGGGGTACCGTCGATCACGATGGCGACCATGGCGGAGTGCCGCAGCGCACTCGACAGACTTTCCGACAACCTCGCGGGGGCGGACGGCGACGTGCGCCGCGCGGCCGACCTGGACCGCTCGCTCAGCTGCCACATCAAGGACCTGGACATCACGTTCACCGGCCGCCTGTCCGGCGGCCGCATCCAGGTCCTGGACACGCTGGAGGGCCCGCCCCGCGACAAGGCGGAGATCCGCCTCGCGATGACCGGCGACGATCTGGTCGCCATGGTCAACGGCGACCTGAACTTCGCCAAGGCCTGGGCCGCGGGCCGAGTCCGCCTGGAGGCGGGCTTCAGGGACCTGCTGAAACTGAAGTCGCTGCTGTAGCCACACCGGTCCGGGCCCGGCCGGCAGGACCGAGCCCGTCCGGCCATCGAGGACGGAACCGGGGCCCGGGGCCCGGGGCCCGGGGTCACACCGCCACGGACCCGCGCGCCCCGCGCCCCCGCGCGGCCGGCACCACCAACGGCGTCCCCGTCTCCGGATCGGAGATCACCTGGCACCGCAGCCCGAACACCCGCTCCACCAGCTCCGCGGTGACGATCTCCCCCGGTGCCCCTTCCGCGACGACCTCCCCGCCCCGCATCGCGATGAGGTGCGTGGCGTAGCGCGCCGCGTGGTTCAGGTCGTGCAGCACGGCCACCAGCGTGCGCCCCCGCGTCTCGTGCAGTTCGGCGCACAGGTCGAGGACGTCGATCTGGTGCTGGATGTCGAGGTACGTCGTCGGCTCGTCCAGGAGCAGCAGCGGCGTCTGCTGGGCGAGGGCCATCGCGATCCAGACCCGCTGGCGCTGGCCGCCGGACAATTCGTCGACATAGCGATCGGCGAGTTCACCGACCCCGGTCGACGCCATCGAATCCTCGACCACGCGTTCGTCCTCGGGCGACCACTGCCGCAGCAGCCCCTGGTGCGGGTAGCGCCCCCGTGCCACGAGGTCCGCGACGGTGATGCCGTCCGGCGCGATCGAGGACTGGGGCAGCAGGCCCAGGGTCTTCGCGACCTTCTTCGCGGGCAGGCCGTGGATCGACTGCCCGTCCAGCAGCACCTGGCCCCGGCTCGGCTTCAGCATCCGCGAAAGCGCCCGCAGCAGGGTCGACTTGCCGCAGGCGTTGGGGCCGACGATCACGGTGAACGAGTGGTCGGGTATCTCGACCGAGAGGTTCTCCGCGATGACCCGCTGGTCGTATCCGAGGGTCACCTGGTCCGCGGTGAGGCGCTGCATGGTCGTACTCCGGGGGTCGGACGGTTCGGTGGGGGCGGCGGTGCCGGCACGGGGTCTCATATGCGGCCCGCCTTGCGCTCGGTCACCAGGAGCCACACCAGGTAGCAGCCGCCCAGCACCCCGGTGACGACGCCGACGGGCAGCTGCCGGTCCCCGAACGCGTCGAGCGCGATCCAGTCGGCGACGAGCAGGAGCGCCGCGCCCATGACGGTCGCGGCCATCAGGTTGGGGCCCGTGGACCGGGTGAGCCGGCGCGCCAGCTGCGGGGCGCTCAGCGAGACGAACGCGATGGGTCCGGCGGCGGCCGTGGCGACGGCGACGAGCAGGACGGCGGAGCCCATGAGGAGGAGGCGGGTGCGTTCGACCCGCACGCCGAGCGCGTACGCGGCGTCGTCGCCCATCTCCATGACCCGCAGGGCGGGACCGTGCCCGTACACCAGCGGGAGCAGCACGGCGCAGACGGCGAGCAGGGGCCAGACCTGGGCCCAGTCCCGGCCGTCGAGGGAGCCGGTCATCCAGACGACGGCACGCGTCGCGTCGACCAGATCGGCCTTGGTGATGAGGTACTGGGTCACGGCGGTCAGCATGGCGGCGGCGCCGATCCCGACCAGGACGAGCCGGAAGCCGTGCACGCCGCGTTTCCAGGCGAGCAGGTAGACGGCGACGCCGGTCAGCAGGCCGCCGGTGACGGCACCGGCCGATACCGCCGCCGCGCTGCCCTGGAACAGGACGATGACGGTGAGCGCGCCGACCGCGGCGCCCTGCCCGAAGCCGAGGACGTCGGGGCTGCCGAGCGGGTTGCGGGAGATGGTCTGGAAGACGGCTCCGCCGGCCCCGAGCGCAGCGCCGACGAGGAGCCCGACGAGCACCCGCGGCAGCCGCAGGTCCGTGACGATGAACTCCTGCTGGAAGGTGCCGTGGCCGAAGAGCGTGGTGAGGACCTCGCCGGGCGTCATCGGGAAGTCGCCGCTGCCGATGAGGACGACCGCCGCCCCGGCCGCCACGACGGCCAGGAACAGGACGACCAGGGCGGCCCGGACGTTCATCCGGAACGAGTACCCGCCGGGTGTGCGCACCGCCCGCACCGGCCGGCCGCCGTGGGCCGGCCCCTTCGTGGTCGTGGCGTTCACAGCTGGGACATCCTCTTGCGTCGTACGAGGTGGATGAAGACGGGCCCGCCGATGAGTGCCGTGACGATGCCGACCTGGAGTTCGGACGGGCGGGCGATGACCCGGCCCACCACGTCCGCGCCGAGCAGGAGCACCGGGGAGAGCACCGCCGCGTACGGCAGGATCCACCGCAGGTCGGGCCCGGTGAGGGTGCGTACCAGGTGCGGGATCATCAGCCCGATGAAGACGATCGGCCCGCACGCCGCGGTGGCCGCCCCGCACAGCAGGGTGACGGCGAGCATCGCGAGGACACGGGTCCGGGTCAGATGGGCGCCGAGGGCCCGCGCCGTGTCGTCGCCCATCTCCAGGGCGTTGAGCGGGCGCGCGATGAAGACGGTCAGCAGCACGCCCAGCGCGATGAACGGCCACACCTTGCCGACCGTCTCGGTGTTCGCGGAGGCCAGCGAGCCGACCGTCCAGAACCGCAGCCGGTCCAGCGCCGCCGAGTCCAGCAGCTGTACGGCGTTGACGTACCCGTACAGCGCGGCGGTGACGGCCGTCCCGGCGAGCGCGAGGCGCACCGGGGTGGCGGAGCGGCTGCCGCCGAGGAAGTACACGGCCACCGACACGATCGCGGCGCCCGCGAAGGCGAACCAGACGTAGCCGGTCAGCGAGGTCACACCGAAGAAGCTGATGGCCGAGACGACGGCCGCCGACGCACCCGCGTTGACGCCGAGGATGCCGGGCTCCGCGAGGGGGTTGCGGGTCAGCGCCTGCATCACCGCCCCGGCGAGCCCGAGCGCGGCGCCGACGAGCAGCCCGAGCAGGGTGCGCGGAATCCGCACCTGGCGTACGAGGACGTCGTCGTTGCCGCCCGCGTAGTGGAACAGGCCGTGCCACACGTCGGAGAGGGGCAGCGCCTTGGCGCCGATCGCGATGCTCGCGAAGCACACCAGCACGAGGACGGCCACGGCCACCAGGAGCCCCGCCGCTCGCGCCGCGTGACGTCTGCGGGGGGCGGCAGGCTTGTCCGGCGCGGCTATCGGGCCGGAACTGGAATCCGGGGGGCTCTCAACCAACACCCGGTTAGGTTAGCCTATCCAGCCTTCCGCGCCCCTGGCCCGGTTTCCCCCCTCCACCTGCGCTTTCACCCTGCCCACCGCCTGTCCGTCCCGGCTCCTACAGTCCGAGCCGGGCCACGGCCCTTCCCGCGTCCAGCGCGCACGCCCCGTCACCGGCGTGCGACCAGGCGGCCGCACACAGCGCCCGCAGTCCGTCGAGCGGGCCGCCGTCGCCGTCCAGCACGAGCCGGCCGTCCCGCGCGGTCGCCGTCCAGCCGCCGCAGCCGAAGCCCTCGCCGGCCGGCGTCACCTCGGGCTGACCGGTGAGCAGGCCGCGCAGGTCCGCGTCGACGTAAGTCGGCCGGTGCTCGGGCGCCGCTGCCACCAGCCGCGCCGCGTCCGTGACTCCGGTGAGTACGAGCAGCGAGTCGACGCCCCCGTTGAACGCGCCCTCGATGTCGGTGTCGAGCCGGTCGCCCACGACGAGCGGCCGTTCGGCCCCGGTGCGCAGCACGGTCTCGCGGTGCATCGGGGGGAGCGGCTTCCCGGCCACCTGCGGCTCGGCACCGGTCGCGATCCGGACGACCTCGACGGCCGCCCCGTTGCCCGGCGCGATCCCCCGGGCGCCCGGAATCGTCAGGTCGGTGTTGGAGGCGAACCACGGCAGCCCCCGGTTGATCGCGTACGAGGCCTCGGCGAACCGGCCCCACGCGAGGTCCGGGCCGCCGTACCCCTGCACCACCGCGGCCGGGTCGTCGTCCGCCGACTCCACCGGCTGAAGGCCCCGCTCGCGCAGGGCGACCCGCAGCCCCTCGCCACCGATGACCAGCACCCGCGCCCCGGCGGGCAACTGGTCGGCGACGAGCCGGGCCACCGCCTGCGCCGAGGTGATCACGTCGGTGGGGTCGGCCGGGACGCCCAGTTCGGTCAGGTGCCGCGCGACGGCGGCCGGGGTGCGCAGCGCGTTGTTGGTGACGTACGCCAGGTGCATCCCGCCGTCCCGGGCCGTGCCGAGCGCCTCGACCGCGTGGTCGATGGCCAGCCCGCCCGCGTACACCACCCCGTCGAGGTCGAGCAGCGCCGTGTCGTACGCTGCGCTCAGCGCGGTGCCGCTGCCGCTCGGGGTGGTCCTGCTCGCCTGACTCATATCGCGCGCTCCTCATAGCCTGCTTCTCCCCCGATCATCGCGCATCGCCGTGCCGCACATACGATGCAGAAATGAACACACGAGGCACGGCGGAGCAGGGACTGCGTCTGATCCCCTTCCGTGGACTGCGTTACGTCCCCGAGCGGGTCGGCAGTCTCTCCGCGGTGACCTCGCCCCCGTACGACGTCGTCGTACGGCCCGACGGGCTGCTCCACCTGGAATCGGCCGACCCGCACAACATCGTGCGGCTGATCCTGCCGCAGGCCGAAACGGTCACCGCCCGCAACGAACAGGCCGCCGCCACCCTGGACAGCTGGCTCGCCGAGGGCATACTCGCCCCCGACGCGGAGCCCACCCTGTACGTGTACGAGCAGCGCGGCGACGGGATCCTGCAACGAGGCATCGTCGGCGCGCTCGCGCTCTCCGGCCCTGCCGACGGCGTGGTGCTCCCGCACGAGGACGTGATGGCGCATGTCGTCGAGGACCGGGCCGATCTGATGCGCACCACCGCGGCCCATCTGGAGCCGCTGCTGCTGACGTACCGCAGCGACGGGGACGCGGCCACGGGGGCGACCGCCGTCATCGAGCGGACCGTCGAGGGTCCGCCGCTGCTCGCCACGACCACGGAGGACGGCTTCCGCCACCGGCTGTGGGCGGTCACCGATCCCGCCGACCGCGCGGAGACGACGGCGGACCTGAGCCGGCGCCAGGCGCTGATCGCGGACGGCCACCACCGCTGGGCCACCTACCTCAGGCTCCAGCAGGAGCACGCCGAACCGGGCCCCTGGGACTTCGGCCTGGTCCTCCTGGTCGACACGGCCCGCTACCCGCTCCGGGTCCGCTCCATCCACCGGCTGCTGCACGGCCTGCCCGTCTCGGACGCGCTGGCCGCACTGGCCGGCCTGTTCCGCGTACGCGAGGTCGAGGGGCCGCTCCCCCGTGCCCTGGACGCCCTGGCCGCCGCGGCCACCGAGGGGAACGCGTTCCTGCTGGCGGGCGACGGCGGCTTCCATCTGGTCGACCGGCCCGACGAGGCGCTGCTCGCCCGTACGGTTCCGGCGCACCGGCCGGACGCCTGGCGCACCCTGGACGCGACGGTCCTGCACTCGGCGCTGCTCGACCATGTCTGGCGGATCCCGGACGACCCGGCGCACATCGCGTACATCCACGACACCTCGGCCGCCGTCGAACAGGCCGAGCGGAACGGTTCGACGGCGGTGCTGATGCATCCGGTGCGCGAGGAACTCGTCCGGGACCTGGCCCGGCAGGGCGTCACCATGCCCCGCAAGTCGACTTCCTTCGGCCCGAAACCGGCCACCGGCCTGGTCCTGCGGAGCCTCGCTCTCGGCTGAGCCCACACATGCCCACACATGAGGAGGAGGGCGGCACCCGGGGGTGCCGCCCTCCTCCTCATGTCATGCGTTACGCCTTGGCCGGGCCGTCCTCGTCGGCGTCGGCGATCTCGCTTGCATCGCTGTCATCGGTGCCGTCGGCGTCGTCGCTGTCCGGCACGGCCACCACGGGCGTCCCGGTGACGTCCTCGTCCTCGTCGAGGGCGTCGACGAACTCGACGCCGTCGAGCTCGGCGAGGCGGTCCGACGCGTCCGTCGCGCCTTCCTTGTCCGCCTCCAGCGCCTTGCCGAACCACTCGCGCGCCTCGTCCTCGCGACCCGCGGCGAGCAGGGCGTCGGCGTAGGCGTAGCGCAGGCGCGGGGTCCAGGGGTGCACGGCGCTCGACGCCAGCTCGGGGCTCTGCAACGTCACGATGGCGGCGTCGATCTGCCCCATGTCCCGGCGGGCTCCGGCGGCGACGAGACGCATCTCGACCTGACCGGCCTTGTCCAGCTTCTGCACCTCGGGCTCGCCGGCCATCGCCATGGCCTTCTCGGGCCGGCCGAGACCGCGCTCGCAGTCGGCCATGACGGGCCACAGCTCGACGGACCCGGTCATGCGACGGGACGCCCGGAACTCCGCCAGCGCCTCCGCGTACTTCTGGGTCGCGTAGGCGGCGAAGCCCGCGGCCTCACGGACAGCGGCGACACGTGAGGCCAGCCGCAGGGCGATGCGCGAGTACGCGTACGCCTGCTCGGGGTCCTCGTCGATGAGCCGGGCGACCATGACCAGGTTCCTGGCCACGTCCTCGGCCAGGGTCTTCGGCAGGCTCAGCAGCTCCTGCCGGACATCCGGGTCGATCTCGTGGCCGGTGACCTCGTCGGGGATGGGCAGCCGCTTGATGGGCTCGCGGTCCCGGTCGTCCCGGCGCTCGTACCCGCCGCCCGGACGGCCACCACGGTCGTCCCGGCCCCGGTAGCCGCCCCGGTCCCGGTCGTCGCGGCCGCGGTAGCCGCCGCCACGGTTGTCGTCACGGCGGTTGTCGTCGCGGCGGGGACCACGGTCGCGGTCGTCGCGCCGGAAACCACCGCCGGAGGAGCCACCGCCCGGCCGGCTGTCGTCGCGGCGGGGACCACGGGGGCGGTCGTCGCGCCGGTCGTCCCTGCGGTCGTCGCGCCGCTCGTAGCCGCCGGGGCGGCCGCCCCGGTCGTCCTCACGACGCGGGGCTCGGTCACGGTCACGGTCGTCACGCCGGAAACCACCGCCGCCGCCTCCGGTGGGCCGGCTGTCGTCACGGCGGAAGCCGCCACCACCGGAGCCGCCTCCACGGTCGTCACGCCGGAACCCACCACCGGACGAACCACCACGGCTGTCGTCACGCCGGAACCCACCACCGGACGAACCACCACGGCTGTCATCGCGCCGGAAGCCGCCGCCGGAGGTGCCGCCCCGACTGTCGTCACGGCGGAAACCACCGCCACGATTGTCATCGTCCCGGCGCGGACCACGCGGACGGTCGTCACGCCGGTCATCACGCCGGTCGTCCCTGCGCTCGAAACCGCCCGGCCGGCCGCCCCGGTCGTCCTCACGACGCGGCGCACGGTCATCACGCCGGAAACCGCCACCACGATTATCGAAGCCCCCACCCCGGTCATCGCGACGGAACCCACCACCCGAGGAACCACCCCGACTGTCGTCACGCCGGAACCCACCGCCCGACGAACCACCCCGACTGTCATCACGCCGGAAACCACCGCCCGACGAACCACCACGACTGTCATCACGCCGGAACCCACCGCCCGACGAACCACCACGGCTGTCATCACGCCGGAAACCACCGCCCGACGAACCACCACGGCTGTCATCACGCCGGAAACCACCGCCCGACGAACCACCACGGCTGTCGTCACGGCGGAAACCACCGCCACGATTGTCATCGTCCCGGCGCGGACCACGCGGACGGTCGTCACGCCGGTCATCACGCCGGTCGTCCCTGCGCTCGAAACCGCCCGGCCGGCCGCCCCGGTCGTCCTCACGACGCGGCGCACGGTCATCACGCCGGAAACCGCCACCACGATTATCGAAGCCCCCACCCCGGTCATCACGGCGGAAACCACCACCCGAGGAACCACCCCGACTGTCGTCACGGCGGAACCCACCACCCGACGAACCACCACGGCTGTCATCACGCCGCGGGGCACGGTCACGGTCGCGGTCGTCGCGGCGGAACCCGCCACCACCCCCGGTGGGCCGGCTGTCGTCACGGCGGAATCCACCGCGGTCATTGTCCCGGCGCGGACCGCGCGAACGGTCGTCACGGCCGCCGCCGCCGAAGCCGCCCCGGTCGCCGCCTTCCCGGCGACGCGGCTCGCGCTCCGAACGATCGTCGGGAGAGTTGGTGGACATCGGTGGGGCTCCTGTCATCGGGGTACTACAGACATTCTTGCGCAGCCGGTCATCCGACGCGCTTCGGCAAAACAAAAAGGACCCTTGGTCCCAGCGTTGAACGCTGGGACCAAGGGTCCTTCAAAGATTGTTCGGCGGCGTCCTACTCTCCCACAGGGTCCCCCCTGCAGTACCATCGGCGCTGAAAGGCTTAGCTTCCGGGTTCGGAATGTAACCGGGCGTTTCCCTAACGCAATGACCACCGAAACCCTATCGGGTTCTAGCGAACAAGCACACTTTTCAATTAAGTAGTGAAGCTGTTCAACCGGTGCGATAACTGTTCGCAACCCGGGAACAACACAGTGGACGCGAGCAACTGAGGACAAGCCCTCGGCCTATTAGTACCAGTCAGCTCCACC
>NZ_KB892078.1 GCF_000373645.1 Streptomyces sp. ATexAB-D23 | reverse complement strand
CCGTCGTACGTCTCATCGATGGCACCGGTCAGCGTGGCGTCCGGGCCCAGCTCCAGGAGACGTGCCACACCCAGGGCCTTCAGCCGGGTGACGGCGTCGGCGAAGCGGACCGTGCCGCGCACCTGGTCCACCCAGTACGAAGCGGTGAACTCGGTGACCGGCTCGGCGGTCAGCGTGGAGACGATCGGTATGCGCGGAGTGCCGTACGCCAACTCGGCTGCCGCAGAAGCGAATGCGGGCAGCATCGGGTCCATGAGCACCGAGTGGAAGGCGTGGCTGACCTCCAGCCAACGGCCCTGGCGGTCGGTGAGCTGAGCCGCCACCGCTTCGACGGCCTCGCGCGTGCCGGACAGGACGACCTGACCGGGGGCGTTGACCGCCGCGACGGAGACGCCCTCCACCAGCAGCGGGACGACCTCATCGGGGGTCGCCCGTACCGCCCACATCGCGCCACCGGCCGGCAGCGCCTGCATCAGACCCGCACGCGCGGCGACCAGCCGGCACGCATCCGCCAGAGACAGCACCCCAGCGACATGCGCGGCGGCCAGCTCACCCACCGAGTGACCGACGAGGTAATCCGGACGGACCCCCCACGACTCGACCAGCCGGAACAACGCCACCTCGACCGCGAACAACGCCGGCTGCGCCCACCCGGTGTTCTTCAGGGAGTCCGCATCCGTGAACATCACCTCACGCAGCCCGTCGAAGTGCTCACACACCTCGTCCAGGGCGGTGGCGAACACCGGGAAGGAAGCCGCCAGCTCCCGGCCCATCCCGACCCGCTGACCACCCTGGCCCGAGAACACGAACCCGGTCAGGCCGTCGCGGGAGATGCCCGACACCTTGCCGGGCGTCGGCTCACCGGCCGCCAGCGCCTCCAGTCGCGTGCGCAGTTCGCCGGAGTCGCCGCCGAGGACGACCGCCCGGTGTTCCAGGGGCGAGCGGGTGGTGAGGAGGGACAGACCGACGTCGGTCACGTCCTGATCCGCCACCGCTTCGGCCAGCCGGCCGGCCTGTGCGGCCAGGCCCTCCGCCGAGCGTGCCGACACGGCCCACGGCACCACCGGCAGGGCGGTGTCCGCGGCCGTCACGGGCGCCGGCTCCTGTTCGGGGGCCTCTTCGACGATCACATGGGCGTTGGTACCGCTGACTCCGAACGCCGACACACCCGCGCGGCGCGGGCGCTCGCCGCGCGGCCACTGCCGGGCCTCCGCCAGCAGTTCCACCGCGCCTTCCGTCCAGTCCACGTGCGAGGACGGCGTCTGCGCGTGGAGCGTCCTGGGCAGCTCGGCGTGGTGCAGGGCGAGGACCATCTTCATGATGCCCGCGACACCCGCCGCGGCCTGGGTGTGCCCGATGTTGGACTTGATCGAGCCGAGCCACAGCGGCTGACCGGCCGGCCGGTCCTGGCCGTACGTAGCGAGGAGCGCCTGCGCCTCGATCGGGTCACCGAGTGACGTGCCCGTGCCGTGCGCCTCCACGGCGTCCACGTCCGCGCCCGTCAGGCCGGAGTTGGCCAGGGCCTGCCGGATGACGCGCTGCTGCGAAGGACCGTTCGGGGCCGTCAGACCATTCGAG
>NZ_KB892077.1 GCF_000373645.1 Streptomyces sp. ATexAB-D23 | reverse complement strand
GTGTGGGGTGGTGCGGGGCAGGGTGCGTACGCGGCGGCGAATGCGGCGCTGGACGGGTTGGTGGAGTACCGGCGTGCGCAGGGTCTGGCCGGTTCTTCGATCGGGTGGGGGCCGTGGGCGGAGGGCGGGATGGCGGACGACGCCACCGTCCTGGCCCGGATGGGCCGTGGCGGCGTACGACCGCTCGACCCCGACACCGCGCTCAACGTCCTTGGTTCGGCGTCGGGTTGTGTGACGGTCGCGGATGTGGACTGGGAGCGCTTCGTCCCCGGGATGACCGCGCTGCGTGCGAACCGTCTGTGGGACGAGGTCGCACCGCGCAGCACCACCACGACCGAACCGCGCACGGCTGCCGGGGAGCTGAGGGAGCGGTTCGCCGGTCTTGCACCCGCCGCCCGCCGGGCGAAGTTCATGGAGACCGTACGGGGCCTGGCCTCGACGGTGCTGGGATTCGAGGACTCGACGGCCGTCGGAGTGTCCACGGCCTTCCGTGACCTGGGCCTCGATTCGCTGATGGCGGTGGAACTCCGCAACGCCCTGACCACGGCCTCGGGGCTGAAACTGCCCTCGACGCTGGTCTTCGACTTCCCGTCCGTCGAGGCACTGACCGACGAACTGCTGTCCCGGCTCTTCGGATCGGACGAGGAGCCGGTGGCACCGGGTGTGGTGCCGGTGCGCCAGGCTGTGGGCGATGACCCGGTGGTCGTGGTGGGTATGGGCTGCCGCTTCCCCGGTGGTGCGAACTCCCCGGAGGAGCTGTGGCGGCTGCTCGCGGAGGGCACCGACGCGCTGGGCGGCTTCCCCGCCGACCGTGGCTGGGAACAGATCGGCCTCGCCGGCGGCGACTACGCCCGGGTCGGCGGATTCGTCGAAGGCGTGGCGGATTTCGATGCCGCTCTGTTCGGGATCTCGCCGCGTGAGGCGCTTGCCATGGACCCGCAGCAGCGGCTGCTGCTGGAGGTCGTGTGGGAGTCGCTGGAGCGGTCGGGCATCGCCCCGTACTCGCTGAAGGGGCTCCCGGTCGGCGTCTTCGCGGGGACGAACGGCCAGGACTACCCGGCGCTGCTCGGCCTGACCGGTGAGTCGGGTGACGGTTACGGCGGTACGGGCAGCTCGGGCAGTGTGCTGTCGGGGCGGGTCTCCTACGCGCTGGGTCTCGAAGGTCCGGCGGTCACGATCGATACGGCGTGCTCGTCGTCGCTGGTGGCCATGCACCTTGCCGCGCAGGCGCTGCGGTCGGGTGAGTGCGATCTTGCGCTGGCCGGTGGTGTGACGGTGATGTCGACGCCGGGTGCCTTCATCGAGTTCGAGAAGCAGGGGGGTCTTGCCGGGGACGGTCGGTGCAAGGCGTTCTCGGAGGATGCGGACGGTACGGGCTGGGGCGAGGGCGTAGGCGTCCTGGTCCTGGAGCGCCTGTCCGACGCGCAGCGCAACGGCCACCAGGTGCTGGCGGTGGTGCGGGGCAGTGCGGTGAATCAGGATGGTGCGTCGAATGGTCTGACGGCGCCGAATGGTCCGTCGCAGCAGCGGGTGATTCGGCAGGCGTTGGCGACTGCTGGTCTGTCGGCCGCTGAGGTGGATGCGGTGGAGGCGCACGGTACGGGTACGAAGCTGGGTGACCCGATCGAGGCGCAGGCGCTGTTGGCTACGTATGGTCAGGATCGGCCTGTCGGTCAGCCGTTGTGGCTGGGTTCGATCAAGTCGAACATCGGTCACACGCAGGCTGCGGCTGGTGTCGCGGGTGTCATGAAGATGATTCTGGCGATGCGGAACGGGACTCTGCCGCAGTCCTTGCACGTGGGGGCCCCGTCGTCGCATGTGGACTG
>NZ_KB892076.1 GCF_000373645.1 Streptomyces sp. ATexAB-D23 | reverse complement strand
CTGTCCGCCGTCGAGCTGCGCAACCGGCTCGGCGCCGCCACCGGCCAACGCCTCACCCCGACCCTGATCTTCGACCACCCCACCCCCGGCGCGCTCGCCACCCATCTGCGCGACACGCTGCTCGGTACGCAGGCCGCGACCCCGGCACCCGCCGCCACGGTCACAGCGGGTGCCGGTGCCGACGACGCCATCGCCATCGTCTCCATGGGCTGCCGCTTCCCCGGCGGGATCACCACACCGGAAGAACTCTGGCAGCTCGTGAAGGGCGGCGTGGACACCGTCGGCGGCTTCCCGGAGGACCGCGGCTGGGACCTCGACGGCCTCTACGACCCCGACCCGGAAGCCACCGGCACCTCGTACACCCGGCAGGGCGCCTTCCTGCGTGACGCCGACACCTTCGACGCCGACTTCTTCGGCATCAACCCGCGTGAGGCGCTCGCCATGGACCCGCAGCAGCGCCTGCTGCTGGAGACGGCCTGGGAGACGCTCGAACGCGCCGGGATCGACCCGGACCGACTGCGCGGCAGCGACACCGGAGTCTTCGCGGGCGTCATCACGGGCGACTACGTGACCCGGCTGGACCGGCTCCCCGACGGCCTGGAGGGGTACGTCTCCACCGGCACCACCACCAGCGTCGCCTCCGGCCGGGTCTCTTACACCCTCGGCCTGGAGGGCCCGGCGCTGACCGTGGACACGGCCTGTTCCTCCTCCCTGGTGGCTTTGCATCTGGCGGCGCAGGCGCTGCAGCGGGGTGAGTGCTCGCTCGCTCTGGCGGGTGGTGTGACGGTGATGTCGTCGCCGGGGATGTTCGTGGAGTTCTCGCGGCAACGCGCCCTGTCGCCCGACGGCCGCTGCAAGGCGTTCTCCTCCACGGCCGACGGCACCGGATGGGGCGAGGGTGTGGGCCTGGTCCTGCTGGAGCGGCTTTCCGACGCACAGGCCAACGGGCATCAGGTGCTGGCCGTCCTCCGGGGTTCGGCCACGAACCAGGACGGTGCCAGCAACGGTCTGACCGCTCCGAGCGGCCCCTCGCAGCAGCGGGTGATCCGGCAGGCCCTCGCTGACGCGGGCCTGACCGGCGCGGACGTCGACGTCGTGGACGCGCACGGTACGGGCACTAAGCTCGGCGACCCCATCGAGGCGCAGGCCCTGATCGCCACGTACGGGCAGGAGCGCACTCCCGAACAGCCGCTGTGGCTCGGCTCGTTGAAGTCCAACATCGGGCACACCTTGGCCGCTGCCGGTGTCGCCGGCGTCATCAAGATGGTGCAGGCCATGCGGCACGGGGTGCTGCCCCGCACGCTGCACGTGGACGAACCGACCCCGCACGTTGACTGGGAGGCCGGCCCGGTCGCGCTGCTGACCCGGGAACAGCCGTGGCCCGAGCTGGACCGCCCGCGCCGCGCTGCCGTCTCGTCCTTCGGTTTCAGCGGTACGAACGCCCACGTGATCCTGGAACAGGCTCCCGGGGTTCCGGCGGCGGCGGACGAGCCCGACGTGCCCCTGGCCGAAGGGCTCGCGCCGTGGGTGATCGCGGCGAAGAGCCCGGCCGCTCTGCGAGAGCAGGCCGCGCGGCTCGCGGCGTTCGCCGACAGCCACCCGGACGCGGCGGCATCCGAGGTGGGTGCCGCACTGGTGGCCACTCGTACGCCCTTCGCGCACCGGGCGGTCGCCGTCGGCAAGGACCGCGAGGAACTGCTCCGGTCGGTACGCGAACTGGCCGCCGGCGACCAGTCCGCCGGCGCCGTGACCGGTGAGGTCGCGGGGGGCAAGACCGTGTTCGTGTTCCCGGGTCAGGGTTCGCAGTGGGTGGGTATGGCGGCGGG
>NZ_KB892075.1 GCF_000373645.1 Streptomyces sp. ATexAB-D23 | reverse complement strand
CACAAGCCCTCCGGAGACGTCACACCCCCAGGGAACCGGCACGCCATACCCACGATCGCCAACGGCTCATTCGCCCGCTCCTCCACATCGGAGAGTTCCCGCCGGGCCTGTCGCAGATCGGCGGTGGCCCGCTTGAGGTATTCGCGGAACTTGTCTTCGTTGTCAGCCACTGGAGAAAGACCCTTTTCTGGGGAGCGGGCAAGCGGGCGGGCGAACGGGCCGTCAGGCCGGGATTTCCTCGACTTCGATGGCGAGCGACGGACAGCGGCGCGCCGCGTCCTTCACCTCGGCGTGCAGCGCCGGCTCGGGGTCCTTGTCGAGCAGGAAGACGACGCCGTCCTCCTCACGCTGGTCGAACACATCCGGCGCGGTCAGCGCACAGATACCGGAGGAGCAGCACTCCTCTTCCTTGATGGTGATCAGCAGTCGTCCCTGGCTCACCAGGTCACCTCCAGTCGGTGGATTCCGAATACGGTCGCGTCCTTGAACGGAAGGTCTTCCGGGGGAGCGACCAGGCGCAGTCCGGGGATGCGCCGGAAAAGGGTGTCGTAGACGATCTCGAGCTCGGCCCGGGCCAGGTTCTGGCCGAGGCAGGCGTGGACGCCGAAGCCGAACGCGACGTGGCCGGACGTCTGGCGCCCCAGGTCGAGAGTGGCCGCGTCGGGGAAGACCCGCTCGTCGTGGTTGGCGGCGGCGGCCGAGGCGATGAAGCCCTCTCCCGCGCGTACGACGACGTCACCGACTTCGATGTCCTCAAGGGCCACGCGGGCGGTCGGGTAGTCCACGATGCTGAACCAGCGCAGCAGTTCGTCGACCGCGCCCGGGGTCGTGGACGGGTCGGCGGTGATCGTGGCGAGCTTCTCCGGCTCCCGCAACAGGGCCGCCACCCCGAGCGAGATCATGTTCGCCGTCGTCTCGTGGCCGGCCAGGAGCAGGAGCATCGCGAAGCCGGTGAGCAGCTCGTGGTCGTAGATGCCCGCTTCCCGGTACTTCACGGCGAGGCGGCTGAGCAGCGCGTCATCGGGCGCGTCGTCCTTGCTGGACACCAGGTCGCCGAGGAACGCGCGCAGAGCGCCGAAGGCGGCCCCGCGTTCCTCGGGCGTACTGGATCGTTCCAGCAGTACCTCGGTGTACTTCTGGAACGTACCGCGGGTCTCGTACGGAACCCCGAGCAGCTCGCAGATGACGAGTGAGGGGACCGGCAGCGAGAGTTCCTGGACCAGATCCACCGGCCTGCCGCCCGCGCCGGCCTCCAGAACGCGGTCCACACATTCATCCACGATTTCCTGAATACGTGGACGCAGGCGGCGGACGCGATTGAGCGTGAATTCACTGGTGACCATGCGCCGGTGAAGCGAATGATCCGGGGAGTCCATCGACAGCAGGAACCCTTTCTGCGCGAAAGCCCCCACATTGGCGACGGTCGCGGGAAAGGCGGGATGGGCTCTGCTGGCCGAGGTGGCCGGATGGCTGAGAAGAGTACGCACGTGCTCGTGGCGGGTGGCCAACCAGGCCGAATTTCCGTTCTGGAGCACCACCTGGGACATGGGCCCTTCGGCGCGCAGCGGTGCGTACTCGGCAGGCGGACTGAATGGGCAGGTCCGGGCAAAGGGAAAGGGTGGTATGTCGGAGCTATCGGTATCGGACATGATGGTGACCTCTCGAGACAGAGCACTTCGCGCCGCAAGGTATGCGCAGGGGCTTAATTGCTGCTAAACGCCGCAGCGCTTTAGGTCTGATTAAGGCCAAGGCAAGCAGCGCGGAGGAGGGTGGCGAGCCGAACGGGTGGCCCGGTAGCCCAAGGGGATGGCTCTGCATGCCGAATGAAGACAAGCTTCGCGACTACCTCAAGCGTGTGACGGCTGATCTTCAGCAGACACGCCGCCGTCTCTCCGATGTGGAGGAGCGGGCGAATGAGCCGTTGGCGATCGTGGGTATGGCGTGCCGGTTCCCTGGGGGTGTGACGTCTCCGGAGGGCTTGTG
>NZ_KB892074.1 GCF_000373645.1 Streptomyces sp. ATexAB-D23 | reverse complement strand
GCCTCGATCGGATCACCCAACCGCGTCCCCGTCCCATGCGCCTCCACCAGATCCACCTGATCCGACGAAATCTGCGCATCAGCCAACGCCGCACGAATCACCCGCTGCTGCGAAGGACCATTCGGAGCCGTCAGCCCATTACTCGCACCATCCTGATTCACCGCACTGCCCCGCAGCACCGCAAGGACCGGGTGTCCGTTGCTGCGAGCATCGGAGAGCTTCTCCAGGAGCAGGACGCCGGCCCCCTCCGACCAGCTGGTGCCGTCGGTGGCACCCGCGAACGACTTGCAACGGCCGTCCTTGGAGAGGCCGCCCTGCCGGCTGAACTCGACGAAGACCTCAGGCGTCGACATGACCGCCACGCCGCCGGCCAGCGCCATCGAGCACTCGCCCGACCGCAGCGCCTGGGCCGCCAGGTGCAGACTCACGAGCGACGAGGAGCACGCCGTGTCCACTGTCATCGACGGGCCCTCGAAGCCGAAGACGTACGAGACGCGGCCGGACGCGATGGAACCGGTAGCGCTGTTGTGGGCGTAATCGTGGTACATCATTCCGGCGAATACACCGGTTTTGCTGCCCTTCAGTGTGGCGGGGTCGATGCCGGCCCGCTCGAACACCTCCCACGAGCACTCCAGCAGCAGCCGCTGCTGCGGGTCCATGATCAGGGCCTCGTTCGGACTGATACCGAAGGGAACCGGGTCGAAAGTGTCTGCGGAGTGGAGGAATCCGCCCTTGTTGACGTATGTGGTGTTCGGCCGTTCGCCGTTCGGATCGTAGAGAGATCCGACATTCCAGCCGCGATTGTCCGGGAATTCGGATATCGCGTCCACGCCATCGTTCACCAGTTGCCACAGGGCCTCCGGTGATTCGACTCCTCCTGGAAAGCGGCAGCTCATCGCGACGATGGCGATGGGCTCGCGGGCTGCGGACGACAGCTTCCTGTTGTGGGCCCGCAGACGGTCGTTCTCCTTGAGCGACGCACGCAGTGCGGCGACCAGCTTCTCGTCAGAATTAGTCATCGGGGCTCTCACATTCCCTGCGTCGCGTCGTCAAGGCCGGAACCATCGAGTGCCATGCTGATCAGGCTCTCGGCATCCATCGAGTCGATGGAATCGGTCGAGTTCTCGTCCGTGTCCTCGGCCGGGTTCACCGGCTCTTCGTGAGCACCGGCCAGCTCGAAGAGGACTTCCATCAGCCCTGCGTCCCTGAGTCGGCTCAGGGGAATTCCGTTCAGAATGCGTCGGACCCGCTCTTCCTCGACGGCCTGGGCGTCCGTCGCCGAGTCGGGACGCAGTTCCTCGGCCAGGTACTCCGCGAGCACACGGGAGTTCGGGTAGTCGAAGACCAACGTCGCCGGCGGGCGCAGCCCCGTGGCCTGCGCCAGGCCGTTACGGAACTCCACCGCGGCCAGGGAGTCGAACCCGAGCTCCTTGAACGCCCGGTCCGGCTCGATGGCCGAGGCCCCGGCGTAGCCGAGAATGGCGGCCGCGTGGGCCCGTACGAGGTCGAGCACCTGGTCCGTGCGCTCGTCGGCGGTCAGTGCGTGCATCCGCCGGCGGAAGGCCGCCGCACCGGACGCCGTCGGGTCGGTGGCTCGGTGGCCGCTGGGCCGTACGAGCCCTCGGAACAGGTCCGGCAGGTCGTCCGGCCCCGGAGCGTCCGTTCCTGTGAGATCGACCCGCATGGTGACGAGTGCCGCCCCGCCGGCGGTCTCGGCCGCGTCGAAGAGGGCGGCTCCCTCCTCGGCCGACAGGGTTGCGATGCCGGTCCGGCGCATGCGCTGGGAGTCCGCGCTGTGCAGGCCGTCGGCCATGCCCCCGTCCGCCCACGGCCCCCAGGCGAGGGACTGGGCGGGGAGACCTTCCGCTCTGCGGTACGTGGCCAGCGCGTCCAGGAACGCGTTGGCCGCGGCGTAGTTGCCCTGACCCGGATTGCCGATCACCCCGGCGGCGGAGGAGAAGAGGACGAAGGCGGTGAGGTCCAGGTCACGGGTCAGCTCGTGGAGGTTCAGTGCCGCGTCCACCTTCGGGCGCAGGACCGCTTCC
>NZ_KB892073.1 GCF_000373645.1 Streptomyces sp. ATexAB-D23 | reverse complement strand
TCCGAACCGGCCACCGCCGTCACCGCGCTCGCCCGGCTCTGGGCGGACGGTGCGGATGTCGACTGGGCGGCGTTCTACGCCCCGACCGGGGCCCGCACGGTCGACCTGCCCACGTACGCCTTCCAGCACCAGCGCTACTGGCTGGAGGGGGGAGCCGGCGCCGCGGACGCCGGCGCGCTGGGGGCCGAGCCGCTCAAGCACCCGCTGCTGAGCGCGGCGGTGGAGCTCTCCGACGGTGACGGGCACGTGTTCACCGGCCGGATATCCGCCCGCACCCACCCGTGGATCGCCGAGCACCAGGTCGCGGGGGACGCGGTGTTCCCCGGCACCGGCTACGTGGAACTCGCCGTCCGCGCCGGCGACCACCTGGCCTGCGACCGGATCGACGAACTCGTCCTCGAAGCGCCGCTGGTCCTGCCGGAACGGCAGTCGGTCCAGGTGCAGGTCGTGGTCGACACCGCCGACGCGGCCGGCAGCCGTTCCTTCCGGATCAGCTCCCGCACCGCCGGACAGCCGTGGATACGCCACGCGAGCGGCGTCCTCGGCACCGCGCCCGGACGGCAGCACAGCGGGCTCACCGCCTGGCCGCCCGCCGGGGCCACCGCGGTCGACATCGACGGCCACTACCCGGCCCGCGCCGAGAACGGCTTCGGCTACGGGGCGATCTACCAGGGCCTGACCGCGGTCTGGCGGCGCGACGGCGAACTGTTCGCCGAGGTCGTGCTCGGCGACGAATTCCGGGGCGAGGCCGACCGGTTCGGCCTCCACCCCGCCGTACTCGACGCCGCGCTCCAGGCACTCTCGTACGACGAGAGCGCCGCCGGAGCGGCCCGGCTCCCCTTCGTCTGGAGCGGAGTCACCCTGCACGCGAGCGGCGCGTCCCTGCTGCGCGTCGCCATCGCGCCGGGCGCGGCGGACGGCGCTTACACCGTCACCGTCGCGGACACCTCGGGCGAACCCGTGCTGACGGCGGACGCGCTGACCCTGCGGCCGTACGACGGCACCCCGTTCTCCGCCCCCACCCAGGAGCGGCCGACGGCCGCGGCCTCCGAGGCCGTGACCGAGACGCCGGCGCCCCGTCCCACCGCACGCCGCAAGGCCGCCGCGGCCGTGTCCGGCGGCGGTCAGGCCCTGCGCGACCGTCTCGCCGCCCTGCCCCGGCAGGAACAGCGCGACGCCCTGCTGGAGATCGTGCGCCGACGCGCCTCGATCGTGCTGGAGCAGCCGCCCACGCAGGCGATGAACGCCGAACTGCCGTTCCGCGAACTCGGCTTCACCTCCCTCACCGCCGTCCAGCTGCGCGAGGCGCTCGCGGAGGAGACCGGCCTGCGGCTGCCCGCCACGCTCGTCTTCGACTACCCGACACCGCGCGCCCTGGTCGACCACCTCCGTGACGAACTCCTCGGCGGCGACGAACCCGCCGGCGCCCCGGCGGTCCGGACCCGGGCGAACGCGGACCAGGACGACCCGATCGCCATCATCGGCATGAGCTGCCGCTACCCGGGCGGCATCCAGACCGCCCAGGACCTGTGGCAGCTGGTCGCCGACGGCACCGACGCGATCTCCGGCTTCCCGACCGACCGTGGCTGGGACCTGGAAGCGCTGTACGACCCGGACCCGGACAACCCCGGCACCTGCTACGTCCACGAGGGCGGGTTCCTGCACGACGCGAGCCGGTTCGACGCGGGCTTCTTCGGCATCAGCCCGCGCGAGGCCCTCTCCATGGACCCGCAGCAGCGGCTGCTCCTGGAGACGTCCTGGGAGGCGATGGAACACGCCGGCTTCGACGTCCACACGCTGCGCGGCAGCAGCACGGGTGTCTTCGCCGGGGTGACCTACCAGGACTACGGCGGCCTGCTCGCCGTGGCGAAGGAGAGCTCCGAGGGCTTCCTCGGCACCGGCAACTCGCCCAGCGTCCTGTCCGGCCGGGTGTCGTACTCCTTCGGTCTCGAAGGCCCGGCCGTCACGATCGACACCGCCTGCTCCTCCTCCCTGGTCGCGCTGCACTCGGCCTGCCAGGCCCTGCGGGAGGGCGACTGCACGATGGCGCTGGCCGGTGGTGTGACGGTCATGTCCACCCCGATCTCGCTGATCGAGTTCAGCCGCCAGCGCGCCCTCGCCACCGACGGCCGCTCCAAGCCGTTCTCCGAGGACGCGGACGGGGCGAGCTGGGGCGAGGGCGTGGGCATGCTGCTCCTGGAGCGTCTTTCGGACGCCCGGCGCAACGGCCACCGTGTGCTGGCGGTCGTGCGCGGCACGGCGGTCAACCAGGACGGCGCCTCGAATGGTCTG
>NZ_KB892072.1 GCF_000373645.1 Streptomyces sp. ATexAB-D23 | reverse complement strand
CCCGCGGAGCGGGATATGACCCGGCAAGCCGGGTCATAGAGCGCCGAATTGCGCAAGCGCAATTCGCATTCCGGCGCTTGCGCCGGAATTGAATTCCGCAAGCGGAATTTATAACTGAAGGTAATTCGCGCAAGCGCGAATTAGGGGCACCCGCGCAAGCGCGGTCGCCGGAGCTGGCGAGAGGGGAGGTGCATCACGCGCGGACCTGTGTAGGGCTTGGGAATCCCGGCCACCACCCCTGTAACGAGCGTGACGGACCATCGGCCGGAGCGAGTGCCGGCCCCACCGCAGTGACGGGTTCCACTGCGCTCCACCCTGACCACCCCTCCACCCTCAGACCCGCACGGTCAAGCTCACCAATACCCCGCCAGCATACACGCCAACCCGCAACGATGGGGGCGGAATCCGGCGACGCATTACCCAAGTGGGCGAACCCACGGCGAGGGTGATGCATCACGGCAACGCACTGTGTAGGGTTTGGGCTTCAGCCGCGCCACCCCTACCCCGGCCCAATAACGACCGGTGGGATTCAAAATTGCGCTGCCTCGAATTGCTCAGCCACCGAACGGAAGCCCGATATGGGACAGCTTGAATTCGGCGTGCGGAGGTACCGGAGCCATTCGGCCCCCCAGGGCCGGGTGGCGGAACCGTCCACCGGGACCAGCCACGCTTCCATGGTTTTGATCGTCGCGGCCGGTACCACCCGAGACTCAGATCCGCTGTTGCCGCCTACGGTCCGCGCCTCGTTCACGGAGCCGCACGCGAAGCCGCCTCAGCCCCCACCGGTCACCCGCGAGGTGCCGCACGACACGCCCGGCCTGCCTGCCGCTGGCCGCCTGTGACCGATGTGCCGACGGGCTCAGCTTGGGGTGGGTTGGCGTACTACAAACACCTAAGAGCGCCCGCGCCCGAAAATCGCTCTGACCTGGGCAAACGCCAAACGGCGTGTTCTAGATCTCCAGAACAAAGGGGGTCGGGTTTGTTCTGGAGATCTAGAACAAACCTCGGGCGAGTCGCCGGGGCGCAGCGACCCGATCGGGGCGGGGTTTGTTCTAGCCCTCTGAAACAAGACGGTTCCCCTAGTGGTACCGTTCGGCCAACGCTCGATGATCTTCCTGGAGGACCCTCTGATGGAGCAGCTGCCGATCGTTCGGCCCGGCCAGCGCGTTGTCGCCCGGTCTGACGGCAAGGGCGGCATGGTCGTCAGTGTCGAGAAGATCAAGGGCCGTGAGTTCGCGGTCAGCGCGCAGCTGAAGGGGTACGTCTTGGACGCCCGGCTGCTGATGGACGTGCTGGGCAGCATGAAGATGCCGGGCAGTTGGTTCCAGGTGTGGTGCAAGCTCGTGGCCGCACAGGACCCGGGCTACCACGGTGTGGACCGGACGAAGGCGCCGCGCGGGTACGTCCGGATCAACCAGCGCGAACTCCAGCAGCTGTGCAGCCTGTCCGCGGCCTCGGTCAGCGAGCCGTCGCAGTTCTTCCACCACATCGGCTGGATGCGCACCGCGAAGCCCGGCGTTCTCCAGCTGAACCCGTGGCTGACGGTGGCCGGCACCTCCGCCGAGCAGGAGGAGTGGCAGAAGGAATGGAACGCCGCGCACGGTCCGGCCTGCGTCATCCCGGCGCCGGACTACCCCGCCGAGTGGCGCGCGGAGCGGGCGAAGGTGAAGAAGGAAGCCGAGGCGGCCCGCCGTCGCGAGAAGGTCGTGGCGCTGCCACGCCGGCGCCAGGCGTTCCGTCAGGTGAGCGCGTGACGCGGCCGGGCATATCCTCAGAGGCAGACGACACCGATCAGGAGGCCCTCGTGAGCACCACTTACGTACCTGGCCCCCCGTCCGACGAGCCGATCACGCTCACCCGCGACGCTCTGCGGATGCTCGCCCTCGTGGACATCTCACTGACTGCCCGGCGTGTGCTCGATGTCCTCCTGGCCCTCCAGGACCCGGACAACGGTGCCGTCGGCATCAGCCAGGCCGAGATGGCCGCCGAGCTCGGAGCCGGGAAGCCTGCGGTGAACCGCGGCTTCAAGGAGCTGCGGGAGGCCGGCCTGGCCTGGCTCCTGCGCCGCGGCTACTACCAGATCCACCCCGTCCTGACCGGCGGCCGGGTCGCCCGTACCGCGATGGCGGTCCCCGAGATCAACACGACGCCTGCAGAGGACTTCACCGAGCAGCGCCGGACCCGCTTCGCCGCTCAGGTCGCCAACCTCGCGCAAAGCGCCTGAGCAGCCCTCCAGAGCTCTTCCCGACGCCACGGCGCCGCCACCCCAGGGTGCGGCGCCGTTTGCGCGTCACCGGCCCCGCACACGCTTCCCGGACGACGAGCGGCGGGCCGGGG
>NZ_KB892071.1 GCF_000373645.1 Streptomyces sp. ATexAB-D23 | reverse complement strand
GCTCCCGGCTCCCGGCTCCATTCTGCTAGCGCATGTGTCGCCGTGAGGCAACCGTCTCACCGATTCTCCCTGGATGGCTTGGCTGCCAGGTGGGGGTGGGCACCTGAAACTGTCGGCAGCGGGTGCCGCGGTGAGAACGAGCCAATCACACGTATCCGGGTCGTCAGGAATGCCCGCGGCGGCAGCCCCCGCCGGAGTCCGGCCGAGACGGCGGGGAGGGCTCGGCTACTCAGGGTCAGAGTCCCCCGTGCCGCGAGTCATGTTGAAGGTGAGGTTGGAGAAGTCGCGGCCCTGGACCACCGGGCCGTTCTGCACACCCCCCGAAACGCTGTTGTGCACCCCACCACCACCGGCGGCCTGTGCCTCCCGCCACCACTCATCGAGGCGCACGCGGAATTCCTCGTCCAGAGCCGCTCGTACGTGAAGGGCCGTCGCCAGTGCCTGCGCCCGGTTCGGGTCGGTGCTGTCGTCCCGGAGGGCGGTCAGCTCCAGTTCCCCGGAACTGACCCGGGGGCTCCCTGCCCCGGTGGGCTCCGGAATCGTTCCGCGCCGGAACGGGCGCCTCACCAGATCCGTCAGCCCGGACCACGCTTGGCGGCCGGCCTCACTGCCCGCGCTCCCAGCCATTGCCGCGAGGGCCGCTGCTGTGATCGGGTCCATACCGGGTTCCCTTCCTCGGCGTCCTGGTCCTCTCACCCTAGGTCGCAGAAGTGAGGGAGGAGGCCCTTCCGCCATATGGGAGGTTTCCAGCACCGACTTCCTGCAGCAGTCACCCTGATGGCGACGGCTGCCCGACTTGTTGGCACTGGTGCGGTGTGTCCGGCGAGCTGTACGGAGGGTCGACGGAGACCGGATTCAGCCACGACCTCCCCGAAGTGGAGGCGATCGAGACGGCCACGGTCACGCCGGCCCGCGGGGGCCGACGAAGCCGGGGTCAGGCGGGCGGTTCGGCGGGGCGGGCGTCGTACGCGGCGCGGGCGGCGTCGATGTGAGTCAGGTGGCTGATGCTCCACTCCAACAGGGGCGCGGTGGCTTCGCGGAGGGTCCTGCCCATCGGCGTGAGTTCGTAACTGACGTGCGGCGGCATGACATTGCGGACAGTCCGGGTGAGGATCCCATCGCGTTCCAGGCCGCGCAGGGTGACGGTGAGCATGCGCTGGCTGATCCCGTCGACGGCCCGCTTGAGTTCGGTGAAGCGGCGTGGCCCCTGGCTGAGGTTGCGCACGATCAGCAGTGACCACTTGTCGCCGACGATGCCGAGCACCTCGCGCGCCTGGCAAGGGTCCGCCGACCGCGCTGCCTGCGACTCGCCGCCCGCTGTGCCGTTCATGGTTACCTCCAGAGAACCAGGGCACGTAAATGTGCCTTATTGATCGGGATGTGGCAGGTGCAGCACGATGATGACGGTTCCCAAAGAGTACCGAGGCGCAAACAGGAACCGTAATGCCCTCGTGCCTCTGCACACCCCGATGAGGAAGAGATCCCCTAATGTCGACATTTCTGCTGGTGCACGGTGCCTGGCACAGCGGCCGGTGCTGGGAGCGGGTGGTCCCGCTGCTGGAGTCGGCGGGACACCGGGCGTTCGCGCCCTCGCTGACCGGGTACGGCGACAAGGTGCACCTGCTCGGCCCCGAGGTGGGGCTCGACACGCACGTCGAGGAGCTCGTAAAGCTGATCCACGAGGAGCACCTGAGCGAGGTGGTGCTCGTGGGGCACAGCTACGCGGGGCTGGTCGTCTCGTCCGTGGCCAACGAGGTGCCGGAACGGATCGCGCATCTGGTGTACCTGGACGCGATGGTCCCGGAGCACGGCGAGACGGCCGTCGACGTGCAGCCCATGTCCCAGAACCTGATCGACCTGGCCGCCGAATCCGGGACCAGCTGGCGCATCCCGCCGCTGCCCGAGATGCCTCCGCCCCTCGGGCTGTTCGGGGTCACCGATCCGGTGGACGTCGCGTGGCTGCGTACGACACTCTCCGACCAGCCGGTGCGCTGCCTTCAGCAGCCGGCCCGGCTGGACAACCCCGCCTTGGACTCGGTTCCGCGTACACACATCCACTGCGTCGGCGCAGAGCCGGAAGGCATCGTGCGGCGGCCCGTCCCCGCGACACAGCCCAACGGCTCCCCGGCACGGATACGGGAACTCCCGACCGGCCACGACTGCATGATCACCATGCCGTCGGCCCTGAGCGCACTGCTGCTCGAATCCACTCTTCGCTATTGATCAGAAACTCATGGGGTTCACTCGTCGATGACGTAGCGGACGTGCCGAGCGCCGAAGTATCCGCGCACGATGTGGGGCTGGCGTTGCC
>NZ_KB892070.1 GCF_000373645.1 Streptomyces sp. ATexAB-D23 | reverse complement strand
CAGGAACCCACCCTCCCCGCCCAAAAGGTCCGAGCCCAAGCCCGAGCCGTACGAGCGGGCCTCATCCCCAAATCAGACCGCCCCAAGCACTGACGGCCCCGAATTCGGCCGCTGTGCCGCCCTAAGCGACAAGACCAATCACACTTAGTGACGAACCCGTCAACTATGATAGTTGTTATACGCTTGAACGCATGGAGACGAAGACGTACACAACCATCGACCTGCGCAAAGGGATGGGCGAGATCCTGGACCGAACCCGGATCGCCGGTGAGGCCGCCGCCATCACCCGCAAGGGGAAGACGGTCGCCTACTTGGTGCCGGCCGAGTGGTTCGAGCAGATGGCTCGTCGGCACCAGTCGCACGAGGTGGCCTGACCCACCCTCCATACCAAGGAGCCCGAACCATGCCCGCCCATCTCCACTTCGATGGGTACGAGGGGGAACCCCTGCGGATTCCACCCATGCCCGAGCGCACCCCTCAAGCACTCCGGTTGGCCATTCAGGAACACACTCCACAGCTCCTCCCGGACTTTGAGGCTCACTGGAAGCGCGTCATCGGCGACGCCTTCAGCATCACCCCCGTGCCGGCCTTCATGCGCCTGTGGTGGACGCAGTACGCCATCGCGCGAAATCCCGTCCTCGATTCACACCTTCGCGACCTCGAAGCCCGCGCCGCCAAGTCCGAGGACCCCGAGGAGTCCACCCGGCTTCTGGAGGAGTACAGCCGCCTCCGGCATGAAGCCGCCGACAGGAAGCCCGGAGAGTGATCGACGAACCACTCCGGCCGCCTTGGCAGATGGACTGGACGAAGCAGGCGCAGCACGATTTCCAGAACATGCCTGCCGAAGGCAGCGACCTGGTCATGAGTGCCCGTGCGGAACTGGTCACCGCCGAAGACCCGTACTTCCGGGGAATCGATGCCGATGCTTCGCTCCCGCACTGGATGACCGTTCGGCCGCTGACCTCCACAAGCCCCGGTGGTCCTCATATCGTGGACCTGGCCGGCGGACGCGGCTAGCTCATCTACACCTTCATGCGCCGCCACGCCGACCCACAGATCGTCGTCACCGAAGCCTTCTGGGCCTGACGCCCGCGTCGCCCGCAATGCGGCCAGGTGACCTTCCGGCACCCACGCACACAGCGGCCGCCGGATCGCTCGATCCGGCGGCCGCCGCAGCCCTCGTACCGCCCGGTCAGGCGGTCTCGGCCGGCCACCAGTCCGGGTGGTCGGCGTACCACTGCACCGTGCTCTCCAGGCCCGCCGTGAACTCGATCGACGGGGTGAAGCCCAGCTTCGTGATCTTGCTGAAATCGAGCGAGTACCGCAGGTCGTGGCCCTTGCGGTCGGCCACCTGGCGGATCATGGACGGGTCGGCGCCGCACAGCTCGACCAGGCGCCGGGCGATCGAGACGTTGGTGACCTCGACGCCGCTGCCGATGTTGTAGACCTCGCCCGGCTCCCCGTCGGTCAGGACCAGTTGCAGGGCCGCGCAGTGGTCGGCCACGTGCAGCCACTCGCGGACGTTGCGTCCGTCGCCGTACAGCGGCACGGGCTTGCCGCGCAGCAGGTTGGTGATGAACAGCGGGATGAGCTTCTCGGCGTTCTGGTACGGGCCGTAGTTGTTGGAGCACCGGGTGAGCCGGATGTCCAGCCCGTGCGTGCGCCGACAGGCCAGGGCGACCAGGTCGCTGCCCGCCTTGGACGCCGCGTAGGGCGAGTTGGGCTGGAGCGGCTCGTGTTCGTCCCACGAGCCGCGCTCGATGGAGCCGTACACCTCGTCCGTGGACACGCACAGCACGGTCGCCACGTCGTGCCGGGCGCAGCTGTCCAGGAGCTGCTGGGTGCCGACCACGTTCGTCGAGGCGAACGGGACCGCGCCGGCGACCGACCGGTCCACGTGCGACTCGGCGGCGAAGTGCACCACCACGTCGTGTCCGGGCAGCACCTCCTCCAGGGCGGCCGCGTCGCGGATGTCGCCCCGGACGAAGGTCAGCCGCTCGTGCCCGATCGGCAGGTTCGCCGTGTTGCCCGCATAGGTGAGCAGGTCGAAGACGGTGACCTCGGCGTCCTCGTAACCGGCGTACTCGCCCGCGAGCATCGCCCGCACGTACTGCGAGCCGATGAAGCCGGCTCCGCCTGTGACAAATACCTTCACGTCGTCCCGTCTCCTCAGCCGACCGGCAGAACCTTCAGGGAGCGGCGGCGGACGCCGTCGCCGGAATCCACGATCGAGGAGATGTGCGAGACGACCCGCTCGTCGGCCGGGTCGTTCGCCGGGTCGTCGTGCACCCGCAGGATCTCGTACGTGGTGGAGCGCTGCGCCGGTACGCGGTCGGCGCCGCGGATCAGTTCGAGCAGCTCGGGCAGGTTGGAACGGTGCTTGGCGCCCGCGGAGGAGACGACGTTCTCCTCCAGCATCACCGAGCCGAGGTCGTCGGCCCCGTAGTGCAGGGTCATCTGGCCCATCTCCTTGCCCGTGGTGAGCCACGAGCCCTGGATGTGCGCCACGTTGTCCAGGAAGAGCCGGGCGACGGCGATCACCCGCAGGTACTCCAGCGACGTCGCCTGGGTACGCCCGCGCAGCTTGTTGTTCTCGGGCTGGTACGTGTACGGGATGAAGGCGCGGAAGCCCCCGGTGCGGTCCTGCACGTCACGGATCATGCGCAGGTGCTCGATGCGCTCGGC
>NZ_KB892069.1 GCF_000373645.1 Streptomyces sp. ATexAB-D23 | reverse complement strand
CTCTGGGCGGACGGGGCCGACGTCGACTGGGCGGCGTTCTACGCCCCGACCGGGGCCCGTACCGTCGACCTGCCCACGTACGCCTTCCAGCGGGAGCGCTACTGGCCGAGGCCGCAGCTCCGGGCGGGCGAACCCGTCGCCGGGGGTGGCGCGGACGCCGCGTTCTGGGAGATCGTCGAGGGTGGCGACCCGGACGCGTTCACGCAGTCGCTCGGGCTCGCACCCGATGCCGACCCCGGCCGTGTCCTGGAAGCCCTGAGCGCGTGGCAGCGCCGCCGGAGCGAGGGTGCCGCCGTCGACCGGCTCGGTTACCGGATCGACTGGACGCCCACCGGCCCGGCCAACAGCACGGAGGTGTCCGGGAACTGGCTGCTCGTGGAGCCGGAATCGGCGGACGCAGACGGCCTCTGGGCGGATGCAGTCGCCGAGGAGCTGGCGGCGCGCGGTGCCCGGGTCACCCGGCTGCGGCTGGACGCCGGGGATCTGGACCGTGCCGCGCTGGCCGGTCGCCTCGCGGAGTCCGTCGAGTCCTCCGGCCGTACGACGCACTTGGTGTCGTTCCTCGGTCAGGACGAGCGGGAGCACACGGGGCGTCCCGGTCTCACGTACGGTCTGACGGCCACGACCACGCTGATGCAGGCCCTGGCCGATGCCGGGGCGGCGGTCAGGGTGTGGTCCGTGACGTCGGGCGCCGTGTCCGCGGGCGCGGGCGATGAACTCGCGCATCCGGCACGGGCCGCCGTCTGGGGCCTGGGCCGGGTCGTCGCGCTGGAGGAGCCGGAGCGCTGGGGCGGTCTGGTCGATGTGCCGGAGCGGCCGGCCGGTGGGGCCGTCGCCCGGCTGGTGGAGGCACTGGCCGGTGGCGCCGATGGCGAGGACCAGTTGGCCGTGCGCGGCGGGGCCGTGCTCGGACGGCGGCTCGTTCCCGCGTCGCTGTCCCTGGCGCCGCGGAGCACGGACGCCGGATGGACACCCTCGGGCACGGTCCTGATCACTGGTGGCACCGGGGCGCTGGGGGGCAGGCTGGCCCGCTGGGCGGTCGACCGGGGTGCACAGCACCTCGGCCTCGTCAGCCGCCGGGGCGAGGACGCCCCGGGCGCCCTCGAACTCCGTACGGAGCTGGAAGCGCGTGGCGTGACCGTCACCTTCGCCGGCTGCGACCTCGCCGACCGTACGTCCCTCGCGTCGGCCCTCGACCGGATCGAGGCCGCAGGGCCCGCGATCCGGTCCGTCTTCCACGCGGCGGGCCTCACCGAGGGCGTGGCTCTCGGCGACGCCGACACCGACTCGCTCGCCGCGATGCTGGGCGCCAAGGCGGCCGGGGCGGCGAACCTCGACGCACTGCTCGGTGACCGGGACCTCGACGCGTTCGTGCTCTACTCCTCGATCGCCGCCACCTGGGGCAGCGGCGGACAGAGCGGATACGCGGCCGCCAACGCCTACCTCGACGCCCTCGCGACCCGGCGCCGTGGCCAGGGAAGGGCTGCCACCGCTGTCGCCTGGGGCCCGTGGGACGGCGGCGGTATGGCCGCCGCCGAGGGCGCCCAGGACGATCTGCGCAGGCGGGGACTGCCCGCCCTGTCACCGGACGACGCGATGGCCGCGCTGGAGTCGGCGCTGTCCGCGGGTGAGCCCTGCGTGTCGGTCGTGGACGTCGACTGGGAACGCTTCCTGCCGACGTTCACCCTGCGCCGGCCGAGCGCGCTGTTCGCCGCGTTCGAAACGGCGCCCGCCGCCGGCCACGACCGGAGCGACGGTGCCGCCGACGACGGGAACGACACCTCCGCCCGCCTGCGGGAGCAGCTGCGCGACCTCGACGGCAGGGAGCGGCGCCGCCACGTCCTCGCCCTCGTCCGCGACGAGGCCGCGGTGGTCCTCGGGCACGCGAGCGCCTCGGCCATCGCACCGGAGCACGCCTTCCGCGAGCTCGGGTTCGATTCGCTCACCGCGGTCGAGTTCCGTGACCGGCTGCGCGTGGCGACCGGCCTTTCGCTGTCCGCCACGCTGGTCTTCGACCACCCCACGGCGGCGGTGCTCGCCGACTTCCTGGTCGACCGGCTGCTCGGTACCGAGCAGCGGCCCGAGCAGATCGAGGCCGCCCAGGCGGCCCTGGATGAGCCGGTCGCGATCGTCTCGATGGGCTGCCGCTTCCCCGGCGGCGCCACGGACCCGCAGAGCCTGTGGCAGCTGGTCTCCGGGGCGGCCGACGCCATCACCCCGTTCCCCACCGACCGGGGCTGGGACCTGGAGGCGCTCGACGCCGCCGGTTCCGCCTTCACGCGGGAAGGCGGCTTCCTCCCCGGTGCCGCCGACTTCGACGCCGCCTTCTTCGGTATCTCGCCGCGCGAGGCCCTGGCCATGGACCCGCAGCAGCGGCTGCTCCTCGAAGTCGCGTGGGAGTCCCTGGAACGCGCGGGCATCGCCCCGCTGTCCCTGAAGGGCGACAAGGTCGGCGTCTTCGTCGGAGCCGGCAGCTCCGGCTACCTCAGCCAGGTGAACGACGTGCCCGACGGGGTCGGCGGCCACCTGATCACCGGTAACTCGGGCAGTGTCCTGTCCGGCCGGATCTCGTACGCGCTGGGCCTCGAAGGCCCGGCCGTCACCGTCGACACGGCCTGCTCCTCCTCGCTCGTCGCCCTGCACCTCGCCGTGCAGGCGCTCCGTTCCGGGGAGTGCTCACTCGCTCTCGCGGGCGGTGCCACGGTCATCGCGGGCCCCGACGCGTTCATCGACTTCGCCCACCAGGGCGGACTCGCCAGCGACGGCCGCTGCAAGGCGTTCTCCGACGAAGCCGACGGCACCGGCTGGTCCGAAGGGGTCGGCCTGCTCCTGGTGGAGCGTCTTTCGGACGCCCGGCGCAACGGCCACCGTGTGCTGGCGGTCGTGCGCGGCACGGCGGTCAACCAGGACGGCGCCTCGAATGGTCTG
>NZ_KB892068.1 GCF_000373645.1 Streptomyces sp. ATexAB-D23 | reverse complement strand
GGTTGATAGGCCAGATGTGGAAGCCCGGTAACGGGTGGAGCTGACTGGTACTAATAGGCCGAGGGCTTGTCCTCAGTTGCTCGCGTCCACTGTGTTGGTTCTGAAATAACGAACTGCCGTGTTGTTGTCCGGTGTTGTTTATTTCATAGTGTTTCGGTGGTCATTGCGTTAGGGAAACGCCCGGTTACATTCCGAACCCGGAAGCTAAGCCTTTCAGCGCCGATGGTACTGCAGGGGGGACCCTGTGGGAGAGTAGGACGCCGCCGAACAATCATTGTGGGAAAGCCCCGTGCCTCTGGCACGGGGCTCTTCTGCGTTTACGGACCTGTTTGTGCTGGTGCCCTCGACGCCGCCTCCGGCAGTTATGCCTACTAAAGACGCCCCGCTGCTTTGAGAGCCAGGTAGGCGTCGGCAAGGGCGGGTGCGAGGCTGTCCGGCAGGGCATCGACGACGACCACTCCGTGGCGCCTGAGTTGCTCGGCGGTCCTACGGCGTCGGGCCTGGGCCTCGGCGCCGGCAGCCGCTTCGTATATCGCGTCCACTGTGCCTCGTGCCCGGGCCATTCCCTCGACATGCGGGTCACTTGCGGCAGCCAGCAGCACGGTGTGGCGCCGGGTGAGCTGGGACAGCACGGGCAACCACCCCTCTTCGACGGGGGCGGCGTCGAGAGTGGTCAGAAGGACGATCAGTGAACGGCGAGGAGCATCTGCCAGAGCTGCGGCAACGAGACCGCGCGCATCGGTCTCCACCAGTTCCGGTTCGAGTGGCGTCAGCGCATCGACCACGGCTGACAGAACCTCCCCGGCACCGCGGCCCTGGACCCTCGCCCTGACGCGGCGGCTATAGGCGAGCAGTGCGACACGGTCGCCGGCACGGGTTGCGAGGGCGGTGAGGAGCAGCGTGGCGTCCATGGCCGCGTCGAGGCGTGGCACGTCGCCGACCCGGCCCGCCGAGGTGCGGCCGGTATCCAGGACGACAAGGACGTGCCGGTCGCGTTCGGGGCGCCAGGTCCGGACAGCGACCGCGGACTGGCGGGCGGTGGCCCGCCAGTCGATCGAGCGGACATCGTCACCGGGGACATAGCCACGCAGGCTGTCGAACTCGGTGCCCTCGCCGCGGGTGAGGACGCTGGCGCGGCCGTCCAGTTCGCGGAGCCTGGCGAGCCGGGACGGAAGGTGCTTGCGGCTCGTGAACGGCGGAAGGACACGGATCGTCCACGGCACCCGGTGGTTGCCCTGGCGTGCGGCCAGCCCCAGCGGTCCGTACGAGCGAACGGTGATCTGCTCGGCTCGGCGGTCACCTCGGCGGGTAGGACGCAGCAGAGTGCTCAGGCGCCGTCGTTCGCCGGGCGGAACCGTCAGCGTGTGACGGGAAGCGGCCGGTTCGGTGCCGGGCAGCCAACTGCTGGGAGGCCACGCGTCGCGGAGGTGTGCGCGCAGACGCCGACGGGAAGAGTTGGTTACGGTGAGTCGCACTTCTGCCTCGTCACCGAGTCGAACGGATGTGTCACCGGATCGGGTGAACTGTAGCGAACGCACTGGCGCTGCCAGGGCGTAGTCGCACAGAATTGCCAGTGAGAGCGGGGCATCGACCGCGAGCATTCCCGTCCAGCTCGGGGCCACGATGCCTACAGGGAGTGATCCGAGGGCAGCCAGCAAGACGGCGCGTCCGGTGAGGGCCACAGTTCATCGCCTCATCGGGGTACGGGGACATGGGCGAGAACAGCGGTGATGACGGAGTCGGGGGTGACCCCTTCCATCTGTGCTTCGGGGCGCAGTTGGATGCGGTGCCGGAGCGTGGGGAGAGCCAATGCCTTCACGTCGTCCGGAGTTGCGTAGTCGCGACCGGTGAGCCATGCCCAGGCTCGGGCGGTGGACAACAGCGCGGTCGCTCCACGGGGAGAGACACCGAGTGAGACCGAGGGGGAATCACGCGTGGCACGACAGATATCCACTACGTAGCCGGCGATTTCGGGCGAGACGGTTGTGCGCGTGACCGCGACGCGGGCGGCTTCCAGATCGGCGGGACCAGCGACCGGGCGTAGGCCCGCTGCTTTCAGATCGCGTGGATCGAAACCGTCGGCGTGCCGCGTGAGGACGTTGATCTCGTCCTCACGCGTGGGCAGCGGGACCGTCAGCTTCAGCAGGAACCGGTCCAGTTGGGCTTCGGGCAGCGGGTAGGTGCCCTCGTATTCGACGGGATTCTGGGTCGCGGCGACGAGGAAGGGATCCGGCAGCGGGCGGGGTGATCCATCGACGGTGACCTGACGTTCCTCCATCGCCTCCAGGAGGGACGACTGGGTCTTGGGAGGCGTCCGGTTGATTTCGTCGGCGAGGAGGAGGTTGGTGAAGACGGGGCCCGGCTGGAAGGAGAACTCGGCGGTGCGGGAGTCGTAGACAAGCGAGCCGGTGACATCGCTGGGCATCAGATCGGGCGTGAACTGGACTCGTTTGGTGTCGAGTGCGAGTGACGCGGCAAGCGCTCGAACCAGCAGGGTCTTGGCGACTCCAGGGACGCCTTCGAGGAGGACGTGCCCTCGGCACAGGAGGGCGACGACGAGCCCGGTCACGGTCGGGTCCTGGCCGACCACGGCCTTGGCGATCTCGGAGCGCAGCGCCTCCAGGGAAGCGCGGGCTGCGTCGTCGCCGCTGACGGTCCCGGTTGTGCCGACGGGCACGGGTGGCGGGGCGCTCATGAAGTTCGGACCTCTCTTTCGAGGGAGTCGAGCTGGTCTGCAAGAAGCACGAGGGCGGAGTCCTCGGCAGGGGCCGGGCCGAAGAGCAGGTCGTTGGTCACTCCGTGGCCACGGGGGAGGCGCGCCGACAGAGCGGGGAGGAGCACGGCGGGGGAGTGGGCGTCCCGGGGAGAGACGCCCACGAGGGGTGCCACGCGGGTGCGGGTGGCACGGCGGAGCGACGCGGCGGCCCTGTCGCGTGCGTTGGCCTTGCGGTTGAGCCGGGCGCGGCCCTCGGTGGACTCGGAGGCTCGGATGGCCACCGGCAGGCGTTCGGTGACGAGAGGGCCCAGACGCCGGGCCCGCCAGATTGCGGCGAGCACCGCGGCGAGTGCGAGTTGCAGCGTGCCCCACAGCCAGCCGGACGGGATCAGCTCGATGAAGCTGCTCTCACCGTCCACCGTGTCGCCGTTCGTAGTGCCGTCGCCCGGGGCGCCGGCGCCGGAGGGATCAGAGAGCGAGGGGAGGTACCAGACCAGATGGGGGCGGGAACCGAGGAGTTGCAGGGCCAGGGAGGCGTTCCCCTGGTGGGCCAGGCGCTCGTTGTACAGGAGGTCGGGGGAGCCGAGAAGGACGGTGTCGCCCGCTGTGGGCTGCCGCAGGAGGAGAACGGAGGGCAGGCCGGCGGCCGGGTAGCAGGCGATGGCGTCGACGCCGTTCGATGCGTAGCGGATGCCACCCGTCTCAACGGCACCGGCTCTCCGGGCCTCGGCCATGGAGCAGCCGGGGGGACGTGTGACAACGGAGGCGGAGGGTTCGGCGCGGACGCCGGGGGCCAGGGTGCCCAAGGACGCGGAGCTCGCACCGAGGAGAACGGTGCGGCCGGATGTGGCGGTGGTGGCCGCGCGCAGAGTGGTCTGCTGGTGGGGCGTGAGCAGATTGGGGGCGGTGACCAGGAGGGTCGTGTCGCTGCCGGTCGCGGACGTGGCGTCCTGGAGCGTGGTGACGACGCGGACGGATATGCCGTGGTCCTTGAGGAGTTCGGCGATGGCCTTGCTGCCGTAGCGGTCGGCGGAGCGGGGGTCGAGGCGACCGTGCTGGTCCCCGGAGCGGGTGGCGGCCAGGGCTATGCCCGCGACGACGAGCAACAGGACGGCCAGCAGTACTCCGCGGGCGCGGAGCCAGACCTGGCGAGGGGTGACGGAGGACGAGGTGGGTGGGGTGGATACCGCGGTCACTCGGCGGCCCCCTCGCGCGTGCCGGACAGGTGCGGTTTGGCGGACTGGAGGCCGAGGTCCAGGTCGAGAAGGGACAGATACGTCGACTGGTCGGCGATGCGGCCGCCGTATGTGACGTCGTCGAACCGGCGGGCCGCCGCCCGTAGGCGGCTGTCGTGCGCCGGGAGGGCGAGCCCCGCTTCCGCGGCCGCTTCGTCGGCGGTCCGTCCGGGGCGCGGGTCCAACAGGGCCCGTTCCTCAAGGGAGCGGACGATCGCGCGCATCCGTTCCTGGACGGCCTGGTTCCAACGACCGGCGGCGGCGTGGGCCTCGGCGGCGGCGCGGTGGTCCGCGGTGCTGCGGGGGCCGTCCTCGAAGAGCGTGTCGGCGGGCCGCGCGCCACGTTGCGGGATGCCGAGCCGCCACCAGAGGGCGGCGGCCAGGGCGATGACGATCAGGAGGAGCACGATCAATCCGGCCGGGCCGCCCGGCGAGGCCCCGGAGGCCGCCGAGATGAGGTCGCCGAACCAGGTCCACACATGGTCGAGAGCGCGTTGGAGGAGGTTCGGGTCGTTCTCGTGGTACGTGCCCTTGGACAGTTCGCGTTCTGCCGCCTCCCGGGCCGGGAGGCGCCCGGTGTCCACGGGAGTGCCGTCGCCTGTCCGCATCAGCCGGAGTGCTGCTGCCCCGCCCGCCCGCGACACGGTGTCAGTTCCCGCTGTCGTAGCCCGGCAGGCCAGCTGCCCTGGCGAGGTCGAGGTCGAGTGCCTCGCGGCGGATCCGCTGGTCCACGTAGAGCAGGGCCATGACGCCGGCGTAGAGGGGATAGGTGATCGTCGTGACGACCACGTCGCCGATGGCGGAGATGATCAGGAACGGCCAGCCGAAACCGGTGATGCTGCCATCGAGGAAGGAGTCCATTGTGCCGCCGTCGGCACTGATCGCGATCCGCGCGAAGGGGATGCCGACGAGCACGGCAACGACGAGCACCAGAGCCATGGTCAGGGCGAGGATGCCGAAGATCCTCCACCAGGCACCGCGGACCAGCTTGGCGGAGCGTCGCATGGACACGATGATCGGCTGCCGTTCCAGCATCAGCGCCGGGGAGGCGAGGCTGAAGCGGACTGTCAGCCAGAGGAAGACGCCCGTTGCCGCGAGCAGCACGAGCACCGCGAGGCCGGCCGCCGCGGTGTCGCCGACCAGGAAGACCGGGAGGATGCCCACGGCCATGACCGCCGCGCCCAGGACGGGAAGCAGGAGCGTCAGGCCCAGCAGGGGAAGGAGCCTGGGCCGGGCCTCGGTCCAGGCGTCGGACAGGGTGGCCGGGCGCCCCAGCACCGAGCGGCTGATCACCACGGTCAGTACCGCCGTGATGAAGATCAGGGCCAGCATGAAGATGAGCATGGACGGGGCGGACTCGAGCAGGCGGAAGCGGAGGGAGTCCGCGGTCTGGCGCAGGGCCTCCGGGCCGGTGGCGTTCCGGTCGAATGCCGGAGGGTCGGGCAGCAGGTATCGCTGAACGAGGAGGTTGGCGGTCTGGGCGACCACGGAGACGGGGAGCGAGATGCCGAGGACCGTGCGCCAGTGCGCGCGCATCGCGGTGACGGCGCCGTCCAGGATCTCGCCGACGCCGAGCGGCCGGAGCGGGATGACACCGGGCTTCGCAGCGTCCGGCTGACGGCCCCAGCCCGGGCCCTGCGGGGCGGAGCCCCAGCCCTGTCCCTTCGGGGAGGAGCCCCAGCCGGGGCGGGGAGGCTGGGTGCCGGGGCCGGTCGTGGTGTGGCTCGGCGGCGACCACTGCCCGGCGGGCGGCTGCGTGGAAGCCCAGGTCCCCGCGGGGCCGCTGCCGTCGACGGGCTCGGAAGGCCGGGGGACGCCCGTCTCCTGGCCGTCGGAGGAGGCATCGGAGGGGGCAGATCCGGGCGAGGCCCAGCCCGGAGTGTCGTTCATTCTTGCTCCTTCACGGTCCTGGCCGCGCATCGGGGCGTCAGGTTGGCAGCCATCGTGCCACGCGTCGCACGGGTGCGGGCCTGGCCCTGTATCTCCCCAGTCCCTTCATGTCCGGGCGAGTCACCGGGCAGACTGGGCGGATGGCTGATCAGGACGCACAATCGCCGGTGGGCAGCGAGCCCGCCGGGCTATCCGTACTCCGCTGGGAAGAACCTCCGGAAGGCCCCGTACTGGTGCTCCTCGACCAGACACGGCTGCCGGCCGAGGAAACGGAGCTGGTGTGCACCGACGTACCGGCACTGGTGGATGCGATCAAGGCCCTCGCGGTGCGGGGCGCCCCATTGCTGGGCATCGCGGGGGCCTACGGGGTGGCTCTGGCAGCAGTGCGGGGCTATGACGTGGCGGAGGCCGCCGGGCTGCTGGAGCAGGCGCGGCCCACCGCGGTGAACCTCGGGTACGGCGTACGGCGGGCTGCCGCGGCGTACTGGGCGGCTCTCGAAAAGGGGACCGGGCCGGAGCAGGCGGGGGCGGCCACGCTGGCGGAGGCCAGGGCGCTGCACCGGGAGGACGCCGAGGCCAGCGGGCGGATGGCCCGGTTCGGGCTCGACCTGCTGGACGAGCTGGTTCCGGGCGGCAGCCACCGGTTGCTGACCCACTGCAACACCGGGGCGCTCGTCTCCGGGGGCGAGGGGACCGCCCTCGCGGTGGCGATCGGCGCGCACCGGGAAGGCCGGTTGCGGCGGCTGTGGGTGGACGAGACGCGTCCGCTGCTCCAGGGCGCCCGGCTGACCGCGTACGAGGCGGCGCGCAATGGCATGCCGTACAGCCTGCTCACGGACAACGCGGCCGGTTCGCTGTTCGCCGCGGGAGAGGTGGACGCGGTGCTGATCGGGGCGGACCGCATCGCCGCGGACGGTTCCGTGGCCAACAAGGTGGGGAGCTATCCGCTGGCGGTGCTCGCGAAGTACCACCACGTACCGTTCATCGTGGTGGCGCCGACGACCACCGTGGATCTGCTCACCGCGGACGGGGCGTCGATCACCGTGGAGCAGCGATCCGGGCGGGAAGTGACGGAGCTCACATTCCCGCCGCGCGGGACGGGGGACGAGGGGACCGGCGGGGTGCTCGTGGCCCCGGTGGGAACCCAGGCGTACAACCCCGCATTCGATATCACGCCGCCGGAACTGGTCACGGCGATTGTCACGGAGGAGGGCGTAATCTCGCCGGTCACGGGGGCCGGACTGGCAGAGCTGTGTGCCAGATCATCGCAGGTAACGATTAGCTAATGGGATGATGTCGTTTATGAAGGGACGCGTCCTTGTCGTCGACGACGACACCGCACTGGCCGAGATGCTCGGCATTGTGTTGCGTGGTGAGGGTTTCGAGCCGTCGTTCGTAGCGGACGGTGACAAGGCACTTGCTGCATTTCGAGAGGCGAAGCCGGACCTGGTCCTGCTCGACCTCATGCTGCCCGGCAGGGACGGCATCGAGGTCTGCAGGCTGATCAGGGCCGAGTCGGGTGTGCCGATCGTCATGCTGACTGCCAAGAGCGACACGGTTGACGTGGTGGTGGGCCTGGAGTCCGGGGCCGACGACTACATCGTCAAGCCGTTCAAACCGAAGGAGTTGGTCGCCCGCATCAGGGCACGTCTGCGCAGGTCCGAAGAGCCGGCCCCGGAGCAGCTGACCATCGGGGATCTGGTCATAGATGTCGCCGGGCACTCGGTGAAGCGGGACGGGCAGTCCATCGCTCTGACGCCGCTCGAGTTCGACCTGCTGGTCGCCCTCGCCCGGAAGCCGTGGCAGGTCTTCACCCGTGAGGTCCTGCTGGAGCAGGTGTGGGGTTACCGCCATGCCGCGGACACCCGCCTGGTCAACGTGCATGTTCAGCGGCTCCGCTCCAAGGTCGAGAAGGACCCGGAGCGGCCGGAGATCGTGGTGACCGTGCGAGGCGTCGGTTACAAGGCCGGACCGAGCTGACATGTCCCTGGGTAGCACTGCTCCGAAGCCCGGGGAGCCGGGAGTCCGTGCGGAGCGGGCTGCCGGTTCAGGGCACACGTCGTCTCCCGTCGAGCGCTTCCTGCAGGGCGGCCGGTTGTTCCAGGACCGGGCGCCCGGCGGGCCGGTGCCGCGGTTGCTGATGCGCTGGGTGCGGCGTCCGCTGCTGCCAGCCGTACGGCTGTGGCGGCGCAACCTCCAGTTGCGGGTCGTCGCCGGCACGCTGCTGATGTCACTCGGAGTGGTGCTGCTGCTCGGCCTCGTCGTGATCGGGCAGGTGCGCAACGGCCTGCTGGACGCGAAGGGCAAGGCCGCCCAGACGCAGGCCGCGGGCGGGTTCGCGGCGGCCCAGGAGAAGGCCAACGCGCCTCTCACCCCCGCCACCGGCCAGGGTGACGACGCCGTGGACGGCACGACGGCCAACAACTCCTGGCGCACCGAGCTCGTCGACCAGCTCGCCAGTGGTGGGAAGAACGCCTTCAACGTGGTGGCGCTCAGCGCCGACGAGGGCTCCCGTGCGCCACGCGGCTCGGGAAGCGTCGAGGCCGCGAGCATTCCGCAGAGCCTGCGCGATTCGGTGAACAAGGGCCCCGGGGCGTTCCAGACGTACTCCCTGATCCAGTACGCGAACGGGCAGGAATCGCAGCCCGGTCTCATCGTGGGCAAGCGCCTGTACGACATCGACCGCAATCCCTACCAGCTGTACTACGTCTTCCCGCTGACGCAGGAGGAGAAGTCCCTGACCCTGGTCAAGGGCACCCTGGCGACAGCGGGGCTGTTCGTGGTCGTGCTGCTGGGGGCCATCGCCTGGTTCGTGGTGCGGCAGGTCGTCACCCCCGTACGCATGGCCGCCGGGATCGCCGAACGGCTCTCCGCGGGCCGGCTCCAGGAACGGATGAAGGTCACCGGCGAGGACGACATCGCCCGCCTAGGTGAGGCCTTCAACAAGATGGCGCAGAACCTCCAGCTGAAGATCCAGCAGCTGGAGGAGCTGTCCAGGATGCAACGGCGTTTCGTCTCGGACGTCTCGCACGAGTTGCGCACACCCCTGACCACGGTGCGGATGGCCGCAGACGTCATCCACGAGGCGCGCGTCGACTTCGACCCCGTCACGGCCCGGTCGGCCGAGCTGCTGGGGGACCAGCTCGACCGCTTCGAATCGCTGCTGTCCGACCTGCTGGAGATCAGCCGCTTCGACGCCGGCGCGGCCGCGCTCGAGGCGGAGCCGATAGACCTGCGGCAGGTCGTGCGCAGGGTGATCGGCGGCGCCGAGCCGCTGGCAGAGCGCAAGGGCACCCGCATCCGGGTGGTCGGGGACGAGCAGCCGGTGATCGCCGAGGCCGACGCGCGGCGGGTCGAGCGGGTCCTGCGCAACCTCGTCGTCAACGCCGTCGAGCACGGCGAGGGACGCGATGTCGTGGTGCGGATGGGGGCGGCGGGCGGAGCGGTCGCCGTCGCCGTCCGGGACTACGGCGTCGGGCTGAAGCCCGGTGAGGCGACCCGGGTGTTCAACCGCTTCTGGCGGGCCGACCCGGCCCGTGCGCGGACGACCGGCGGCACCGGCCTCGGCCTGTCCATCGCCGTCGAGGACGCACGGCTGCACGGCGGCTGGCTGCAGGCCTGGGGCGAGCCGGGCGGGGGTTCGCAGTTCCGGCTGACGCTGCCGCGCACGGCGGACGAGCCGCTGCGGGGCTCGCCGATACCACTGGAACCCGAGGACTCGCGGCGCAACCGGGAGGACCGGGACCGGGCCGCGGACCCCTCCGCCACCGGTAGCGAGCACAGGCTGCTCGCGGTGCCCTCGCAGCACGCCACCACGGGCCGCTCGCCGCTGCCCGTCCCGTCCCGCGCCCCCATGCGGGCCAGGACCGCGCCCGCCTCGGTGCATCCGGCGGCCCTGCCGGGCAACGGGGCACGTGTGGTGCCGCGCCCCGCAGAGGAGCGGCAGGCCGGATCCAACGACTCTCCGGGGCGCGGTACCGGGGCGGGAGGACACGACTCGTGAGCACTGAGCGTCTTCAGGGCGGCCGTCGGCGTGCGGCGGGGACGACCGTGCTGATCGGGTGCGGCGCGCTGCTGCTGTCCGCGTGCGGCTCGATGCCCGTCACCGGGGACGTCAAGGCCGTCGACGCCTCGCAGCCCGGGGACTCCCAGGTGCAGGTGTACGCGGTCGCCCCGAGGGACGGCGCCACACCGAACGAGGTGGTCGACGGCTTCCTGGAGTCGATGACCAGTGACGACTCCGACTTCCGGACGACGCGCAAGTACCTCACCAAGGAGGCGTCGCGCCGCTGGAAGCCGAGCGCGGGGACCACCGTGCTGGCCAAGGCGCCGAACCGGAGCGACCGGCCGATCCACGAGGGCGACCACAGCACCACGGAGGTCACCTACACCCTGACCGGGGAGAAGGTCGCGACGGTCGACGAGCAGAACGCGTACCAGCCGCTCGCCCCCTCCGACTACTCGCGCACGCTCCACCTGGTGCGGGAGAAGGGGCCGGACGGCAAGGAGTGGCGCATCGACTTCGTGTCCGACGGGCTGGTGCTCGGCCAGTCGGACTTCAAACGGCTCTACCGCTCCGTCAACAAGTTCTACTTCGCGTCCGGCCTTTCCGACGCGCAGGCCACCCTCGTCGCCGACCCCGTCTACCTCCGGAACCGGACGGACCCCGCCACCGGGATGGACACGGTGACGCAGGCGGTCCGCAGCCTTCTGCGGGGCCCGACCGACTGGCTGCGGCCGGTGGTCAAGTCGAGCTTCCCCGCCGGGACCGCGCTGAAGAAGGGCATCGCCTCCCTGACACCCGACGACCGCAACGTCCTGAAGGTGCCGCTCGACAAGAAGGCCGACGGGACCGGGCAGCGGTCCTGCCGGATGATGGCCTCGCAGGTCCTCTTCACCCTCCGCGACCTGACCTCCGCGCGGGTCGAGCAGGTGGAATTGCAGCGCTCGGACGGTTCGCCGCTGTGTCTGCTCGCCGCGGACCAGGCCGAGGAGTACGCCCCCGACCGTTCCTCGGGCGGACCCGACAGCCAGTACTTCGTGGACGCCAAGGGGCGCGTGGAGCGCATCCCCGGTAGTACCAGGGGCAGCGGCGAGCCGGAGCCGGTGTCCGGCCCCTTCGGCAACGGCGCGCTGCGGGTGAGCGCGGTCGGCGTGGCCCGGGACGAGCAGTCGGCGGCGGCGCTCTCGCAGCACAACGACGCGCTCTATGTGGCGTCCATAGCCGTGGACGGCGAGCTGCCCGTACCCGCCGTGACCAGTCAGGCGGGCAAGGCCGGGGACCGGCTGACCGCGCCCAGCTGGGACGGCCGGGGCGACCTCTGGGTCGCCGACCGCGACCCGAAGAACTCCAGGCTGCTGCGCCTGCCCAAGGGCAAGGGCAAGCCGCAGGAGGTCACGGTGCCGAGCCTCGACGGCAGCCGGATCACGGCGCTGCGGCTGTCCTCGGACGGGGTGCGCATAGCGCTCCTGCTGACCAAGGACGACCACACGACGCTGAAGATCGGCCGGATCGAGCGGCAGGGACCGCAGGTGTCCGTGGTGGACCTGCGGCAGGCGGCACCGCAGCTCGCGGACGTCACGGCGATGTCCTGGTCCGGCCGCAGCCGCCTCGTGGTGGTCGGCAAGGAGCAGGGCGGCGTGCAGCAGGTCCGCTACGTGCAGGCGGACGGCTCGACGCCCTCGTCCGGGGTGCTGCCAGGGGTCAACCAGGTGCTCGCCATCGCCGCCGCGGACGACGATCAGCTGCCGCTGATGGCGGACACGTTCGGCGACGGGATAGTGAAACTGCTGCCGGGCGACAACTGGCAGACGGTCCTCAAGGAGGGCTCCGCGCTCGTCTACCCGGGCTGAGACCAGCGGTTGTCCACAGGGGTGGCCCGGTCGCCCCGGTGCGCGCACAGTGGAGACATGCGCGGGTGGTGGCGGGAGATCACCGGACTCGTTCTGCCGGTGTCCTGTGGCGGCTGCGGCAGAGCGCGTACCGAGCTGTGCGAGACCTGTGGCGCACAGCTGCACGGCGGGGCGCCACGCCGGGTGCGGCCCGCCCCCGAGCCGCCCGGCCTGCCCGTGGTCCATGCCGCCGCCGGATACGAGAACGCGGTACGGGCGGCGCTGCTGGCCCACAAGGAGCGTGGCGTGCTCGCCCTGGCACGGCCGCTCGGCAAGGCCCTGGCGGTGGCCGTGAGGGCCGGCGCGGGGCAGGTACGTGACGGGCGGCCGCTGCTGCTCGTCCCCGTGCCGTCCACGCGGCGGGCGGTGGCGGCGCGTGGGCACGACCCGGGGCGGCGGATCGCGTGGGCGGCGGCCGCGCACCTGCGGCGGACGGGTACGCCGGCGACGGTGGCCGCGGTGCTGCGCCTGCGGCGGGCGGTGGCGGATCAGGCCGGCCTCACGGCGCTGGAGCGCCGGGCGAATCTGGCGGACGCGCTGAGCGTGGTGGCGGGGGGCGGCCGGCTGCTCGCCACCGGGCGGGTGGTGCTGGTGGACGACCTGCTGACAACGGGGACCACGCTGGCCGAGGCGGCACGCGCGCTCACCTGCGCCCAAGGGCGTGCGGGCAGCGGTGCGGCGGTGCGTGACGCGGCCGTCGTCGCGGCGTCCCCCGCGGCCTTCGACGCAGCATGTCCCGCCGCCCGTGAAATAAACCGGAACTGAAACTGAACTTGCATCGTTGCAGGTAGTGAGTGGGTAAAGAGACCTGAACGGAGGTACGCGTGAGTAGCGGGTGCCGACATCCGTCCGGGCAGGCTATGTTCGGTTGTGAGGAATGGTGAATGCCAAACCTCGACGAATGCACCATCAGGTTTCGGGTAGGCGACCCACCAGTAGCCGGCAGTAGCCGAAGAACCGGAAATTCGGTGGGGTGGATCCCCTGCCGACGGGGGAGGAGGAGGTGGAAGTCACCGAGTCCGCGGCTCCGGTCGTCACCGGAGCCAGGTGCAAAAGGGAGATGCTCCGCCACTGAGCGGAGTGATCCGGGAACGGAGTTCTGCGTGGACATCGTCGTCAAGGGCCGCAAGACCGAGGTGCCCGAGCGGTTCCGCAAGCACGTGGCCGAGAAGCTGAAGCTGGACAAGATCCAGAAGTTCGACGGCAAGGTGATCAGCCTCGACGTGGAGGTGTCCAAGGAGCCGAACCCTCGTCAGGCAGACCGTTCCGACAGGGTAGAGATCACGCTCCGCTCGCGTGGACCGGTCATCAGGGCAGAAGCGGCCGCAGGCGACCCGTACGCAGCGCTGGACCTGGCCACCGGCAAGCTGGAGGCCCGGCTGCGCAAGCAGCACGACAAGCGCTACAGCCGTCGGGGTTCGGGGCGCATCCCCGCTGCGGAGGTCGGCGAAATGGTGCCGGACGCGGCATCGTTCAACGGCGACGGCGAACTGATCGCCGACGAGACGGCACAGCCCGTACCCACCACCAGGATCGGCTCGCTCGAAGTCCAGGGCGAAGGGCCGCTGGTGATGCGCGAGAAGACGCACGTCGCGGCGCCCATGTCGCTCGACCAGGCGCTCTACGAGATGGAGTTGGTCGGACACGACTTCTATCTGTTCGTCGACAACGAGACGAAGGAGCCCAGTGTCGTCTACCGACGGCACGCCTACGACTACGGTGTCATCCACCTGAGGACCGATCCGCTGGCCGCCGATGAGGCGGGCGGCGCCGGCGGTGCGCTCGGCGGCTGACGCCACCTGGCAGGTGCCCCTGGAGCGTCTGTGCGCCCCCAGGGGCACCTGTGTGCCACCGAGGGATCACCGCGCTGAGCGCCACGGCATGAAATCATGGCGGCCCAAGCCAATCGGTGCTCTGTGAACTGCCGTTGGCGGACAGTTCGTGAACTTCAGGCCGTGGCCTTCAGGGGGAGGAACGATGGCGGACACCTTCGGGCCCGTGCGCGATGCGAGGGGCGCCGGCGAAACGGCGGCCGTCCCGGCCGGTGACGACCGGGACAACGGCTACCGCAAGGAGCCGATCAGGGTCCTGGTGGTCGATGACCACGCCCTTTTCCGCAGAGGTCTGGAGATCGTCCTCGCGCACGAGGAGGACATCGAGGTCGTCGGCGAGGCGGGGGACGGGGCGGAGGCGGTCGACAAGGCGGCCGACCTGCTCCCGGACATCGTGCTGATGGATGTGCGGATGCCCAGGCGGGGCGGCATCGAGGCCTGCACCTCGATCAAGGAGGTGGCCCCCAGTGCGAAGATCATCATGCTGACGATCAGCGACGAGGAGGCCGACCTCTACGACGCCATCAAGGCCGGTGCCACGGGATATCTCCTCAAGGAGATTTCCACGGACGAGGTGTCCACCGCGATTCGCGCGGTCGCCGACGGGCAGTCCCAGATCAGCCCGTCCATGGCGTCCAAACTGCTCACCGAGTTCAAATCGATGATCCAGCGGACCGATGAACGCCGGCTGGTACCGGCGCCCCGGCTCACCGAGCGCGAACTCGAAGTCCTCAAACTGGTCGCCACCGGCATGAACAATCGCGATATCGCGAAGGAACTGTTCATTTCCGAGAACACCGTGAAGAACCACGTCCGCAACATTCTGGAGAAGCTCCAGCTGCACTCCCGCATGGAAGCGGTGGTCTATGCCATGCGGGAGAAGATCCTCGAAATCAGGTGACCCGCGGGCACGACTGACCCGCGGGCACGACGCGGCGAACGGCGGCGCGCCCGGCGCGGTCAGGCCAGGAGGCGGGCGATTTCCGCCGTGAGCGGCCCGCGCAGCTCCGGCGCCTCCACCCGCTCCAGCCGGACGTCCGTGCAGCCGACCCAGGACGCGGCCTCCACCAGAGCCTGGGCCATCGGCGCCACGGCCTTCCTGCCCGCCAGGGACACCTGCCGGGCGATCAGCGTGGTGCCGTCACGGGCCGGGTCGACCCGGCCCTGGAGCCTGCCGCCGGCCAGCAGCGGCATCGCGAAGTAGCCGTGGATCCGCTTCGGCTTGGGCACGTACGCCTCAAGGCGGTGCGTGAAGCCGAAGATCCGCTCGGTGCGCGCACGCTCCCAGACCAGCGAGTCGAAGGGCGACAGCAGCGTCGTCCGGTGCCGGCCGCGCGGTTCGACGGCCAGCGCCGCCGGGTCCGCCCAGGCCGGTTTCGCCCAGCCCTGCACGGTCACCGGGACCAGACCGGAATCCGCCACCACCGCGTCGAACTGCTCCCCCTTGAGCCGGTGGTAGTCCGCGATGTCCGTCCGGGTGCCCACGCCCAGTGACTGCCCGGCGAGCGCCACCAGTCGGCGCAGGCACTCCGCGTCGTCCAGATCGTCGTGCAGCACGGCGTCGGGCAGGGCGCGCTCCGCGAGGTCGTAGATCCGCTTCCAGCCGCGCCGCTCGGTGCACACCACCTCGCCGTACATCAGGGCGCGCTCGACGGCGACCTTCGACGCCGACCAGTCCCACCACTCCCCGCCGTTCTTCGCGCCGCCCAGTTCCGTCGCCGTCAGCGGGCCCTGGGCGGTCAGCTGCTTGATGACCGTGTCGTACGCGCCGTCGGGCAGGTCGTGGTGCCACTGCGGGCGCGCGCGGTAGGCGCGGCGGCGGAAGGCGAAGTGCGGCCACTCCTCGACGGGCAGGATGCACGCCGCGTGCGACCAGTACTCGAAGGCGCGGCCGCCCGACCAGTACGCCTCCTCGACCGTGCGCCGGCCGATCGCGCCCAGGCGCGCGTACGGAATCAGTTCGTGCGAACGCGCCAGCACCGAGATCGTGTCCAGCTGTACGGCGCCGAGGTGGCGCAGCACCCCGGGCACCCCGGATCGGCGGTCCGGGGCGCCGAGGAAGCCCTGGGCGCGCAGGGCGATCCTGCGGGCCTGGTCGGCGGAGAGTTCGACTGCGGGTGGCTGCACAGACGTCATGCCCCGCACTTTATGGGGCGGCACTGACATCGCCCGCCGGGATGTAGACCCGGGTGCTGGGCAGGCCGAGGTCGGAGGGGAGCAGCGCGCCGACCCACGTATCGCGGCGCACGCCCTTGTTGAGCAGCCCCGAGCGCTGGTCGCCCTCCATCCGGAAGCCCGCCCGCAGCGCGACGGCCCGCGACGGGACGTTACCGGTCTCGGCCTTCCACTCCAGCCGGTCGCAGCCCAGCGAGGTGAAGCTCCAGCGGGCGGCGCACAGGACCGCCTCGGTCATGTAGCCGAGGCCCCGGTGCTCCTTCGCGGTCCAGAACCCGACCTCGTACGTGCCCGGTCCGCTCCGGCGGTTGATGCCGAGGGCGCCTATGAGGGCCCCGCCCGTGCGGGGCACCACGGCGAAGTTGTACATCGAGCCGTCCCGCCAGCCGTCCGGACAGAGCCGCGCGGTGAAGAACTCCGCGTCGGGGCGGCCGTACGGCGAGGGGACCACCGTCCAGCGCTGGATGTCCGGGTCCTGACAGGCCTCGTACACCGCGTCCGCGTCGTCCGCGGCGAAGGGGCGCAGCCGCAGGCGGCCGGTGGTGAGAATGATCGGTTCCATGAAGGGATTCTGGTGAGACGGCGGCGGGGAAGCGAGGACTTTTCGCGTTTCCCGGCACCTTCCGCACCCTTCGTCCGTTGACTCGGAAGGGCACCGCGGGGACAACGCGGTGGCAGCCCTCCCGGCGCGGCGGGGTCCTCGCTTACGATGGCCGTTGCGGTGGGGCCCACCTGCCGTGCCCGCGCCAGAGTCCATAACACGACCCAGTGCCAGGCCCGACCGGCAAGGAGACCAGCCTCAGTGTCCGTCTTCAACAAGCTCATGCGTGCAGGCGAAGGCAAGATCCTGCGCAAACTGCACCGCATCGCGGACCAGGTCAGCTCCATCGAAGAGGACTTCGTCAACCTCTCCGACGCCGAGCTGCGGGCGCTCACCGACGAGTACAAGGAACGGTACGCGGACGGCGAGAGCCTGGACGACCTGCTTCCCGAGGCGTTCGCGACCGTCCGCGAGGCGGCCAAGCGCGTCCTCGGCCAGCGCCACTACGACGTCCAGATCATGGGTGGTGCCGCGCTGCACCTGGGGTACGTGGCGGAGATGAAGACCGGTGAGGGCAAGACCCTCGTCGGCACGCTGCCCGCGTATCTCAACGCCCTGTCCGGCAAGGGCGTGCACCTGATCACGGTGAACGACTACCTCGCCTCGCGTGACTCCGAGATGATGGGCCGGGTCCACAAGTTCCTCGGCCTCGACGTCGGCTGCATCGTCGCGAACATGACTCCGGCCCAGCGCCGTGAGCAGTACGCCTGCGACATCACGTACGGCACGAACAACGAGTTCGGCTTCGACTACCTCCGCGACAACATGGCGTGGTCGAAGGACGAGCTGGTCCAGCGCGGCCACAACTTCGCGATCGTCGACGAGGTCGACTCGATCCTGGTCGACGAGGCCCGTACGCCGCTGATCATCTCCGGCCCGGCCGACCAGGCCACCAAGTGGTACGGCGACTTCGCCAAGCTGGTCACCCGCCTGACCAAGGGCGAGGCGGGCAACCCGCTCAAGGGCATCGAGGAGACCGGCGACTACGAGGTCGACGAGAAGAAGCGGACCGTCGCGATCCACGAGCCCGGCGTCTCCAAGGTCGAGGACTGGCTCGGCATCGAGAACCTCTACGAGTCGGTGAACACCCCCCTCGTCGGGTACCTCAACAACGCCATCAAGGCCAAGGAACTCTTCAAGAAGGACAAGGACTACGTCGTCATCGACGGCGAAGTCATGATCGTCGACGAGCACACCGGCCGTATCCTCGCCGGCCGCCGCTACAACGAGGGCATGCACCAGGCGATCGAGGCGAAGGAAGGGGTGGACATCAAGGACGAGAACCAGACCCTCGCCACGATCACCCTGCAGAACTTCTTCCGCCTCTACGGCAAGCTCTCCGGCATGACCGGTACGGCGATGACCGAGGCCGCCGAGTTCCACCAGATCTACAAGCTGGGCGTCGTGCCGATCCCGACGAACCGGCCGATGGTCCGCGCCGACCAGTCGGACCTGATCTACCGCACCGAGGTCGCGAAGTTCGCCGCCGTCGTCGACGACATCGCGGAGAAGCACGAGAAGGGGCAGCCGATCCTCGTCGGCACGACCTCCGTCGAGAAGTCCGAGTACCTCTCGCAGCAGCTCTCCAAGCGCGGTGTCCAGCACGAGGTGCTCAACGCCAAGCAGCACGACCGGGAGGCGACGATCGTCGCCCAGGCCGGCCGCAAGGGCGCGGTGACCGTCGCGACGAACATGGCCGGACGAGGCACCGACATCAAGCTCGGCGGCAACCCGGACGACCTCGCCGAGGCCGAGCTGCGGCAGCGGGGCCTCGACCCCGTCGAGCACGTCGAGGAGTGGGCGGCCGCGCTGCCCGCCGCGCTGGAGAAGGCCGAGCAGGCGGTGAAGGCGGAGTTCGAGGAGGTCAAGGACCTGGGCGGGCTCTACGTCCTGGGCACCGAGCGGCACGAGTCGCGCCGTATCGACAACCAGCTGCGCGGTCGTTCCGGCCGTCAGGGCGACCCGGGCGAGTCCCGCTTCTACCTGTCCCTCGGCGATGACCTGATGCGGCTGTTCAAGGCGCAGATGGTCGAGCGCGTCATGTCGATGGCCAACGTGCCCGACGATGTGCCGATCGAGAACAAGATGGTGACGCGGGCGATCGCGTCGGCGCAGTCGCAGGTCGAGCAGCAGAACTTCGAGACGCGTAAGAACGTCCTGAAGTACGACGAGGTGCTCAACCGGCAGCGTGAGGTCATCTACGGCGAGCGGCGCCGGGTCCTGGAGGGCGAGGACCTCCAGGAGCAGATCCGCCACTTCATGGACGACACCATCGACGACTACATCCGCCAGGAGACGGCGGAGGGCTTCGCCGAGGAGTGGGACCTGGACCGGCTGTGGGGCGCGTTCAAGCAGCTCTACCCGGTGAAGGTCACCGTCGACGAGCTGGAGGAGGCGGCGGGGGACCTGGCAGGGGTCACCGCGGAGTTCATCGCCGAGTCCGTCAAGGACGACATCCACGAGCAGTACGACGAGCGGGAGAAGACGCTCGGCTCCGAGATCATGCGTGAGCTGGAGCGGCGCGTGGTGCTGTCGGTGCTGGACCGCAAGTGGCGTGAACACCTCTACGAGATGGACTACCTCCAGGAAGGCATCGGCCTGCGGGCCATGGCGCAGAAGGACCCGCTGGTCGAGTACCAGCGCGAGGGCTTCGACATGTTCAACGCCATGATGGAGGGCATCAAGGAGGAGTCCGTCGGCTACCTGTTCAACCTGGAGGTCCAGGTCGAACAGCAGGTCGAGGAGGTGCCGGTCCAGGACGCGGAGACGTCGCTGACCAAGGAGGACGCGGTGCCGGCCGCGCGGCCTGAGATCCGTGCCAAGGGGCTGGACGCTCCGCAGCGGCCGGACCGGCTGCACTTCTCCGCTCCCACGGTGGACGGGGAGGGCGGGGTTGTCGAGGGCGACTTCTCCAACGCGGACGGTGGGGCCGGTGCGGGTGCCGGGGCCGGGTCGGACGGGCTTACTCGGGCGGAGCGGCGCAAGGCGCAGAAGAGTGGGGGCGGTGGGGGGCGGCGGCGTAAGAAGTAGCTTGCGCTGACGTCGTGGTTTGCGGCCGGGCCGGACACCGATTGGTGTCCGGCCCGGCCGTTGTGTGTGAGGGGCGGGGCGGCTGGGGGTGTGAGGGTGCGGGTGTGGGGCGCCTGCGGCGGGCTTGTTCCCCTACCCGCCCCTTCCCGAAACCGGGGCGCTGCCCCGGGCCCCGCTCCTCAAGCGCCGGAGGGGCTGGGGTGGGGCGGTGGGGTTCCTGAAGTCCCTGCTCGGCCGCCCGGAGGGCCCTCAGAGCCGCAGAAGGGGCCCATGAGGCCGCAGAAGCCCCCTGGGGCTCTGGGGACCTCTGCGGGCCGCCATGCGGGCCTGTCAGGGGTCCGTAGGCCCCTGACAGGCCCGCTGCGGGCCGACGGGCGCTCCGCGGTCCCTATGAAGCCCCGGGGGACCCCGTCAGCCGCTCCAGCCCTCTGCGGCGCCTGCAGGGGCCTCGGTCGCCCTCGCGGCCCCGCGCCTCGGTCGGCCCGTACGCCTTGTGGCCTTGCGGGCCCTGCGCCCCGTACGCCCTGCGCCCCGTACGCCCTGCGCCCCGTACGCCCTGCGCCTCGGTCGGCCCTGCGCCCCGTACGCCCTGCGGCGCTGCGCCCCTGCCGAGCCCCTGCGCCCCATCCGCCCCTGCGGCCCCGCGGAGGCCCCGCGGGTGCTGGCGCCGGTGTGGCAGGGGGAAGGGCGTCGGCGTGGGCGGGTGGGCCGGGGGTTCGGAGGGGCGCGGGTTTGTTGGGGGGTGTGGGTCATCGTGTTCGCATCGGGGTGTTGCCCAGTTCCACCGCCGCGCAGCGCCAGCGGAGGTCGGGGCCCTGTTCCAGGCGGAAGGCCATGGCTCGTACCTCTTCGCCCGCGGCGATGCTGGCGCAGGCCTCCACCACGCCGGGGGCCGGCTGGGCGCCTCGGCAGAGGCGGATGACCGGGCGGGTGCCTCGGGTTCTGAGGGGGGTGTGGGGGGCCAGTTCGGCGAGCTGGTCGTAGGCCTCGCCGATGGTGTGGCCGAGCATCCAGTGGACCGGGCGCTGGCCGCTCAGAACCGCCAGCAGGCGTTCCGCGAACCAGTGGTGGGGGCGCATGCGCCTCGGGGTCCGGTGGCGTTGGGCGGGTACGGTCTCGGGCCTGCGGGCGTCGTGCCGGCCTGCGGGCCGGGTCCTGTTCGTGGTCATCGCTGTAGCCCCCGTGCTCCAGAGGCCCGGTGAATACCGGGCGGTAACTTCTGCTGGTGATCTTCTACGGGGGCGCGGGGGCCGCCGCAAGCGTGGGTGGGGCCGGTCGGGTACCGGCTCGAATTCACCTGTCCGGGTGGTCGGGGCCTGCCGGAGCGGGGGCCCGGGGCGGGCCGGGCAGGGTGAGCGGACGTCACCGGGTGGACGGGGCGGGGCCCGTACGCGTAACTCCAAAGGGGGACGTCGCCACGTATCCTGAGGGGGTCTCCGACTACGAAAGCGGCCCAGCCATGCGCGTGTACGTTCCCCTGACCCTCGCCGGTCTCGCAGCGGCGCACCGGGCCGGCGAACTGGGGCCCGGTCCGCTCACCGCCTACGCGGTGACCCCCGCCCTGCGCGAGTGGTACGTCTCCGACGACATCGAGGAGCTGGAGTACGCGGCGCTCAGCCGGGCCGCCTCCGCCTCGTTGCGGCTGATCGCCGGGGACCCGCAGGCCGCCCGGCGCCGGGTCGTCGTCGCCGTCGACGTCCCGGACAATGCCGCGGTCGCCGACCCGGACCACATTCTCGACGCCGCCTCGCTCGGCGAGGTCAGGATCCCCGCCGCCGTGCGGCTGACCGACGCCGCGGCGGTCCACGTCGACTCCGACGACGCGGACAAGGACGTCACGGCCGCCGCCGCCGCGCTCGGGGCCGCGGACCTCGGTGACGACGACGCGCAGTTCACCGTGGACGGCGCCGAGGACCACGAGCTGCTCTGGTTCGGGGTGCAGGAGATTCCCCACCTCATCGGGTAGCCGGTCCGTTGTCAGTGGGGGCGAGTATTTTTCTGGGCATGGGTACTACGCCGGGAAACCGCCGCACGCATCTGGTCTGGGACTGGAACGGCACGCTGCTCGACGACAACACCGCCGTCGTCGGCGCGACCAACGCCGCGTTCGGCGAGATCGGCCTGGCCCCGATCACCGTGGAGCAGTACCGGGAGACGTACTGCATCCCGATACCCCGTTTCTACGAGCGGCTGATGGGCCGCCTTCCCACCGACGCCGAGTGGGAGCGCATGGACAGCGCCTTCCACCGCCACTACACCGCGCAGCGGGACGCCTGTGGGCTGACCGCCGGCGCGGCCGAGCTGCTCGCCCAGTGGCAGCTGACCGGGCGGAGCCAGTCGATCATGAGCATGTACCAGCACGAGGAGCTGGTCCCCGTCGTACGGGGGTACGGCATCGAGCGGCACTTCGTGCGCGTCGACGGGCGCACCGGACCGTCCGGCGGCAGCAAGGCGCAGTACATGGAGCGGCACCTCGCGGAGCTCGCGGCCCTGGGCGGGATATCCCCGCGCCGCACGGTCGTCATAGGTGACGCGGTGGACGACGCCGTGGCCGCCGCCCACGTCGGGGCCAAGGCGGTCCTCTACACGGGCGGCTCGCACAGCCGGGCAGGCCTGGAGGAGGCCGGTGTGCCCGTCGTGGACAGCCTGGCCGAGGCCATGGCCCTCGCGGAGCGGCTGGCGGAGTAGGGCGTTCCCGGTCGGGTGGGCCGTTCCCGGGTGCGGCGGCCACTCCCCGCACGGCGGGCCCCGTCTGTCCGGAGTGTCAAATTTCGTGGCGTTCTTTTGTACACATCCGGAACGTGACGGTGACGGGCGCGGGCGAGATAGCCTGGACCCCGTGATCAGCGCGATACGCCTCGGGGGCAGCGAAGCCCCCGGCCGCCGCCCGGAGCGCCACAGTGCCCGGGTCGTCCCGACTGATCCTTCTTACCCGGCCCGACCGCCGAAAATGGCCAATAAGGTCCCGGGGATCTCTCATCGCGGCATAGCGTCGACCCAGACCGGAAACCCCGCGTCTTGGCGTTACGCCGACCTTTTCACCTACGTCACGCAACGGCGCGCGACAGGAGCCAGAGGACATGCAGACCAAGCTGGACGAAGCCAAGGCCGAGCTGCTCGCACGGGCTGCCAAGGTAGCTGACAACAGCCCGGGCGGTGGTGTCGGCGGGCCGGGCGGTGCGGCCCGGGTGCGCGTCGCGGCCGCCTCGGCCGACGACGGCACGGGGGCCGGTCAGGAGGGTTCCCGCCAGGACGTCCTGCTCTCCTATCTCCAGCGCTACTACCTCCACACCGCTCCCGAGGACATCGCGGGCCGGGACCCGGTCGACGTCTTCGGCGCCGCCTCGTCCCACTACCGGCTCGCCGAGGACCGGCCCCAGGGCAAGGCGAACGTCCGGGTGCACACCCCGACCGTCGAGGAGAACGGCTGGACGTGCAGCCACTCCGTGATCGAGGTCGTCACCGACGACATGCCGTTCCTCGTGGACTCCGTCACCAACGAGCTCACCCGCCAGGGCCGCGGCATCCACGTCGTGATCCACCCGCAGGTCATCGTCCGGCGTGATCTGACCGGCAAGCTGGTCGAGGTCCTCACCGAGGGCGCCGGTATCTCCACCGGCCCCCAGCTCGGCCGGAAGAACGCCAAGGGGGCCAAGGACGCCAAGGCGGCGCTGCCGCACGACGCGGTCGTCGAGTCCTGGATCCACGTCGAGATCGACCGCGAGACCGACCGCGCCGACCTCAAGCAGATCCAGAGCGACCTGCTGCGCGTCCTGTCCGACGTACGGGAGACCGTCGAGGACTGGGAGAAGATGCGTGACGCGGCGCTGCGCATCGCCGACGACCTGCCCGGCGAGCCGCTCGACGACCTCGCCGACGACGAGATCAACGAGGCCAGGGAACTGCTGCGCTGGCTCGCCGCCGACCACTTCACCTTCCTCGGCTACCGCGAGTACGAGCTGAAGGACGACGACGCGCTGGCCGCCGTCCCCGGCACCGGCCTCGGCATCCTGCGCTCGGACCCGCACCACACCGAGGACGAGGCGCACCCGGTCAGCCCCTCCTTCGACCGGCTGCCCGCCGACGCCCGCGCCAAGGCCCGCGAGCACAAGCTGCTCGTCCTGACGAAGGCCAACAGCCGGGCGACCGTGCACCGCCCCAGCTACCTCGACTACGTCGGCGTGAAGAAGTTCGACGCCGAGGGCAACGTCATCGGTGAGCGCCGCTTCCTCGGCCTGTTCTCGTCCGCCGCCTACACCGAGTCCGTGCGCCGGGTCCCCGTCGTCCGCCGCAAGGTCGCCGAGGTGCTGGACGGCGCGGGCTTCACGCCCAACAGCCACGACGGCCGCGACCTGCTCCAGATCCTGGAGACCTACCCGCGCGACGAGCTGTTCCAGACGCCCGTCGACCAGCTGCGCTCGATCGTCACCTCGGTGCTCTACCTCCAGGAGCGCCGCCGGCTGCGGCTCTACCTGCGCCAGGACGAGTACGGCCGCTACTACTCCGCGATCGTCTACCTGCCGCGCGACCGCTACACCACCGGTGTGCGGCTGCGGCTGATCGACATCCTCAAGGAGGAGCTGAACGGCACCAGCGTCGACTTCACCGCCTGGAACACCGAGTCGATCCTGTCCCGGCTGCACTTCGTCGTCCGGGTCGCCCAGGGCAGCGAGCTGCCGAGCCTCACCGACGCCGAGGCCGACCGCATCGAGGCCCGCCTGGTGGAGGCCGCCCGCTCCTGGGCCGACGGCTTCCAGGAGGCGCTGAACGCCGAGTGCGGCGAGGAGCGCGCCGCCGAACTGCTGCGCCAGTACGGGCACTCGTTCCCCGAGGGCTACAAGGCCGACCACTCGGCGCGCGCCGCCGTCGCCGACCTGGTCCACCTCGAAGCCCTCAAGGACAGCGAGCGGAACTTCTCCCTCAGCCTGTACGAGCCGGTCGGCGCCGCCCCCGGCGAGCGCCGCTTCAAGATCTACCGCACCGGCGAGCAGGTCTCGCTGTCCGCCGTCCTGCCCGCCCTCCAGCGGCTCGGCGTCGAGGTCGTGGACGAGCGCCCGTACGAGCTGCGCTGCGCCGACCGTACCCACGCCTGGATCTACGACTTCGGGCTGCGGATGCCGCAGGGCACCGGCAGCGCCGGCTACCTGGCCGACGGCGCCCGCGAGCGGTTCCAGGAGGCCTTCGCCGCGGTCTGGACCGGCGAGGCGGAGAACGACGGCTTCAACGCGCTGGTACTGAGCGCCGGTCTCGACTGGCGGCAGGCCATGGTGCTGCGCGCCTACGCGAAGTACCTGCGCCAGGCCGGTTCCACGTTCAGCCAGGACTACATGGAGTCCACCCTCCAGAACAACGTCCACACCACCCGGCTGCTCGTCTCGCTCTTCGAGGCCCGGATGTCCCCGGGGCGCCAGAGCGCGGGCACCGAGCTGATCGACGGGCTCCTCGAAGAGCTCGACGGCGCCCTCGACCAGGTCGCCTCGCTGGACGAGGACCGCATCCTGAGGTCCTTCCTCACCGTCATCAAGGCGACCCTGCGCACCAACTTCTTCCAGCACGGGGACGACGGCGAGCCGCACGCGTACGTGTCGATGAAGTTCGACCCGCAGTCCATCCCGGACCTGCCCGCGCCCCGCCCGGCGTTCGAGATCTGGGTCTACTCGCCGCGCGTGGAGGGCGTCCACCTGCGCTTCGGCAAGGTCGCCCGCGGTGGACTGCGCTGGTCGGACCGGCGCGAGGACTTCCGCACCGAGATCCTCGGCCTGGTCAAGGCGCAGATGGTGAAGAACACCGTCATCGTGCCGGTCGGCGCCAAGGGCGGCTTCGTCGCCAAGCAGCTTCCCGACCCCTCCGTGGACCGGGACGCCTGGATGGCCGAGGGCGTCGCCGCCTACCGCACCTTCATCTCCGCGCTGCTCGACATCACGGACAACCTGGTGGCCGGCGAGGTCGTGCCGCCCAAGGACGTCGTCCGGCACGACGAGGACGACACCTACCTCGTGGTCGCCGCCGACAAGGGCACCGCGAAGTTCTCCGACATCGCCAACGAGGTCGCCGTCGACTACGGCTTCTGGCTCGGTGACGCGTTCGCGTCCGGCGGGTCCGCGGGTTACGACCACAAGGGCATGGGCATCACCGCCCGCGGCGCCTGGGAGTCCGTCAAGCGGCACTTCCGGGAGCTCGGCCACGACACCCAGACCGAGGACTTCACCGTCGTCGGCGTCGGTGACATGTCGGGCGACGTCTTCGGCAACGGGATGCTGCTCTCCGAGCACATCCGGCTCGTCGCCGCCTTCGACCACCGGCACATCTTCATCGACCCGACCCCGGACGCCGCGACCTCCTACGCCGAGCGGCGCCGCCTCTTCGACCTGCCGCGCAGCTCCTGGGCCGACTACGACAAGGAGCTGATCTCCGCGGGCGGCGGCGTCCACCCGCGCAGCGCCAAGTCCATCCCGGTCAACGCCCACATGCGCGAGGCGCTCGGCATCGAGCCGGGGGTCATCAAGATGACGCCCGCCGAGCTGATGCAGACCATCCTCAAGGCCCCCGTCGACCTGGCGTGGAACGGCGGCATCGGCACGTACATCAAGTCCTCCGCCGAGTCGAACGCGGACGTCGGCGACAAGGCCAACGACGCGATCCGCGTCAACGGCGCCGACCTGCGCGCCAAGGTCGTCGGCGAGGGCGGCAACCTCGGTGCCACCCAGCTCGGCCGGATCGAGTTCGCCCGGGGCGGCGGCCGGATCAACACCGACGCGATCGACAACAGCGCCGGTGTGGACACCTCCGACCACGAGGTGAACATCAAGATCCTGCTCAACGGCCTCGTCCGGGACGGCGACATGACCGTCAAGCAGCGCAACAAGCTGCTCGCCGAGATGACCGACGAGATCGGCCGCCTGGTGCTGCGCAACAACTACGCGCAGAACACCGCCCTGGCCAACGCCGTCACCCAGGCGCCCTCGCTGCTCCACGCCCACCAGCGGTTCATGCGCCGGCTGGGCCGCGACGGATATCTCGACCGGGCCCTGGAGTTCCTGCCCACCGACCGGCAGATCCGTGAGCTGCTGGCCGCCGGCAAGGGGCTCAGCCAGCCCGAGCTGGCCGTGCTGCTCGCGTACACGAAGATCACGGCGGCGCAGGAGCTGATCGGGACCAGCCTGCCGGACGACCCGCACCTGCAGAAGCTGCTGCACGCCTACTTCCCGCAGCAGCTGCGCGAGCGTTACGCCGAGGCGGTCGACGCCCACGCGCTGCGGCGCGAGATCATCACCACGGTCCTCGTCAACGACACGGTCAACAGCGGTGGTTCGACCTTCCTGCACCGGCTGCGGGAAGAGACCGGTGCCTCGATCGAGGAGATCGTGCGGGCGCAGTTCGCGGCCCGCGAGATCTTCGGGCTCAGCCAGGTGTGGGACGCCGTCGAGGCTCTCGACAACAAGGTCGCCGCCGCTGTGCAGACCCGTATCCGGCTGCACTCGCGCCGGCTCGTCGAGCGGGGTTCGCGCTGGCTGCTCGGCAACCGGCCGCAGCCGCTCGCCATCTCCGAGACGGTCGACTTCTTCCGCGACGGCGTCGAGCAGGTGTGGGCCGGGCTGCCCAAGATGCTGAAGGGTGCCGACCAGGAGTGGTACCAGGGCATTCTCGACGAGCTCACCGAGGCGGGCGTCCCGGACGAGCTGGCGCAGCGCGTCGCCGGCTTCTCGTCCGCCTTCCCGGCGCTCGACATCGTGGCGATCGCCGACCGCACGGGCAAGGATCCGCTGGCGGTCGCCGAGGTGTACTACGACCTCGCGGACCGGCTGGGGATCACCCAGCTGATGGACCGGATCATCGAGCTGCCGCGGGCCGACCGCTGGCAGTCCATGGCCCGTGCGTCCATCCGTGAGGACCTGTACGCGGCGCACGCGGCGCTCACGGGCGATGTACTGAGCGTGGGCGACGGGGCGTCCTCGCCGCAGGAGCGGTTCGAGGCGTGGGAGGAGAAGAACGCGGCGATCCTGGCTCGGTCGCGGTCCACGCTGGAGGAGATCCAGGGGTCGGACGCGTTCGACCTGGCGAACCTGTCGGTGGCCATGCGGACGATGCGGACGTTGCTGCGTACGCACGTGTAGGCGTGGTGTGGCGGTGAGGTGAGGCGGCTGCCGGGGTTTCCCGGTGGCCGCCTTGTCCTTGCCGGACGGGCTGGGGGTGCCGCGGTGTTTCCGGCTCGGGCCTTGTCCTCAATCGCCGGACGGGCTTGAAAGACGTCCTCAATCGCCGGACGGGTCGGGCGTGGCTCGGAAGCGTTGCCGCGGTCCGTGGCTGGGGGCTTGTCCTCAATCGCCGGACGGGCTTGAGAGGGCGTGACGGGTTGGGGGGCGTGACGGGTTGAGAGGGCGTGACGGGTTGGGGGGCGTGACGGGTTTGGGGGGCGTGACGGGCTTGCGGGGGAGTGCGATGGCTTGAGTTGGGCCTCGGGTGAGCGCCGGGTCGCTCGGGGCGGCGGCTTGAGGGGGAGTGGCGGGCTCGTGGGGGAGTGCGATGGCTTGAGTTGGGCCTCAGGTGGGGCGTCGGGTGGGGTGGGTGGACTTTTCGTAGGCTGCCACCACCTCCTTCGCCGGGCCGTCCATGCGTAGCGTGCCGGCCTCCAGCCAGAGGGCCCGGTCGCAGGTTTCGGTGATCGACTTGTTGTTGTGGCTGACCAGGAACACCGTGCCGGCCAGGCGGCGGAGTTCGATGATCCGGTCCTTGCTGCGGCGCTGGAACTTCGCGTCGCCCGTCGACAGGGCCTCGTCGATCAGCAGGACGTCGTGGTTCTTCGCGGCGGCGATCGAGAAGCGCAGGCGGGCGCCCATACCGGAGGAGTACGTGCGCATCGGCAGGGTGATGAAGTCGCCCTTCTCGTTGATACCGGAGAAGTCGACGATCTCCTCGTAGCGCTCGCGGATCTCCGCGCGGGTCATGCCCATCGCGAGGCCGCCGAGCACGACGTTGCGTTCACCGGTCAGGTCGTTCATCAGTGCCGCGTTCACCCCGAGCAGCGAGGGCTGTCCGTGGGTGTGGACGCGGCCCTTCGTGGCGGGCAGCAGGCCGGCGATGGCCTTCAGCAGGGTGGACTTCCCCGAGCCGTTGGAGCCGATCAGCCCGATCGCCTCGCCCCTGTACGCGGCGAAGCTGACGCCCTTCACGGCGTGCACTTCGCGCACCCCCGGGCTCTTCCGGCGCGAGGTGATGCGGCTCAGGGCGGAGGTGGCGCTGCCCCTGCCGGTGCGGGCGCCGTTGACCTTGTAGGTGATGTGGACGTCGTCGACGACGACCGTCGGCACCGCGGAATCCGTGTGCTCAGCCACGTCCGTAACTCTCCTCGGCCTTCCAGAAGTAGATGAAGCCGCCCACGCCGCAGACCAGTGCCCAGCCCGCTGCGACGGCCCATACGTGCGGGGGCAGTTGGCCCGCGCCGAAGCTGTCGATGAGCGCGAACCGCATGAGGTCGATGAAGACGGCCGCCGGGTTGAATTCCAGGGCGAGCTTCACCAGGTGCGGGACGCTGTTGCCCCGCAGCATCGTGTCCATGCTCCACATCACCCCCGACGCGTACATCCAGGTGCGCAGGATGAACGGGGTGAGCTGGGCGATGTCCGGAGTGCGCGCGGCCAGGCGGGCCACGACCATCGAGACGCCCGTGTTGAAGACGGCCTGGAGGGCCAGGGCGGGCACCGCGAGCAGCCAGGACGGGCGCGGGTACTGGCCGAAGGCCAGCAGGATCAGGGTCAGCGCGCCGAGCGAGAAGAGCAGTTGCTGGAGCTGTTGCAGGGCGAGCGCGACGGGCAGCGAGGCGCGCGGGAAGTGCAGCGCCCGGACCAGCCCGAGGTTGCCGCTGATGGCGCGGGTGCCCGCGGTGATCGAGGAGCTGGTGAAGGTCCAGATGAAGACGCCCGTGACTAGGAACGGGACGTAGTCCGGCACGCCGTGCTTGGTCTTCATCAGGATGCCGAAGATGAAGTAGTAGACCGTCGCGTTGAGCAGCGGGGTCATGATCTGCCAGATCTGGCCGAGCTTCGCCTGGCTGTACTGGGCGGTGAGCTTGGCGGTGGCGAAGGCCGTGATGAAGTGCCGCCGCCCCCACAGCTGCCGTACGTACGCCGGCAGCGACGGCCGCGCCCCGCTCACGGTCAGTCCGTGCCGTGCTGCGAGGGCCGCCAGCTCGCCCGATCCGTACACGGGCGGTTCGTACACCGGCGGTTCGTGCACCGGCGGTTCGTGTACGGGCGGGGAGGCGGGCGGCGGGGCGTCCGCCGGGGCCTGGGCTGTTGTCTGGCTCACCACGATCGCTTTCGACGGGAGGAGGCGGAGGAAGCGGGGAAGCGGGGGAAGCGGGCAGGGCAGGGAAGCGGGCAGGGCGGGGAAGGGGATGCGGGCAGGGCGGGACGGGGAAGAGGAACCGGCGGCTCGGGGCCCGCGAGCGGGGCCGCGTGGCGGGGAAAAGGACTGCGCGGCGACGGGACGGGACCGTATCGTCGCTACGCCGAGGGTAGGACGCTCCGACGCCGGAACGCAACCGTTTCGTCGTCGCGGACTATGATTCGGCCATGACCACCGACCCCGGAAGCCGCCGCCGAGCCCCGGCGGGAGCCGCCGTCCTGCGCGAGGACGTGACCGACGCCATCCGCAGCGCGGTGTTCGCGGAGCTGGCGGCGGTCGGTTTCGCGCGGATGTCCATCGAGGGCATCGCGCGGCGGGCGGGCGTCGGCAAGACCGCGGTCTACCGGCGCTGGAAGTCCAAGCTGCACCTGGTCCTGGACCTGGTCTCCGCCGTCGCCGCACAGGGCATGCCCGCCCCGGCCACCGGCTCGCTGTACGGGGACGTGCGCGCCGTGCTCGAACTGGCCGCGTACGCCCTGCGCCACCCGCTGGCCTCCCAGGTCATCCCGGACCTGCTGGTCGAGGCGGCCCGGAACCCGGAGATCTCCGACGCCATCAAGGCCGCCCTGCTCGACCCCCAGCAGGGCGTCGCCGCCGTGGTCGTCCGGGACGCCGTCGCACGCGGAGAGCTGCCGCCGGACAGCGACCCCGACCGCGCCCTCGACCTGATCGTCGGCCCGCTCTACTGGCGGCTCGCGGTGGTCCGGGGGGAGCTGCCGGCGGGGTATCTGGACGACCTCGCCGCCTCCGCCGTGGCCGCTCTCACACACCGGGCGGACCCCGCCGTGTGACGCTTCGATCATGTGTCCAAGCGTGCTTGTAGGGGTCACCCTTCCATCGGTTAGTCTGGTGGGCGGGCCGCCCACCGGGCCTTCCGGAGCACGCGTTCACCGTGCACCAGGACCGCCCGGGTGAAGCCCCGGGCAGGCGAGCACGGTGCAGGCGTAGTCACTCGTTCGGGACCGTAACCGGTGACCCCCGACCGTCCATACGGTTGAGCCCTACGGATAGCCAGGCCCTTGATGAACGGACGTGCTCAACATGCCGCCACGGCTCAGTGTCGTTGTCCCCGTCTACAACGTGGAACTCTTCCTGACGGACTGCCTGAAGTCCCTCGCGGAGCAGACCATGACCGACCTCGAGGTGGTGATGGTCGACGACGGGTCCACCGACGGCAGTGCCGCTCTGGCCGCCGAATTCGCCGCGCAGGACGACCGCTTCAAGCTGGTCAGCCAGAAGAACGGCGGACTGGGGCACGCCCGTAACACCGGTGTCCGCAACTGCGACCCGGAGAGCCGCTACCTGGCCTTCGTCGACAGCGACGACGTGATCCCGCCGAACGCGTACGAACTGCTCGTCGGCGCCCTGGAGGAGACCGGCTCGGACCTCGCGTCCGGCAACGTGCTGCGCCTGCGGGGCGGCGGCAAGCTCCAGCAGTCGCCGATGTTCCGCAAGCCGATGGCCACCACCCGGCTGAAGACCCACGTCTCCCGCGACCTGGACCTCCTCGGCGACCGCATCGCCTGCAACAAGGTCTTCCGCCGCTCCTTCTGGGACAAGAACGAGTTCGCCTTCCCGGTCGGCGCGCTGTACGAGGACATCCCCGTCGTGCTGCCCGCGCACTTCCTGGCCAAGTCGGTCGACATCATCAAGGACCCCGTCTACCACTGGCGCGACCGCCCCGGCTCGATCACCACCAGCCGGGCCGTCGTCCGGGGCGTCCGCGACCGCGTCGCGCACGTGCAGGGCGTCTCGACGTTCCTGGCCCAGAACCGCACGCCCGCCGACAAGAACCACTACGAGGACCACGCGCTGGCCAACGACCTCTGGTACTTCATGGAGGTCCTGCCCGACGGCGACGAGGAATACCGCGCCGCGTTCCTCACGTACACCAACAAGTTCCTCGACCAGGTCGACCCCTCGGTGCTCGACGGGCTTCCGCTGCGCCTGCGCGTGATGTGGTACCTGGTGCGCGAGCACCGCATGGACGAGCTGCTGGCGCTGCTCATCCAGGACAAGCGCGAACCCGGCGCCTTCGAGGTCAGCGGTGTGCGCCGGCGCCAGGCCAACTACCCCGTCCTCACCCGGCCCGTGCCCGCCCCGGTGCTGCGCGTCGCCGACCGCGACCTGCCGCTCGCCGCCCGGCTGCGCGACGCCCGGTGGCGCGACGGCAAGCTGCACCTCAAGGGCTACGCGTACGTCCGCAACCTGCCCGTCACCTCCGGGCCCAGCGAGTTCCGGATCGGCTGGCTCCGCGCCGGCCGGCGCAACGTCGTCCCGCTGCGGCTGCGCCGGGTCGACGAGCCCGAGGCCACCGCCCGCGCCCGCCAGAGCCTGCACGACTACCACCGATCCGGCTTCGAGACCTCGGTCGACGCCTCCAAGCTCCGCATCCGGGGCGACGGCGGCCCCAAGCAGCTCACCTGGCAGTTCGAGGTCGGCATCGCCAGGAACGGCCTGCTGCGCCGCGCCTACCCGTCCGTCCGGGAGGCCTCCGTCGCGCCGCCCGTCCACCGCCCCGACGGTGACCACCGCATCGTGCCCGCCTTCGAGGGCGACAAGCTGGTGGTGCACGCCGAGCGGGTCGACGCCCGGTTCGAGTCGCACGACGCGGGCGACACGGCCGGCACCGTCCGGGTCACCGGCGTGGTCCGGTCCCGCCTCGTCAAGGGCGAACTGACGCTGCGTCTGACGCACGGCGCCACCAAGGCCACGTACGAGGTCCCGGTCACCGTGAGCGGAGGCGGCGGCCCCGCCGCCGGCTGGAGCCGCTTCACCGCCGAACTCCGGCTCCCCGCGATCGAGGAGGCCCGCCCCACGGAGGACGACGCGCCCAGGAGCATGGCGTACAGCGTCCACCTGACCGGCCCGGGCGGCCTGAAGGCGTCGCTCGACACACCGGGCGCGGTGCCGCCCGGCCGCTACCCCCTCGCCGACTCCTCCGGCGGCGGGGCCGGCGAGCTGGCCTTCTTCGCCAGCGCGCGCGGCAACCTGGTGATCAGCGACCGCCCCGTGCAGCCCGCCGTCGAACTGGCGAGCTGGACGGACGACGGCCGGCTGTTCCTGGAGGGCACCTACCCCGAGGACCCGGAGCACCCGGTCGAGCTGGTCGCGCAGAACAGCAGCCACCGCGAGGAGCAGATCTTCCCGGTCGAGTTCACCGGACCCGAGGACGCGCGCCGCTTCCGCGCCGAACTGCGGCCCGACGCCGTCGAGGGACCGGGCGGCGCGCTGCCGCTGGGCGAGGGCAACTGGTACTTCTTCCTCCGGGACAGGGGCGCCGCCGACGAGAGCCGCGACCGCGCGCTGCGCATCCCCGCCTCGGCCTTCCACACCCTGCCCGTCACCCGCCACCTCTCCGGCCGGGACTACACCCTGGAACGGCGCTTCGGCGACCAGCTCCTCGTCGTCTCCGGCTCCGTGCTCGGCGCCGCCGAACGCGGCCCGCGCGCCAAGCGCCTGCTGAGCGAGGCCTACGCGGCCCAGCGCACCGAACCGGTGCGCGCCGCCGCCCTCTACAGCACCTTCGACGGCCGCCAGTTCTCCGACTCGCCGCGCGCCGTCTACGAGGAGCTGGTGCGCCGGGGCACCGAGGTGGAGCACCTCTGGGTCGTCCGCGACCAGCAGGCCATCATCCCCGAGGGCGCCACCGCCGTCGAGCACGGCTCGGTCGCCTGGCACGAGGCGCTGGCCCGCAGCCGCTACATCGTCACCAACACGCAGCTGCCCGAGTGGTTCGTGCGGCGCGAGGACCAGACCGTCGTCCAGACCTGGCACGGCACCCCGCTCAAGCGCATCGGCCTCGAACTCGCGGGCACCGCCCAGGCGAACGCCGCCTACATCGCCACCCTCGCCGAGCGGGCCAAGCAGTGGAACTTCCTGGTCTCGCCGAACACGTACTCCACGCCCGTCCTGCGCCGTTCGTTCGGCTTCGAGGGCGAGGTCCTGGAGTGCGGCTATCCGCGCAACGACATCTTCCACGCCCCCGACCGCGCCAAGGTCGCCGCGGCGGTACGGGAGAAGCTCGGCATCCCGGCCGGCAAGCGCGTCGTCCTGTACGCGCCGACCTGGCGCGAGGACCAGCGCCTGGGCGGCGGCCGCTACTCGCTCGGCCTCCAGCTCGACCTGGCCGCCGCCGAACGCGAACTCGGCGACGACACCGTGCTTCTGGTGCGCCGTCACTACATGGTCACCGACCGGCTCCCGGACAGCGGCACCGGCTTCGTCCGCGACGTCTCCCGCTACCCCGACGTCGGTGAACTCATGCTCATCAGCGACGCCCTGGTCACCGACTACTCCTCGCTGATGTTCGACTTCGCCCAGACCGGGCGGCCGATGCTCTTCCACACCTACGACCTGGAGCACTACCGCGACACGCTGCGCGGATTCAGCTTCGACTTCGAGTCCCGGGCGCCCGGACCCCTGATCCCGGGCTCCGACGACCTGATCGAGGCGCTGCGCGACCCGGAGCGGGCCATCGCGGGACACGCCAAGGCGTACGAGCAGTTCCGGCACGACTTCTGCGACCTCGACGACGGCCGGGCGACCGCCCGCGTGGTCGACCGCATGCTGTAGCCGACACCCCTGGGGCCCACCGCCCCTCCCGTGCCCGGCCGGTACCGCCACCGGCCGGGCACGGGTGTGTCCGGGGCGGGGGTTTACGCGACGGTGACGGTTCGGTGCGTTGCTTAGCGTCGCCTCCTTGCTACGTTCTGCTTCCATGGGTATCCGAATGTGGGGCGAAAGGGACGTACGGCGGGCCGGAACCACCGTACTCCTCGCGGCGGTCGCCGGCTTCATCGCCCGCATGATCATCGCGGCCAACTCGCCCGGCCCGGCCGACGTGCGCATCTTCCGGGGGTTCGCCGAGGCCATCACCGTGTACGGCCCCGTCCGCATCTACGAGCACCCGCTTCCCGGCCTGCCCGTCTACAACCACCCACCGCTGGCCGGCTGGATGCTGATGGGGCTGGACGGCCTCACCGGCCTCGGCCTCTCCTTCTCCACCCTGATCAGGATCCCCGCGTCGGCCGCCGACTTCTGCTGCGCGCTCCTCGTGTTCGAGATCGTCCGCCGCCGGGCCGCCCCGCGCACCGCGATGCTCTGCGGCATCGGCGTCGCCGTCAGCCCGGTGCTCATCTCCACCTCCGGCTACCACGGCAACACCGACGCGGTCGCCATCGCCTTCGCCCTGGCCGCGGCCCACCTGCTGGCCGACCGGAAGGCGCCGCTCGCCGCGGGCGTGGCCGCGGCGCTCTCGATCAGCGTCAAGTTCATCCCGGTGGTGGTGATCCCCGCCCTGTTCGTGGCCGCGCTGCGCGGCGGGCGCCCGGTCCTGGTCCGCTTCGCCGCGGGCTTCGCGGGGCTCGGCGCGCTCGTGTGGGGGCCGGCCCTGGTGACCGTGCCGCTGGACCTGGAGCGCAACGTCCTGGAGTACGCGGGCGGCAGCTACCGGCTGTGGGGCCTCGTACGGTTCGCGGACGTCATCGGGCTGCCCGAGTCCGTCATCACCTTCATGCAGGGCGGCGGCCACTTCCTCGTCGTGCTGGTCTGCGTGGCCGCCGGAATCCGGCTCGCCTGGCTGCGGCCCGCCCAGCTCCCCGGTGTCGTCGCCCTCACCCTGGGCCTGCTGCTGCTCCTGTCCACCGCCTCCGGCCTCCAGTACCTGACCTGGGCGGCCGCCGGGATGTTCGTACTCGGCGCGGCCGAGGGGTTCACGTACAGCGCGGTCGTCGGCCTGGTCGCCGTACTCGGCTACAGCGGGCGCTCCGCCGTGCGCTGGAGCGAGCCCGTGCTGTACCTGGGCGCCGCCGGCTGGCTCGTACTGGCGGCCGGGCTCGCCACCGGTCTGCGCCGGGTCCTCGCGGCCACCGGCCCTGTCCATCCGTCGACCGAAACCGCCCCCCGAGCGCAACTGGAGAACGCCCCGTGAAGGAAAGCCCGAGTCCCAGGATCGGCATCCTGGTGGTCGCGTACAACGCGGAGACAACGCTGGAGAAGACCCTCGACCGGATTCCGGAGGACTTCCGGTCCCGGATCGACGAGGTCCTCATCCTCGACGACGCGAGCCACGACGCGACCTTCACCGCGGGCTGCCGCTGGTCGCAGGCCGAGGGAATGCCGCGGACCGTGGTGATGCGGCACACCAAGAACCTCGGCTACGGCGGCAACCAGAAGGCCGGATACGCCCTGGCGGCCGAGCACGGACTGGACATCGTCGTGCTGCTGCACGGCGACGGACAGTACGCCCCCGAACTCCTCCCCGAGATGGTCGCCCCCATCGAACGCGGCGAGTGCGAAGCCGTGTTCGGGTCACGGATGATGACGTCGGGCAGCGCCCTCAAGGGCGGCATGCCGATGTACAAGTGGCTCGGCAACCGCGTCCTCACCCGGCTGGAGAACGGCCTGCTCGGCTCCGGACTGACCGAATTCCACTCCGGTTACCGCGCCTACAGCGTCGCCGCCCTGAAGCAGCTGCCGATCGACCGGAACACCGACGCCTTCGACTTCGACACCCAGATCATCGTCCAGCTGCTGAACGCGGGCATGCGGATCAAGGAGATCCCGGTGCCCACGTACTACGGCGACGAGATCTGCTACGTCAACGGCATGAAGTACGCCAAGGACGTCGTCAAGGACGTCCTCGAATACCGGCTGGCCGTCAAGGGGTTCGGGACCTGCCCCTGGATCCCCAAGCCCGTCGACTACGCCTTCAAGGAGGGCGACGGCTCCTCGCACGCCGTCATCCTGGAGAAGATGCGCCGGCTGCCTCCCGGCCGGGTCCTCGATCTCGGCTGCTCCGGCGGCCTGTTCGCCGAACGCCTGGAGTCCCTGGGCCACGAGGTGACCGGCGTGGACTACGTCGAGGTGCCGGGCGTCCGCGAGAGGTGCACCCACTTCCACCTCGCCAACCTGGAGGAGGGGCTGCCCGCGGACATCGGCACCGGCTTCGACTACGTGGTGGCCGGGGACGTCATCGAGCACCTCTCCCGCCCCGAACGCGTCCTCGCCGAGGTCGCGGGCGTGCTGCGGCCCGGCGGCCGGGTGCTGCTGTCCGTGCCCAACTTCAGCCACTGGTACTCCCGGCTGCGGGTCGCCGTCGGGGCCTTCGGCTACGACCGCCGGGGCATCCTCGACGAAACGCATCTGCGCTTCTTCACCCGGGCCAGCCTGCGCCGCACCGTGCGCGCCGCCGGATACGACGTCCTGGACCTCGCGTCCACCGGGGCGCCGTTCTGGTCGCTGCTCGGCCGGGGACCGCTCGCCGCGGTGCTCGGCGGGATGTCGCGGCTGCTGACCCGTGTCCGGCCGACGCTGTTCGGCTATCAGCACGTCGCACTGCTCACCCCGCATGCGGCCGAGACGATCATCGCTGGAGAGCACGTCGATGTACAGGACATCCTCAACCGACAGTACGTCCCCGCCGACCGGGTCGGTGTCTGAGGCGCCCCGCCCCGGGCCCGCCGCGGTCCCGGCGCCCGAGCCCCCCGCCCCCGCAGTCAGGAGCAAGGCCTTGACCCTCCCCAGTGTGCTGCTGCTCCTGTTCGCCGTGTTCTCGTCGGCGGGCGGCCAGATCATGCTCAAGCACGGGATGAAGGGCGCCGCTGCCGCCGCCGGGCGGGACGGCGGCTCCGTCGCGCTGCGCGCCGCCGGCAGCCCCTGGGTCGTGCTCGGCCTGGTGGTCTTCGCGGTGTCCGCGCTCGCCTGGATGACGACGCTGGCCAAGGTGCCGCTCTCCGTCGCCTACCCCTTCAACGCGCTCGGCTACCTGCTGATCGTGCTCGCCGGGGCGACCGTGCTGCACGAGCGGACCTCGCTGTGGACCTGGGGCGGCTCGCTGCTCGTGGTGGTCGGCCTCGTCACGGTCATGGCCGGTCAACAGGGCTGAGTCCGTACGACGCCGAAGGGCCCGCCACCGGAACGCTCCGGTGGCGGGCCCTTCGGCGTCGTACGGACTCAGACGGTCCCGGCGGCCGGCGGCTCCTCGCCCAGCAGGACGCGGCGCACGACGCGCTCGGAGGCGCGGCCGTCGTCGTACGGGCAGAACCGCTCCTTGAACGCCTTGAGCAGCGCCTCGTTCTCCGGGCTGTCCCAGCTGCCGTCGGTGAAGGCCGCCGCCAGCTCCTCGGTGGTCGTGGCCACGGCGCCCGGCGTCTCGCCCGGCTGCCCGGAGAGCAGGTCGAAGACGACACCGCGCACCGTGCGGTACGTCTCCCAGTCCGGGGCGTGGATGACGATCGGGCGGCCGAGGTGGGCGTAGTCGAACATCACCGACGAGTAGTCCGTGATCAGCGCGTCCGCCGCCAGGCACAGGTCCTCGACGCGCGGGTACGTGGAGACATCGATGACCGACGCGTTCTCGGGCAGGCCCGCCCCGCCGTAGAAGTAGTGGGCGCGCATGAGGACCACGGTGTCGGGGCCCACCTCCGCGCAGAACTTGTCCAGGTCCAGGCGGTTGGTGAAGCCGGACTCGTAGTCGCGGTGGGTCGGCGCGTACAGCAGGGCGCGCTGCCCGGGGCGGATGCCGAGGTCCTCGCGGATCCTGGCGATCTGCTCCTCGGTCGCCGTCGCGAAGACGTCGTTGCGCGGGTAGCCCGTCTCCAGCGCACGCGCGGCGCTCGGGTAGGCGCGGGACCACACCTCGGTGGAGTGCGGGTTGGCGGAGACGCTCCAGTCCCAGCGGTCGACGCGCTTGAGCAGCCGGTCGAAGTTGAGCCCCTGGGCGGCCGCCGGGTAGTTCTGCTGGTCCATGCCCATGATCTTCAGCGGAGTGCCGTGATGGGTCATCACATGGATCTGGCCGGGGCGCTTGACCAGGTGGTCGGGGAAGTTGACGTTGTTGAAGAAGTACGTGGCGCGGGCCAGCACCGACCAGTAGCGACGGGTGCCGGGCACCACGTAGTCGATGCCCTCGGGCACCGAGTCCACCTGGTTCTTCGACACCACCCACACCCCGTGGATGTCCGGGGCCAGTTCCTTCGCCTTGCGGTAGATCGCCTCGGGGTTGCAGCTGACGCCGCGGTTCCAGTAGGCGGCGTACACGGCCAGCTTGGGGTCGAGCGGGAGCTTGCGCTGCGCCGTGTAGTAGCGCTTGGTGAACTGCTTCTTCGCCTTCGCGCGCGCGGTGGTTGGCGCGGAGCGCAGGTTGCGGCGGGTGGCGAGCGCGGTGTCCAGGGCGCCGAGCGCGGCGTACTTCCCGCCGCCCATCAGCTGCGGGCGCAGGCCCTTGGCGCCGCCGGGGAACTTGAAGCCGTCCGGGCGGTGGGCGCCGTGGAACGAGGCGACCGCGCTCACGTACTGGCGGCGGCGCTTGGTCACCCCCGGGTAGGCGGACAGCAGCTCCTGGACCGCGCGGTCGAAGAGGAGGCCGCGCACCGGCTTCAGGGCCGGGCGTGCCTCGACGAAGGTCATCAGCGCGTCGTACGCGTCGACGAGCTCCAGCGGCGTCGAGCCGACCGAGGGCTCGGCGTCGTCCACGAGGCCCGGCAGGTGGCGCTGCGTGCGGTGCTCGACGCAGGCCGTGTCCAGGGTGGCGACGGAAGCGGCGACGGCGACGGCCTCCAGCGCGTACATCCGCTCGCCGTGCGGACCGGGGCCGAAGACCAGGCTCTCGCGCTCGGCGAGGGTGCGGCGCACCGCCCGGTTCCAGGACACCGGGGCGATGTCGAGGAGGTCGTGGCGCTCGGCGAGGGTGAACGGTCCCTCGGGCATCGCGGCCAGCTTCTCCAGCGACCTGGTCGAGCGGGTCTTGCCGCGGAAGGGGCGCTTGCGGTGGCCGAACAGCAGGGCGTCCGGGTCGCCGGTGGCCTCCAGCCGGTCGGCGATGGCCTGGAGCGCGCCGGGCAGGTGGATGTAGTGGCCCTCCAGGAAGAGGAGGTAGTCCCCGGTCGCCCGCTCGGCACCGGCGTTGCGCCGTCCGTGCGCGCCGGCGCCGGGCGCCAGGTGCACGGCCTGTACGCGGCTGTCGCGTGCGGCGAACTCGTCCAGAACCAGGCCGGAGCCGTCCGGAGCACCGTCGTCGACCCCGATGACCTCGATGTCCGTGAACGACTGGGAGAGCACCGACTCCAGGCACTCGCGCAGACTGCCTCGGGCGCGACGGACGGGGATGATGACACTCAGCCGGGGCATACGGACTCTTTCTCGGACTGTGCGTACTGGGGGAGCACACAGCGTACTGGGGGTGTGCTCCGCAGGACGGTCAGGGGGCGGGCAGACGTACGAGGGTCGAAGAGACGGGCGCGTCGGGCCCGGATGAGTGGTCGACCGCGCGGCTGATGAAGGCCCCACTTATCATACTACCCGGGACAGTAAGTGAACCTTGGGCAATTCGGGGCGCACGGGTGGATGCCGGGCGCCCCGGCCCGTGCGCGGGGGCATCAGGGCCGGTCGTCTGGGTCAGACCCCGCGAGCCCGGTCCGACCCGAGCGAAAGGCCCCAACAGTCCGTACGCGGCAGGGCGGGGCGGCCCGTGACTGCCGGACCGCCCCGCCTGCTCGCGTATGCGCGTATGTCCCGCCGGTTATTTGACCGCCCCCGCCATCACGCCCGAGACGAACTGGCGCTGGAAGGCGAAGAAGACGGCGAGCGGGATCACCATCGAGATGAAGGCGCCGGGCGCCAGCACGTCGATGTTGTTGCCGAACTGCCGCACCTGCTGCTGGAGCGCCACCGTGATCGGCGGGGACCCGGAGTCCGCGAAGATCAGCGCGACCAGCATGTCGTTCCAGACCCAGAGGAACTGGAAGATCCCGAGCGAGGCGATGGCCGGCCCGCCCAGCGGCATCACGACCCGGGTGAAGAGGCGGATCTCACCCGCCCCGTCCAGCCGCGCCGCCTCCAGCAGCTCCCGGGGGATCTCCGCGAAGAAGTTGCGCAGCAGGAAGATCGCGAAGGGCAGCCCGAAGGCCGTGTGGAACAGGATCACCCCGAGCGTCGTCTCGAAGATCCCGATCTCGCCGAACAGCTTCGACACGGGGATCAGCGCGACCTGCACCGGGACCACCAGCAACCCCACGACCAGCAGGAACCACCAGTCCCGGCCGGGGAAGTCCATCCAGGCGAACGCGTACCCGGCGAGCGAGCCGATCACCACCACCAGCACCGTGGAGGGCACGGTGATCATGATCGTGCTGAACAGCGAGTGGGTGAACGTCGAATTGTCCAGCAGCCGGGAGTAGTTGTCGAAGGTCAGCTCGGACGGGGCGGTGAAGATCTTCCACCAGCCGGTCGACGCGATCCGTTCCGGGCTGCGCAGCGAGGACAGCAGCAGCCCGATGGTCGGCATCAGCCAGAACAGGCCAACCAGGATCAGGAAGACCCGCATCGCGCCGCCGCCCGCACGCGCCGCGATCCGGGCGGCCCGCGACCGCCGGGCCTTCAGCGTGCCGATGTCCGGGACGCCGTCCGGCCCGCCGGGGGCGGTGGTGGCCGAGGGAGTCGTCATCGGCGCCCCTCCTTCCGTATCCGCCTGATGTTGAAGAGCATCACCGGGATCACCAGCAGCAGCAGGAGTACGGCGATGGCGCTGCCGATCCCCAGGTCCGCGTCCGTGCCGAACGAGGACCGGTACAGCTGGAGCGCCAGCACGTTCGCGTCGTCCTGGGACGAGCCCGGCGCGATGATGAACACCAGGTCGAAGACCTTCAGCACGTTGATCATCAGCGTGACCAGCACCACCGCGAGGACCGGGGCGAGCATCGGCACGGTGATCCGGCGGAACACCTGCCACTCGTTGGCCCCGTCCACCCGGGCCGCTTCGAGGAGTTCACGCGGCAGACCGGCGAGGCCCGCCGCGATCAGCACCATGGCGAAGCCCGCCCACATCCAGACGTAACTCCCGATGATGCCGGGCGTCACGAGGCTCGGGCCGAGCCATTCCACGCCGTTGTACGGCTCCTTGAAGTTGGAAGCCGGGAGCCGGAGTTCGGCGCCGTCCGCGGACGCGGGCAGCGTGAACGTACCGTCGGCGCCCGCCGTGGCCGACGCGACCACCTTGCCGTCCTTGACGGCCTCCACCTTGATGCCCTTGAGCCCCAGCTCCTTGGCGTCGATGACATTGGGTCTGCCCCCGCCGCCCTTGGTGAAGTCCAGCCACGCGGTGCCGGTGATCTCCCCGTCGTTCCCCGGCCCGGGTGCCCTGGCCGGCTTGGCGTCGCCCGGCATCTTCGCCGGAAGCACGCCGACCAGGGGCAGCTGGACCGGCTCTCCCGCCCGTACCGGAGTCTTCGTCACGAAGGCCCCGCCGCCCGCCGCCTTCAGCGGGTGGACGGGCAGCGGATGCGCCTTGGGGAAGCCCGACGACTCGGCGAACGTGTCGTGCACGCCCACCCACACCGCGTTGGCCACCCCGCGCTCCGGCGCCTGGTCGTACACCAGCCGGAAGATGATGCCCGCGGCGAGCATCGAGATCGCCATCGGCATGAAGACGATCAGCTTGAAGGCCGTGCCCCAGCGGATGCGTTCGGTGAGGACCGCGAAGATCAGCCCGAGGGCGGTGGCGACCGTCGGGGCGAACACCACCCAGATCGCGTTGTTCTTGACCGCCGTACGGATGGTGTCGTCCGTGAACAGCGCCTTGTAGTTGTCGATGCCGGCGAAGCCCGTACCCGCCTGGTCGAAGAACGACCGGTAGACGGAGTACACGATCGGGTACACCACGAGCGCCCCGAGCAGCACCAGCGCGGGCAGCAGGAAGACCGCCGCGATCACCGTGCGGGTGCCCGTCACGCTCCGTCCGCTCCGCGCGCCGGGGGAGCCGGACGGGGCGGGCCCGGCCTTTCTGGGGGCGGGTACCGAAGTCCCGCCTGAGGATTGCTTGTCGGCGGGGGGCGCCTCGTCGGCGCCCCCCGCTGCCGCTGTCGTCATGCCGTCAGCTCTTGTACGCCTTGGCCGCCGCCGACTCCAGCGCTGCCTGGGTCCCGGCGATGTCCTTCGGGTTCTTCAGGAAGTCCTGGAGGATCTTCCACTCGCCCTTGCCGGGCGTCCCGCCGAACGACTGCGGAGTCTGGTCGGACATGTCGAACCGGACGGCGTCACCGGCCGCGATCAGCGCCTTGGCCATCGTGCGCTGCACCTCGTTCGGGTACGCGGCCGGGTCCAGGGCCTTGTTCGGCGAGATGAACCCGCCCTGCTCGGCGGCGATCTTCGCGGCCTCGGTGGAGGCCAGCCAGGTCAGCAGCGCCTGGGCGCCCTTGCCGTCCTTCAGCGCGATCGCCGCGTCGCCACCGGTCACCACGGGCGACTCGGCGCCGACCGCGGGGAACGGGAAGACCTTGGCGTCCGTACCGATCTTCGCCTTCGTCTGCCCGATGTTGACGGCGACGAAGTCGGCCTCGTAGACCATGGCGGCCTTGGGCTGGTCGCCCCCGGTGAAGGTCTGGGTGACCGACGTCGGGAACTCGGTCTGGAGCGCGCCGTTGGCGCCGCCCGCGATCAGGGACGGCTTGCCGAAGAGCTGGGCCAGCGAGGTCAGCGCGTCCTTGACGGACGGGTCCGTCCACTTGATCTTGTGCTGGGCCAGCTGGTCGTACTTCTCCGGGCCCGCCTGGGAGAGGTAGACGTTCTCGAACCAGTCGGTGAGCGTCCAGCCGTCCGCGCCGCCGACCGAGACCGGAGTGATGCCCGAAGCGGACACCGTCTCGGCCGTCGCCAGGAATTCCTTCCAGGTCTTCGGCTCGGACGCGCCCGCGTTCTCGAACACCGCGGTGTTGTACCAGACCAGCGACTTGTTGGCGGCCTTGTAGTAGACGCCGTACTGGGTGCCGTCCACCGCGCCGAGGTCCTGCCAGACCTTCGCGTAGTTCTTGCCGAGCTGGGCCTTCGCCTCGTCACCGAGCGGCTTGGCCCACTTCTTCGCCACGGCCTGCTGGATCGCCCCGACCTGCGGGATCACCGCGACGTCCGGCGGCTGCCCGCCCGCGATCTTCGTACCGAGGAAGTTGACGATCGGGTCCTGCGCCGGGACGAACGTCACCTTTGCGCCGGTCCGCTTCTCGAACTCCTTGAGGACCTTGACGAAGTTGGCCTGTTCGGCACCCGTCCAGACCGCGGCGACAGAGAGCTTCTCACCGTCCAGTTTCGGTAGAACGACGCTCGGCGTGGAGTCCTTGCCCGTCGTGGAGCCGCCTTCGTCCGTCTTCTTGTCTCCGCCGTCACCGTCGTCGCTGCAACCGGTGAGGGCCAGTGCGCCGATGGCGGCGAACACCACGGCTGCCCTGCGCATCCGAAGGGTTGTGCCCATTCCTGCCCCGTCTCTCTGTGCGCGTGCGCCGTGACCGGCACCGGTTCGGAAAACCCGCGCTGCCGGTCGTGCGTCACGTCGTCGTGTGGGCACAGTCCTACGCCCGGTGTGCGGGCGCCGCAATACCGTCTTCGGGGCCAACTCCTTGATCGTGATGGGCTCGTGACGTCACCTCAGTGCAGGTATCCGGCCATTGGGGGATGAGGGAGGAGAGGGGCTCCGGCGCCGCTCAGGGGTGGCTCCGGCATGACTCGGGTAGCGCTCGGGTTGCGGCCCGTTCCCAGGGGTCGGCCCGGCCTCCCGTACGGGGTCCGCCGGCGTCCCCCGAGGGGGGGTACAGGGGTGGCGCGGCCCCTCGCGCGGGGTGTAGGGCCTGTCCGTCGGATCTTCGTGGATCGGCTCGCGGTGTCTGGCGCGTGCCGGGCGTCGCGGGCCCGCGACGATCCGCCGGACAGGCCCTGGGCGCCTGCGCCGGGCGTGCGGGACTGCGGCCGCGCGTGCGGGACTACGGGAGGGCGCGCGGGACTGCGGGAGGGCGCGCGGGACCTCGTCCGGCGTGTGGGATTGCGAGAGGGCGTGCGGGATTGCGGGAGGGCGCGCGGGGCTTCGGGGCTTCGGCCGGGCGTGCGGGATCTCGCGGTGGCCGGGCCCGGTTCCGTCAGACGTGCAGGGGGGTGAGCGGTTCCGCGTTGACCGAGCGGGCCGCCCTCTCCAGCGCGCTGGCGAGCAGCGCCAGGTCCGTCGGCCCGTTGCCCAGCTCCCGGACCGGGCGGCGGGTCGGCGGATCGCCCATCCGCTCCCACTCCAGCGGGACGACCGTCGGCCGCAGCGTCGCCGTACGCGGGATGCGGCCCGTCACCCGGCCGCCCTGGAACGGCGTCACCCGCCCGTCCGGATGCCCGAGCCGGCCCCGGCCCGGCGCCGGCTCGTCCGGCGAGGGCGGCACGGCGGGCGGGTCGAGCACGATGCGCAGCCGCGCCCCGCGGGCCAGCTCGGTGTCCTCCGTACGGTCGGGGCGGGCCGAGGTCGCGACCAGGTGGATGCCCAGCCGGCCGCCGTCCCTGGCCACCGCCTCCAGCGCCCGCACGACCGAACCGGCCGCCGGCCGCCCCGGACTGCCGAGCGCCGGGGCTATGAGCGCGTCGAAGTCGTCCACGAGCACCACCAGCCGGGGCAGCGGCGACGGCCCCGGGTCCACGGTCCGGCCGGCGGCCGGGCGCAGCCGCAGGGTGCCGCTCAGCGGCGCCTCGACATCGCCCCGCTGCTCGGACGCGCCGACGGAGCGCGGGCCGGCCACGCGCCGGTCCGCCTCCTGGGCCGGCGCCGACTTCTGTGCCGGAACGGGCGCGGACATCCCTCCCGCCTCGTGCCGGCTGTGCCACTCGGCGAAGTCCAGCCCGCCCAGCAGCTCGGCGCGCCGCTTCACCTCACCGCCCAGCGCCTGCGCGAACTCCCGCATCCTGACCGGGTCGGAGGCCACCAGGTGCGTGAACGCGTGCGGCAGCTCGGTGCAGGGGCGCAGGCTCTCGCCGCGCTCGCCGCCCGCCCCGTCGACCAGCACGATGCCCAGCCGGTCCGGCCGGGCGGCGGCCGCCAGCGACGCGGCGACGGCCCGCAGCAGTTCCGTACGCCCGCTGCCGCCGGGGCCCTCGATGAGCAGGTGCGGCCCCTCGTCGGCGAGATCCACACTCACCGGACCGCGCGGCCCGGCCCCGAGCACGACGACCGGCCGCCCGGCGTAGACGGCGGGGCGGGGGACGGAGGCGCCGGAGGGCGTGCCGGTGCTCGTCCGGGTCCTCGGGGCCGGCTCGGCGGCGCTCGGATACGGGGTGCGGCCGGAGCCGCCCGTGGTGGGGCCCGGATACCGGGAGCGCCCCGAACCGGGGGAGTCCAGCGACTCCGACGACGTCCGCTGGGCGCCCACCCGCGGCGCCGCCGGACGGGCCTCACCGCCCGCTCCGCGCACCGTCGCCCCCGGCTGGTCGTCCGCCGTCGACGCCCAGCGGGCCATCAGGGACGCCGGGGTGGCACGGGCGAGGCCCAGCTCGTCCAGGAGGCGCGTGGACGGCGGGAGCGCCACGGGCGCCTGGCGGCCCGGCAGCGCGGCCGAGCCCTCCGCGCGCAGCGGGGCCAGCGCCCGGCCGAACCGCTGCGCCCAGTGCGCCGACACCGCGTCCACCGCCGCGACCGTGCCGTGCCCCGCCGCGCGCCCGCCCGCCGTGCGCAGCAGCCGCAGCGCCGTCGCCACGTCGCCGCTCAGCATCCCCACCGCCCCGCACTCGCGGAAGGCGATCGAGGCGTGGCACGCCGCCTCGTACGTCGCGGTGACCGGCGAGGTCGGCGTGGCGGCCGGGGTCCGGGCCAGACAGATCAGATGGATGCCCGCCGCCGCACCGGCCGCGGCCAGCCGGGCCGTGTTCTCCCGGAGCACCGCCGAGCCCGGGTCGCCGTCCACGATCACCACGGTGAACGGGCCCTCGTGCCGCGCGGCCGCCTCGGCGACCGTCGCCGGGTCCAGGCTCGCCCAGCCGGGGCCGAGCGGCCCGTCATCCAGCCGCCGCACCAGCTCGGCCGTCCTGGCGAGGGCCTGGTCGCGGTCGTACGCCAGCAGCAGCCTGCAGTCCTGGCCGTGCATCGGCCGCAGATGGGGCAGCCAGCCCAGCCAGGCCCACTCGCGGCGCCGCTCCTCGACGGTGCGCGACCGGTCCGTGCTGATCAGCACGATCTCCAGATCCGTGGGGGAGTGCAGCGCGGCCAGCTGCGCCACGGCGGACCTGGCGAGCCCGGACAGCCGCTCCGGGGGACCGGCGAGCCCCAGCGAACCGGCCTCCCGCAGCCCGACGGTGACCGGCACGGCGGGCAGGTCGGCCCGGTCGGTCGTGCCCAGCCGGACCACCAGCGCCTCCGGGTGCGCGGGGTCGCGCTCCCAGAGCCGGGGGCCCGGCCCGAGGGCGGTCAGCAGGATGGCCGCCGGATCGGGCCAGGTGCCCTCCGGGGCGGTGGGCAGCGAGGTGAACGTGGCATCGGGGGCGGGCGGGGCGGGCGCCTCCGGGGCGCTCGCGGGCGCGGGCTCGGACCTGCCGCCCTTGAACCGGCGGGCCCAGGCGCCTATGCCGCCGCGCCGGGGCATCTCCTGCTCCGGGAAGCGGCCGGGATGCCCGTCCGCCGAGCCCGGCCGGAACCCGGTCCCGTCGTCGGTTTCGGGGCGGTCGTGGCCGGCCGGCCGGCCCTCGGGACCGCTGCCGGGGGCGGCGGGGGCGTCCGGACCGTCGTACGCGGGGTCGGGGACGGGCTCGGCCGGGGCCTTGGCCACCCGCAGGTGGCCCTCACCGTCCGGGGCCGTCCGCAGCGTCGGCGTACGCGCGCCCGACGCGAGTCTGAGCGTCGATTCACCGAGGCGCAGCAGCGCGCCGGGTTTCAGCCGGACCGGGCGGTCGCGGACCTCCGCCCCGTCCAGCGAGGTGCCGTTGGTGGAGCCCAGGTCGGCCACCGTGACCCGGCCGTCGTCCGCGACGGTGACCTCGCAGTGCAGCCGCGACACATCGGGGTCGTCCAGCGGGACGTCGGCCTCGGCGGAGCGGCCGATCCGTATCGTGCCGCCGTGCAGCAGGTGGACCCCGCCCGCGTCCGGTCCGGCGATCACCCGCAGCTGGGCGGGGACGGGGTCGTCCGCCGTCTCGCCCTCGCCGGGCGCCTGGAGCGAGAGCACCGCCCCGTCCACCAGGGGCGGTTCACCGAGGGCGCACCGCTGCGCGTCCAGCCGCTCCCGTCCGGCGAAGAGCACCACGGCGCCGCTGCCGAGGGACCCGTCGGGACCGGCGACGGCCATCGCCAGGCCGGACGCGACGGCGGCCAGCGCCGTCCCCGCGGGGGCGGTGACCAGCACATCGCAGGCGCGCGCCGGGGTCTGGCCGCTGGGCGGCGCGAGGACGGTCAGCCGGATCTGCATCGCCGTCAGCGGTCCCTTCTGCGCGTGGTGCCCGGCAGGGGGAACGCCCTGTGATTCCCCCCACCCGGCACGGACGCGTCGTCCGGTACAGGTTCGTCACGCACCGCGGGGCTCCCGACCCACAGTCGTGCTGGAGGCATCCTCGCACCTGCCACTGACAACACGCCCGGCGGTGACCAGTAAGTGATCTTGAAAGGTCTGCTGTGGCCCCAAAAGTGCCGCATGACCGGTTCTCCCGGCCCGGCCCGTACCCCGCCCGGCAACCTTCCCGTCCGCGCGGACGTCTTCCTCCGCGATCGGGGGCACAGGCGCGGCACTAGAGTGGGCCGGAAACTCCGGACGGACATCCGGGGACCGCGAGCACCGACGAGAACCATCGACCACCACGACCAGCAGGGAGCGCATGACGTGCGGCCGGTAGGCAGCAAGTACCTGCTTGAGGAGCCGCTCGGACGCGGCGCCACGGGCACCGTCTGGCGTGCCCGCCAGCGCGAGGAGGCGGGCGCCGAGGCGGCCGTGACCGGCCGGCCCGGCGAGACCGTGGCGATCAAGGTCCTCAAGGAGGAGCTGGCCAACGACGCGGACGTCGTGATGCGGTTCCTGCGGGAGCGCTCCGTCCTGTTGCGGCTGACCCACCCCAACATCGTGCGCACCCGCGACCTCGTCGTCGAGGGCGACCTCCTCGCCCTCGTGATGGACCTGGTCGACGGCCCCGACCTGCACCGCTACCTCCGCGACAACGGGCCGCTCACCCCGGTCGCCGCCTCCCTGCTCACCGCGCAGATCGCCGACGCGCTCGCCGCCAGCCACGCGGACGGCGTCGTCCACCGCGACCTGAAGCCCGCCAACGTGCTGCTGGCCGACCCCGACGGCGAGATGCACCCGATGCTCACCGACTTCGGCATCGCGCGCCTCGCCGACTCCCCGGGCCTGACCAGGACCCACGAGTTCGTCGGCACCCCGGCGTACGTGGCGCCGGAGTCGGCCGAGGGCCGCCCGCAGACCTCCGCCGTCGACATCTACGGCGCCGGCATCCTGCTGTACGAGCTGCTCACCGGCCGCCCGCCGTTCGCCGGCGGCACCGCGCTCGAAGTCCTGCAACGGCACCTCAGCGAGGAGCCCCGCCGCCCCAGCACCGTCCCGGCACCGCTGTGGACGGTCGTCGAGCGCTGCCTGAGCAAGGACCCGGACCGCAGGCCGAGCGCCGAGAGCCTGGCCCGCGGCCTGCGTACGGTCGCCGCCGGCATCGGGGTCCACGCGAACGCCGCGCAGATCGCGGCCGCCGACGGCGTCGGGGCCCTCCTCGCGCCCGACCCGGCGCCCACCGCGGTCCCGGAGGTCCCCGGAGCCGCCGACCCGACACAGGTGCTGCCGAGCAACGCGGGCTCGTACGACCCGGGCGCGCCCACCAGCGTGCTGCCGCACAGCGGCGGTCCCGGCGCCGGTTCCCAGGCCGACCCGACCGCCGTGCTGCCGCCCGTGCCGCCGAACGACGGCGTCCCGCCCTCCGACGAGCCGCACCCCTGGCAGTCCCAGCTCCAGGCCGCCCGCGACCGCAACGAGCAGACGCAGGTCCAGTACCTCGACCCGAGCCAGGACCCGCTGCGCCGCCGCCCGCAGCGCCAGCAGCCGCCGCAGCAGCCGCAGCGCCGCCAGCAGCAGTACCCCCAGCAACAGCAGCAGCCGCAGCAGTACCCCCAGCGCCGGCAGCAGCAGTACCAGCCGCAGCAACAACAACAGCAGCAGTACAGGCCCCAGCCCCAGCAGCAGTACCAGCCGCAGCAACAGCAGTACCAGCCGCAGCCGCAGCAACAGCCGTACGCGCCGCCGCAGCAGCCGGCGCAGCCCCAGCAGCGCCCGCCCCGCGAGCCGAGGCAGCGCAGCGCCAACCCGATGAAGATCCCCGGGCTCGGCTGCCTCAAGGGCTGCCTGTTCACGCTCGTCCTGCTCGTCGTGGCGAGCTGGCTGATCTGGGAACTCACCCCGCTCAAGGACTGGATCGGCGAGGGCCAGAGCTACTGGCACGCGATCACCGACGCCGTCTCCACGGTGAAGGACTGGATCTCCGACCTGGGCGGCCAAGCCTGACCGCGCCGCCACCGGCCGGCCGGAGAACCCCGGCCGGCCGCACAACTCTGTAGCTATATCGACTTCCGCGGACCAATTCCGAGGCAATTCGCCCGCAGAAGTGAAGGTTGGCGCCAACCAGGGCGCACAGGCCCCCGATCGCCGCGTAACTTTGTCGACCGGGGGTTGTTGAGCGAGGGTCCATCGCCAGCCGCTGAGGGAGCAGTCTTGGCACGGAAAATCGGCAGCCGGTACACCGCCCACCAAATACTGGGGCGCGGCAGCGCCGGCACGGTGTGGCTCGGGGACGGCCCCGAGGGGCCCGTGGCCATCAAACTGCTCCGCGAGGACCTCGCGTCCGACCAGGAGCTCGTCGGCCGCTTCGTCCAGGAGCGCACCGCGCTGCTCGGGCTCGCCCATCCGCATGTCGTCGCCGTCCGCGACCTCGTGGTCGACGGCAACGACCTCGCCCTGGTCATGGACCTGGTCCGGGGCACAGATCTGCGCACCCGGCTCGACCGCGAACGCCGGCTGGCCCCCGAGGCCGCCGTCGCCATCGTCGCGGACGTCGCCGACGGCCTCGCCGCAGCGCACGCCGCGGGCATCGTCCACCGCGACGTCAAGCCCGAGAACATCCTGCTCGACATGGAGGGCCCGCTCGGCCCCGGCAACGCCCACCCCGCGCTGCTCACCGACTTCGGCGTCGCCAAGCTCATCGACACCCCGCGCCGCACCAAGACCACCAAGATCATCGGCACCCCGGACTACCTGGCGCCCGAGATCGTCGAGGGCCTGCCGCCGCGCGCCGCCGTCGACATCTACGCGCTGGCCACCGTGCTCTACGAACTCCTCGCGGGCTTCACGCCGTTCGGCGGCGGCCACCCCGGCGCCGTCCTGCGCCGCCATGTCACCGAGACCGTCGTCCCGCTCCCCGGCATCCCCGACGAGCTGTGGCAGCTGCTCGTCCAGTGCCTGGCCAAGGCCCCGGCCTCCCGGCTGCGCGCCTCCGAGCTGGCCGCCCGCCTCCGTGAGCAGCTGCCGCACCTGGCCGGCATCCCGCCGCTGGAGGTGGACGAGCCGGACGACGAGCCGGAGGCCCCGCAGGGCTACGACGAGCAGCAGTACACCCCGGCCGGCGACGAGCCCCGCAGGCGGGGAGCCGTACCGCTGGTCCCCGGCTCCTCCCCGGACTCCAACCGGGACACCCACACGAGCATGCGCGTCCCGGCCCCCGACGAGCTGTCCGGCGGCCCCCGGGGCACCGCCCGCGCCCCGCGCGCCCCCGGCCGGCCCCGCCCCGGCTCGGCCCGCAACAGGTCCGCCGCCATCCGCAAGCGCCGCCTCACCCTGGGCGCGGCCGCGCTCCTCCTGGTGGCCGGGATCGGGGTGGGCGGCTGGTTCGCGCTGAGCGGCGACGACTCCGGCGAGGGCCCGCAGGACACCAGGAACTCCGCCCCCGCGGCCCCCTGAGGGCGGCCCGGCCCGCCGCGCCCGGACGGCCCGTCGGGCGGTGATCGGGCGGCCCGAGGAACGTACGCGCCGACAGCCGTTACGCTGGACCCGTGGCAGTCGTCGATATTTCCGAAGAGCTGAAGTCCCTCTCCTCGACCATGGGGTCGATCGAGGCCGTCCTTGACCTGGATGCGCTGAGGGGGGACATCGCCCTGCTTGAGGAGCAGGCGGCCGCCCCGTCCCTGTGGGACGACCCGGAGGCGGCGCAGAAGATCACCAGCAAGCTTTCGCACCTCCAGGCCGAGGTCCGCAAGGCCGAGGCCCTGCGCGGCCGGATCGACGACCTCGAAGTCCTCTTCGAGCTCGCCGAGGACGAGGGCGACGCGGACGCGCAGGCCGAGGCCGAGGCCGAGCTCGAAGCCGTCCGCAAGGCGCTGGACGAGATGGAGGTCCGCACGCTGCTGTCCGGCGAGTACGACGCCCGCGAGGCGCTCGTCACCATCCGGGCCGAGGCCGGCGGCGTCGACGCGGCGGACTTTGCCGAGCGGCTCCAGCGGATGTACCTGCGCTGGGCCGAGCGGCACAACTACAAGACCGAGGTCTACGAGACGGCGTACGCCGAGGAGGCCGGCATCAAGTCGACCACCTTCGCCGTCGAGGTCCCGTACGCCTACGGCACGCTCTCCGTGGAGCAGGGCACCCACCGCCTCGTCCGCGTCTCCCCGTTCGACAACCAGGGCCGCCGCCAGACCTCCTTCGCGGGTGTCGAGGTGCTGCCCGTGGTCGAGCAGACGGACCACGTCGAGATCGACGAGTCCGACCTGCGCGTCGACGTCTACCGCTCCTCCGGCCCCGGCGGCCAGGGCGTCAACACCACGGACTCCGCGGTGCGCCTGACCCACCTGCCGACCGGCATCGTCGTCTCCTGCCAGAACGAGCGCTCGCAGATCCAGAACAAGGCGTCCGCGATGAACGTCCTCCAGGCGAAGCTCCTTGAGCGCCGCCGCCAGGAGGAGCAGGCCAGGATGAACGCCCTCAAGGGCGACGGCGGCAACTCCTGGGGCAACCAGATGCGTTCCTACGTCCTGCACCCGTACCAGATGGTCAAGGACCTGCGTACGGAGTTCGAGATGGGCAACCCGGAAGCGGTCTTCAACGGCGAGATCGACGGCTTCATCGAGGCCGGTATCCGCTGGCGCAAGCAGAGCGAGAAGTAGCCGGCAGGCGGCGCCCCGCGGGCCGGAATACGGAGAAGGTGTGGCGGGTGCGTCACAGTCGTGGCCCTGAAGCGCCGTCAACTCCCCCTGAAACCGGCCATACCGCCCCGGAACCGCCTTGACGTTCTCCTTAACTCTGGCAAGGGTGCTGGGGCAGCGTGTGTATGTCTGGACGGTTGTGAGCGGGGGCGGGCGGCATGGCCACAGCACCACGTGAGCCGGCGCTCGGAGCGAACCCTGCCGGAGAACCACCCCGTATACCGCTGCTCCACTGACGAGAACGGCTACTGGGGGTAGCAGTACATGACGAAGAAGACGCGCGTACGCGTCGCGCGGATCGCGGCGGGAGCGGTCATCGCCGCGGGTGCCTCGCTGACCGCCGCGGGCGCGGCGCAGGCCGTCGGCATCAATGTCGCAGGGGTGCAGATCGGCGCCGGGTCGTCGGCCGACGACCCGGGTGACGACGACGGCGAGCCGTGCAGCCCGGTCGACCCGCGGTGCGAGCCGACGGACCCGCCGACCGACCCCACGGACCCGCCGACGGACCCGACGGACCCGCCCACGGACCCGACCGACCCGACGGACCCGCCCACGGACCCGACCGACCCGCCGACCGATCCCACGGACCCGCCCACGGACCCGACGGATCCCACGGACCCGCCGACCGACCCGACGGACCCCACCCCGGACCCGACGGACCCGACGACGGACCCGACCGACCCCTCGGACCCGACCACCGACCCGACCGACCCCGGTGACGGCAGCGCCACCGCCGGTCAGACCGGTTCGACCGGTGGCGGCGGCAACACCGACACCGACTCGGTCGGCAACCAGCCGGTCGAGCAGGGCAAGGGCAAGGACGAGCTCGCCGAGACCGGCGCAGCCGAGACCACGTTCCTGCTGGTCGGCGCCGCGACGATGATCGCCGGAGGCATCGGCTTCCGCATCCTGCCGCGCCTGGTGAACAGCCGCACGGCCGCCTGAGGGCGCTGACGCACAGCTACGAGAGGGGCCCGGACCGCGATCGGCGGTCCGGGCCCCTCCCGTGTGAGCCGGTGGCAGGTGTCGGTCTACACGGTCTGGTGGGCCAGCACGGCCAGGGCGCCCAGGAGCACCACCATCAGGACGGCCAGCGTCGCGGGGCTGATCCCGGCGAACGGGCCCTGTCCCTGCTCCCGCATCCGCTCGCGGCTCGCCCGGCACACGGGGCACCGGCCCTCGTTCACCGGCGCCGCGCAGTTCGCGCACACCAGTCGGTCATAGGTCATGCGCTTTCCTCCTCCCGCGCGGCGGAGCCGCACAAGCAATCTCTCCGCACAACGCTCACGGAAACGCAACCGTTCCCCTACCACTGTGCCAGCTCGCCGGGCTTTCGGCCCGTCCCGGCGGATACGCCCCCGCCTATTCCCCGCCGCATCGCCCGGGAATCGGGGCCGTTTCACCGTAAATCACCCATCCCGGTACGCGTGCCTGCACGCCTGAGCCCGGTTCGCGTATGGTCACGCTCACCTACTCCCGGCCGACCGTGGTGCATCCGTGATCCGATTCGACAACGTCTCCAAGACCTACCCGAGGCAGAGCCGTCCCGCTCTGCGGGATGTGTCTCTCGATATCGAGAAGGGCGAGTTCGTCTTCCTGGTGGGCTCTTCCGGCTCCGGCAAGTCCACCTTCATGCGACTCATCCTGCGTGAGGAACGCGCCAGCACGGGGGCCGTCCACGTCCTCGGCAAGGACCTCGCGCGCATGTCCAACTGGAAGGTGCCGCACATGCGCCGCCAGCTGGGCACCGTCTTCCAGGACTTCCGGCTGCTGCCGAACAAGACCGTCGCCCAGAACGTGGCGTTCGCCCAGGAAGTGATCGGCAAGCCGCGCGGCGAGATCCGCAAGGCGGTGCCGCAGGTCCTCGACCTCGTCGGACTCGGCGGCAAGGAGGACCGGATGCCCGGCGAGCTCTCCGGTGGTGAGCAGCAGCGCGTGGCGATCGCGCGGGCCTTCGTCAACCGGCCCATGCTGCTGATCGCGGACGAGCCGACCGGAAACCTCGACCCGCAGACCTCCGTCGGCATCATGAAGCTGCTGGACCGGATCAACCGGACCGGCACCACCGTGATCATGGCGACGCACGACCAGAACATCGTCGACCAGATGCGCAAACGCGTCATCGAGCTCGAAAAGGGCCGTCTCGTACGCGACCAGGCGCGCGGCGTCTACGGCTACCAGCACTGAGCACCCAGCACTGAAAGGACGCCATGCGCGCCCAGTTCGTCCTGTCGGAGATCGGCGTCGGCCTCCGTCGCAACCTCACGATGACCTTCGCCGTCGTCGTCTCCGTCGCCCTCTCGCTCGCCCTGTTCGGTGGCGCGCTGCTCATGCGCGAGCAGGTCAGCACGATGAAGGACTACTGGTACGACAAGGTCAACGTCTCCATCTACCTCTGCGGCAAGGGCGACGCGGAGACGGTGGTCCAGTGCGCCAAGGGTGCGGTCACCAAGCAGCAGAAGGACGAGATCCAAGCCGATCTCAAGAAGATGGACGTCGTGGAGAAGGTGCTCTACGAGTCCTCCGACGAGGCGTACAAGCACTACCAGGAGGAGTTCGGCGACTCCCCGATGGCCGGCAACATCACGCCGGACCAGATGCCGGAGTCCTTCCGCGTCAAACTGCACGACCCGACCAAGTACAAGGTGGTCGCCACCGCCTTCGCCGGCCGGGACGGGGTGCAGTCGGTCCAGGACCAGAGAAGCATCCTGGACAACCTCTTCGGTCTGATGAACGGCATGAACGTCGCCGCGCTGTTCGTGATGGCGCTGATGCTCGTCATCGCGCTGATGCTGATCGTGAACACCGTCCGTGTCTCCGCGTTCAGCCGGCGCCGGGAGACGGGCATCATGCGGCTCGTCGGTGCCTCCGGCTTCTACATCCAGGCGCCGTTCATCATGGAGGCGGCCTTCGCCGGCCTGATCGGCGGTGTGCTGGCCTGCGTGATGCTGCTGGCCGGGCGCTACTTCCTGATCGACGGCGGACTCGCCCTCCAGGACAAGCTGAATCTGATCGACTTCATCGGCTGGGACGCGGTCCTCACCAAGCTGCCCCTGGTGCTGGCGATCGGCCTTCTGATGCCCGCCGTTGCCGCTCTCTTCGCGCTGCGCAAGTACCTGAAGGTGTGATGTGCGCCCCGTGAGGCGCGTGGCCAACGCACCATGCGCCCCCTGGACGTTGTCCTAGAATCGGCGCCATGTCGGACCCCGAGTGTCGCGTCGGGCCCCGCGGTCTGCGCCGCGGGGCGGCCCTGACGTTGGTCTTCGCGAGCGTCCTCGCCGCCGGAGCCGCGACCGGTGCGCTGCCCTACGGGGAGAAACCGCAACCCCCGGTGCACGTCCGCTCCGTGGCCGCCACCGCCGACCGCGACGCGGTGGCCGAGGCCGCCGCGGAGGCGGTCGCCGACGGCAAGTCCGGTACGGAGGCGGCCGAGGAGGTCGTCAGCCGCAGCGGCGACCGCTGGGGCGCCGTCTACGACGAGCGGGAGTACCAGGAGTTCGAGCAGGCCCTCGACGGCACGTACACCGGGGTCGGGCTCGCCGCCAGGCGCTCGGCGGACGGGCAGGTCTCCGTCTCCCGCGTCCAGCCGGGCAGCCCGGCCGACCGGGCGGGCATCCGCGCGGGCGACCTGCTCCGCACCATCGACGGCCGCCGCGTCGACCGCCTGCCGGTCTCCGACGTGGTGGCCCTGCTGCGCGGCGACGCCACATCGGCCGAGGTGGGGAGCACGGTCAGCCTGGGCGTCCGGCGCGGGACCGTCAGCAGGACCGAGACGCTGCGCCGGGCCCGTCTCGCCGTCGAGGCGGTGACCGTGCGGCGGATCGGGGGTTCCGGTTCCGCCGGGGCGGTGCTGATCGAGGTCGGCTCGTTCACCAAGGGCTCGGGTACGGCGGTGCGCGACGCGGTCCGGCAGGCGCCGGCGGGCGCCGGGGTGCTGCTGGACCTGCGCGGCAACCCGGGCGGGCTCGTCAAGGAGGCGGTCACCGCGGCCTCCGCCTTCCTGGACGGCGGCCTGGTCGCCACGTACGACGTGCACGGTGAGCAGCACGCCCTGTACGCGGGGGCGGGCGGGGACACCGAGCGCCCGGTCGTCGTCCTCGTCGACGGCGGCACCATGAGCGCGGCCGAGCTGGTGACGGGCGCCCTCCAGGACCGGGGCCGCGCCGTCACGGTCGGCTCGCGCACCTTCGGCAAGGGTTCCGTCCAGATGCCGAGCGAGCTGGCGGGCGGTTCGGTGGCCGAGCTGACCGTGGGCCACTACCGCACACCGGCCGGGCGCGGGGTCGACGGGAAGGGCATCACACCGGACCTCGCGGTCAGCTCGCGGGCCCAGGAGCGGGCCGAGACGGTATTGAGTGGCCTCGGGGGTGGGTCGTAGTGCGAAAATGGCCGCACTATGGCTAAGGAAAAGGACACCGGGCGCAAGCTCATCGCGCAGAACAAGAAGGCGCGCCACGACTACACCATCCTCGACACCTACGAGTGCGGCCTCGTGCTCATGGGCACCGAGGTCAAATCGCTGCGCATGGGCCGCGCGTCCCTGGTCGACGGGTTCGTCCAGATCGACGGCGGCGAGGCGTGGCTGCACAACATCCACGTCCCGGAGTACGTCCAGGGCACCTGGACCAACCACTCCGCCAAGCGCAAGCGCAAGCTGCTGATGCACCGCGCCGAGATCGACAAGCTGGAGTCGAAGTCGCAGGAGACCGGGCACACGATCGTGCCGCTCGCCCTGTACTTCCTGAACGGCCGGGTCAAGGTCGAGATCGCGCTCGCCAAGGGCAAGAAGGAGTACGACAAGCGCCAGACGCTGCGCGAGAAGCAGGACACGAGGGAGACGAACCGCGCCATGGCGGCGGCCCGCCGCCGTCAGCGGAGCGCCTGAGCGGGTCCCGGCACCGGCCGCCGGCCGGTCCGGCGGGAATACGCTGGCATCGGCCCGCGTTGGTCACGTACGATGGCACTGCACCCCGGCGAGGGTGTGTACCACCTTTGAAAAATCAACATGGGGATGATCGGTTTCGACAGCGGATGTCGAAGCAGGGGAAGCGAGTCGAGGAAGCGGCAATGATCTCGTAAACCATATGTCGCAACCAATAATCGCCAATTCCAAGCGCGATTCCTCCGCCTTCGCCCTTGCTGCCTAATTAGCAGCTAGCGAAGACTCTGCGGAGTGTCAGCCCGGGGGTGATCCCGACCCGGATCCTGGCATCATTCAGGGATCTAAACTTCTGAGTCCGGTCACGGGTCTCTGAAGGAAATCAAACAGTGACTGGGCCTGTCGGAGGCTTGTCCGTGTGACCTCCGGGGCCGAGAAAAGCGCAGCGGACTGCACTCGGAGAAGCCCTGGTTCCGCACCGTTGGACGCGGGTTCGATTCCCGCCATCTCCACAATTCCCATGTGAACGAGGACCCCGTTGCCACCGGCAGCGGGGTCCTCGCGTTGTGCGCCCGGACAGGCTCACGAGCGGGTCCGGCGCGAGGGGGCGTGCGCCCGGCGTGCGTGCCTGTGCCGCGCTCCCACCGGAGAGACGGTCGCAGCACGGTTCGAAAACAGATGTATCTCTCATGTTGAACAACAACGGTCAGCGGGTTCGGACTGTCCTCGGCGTGCGCTACATTCATGGACCGGGTGCACGTGGTATGGGCTCGTGGACAGGGTGGGGGCCCGGTCCTGAGACACACGGCCGGTCAGTTGTGCGCACCCGATCCTGAGTGGGGGAAGTGCGTACACCAGTGGAAACTTGGCGTGAAGATGCCCGGACAGGGCACACACACGAGCCGAACGAAGTCACCATCCAGCTGGACGGCCTGGGACGGCAGCTCTCCGAGCTCCTCCCGGAACCCAGCGCTCCGGATGACTCCGACGGCCCCGTCTTCGTGGACGAGAGCGGCCGTCGCGGCAAGACGCTGCGCCGGGTCGGCTGGGTCCTGGCCGCGGTCTTCGTCTGTTACGCGGTGACCCTGGTCATCGCCATGCTCGGCGGCAACTCCAGCGCCCCCTCCCTCCCGATCTCCGGCCAGGAGGAGCACCAGAAGACGGAAGAGGTGCAGGCGCCCGCATCGCCCGACGCGAGCCCCAGCACCGAAGCCACCCCCGGTGCGAGCACCGGCGCCTCGCAGCCCGCCCCCGACCCCGGAAGCAGCGCGGCCCTGCCGGGCGGCACCGGCACCGAACGTTCCCCGGCCCCCGGAACCAGCTCCGCCGCCTCGACGCAGGCCACCCCGAAGGGGGACGCGGGCACCGCCGGGAGCAGCGGCAGCAGCACACCCGCCGGGGAGGCGACGGCCTCCGGGCGGCCCGCCGACGACGGGACCCCGGTCGCCGATCCGGATCCGCCGGCCCCCGACACCACGTCTCCCACCGCCGAGCCCCCGGACCCGCCCGCGCAAGAACAAGAAGGCGCCAACTAGATGACCACCCCTGCCCCCCGGGGCAGGCGCAACAACCACAGGAAGAAGCAGACGCGCCGGCGCAGACTTCCCATGCGCTACATGCTGCCCCTCCTGTTTCTCGTTGCCCTGCTCGCCATGCTGATGCTGCGTGGCTACGTACACAGCGAAATCCTCGCCGACCACCGCGTCCAGCACCCGGTCGGCACCGACCGCGTGCCCGACGAGGTGCTGGAGGGCGGGCCGGTCATCGACGCCCGGAGCACCACCGAGCCCGCGAAGTCCCTGCGCATCCCCGACCACAAGATCGTGCTGACCTTCGACGACGGCCCGGACCCGGTGTGGACGCCGAAGGTGCTGGACGAGCTGAAGAAGTACGACGCGCACGGTGTCTTCTTCGTCACCGGCACCATGGCCTCGCGCTACCCGGACCTGGTCGCGCGCATGGTCAAGGAGGGCCACGAGGTCGGGCTGCACACCTTCAACCACCCCGATCTCTCCTACCAGTCCACCAGCCGCATCGACTGGGAGCTGTCCCAGAACCAGCTGGTGCTGGCGGGCGCGGCCGGCATCCGCACCTCGCTGTTCCGGCCGCCCTACTCCTCGTACGCCGACGCCATGGACAACAAGTCCTGGCCGGTCACCCAGTACGTCGGCAGCCGCGGCTACCTCACCGTCGTCAACAACACCGACAGCGAGGACTGGAAGCGGCCGGGCGTCAGGTCGATCATCAAGCGGGCCACGCCCAGGCACGGCAAGGGCGCGATCATCCTGATGCACGACTCCGGGGGCGACCGGTCGCAGACCGTCACCGCCCTGGGGAAGTTCCTGCCGAAGATGCAGAAGCAGGGCTACACGTTCGCCAACCTCACCGACGCCCTCGGCGCGCCCAGCGCGCACACCCCGGTCACCGGCTTCGACCTGTGGAAGGGCAAGGCGTTCGTCTACGCCGTGGACGTCTCGGACCACATCACCGATGTGATGGTGGTCGGCCTCGCCGTCATCGGCGTGCTGGTCTTCGCCCGCTTCGGACTGATGCTGCTGCTGTCCTTCGCGCACGCCCGGCGGGTCCGCAGACGCGGCTTCCGCTGGGGCGAACCGCTCACCCGCCCGGTGACCGTCCTGGTGCCCGCGTACAACGAGAGCAAGTGCATCGCGAACACGGTGCACTCGCTCGTGGCAAGTGACTATCCGGTCGAAGTCATCGTGATCGACGACGGCTCCACGGACGACACCGCGGACATCGTCCAGCGGATGCGCCTGCCGAACGTCCGGGTGGTGCGCCAGCGCAACGCGGGCAAGCCCGCCGCCCTGAACAACGGCATCGCGCACGCCCGCAACGACATCATCGTCATGATGGACGGCGACACGGTCTTCGAGCCGTCCACCGTCCGTGAGCTGGTGCAGCCCTTCGCCGACCCGCGCGTCGGGGCCGTCGCGGGCAACGCCAAGGTCGGCAACCGCGACTCGCTCATCGGCGCCTGGCAGCACATCGAGTACGTGATGGGCTTCAACCTCGACCGCCGCATGTACGACCTGCTGCGCTGCATGCCCACCATCCCCGGCGCGGTCGGCGCCTTCCGCCGGGACGCGCTGGACCGCATCGGCGGCATGAGCGAGGACACCCTCGCCGAGGACACCGACGTCACCATGGCCCTGCACCGGGACGGCTGGCGCGTCGTCTACGCGGAGAACGCCCGCGCCTGGACCGAGGCGCCGGAGACCGTCCAGCAGCTCTGGTCGCAGCGCTACCGGTGGTCGTACGGCACGATGCAAGCCATCTGGAAGCACCGCCGCGCGGTCATCGAACGGGGTCCCTCGGGCCGCTTCGGACGCGTCGGACTGCCCTTCGTCGCCCTGTTCATGGTCGTCGCCCCGCTGCTCGCCCCCCTCATCGACGTCTTCCTGCTCTACGGGATCGTCTTCGGCCCCACCCAGAAGACCGTCGTCGCGTGGCTCGGCGTCCTCGGGGTGCAGCTCGTCTGCGCCGCGTACGCCTTCCGGCTCGACCGGGAGCGGATGACGCATCTGATCTCGCTGCCCCTCCAGCAGGTCCTCTACCGGCAGCTCATGTACGTGGTGCTGCTCCAGTCCTGGATCACCGCTCTCACCGGAGGCCGGCTGCGCTGGCAGAAGCTGCGCCGTACGGGGGTCGTCGAGGCGCCCGGTGCGATGCAGTCCCAGAGCAGGCGCGGCAACGACCGGAGGCCCGTCGCATGACCTACCCGAACCACCCCTCCGGGCACCCGCAGCAGCCGTACGGGGAGCCGCACACCGTGCCGTTCCCGGTGCAGCCGCCGCCGCGGCACCGGGCGCGCCCGGCCGGCGGTCCGGCGCCGTGGGCGGAGCCGCCCGAGCCCTGGGTCCGGGAGCCGGCGCCCGCGGCGACGCTCGCGCCCGCCCCCGAGCAGGCGCCCGCCCCGGCGCCCGCCAAGGGCGGCCGGGACCGCTATCTCGACCTGCTGCGGGCCGTCGCGCTGGTCCGTGTCGTGGTCTTCCACCTCTTCGGCTGGGCGTGGCTGACCGTCGTCTTCCCGTCCATGGGCGTCATGTTCGCCCTGGCCGGATCGCTGATGGCCCGGTCGCTTTCACGGCCCGCGTGGAGCGTCATCCGCAGCCGGGTGCGCAGGCTGCTGCCGCCGATGTGGGCGTTCGCCGCGGTCGTCGTACCGGTGGTCTTCCTGCTGGGCTGGAAGCCGGTGCGGGAGGAGGGCATCTGGTGGTTCCTCAAGCTGGCCTGCTACGTCCTCCCGATCGGCACGCCGCCCTTCCCCTGGGAGAACGGCTCCGAGAGCGGCCTCCTGGAGTCCTCCTGGGCCGAACAGGCCCTCGGGCCGCTCTGGTACATCCGCGCCTACCTGTGGTTCGTCCTGGCCTCCCCGCTGCTGCTGAAGGCCTTCCGGAAGCTGCCCTGGGTGACGATGCTCGCCCCGGTCGGGCTCACCGCCGTCATCGGCACCGGCCTGGTCACCGTGCCGGGCACGGCCGGTGAGGGGCTGGTCGACTTCGCGGTGTTCGGCTCCTGCTGGATCCTCGGCTTCGCGCACAACGACGGGCTGCTGAAGACCGTTCCGCGCTACCTCTCGGTGTCGCTGGCCGCGATCCTCATGGCCTTCGCGCTGTGGTGGGCCTCCGGCCACCTCACCGAGGAGGGCTGGAACCTGGACGAGATCCCGCTCGCCCAGTCCGCCTGGTCGCTGGGCTTCTGCGTGATCCTGCTCCAGTACGCGCCCTCCTGGCGGGAGCTGCCGGGGCGGCTGGCCGGCTGGGACAGTCTGGTCACGCTCGCCAACAACCGGGCGGTGACGATCTACCTCTGGCACAACCTGCTGCTGATGGCCACCTTCCCGATCATCGACCAGCTGTGGGAGGTGCCCTGGGTCGGCGACCACCTCGGCACCTACATCGACGCCTCGTACAACACGCTGGCCCTCATCCTCATCTGGCCGCTGATAGGGCTGATGATCGTCTCCGTCGGCTGGGTCGAGGACGTCGCGGCCAAGCGCCGCCCGAGGCTCTGGCCCAACGGGACCGGCAAACCCCGCGCCCGGCACTGACCCCCGTCTCACCGGGCCGGCCCCGGCCCGGTGAGAGCAAGGTTGCCCACAGGTCACCTCGCGGCACCGCGCCGAAACGCGCGCTCCCTAGGTTCGGGACAACACCCCCGAGCCCCCCGTGGAGGCGCGTGATGGCCGGCCGTTGGATCGAGCAGTGGGACCCGGAGGACGAGACCTTCTGGCGGACCAGGGGCGAGCGGATCGCCCGCCGCAACCTCTGGTTCTCCGTCCTGTCCGAGCACATCGGCTTCTCCGTCTGGACCCTGTGGTCCGTGATGGTCCTGTTCATGGGACCGGAGTACGGGGTCGACCCGGCCGGCAAGTTCTTCCTGATCTCCACCGCGACGCTGGTCGGGGCCCTCGTCCGGGTGCCGTACACCTTCGCGGTGGCCCGGTTCGGTGGCCGGAACTGGACGGTGTTCAGCGCGCTCACCCTGCTCGTGCCGACGGTCGCCGCCCTCGTGGTGATGAAGCCGGGGACCTCGTACGCCACCTTCCTCACGGTGGCCGCGCTCACCGGGATCGGCGGCGGCAACTTCGCCTCCTCGATGACCAACATCAACGCCTTCTTCCCGCTGCGCCACAAGGGCTGGGCGCTCGGCCTCAACGCGGGCGGCGGCAACATCGGCGTGCCCGTGGTGCAGCTGGCCGGGCTCCTGGTGATCGGCACGGCGGGGGCCGCGCACCCGCGGATCGTGCTCGGCGCGTACATCCCGCTGATCCTGCTGGCCGCGGTGTGCGCCGCGCTCTTCATGGACAACCTGGCGCCCGTACGGAACGACACCGGGGCCGCGAAGGACGCGGTGCGCGACCCGCACACCTGGATCATGGCGGTGCTCTACATCGGCACGTTCGGCTCGTTCATCGGCTACAGCTTCGCGTTCGGGCTCGTCCTCCAGACCGGGTTCGGCCGCACCCCTCTCCAGGCCGCCTCGCTCACCTTCATCGGCCCGCTGCTCGGCTCGCTGGTCCGGCCCGTCGGCGGCCGGCTGGCCGACCGGTACGGCGGCGCCCGCATCACCCTCGTCAACTTCGCCGCGATGGCCGCCGCGACCTGCGTCGTCGTATACGCGTCCCGCACCGCGTCACTGCCCGTGTTCCTCGTCGGCTTCACCGCCCTGTTCGCGCTGTCCGGGCTCGGCAACGGCTCGACGTACAAGATGATCCCCGGCGTCTTCCACGCCCAGGCCCTCGCCCGGGGGCTGCGCGGCGAGGAGGCGGCGGCCCGGGGGCGGCGGCTGTCCGGGGCGGCGATGGGCCTGATCGGCGCGGCCGGGGCGCTCGGCGGGCTCGCCGTCAACCTGGCCTTCCGCCGGTCCTTCGAGACCTCGGGCACCGGAACGGCCGCCTTCTGGTCCTTCCTCGCCTTCTACGCGGTGTGTTCGGCGCTCACCTGGGCGGTATACCTTCGCCCCGCCGCGGCGGCCCTCGCGAAGCCCCAGCTCAGCCACGCCGAGGTGGGATGATGCAGGGGCGGCGCCCGGCGCCGTAACGAGCGGGAAATACGGCTGAACCGGGTCTGTCACGCGGCGTTGGCAGGCTCGGTCCTCCGCACCATCGAGCAGCAGCGGGACGAGAGCCGGGTAGACCTCATGCACGACGGACAGCACGACGCACAGCACGGGCCCCTTTCCGGCTTCACGGTCGGGGTCACCGCCGCACGCCGGGCGGAGGAGCTGGGCACCCTGCTGCGGCGCCGGGGCGCCGCCGTGGTGCACGCCCCCGCCCTGCGGATCGTGCCGCTCGCCGACGACGGCGAACTGCTCGCCGCCACCGAGGAACTGATCGCCGACGCCCCGGACGTGGTCGTCGCGACCACCGCGATCGGCTTCCGCGGCTGGATCGAGGCCGCCGACGGCTGGGGCATCGGCGACCGGCTCCTGGAGACCCTGCGCGGCGTCGAACTCCTGGCGCGCGGCCCCAAGGTGAAGGGCGCCGTCCGCGCCGCCGGCCTGACCGAAACCTGGTCACCGGCGTCCGAGTCCATGGCCGAGGTCCTCGAACGGCTCCTGGCCCAGGGCGTCGACGGCCGCCGCGTCGCCCTCCAGCTGCACGGCGAACCCCTCCCCGGTTTCGTGGAGTCGCTGCGGGAGGCCGGCGGCGAGGTCGTCGGCGTCCCCGTCTACCGCTGGATGCCGCCGGAGGACATCGCGCCCCTGGACCGTCTCCTGGACCTCACCGTCGCGCGCGCCCTGGACGCGGTGACCTTCACCAGCGCCCCGGCCGCCGCCTCGCTGCTGCGCCGGGCCGAGGAGCGCGGGCTGCTCGCCGAGGCGGTGACCGCCCTGCGCGGCGACGTCGTGCCCGCCTGTGTCGGCCCGGTCACCGCCGTGCCGTTGCAGGCGCGCGGCATCGACACCGTCCAGCCGGAACGCTTCCGGCTCGGTCCGCTCGTCCAGCTCATCTGCCGGGAACTGCCCGCCCGCGCCCGCACGCTGCCCGTCGCCGGCCACCGCGTCGAGATCCGCGGCCACGCCGTCCTGGTCGACGAGGAGCTGCGCGCGGTGCCGCCGGCCGGGATGGCCCTGCTGCACACCCTGGCCCGCCGGCCGGGCTGGGTGGTCTCCCGCGCCGACCTACTGCGCGCCCTGCCCGGCAGCGGTACGGACGAGCACGCGGTGGAGACGGCGATGGCCAGGCTGCGCACCGCGCTGGGCGTGCCCCGGCTGATCCAGACCGTGGTCAAGCGCGGCTACCGGCTGGCCCTGGACCCGGCGGCCGACGCCAAATACGCCGGTTCCTGAGCGGGGCCACTCCGGCGCGCACCGGCGTACGGGGCGCGCAGCAAGAGCGCGAGCGCGGCGGTGCACAGGAGGGCGCGCAGGGTGTTCCACGCGTTCCAGGCGTCCTCGAACCGGTCCCGCACGGCGGCCGGATCGGAGAGGCGCGCGGGGTCCCCGGCGTCGGCGAGGGCGTTGTTGAGGGGCACGTTGACGCCCGAGGTGAGCAGGAACGCCACGGCGTACACCACGAGCGCGGCGACGATCCACCCGCGCGGCCCGGGGGAGCGGCGGTGCTGCCAGGCGGCGACGGCGGTCAGCAGCAGGGCGCCGAAGAAGCCGGCGAAGAAGACCGGGTTCTCGATGACGTCGTTGATGTCCCGCATGACCGCGATGAAGGTCCGGTCGTCGCTGCGCCCGAGCGCGGGCATCACCGCGCAGGAGAACGCGTAGAAGGTGCCGGCCGTCAGACCGGTGGTGACGGCGGCGGCGCCGAGGACGAGACGGTGGGATGCGGGGGTCGGCCGGTCGGGCCGGGCGGTGGTGGTCATGGGTCCAGTGAAGGGGCGGCGAGGCGCCCGTTCCATGGCCGGGAAGCGCAGCCGCCTACGCGAGCGTCCACGCCATCGGCGGCCCGGATAGCGTGCGGTCATGATCGATGACGTGCACCCGCTCGACGCGGAGATCCGGCTGCGCCCCGCGTCGGCGTCCGACGCCGCCTCCCTCGCCGCCTCGCTGACCCGCAGCCGGGCGTACATGAAGCCCTGGGAGCCGGAGCGGCCCGACTCCTTCTACACACCGCAGGGGCAGCGCGAGCGGCTGGCCGGACTCCTCGCGGAGCGGGCGGCGGGTCGCGTGGTGCCGTGGGTGCTGTGCGACGGCGAGGACCGGGCGGTCGGCGGATTCAACCTCAACGCCGTGGTGCTCGGCCCGTTCCGCAGCGCGACCCTCGGCTACTGGGTGGACGTCGCGTACGCGGGCCGGGGCCTGGCCACGGCGGCGGTGCGGCTCATCTGCGGGCTGGCCCGGGACGAGCTGCGGCTGCACCGGATCGAAGCGGGCACGGTCCCGCACAACACGGCGTCCCAACGGGTGCTCGAAAAATGCGGGTTCGAGGAGTTCGGCATGGCCCCGCGCTACCTCCACATCGACGGCGAGTGGCGCGACCACCGGCTCTTCCAGCGCATCCTGCACGACGGCCCGGTGACCGGCGCGCGGGACTGAGGCCGGCCGGCCACCCCGCGCGCGTGTGCGGTGGCGTTGATTCGTGGAACCCGGCTCGGTGGTGCTCCGGCTACGCCGCGCGCGCGTGGCGGTGGCCCTGATGGCCGGACGCATCGCCCAGGAGGACCCGGCTACGCCGCGCGCGTGTGGCGGTGGCCCTCGTCCGGCCACGGCGGGCACGGGGGCAGCAGCTCCGTGAAGGCGTACCCGGCCTTCTCCGCCACCCGGCACGACGCCTCGTTGCCCACCTGGTGCAGCAGTTCGAGCCGGACGAGCCCGTCCCCGGCGAACCGCGAGAACGCCCAGTCCGAGAGCGCTTCGAGGGCGCGCGGGGCGAGGCCCCGGCCGCGTGCGGGCGCCGCCGTCCAGTACCCCACCTCGGCCGAGGGCGAGCCGGGCGCCGGGAAGGAGAGGGCGACGTTGCCCACCGGACCGTCCCCGAGCCCCGGGTCCACCACCGCGAAGCCGTACCGCAGACCCGAGGCCCGGCCCTCCTCCTGGGTCCGCAGCCACGCGGCGGCCGCCGCCTCGTCCGCCACGGGCGCCCGCGAGCCCGCCCGGATCGCCGGATCGCGGTAGGCGTCGAGCAGCACCCCGAGGTCGCCGGGCAGCCAGGGGCGGAGCACCAGGGAACCGGCCAGGAGACGGTCGTCGCGCGGATCGGCGTTCATCCGGTCATCGTACGAGTGGAGTTGACGCGGCCGCCCCGGCACCGGCGGTGCCCCGGGGGCCCGTCACGCAATCGATATCCGGAAGCGCCCCGCGCGGGCGGGGCGGCAGGTGCGCGAAGGGCCCCCGTCGCATAGGCTTGACGGCTGCCCAATGCACGTCAGAAGGGGGCCTCGGTGGCCGCGCAGGATGCCGCTGTCGATTCGTTGCGGGACCGGGAGATCGGTGTCGAGCAGGAACATCTCGACCGTGTGTACCACCGCCTTGAGGAGAAGATCCACGAGGCGGAATTTCTCATGAACGATGCCGTCAAACGCGGCCAGGTGGGGACACCGGGGGCGCTCGCCGAGCGCGACGCCCAGGTCTTCCGCGCCGGAATCCACCTCAACCGGCTCAACAGCGAGTTCGAGGACTTCCTCTTCGGCAGGATCGACCTGCTGCTGGGCAAGGACGGCGAGCGCGGCCCCGACGGCGCCTTCACCTCCGTCGAACCCGCCGACGACGTGGTGCGCGAGGACGGCACCGCGGACATCGCCGAGACGCTGCACATCGGCCGCATCGGGGTCCTCGACTCCGACTACGCCCCGCTCGTCATCGACTGGCGCGCCCCGGCCGCCGCGCCGTTCTACCGCTCGACGCCCAAGGAGCCCGGCCGGGTGGTCCGCCGCCGCGTCATCCGCTCCAAGGGCCGCCGGGTCCTCGGCGTCGAGGACGACCTGATGCGCCCCGAGCTGACCGCGTACCTGGACGGCGACAAGCTCCCGGTCGTCGGCGACGGCGCCCTGATGGCGGCGCTCGGGCAGGCCCGCAGCCACACCATGCGGGACATCGTCTCCTCCATCCAGGCCGAGCAGGACCTCGTGATCCGGGCGCCCGCCGCCTCCGTCACCGAGGTCTCCGGCGGCCCCGGCACCGGCAAGACCGCGGTCGCCCTGCACCGCGCCGCGTACCTGCTCTACCAGGACCGGCGGCGGTACGCGGGCGGCATCCTCGTCGTCTCGCCGACGCCGCTGCTGGTCGCGTACACCGAAGGCGTGCTGCCCTCGCTCGGCGAGGAGGGGCAGGTCGCGATCCGCGCCGTCGGCTCGCTCTCCGACGAGGCGGCGGGGCCGGACGGGGCGACCACGTACGACGAGCCGGCCGTCGCCCGGATCAAGGGTTCCTCGCGGATGCTCCCGGTGCTGCGCAAGGCGGCCCGCGGCGCGCTGGAGCAGCCCGCCCCGCGCCCCGCGCCCCGGGACGGGCAGCTGGAGTTCGGCGGGGCGGACGAGACCCCGCAGCGCACCGGCACGCCCACCCGGCTGCGCGTGGTGGCCTTCGGCGCCCGGGTCGAGCTGCTGGAGGACGAGCTGCGGCGCATCCGCAACAACGTGCTCAGCGGCACCGCCCCGGTCAACCTGCTGCGCCCGCGCGCCCGCCGGCTGCTGCTCGACGCGCTGTGGAATCGTTCCTCCGGCCGGGGCCGCTACACCGACCCCGAGCTGGCCGCCGAGCTGCGCTCCTCGTTCGACGAGGACGTGTCCACCGAGACCCCGTTCATCGAATTCCTGGACGCCTGGTGGCCCGAGCTCACCCCGCGCGGGGTGCTCGCCGCGATGGCCGACGAGAAGCGGCTCGCCCGGTGGGCGCGGCGCACCCTCAACCAGGGCGAGGTGCGCCGGCTCGCGCGCTCCCTCAAGCGCCTGGACGCCGCGGGGCGGGGGCCGCTCTCGGTCCACGACGTGGCGGTCCTGGACGAGCTCCAGACGCTGCTCGGCACTCCCAGCCGCCCCAAGCGCAAGCGCGAGGCGGACCCGCTGGACCAGCTCACCGGCCTGGAGGAGCTGATGCCCCGGCGCGAGGAGACCCAGTGGGAGCGCGCCGAGCGGCTCGCGGCGGAGCGCACGGAGTACGCCCACGTCATCGTGGACGAGGCGCAGGACCTCACGCCGATGCAGTGGCGGATGGTCGGCCGGCGAGGCCGGCACGCCACCTGGACCATCGTCGGCGACCCGGCCCAGTCCTCCTGGTCCGACCCGGACGAGGCGGCGGCCGCCCGTGACGAGGCGCTGGGCAGCCGCCCGCGCCGGAACTTCACGCTGACCGTCAACTACCGCAACCCGGCGGAGATCGCCGAGCTGGCCGCGAAGGTGCTGGCGCTCGCGATGCCGGGCATGGAGTCCCCGGCGGCGGTCCGCTCCACGGGTGTGGTGCCGCGCTTCGAGACCGTGCGGGACGGCGACCTGGCCGGCACCGTGCGCGCGGAGGCGGGGCGGCTGCTCGGCGAGGTGGACGGCACGGTCGGGGTGGTCGTGGCGATGAACCGGCGCGCGCAGGCCCGCGAGTGGCTCGCGGAGCTGGGCGAGCGGGTGGTGGCGCTGGGCAGCCTGGAGGCGAAGGGTCTGGAGTACGACGCCACGGTGGTCGTCTCACCGGCCGAGATCGCGGACGAGTCCCCGGCGGGGCTGCGGGTGCTGTACGTGGCGCTGACCCGGGCGACGCAGCAGCTCACGGTGGTCTCGGGGGAGCGCGACCTGCCGGACGGGGACGGGGTGCCGGACCTGCTCAGGGACTGAAGCGGGGGCGGCGGACGGTCGCTTTCCGGGTCAACCCGCGCGGGGGAATCACTTTTCCAGGTGGTTTGTTAGCCTGGAAGCGGCACCGGCTCGATCCAAGCCCCCGGGCCCAACCTTAGTCGCTTCGAGCGACCACTTGCCGCGAGGCGAGCATGGCGGGCCGGTGCCGTTCAACTGAACGAAGAGGCCCGCGTCACCCTCCGGTGGCGCGGGCCTCTTCGCGTTCCCTCCCCGTTCCTTCCCCGTTCCCCTCTTCCTTCCCCGTTCCCCCGCGCGGCCCCCGGCAGGGGTTCCGTCGCACCCCCATCTTCTCGTATGGTGGAAAACAGTTTCCGCGCTGCGACAGTCATTAACGGCTACTCGTCGGTAGGTGCGAATATCGGAAGGCGTGTCCGCTACCGAGGATGCTCGGGCTTCGGACACGCGTAGCAATGAAGCTAAGGAAAGCGAAGGACTCGGCCATGGCAACGGCGCCCAGCGTCTCGTACTCGATGACGGTCAGGCTGGAGGTGCCCGCGAGCGGCACAGCGGTCTCCCAGCTCACCACGGCCGTGGAGTCCTCCGGCGGCTCGGTCACCGGCCTCGACGTGACCGCTTCCGGCCACGAGAAGCTGCGGATCGACGTCACGATCGCGGCCTCCTCCACGACGCACGCCGACGAGATCGTCGAGGGGCTGCGGGCCATCGAGGGCGTCGTCCTCGGCAAGGTCTCCGACCGTACGTTCCTCATGCACCTCGGCGGCAAGATCGAGATGGCGTCCAAGCACCCCATCCGCAACCGTGACGACCTCTCGATGATCTACACCCCCGGGGTGGCCCGCGTCTGCATGGCGATCGCCGAGAACCCCGAGGACGCCCGCCGCCTCACCATCAAGCGCAACTCCGTCGCAGTCGTGACGGACGGCTCCGCGGTCCTCGGCCTCGGCAACATCGGCCCCAAGGCCGCGCTGCCCGTGATGGAGGGCAAGGCGGCCCTCTTCAAGCGCTTCGCCGGCATCGACGCCTGGCCGATCTGCCTGGACACCCAGGACACCGACGCCATCGTGGAGATCGTCAAGGCCATCGCGCCGGGCTTCGCGGGCATCAATCTGGAGGACATCTCCGCGCCGCGCTGCTTCGAGATCGAGGCCCGGCTGCGCGAGGCGCTGGACATCCCCGTCTTCCACGACGACCAGCACGGCACCGCCATCGTGGTCCTCGCCTCGCTGACCAACGCCCTGCGCGTGGTGGGCAAGGCGATCGGCGACGTGCGGGTCGTCATGTCCGGCGCCGGCGCAGCCGGTACGGCGATCCTCAAGCTGCTCATCGCCGCCGGCGTCAAGCACGCCGTGGTCGCCGACATCCACGGCGTGGTGCACTCGGGCCGCGAGGACCTGCGCTCCGCCGACCCCGACTCGCCGCTGTGCTGGATCGCCGGCAACACCAACCCCGAGAACGTCACCGGCACCCTCAAGCAGGCCGTCGTCGGCGCCGACGTCTTCATCGGCGTCTCCGCCCCCAACGTGCTGGACGGGGACGACGTGGCGGCCATGGCCGAGGGCGCGATCGTGTTCGCGCTCGCGAATCCGGACCCGGAGGTCGACCCGGCCATCGCCCGTCGCACCGCGGCGGTCGTCGCCACCGGACGCTCGGACTTCCCCAACCAGATCAACAACGTGCTGGTCTTCCCCGGCGTGTTCCGCGGACTGCTCGACGCCCAGTCGCGCACCGTCAACACGGAGATGATGCTCGCCGCCGCGCGCGCCCTGGCCGACGTGGTCGCCGAGGACGAGATCAACGCGAACTACATCATCCCCTCGGTCTTCAACGACAAGGTCGCCGGAGCGGTCGCCGGGGCCGTCCGGGACGCCGCCAAGGCGGCCGGAGTCGCTGTGACGGGGCCCACGTCCGTCTGACGTACGGCGCGTCGTGGGTCGCGGTGCCCCAAACGCCCCTTTAGGGTGGGCGGGCGACGCGTCCCGCAGAGCCCCGCACCCGCTGCGGACCGCTTTGGGGGAGTCGACGAGACGTCACCACGACGAGGCAGTGGTGGTTTTCGTCCGACTCCCGGAGGGTGCCGGATTGGCTTTCCCGCCGCAGGTGGGGGCAGGATGCTTCCTCAAGGACTACGTCCAGGGGAGACCCCACAGGGCGCGAGGTCTACCGGACCCTCTGAAGGGCAGACCCGGGTACGGGGACTGTCCGAGGGCCCTGGCAGCATCGGCTTCGATCTCACGCCTCACAGGCAAGAAGAACACGGGAGTAACAACATGAACCGCAGTGAGCTGGTGGCCGCCCTGGCCGACCGTGCCGAGGTGACCCGCAAGGACGCCGACGCCGTGCTGGCCGCGCTCGCCGAGACCGTCGGTGAGATCGTCGCCAAGGGCGACGAGAAGGTCACCATCCCCGGTTTCCTGACCTTCGAGCGCACCCACCGTGCCGCTCGCACCGCTCGTAACCCGCAGACCGGCGACCCGATCAACATCCCGGCCGGCTACAGCGTGAAGGTCTCCGCGGGCTCCAAGCTCAAGGAAGCCGCCAAGGGCAAGTAGGACCCCTGGGCACGACGAAGGGCGGTCACCCCGACCAGGGTGGCCGCCCTTCGTCGTTCGGCCCGCCAGGGGCCCTCAGCGGGCCGTGTGGCGGGCATCGTCGGTGTTCCGGGGCCCCCGCGCCCGGAACACCGCCGGTCAGACCAGTGAGCCGCCCGGCAGCTCCACCTTCGCGCCGAGCTTCTCCAGCTTGTGCATGAAGTTCTCGTAGCCGCGGTTGATCAGGTCGATCCCGTGCACCCGGGACGTGCCCTGGGCCGCCAGCGCGGCGATCAGGTACGAGAAGCCGCCGCGCAGGTCCGGGATGACCAGGTCCGCGCCCTGGAGCTTCGTCGGGCCGGAGACGACCGCGGAGTGCAGGAAGTTGCGCTGGCCGAAGCGGCAGTCGGAGCCGCCCAGGCACTCGCGGTAGAGCTGGATGTGCGCGCCCATCTGGTTCAGCGCCGAGGTGAAGCCGAGCCGGGACTCGTACACCGTCTCGTGCACGATCGACAGGCCCGCGGCCTGTGTCAGCGCGACGACCAGCGGCTGCTGCCAGTCGGTCTGGAAGCCGGGGTGCACGTCCGTCTCCAGCGCGATGGCGTTCAGCGCGCCGCCCGGGTGCCAGAAGCGGATGCCCTCGTCGTCGATCTCGAAGGCGCCGCCGACCTTGCGGTAGGTGTTCAGGAACGTCATCATCGAGCGCTGCTGGGCGCCCCGGACGTAGATGTTGCCCTCGGTCGCCAGCGCGGCGGACGCCCACGAGGCGGCCTCCAGGCGGTCCGGGAGGGCCCGGTGGGTATAGCCGTCGAGGCGGTCCACACCGGTGATCCGGATGGTCCGGTCGGTGTCCATCGAGATGATCGCGCCCATTTTCTGCAGGACGCAGATCAGGTCCTCGATCTCCGGCTCCACGGCCGCGTTGGACAGCTCCGTGACGCCCTCGGCGAGTACCGCGGTCAGCAGCACCTGCTCGGTGGAGCCCACCGACGGGTAGGGCAGCCGGATCTTGGTGCCGCGCAGCCGCTGCGGGGCCTCCAGGTACTGGCCGTCCGCCCGCTTCTCGATCGTCGCGCCGAACTGGCGCAGCACGTCGAAGTGGAAGTCGATCGGCCGGCCGCCGATGTCGCAGCCGCCGAGACCGGGGATGAACGCGTGGCCCAGCCGGTGCAGCAGCGGCCCGCAGAACAGGATCGGGATGCGCGACGAGCCCGCGTGGGCATCGATGTCGGCGACGTTGGCGCTCTCGACGTGGGTGGGGTCCAGGATCAGCTCGCCCGGCTCGTCACCGGGGCGGACCGTCACCCCGTGCAGCTGGAGCAGTCCGCGTACGACCCGTACGTCACGGATGTCGGGCACGTTGCGCAGCCGGCTGGGCCCGCTGCCGAGCAGCGCGGCGACCATCGCCTTGGGCACCAGGTTCTTGGCGCCTCGGACGCGGATCTCGCCCTCCAGCGGGGTTCCGCCGTGGACAAGCAGGACATCGTCTGTGCCGGTCATGGATCTCGCGTTCCGGAGTGGTCGGGCAGGGGGGCCAAACGAAAGGGTAATGGGCCCGCGCGCCCCTTCCGTAGGGGAACGGGCGGTGTACGAACGATGGGGAACCGCCGCGCCACGCTCTGCTGTTCGGTTCTTGCGGAGGGTCACCGTCCGGATGACCGGCCCCGGCGTGCGCTCCTCATGCACCCGTGCGCCCTGAGCTGCGCTCGGGCACCCAGCGCGACGACCGGGTCACTTGGGCCCCGCGAGGGCCGAAGATGCGGGATCATTTCTGCCATGACCGAGGTGTCCTCGCTCACAGGGCGGCTGCTCGTGGCCGCGCCCGCCCTGGCGGACCCGAACTTCGACCGTGCGGTCGTGCTGCTCCTCGACCACGACGAGGAGGGCTCACTCGGCGTGGTCCTCAACCGCCCCACCCCGGTGGGCGTCGTGGACATCCTGGCGACCTGGGCCGGACTGACCGGCGAGCCCGAGGTCGTCTTCCAGGGCGGACCCGTCTCGCTGGACTCCGCGCTCGGCGTGGCGGTGATCCCGGGCGGCGAGGGGCCGCTCGGCTGGCGCCGGGTGTACGGGGCGATCGGCCTGGTCGACCTGGAGGCCCCGCCGGAGCTGCTGGCCGCGGCCGTCGGATCGCTGCGGATCTTCGCGGGGTACGCGGGCTGGGGGCCGGGGCAGCTGGAGTCGGAGCTGTCCGAGGGCGCCTGGTACGTCGTCGAGTCGGAACCCGGAGATGTCTCCTCGCCGCGCCCGGAGGGCCTGTGGCGTGCGGTCCTGCGCCGCCAGCGCAGCGAACTGGCCATGATCGCCACGTATCCGGACGACCCTTCGCTGAACTGATGTCCCGTCTTTCAGTACGCTTGGCGGTTATGAGCACTCTTGAGCCCGAGCGCGGGGCAGGTACCGGAACCCTCGTGGAGCCGACGCCACAGGTGTCGAACGGCGACGGCGACCACGAGCGCTACGCCCATTACGTCCAGAAGGACAAGATCATGGCGAGCGCCCTGGAGGGCACCCCCGTGGTCGCACTGTGCGGCAAGGTCTGGGTACCGGGGCGCGACCCCAAGAAGTACCCGGTCTGTCCGATGTGCAAGGAGATCTACGAGTCCATGGGCGCCGGCGGCGACAAGGACAAGGGCGGCAAGGACAAGAAGTAGGCGCAGCGGCCGGTACCGGCAGGAGCTGAACGACCCGGGAGAACCCCCGGGGCACGCATCCGCGTGCCCCGGGGGTTCTTCGTCGTCCGGGACCGGGTGCGTGCGTTGCACGGGCTGCTTCGCCGGGTCACAGAGTGGTGGAGACCACTTGTCGCCGCCCTGGTCCGCACCTACTCTCCTGCCTGTTGTGCAGAACGAAACGAGCGTTGCGCATGCTGCAACGCCTACCGGTAGGGGTTCCGGATGAAGCTTTCTGCCCGAATCGCCGCCCCGGCCGCGGCGCTGGTCCTGGCGGGCCTCACGGCCACCGCCTGCGCGCCGCAGACCTCCGACACCGGAGCCGAGGGGGACGAGAAGACCGGCACACTCCGCGTCTGGCTGTTCCAGGAGGTCGGCAACAAGCCCAAGGAGAAGGTCGTCGACACCGCGGTCGCCGCCTTCGAGAAGGCCCACGAGGGCGCGAAGGCCGAGATCGAGTACATCCCGGTCGAGACCCGCGCCCAGCGCGTCAAGGCCGCCTTCAACGACCCGAAGAGCGCCCCCGACCTCATCGAGTACGGCAACACCGACACCGCCGGATACGTCAAGGACGGCGGACTCGCCGACATCACCGGCGAGTTCGGCGACTGGGCGGACGCCAAGGACACCGACCCGGCCGCCAGGCAGTCCGTGACGGTCGGCGAAAAGGTCTACGGAGCCCCGCTCTTCGTCGGCGTACGCGCCCTGTACTACCGCACCGACGTCTTCGCGGACCTGGGGATCGAGGCGCCCAAGTCCCAGGCCGAACTGATCTCCACCGCGAAGAAGGTCCACAAGGCGAAGCCCGGCATGTACGGGCTCGCCGTCGGCGGCGCCTACACCTACGGCGCGATGCCGTTCATCTGGGCCAACGGCGGCGAACTGGCCGACCGGGACGGCTCCTCGTACAAGGCGGCCATCAACAGCCCGAAGGCCCGCGAGGGCATCGAGGCCTACACCTCGCTGTTCGGCGACAGCAACTGCCCGCCCGCCAAGTGCGCGGCCATGGGCGGCAACGCGACCGTCACCGCCTTCGCCTCCGGCAAGGCCGCCATGGCCATCGGCGGCGACTTCAGCCACGCCGCCGTGGAGGCCGGCAGCGTCAAGGGCAAGTACGCGGTGGTGCCGCTGCCGGGCGTCGCCGAGGGCTCCGTCGCACCCGCGTTCGCGGGCGGCAACAACATCGGCGTGCTGAAGAGCAGCAAGCACCGCACCCTGGCCGTCGCCCTGATGAAGGAGCTGACCGGCAAGGAGACCCAGGCACGGATGTTCGACGCGATGGGCTTCCTGCCGACCTACAGCGACGTACGGGCCGCCGCCGCGAAGCGCGAGCCGTTCGTCGAACCCTTCGTCAGGACGCTCGCCGCCGGAGCCAAGTTCGTCCCCGCGTCCCCGGCCTGGGGACAGATCGACTCCTCGCTGATCCTGCCCACGATGTTCCAGGAGATCGTCAGCGGCCGTAAGGACGTGGCGAAGGCGTCGGACGACGCCGCGAAGAAGATGGACGCGGCGTTCGCCGACGCGGGCTGACGATGACCGCGAACAGCACGGCGTACCAAGCGCCCCCCACACCCGCGCCGGGCCGTCCCGCGCGCGGCCCGCGCCGCCGCCCGGTCTCACCGGCCCGGCGGCCGGGCTGGACCCCCTGGCTCTACCTGCTGCCCGCGCTCGTCCTGCTCGGCGGGCTGCTGGTCTACCCGATCTACCAGCTCGGCCTGATCTCCTTCCTGGAGTACACCCAGGCCCAGGTCAGCGGCGGCGAACCGGCCACCTTCCAGGGATTCGGCAACTACACGGCCCTGTTCGGCGACAGCCAGTTCTGGCAGGTGCTCGCCGCCACCGTGGTCTTCGCCGCGGCCTGCGTCCTGTCCACACTCCTCGTCGGCTGCGCCCTGGCCGTCCTGCTGACCCGGATAAGGGCCGTGCCCCGGCTCGCGCTCATGATGGCCGCGCTCGGCGCCTGGGCGACGCCCGCGATCACCGGGTCCACCGTCTGGGTCTTCCTCTTCGACGCCGACTTCGGCCCCGTCAACCGGATCCTCGGCCTCGGCGACCACTCCTGGACGTACGGGCGCTACAGCGCCTTCGCGCTGGTGCTCCTCGAAGTCCTCTGGTGCTCCTTCCCGTTCGTGATGGTGACCGTCTACGCGGGCATCCGGGCGATCCCCGCCGAGGTGCTGGAGGCGGCCGCGCTGGACGGCGCCTCGCAGTGGCGGATCTGGCGGTCGGTCACGGCCCCGATGCTGCGGCCGATCCTGACCGTCGTCACCATCCAGTCGGTCATCTGGGACTTCAAGGTGTTCACGCAGATCTACGTCATGACCAACGGCGGCGGCATCGCCGGACAGAACCTGGTGCTCAACGTGTACGCGTACCAGAAGGCGTTCGCGTCCTCGCAGTACAGCCTCGGCTCGGCGATCGGCGTCGTGATGCTGCTGATCCTGCTCGCCGTCACGCTCGTGTATCTGCGCCTGGTCCGGCGTCAGGGGGAGGAACTGTGAGCCTGCCCACCCTGTGGCGCGTCCGCCGGCCCGGCCGGCTCGCCGCGGAGGCGGCGGCCCTGCTGATCGCCGCCGCCGTCGCCTTCCCGCTCTACTGGATGGTGCTCTCCGCGTTCAAACCGGCGGGCGAGATCCAGTCCACGCACCCCAGGCCCTGGACCCTGTCCCCGTCCCTGGACTCCTACCGGCGGGTCTTCCAGCAGCAGGACTTCGGGCGCTACTTCCTCAACAGCCTCCTCGTCGCCGGCACGGTCGTCGTCGCCTCCGCGCTCATCGCCTTCCTGGCGGCCACCGCGGTCACCCGGTTCAGATTCCGCTTCCGCACCACGCTGCTGATCATGTTCCTGGTCGCGCAGATGGTGCCGGTCGAGGCGCTGACCATCCCGCTGTTCTTCCTGATGCGGGACTTCGGGCAGCTGAACACGCTCGGTTCGCTGATCCTGCCGCACCTGGCGTTCTCACTGCCCTTCGCCATCTGGATGCTGCGCGGATTCGTCCGGGCCGTGCCTCAGGCCCTGGAGGAGGCCGCTTACATCGACGGGGCGAGCCGCACCCGCTTCCTGTGGCAGATCCTCTTCCCGCTGGTCCTCCCCGGCCTCGTGGCGACCAGCGTCTTCTCGTTCATCTCCACCTGGAACGACTTCCTCTTCGCGAAGTCCTTCATCATCAGCGACACCTCCCAGTCGACGCTCCCGATGGCGCTGCTGGTCTTCTTCAAACCCGACGAGAACGACTGGGGCGGGATCATGGCAGCCTCGACGGTGATGACCGTGCCCGTGCTGGTCTTCTTCGTACTCGTACAGCGACGCCTGGTCTCCGGACTCGGCGGAGCGGTTAAGGACTGACGTCATGGACCTGGAACTGATCCCGGCGCCCCTGCGCGCCGACGACCGGGGGCGGTGCGGATTCGTCCTCGATCCGTCCACCACCATCGCGGCGGCCCCCGGCACCGAAACCACCGAGCGCTGGCTGCGCACCACCCTGGGCGCCGCCTTCGGCCTGCCCCTCGCGCCCGGCACCGGCACCGCCCCGCGCGCGATCGTGCTGCGCACCGACGACTCCCTGGAGCCCGAGGGCTACCGGCTGACCACCGGACCGGACGAGAGCGTCGCCATCACCGGCGGCAGCCCCGCCGGGGTCTTCTGGGGCGCCCAGACACTGCGCCAGCTGCTCGGCCCCGAGGCCTTCCGCCGGGCGCCCGTCGGCGAAGCCGCCACGACCGGCTTCGGATTCACCGACATCGAGGACGCGCCCCGCTTCGGCTGGCGCGGCCTGATGCTCGACGTGGCGCGGCACTTCATGCCCAAGGACGACGTCCTGCGCTACCTCGACCTGCTCGCCGCCCACAAGCTGAACGTCTTCCACTTCCACCTCAGCGACGACCAGGGCTGGCGCGTCGAGATCAAGCGCCACCCGCGCCTGACCGAGGCCGGCGCCTGGCGGGCCCGCACCAAGTACGGCCACCGCGCGTCCGAGCTCTGGGACGAGATGCCGCACGGCGGCTACTACACCCAGGACGACATCCGCGAGATCGTGGCGTACGCCGCCGCCCGGCACATCCGGGTCGTCCCCGAGATCGACATCCCGGGCCACTCGCAGGCCGCCATCAGCGCCTACCCGGAGCTCGGCAACACCGACGTCGTCGACACCGCCGCCCTCACCGTCTGGGACGACTGGGGCGTCACCCCGAACGTCCTGGCCCCCACCGACCACGTCCTGCGGTTCTACGAGGGCGTCTTCGAGGAACTCCTCGAACTCTTCCCGCCGGAGACCTCGCCGTTCGTCCACATCGGCGGCGACGAGTGCCCCAAGGACCAGTGGAAGCGGTCGCCGGCCGCCCAGGCGCGCATCAAGGAACTCGGCCTCGCCGACGAGGACGAGCTCCAGTCCTGGTTCATCCGCCACTTCGACACCTGGCTCACCGCGCGCGGCCGCCGCCTCATCGGCTGGGACGAGATCCTGGAGGGCGGCCTCGCCCCCGGCGCCGCTGTCTCCTCCTGGCGCGGTTACGCCGGCGGCATCGCGGCCGCCGAGGCCGGGCACGACGTGGTGATGTGCCCCGAGCAGCAGGTCTACCTGGACCACCGTCAGCACGGCGGCCCCGACGAGCCGATGCCCATCGGATACGTCCGCACCCTGGAGGACGTCTACCGCTTCGAACCCGTTCCGCCGGCCCTGAGCGAGGAAGCGGCCCGGCACGTCCTCGGCACCCAGGCCAACGTCTGGTCCGAGGTCATGCAGAACCGCTCCCGCGTCGACTACCAGGTCTTCCCCCGCCTCGCCGCCTTCGCCGAGGTCGCCTGGTCGGCCCTGCCCGCCCCCGCCGAACGGGACTTCGCCGGCTTCGAGCGCCGCATGAACGCCCACTACGCCCGGCTCGACGCGCTCGGCGTCGGCTACCGGCCGCCGTCCGGCCCGCTGCCCTGGCAGAAGCGCCCCGGCATTCTCGGACGCCCGATCGAGGGAGCACCCCCGAACGTGTGAGCCCGGCCGCAACGCCCTCTCCCGCCACCACGGTCCCTGCGACCGTGGTGGCGGCGTCATGACGCGGGGCACTTCCGGAACGGATAAAGCCGTACGGGTACGCAGAAGACAGGCAAAGGGCACTCACCGCCGAACAGGCGGGAAACCGGGACCATTACCCTGACTGCGGACGGATACTCCCTTCGCGGACCTGCGCGTCGGGCCGGTCCGAAGATGTGCCAGAGTTGCCACGTCCGGGCTTCGAGCACGTACCGTACGGCGAAACAGGCGGGAGCGCCGGGACACCGGGAAGGGGCAGCTGGGTTGACCACGCACGCACCGCAGGCGGCGCAGTCCGTCACGCTGCCTGCCTCACTGGACGAGGCCGTGGCGGCACTCGGCGCCATGCCGGCCGCCGTCCCCGTGGCAGGCGGCACGGACCTGATGTCGGCCGTCAACAAGGGGCTCCTGCGCCCCTCCGGTCTGGTCGGTCTCGGCCGGATCAGTGAGCTGCGCGGCTGGCACTACCAGGACGGTCACGCCCTGCTGGGCGCCGGCCTGACCCACGCCCGCATGGGACGGCCCGACTTCGCGGCCCTCATCCCCGCGCTCGCCGCCTCCGCGCGTGCCGCGGGCCCCCCGCAGATCCGCAACGCCGGGACGCTCGGCGGCAACATCGCCACCGCCGCCCCGACGGGTGACGCGCTGCCGGTGCTCGCCGCGCTGGAGGCCGAACTCGTCATCGCGGGACCCGGCGGCGCCCGCCGCGAGATCCCGGTCTCGCACCTGCTGGCCGGGCGCGAGATGCTGGAGCCCGCCGAGCTGATCGGTTTCGTCCGGGTGCCCCTGCTGCACGCTCCGCAGGTCTTCCTCAAGGCCACCGGACGCACCGGCCCCGGCCGCGCCACCGCCTCCGTCGCGATCGTCCTCGACCCGGCCAGGCGCGGGGTGCGCTGCGCGGTCGGCGCCATCGCGCCGATGCCGCTGCGCCCGCTGGAGGCAGAGCGCTGGATCGCCTCGCTGATCGACTGGGACGGGGCGCGCGGCCTCGCGCCCGACGCGCTGGCCGCCTTCGGCGAGTACGTCGCTGCCGCCTGCATCCCGGACCAGGAACCACCCGCCGACGGGGGCCAGGCACCACCGCTGCCCCCCGCCGTACTGCATCTGCGGCGCACCGTCGCCGCGCTGGCCCGACGCGCGCTGGGGAGGGCACTGTCGTGAGCAAGGAGAACCCCGCCGAGCAGCACGGCGGCTGGGAGCCGACCCCGCAGGGCGGCGAGTACGACGGCGAGGCGACCGCCTTCGTCCACCTGCCGCCGGAGGACCTCGCGGACATCCCGCTGGCCGCCCCCGGCCACGGATACGTGCCGCCGATGATCCTGCCGCTGACCCCCGCCGCCGGGCTCGACCCCGCCGCCACCGGCAACTGGGCCGTCCAGCCCCCGGCGCCGCAGGCCGGGCAGCACGAGCACGGCACGCAGGCGCAGCCGCCCGCGCAAGGCGCGGTGCACTGGCCCGACCCGAACCAGCAGTCCGGCTACGGCTACCCGCCCCCCGGGGCGCAGCAGCCGCCGAGCCCCTACCAGGAGCCGTACGCGGGCGACCCGGCCGCCACCGGTCAGTGGTCGGTCGACGCCACCGCCTGGCCGCCGCCCGCCCCGGAGGCGCCGGAGACCCCGGCGGCGTCCGGTGCGCTCTCCGACGACTCCGGCGAGCTCTACACCACCCCGCCGGCCGCCGACTGGTACGCGGACCGCCCGGCGACCCTGCCGGGCGGCGCGACCGCGCCCTGGGCGACACGGGAACCGGCGCCGGAGCCTTTGGCGCCGGAGCCTCTGGCCGCGGAGCCTCTGGTCACGGAAGCCGAAACGGAAGCGGAAGCGGAAGCGGAACAGGCCGCCGAGAACGGGCCCGACGCCGTCGCCGCCCCGGTCGCCGCCGCTGATGACGCCCCCGCCCAGAACCGCGAAGACGCTCCGTCGGACGCGCTCTCGGACGCGCTCTCGAACGTCCCCTCCGACGCCCCCCCGGGTGTCCCGTCGGAACTTCCCGAGGCGCGGCCGGCCGCCGGCGAGCGGCCCGAAGCCGCCGAACAGACGACACCCGCATCCGCACCGGCGGACGAGGACGTCGTCCCGGACACCGGACCGGAGCCCGTTGCGGAGGCGTCCGACACCCCGCCCGCCGCCGGGCCCCCGCTGCCCAGCGAGCACCCCGCCGCCTCGTACACGCTGCATGTGAACGGAGTGGACCGGCCCGTCACCGACGCCTGGATCGGTGAGTCGCTGCTCTACGTGCTGCGCGAGCGCCTCGGCCTCGCCGGTGCCAAGGACGGCTGCTCGCAGGGCGAGTGCGGGGCGTGCAACGTCCAGGTGGACGGCCGTCTCGTCGCCTCCTGCCTGGTCCCCGCCGCCACCACGGCCGGCAGCGAGGTCCGTACGGTCGAGGGCCTGGCCGTCGACGGGGAACCGTCCGACGTGCAGCGGGCGCTGGCCTCCTGCGGGGCCGTCCAGTGCGGCTTCTGCATCCCCGGCATGGCGATGACCGTCCACGACCTCCTGGAGGGCAACCACGCCCCCAGCGAGCTGGAGACCCGCCGGGCGCTGTGCGGCAACCTCTGCCGCTGCTCCGGCTACCGGGGTGTCCTGGACGCCGTCAACGAGGTCATCGCGGGCCGCGAGGCCGCCGCCGAAGCCGCAGCGCCCCCGCCGGAATCCGCGGAACAGGAAGAGGCCCGCATCCCGCACCAGGCGGCGCCCGGCGCGGGTAGTGTGCAGGCCCACCAGCAGGACGGAGGCATGGCGTGAGCAACGACGCGGCCACGGCGATCAGCATCCCGTCACTGGACGGCCCCGGCGGCCCCGAGGCCGAGCGTCCGCTGCTGGGCATCGGCGCCTCGCTGCCGCCGGCCGACGCCCGCGCCAAGACCGAGGGCACCTTCCCGTACGCCGCCGACCTGTGGGCCGAGGGCCTGCTCTGGGCGGCCGTCCTGCGCTCCCCGCACGCGCACGCCCGCATCCTGTCCATCGACACCTCGGCCGCCGTCGAGATGCCCGGCGTCCGGGCGGTCGTCACCCACGAGGACATCCCCGGCGAGGCCCTGTACGGCCGCAAGGTCGTGGACCGCCCGGTCTTCGCGTCCGACCTGGTCCGCCACCACGGCGAGCCGATCGCCGCCGTCGCCGCCGACCACCCCGACACCGCCCGGCTGGCCGCCGCCGCCATCGCCGTCGAGTACGAGGTGCTGGAAGCGGTCACCGACCCGGAGAAGGCGTTCGCAGCCGAGCCGCTGCACCCCGACGGCAACCTCATCCGCCACATCCCGCTGCGCTACGGCGACCCGGAGGCGGCCGGCGAGGTCGTCGTGGAGGGCCTGTACCGCATCGGCCGCCAGGACCCGGCCCCGATCGGCGCCGAGGCCGGGCTCGCCGTGCCCCGGCCGGACGGCGGCGTGGAGCTCTACACCGCCTCCACCGACCCGCACACCGACCGCGACCTCGCCGCCGCCTGCTTCGGCCTGGAACCGGACCGGGTCAAGGTCGTCGTCACCGGGGTGCCCGGCGCGACCGGCGACCGCGAGGAACCCGGCTTCCAGCTGCCGCTCGGTCTGCTCGCCCTGCGCACCGGCTGCCCGGTCAAACTGGCCGCCACCCGCGAGGAGTCCTTCCTCGGCCACGCCCACCGCCACCCGAGCCTGCTGCGCTACCGCCACCACGCGGACGCCGAGGGCCGCCTGGTCAAGGTCGAGGCCCAGCTCCTGCTGGACGCCGGCGCGTACGCCGACTCCTCGTCCGAGTCCCTGGCCGCCGCGGTCGCCTTCGCCTGCGGCCCGTACGTCGTCCCGCACGCCTTCATCGAGGGCTGGGCCGTCCGCACGAACAACCCGCCCTCCGGCCATGTCCGGGGCGAGGGCGCGATGCAGGTCTGCGCCGCCTACGAGGGCCAGATGGACAAGCTGGCCGCCAAGCTGTCCATCGACCCGGCCGAGCTGCGGCTGCGCAACGCCCTGTCCACCGGCGACATCCTGCCCACCGGGCAGACGGTCACCTGCCCCGCCCCCGTCGCCGAACTGCTCGGCGCGGTACGGGACTTCCCGCTGCCCGCGCTGCCCAAGGACGACCCCCAGGACGACTGGCTGCTGCCGGGCGGCCCCGAGGGCGCGGGCGAGCCGGGCGCGGTGCGGCGCGGCGTCGGGTACGCGCTCGGCATGGTCCACATGCTCGGTGCCGAGGGCGCCGACGAGGTGTCCACGGCCACGGTCCGGGTCCACGACTCGGTCGCCACCGTCATCTGCGCGGCCGTCGAGACGGGCCAGGGCTTCTCGACGCTGGCCCGCCAGGTCGTCCAGGAGACCCTGGGCGTCGAGGAGGTGCACGTCGCCTCCGTCGACACCGACCAGCCCCCGGCGGGACCGGCCACCCACGGACGCCACACCTGGGTCTCCGCCGGCGCCGTCGAACGCGCGGCGAAGATGGTCCGCACCCAGCTCCTCCAGCCGCTGGCCCACAAGTTCGGCATGTCCACGGAGCTGCTCCAGATCGCCGACGGCAAGATCACCTCGTACGACGGGGTGCTCTCCACGACCGTGGCGGAGGCGCTGGACGGCAAGGAGCTGTGGGCCACCGCCCAGTGCCGCCCCCACCCCACCGAACCGCTGGACGGGTCCGGCCAGGGCGACGCCTTCGTGGGCCTGGCGTTCTGCGCGATCCGGGCGGTGGTGGACGTCGACATCGAGCTCGGCTCGGTCCGGGTGGTCGAGATGGCGGTCGCCCAGGACGTCGGCCGCGTCCTCAACCCCTCCCAGCTGGCGACCCGCATCGAGGCGGGCGTCACCCAGGGCATCGGCGCCGCCCTCACGGAGAACCTGCGCACCGCCCGCGGCCTGGTCCGCCACCCCGACCTCACCGGGTACGCGCTGCCGACCTCCCTCGACGCCCCGGAGATCCGCATCGTCGAACTGATCGAGGAGCGCGACGTGGTGGCCCCCTTCGGCGCCAAGCCCGCGTCCGCGGTCCCCGTCGTGACCTCCCCGGCCGCCGTGGCCGCCGCGGTCCGCTCGGCGACCGGCCGCCCGGTCAACCGCCTCCCGATCCGCCCGCAGGCGGCGGTGGCGGCGCCGAAGGGCTGAGCGGTCCCGCACACGAGACCGCCCGCCCCTCGGAGTGAGGGGCGGGCGGTGGTGTGGAGACCGTGACCGGATTCGAACCGGTGTAACTCGAGTTGCAGTCGAGCCCCTGAGCCTCTCGGGCACACGGTCCTGCGTGGTGTCGCTGGAATGAAGGTAGGCCCGGACGGGTGGGGTGCGAAAGGGTGCGTGGCGGTGTGCAACGCGACTGCCATACCGCGTTCACGATCCGGGCCGCGGGCCTACGACCAAGGGTGGAGGGCCGGGGCGACTTCCGACAGGGCTCATCGTGGGTTTCGCCCCTTACTCTTGGCTCATGACCGCCCTGGAACCGCGTGACGCCGATGTCTCGCCCCTCATCGAAGCCACCGACGGCACCGGCCCCATCGATCACACCGACCCCTCCGGCACCGCGTCGCCGGAGGGGATTCTCGGGCGGACCTACCGGGCGCTGAGCATCGGCATCGTCTCCGTGGTGTTCCTGATCGCCTTCGAGGCGACCGCCGTGGGGACCGCGATGCCGGTCGCCGCCCGGGAATTGCACGGCATCCCGCTGTACGCGTTCGCGTTCTCGGCGTACTTCACCACCAGCCTCTTCGCGATGGTGCTGTCCGGGCAGTGGGCCGACCGGCGCGGGCCGCTGGCCCCGCTGGCCGCCGGGATCAGCGCCTTCGCGGCGGGGCTGCTGCTGTCCGGGACCGCGGGCTCCATGTGGATGTTCATCGCGGGCCGGGCCGTGCAGGGGCTCGGCGGCGGGCTGGTGATCGTCGCGTTGTACGTGGTGATCAGCCGGGCCTACCCGGAGCGCCTGCGGCCGGGCATCCTGGCCGCGTTCGCCGCGAGCTGGGTGATCCCCTCGGTCGTCGGGCCGCTGGCCTCCGGAAGCGTCACCGAGCACCTGGGCTGGCGCTGGGTCTTCGTCGGCATCCCGGTCCTGGTCGTCTTCCCGCTGGCGCTCGCGCTGCCCGAGATCCGGCGCATGGCGTCCGGGCCCGCCGACCCGGCGGCGCCCGTCGAGCCGTACGACCGCCGGCGCATCGCGCTCGCGCTGGGCATCTCGGTGGGCGCCGGGCTGCTCCAGTACGCCGGTCAGGAACGGAACTGGATCTCGCTGCTGCCTGCCGCCGCCGGGGTCGCGCTGCTCGTCCCCGCGATCCGGGGCCTGCTGCCCCCGGGCACGGGCCGCGCGGCGCGCGGGCTGCCGTCGGTGGTGCTGCTGCGCGGGGTCGCCGCCGGGTCGTTCATCGCCGCCGAGTCGTTCGTCCCGCTGATGCTGGTCACCGAGCGCGGCATGTCCCCGACCCTGGCGGGGCTCTCCCTCGCGGCCGGCGGCGGTACGTGGGCGCTGGGCTCCTACGTGCAGTCCCGGCCCCGCCTGGAACCGCATCGTGAGCGGCTGATGGTCGGCGGCATGATCCTGGTCGCCGCCGCCATCGCGGCGGCTCCGGCCGTGCTGATCCACTCCGTGCCGGTCTGGACCGTGGCGGTCGCCTGGACCTTCGGCTGCTTCGGCATGGGCATGGTGATCGCATCGACCAGCGTCCTGCTCCTGAAGCTGTCCGCCCCGGAGGAGGCCGGCGCCAACTCGGCCGCCCTCCAGATCTCCGACGGCCTCTCCAACGTCCTCCTGCTCGCCGCGGGCGGCGCCGCGTTCGCGGCCCTCGGCGGCGGCGCGGTGGACGCCGCCACCGAGGCGGTGGAAGCGGGCTCCGCCACCTCCCACCCGGCCGCGTTCGCGGTGGTCTTCCTGCCGATGGCGGCGGTGGCACTGGCGGGGGCGTGGGTGGCGGCGCGGGTGCGGACGTCGTAACTGGTACCAGTTTGACCCCATGTGGTGGTACCGTTTTGGTATGGCTATGAACCTGCGCCTCCGTGACGACCAGACCGCAGCCCTCAAGCAGCGCGCCGAGCAGGAGGGCACGAGCATGCACGCCATACTGCTCCAGGCCGTGGACGACTACCTGGCCCGGACCGCTCAGCAGGCCATCGTCCGCCGGACCGCCAAGGAGCAGGCCGCCAAGTGGGGCGAGCTCATGGAGCGGCTCAAGTGAGCTGTGTCTACCTGAGCTCCGAGGACATCCTCGTCATCGCCGAGCACACCTGCCCGGACATGCAGATCGTGGTCCGCGACGTCGGCCTCCTGGAGTCGGCGGCCCACCGGCCGTCGGCGTCCATGTTCGGCCAGGAGGCATATACGGACGTCATCGACAAGGCGGCCGCACTCCTGCAGTCCCTGGCGGTCAACCGTCCGCTCTTCGACGGCAACAAACGCACCGCCTGGCTGTCGTGCGTCACCTTCCTCGCCATGAACGGGGTCGATCTCCGCCCTGATATCGACGCGGCGGAACGCCTGGTCATCGCAGTCGCGACGGGCGAGACGGACGAGGTGAAGGTCATCTCCCAGGGTCTCCGCGACCTGGCGGCCGACCCCGTGTGAGAGCCGTCGCAATTCCGTGCGGGGCGGTGCGGTACGCGGCGGAGCCGGGTGCCGGTCCCGGTAGGGTGGCCCGGTTGTCGTATCGCGTGCGGGGCCGGCCCGGCCCTTGCGGACAGCGCCACACGTACCCGAGAGACCCGAACCGGAGACCGTGACTACTACCGCCTCCCACCACCTCTCACCCGCCTTTCCCGGCCGCGCCCCCTGGGGCACGGCCGGCAAGCTGCGAGCCTGGCAGCAGGGCGCCATGGAGAAGTACATCCAGGAGCAGCCGCGCGACTTCCTCGCGGTCGCCACCCCCGGCGCGGGGAAGACCACCTTCGCGCTGACCCTCGCGTCCTGGCTGCTGCACCACCACGTCGTGCAGCAGGTCACCGTCGTCGCACCCACCGAGCACCTGAAGAAGCAGTGGGCGGAGGCGGCCGCCCGGATAGGGATCAAGCTCGACCCGGAATACAGCGCGGGGCCGCTGAGCAAGGAGTACCACGGGGTCGCCGTCACATACGCCGGCGTCGGGGTGCGCCCGATGCTGCACCGCAACCGGTGCGAGCAGCGCAAGACCCTGGTGATCCTGGACGAGATCCACCACGCCGGTGACTCGAAGTCCTGGGGCGAGGCCTGCCAGGAGGCGTTCGACCCGGCGACCCGGCGGCTCGCGCTCACCGGTACGCCGTTCCGTTCGGACACCAACCCGATCCCGTTCGTCGTGTACGAGGAGGGGAACGACGGGATTCGGAGGTCCTCGGCCGACTACACCTACGGTTACGGCAACGCCCTGGCCGACGGCGTCGTGCGCCCGGTGATCTTCCTCAGCTACAGCGGCAACATGCGCTGGCGCACCAAGGCCGGCGACGAGATCGCCGCCCGGCTCGGCGAGCCGATGACCAAGGACGCCATCGGGCAGGCCTGGCGCACCGCGCTCGCGCCGACCGGCGAGTGGATCCCCAACGTGCTCAGCGCCGCCGACAAACGCCTCACCGAGGTCCGCAAGGGCATCCCGGACGCGGGCGGGCTCGTCATCGCGACCGACCAGGAGTCGGCGCGCGCGTACGCCAAGATCCTGAAGAAGGTCACCGGGGAGACACCGGCCGTCGTCCTCTCCGACGAGAAGGCCGCCTCCAAGAAGATCGACAAGTTCAGCGCGGACGACTCGCGCTGGATGGTCGCGGTCCGCATGGTGTCCGAGGGCGTCGACGTGCCCCGCCTGGCCGTCGGCGTGTACGCCACCACCATCTCGACGCCGCTGTTCTTCGCCCAGGCCGTCGGCCGCTTCGTGCGCTCCCGCAGGCGCGGCGAGACCGCGTCCGTCTTCGTCCCCACCATCCCGATGCTCCTCGACTTCGCCAATGAGATGGAGGTCGAACGGGACCACGTCCTCGACAAGCCCAAGAAGGGCAGCGACGAGGAGAACCCGTTCGCCGAGGAGGACCAGCTCCTCGCCGACGCCGAGAGGCTGGAGGACGAGGAGACCGAGGAGCAGCTGCCCTTCGAGGCGCTGGAGTCCGACGCGGTCTTCGACCGGGTGCTGTACGACGGCGCCGAGTTCGGCATGCAAGCGCACCCCGGCAGCGAGGAGGAGCAGGACTACCTCGGCATCCCCGGGCTGCTCGAACCCGACCAGGTGCAACTGCTGCTCCAGAAGCGGCAGACCCGGCAGATCGCGCACAGCCGGCAGAAGCCCGCGTCGGAGGCCGACCTGCTGGAGAAGCCGGCCGAGGACCGGCCGGTCGTCACGCACAAGCAGCTGCTCGGCCTGCGCAAGCAGCTGAACACCATGGTCTCGGCCTACACCCACCAGAGCGGCAAGCCGCACGGCGTCATCCACACCGAGCTGCGCCGGGTCTGCGGCGGGCCGCCGAGCGCGGAGGCCACGGCCGGGCAGATCGAGCAGCGCATCAAGAAGGTCCAGGAGTGGGCCACCCGGATGAGGTGAGCCCCGTACGGCACACGTGCGGGCACCGGCCCGGGGCAGGGACAGCCGTCCCCGCCCCGGGCCGGCGTCATACCGGGCCCGCTACCAGACGAACGGCGCGGACAGGGCGGACGTCGCCACACACGGCACGGTGGCGGACGTCGGGGACGAGGCCACGATCTGCAGTGACCAGTTGGAGGCGCCCGGGGGAGTGGGCAGCACCACGGAATCGGTGCTGTCCCCGGCCGCGAGCGTGCCGGAGGTGAGCTTCAGCGGTCCGAGCGTGATCGGATTGCCGCCGCTCAGACCGGGGTTGGTCTTCGCGGAGAACCGCACCTCGCTGGTGACGCCGCCCGAGCTCTTGGTGAGCTTGAGCGTCGTCGTGATGCTGTTCGGGTCGGCGCTCGTGCCGGCCGGCATCGTGATCGCCGTGGACGTGACCTTGATGGTCTTGCCCGAGGCGCCGTCGGCGGCGGTCAGGGTGGCGAGACCGCTGCCCCAGGAGCCGCAGTCGTAGGTGGCCGTCGCCGTGAGCGGGGTCACCGCCGACGCCGTCGGGGCGGACAGGGCGAGCAGCGCTCCGGTCGAACACGCCGCCGCCAGGACCAGCGGCAATCGTCTTCGGCCCGGCGCCCTCGAAGCGCGTGAAGAGATCGACATGACGGGTGGAACTCCTTCCGGTTGAATTCCGCGGATTCGCCGTACGCGCCGTGTGCGATGCCTTGCTCGTACGTACGGATCTGCGTGCCGGGCCCGGCATGTCGGGTGCAGTGAAACGGTGATCTTCGAAGAAGTCAACAGGCGTGCGGGGGTGCTGCGGAAAACCGTCGGGAATTCCTTTCGGGGGCGGCCGGAGACGCTCCGAAAAGGATCAATTCGGTGTCTCTTGACTTCTCTGGACGCGGCCTCCTCAATGTGCGCAATCAACGCTCCAGGAAAGGGTGTCAGGTGATCCGACGACGAAGACCCGGAGTGACCGGGCTGCTCGCTGCCTGCTTCGTGCTGTCGCTGGGCTGCGCCGGTGCCTCGGCCTCCCCGCGCCCGGTCCCCCTTCCGGAATCGGCGGCGGGGACGGTCACCCCGACCGTCCACTGCACCCTGCCGGCCGGGCAGGGCGAGGCGACCGGGCCGCAGCAGATGGACGTGGAGCTGTCGCCCGCCGTCGTCGAACCCGGCGGCAAGGTGCACGCCGAGGTGACGCTGGGCCCGTCCCCGGCCACCAGCGCGCTCGCCCTCGCCGAAGTGCCGACGATCCCCAGCATCGACCTCGCGATGTCCGGCGGCGCCACGGGTACGGTCACCGTGCGCGGCCCCGAGATCGTCATGGACATCCCGGCCGGGGTGCCCATCGAGATCCCGGCGTACGAGGGCGACTTCCTGGTCCCGGCGGACGCGTCCGGAGACATCGCGTTCGCGGTGGTCCGCACGCTGACCCAGACCAAGGTGCTCGGCTCCGTCTTCGAGACGCCCTGCGACATCGTCGGCGGCGAGGCCGGTGTCGGCACCGTCACGGCGGAGGGCTCCGCCTCCGACCCGGCCACTCTGACCGCTCCCGCCGACCCGGTACGCCCCAACACCGCGGTCAGGCTGAGCGGTTCCGGCTGGACCCCGGACGCCTCACCCGTGCCGTCGCTGTGCACGGCCGGCGGCGGAGGCTGCGATCCGCTGAAGTTCACCTCGCACACCCTGCGGATCGACGCCTACGGGACCCTCACGGGCACCGCGACCCTCGGCGAGGCCGGGGCGGTGCCGAACGGTTCGTACCTGGTGAAGGTCGGCGACGGTACGAAGGAGGCCACCGCCCCCCTCACCGTCGAGGCAGTCGCGGCCGGCAACCGGGAGATCGCGCTGACCCCCGACAGCGGCCCGGTCGGCAGCGTGATCACCGTCAGCGGCCGCAACTACAACCCCGACCGCTGGATCAACGTCATCGGCCTCGACGCCTCGGGCACCGCGCTCGACGACAGCGCGGTCTACGTCAAGAGCGGCGCGGACGGCACCTTCGCCGTCGACTTCACCGTGATCTCGGACGCGGTGACGGCCGTCCAGGCTGACGAGGGCAACGACCCGGCGACCGTACGCACCGCGCCGTTCACCGTCACCACCGAAGGCGGCGGGGGCGGCGGCGGGACGGCCGAGCAGCGCCTGACCACCGAGATCAGGGCCGGGACGCTGTCCATGACCCAGGACGGCGACTCGGTCGACTTCGGTACGACGGTGCTCGGCGAGGGCGGCGGGGTGCAGCGCGCCCGGCTCAACCGGGTGGAGGTGGAGGACGCCCGGGGCGTCAACAGCGGCTGGTCCCTCACCGGCACCCTGACCGCCTTCACCAGCGCGGGCGGGGACACCATCCCGGCCGGAGCCGTGCGCTGGGCACCCGCCTGCACCCCGCAGGACGGCAGCGTGGGGACCCCGGTGGCCGGATCGCCCACCACGCTCGGCGGCGAGGCGGCGAGCCTGTGCCGGATGAACCCGGACGGATCACGTCCGTTCACCGGCGGAAAATTCGACGCCGACGCGGGACTCGCACTCACCGTTCCCGAATTCACCCGCCCCGGAGATTACAGCGCAACGCTCACCCTGACCCTGCTGTAAAGGGGCCGGGAAAGATCCGCCGACGCCCGCCTGTTCCGTCGCCCGTTCCGTACGGCAATGGAACGGGCGGGCGCCGCCATTTCGCCCCGCATTCGGGGTCTCCGCATTCCCTTTTCCTTCGGAGGAGCCACATGTTCGCGCAGCGCGGATCCACCGGCGGTCCCGGCCGCCGCCCGGCCTTACGCCGGGCCGTCGCCCTCGGCGCCACAGCCGTACTCGTCTGGACCGGCGGAGCCGTCGCCCTCGCCCCCGTCGCCCACGCCGGCACCATCACCCCCACCGTCCACTGCACGCTGCCCGCCGGCCAGGGCCAGGCGGACGGGCCGCAGGAGTTCGGTGTGGAGCTGACCCCCGACGTGGTCGACCCCGGTGGCAAGGTGCACGCCGAGGTGACGCTCGGCCCGTCCCCCGCCACCAGCGGGCTCAGCCTCAGTGACGTGCCGACCACCCCGAGCCTCGACCTCGCCATGTCCGGCGGCGCCACCGGCACGGTCACCGTCACCGGGCCGCAGATCAACCTCGACGTGCCGTCCGGCAAGCCGATCGAGATCCCGCCCTACGAGGGGGACTTCCTCATCCCCGCCGACGCGAGCGGGCCCATCACCTTCACCCCGCTGCGCAACCTCACCCGCACCAAGGTCCTCGGCTCCACCTACGAGACCACCTGCGCCATCACCGCGGGCGGCGGGCCCATCGGCACGGTGACGGCGGAGGGCAGCGCCGGGAAACCGCCCACCCTGATCGCCCCCACCACGCCCGTCCGGCCGTCCACGGCCGTCACCCTCTCCGGCAGCCGCTGGACCCCGGGCGCCACCCCCGTGCCCTCGCTCTGCGCGGCGGACGGCGGCGGCTGCGACGCCGGGAAGTTCGCCGGCTCCACCCTCGCCATCGACGGCTCCGGCCAACTCACCGGCAACGCGGTCCTCGCGGAGGCCGGCGCGGTGCCGGACGGCTCGTACCTCCTGAAGGTCGGCGACGGTACGAAGGAGGCGACCGCGTCCCTGACCGTCCAGGCCTTCGTCCCCGCCGGGCCCCGCACGATCGCGCTGTCCCGGAGCAGCGGGCCCCTCGGCAGCGTCGTCACCGTCACCGGCAGCGACTACTACCAGGACCGGTGGATCAACACAGTCGGCCTCGACGCCACCGGGGCGACGCTCGACGACACCGCGGTCTACGTCAAGAGCAGGCCCGACGGCACGTTCTCGGCCGAGTTCACCGTCTCCGACCCCGCCGTCGCCGCCGTCCAGGTGGACGAGGGCAACGACCCGGCGACCGTCCTGACCACCCCGTTCACCGTCACCGAGGCCACCGCGACGCTCTCGGCCGGTGCGGCCAAGGCGAAGCCCGGTGCCACGATCGGGGTGACCGGTGACGGCTGGCCCTCCGGCGTCACCCCCACCGCCGCCCTGTGCGCGGCCGACGGCGGCGGCTGCGACGCGGCCGGGATCAGCGGATCCACCCTGCGGATCGCCGCCGACGGCACCCTCGCCGGTACGGTCACCCCGGCCGGTTCCACCCCGCGCGGGGTCTACGCCCTCCGGGTCACCGCCGGAGTCTCCGAGGCGCTGACCCAGCTGACGGTCTCCCCGACGTTCGTCGTCCTCACCCCGGACGCCGGGCCGAAGGGCAGCGCCGTCACCGTCCTGGGCCAGGGCTTCGCGAAGGTGGCCACCGTGTCGATCACCGGGCTGCGGGCGGACGGCTCCAGGACCTCCGACCCGGTGCGGACCAAGGTCGTCGGGCTCGACGGGGCGTTCTCGCAGACGTTCACCGTGGGCGCGGCCGACACCGTGGCGATCCAGGTCCGCGAGGTCCTCGTCAACCCCCGGACCGAGACCGCCGCGTTCACCGTCCAGGACGGCACCGCGCCGGCCGGCGCGTCCTTCGCGCTCTCGCCGCCCGAGGGACCGCCCGGCACGGTCGTCCAGGTGACCGGCAAGGGCTTCGCCCCCGTCGCCACGGTCTCCGTCACCGGCCGCACGGCTTCCGGGGACCGGACCTCCGACGGTTACGTCACCCGGGTCATCGGGCTCGACGGCACCTTTGCCCTCAACTTCACTGTGCGGGACCCCTCGACGAGGTCGATCAGGGCCTGCGAGGTCCTCGTCAACGGAAAAATCGTCCAGAAAATGTTCACGGTGAGTTAACGCCGGTTCACGTCCCGTCTACGGAGCGTCGCGAGGGGAGTCGGCCGACATGGACGCGCGTAGATGCGCCGTGATCGGCCGGCGTGCCGCTGACCGGCGCTTATGCTCCCGCGGCGCGGTCGCGTCCTTGGAGGAGACCGGATTCTGGACGAGGTCTTCCGCTGAGCGGACTCGCTCGCTACTGTCCCAAAAATGTGAACGCCCCGTGGCAACGCCGCCGCGGAGCAGCCGGTGCCTTGGCCAGGCCGGCGGCCTCTCCGTGCGTCGCCGCTGGGACCGGCGACGCACAATCCACGGGAACCAGCCGCCGCCGCTCACCACAGAGGAGAGGGCGTCGTGACCGCGGAGACCTCCCAGACGCTCGACCGAGGACTGCGTGTCCTCAAACTGCTCGCCGACACCGATCACGGCCTGACGGTCACCGAGTTGTCCAACAAACTCGGCGTCAACCGCACCGTGGTCTATCGTCTGCTCGCCACCCTGGAGCAACACACCCTGATCCGCCGCGACTTGGGCGGCCGGGCACGGGTCGGTCTGGGCGTCCTGCGCCTGGGCCGCCAAGTGCATCCGCTCGTGCGCGAGGCGGCGCTGCCGGCGCTGCGGTCGCTGGCCGAGGACATCGGGGCCACCGCCCACCTGACGCTGGTCGACGGCGCCGACGCGTTGGCGGTCGCGGTCGTCGAACCCACCTGGACCGACTACCACGTGGCCTACCGGGCGGGCTTCCGCCATCCCCTCGACCGGGGCGCGGCCGGCCGGGCGATCCTGGCCGCTCGCCGCAAGCCGGTGAGCGAGACGGCCTTCACCCTGACCCACGGCGAACTCGAAGCGGGCGCGAGCGGGGCGGCGGCCGCGCTGATGGGCGTCACGGGGGTGGAGGGCAGCGTCGGCGTGGTCATGCTGGCGGACTCCGTCCCGGAACGGGTGGGGCCCCGCGTGATCGACGCGGCCCGGGAGGTCGCGGACGCGCTTCGTTAGCGCGGGTGCGGTGTGCGGGCGGGTGCGTTTTGCTATGCGGGCCCGCCGCGTGGTGCCGGCCCCCGGCGGGCCGGTTCCGCCCTCGAGCGCCGGGCGGGCTCGACAGGTACTCCCGGGCTCGGGGTGCGGGCCTGCCCTGGGGTGCTGGTTTCCCGGGCGGGCTCGGGTGTGACGGGCGGGTTAGATTGGGCGGGTGTTCACACCCGGTACCCGCCCCCGCACCCTCGCCCTCTGCGGCCTCCCCGTCGTCGCCCTCCTCGGGGTCGCCGCCTTCGCGCCGTTGCCGTTCACGTTGGCGCAGCCGGGGACGACCGCGAATGTGCTGGGGGACGATCACGGGGCCCCGGTGATCAGTATCGAGGGGGCCCCCACCCGGGACACCAAGGGCGAGCTGCGGATGACGACGATCGTGGCGACGGGGCCCAAGGCCGATGTCGGCATCGGTGACGTGGTCGACAGCTGGTTCCGTACGGACCGGGCCGTGCTGCCCCGCGACTCCGTGTACCCGACCGGCGGCTCCGAGAAGGAGATCGAGAAGCACAACCTGGACGACATGGCCAGGTCCCAGGACGACGCCGTCGACGCCGCGCTCAACCACCTCGGCAGGAAGCCGGGCTCGGTGGACGTGACCCTGCACCTGGCCGACGTGGGCGGCCCCAGCGCCGGCCTCTTCTTCGCGCTCGGCATCGTGGACAAGCTCGACGGCGACGGCTCGGGCGGCGACCTGACCGGCGGCCGCACCGTCGCGGGCACCGGCACCATCGACGCGGACGGCAAGGTCGGCGCGGTCGGCGGTGTCTCGCTGAAGACTCAGGCGGCCCGGCGGGACGGGGCGACCGTCTTCCTCGTGCCGAAGGCCGAGTGCAAGGAGGCGAAGTCCGAGCTGCCGAAGGGCCTGCGGCTGATCCCGGTCACGACGCTCAAGGACGCGGTGAACTCGCTGAGGGCCCTGGATCACGGGGGCAGGATCCCGAGCTGCTGACCGGGGCCGCCTCGGGCGCCCCGGCCCCGGCCGCCTCCGGCGCACCGGACATACCGGCCGCACCGGGCGCGTCGGCCGAACCGGCTCCCGACGCCCCGGCCGTCTCGGCCGAACCGGCTCCCGACGCCCCGGCCGCCCCGGGCGTCACGTCGTCCAGCGTCCGCCAGGACGGGAAGACCAGCGGGCTCAGCGTGGCGAGCAGATACACCGCGCCCATGGCCAGCAGCGCCCCGTCCGCGCCCGCGCTCTCCACCAGCAGGCCGGCCGCCAGGCCGCCCACCGGCATGGCCAGTTCGGCGCCCGCGGTGATCGCCCCGGAGACCCGGCTGCGCAGCGCGTCGGGCACGCTCCCGTAGATCACCGTCGTGAGGATCGGGTTGAGGACGCCGCCCGCGATCCCGCTCAGGACCATCGTCACGGCGAGCGGCAGCGTCGTACCGGTCAGCGCGGCGACCAGGAACCTCGGCGCCCCGCACAGCACCACGCACACGCTGAACACGGCCCGCGCGGAGTAGCGGTGCCCCACCGCGCCGTACACGAGGGCGCCGGTCAGTCCGCCCGCCCCGAACAGCGCGGTGAGCAGTCCGAGGTCGCGCGCCCCGCCGAGTTCGGCCGAGGTGTGCACCGGGAGCAGGACGGCGTTCCAGCCCTGATCGGTGCCGTTCATGAACAGGACCATCACCACGACGCCCAGCAGCAGCCGGTTGCCGAACAAGTACGCGTAGCCCTCGCGCAGTTCGTGGCGGTAGGTGCGCAGCGAGACCGGTGCGGCGGCCTCGGCCGGCTGCGCCGCGTGTACGCCCCGCAGGCCCGCCGCGACCAGCGCCGCCGAGGCGAGGAAGGTCGCCGCGTCCAGCAGGAGCACGGTCTCGGCGCCGACCAGCGCGATCAGCACTCCGGCCAGCGCGGCCCCGACCATCCGGGCCCCGCGCGAGACCGCGTCGAAGAGGCTGGCGGCGCGGGCGAGCGTGGTGCCGGCGTGCTCGGCGAGGTCGGGCACGAGGACGTAGCGGGCGGTGTTGCCCGGGGTGTGGACGAGTCCGTTGAGCGCCATCAGGGCGCACAGCATCCAGAAGGCGAGCGCGTCGGCGAAGTACAGCAACGGCACCGCGGCGACGGCGAGTCCGCAGACCGTGTCGGAGGCGATGGCGACCCGGCGCCGGCCGATCCGGTCGATGACGGGACCGCCGATCAGCGCGGAGACGACGATCGGGAGCGTCGCGCAGAAGGCGACCAGTCCGGCCTTCCCGGCGCTGCCGGTCGTCTCCAGGACGAACCAGGGGACGCCGATCAGGGTGAGTGAGGTACCCGCTGTGGAGATGGAGTTGGCGGCGAGGACGGCGACGAGCGGCATCCGGCCGGGCGTGTGCTGCGTGTTCTTCCCCCCGTCCATGGCGCTACGCCGTGCGAGCGGCGTGGGCCTGGCCGGCGCGGGCCGGTACCAGGCGCAGGCCGCACTCGATCAGGGTCCAGCCCAGCTTGCTCCGCAGCTCCTGACGCCGGGCGGTGCGGCGGGCGCGACGGAGGCTCTCGGTGTGGAAGCGCAGTTCGGTGTTGTGGACGCGGTACAGGGCGAGGTGGGCCTCGGGGTGCATGACGGTGGTCCCTTCGGTTCGGTTCGGTTCGCTGAGGGGGTTGAGCCGGTCCGGACGGTCGAGCCGGTTCAGTCCGTGGGGCGTGGGAAGACGTGCAGGTGGGTGCGGACGACGGCGGATCCCTCGGTGCCCTCGGGGACGCGTCCGCGGTAGCTGTTGATCAAGTCGTGCATCTTGTCGGCCAGTTCGCGGGAGAGGTCCGGGGTGAGCCGCACCTTGAAGTCGCTGAGGTCCGAGCCCTCGTACCACTCGCGCGGCCACTCCTGCATCGTGCCGAGCCAGGTGCTCAGCTCCTGTGCGTGCACCGTCGCGACCTCGTGGAGGACGACGCCCATGGCGCTGCGGACCTCGGGATCGGCGTCGTACAGGAACTCGGCGTCGAACGAGGCGCCGGCGTGCACCGCCCGCCACCAGCGCTCGCGGCCCTTGCCGCGGGTCGGGTCGTCCTCGACGAAGCCGAACGAGGCCAGCTGGCGCAGGTGGTAGCTGGTGGCGCCGCTGGACTCGCCGAGCCGGTCGGCGAGGCCGGAGGCGGTGGCGGGGCCGAACTCCCGCAGGGCGCTGAGCAGGCGCAGCCGCAGCGGGTGGGCGAGTCCGCGCAGGGCGCGGGCGTCGATGCTGAGGACGTTGGGGTCGGGCGCCGTGGCGGTGTGGTCGTCGTTCGGTTCCTTGGTGGGCATGGCTCAACAGTAGAGTTGCAAAGAAGCTTTTGCAACAGGGCTTTGCAAAGAATCTTTGCAACTTCTCGAGGTCGGTTCTCCCGGCTCTCACCCCTCCTTGATGAACCCCTCCTCGATCAGCCAGTCCTTCGCCACCTCGTGCGGGTCCTCGCCGTCCACGTCCACCTTGGCGTTCAGCACCTGTGCGACCTCCGTCGTCAGCCGGGCGCTGAGCGGGTTCAGGAGGCCGGCGATCTCCGGGTACTTGTCCAGCGTCGCGGTGTGCACGACGGGCGCCGCGTTGTAGTTGGGGAAGAAGTGCTTGTTGTCCTCCAGGACGTCCAGGTGCATCGCCTTGATGCGGCCGTCCGTGGTGAACACCTCGCCCAGCAGGCAGGAGTTGGACTTCGAGACCTGGGTGTAGACGATGCCCGCGTCCATCTTCTTGATGTTGCCGGCCGGCAGGGACATCCCGTACGCCTTCTCCATGCCGGGCAGCCCGTCGTCGCGCGAGGCGAACTCGTTCTCCACGCAGACCGTCACCGCCGACGGGTTCTTCTTCGCCAGGGCGGCGACGTCGGAGAGCGTCCTGAGGTGGTACTTCGCGTTGTTCTTCCGGCTGATGGCGAGCGCGTAGGTGTTGTTGAGGGTGGAGGGCCGCAGCCAGGTCACCCCCTTCCTGAGGTCCGCGTCGCGCACCGCACGCCACTGCTCCATCGGGTCGGTGATCGGCTTCGCGTGCCCGAGGTAGGTGATCCAGCCGGTGCCCGTGTACTCGTACATCGCGTCCGCGTCGCCCTTGACGATCGCCTCGCGCGCGCTGATCGAGCCGGGCAGGTTCGTCCGGTCCAGGACCTCCGCCCCGGCCGCCTTGAAGACGAGGCCGATCATCTGGCCCAGGACGATGTTCTCGCTGAAGTTCTTCGAGGTGACCGTCAGCGACGCGCCGTCCAGCGGCTGCCCCTGCCCGACCGACCCGGGCGCCACGTCGTCCACCATCGGGGAACCGCTCTTCAGCCCGCACCCGGCCAGCACCAGGGCCAGCGCCGCCCCGCCCAACAGGGCCGTACGCATCCGCCGTGCCGCCCGCCGCGCCGTCCGCCGGGTCCTCATCGCCCCACCTCCAGTCCGCGCGGGGTGAGCGCCACCTCGGCCAGCGAGGCCAGCCAGTCCACCAGGAGCGCCAGCACCACCGTCAGCACGGAGCCGAGCACGAGCACCGGCATGCGCTGGGTCTGGATGCCCGAGGTGATCAGGTCGCCGAGCCCGCCGCCGCCCCCGAACGTCGCCAGGGTCGCCGTGCCGACGTTCAGGACGAGCGCGGTGCGGACACCGGCCAGGATCAGCGGGACGGCGAGGGGGAGTTCGACCTTGGTGAGGGTGCCCATGGCCGACATGCCGATGCCGCGCGACGCCTCCACCATGCTCGGCTCGATCGCCTTGAGGCCGGCGACCGTGTTGGAGAGCACCGGCAGCACCGCGTAGATCACCATGCCGGTGATGGCCGTCGACGGGCCGATGCCGAGCCAGATCACCAGCAGGGCCAGCAGGCCGATCGCCGGGGTCGCCTGCCCGATGTTGGCGATGGCCGTGACCACGGGCGCCGCCCTGCTCACACCGCGCCGGGTCAGCGCGATGCCCAGCGGGATGGCGATGATCAGCACCCAGAACGTCGAGATCGCGGTCAGCCTCACGTGCTGCCACCAGCGCACCTGGACCGTGTCGCCGGCCAGCGAGTTCTCCGCGATCGAGTCCAGATGGACGTTGTTGATCCAGATGTACGTGAGGACCAGCACCACCGCCAGCGCCGCCGGGAGCACCACCAGCTTGCGCCAGGTGATCCGGCGCGGCGGGCGCGAGGGCGCCGGGGCCGGCTCGTCCTCCTCCTTGTCGCGGAAGGCGAGGCCCTTCACGTCGTGCTCGCCGGGCGGCCGGCCCCGGCCGGGAGCCCGGGAGGAGCCGGAGGGGGAGTCGGGGGTCATGCGCCCGCACCGCCCTCCTGCTCCTGGGCGGTCTGCTGGACGCGCAGCTCCTCCAGGTCGTGCTGGTGCTCGATGGCGGTGAGCCGGTCGGCCTCAAGGAGTTCGTGCACCGAGTTCATCAGGGTGTGCATGTCCACGACCCCGGTGAACTCCCCGCGCCGGCCGGTCACCGCGACCCGCCCGCCGCTGTCGGTGAGCACCGCCTCCAGCGCGTCGTGCAGCGTCGCGTCCCTGGTCACCGTGTCGTGGACCAGCTGCCCGGCCCGCGCCAGCGAACCCCTCGCCCGCATCAGGTCGCCGCGCCGCAGCCACTTGTACGGGCGGTTCCTGCGGTCCAGCATCAGCAGCTCGTTGTGCGGACCGCTGCGCAGCTTGTTGAAGATCGACTGGAGCGGGTCGTCCACCGTCACGGTCGGGAACTCGGCGATCTCCACGTCCCGCACACGGGTCAGGTTGAGCCGCTTCAGCGCCGCGCCCGCGCCGACGAAACCGGAGACGAAGTCGTCCGTCGGGTTGGTGAGGATGGCCTCCGGGGTGTCGAACTGCGCGATGTGCGAGTGCTCGCGCAGCACCGCGATCCGGTCGCCCAGCTTGATGGCCTCGTCGAAGTCGTGGGTGACGAAGACGATCGTCTTGTGCAGTTCGTGCTGGAGCCGGATCAGCTCGTCCTGGAGGTGGTCGCGGGTGATCGGGTCGACCGCGCCGAACGGCTCGTCCATCAGGAGCACCGGCGGATCGGCGGCCAGCGCCCGCGCCACGCCCACGCGTTGCTGCTGGCCGCCGGAGAGGGCGCGCGGATAGCGGCCGTGGAACTCGCGGGGGTCCAGCCCGACCAGGTCGAGCATCTCCTCGACCCGCTCCTTCACCCGCGACTTCGACCAGCCCACCATCTTCGGGACGAGGGCGATGTTCTCGGCGACCGTCATGTGCGGGAAGAGACCGGACGACTGGATCGCGTACCCGATCTTGCGGCGCAGCTTCACCGGGTCGATGTCCGTGACGTCCTCGTCGCCGATCCTGATCCGGCCCGACGTCGGCTCGATCAGCCGGTTGATCATCTTCAGCGTGGTCGACTTCCCGCAGCCGGACGGGCCCACGAAGATCACCGTCTCACCGGCCCTGATGTCCATCGAGACGTTGTCCACGGCCGGGCTCGGGTTGCCCGCGTAGCGCTTGGACAGGTTCTCCAGCTGGATCGGGGCGCCGGACGTGGCGTCGGCGGCGGGCTGCTGCCCGGTCTCGGCTGCGGTCTCAGACACGGATCCCCCTCGGGATGGTGAGCCGCCCCAGCAGCACGTACGCGGCGTCGAAGAGCAGGGCGAGGATGACGATGCCGAGCGTGCCGGCGAGCACCTGGTTGATCGCGTTGGCGCTGCCCAGCGAGGCGATGCCGCGGAAGATCTCGTTGCCGAGACCGGGCCCGGAGGCGTACGCGGCGATGGCGGCGATCCCCATCAGCATCTGCGTGGAGACCCGGATGCCGGTCAGGATCGGCGGCCAGGCCAGCGGCAGCTCCACCCGGCACAGCCGCGCGGTCCGCGACATCCCGATGCCCTTGGCCGCGTCCACCAGCGCGGGATCGACGCCGCGCAGCCCCACGATCGAGTTGCGGACGACCGGCAGCAGCCCGTACAGCGTCAGGGTGATCACCGTCGGTGCCACACCGAGGCCGACCAGCGGGATGAGCAGGCCGATGGCGGCGAGCGACGGAATCGTCAGGACGGTCGCCGTCGAGGTGATCGCCACCGACGCCCCCCAGCCGCTGCGGTAGCTGACGACCCCGATCAGGACGCCGAGCACGGTGGCGATGACCATGCACTGGAAGACGGCGCTCACATGCTGGAACGCGTCGGTGAGCAACTGCTGGTGCCGGTTCGCCAGATACTCCCAGAAGCTCACCCGTCACTCCTCGGCTCAGTCGGTGTCCTGCGCCGCCTGTTCGACGAGCGGGATGACGCGCAGTGGCACCGGGTTCTCCATGACGATGGCCGTGGAGGCCCGGACAATGCCATCAAATCCGACAACCCGGTCGATCACCCGCTGGAGATCGGCGTTGGACCGCGCGACGAGCCGGCAGAGCATGTCGCCCTGCCCGGTGGTGGTGTGCAGCTCCAGCACTTCCGGTACGGAGCCCAAGTGCGCGCGTACGTCGGCGCCTTGGCCCTGTTTGATCTCCAGCGTCGCGAACGCGGTGACGGGATAGCCGAGCGCCGCCGGGTCGACATCGGGGCCGAATCCCCGGATGACGCCATTCGACTGAAGGCGGTCGAGACGCGCCTGCACCGTCCCGCGCGCCACGCCCAGCCTGCGCGACGCCTCCAGGACCCCGATCCTGGGTTCACGCGCCAGCAGCACGATGAGCCGCCCGTCCAGATGATCGATCGCCACGGTCCGCCTCCGAGGGGTTCACTGTGATGAGCACCATGTACAGATAGCCCGCCCATCATGGGCATCCGCTATGCAGATTGACCAGTGAATGCGCGAACTGTTGCGCACCTTGCGGAGTGGCGGGAACCTTCGGATATGACAGAGACGATGCACAGCACCCCCGAGACGTCCCGGCAGGCCGATCCCTTCCCGGTCAAGGGAATGGATGCCGTTGTCTTCGCCGTCGGCAACGCCAAGCAGGCCGCCCACTACTACTCGACGGCCTTCGGCATGAAGCTGGTCGCCTACTCCGGACCGGAGAACGGCAGCCGCGAGACCGCCAGTTACGTCCTGACCAGCGGCTCGGCCCGTTTCGTGTTCACCTCCGTCATCAAGCCGTCCACGGACCACGGCCGCTTCCTCGCCGACCACGTGGCCGCCCACGGCGACGGCGTGGTCGACCTCGCCATCGAGGTCCCCGACGCCCGCGCCGCGTACGCCTACGCCGTCGAGCACGGCGCGACCGGCCTCGACGAGCCCCACGAGGTGAAGGACGAGCACGGCACCGTCGTGCTGGCCGCCATCGCCACGTACGGCAAGACCCGCCACACCCTGGTCGAGCGCGGCGGCTACGAGGGCCCCTATCTGCCCGGCTTCGTCGCGGCCGACCCGATCGTCGAGCCGCCCGCCAAGCGCTTCTTCCAGGCCATCGACCACTGCGTCGGCAACGTGGAACTCGGCCGGATGAACGAGTGGGTCGGCTTCTACAACAAGGTCATGGGCTTCACCAACATGAAGGAGTTCGTGGGCGACGACATCGCCACCGAGTACTCCGCGCTCATGTCCAAGGTCGTCGCCGACGGCACGCTCAAGGTCAAGTTCCCGATCAACGAGCCGGCCGTCGCCAAGAAGAAGTCGCAGATCGACGAGTACCTGGAGTTCTACGGCGCCGCCGGTGTCCAGCACATGGCGCTCGCCACGAACGACATCGTCGCCTCGGTGAAGGCGATGCGCGCCGCCGGTGTGCAGTTCCTCGACACCCCCGACTCGTACTACGACACGCTCGGCGAGTGGGCGGGCGAGACCCGGGTGCCGGTGGAGACCCTGCGCGAGCTGAAGATCCTGGTCGACCGCGACGAGGACGGCTACCTGCTCCAGATCTTCACCAAGCCGGTCCAGGACCGGCCGACCGTCTTCTTCGAGATGATCGAGCGGCACGGCTCGATGGGCTTCGGCAAGGGCAACTTCAAGGCCCTGTTCGAGGCGATCGAGCGCGAGCAGGAGAAGCGCGGCAACCTCTGACGGCCGCGGCACCAGCAGAGGGGCGGGCCGTCGGCGGCCCGCCCCTCACCCGTTGCCCGCCCCGCGGTCAGCCGGCCGCCGAGGGCACCGCGGACGGCTGAGCGGGCGCGGAGGGCCGCGCCCGCTGCCCGGCAGGCGGGCCCGCCGCCGGGGCCGGGGCGCCGCCGGGCACCTGACCCGCGTCCGGGCCGGGCCCCGCCGGCGCGGCCGGCTGCGGCTCGGGCGCCCGCGGCGGCTCCGGTGCCGGGTCCGGCCGCATGTCCCGCGGCCCGCCCGCCGGGGGCTGCCCCATCGTGTCCAGGGCCTCCTGCGCCAGGGGCGCGTCCAGCGGGGAGAACTTCGGGTTCGTCCGCAGGGCCTCCTCCAGATGGCGGCGGGCCGGCCCGTAATCGTTCAACGCGCGCTGGACCATGCCCAGGTGGTACGCGTACGAGGCGTTCTGGCCGCCCGTATCGACCGCCCGCTCCGCGTACTCCAGCGCCCCGTCCGAGTCACCCGACCGGTGCAGCGCCCAGCCCAGCGCGTCGGCCACCGCCGCACTGCGGTGCCCCCGGTCCCACTCGGCCCGCAGCAGCTCCACCGCCGCGTCCGCGTCCCCGTGCGCCGCCTCGAACCGGCCGAGCAGCAACGACTCGTCCACACCCCGCGCCTTGCCCGCGTCCAGCGCCGCGCGGAGCTTCTCGTACTGGCCGACCGAGTCGCCGTCCAGCCCCAGCGACTCGTACAGCTCACCCAGCTCCAGCAGATACGCCGGGCGCGGCGACTTCGCCAGCGCCGCCTGGTAGTCGCGCAGCGCCTCGTCGGTGCGCCCGAGGGCCGCCAGCGCGCGCGCCCGGCCGGCCAGCGAGGCGTGGTGGCCCTTGTCGATCCGCAGCGCGGCCCCGTACTGCGCCACGGCCTCCTTCGGCTCGCCCCGCTCCCAGGCCAGTTCGCCGAGCCGGGCGAGGCAGGCGGTCTTCTCGGCGGGTGCCGTCGCCCGGTTCGCCGCGTCCTGGGCGGTGGCCAGCGCGTCCTCGCGCCAGCCCCGGTCCCGGTACATCTCGGCCGCCCGGCCCAGCGCCGGCACCCCGGCCCGCAGCGCGGTGAACTTCTCCACCGCCGTGATCGCCGACTTCCGGTCGCCGAGGCCGTTGTACGCGTCGATCAGCTCCGGGTAGACCGTCCACTCCTTCGGCTGCCGCGCCCGTACCGTCTCGCCCCACTTCTTGGCGGTCACGAAGTCGTGCCGGGCGTTGGCCAGCGAGGCGAGGCCCACCCAGGCAGCCGTGTTGCCGCTCTCGCCGGGCCGCACGTCCAGCGACCGCTTCAGCGCCTGTTCGGCCCGGGTGTAGTACGCCGGGTCGGCGGCCCGCCGTCCCCACTCCACGTACGCCGACCCGAGCACCGCCCACGACCCCGCGTCCGAGGGATGCGTGCCCACCCACTTCTGCCGGTCCCCGATGAGCGCGGTCAGGTCGGAGAGCGAGGCGGGGGAGCCGGCGGCCGTCGCGGTCATCGCACGCGAGACGGGCCCCGGCACGGGCGGCGCCGCGTCCTTGTCGTCGTCGGGCACCGCGACCACCGCCCCCGTCACCAGCACCGCGCCCGCCACCATCCCGAACGCGGCCCTGCGCAGCGTCGTCCGCATCGTGGCGGGCGGCGGCTCGGCCAGGGACACCGGGTCCGGCGGCAGCCCCGGCGGGGGCTGGCCGGGCGGGGGCCAGTCGGCGTCAGGGGCGTAATCGGGGGCGAGGTCCGGCCCGGGGGCCTTCGAAGGCTGCTGAGGCGTGACGTCCATGCCGATCACTGTGCGTCAGTACGAAGATCACACCGCGTCTTGGGAACGTCACCGCAGACGGGTTCACACCAATGGGCCCGGGTGCCACGCTTGGATCATGGACGATCTCCTGGAACTCCTGCGGGCGGGTCTCCCCGCCGATGCCCTGATCACCGATCCGGACATCACCGCCTCCTACTCCCACGACATGGCGAGCTTCTGCGAGGCCGGCGCCCCCGCGGTCGTCGCACTCCCGCGCACCGTCGAGCAGGTCCAGCACGTCATGCGCACCGCCACCGCGCTGCGCGTCCCGGTCGTCCCGCAGGGCGCCCGCACCGGGCTGTCGGGCGCGGCCAACGCCACCGACGGCTGCATCGTGCTCTCCCTGGTCAAGATGGACCGCATCCTGGAGATCAGCCCCGCCGACCGCATCGCCGTCGTCGAGCCCGGCGTCATCAACGCCGCGCTGTCCCGCGCGGTCGGGGAACACGGCCTCTTCTACCCGCCGGACCCCTCCAGCTGGGAGATGTGCACCATCGGCGGCAACATCGGCACCGCGTCCGGCGGTCTGTGCTGCGTGAAGTACGGAGTCACCGCCGAATACGTCCTCGGCCTCGATGTCGTCCTCGCCGACGGACGCCTGCTCACCACCGGCCGCCGCACCGCCAAGGGCGTCGCCGGATACGACTTGACCCGGCTCCTCGTCGGCTCCGAGGGCAGCCTCGGCATCGTCGTGAAGGCCGTGCTCGCACTCAAGCCGCAGCCGCCCCGGCAGCTCGTCCTGGCCGCCGAGTTCCCCGGCGCGGCCGCCGCCTGCGACGCCGTCTGCCGGATCATGGAAAGCGGACACACCCCGTCACTCCTCGAACTGATGGACCGTACAACCGTCCAGGCCGTCAACCGGATGGCGCACATGGGCCTCCCCGAGACCACCGAGGCCCTGCTGCTCGCCGCCTTCGACACCCCCGACCCCTCCGCCGACCTCGCCGCCGTCGGCGAACTGTGCACAGCCGCGGGCGCCACGGCGGTCGTCCCCGCCGAGGACACCGCCGAGTCCGAGATGCTGCTCCAGGCCCGGCGCATGTCGCTGACCGCGTTGGAGACCGTCAAACCGGCGACGATGATCGACGACGTGTGCGTACCGCGCTCGCGGCTCGGCGCCATGCTGGAGGGCACGGCGGAGATCGCCGAGAAGTACGGCCTCACCATCGGCGTCTGCGCCCACGCGGGCGACGGCAACACCCACCCCGTCGTCTGCTTCGACCCGGCCGACGCCGACGAGTCCCGGCGGGCCAGGGAGTCCTTCGACGCGATCATGGCGCTCGGCCTCGGACTCGGCGGCACGATCACCGGCGAACACGGCGTCGGCGTACTGAAGAAGGAATGGCTCGCCCGCGAACTCGGCGACGTGAGCGTGGAACTGCACCGGGGCATCAAGCAGGCCTTCGACCCGCTGGGGCTGCTCAACCCGGGCAAGGTGTTCTGACCGGCCCCCGGCCACGCCGCTCAACTCTCCCCGTCCTGCGACTCGTCCGAGGGCCACGGGTCGCTCATCCACAGGTCGTCGGCCGGCAGCGGCGCCAGCAGATCCGCCAGCCCCTCGTCGATGCCGAGCCGCCCGCTCTCCGTACCGGGCGGCACCACCCGCAGCGTCCGCTCCACCCACACCGTCACCGCCGCGGACGGCACTTCGAGCAGGGCGTTGCCGTCCGGAGACGTCAGCGCCACGCAGATGACGCTGTTCCCGTCGATCTTGGTGGGCCAGATCCGCACGTCCCCCTGCCCGCACGGCCGGAACACCCCTTCCACCAGCAGATCGCGGGCGAACGTCCAGTACACCGGCGAGTCGGAGCCGATGTGGAAGGTGATGTGCACGGCGTACGGGTCCTGTGTGCGGTACGTCAGCCGGGCCGGCACCGGGATGGAGCGCTCGGGGGACAGGACCAGCTTGAGCTCCAGCTCGTGTTCCACGACGGTGTGCATGAGGCGTCCTTTCGTTGCCCGCGGCCGGTCCCACGACCGGCCCGCACAGGCAGAGAGCGCCCTCCCCGCCATCCATTACGCGACTTCGCGAAAAAAGTTCTGGGTGACCGGAAAGTGGTCCAAACAGCCGGACCGGCCCGGGGATACGCGGTGGTCTGATAGATGTGGACCCTTGTATTGAGACCGACCCCATCCCCCGACGGCCGGCCGGTCTGACGCCTCGAAGAGATACGGGACCACGGTGATGAGCGCCCCAACCCCGGCACCCGGTGACGAAGCCCCCCGCGAGGGGTACTACCCCGACCCGTCCATCCCCGGATACGTCCGCTACTGGAACGGCGCCTCCTGGGTGCCCGGCACGAGCCGCCCGGCCCCGGAACAGGGCGAGGCACCGCCGGCCGCCGCATCCGCTCCCGCTCCCACGCCCGCCCCGGCCCCCGCTCCGGTGGACGAGACCGGTCCGGTCTTCCTGGAGGAGCCGTACGGGGCCGACCGCCCCGAACCCGCCACCGCCTGGCAGGCCGACGCCTCCCGCCAGGCCGGCTTCGGCGGCGACCGCGACCGCCGGGTCTCCTGGGGCGGCGCGGGAGGGGAAACGGACGGGGACACGGACGCCGGTACCACCACGGGGGCGAGCGCGCCCGCCGCGTACCCCGCCCCGGCAGAAGCCCAGCCCGCCACCCCGTCCCCTTCCCCTCCCCCTTCCTCCTCTGCTCCCTCCGCTCCCTCCGCCGAGCTGGCCCGCCGCAGCCCCGCCTCCGCCGAGGTGGCCCGCCGGGCCCCGGCGGGCGGCGAGCGGGCCGGCCGCATCCCTGTGGACCCGCGCCGCCCCGCCGCGCCTTCGGCGCCGTCCGCGCCCGAGGCGGCCGGTGGCGGGGTGCCGGGTATGCGGGAGGGCGGGGCCCCGGAGCCCGAGAACACGGTCGCCATCCGCGTCGCCCGCCCCGGCGCCACGAGCGGGGAGACCCCGCGGCCGCCCGCCGAGAACACCGTCGCGATCCGGGCCCTGCGCCGCACGGGCGGTGACCGGCAGCCGCCCACCGATGGCACGGTGACCATCCGCGCGATCGGCGCGGGCACCGGCCCCGCCGCCGCTCAGCAGAACCCGCCCGCACCGACGCCCGCACCGACGCCCGCGCCCCCGCGGCAGGCCGCCCGTCCCGCCCCCGGACCCTCCCGGCAGGTCGGACCGGGAGCCGGACCGGGAGCTGGAGCCGGCGCCGGAGCCGGAGCTGGATCGGGAGCCGGAGCCGGTTCGGGCGCGGGGGCGGGCTCCGGGGCCTGGGGGCATCAGGCGCCGGCGGCACCCGCCACTCCCGCACAGCCCGCCTTTCCGCAGCAGGGCCGGCCGGACGAGCCGGTCGTGCCGTGGAAGCCCCCGGTCGACGACCACTTCCAGCAGCTCGCGGCCGCCCGGACCGCCGGGCGCCCCGCCCCGCTCGGCAAGCGGCTGGCCGCCCGGCTCATCGACACCGTCGTCGTCGGCGCGCTCACCGCTGCCGCCGCGGTGCCGCTCGCAGGCCGGGCCGTGGACCACATCAACGACAAGATCGACGCGGCCGAACTGTCCGGCGAGACGGTCACCGTCTGGCTGCTGGACTCCACCACGGCCGCACTGGCGGGCGCGGTGCTGGGCGTGTTCCTGGTGCTGGGCGTCCTCCTGGAGGCCCTGCCCACCGCGAAGTGGGGCCGGACGCTCGGTAAGAAGCTGTGCGGACTCGACGTACGGGACATCGAGTCGCACGAGGCGCCCGGCTTCGGCGCCGCGCTGCGCCGCTGGCTGGTCTACGGGGTGCTGGGCGTCCTCGTGGTCGGGGTGGCCGATGTGCTGTGGTGCCTGGTCGACCGGCCGTGGCGCCAGTGCTGGCACGACAAGGCGGCGCGCACCTTCGTGGCGGGCTGAACCCCGTCCCCCGAACGCACCTGAGCCGTTGCGGGGCCCCGGGCGGCGCGATGCACTGACCCCCATGAGCAACGATCAGCCGCCGTCCGGTCCGCCGCCCGATGACGACCCGTTCCGGAAGAGGCCGCCGGGGGACCAGCCGCCGCCCTCGGGCTCGCCCTACGACAGCGCGCCGCCTCCGCCGCCGTACGATCCGGGTCCCTACGGGGGCGGCGGGCCGTACGGCGGGGCGGACCCGCTGGCGGGGATGCCGCCGCTCGCGGAACCCGGCAAGCGCATCCTGGCCCGGCTGATCGACTTCCTGATCATCTCGATCCCGCTGTACCTGATCTCGCTGCCCTGGGGCGGCGCGGTCGGGGGGTCCAGCGGCAACGGGAACGACGACAACGTGGGCGACATCTTCGCCCAGACCTACAGCGGGCATCAGCTGCTCTGGTCGCTGATCGGCCTGGTGGTCTACGTCGCCTACGACACGTACTTCACGCACAAGGACGGCCGCACCCTCGGCAAGCGGCTGCTGAAACTGCGGGTCGCGATGCTCAACGACGGCCGGGTGCCGGACACCGGGGCCGCGTTCCTGCGGGCCGTGGTGCTGTGGCTGCCGGCGCTGCTGTGCTGCCCGTGCCTGTGGTGGCTGATCAACATCGTGCTGATGTTCACCGACAAGCCCTACCGCCAGGGTCTCCAGGACAAGGCGGCCAAGACCGTGGTGGTGACCGTCAACTGAACGGGCTCAGTGCCTCAGCGAGTGCTCGCGCTGCGTGGCGGTACGCGCGACGGGAATCCCGCTCCGTACGGAGACGGGGGCGTCCGTCCTCGCCGGACGCGCCGAGTGCCGGCGGGCCGGCGCGGGTACGGTGACGGACACCAGCAGCCCGAGGGCGAGCGCGACCGTGCCGACGGCTGCGATACCGATGCCCGAACTGGTCTGGAACAGCAGCAACATGGCCAGGGTCGAGAAGACGACGGTGACCGAACCGTAGAAGAGCTGCGCGGCAGTGGGACGCGGCATGGCGTTTTCCAGTCCTCGGGGCGTCGGATGGGCGATCTCTCGACACGGTCGTACTGTCAAGCGACTCTACGACGGTGGATGCCCGCGAGGAACGGCTAGTAAGCGTAACCTAACCCACAGTGCCGGTGCATGGGGGGCGCACGGAGTCATCTCGCGCTCCCGCGACGAGGTCTGACGCGCCGGTGGGTCGCGAACGCTTCGTCCGGATACCGGAACAGTGCTCCTGCATAGTGCACTTGCTCTGTTCAAGTCAAGGTCTGTCTTTTCTCCCGTAACTCCGGTCGAATGGCGTCACTTGTGACGCGTTTCCGCGCGCGGCCTCTCCACACTCCCGGGCCGACGCCGCGGGCGCCGGGGAGGACTGCATCACGTGATCATTAAGAGACGGGCGCTTCGCACCGGAGCGGTTGTCGTGGCCATGGCCGCGACCGCCGCCACCGCATCCGCCTTTGCCACCGCTCAGGCCGATGACCAGGCGTCAGGCGCCCCCGCCTCCATCGAACGCCGGGATCCGGGGTCGGCCGAGGGCAACGCACATAACCTGGAGGGCCCGTTCAGCAAGCAGCAGGACGCCCAGCGTCAGGCCGCTCTGGAACAGGTCATATCCGGCGACAAGAAGGTGTCGCCGCGCGGCGGCTCCAACGTCGTCAAGCTCGACGACAACAAGTACGTCGAACTCGGCCGTGAGAAGACCGACAAGATCTTCACCATTCTGGTGGAGTTCGGCGACCAGGTCGACGACACGACCATGTACGACCCGGACGGCGAGGGCCCCAAGCCCCCCGTCAAGAAGTACGGCGGCACGCCCGGACCGGCGCACAACGAGATAGCCGAGCCGGACCCCAAGAAGGACAACAGCACCGCCTGGCAGGCCGATTACAACCAGGCTCACTTCCAGGACCTGTACTTCGGCGAGGGCGCGGGCAAGAACTCCCTCAAGACGTACTACGAGAAGACCTCCTCCGGCCGCTACTCGGTCGACGGCGAGGTCTCCGACTGGGTCAAGGTCCCGTACAACGAGGCGCGTTACGGCTCGAACTTCTGCGGTTCGACCAACTGCTCCAACGCCTGGGACATGATCAAGGACGGCGTGAACGCCTGGGCCGCCGACCAGAAGGCCAAGGGCCGTACCGCCGAGCAGATCAAGGCGGACCTCGCCCAGTACGACCAGTGGGACCGGTACGACTACGACAACGACGGCGACTTCAACGAGCCCGACGGCTACATCGACCACTTCCAGATCGTGCACGCGGGTGAGGACGAGTCCGCCGGCGGCGGTGCCCAGGGCACCGACGCCATCTGGGCGCACCGCTGGTACGCGTACGGCACCAACGTCGGCGCCACGGGCCCGGCCGAGAACAAGGCCGGCGGCACCGAGATCGGCGACACCGGCATCTGGGTCGGCGACTACACCGCGCAGCCCGAGAACGGCGGCCTGGGCGTCTTCGCCCACGAGTACGGCCACGACCTCGGTCTCCCGGACCTCTACGACACCACCAACGCCGCCGAGAACTCGGTCGGTTTCTGGTCCCTGATGTCGGCGGGCTCCTGGCTCGGCACCGGCAAGGACAGCATCGGGGACATGCCCGGTGACATGACCGCCTGGGACAAGCTCCAGCTGGGCTGGCTCGACTACGCCGAGGCGAAGGCCGCGACGAAGTCGACCCACAAGCTGGGCGTCTCCGAGTACAACACCAAGGACAAGCAGGCGCTCGTCGTCACGCTGCCCGCCAAGCCCGTCACCACCCCGGTCACGACGCCCGCCGAGGGCGCCAAGCAGTGGTGGAGCGATATGGGCGACAACCTCAGCAACACGCTGTCCCGCCCGGTCGACCTGACCGGCAAGACCGAGGCGTCCCTGGACCTCCAGGGCTGGTGGGACATCGAGGCCGACTACGACTACCTCTACACCGAGGTGTCCACGAACGGCGGCAGCAGCTGGACCGCGATCGACGGCACCGCCGACGGCAAGGCCATCCCGCGCGACGCCAGTGACAAGCCGGCCCTGACCGACGTCTCCGGCAAGTACCAGAAGCTCTCGTACCCGCTGAACGCCTACGCGGGCAAGAAGATCGACATCCGCTTCCGCTACGCCACCGACGGCGGCGCGGGCGGCGTGGGCTTCGCGGCCGACACCATCTCGGTCACCGCCGACGGCGCCACGCTCTTCAGCGACGACGCCGAGGGCGACGACAACGGCTGGACCAGCGACGGCTTCTCGCGGGTCGGCAAGTCGTTCACCAAGGACTACCCGCAGTACTACATCGCGGAGAACCGTCAGTACGTCAGCTACGACGAGACCCTCAAGGTCGGCCCGTACAACTTCGGCTTCTCCACGACCCGTCCGGACTGGGTCGAGCACTTCCCGTACCAGAACGGTCTGCTCATCTGGCTGTGGGACACCTCGCAGACGAACAACAACGTCTCGCAGCACCCGGGCCAGGGCCTGATCCTGCCGGTCGACGCGCACGCGAAGCCGCTGACGTGGTCGAACGGCACGATCATCCGCAACAAGATCCAGCCCTTCGACGCGCCGTTCAGCTGGTACCCGACGGACGGCTTCACGCTGCACAACGCCGACGTGGCCACGAAGATCAAGCCGCAGCTCGGCGTGCCGGCCTTCGACGACCGCAAGGGCACCTACTGGTACAAGGAGAACCCGACCGGAAGCGTGAAGGTTCCTGACACCAACACCAAGATCACGATCATCAGCGAGCCGCTCGACGGCTCCACGATGACCGTCCAGGTCGGGTCCTCGACCAAGTAAACCGGCATCACCGCAGGTCACAGCATGATCGGCCGTCGCCCCCTAGCGGGCGGCGGCCGATCGTGTTTAGGTGCCTCTTGTTCACTTTCTTATTGACACGATGTCTCACGGGGGAGCGCGGAAGTATGGCAGGCGGAGGATTCAGCAAGTTGCCGAACGGCAGTGTGGTCGTCGCGATCACCCTGCCGAGACCGGCGGAGTGCGCGGCGGGGGGCACCCCGGTCCGCGTCCTGGTGCACGCGGGCAACCGGGCGCGGGCCCTGACCAGGCTCCGCAACCTGGGTTTGCGCGCCGTCTACCTGCGCGGCAACGCCGAGCCGCCCACCCCGGACGAGATCACCGCCGTCCTGCACCACCCGGACGGCCTCCTGTGGCGCGCGAGACCGGAGCGGGCCCAGGAGCTCTGGCACCCCATCCGCGCCCTCCTGCGGCCCGCCGTGGCGGCCGGACAGGGCTGAGAGGGCCTTCCCGGGCCCCCGGCGGGGCTGTCGCCCGCCGGGGACCCGGACAGGGCCGAGGGCCCCGCGGCCGCTCAGACCACCGGCTCGCCGGTCAGCGCCACGCCCGCGCCGCGCATCTCGTCCAGCGCCCGGTCCGTCGTCGCCTCGGCGACGCCCGCGGTCAGGCCGAGCAGCACCCGCGTGGCGAAGCCCTCACGGACGGCGTCCAGCGCGGTGGCCCGCACACAGTGGTCGGTCGCGATGCCGACCACGTCGACCTCGCGGACCTCCCGCTCGCGCAGCCAGGCGGCGAGCCCCGTGCCGTTCTCGTCCAGCCCCTCGAAACCGCTGTACGCGGCCGCGTGCGCGCCCTTGTCGAAGACCGAGTCGATCGCCCCCGAGGCGACCGCCGGGGCGAAATTGGGGTGGAAGCCCACGCCCTCCGTACCGGCGACGCAGTGCGGCGGCCAGGAGCGCTCGAAGTCCGGCTCCGACGAGAAGTGGTCACCGGGGTCGATGTGGTGGTCCCGGGTGGCCACCACGTAGCGGTAGCCGGGCCGGCTCTGGCCGATCAGGTCCGTGATGGCGGCGGCGACATCGGCACCCCCCGCCACGGCGAGGCTCCCGCCCTCACAGAAGTCGTTCTGAACGTCCACGACGATCAAGGCGCGGTGCATGCTGGGTGTCCTTCGGTGGGGGAGCGAGCGGTGGTCACGAGGTGACGGGGGTGGCTTGAGCCTAGGGATTCGGGCGCCGCAATCAAGCGCCCGGGGAAAATTCGGGCCCGCCCGCACCAAACCGGTCCGGGCCGCACAAAATCAAGCCGGCCGCGCAAACCGGGCCGGGCCGCGCACATTCGAGCCCGTCCGGCGATTGAGGACAGAGCGGCCATCCGGACGCACCCGGGCGACGGCACGCCGCACCCGGGCGACGGCACGCCGCACCCGGCCCCCGGCACGCCGCACCCGGCCCCCGGCACACCGCGCCGGCCCCCGGCACACCGCCCCGCGCCGCCCTCACACGTACTCCGTGGGCAGCACCGGCTCCCCCCGGGACAGCTGCATCGCCGACATCGGCAGCCCCGCCCGTGCCGCGATGTGCCGCTCCCGTGCCTCGTCCAGCGGCTCACGCGCGACCACCTCGCCGCCCTTGACCAGCTCCACCAGCAGCTGCTGCCCGGCCAGCTCGTCGGGGACCGGTCCGGTGCCGATCACCTCGGCCTCGGCCACGCCCTCCTCGTCCAGCCGGCGTGCCGCCCACTTGCGGCCGCCCTTCGAGGACTTCGAGCCCATCGACTTCTTCGCCACCGGCCGCAGCTCGTCCGCCGGATCGGCCGAGGCCGCGCGGGCGACCAGCTTGTAGACCATCGAGCACGTGGGGTGCCCACTGCCGGTCACCAGCTGGGTGCCCACCCCGTACGCGTCCACCGGCGCCGCCGCCAGCGAGGCGATGGCGTACTCGTCCAGGTCCGAGGTGACCACGATCTTCGTCTCCGTGGCACCCAGCTCGTCCAGCTGCTGGCGCACCCGGTGGGCCACCAGCAGCAGGTCGCCGGAGTCGATCCGTACCGCCCCCAGCTCCGGCCCGGCGATCTCGACCGCCGTACGCACCGCCTCCGTCACGTCGTACGTGTCCACCAGCAGCGTCGTGCCGCGCCCCAGCGAGTCGACCTGGGCGCGGAACGCGTCGCGCTCGGAGTCGTGCAGCAGGGTGAAGGCGTGGGCGCTCGTCCCGACCGTCGGGATGTTGTAGCGGAAGCCGGCGGCCAGGTCGGACGTGGTGTCGAAGCCGCCGATGTACGCCGCCCGGGACGAGGCCACCGCCGACAGCTCGTGGGTGCGCCGCGCGCCCATCTCGATCAGCCCGCGCCCGCCCGCGGCCGCCGACATCCGGGAGGCCGCGGCGGCGATGGCCGAGTCGTGGTTGAGGATCGAGAGGATCACCGTCTCCAGCAGCACGCACTCGGCGAAGGAGCCCTCGACCCGCAGGACCGGCGAGCCCGGGAAGTACACCTCGCCCTCCGGGTAGCCCCAGATGTCGCCGCTGAAGCGGTAGTCGGCCAGGTAGTCCAGGGTCGGCCCGTCGACGACGTCCTGGTCGCGCAGGAAGCCGAGCATCTCGTCCTCGAAGTGGAAGTTCTCCACCGCGTCCAGGACCCGCCCGGTGCCCGCGACGACGCCGTAGCGCCGCCCCTCGGGCAGCCGGCGGGTGAATGCCTCGAAGACCGAGCGCCGGTCGGCGGTGCCGGCCTTCAGCGCGGCCTGCACCATCGTGAGCTCGTACTGGTCGGTGAAGAGAGCTGTCGACGGCACACCGACCCGTCGCCCAAGGTCCGCAGAGTTCATGCCGGGGATGCTACCCCTATTTCGTCAAAGTGACGAGATGGGGGTCCGGGGCCGGGCGCGGCGCGGGGGCCGTTTGTGCGATGGGCCACTGCGAGTGGCAGCATGGGGTAGGTGAGTGTCGCCCCCGTAGAGATCGAACGTCCCGAATCGGCCGAGGAGAACCTCGTCGTCCCCGAGCCCGACGTCCCCTGGGTGACGCTGGTCCACAACGACCCGGTCAACCTCATGAGCTACGTGACCTATGTCTTCCAGGCCTACTTCGGCTACTCCAAGGACAAGGCGCACAAGTTGATGCTCGACGTCCACCAGAAGGGCCGCGCCGTCGTCTCCAGCGGCAGCCGCGAGGAGATGGAGCGCGACGTCCAGGCCATGCACGGCTACGGACTGTGGGCCACGCTCACCCAGGACCGCAACTGACCCGCTCCGCACCGCCCCCGTCCGTCCCGCCCGACCACCAACGGAGACACCCCATGGCCGGCCACTTCGAGGCCACCCCCGGCGGCGGCGCGGCCGTCGCGCTCGACGAGGTGGAGATCGCGATCCTGCGCTCCCTCGCCGTCCAGCTGCTGGAACTCATCGGCCCCGGCGACGAGCCCGCCGAGGGCGAGGACCCGCTCGCCGCGCTGTTCACCGAGGGCCCCAGCGAGCCGCCCGCCGACCCGGCCCTGGCCCGCCTCTTCCCCGAGGCGTACGGCGACGAGGACGACGAACTGCGCGCCGCCTCCTCCGAGTTCCGCCGGTTCACCGAGAACGACCTGCGCACCCGCAAGCGCGAGGACGCCCTCGTCGTCGTCCGCACACTGGACGCGCTCACGCCCGCCGGGGACAAGGCCGCCGTGCTCACCCTCACCGCCGACGAGTGCCGCAACTGGCTCGGCTCCCTCAACGACCTCCGCCTCACCATCGGCACCCGCCTGGAGGTCTCCGACGAGGACGAGGGCGACGAGGGCTCGCTGTACCGGCTCCCCGACAGCGACCCCCGCAAGCCCATGGTCATGGCCTACCTCTGGCTCGGCGCCCTCCAGGAAACCCTGGTCGAGACCCTGATGCGGTGACCGGGCGCGCCCGCGTCACCTGAACGGCCTTTCCCGCGGCGCCCGAACCGCCCCGCCCGCCTTTACTTGTGGTGTCCGCCACAAAACGTCCGCCGGACCGTCGTTGTGCCCGACCCGGTCCGCGGCCGAAAGGCGCGGACCGGCGTGGAGAAAGGCGCAGCCACATGACATCGGCGCAGATCGACGACAAGGAGCCCGACGGCCCGCACGCCGCGGTCGCGGATACCGCCACCTCCGCCGAGGGATACCGAAGAGCCCTCGGCGCCCGCCAGATCCAGATGATCGCGATCGGCGGGGCCATCGGCACCGGCCTCTTCCTCGGCGCCGGCAAGGCCATCGCCAAGGCCGGACCCAGCCTCGTCCTGGCCTACGCCGTCGCCGGCCTGGTCATCTTCTTCATCATGCGGGCACTGGGCGAACTCCTCATGTACCGCCCGGTGTCCGGCTCCTTCTCGGAGTACGCCCGCGAATTCATCGGCCCCTTCGCCGGATTCGTCACCGGCTGGACGTACTGGCTGTTCTGGGTCGTCACCGGAATCACCGAAGTCACCGCCGCCGCCCAGTACATGACCTTCTGGTTCACCATTCCGCAATGGGTGTCGGCCCTCCTCTTCACCGTCATCCTCTACGCCGTGAACCTCATCTCCGTCAAAGTCTTCGGAGAACTGGAGTTCTGGTTTTCGATGGTCAAGGTCACCGCCATCGTCGGCATGATCCTCATCTGCGCCGGAATCCTCACCCTCGGCTTCTCCGACGCCGGGGACACCGCGAGCGTCACCCACCTGTGGTCCGCCGGCGGCTTCTTCCCGCACGGCATCAAGGGCACCCTGATGACGCTGCAGATCGTGATGTTCGCCTTCCTCGCCGTCGAACTCGTCGGCGTCACCGCCGGCGAGTCCAAGGACCCCCGGACCGTCCTGCCCAAGGCCATCAACACCGTGCCCTGGCGCATCGCCGTCTTCTACGTCGGCGCGCTCGTCATGATCCTCGCCGTGGTGCCCTGGACCGAGTTCTCCGACGGCGTCTCCCCGTTCGTCCAAGCCTTCGAGAAGATGGGCCTCGGCATCGGCGCGGGCATCGTCAACTTCGTCGTCCTGACCGCCGCGCTCTCCTCCTGCAACTCCGGCATGTACTCCACCGGCCGCATGCTCCGCGACCTCGCGCTCAACGGCCAGGGACCGGCGCTCTTCACCCGGCTCACCCGCGGCGGCACCCCGCTCATCGGCACCACCTTCTCCGCCGCCCTCATGCTCGTCGGCGTCTGGATCAACTACCAGTGGCCCGGTGAGGCCTTCACCTACGTCGTCTCCTTCGCCACGATCTCCGGCATGTGGGCCTGGATCATGATCCTCATCAGCCAGCTCCGCTACCGCCGCCTCGCCGACCGCGGAGTCCTTGCGCAGTCCGCCTTCCGGGCCCCCGGAGCCCCGTACACCAGCGTCTACGCCCTGGCGTTCATCGCCCTGGTCATCGTCATGATGGCCATCGACGAGGACACCAGGATCTCGCTGTACTGCGCCCCGCTCTGGGCGCTGATCCTCGGCGTCTCCTACCTCGTCCTGAAGTCCCGCGACCCGCAGGGCAAGGCATTCGTCCGCCGCTGAGCGACCCGCCCCCACCAGGGCGTTCCCATGATACGGACCCCCGCGTACCACCCCTCGGTACACCGTGGCCCGTCGTCCTATCCTGGGCGCCATGCTGACCATCACCCAGACGCTCTACGACCAGATCGTGGCGCACTCCCGCGCCGACCACCCCGACGAGGCCTGCGGCGTCGTCGCCGGGCCCGTCGGCTCCGGCCGCCCCGAACGCTTCATCCCCATGCTGAACGCGGCCCGCTCGCCCACGTTCTACGAGTTCGACTCGGCGGACCTCCTCAAGCTCTACCGCGACATGGACGACCGCGACGAGGAGCCCGTGATCGTCTACCACTCGCACACCGCGACCGAGGCCTACCCCTCGCGCACCGATGTCACCTACGCCAACGAGCCCGGCGCGCACTACGTCCTCGTCTCCACCGCGGACGCCGACGACGCGGGCCCCTTCCAGTTCCGCTCGTACCGCATCCTGGACGGCGAGATCACCGAGGAGGAAGTCCACGTCGTCGAGGCGTACCCGGCCGCCTGACCCCGCCCGCACCGCCTCCGCAGGGCCCGGACAGGGCCGCCGCACCCCGGCCCTGTCCACCCAGCGAACACCGAACATCCACCAGGTGAGATCACACTCCGAATCCCCGACCGGGAATCGATACGATGACCGCATGGTTCCCCATGACGTGAGTGACAAGACGCCGGGCACGCTGCTCGTGGCGCGCCTGCACGTCGACCTGTGCCGCCTCTCCAGCGCCATCTGTACGAACCACCGGTCAGCCGGCCGCGAGGCCTGAGCCCGGTCCCGGCGCCGCCCGGCCGGGCGCCACACACCACGCACCGACCCCCGCGCGGGGGCAGAGCCGCGCGCCCCACGCCCACCGCCACCACTCCGCTTCGACAGGAGCCCACGCCATGGCCATCGAGGTCCGCATCCCGACCATCCTCCGCACCTACACCGACGGCGCCAAGGCCGTCGAGGGCAACGGGGACACCCTCGCCGACCTCTTCACGGACCTGGAGAGCCGCCACACCGGCATCCGTGAGCGCATCGTCGACGGCGAGCAGCTGCGCCGCTTCGTCAACGTCTACCTCAACGACGAGGACGTCCGCTTCCTCGACGGCATCTCCACCAAGCTCAACGACGGCGACAGCATCACCATCCTCCCGGCCGTCGCCGGCGGCATGAACTGATGCGCTTCGACAGCCCGCTCGCCGCAGTGGGCAACACCCCGCTCGTCCGCCTGCCGCGGCTGTCACCGTCGGACGACGTCCGCATCTGGGCCAAGCTGGAGGACCGCAACCCCACCGGCTCGATCAAGGACCGCCCCGCGCTCCACATGGTCGAGCAGGCGGAGAAGGACGGCCGGCTCACCCCCGGCTGCACCATCCTCGAACCCACCAGCGGCAACACCGGCATCTCGCTCGCCATGGCGGCCAGGCTCAAGGGCTACCGCATCGTGTGCGTGATGCCGGAGAACACCTCCCAGGAGCGGCGCGACCTGCTCGCCATGTGGGGCGCCGAGATCATCTCCTCGCCGGCCGCGGGCGGCTCCAACACCGCCGTCCGCGTCGCGAAGGAACTGTCGGCCGAGCACCCGGACTGGGTGATGCTCTACCAGTACGGCAACCCGGACAACGCGGGCGCCCACTACGCCACGACCGGGCCGGAGATCCTCGCCGACCTCCCCTCCATCACCCACTTCGTCGCGGGCCTCGGCACCACCGGCACCCTCATGGGCGTCGGCCGCTACCTGCGCGAACACGTCGAGGACGTCAAGATCGTCGCCGCCGAGCCGCGCTACGACGACCTCGTCTACGGCCTGCGCAACCTGGACGAGGGCTTCGTCCCCGAGCTCTACGACGCCTCGGTCCTCACCACCCGCTACTCCGTCGGCTCCGCCGACGCCGTCACCCGCACCCGCGAACTCCTCCAGCAGGAGGGCATCTTCGCGGGCGTCTCCACAGGGGCGGCACTGCACGCCGCGATCGGCGTCGGCAACAAGGCCGTCAAGGCCGGCGAGAGCGCGGACATCGTCTTCGTCGTCGCGGACGGAGGCTGGAAGTACCTGTCGACAGGCGTGTACACCGCACCGACGACGGAGGCGGCGATCGCCACCTTGCAGGGGCAGCTCTGGGCGTAGCGCGCTCGCGCACGTCGTTCACCCCGGACGCCGGGGACCGGGACCACATCGGTCCGGGTCCCCGGCGTCCGCCGTTTCGGGAAGGGCGGGCAAGGGGACGTGCCCGCCGCAGACGCACCCCACCCCCCCGCCACCCGAACCGGTGACACCACAGGTGAGTTCCCCCACAACGGCACTCCCCGAAGGAGCGACCAGCTCTTTCGCGCCTTACGCTCAACAAACCGCATCGCCCCGCAAGAACCGCACCGCACGAACCCTCCCCGTTCCCACGTCTCGGAGGTTCACGCTCCATGAAGCTCACCGTCGTCGGCTGCTCCGGCTCGTTCCCCTCCGCGGGATCGGCATGCTCGAGCTACCTCGTAGAGGCCGACGGCTTCAGGCTGCTCCTCGACATGGGCAACGGAGCCCTCGGCGAGTTGCAGCGTTACATCGGTCTGTACGACCTCGACGCCATCTTCCTCAGCCACCTGCACGCCGATCACTGCATCGACATGTGCGCGTACTTCGTCGTCCGCTACTACCCCCACGGCGGCGACCGCCCCGCCCGCATCCCGGTCTACGGCCCCGACGGCACGGAACAGCGGCTCACCACCGCCCACGCCGACACCCCGTCCGACCACGCGATGGGCGAGGTCTTCGACTTCCACACCCTGAAGCCGGGCTCGTTCGACATCGGCCCCTTCGCGGTGCGTACGGAGAAGCTCTGCCACCCCGTGGACACGTACGGCATCCGCATCGAGCACGGCGGCTCCTCGCTCACGTACTCCGGGGACACCGGCACCTGCGAGGCGCTGGACGAGCTGGCCGAGGGCACGGATCTCTTCCTCTGCGAGGCGTCGTTCGTGCACGGCAAGGAGGACATCCCGGACCTCCATCTCAACGGCCGGGAGGCCGGCGAGCTGGCCGAGCGGGCCGGAGTGGGGCGGCTGGTGCTCACCCACATCCCGCCGTGGACCGACGCGGAGCGCAACCTCGCCGACGCCCGCGAGATGTTCACCGGGCCGACCGAGCTCGCCGCGCCCGGCGCGGTCTACGAGGTCTGAGAGTTCGACGCGGACACGGCGAAGCCCCTCACCTTCCCCGGAAGGTGAGGGGCTTCGCCGTGTACGAGGGTGCCGACCGGTGCTTACGCCTTGGTCAGGTCCTCGATCTCCTCCTCGGGCTCACGGCCCGGGGTGGTGAGGTTGAACTTGATGATCGCGAAGCGGAAGGTCACGTAGTAGATCACCGCGAAGACCAGGCCGATCGGGATGATCATCCACGGCTTGGTGGCGTGGGTCCAGTTCAGCGCGTAGTCGATGAAGCCGGCCGAGAAGTTGAAGCCGGCGTGCACACCGAGGCCCCAGGTGATGGCCATCGACGCGGCGGTCAGCACCGCGTGCAGGACGTACAGGATCGGCGCGATGAACATGAACGAGAACTCGATCGGCTCGGTCACACCGGTGACGAACGAGGTCAGCGCGAGCGAGACCATCATGCCCATCACGGCCTTGCGGCGCTCGGGGCGGGCGCAGTGCGCGATGGCGATCGCGGCGGCCGGCAGGCCGAACATCATGATCGGGAAGAAGCCGGACTGGAACATACCGGCGGCCGGGTCACCGTTCAGGAAGCGCGGGATGTCGCCGTGGATGACCTCGCCGGCGGAGTTGGTGAAGTCACCGAGCTGGAACCAGGCGACGGTGTTCACGAACTGGTGCATGCCGATCGGGATCAGACCGCGGTTGACGCCACCGAACAGGGCGGCGCCGCCGGCACCGAGGCCGGTCATCCACTCACCGAAGTTGGAGATGCCGTTGCCGATCGGCTCCCAGACCAGACCGAAGAAGACACCGACGACGATGCCGACGAAGGCCATGATGATCGGGACCAGGCGGCGGCCGTTGAAGAAGCCGAGCCAGTCGACGAGCTTGGTGCGGTGGAACCGCTGCCACAGGATGGCGGCGAGCAGACCCATGATGATGCCGCCGAGGACACCGGGATCGTTGTAGGTAGCCGCGACGTCCTCGCCCTTCTGGACCACCACTTCGGTGACCGGGAAGGCTTCCAGGACCTTGCTGTAGACGAGGAAACCGACGAGCGCGGCGAGCGCCGTCGAGCCATCGGCCTTCTTGGCGAAGCCGATGGCCACGCCTATGCAGAACAGGATCGGGAGGCTGCCGGTGATGGCATCGCCCGCGTTGTTGAAGACGGCGGCGACCTTGTCCCAGCCGAGACCGTCCTTGCCGAAGATGTCGTCCTGGCCGAGCCGCACCATGATTCCGGCGGCGGGCAGCACAGCGATCGGCAGCTGAAGGCTGCGCCCCACCTTCTGCAGGCCCTGGAACAGGCCGGAGCTCCGCTTCTTCGCGGGGGCCGCCGAAGCGGTGGCCGTACTCATCAACTTCCTCCAGTAAGCAAGGCGCCGCCGGGGACAGGGGGTTTGGGTGGGCGGCGACTCGGGAACGTGACGCGGGGACGCCACGTGGTCTGGACCACTGAGTGGTGTAGACCAGTTGTAGCACGGTGAGGGTTAGATAAGGAACCTGCGATTTCCGACTACTTCGCAGCAGCTACCGCGTACGGACCGTGACACGCGAAAGGCCCCCGGACCACAAGGTCCGGGGGCCTTTCCTGAGGGGTTGGCGACCCCTTTGACCAGCTACTTCGTGAGGTTCTGCTCGATCTCCTCCTCGACCTCCTCGGGCTCGCGGCCCGGTGTCTGGAGGTTGAACCTGGTGATCGCGAAGCGGAAGATCACGTAATACACGACGGCGAACGCCAGCCCGATCGGGATGATCAGCCAGGGTTTCGTCGCCAGACTCCAGTTGATGACGTAGTCGATCAGGCCCGCCGAGAAGCTGAAACCGTCCTTTACGCCGAGCGCCCAGGACACCGCCATCGACACACCGGTCAGCACCGCGTGGATCGCGTACAGAATGGGCGCGACGAAGAGGAACGAGTACTCGATCGGCTCCGTGATTCCCGTCACGAACGACGTCAGACCGACCGAGACCATCATGCCCGCCACCGCCTTGCGCCGGTGCGGCTTCGCGCAGTGGTAGATCGCCAGCGCCGCCGCCGGCAGCGCGAACATCATGATCGGGAAGAAGCCCGTCGTGAACTGACCGGCCGTCGGGTCACCCGCCAGGAACCGGTTGATGTCACCGTGCACGACCGTCCCGTCCGGCTTCGTGAAGTCACCGAACTGGAACCAGACGAACGTGTTCAGGAACTGGTGCATGCCGATGACCAGCAGCGCGCGGTTGGCGATGCCGAAGATGCCCGACCCCAGCCAGTTCAGGTCCACCAGCCACTTCGAGAAGCTGATCAGACCGTCACCGATCGGCTGCCACAGCCAGGCGCACAGCGCGGCGAAGAGCAGACCGACGAACGCCATGATGATCGGGACGAGCCGGCGGCCGTTGAAGAAGCCCAGCCAGTCCACCAGCTTCACCCGGTGGAACCGCCGCCAGAACCAGGCCGCCATCAGACCCATCACGATCCCGCCGAACACCCCCGGGTTCTGATACGCCGCCGGAGTCACCGTCGCGTCGCCCGCGACACACGTACCGAACCAGACACCGCCCGAGACGAACGTCGACCCCTCGTCGCAGTCCACCGGGAACGCGTGCAGCACCGCGTAGTACACAAGGAAGCCCGTCACGGCGGCGAGCGCCGTCGAACCGTCCGCCTTCCGCGCCATCCCGATCGCCACACCGACGCAGAACAGCAGCGGGAGCCCGAGCCCCGAGTCCAGCAGCGCACCGCCCGCCGCCGCGAACACCTTGGCCACATTGGTCCAGCCGAGGCCGTCGTCGCCGAAGACGTCCGGCTGGCCGAGCCGGTTGAGAATACCGGCCGCCGGCAGTACGGCGATCGGGAGCTGAAGGCTGCGCCCCATCTTCTGGAGGCCCTGGAAGAGGCCGTTCCACCACCGCTTCTGTGGGATGGCGGCTTCGCTGCTGGAGCTCATCGGCGTCCTCCCGGAACAAGCCTCATTTGGCGGTCGTTGCAGACTGGTGTAGACCAGTTGCGGTACGGTGCGGAGCCCGCTCACAGGGCAGGGCGCCGGTGATCGTCATCATTGGTGACGACCGGGGCGCTCGCTAGCGAAGTTGGGCCAACCGTGAGCTACCGTGACGAAACGGACCCACGGTGGGCCGTCGCATGTACGTGAAGAACCAGGGAGAAGGCCATGGCCAGCAAGGCTGAGAAGATCGTCGCCGGGCTCGGCGGAATCGAGAACATCGAAGAGGTCGAGGGCTGCATCACCCGCCTGCGCACCGAGGTCCACGACGCGAGCAAGGTCGACGAGGCCGCGCTCAAGGCCGCCGGCGCCCACGGCGTCGTCAAGATGGGCACCGCGATCCAGGTCGTCATCGGCACCGACGCCGACCCGATCGCGGCCGACATCGAAGACATGATGTGACCCACCGCTGAACCCGTCGGCCCTCCAGGCCGACACCGCCGGACCCCGCCGGCCACACCGGCCGGCACCCCGCAGGCCCCGCCCCGACCAGGGCGGGGCCTGCGGCGCGTGCCGCCCCGCCGACGCACCCCGCACCCCGGCGGGCACGCGCCCCGCACACGCCACCACCCACAACCCCGAGCCCGCGTACGCACCACCCCCGCACCGGAATTCACGCCTCCCCGCACCCGCTAGGCTCGACGCCATGTCTCGTATCGACGGCCGCACCCCCGACCAGCTCCGCCCCGTCACCATCGAACGCGGATGGAGCAAGCACGCCGAAGGTTCCGTACTCGTCTCCTTCGGCGACACCAAAGTCTTCTGCACCGCCTCCGTCACCGAAGGCGTACCGCGCTGGCGCAAGGGCAGCGGCGAAGGCTGGGTCACCGCCGAATACTCCATGCTGCCCCGCTCCACCAACACCCGCGGCGACCGCGAATCCGTACGCGGCAAGATCGGCGGCCGCACCCACGAGATCAGCCGCCTCATCGGCCGCTCCCTGCGCGCCGTCATCGACTACAAGGCCCTCGGCGAGAACACCATCGTCCTGGACTGCGACGTCCTCCAGGCCGACGGCGGCACCCGCACCGCCGCCATCACCGGCGCCTACGTCGCCCTCGCCGACGCGGTCGCCTGGGCCCAGGGCAAGAAGATCATCAAGGCCGGCCGCAAGCCGCTGACCGGCACCGTCGCCGCCATCAGCGTCGGCATCGTGGACGGCACGCCGCTCCTCGACCTCTGCTACGAGGAGGACGTACGCGCCGAGACCGACATGAACGTCGTCTGCACGGGCGACGGCCGCTTCGTGGAGGTCCAGGGCACCGCCGAGGCCGAGCCCTTCGACCGTACGGAACTGAACGCGCTGCTCGACCTCGCCACCGCCGGCTGCGTCGACCTCGCGCGCTTCCAGAACGACGCCCTGGCCACCACCCTCGGCGCGTAGCCCCCCCGCCCCGGAGCAACCAACTCCCCCTCCCACGGCGTCGATACGCATACGGGCGCACGGGTCGAACCGTGCGCCCGTCCACGTATCCGCACCCGGGGAGGGACCACACCATGGCCGCGCGCCACCGGCACCACCGCACCGCACTGGCCGTCACCGCCGCGCTCATCACCGTCACCGCGGCGGCGGGCTGCGGCGCCCTCGACAAGACACTCGACTGCGTCCGCACCGCCGACGCCATCGCCACCAGTGTCGACAACCTCCAGCGGGCCGTCGCCAACGCCTCCAGCGACCCCACCCAGGCGTCCGAGGCCCTGGACGAGATCCAGAAGGAACTGGGCAACCTCGGCGACAAGACGGACAACGCCGACCTCATCACCGACGCCGCCAAGGAGATAGGCAAGGTCTGCACCCCGTGAGCGATCGGGACGGACACGGCGATAATCGACCCATGACCCGTCTCATCCTCGCCACCCGCAACGCCGGCAAGATCACCGAACTCCACGCGATCCTCGCCGAAGCGGGCCTCACCCACGAACTCGTCGGCGCCGACGCGTACCCGGAGATCCCCGACGTCAAGGAGACCGGCGTCACCTTCGCCGAGAACGCCCTCCTCAAGGCCCACGCCCTCGCGCAGGCCACCGGCCACCCCGCCATCGCCGACGACTCCGGCCTCTGCGTGGACGTCCTCGGCGGCGCCCCCGGCATCTTCTCGGCCCGCTGGTCCGGCACCCACGGCAACGACCGCGCCAACCTGGACCTGCTCCTGGCCCAGCTCTCCGACATCGACGCCCCCCACCGCGCCGCCCACTTCGCCTGCGCCGCCGCCCTCGCCCTCCCCGACGGCACGGAACGCGTGGTCGAGGGCCGCCTCACCGGCACCCTGCGCCACACCCCCGCCGGCGGCTACGGCTTCGGCTACGACCCGATCCTCCAGCCCGACGGCGAAACCCGCACCTGCGCCGAACTGACCCCATCCGAAAAGAACGCGATCAGCCACCGCGGCAAGGCGTTCCGGGCGCTGGCCCCGGTGGTGGGGGAGCTGGTGGGGTGAAACGATGATGGGCCGCCCCGGAGGGCGGCCCATCATGTTGTGCGGCCGGTGGGATTCGAACCCACACAGGATTTCTCCCAGATGCCCCTAAAACACCCGCCGATACCAGTTTGGCTACGGCCGCGTAGCTAATCTCAGCTTACTGCCCTCCACGGAGAGAGTGCAGCGGGTATCGGACAGTCCTTCAACGCCCCGGGTTGGTTCCGCCCCTGCACCAGGTGCGGGTCACCGCGTGGCAGTTCGGGCACAGAAGTCGCAGGTTCTCTCTGCGATCGTCACTCCAGTCGCCGCTGATGTGATCAACCTCCAATGTCATGGGCTTGCCCAGCCAGACCGTGCCGGTTCCGCACTCGGCACACACTTCGGGGACGCCGACTTCGCGAAGGGCACGCCGCAGCAGCGCAGTCTTCGTGCGGTGTCGGCCGTCGTGCTGCACCAGGATGCGGTCAGCGGGCTTCAGCGGGGTGGTTCCGACCCGTCCCCGCTGATGTCCTTGCCCCAGGAAGTGCGTGATGGTGAGCCCGTCCTCGGCAAGCCAGGCGTGCAATTGCTTCCGCTGGCTCGCGTTGTCCGTGCGGCCCAGCCGTCTGAAAGTGTCGGCGATGGAAACGGCCGAGGTCACGGCAACCGCGAGTTCCGTTGTTGAGGGGCGTTTCCCCGCTCTGCGGTAGGTGCGGCGGGGAAAGTGGGACACGTCGATCCCGAAATGGTCGAAGCGGTCGAACAGATAGCTACTGAGTCGACCGTAAGGGGGAGTGCCCAGGAAGTTGATGACCTCCTGGATGTTGGCGCACTTGTCCGCGGCTTCGGCCAGCAGTTCCCGTGTGTAGCGGCCGCCCGAACTCATTGGTTCTCGCTCTGCGTCGGTGTGCGCCGCCCCTTGCCGCGACCTCGGTATGCGTCGGTCGTCGAGTGGCAATTGGGGCAGAGCAGCCTCAGGTTCTCCAGTCGGTTGTCGCGCCACCTGCCGTTGATGTGGTCCACCTCCAACGTGAGCGGATGGCCGCGCCACATGGGTAGTGTTCCGCAGCCGGCGCACCGATCCGCGATGCCGAGGGCCTTCATCGCGGCTTTGAGGCGGACACCGGGAATGCGGCGTGCATGGGGTGCATCATCCACGGTCAGCAGTTGCTGGGGTGAGCGTCGGCGCTGTGGGAGAGCCGCTTGTGACGGTTGGACGAAATGGGAGGTGTCGAGGCCGTACGACTTGATCCGACGGCTGATGTTCGTGTGGTGTCCGCCGACCAAGTCGAGTCCGAGGCGCCGCAGTACCTCATGCACGCTGTTTGACGCAGCGACGACGGGTTCAAGGACGTCCTTGGTCCAGCGGGCCCCCTCGCGCTCGAAGTGCCTGGTGTCCAGACCCATTTTCCGCATCCGTTCGCGCAGGTAGCCCCGAGTGCGACTGTTCGGGTCGACCCCGAGTTTCATCAACGCTTCGGACAGCGTTCGCGACGATGAGGCAGCCTCCGAGAGCCGCTCTCGTGTGTAAGGGCTGACTGACACGTTCCCCTCCGCATCCGGCCACCCGTTCGCGGCCTCGTACGGATCAACGAACCGAATATCGGAGGGTCACGTCCGATATCCGACAAGATGTGGAACGGCCCGTACCGCTTCGAGGGGAAGCCGTACGGGCCGCAGGTGGGGCAAGCGGGGTCAGAACTTCGGGTCCGGGGTCTGGGAGGCGACCAGTTCTTCCGCTTCCTCCGTCGTTTCCACCGACGGCGGGGAGCCCGCCAGGGGCTTGTTGGCGGTCTCCTTCATGCAGGCCACCGCGATCACGCCGACCAGGGCCGCCGCCATCGCGTAGTACGCCGGCATCAGGTTGCTGCCCGAGAGGCTGATCAAGGCCGTGATCACCAGCGGGGTCGTACCGCCGAAGAGCGACGCGGAGAGGTTGTAGCCGACCGAGAGGGAGCCGTAGCGGACGTTCGTGGGGAACAGGGCCGGGAGGGCGGCGGACATCGTGCCGAGCATGCAGACCAGGGAGAGGCCCAGCATGAGCATGCCGATGATGATGGCCGGGATGCTGCCCTGGCGGATCAGGAGGAAGGCCGGGAGGGAGAAGATCAGGAAGCCCAGCATGCCGGTCATCAGCAGGGGCTTGCGGCCGAAGCGGTCGGAGAGCTTGCCGATCTGGTTGATGATCAGCATCAGGAAGACCATGACGCCGAGCAGGATGAGCAGCCCGTGGGTCTCGCTGTAGCCGAGCTCGTCGGAGAGGTACGTCGGCATGTACGACAGCAGCATGTAGTCGGTGATGTTGTACGCGCCGACCAGGCAGATGCAGAGGATCAGCGTCGGCCAGTAGTCGCGGAAGATCTTGGCGAGGTCGCCCTTGGCCGTCGTCTCGACGCTGTCCGCCGCCTCCGTGGCGTGCGCGGTGCCGCCCTCCAGCTTCTGGAAGGCCGGCGTCTCGTCCAGGCGCAGTCGCAGGTAGAGGCCGACGAGGCCGAGGGGGCCCGCGACGAGGAAGGGGACGCGCCAGCCCCAGGACTCCATCTGGGCGTCGCTGAGCAGCGCGTAGAGCAGGGTGACCAGGCCGGCGGCGCCCACGTAGCCGGCGAGGGTGCCGAATTCGAGGAAGCTGCCGAAGAAGCCGCGCCGCTTGTCGGGGGCGTATTCGGCGATGAAGGTCGAGGCCCCGCCGTACTCGCCGCCCGTCGAGAAGCCCTGGAGCATGCGGAAGAAGATCAGCAGGACGGCCGCCCAGACGCCGATCGTCTGGTGCGAGGGGATGAGGCCGATCGCGAACGTGCCGATCGCCATCATGATCATGGTGAGGGCGAGGACCTTCTTGCGGCCGATCTTGTCGCCCATGGGCCCGAAGAACATGCCGCCGAGGGGGCGCACGAGGAAGGCGACCGCGAAGGTGGCGAAGGAGGAGAGGAGCTGGGTGGTGTCGTTCCCGGACGGGAAGAAGACATGGCCCAGGGTGGCGGCGAGGTAGGAGTAGATGCCGAAGTCGAACCACTCCATGGCATTACCGAGTGAAGCCGCCTTGACCGCGCGCTTGACCGCCTGGTCGTCCGTGATGGTGATGTCCGTACGGCGCAGCTTGGGGTTCTGGCGCTTTCGGATGGCACGGAACAGGGCGGGGTGGCGTTTGACCGCTTCGGGGTCGGCCGCCTGGTGGGGGTCGGAGGCCGCCATGGCCGGTTCCTTTCCTCGGCGAGTGTTTCAGGAAAGGCTTCTGCGCGGACATGGCGGTCGCAAACCGATTCGGCGAAGGATTGGGATGTCCATCACACGATTTCGGCCGTTCGGCCCAACGGTTCGGCTGGTGCCGGACCGCTCGGGGCCGCTCGGGGCCGCTCGGGGCCGCTGGGGGCCGTTCCGGGCGAATGGGCGGATCTCAGATCTTGAGGTCCTTGATGATCTTGGCGACGTGGCCGGTGGCCTTCACGTTGTAGAAGGCGTGCTCGACCTTGCCGTCCTCGTCGACGACGACCGTGGAGCGGATGACGCCCGTCACCGTTTTGCCGTAGAGCTTCTTCTCGCCGAAGGCGCCGTACGCCTCCAGCGTCTCCTTGGCGGGGTCGCCCACCAGGGTGACCTTGAGGTTTTCCTTCTCGCGGAACTTGGCGAGCTTCTCCGGCTTGTCGGGGGAGACGCCGATGACGTCGTAGCCGGCGTCGGCGAGGAGGCCGAGGTTGTCGGTGAAGTCGCAGGCCTGCTTGGTGCAACCGGGGGTAAGTGCGGCGGGGTAGAAGTAGACGATGACCTTGCGGCCCTTGTGGTCCGCGAGCGAGACGTCGTTGCCGTCGGCGTCGGGGAGGGTGAAGGCGGGGGCGGTGTCGCCGGGCTTGAGGCGCTCGCTCATGGTTCTCCTCGTTGGTACGTGGGGTGTACGGGACCGAGGGTAGTAGGGGGTGCCGCCGGGTGCGGGGGCGGTGGAACTGACAGACTGTCGATGAAGGTTTACCGGACGAGGACCACGGAGGCGGCGCGGTGTCGGATGCCAGGACCCCTGCGCAGATCGAGGCGGACATCATCAGCAGGCGCGAGCAGCTTGCGGTGGTACTCGATGAGATCGGGGTGCGGGTGCACCCGAAGACGATCATCGGTGACGCGAAGGCGAAGGTGGCCGGGACCGTGGACCGGACGGCCGGGCGTGCGTACGTCGCGGTGAACCGGGCGGTGTCGGATGTGAAGGCGCAGTTCGTCACGGCGGAGGGCTCGCCCCGGCTGGAGCGGGTCATTCCGGTGGCGCTGCTTGCGGTCGGCGTGGTGGGTCTGGTCGTGGCTTCCGGGCGGCGCGGCAGGCGTTGACGGGCTCTCGGGCCCGTTCGGCGGATCTTCGCGGGCCTGCCGGACGGGCCCCTCGCGCGCACGGCCGGGCGGTGGCCCGGTAGGTTGCGGGGCGTGAGCGAGAACACCGACGACAAGCTGCCCATCCGGATGCTGCACGACCGTGTGCTGGTCCGGTCCGAGTCGCCCGAGGGCGAGCGGCGTTCCGGCGGCGGCATTCTGATTCCCGCGACGGCCGCGGTCGGCCGTCGGCTGGGGTGGGCCGTGGTGGTCGCGGTGGGGCAGAACGTGCGGACGGTCGAGCCGGGTGACCGGGTGCTGTTCGACCCGGAGGACCGGGCGGAGGTCGAGGTGCGGGGCGTGGCGTACGTGCTGATGCGTGAGCGCGATCTGCATGCGGTGGCCGCGGACCGGTTCGAGGGTTCGGAGGATTCGACCGGGTTGTATCTGTAGCCCGGCGCGGTCCGTGCCGGTCCGTGCCGGTCCGTGCCGGTCCGTGCCGGTCCGTGCCGGTCCGTGCCGGTCCGTGCCGGTCCGTGCCGGTCCGTGCCGGTCCGTGCCGGCCCGTGCCGGTCCGCGCCGGTCCGCGCGGAGAGGCTCTGAGGGTCCGGTGACCGTTGTCACCGGGCCCTTTGCCTGTTTTTTGCTACGGTGGACGCACCCGACGAGACGCGCCGTACCGGGTTTCGCAAAGACGACGCACCCGTGTTGTTCGCGTGTTCTGTCTCGTCGGAGGTGCTGTCGTGGCGTGGGTTCTGCTGGTCGTCGCCGGTCTGCTGGAAGTGGCCTGGTCGATCGGGATGAAGTACACCGAGGGGTTCACCCGGTTGTGGCCGAGTGTGTTCACCGGCCTGGGGATCGTGGCGAGCATGCTGTTGCTGTCGCATGCGGCGCGGACTCTGCCGATCGGTACGGCGTACGGGGTGTGGGTCGGGATCGGCGCGGCGGGTGCGGCGGTGCTGGGGATGGTGGTGCTGCACGAGCCGGTGACGGCGGCCCGGATCTTCTTCGTCTGTCTGCTGCTGGTGGCCGTGGTGGGGCTGAAGGCCACGTCGGGGCACTGACGGCCGCCTGGTCCTAGGGTCGGCCGGTGGGGGCCCTCGTGCCCTGGGGGCCTTCGAGGAAGCCGCCGGTCTCGCCGTTGCCGCCGCCCCCGTCGTCGTTCCCGCCGGTGTCTCCGCCGCCGTTCCCGCCCCCGTCCGCGCCGCCGGTGTCCGTACCGCCGTCCGTCGTGCCGCCGTTGCCGGTGCCTCCGGCGGGGGTGTCGGTGGTGCCGGGGGTGGTCTGCGGGGTGGACGGAGTGCTCGGCCGGGTGGTGGACGGGGAGCGGGTGGGGGAGTTGGAGGGGCGCCGGCCGGTCTCGCCGGGTGCGGTGTCCTCCTCGGTGGGCAGCGCGGTGTCGTCCGTGCCGCTTTCCAGGTCGAGGTCGAAGTCCTCGGCGGGGGTGCCACGCAGGGCGGCTCCGGTGTACTGGGCCCAGGTTTCGGCGGGGGCGCCGCCGCCGTTGACGCGGGGGAGTCCGAGTGCGCCGTAGAGGGGTTTCTGCGCGCCGGTCTCCGGGTTCTGGCCCATGACGGCGATGACGGTGGCCAGGTCGGGGGTGTAGCCGGCGAACCAGGCGGCCTTGTCCTCTTCGGCGGTGCCGGTCTTGCCGGCGGCGGGGCGGCCCGCGGCCTGGGCGGCGGTGCCGGTGCCGCCGTCCACGACGCTGCGGAGGATCGAGGTGGTGGTGTCGGCGGCCTCGCGGCTGACGGCCTGTTTCACCGTGCGGCCGGGGAGTGTGACGCTCTCGCCGTTCTTGGTGATCTTGGTGACGAGGACGTGGTCGCCGTGCTTGCCGTGGTTGGCGAGGGTGGCGTAGGCGTCGGTCATGTCCAGGACGCTGGCGGTGGCGGGGCCGAGGGCGATGGAGGGGGAGGCGGTGAGGTCGGGGGTGTCCTTGGGGATGCCGAGTGCGATGGCGGTCTGCTTGACCTTCTCGGGGCCGACGTCCTCGGCCATCTGGGCGTAGACGGCGTTGACGGACTTGTCGGTGGCGGTGCGGACGGTGATGGGGCCGTAGTCGACGTCGTCCTCGTTGGCCGGGTCGTAGCCGGTGGGGCCGTCGGGGCCCTGGACCATGCGCTTGTTGGTGCCGTCGTAGATGGTCTCGGGGGTGATGCGGCGGCCGTCGCGGGTGGTGGAGTCGTTGGCGACGGCGGAGGTGAAGACGAACGGCTTGAAGGTGGAGCCGACCTGGTAGTCGCGGCGGGTCGCGTTGTTGACGTACTGCCGGGTGTAGTCGATGCCGCCGTAGAGGGCGACGACATGGCCGTTGGCGGGGTCGACGGACGCGCCGCCGACCCGGACGTTGCGGTCGGCGTCGCGGTCCTGGTCGGTGCGGGACATCACCTTGTCGTTCACGGCCTTGACCAGGGCGTCCTGGTTCTTCTTCTCCAGTGTGGTGGTGATGCGGTAGCCGCGAGTGGCGAGGGTCTTCTCGTCCAGGATGTCGCGGTCGACGAGGTAGTCCTCGACGGCCTGGACGATGTAGCCGCGCTGGCCGGAGAGGCTGTTGGCGGGCTTGACGGCGCCGGGGGTGGGGAAGGTCAGGCCGGCGCGTTCGCCGGCGCCGAGCCAGTCCTCCTTGACCATGCCGTCGAGCACGTAGTTCCACCGGGCGACGGCCGCGGCCTTGTTCTCGGGGTGGGTGACGACGTCGTAGGCGCTGGGGGCGTTGAGCAGGGAGGCGAGGTAGGCGCCTTCGGCGGTGGTGACGTCGCCGACGTCCTTGCTGTAGTACGCCTGGGCCGCGGCCTGGATGCCGTAGGCGTTGCGGCCGAAGTAGCTGGTGTTGAGGTAGCCCTCGAAGATCTGGTCCTTGGACTGTTCGCGGTTGAGCTTGATCGCGATGAAGAATTCCTTGATCTTGCGGACGACGGTCTGTTCCTGGCCCAGGTAGTAGTTCTTGACGTACTGCTGGGTGATGGTCGAGCCGCCCTGTTTGCCCTTGCCGGTGACGGTGTTCCAGCCGGCCCGGAACATCGCCTTGATGTCGACGGCGCGTTCGGAGTAGAAGTCGCGGTCCTCGGCGGCGAGGACCGCGTGCTGGACGGTGCGGGGGACCTGGGCGAGCTTGATGTTCTCCCGGTTGACGTCGCCGTCGCGGGCGATGACGCTGCCGTCCTCGTAGAGGTAGACGTTGGACTGGGCGGTCGCGCTGGCGTTGGCGGCGGGGATGTCCACGAGCTGGTATCCGGCGATGAAGCCGCCGACCAGGATCAGGGCGATGAGCAGGACGCCGCCGAGGACCATCCGCCAGGTGGGGACGAGCCGCCGCCAGCCGGTGCGCTTGGGGCGCTTGGTCTTCGGGGGTTTCTTCCCGCCGGTTCCGGCGGGTGCGTCCCGGTCTTCGGGGGCGGGGCCGGGGGCGGCAGCGTCGGCCGGCAGGTCCCTGGGGGCCCAGCCCCCGGGGTTGGAGTCCCCGTTCTGCTGCTGTGGCTCGTCGCTCATGTCGGTGCAGACTCCTCGGCCGCGGTCAGTTCCCCCATACTGCCCCCTTCTGTCGCATAAGCCTCGGAATAACCCTCGGATCGCCCGCCGAAAAGCGGTCGCGACGCCCGGTCCGGCCGGACTAGGCTCTTGCGCTTTGGTGTCCACGCGCGGTGCGGCACCCGTGAACGGGGGAGGCGGTTGCTGTGCGGGTCTACGCGGTGGTGGCGGCGGGTGGTTTCCGCCGCTATGCCACCTATCGGATCGAGACGGTCGCGGGGGTGTTCACCAACACCGTCTTCGGCTTCATCCTGGCTTACACGTACACCGCGTTGTGGGACGAGCGGCCCCGGCTGGGCGGGTACGACATGCCGCAGGCGCTCACGTTCGTCTGGCTGGGCCAGGCGCTGCTGATGACGTGCGTGATGATGGGCGGCGGTTTCGAGGACGAGCTGATCGAGCGCATTCGTACGGGCGACATCGCGGTCGACCTGTACCGGCCGGTCGACCTGCAAATGTGGTGGCTGGCGGGTGACTTGGGGCGGGCCGGTTTCCATCTGCTGGGGCGCGGCATCGTGCCGATGGTCCTCGGTGGGCTCGCCTTCGACCTGGCGCTTCCGTCGGGGGCCGGGACCTGGCTGGCGTTCCTCGTCGCGGTGACGCTGGGCGTGGTGGTGAGCTTCGCGATCCGCTATCTGGTGGCGCTGTCCGCCTTCTGGCTGATGGATGGCGCGGGTGCGGCGCAGATCGCGTTCCTGGCGGGGCTGTTCTTCTCCGGGATGCTGCTGCCGCTGACCCTGTTCCCCGGGCTGCTCGGCGAGGTGGCGCGGATGCTGCCGTGGTCGGCGCTGCTCCAGGTGCCGGCGGATGTGTTCCTCGGGAAGTACACGGGCTGGGGTCTGGTGCGGGTGTACGTGTTCCAGGCGTCCTGGGCCGCGGTGCTGCTGCTGGTGGGGCGGATGGTGCAGTCGGTGGCGACGCGGAGGGTGGTGGTCCAGGGTGGCTGAGGTGGTGGAGGGTGCCGTGACGCGGGCGCCCGAGGAGCTGTTCGTGCCGAAGCCGCGGCTCGTCGAGGGGGTGCGGGCGTACGGGCTGATCGTCGGGATGTGGCTGCGTTCCACGATGGCCTACCGGGCGTCGTTCCTGATGACGGCGTTCGGGAACTTCACGGCGACGGCGTTCGACTTCGTGACGATCGTCCTGATGTTCGGGCACGTCGACGCGCTGGGCGGTTACACGCTCCCGGAGATCGCCCTGCTGTACGGGGCCGCGGGGACGGCGTTCGGGCTGGCGGACCTGCTGATGGGGTCGATGGACCGGCTGGGCCGCCGGGTGCGTGACGGGACCCTGGACACGCTGCTGGTGCGGCCGGTGCCGGTGCTCGCCCAGGTGGCGGCGGACCGGTTCGCGCTGCGCAGGCTGGGGCGGATCACGCAGGGGCTGCTGGTCCTCGGTTACGGGCTGGTGGCCGCGGACATCGACTGGACCGTGGCGAAGGTGGCCGTGCTGCCGCTGATGGTGCTGAGCGGGTCGGTGATCTTCGGCGCGGTGTTCGTGGCGGGCGGGGCCTTCCAGTTCATCGCGCAGGACGCGTCGCAGGTGCAGAACTCCTTCACCTACGGCGGCAACACGCTGCTCCAGTACCCGCCGACGATCTTCGCGAAGGACCTGGTGCGCGGGGTGACGTTCGTCGTGCCGCTGGCCTTCGTGAACTGGCTGCCCGCGCTGTACGTCCTGGACCGGGACTATCCGCTGGGGCTGCCGCACTGGGTGGCGTTCCTGCCGCCCGTGGTGGCGGCCGTGTGCGCGGCGGGGGCGGGGCTGGCGTGGCGGGCCGGGCTGCGGGCGTACCGGAGTACGGGAAGTTGACGAGGAACGGGCGAGAAGAGGCAGCGGGATGAGCACGGACACCGAGACGACCGCGGAGAAGGCCACCGGTAGGGCCTTCATCGAGCTGGACGGCCTGGAGAAGGTCTTCGACGTCCGCCGCAGGACGGGTTTTATGCGCGCGGAGCGCCGTCAGGTGCGGGCTGTCGATGGGATCAGCTTCCGGGTGGAGCGTGGCGAGATGGTCGGCTACATCGGGCCGAATGGGGCCGGGAAGTCGACGACGATCAAGATGCTGACCGGGATCCTGACCCCGAGCGGGGGTTCGCTGCGGGTGGCGGGCATCGATCCGTCCCGGGAGCGCACGCGGCTGGCGCACCGGATCGGGGTGGTCTTCGGGCAGCGCACGACGCTGTGGTGGGACCTGCCGCTGCGCGACTCGTACCGGCTTATGCACCGGATGTACCGGGTGCCCGACGCCCGGTTCCGCGTCAACATGGAGCGGTGTGTCGAACTCCTGGACCTGGGTGAGCTGTTGGACGTGCCTGTGCGGCAGCTGTCGCTCGGGCAGCGGATGCGGGGCGACATCGCGGCGGCGCTGCTGCACGATCCGGAGGTGCTGTACCTGGACGAGCCGACGATCGGCCTGGACGTGGTGTCCAAGGCCAAGGTGCGGGAGTTCCTGCGGGACCTGAACGCGGAGCGCGGCACGACGGTGCTGCTGACGACCCATGACCTCACGGACATCGAGCAGTTGTGCCGGCGGGTGATGGTGATCGACCATGGCCGGCTGATGTATGACGGCGCGCTGGCCGGGCTGCACGAGGTGGGGGAGAGCGAGCGGATGCTCGTGGTCGACCTGGAGCGTGAACTGCCGCCGATCCGGTTGGAGTCGGAGCCGTCGGTGCGGACGGTGAAGGTGGAGGGGCCGCGGCAGTGGCTGGCGTTCCCCGCGTCGGCGTCGGCGGCGCCGCTGGTGGCGCGGATCGCCGCGGAGTACCCGATGGTGGACCTTTCGGTGCGGGAGCCGGACATCGAGGCGGTGATCGCGAAGATGTACGCGTCGGCCACCGGCCTGTAGATCGGTGACGTGAGCGTGCGCGTTCAATACTCTTCTCGGTATGACAAGCGAACTTCCGGATATGCGGGCCTCCGACGCCGAGCGTGAACGTATTGCCGAGATCCTGCGCGAGGCGGTGGCCGAGGGCCGGCTGGAGATGGAGGAGTTCGACCAGCGCCTCGACCGGGCGTACAAGGCCCGTACGCACGGGGAGCTGGAGCCGCTCGTCCGCGACCTTTCGGGGGTCGGCTCGCCGTCCTCGGCGTCGGCCGCCGTGCAGCCCCGGTCGGGTTCGGCGGCCCGCTGGTCGGAGCGGGTCGGCAAGCCGGCCACCTCGGGCGGTGCCTTCGCGTTCTGGGGCGGGTTCCGCCGCCGGGGCAACTGGACGGTCGGCAAGGTCTTCACCGCGTTCGCCATGTGGGGCGGCGGCGAGATCGATCTGCGCGAGGCGAATTTCGAGGACCGCGAGGTCGTCATCCGCTGCTTCACGATCATGGGCGGCATCCATGTGACGGTCCCGCCGGACCTCAACGTGGACGTCCGGGGCATCGGCATCATGGGCGGCTTCGGTGAGGACGCCAAGGACGACGCGGCCCCCGCGCCGGACGCGCCCCGGGTCCGGATCACCGGCTTCGCGCTGATGGGCGGTGTCGGCGTGGAGCACAAGCGCAGCAAGGCCGAGAAGCAGCGGCTGCGCGAGGCGGAGCGCGAGCGGGCCCGCCTGGAGAAGGGCGACGGACGGGGCCGGCTGGAGAAGGGCGACGGGGGCGGCCGGTAGCGCGTACGTGCGAGGCGCCTGCCGCCCTCCGTCTCCCGGTCAGAGCGCGTCGGTCGTGGCCTTGGCCCTCAGCAGCGCGTCGATGTCCACCAGCGCGCCCAGGTGTGCGTAGCCCGCGTCGTTCAGGTGCAGGTGGTCGCCCGCGTCGTAGGCGGGCCGCAGCCGCCGCGGGTGGTCCGGATCGCGCAGCGCGAGGTCGGAGTCGAGGACCTCGTCGAAGACGCCGCCCGCCCGGATCTCGGCGTTGACCCGCTCGCGCACCGCGTCCTGCGCGGGCGTCCAGGTGGCGTACCCCTGGTACGGCATGAGGGTCGCGCCGATGACCTTCATGCCGCGTGCGTGGGCCCGCTCGGTGAGGGTGCGCAGCGCGCCGGTGATCCGCATCGCGTCGGTCTCCTGCGGGAACGCCTGGATGTCGTTGACGCCGAGCGCGATGACGACGGTCTTCGCGCCCGAGATGCCGAGGACGTCGCGCTCGAAGCGGTCCAGGGCGCGCGGGCCGATGCCCTCGCGCAGCAGGCGGTTGCCGCCGATGCCCTGGTTGACCACCGCGTACCGGCCGCGCAGCCGGTCGGCGACGGTGTCCGGCCAGCGGGTGTTCGCGTCCGTGGTGGAGCCCGTACCCGCGGTGAGCGAGTCGCCGAACGCGACGAGCGTCGCGGTCGCGGCGCCGCCCCGCACGTCCACGGCGGTGAGGTAGCGCCACTGCGTGGTGCTCCAGGTGCCCCGCTCGTCCTCGGTGTAGGAGGTCTGGTGACTGTTGGGGTGGGCGGTGACGGGGCCTTCGGCGGTCGGGGTGCGCAGCGTCACCACGAGGTCGGCGTCGGCGGAGACCGGGACGACGACGGCGTCGCTGACGGTCTGCCGGCCTGCCGCGACGGTGACGGAAGGGGCGCCGTCGAACGTCACGGGGCGGGTGTCGACGGTGACGTGGTCGATGAGCAGCGGTCGCGTACCGAACAGGTTGGACAGGGTGACGCGGGCCTGGGTGCCGCCGACGCTGGTGTGCACGACGTTACGGATGGTGCGCCGGCTCTGGTCCCGGGCCTGGTCCGGGTCGCTCACCCCGACGACCGGGGCCGCCGCCCAGGTGGCGAGCCAGCGGCCGGAGGAGTGCGCGGGCGCGGCCGGGGTCCGGGCCACGCCCTGCGGGGCCGTGCTCGCCGCCGCCGTCGCCCGGGGCCCGGAGAACAGCAGGGAACCGGCGAACGCCACGGCGGCGGCGAGCGCGGCGGTGCCCGCCACTAGGGCTATGAGCAGGGCGTACCCCTGGCGCCTGGGCATGGGCGGTGTGTCTCCTTGCGGAAAAGAGGAAGAAGGGGGGATGGACCGGTTCCATGATGCGGCAGGGCGCGGGGAACTCGACGTGCGGCCCGGGAGTAGGTCAGGCAGGGACAATGCCTACGCGGCGCCGGGGGCGAAGCGCGGGCGGACGGGTGGAGCGGATGGAACGGATCGACGGTGCCGGGCGGACCGAGCGGGGCGAGCTGCCCCCGGGGCCCGGCGGACAGGTGCGGGGCGAGGGCGCTCGGGAGCGGCCCGCGGGCCTCGCCTCGTTCGCGTACACCGCCGCGGACGAGGAGAAGCGTCGTGGCGTACGCCGGATGAAGACCACGGCCACCGGCCTCCTTCTGCTGGTCGCGCTCGTGTACGTTCTCGCCACCTGGGCGAAGAACGAGGGGGTGAGCGGCTGGCCGGGCTTCGTCGCGGCGGCCGCCGAGGCGGGCATGGTGGGTGCGCTCGCCGACTGGTTCGCCGTCACGGCCCTCTTCAAGCGTCCGCTCGGTCTGCCGATTCCGCACACCGCCATCATTCCCACCAAGAAGGACCAGCTCGGGGCCTCGCTCGGTTCCTTCGTCGGCGAGAACTTTCTCTCCGGGGGCGTCGTACGTGACCGGATTCACTCGCTGGGCATCGGTGGCCGGGTCGGCGGGTGGCTCGCGGAGCCTGCCCACGCGGACCGGGTCACGGCCGAGCTGTCGACCGCGCTGCGCGGGGCGCTGACGGTCCTGCGGGACGCGGATGTGCAGGCCGTCGTCGGTGAGGCGATCACCCGGCGGGCGAACGCGGTGGAGATCGGCCCAGGACTCGGCAAGATGCTGGACAAGGTCGTCGCGGACGGTGGCCACCGCAAGCTCGTGGACCTGGTCTGCGCGCGGGCGCACGACTGGCTCGTCCAGCACGGCGACTCGGTGATGGACGCGGTGCAGGGCGGGGCGCCGGGCTGGACGCCCCGTTTCGTCGACAAGCGGGTCGGTGAGCGGGTCTACAAGGAGTTGCTGCGGTTCGTCACCGAGATGCGCGACATGCCGGGGCATCCGGCGCGCGGCTCGATCGACACGTTCCTGGCGGACTTCGCGGCCGACCTCCAGACCGACTCGGAGACCCGGGACCGGGTGGAGCGGCTGAAGTCGGAGATCCTGGGGCGTGGCGAGGTCCAGGACGTCATCGCCTCCGCCTGGGCGTCCGTGCGGGCGATGGTGATCGCGGCGGCGGAGGACGAGCAGAGCGAGCTGCGGCTGCGGGCCCGTGCCTCGCTGATGTCGCTGGGTGCCCGGCTGGCCACGGACGAGCGGCTCCAGGCGAAGCTGGAGGGCTGGCTGGAGGACGCGGCGGTGTACGTGGTGACGACGTACCGGGCGGAGATCACGTCGCTGATCAGCGACACGGTGGCGGGCTGGGACGCGGACCAGACCTCGCGCAAGATCGAGGCGCACATCGGGCGTGACCTGCAGTTCATCCGGATCAACGGCACGGTGGTGGGTGCGCTGGCGGGCCTGGCGATCTACACGGTGTCGTGGGCGCTGTGGTGAGCGGGTCCCCCGGGGCGGTGGCCGGGCGGTGGCCCGGGGCCGGGGCCGCGGGGGACGGCCGTCTCAGGCGGACCGGCGGGTGACCGCCCAGGACGCGGCGGCCACGGTGCCCGCTGCGGTGAGGACGGCGGGCCAGGCGCCGACCTTCTTCGCCAGCGGGTGCGAGCCCGCGAACGCGGCCACATAGGCGGTGGTCAGGGCGACGGCCGTGCGGGGGCCCGCCTGCCGGTTCCACTCGTACGCGGCCACGCCGCCCGCCGCCACGAGCGCGACCCCGCCCAGCGGGCGCTTGCGGGTCCACCGCGCGACGGCGTAACCGCCGACCAGTCCGCCCGCCGCCACCGCCGCTGCCGGCACCTTCGCCATCGCAGCCACCTCCGCCTTCGTCACGTCATGGGGTGCGCGCCGGGCGCACAACCGGGTTCTGTCCGAGGCTAACGCGCGCTTCCGGCATCCCGTCGCGGAGGGGGTGCACAGCCGTTTACCCTGGAGGTGAACAGCTGTGCACCCCCTGGCCCCGCAGTCGATCACCGCAACGGAGAACCATGCCCGCGGACATACCCGCCCCCGCAGCCCCGACGACTCCCGCGGCCCAGGCCCCGCACCCGCGCTTCGCGGTGGGCGTGCTCGCCTTCTGCGGGGTCGTCGTCGCGGTCATGCAGACGATCGTCGTCCCCCTGCTCCCGCACATCCCCGCCCTGACCGGCGCCACCCCGGCCGCCGCGAGCTGGCTGGTCACCGTCACCCTGCTCACCGGCGCGGTCTTCACCCCGGTACTCGGCCGGGTCGGCGACATGTACGGCAAGCGGCGGGTGCTCATCGCCTCGCTCGCCGTCCTGGTGGTGGGTTCCGTGCTGTGCGGGGCCAGCTCCCACATCGGCGTCCTGATCACCGGCCGCGCCCTCCAGGGCGCGGCCATCGCCGTCGTACCGCTGGGCATCAGCATCCTGCGCGACGAACTGCCGCCCGAGCGCGTCCTGTCCGCCGTCGCCCTGATGAGCTCCACCCTCGGCATCGGCGCCGCCGTCGGCCTGCCGATCGCCGCGCTCGTGGTGGAGAACTTCGACTGGCACACCATGTTCTGGGTCTCCGGCGCCATCGGCCTCATCGACATCGTGCTCGTACTGGCCTTCGTCCCGGAGTCCCCGCTGCGCACCCGCGGCCGCTTCGACGCGCTCGGCGCCTTCGGTCTGACCGGCGCGCTGGTCTGCCTGCTGCTCGCGGTGACGCAGGGCGGCGACTGGGGCTGGACCTCGGGCCGGACGCTCGGCCTGCTCGGTGCGGCCGTGGTGGTGGCGCTGGTCTGGGGGGCGTACGAGCTGCGCGTCACCACACCCATGGTCGACCTGCGGATCTCCGCGCGCCCGGCCGTCCTGCTCACCAACATCGCCGCTCTCCTGATCGGCTTCGCCTTCTACGCGAACTCGCTGGTCACCGCCCAGATGGTGCAGGAGCCGAAGGCCACCGGCTACGGGCTCGGCGCCTCGCTCGTCGTCAGCGGTCTGTGTCTGCTGCCGGGCGGTGTGGCCATGGTGGCGCTGTCGCCCGTGTCCGCCCGGATCTCCGCCAAGCACGGCCCCAAGGTCAGTCTGGCGCTGGCGGCCGGCATCATCGCCGCGGGCTACGGCGTGCGGTACTTCACGAGCCACAGCCTCTGGCTCATCATCGTCGGCGCCACCGTGGTCGCCTCCGGAACGGCCATCGCGTACTCGGCGCTGCCCGCCCTCGTCATGCGCGGAGTCCCGGTCAGTGAGACCGGCGCGGCCAACGGCCTGAACACCCTCATGCGCTCGATCGGGCAGGCCTTCTGCAGCGCCACGGTCGCCGCCGTCCTGGCCAACATCACCTTCCAGGCCGGGGGCAGGACCGCCCCGACCCTCCACGCGTACCAGCTGGTCTTCGTGATCGCGGCGGGCGCGGCGCTCGCCGCGCTGGCCGTCACACTGTTCCTGCCGGGCCACAGGCCGGCCGGGGCGGGTACGGTCGGGGAGAGCCGCGAGGCGCCGGGCACCCGGAAGGGCGGTGCGCGGCCGGCGGGAATCCAGGAGGGCGCATGACCGGCGGCCATGCCACCACGGCGGCCCCCGCCGACACCGGCACGGGACGGGACGCCATCCTCCGTGCCGCGCGGCGGGCCTTCACCCAGCGCCCGTACGCGGAGGTGACGATCCGCCGGATCGCGGCGGACGCCGGGGTCAGCCCCTCCCTCGTGGTCAAGCACTTCGGCCGCAAGGAGGAACTCTTCAACACCGTGGCCGACTTCGGCCCGGCCGCCGCCGAACTCCTCGACGCCCCGCTCGACGCCCTGGGCCGCCACATGGTCGTCACGCTGGTGACCCGCCGCCGCGAGGCCCAGTCGGACCCGCTGCTGCGCGTCGTCTTCTCCCTCGGCAACCAGGACGAACGCTCCCTGCTGCGCGACCGCTTCCACGAACAGGTCACCGACGCGCTCACCGCCCGACTCCCCGGCACCGACCGCGCCCTGCGCGCGGAGCTTCTGGCCGGGCACCTCCTCGGCCTCGGCGCGACGCTGAGCCTGCACCGCGAGGGCGCGGGCGCGCTGGCGACTCCGGAGCGCATCGCGGACCTGTACGCGCCGGCGCTCCAGCGGCTGATCACGGGCTGACGCCTCGTCGCCGGAGGGCCCGAGAGGCCGGGCTCACCCCAACGCGTTGCGCCAGACCGTGATGTCGATCGTGATGTAGTTGCTGGGCGAGTCCTCGGGGGACTGGCCCTGGAACGTCATGAGCCCCATGTGGCCGGTGCCCGTGGTGACGCAGACCTGCCGTCCCTTGGAGAGCTTGCTCACGTTGATGTGGTTCGCGAACCGGGTCTCCGCGCGGCAGATGTCCAGCGAACCGTGCTGCCCCGGGTCGAGCAGGATGAGCTTGCCGCCCTCGGTCTCCGAGTCGATGTATCCGTCGTCGTCGTAGGAGAGTTCGTACCCGTCGTTCTCGCCCTCCTGCGGGCGCACCTCGTCGTCCCCGAGCGTCAGGTGGTAGCCGGCGGTGAGGTTGATGCCGGGGAATTCGTCGGGCGTCGGGTCGGCCGTCGGGGTGGGGTCGACGTCGGCCTCCTCCGGGCTGCCGCCGTCCGCCTCCTCCTCGGAGGTGTCCTGCGGGGTCGGCGTGGGAGTCGTCTCGCCGGCCGGCGGGGTGGCCTTGTCCTTGGCGGACGACGTGCTCCGGTCGTCCTTGCCGTCGTCCTTGAGCATGAAGTACGCGGTTCCGCCGCCCGCGAGGCCGAAGATCAGCGCGGCGGCGATGGCGAGGGCGACGACCCGGCCGCGCCGGCGCTTGGCGGGCGCGGGTGCCTGCGGGGTCGGCTGCGTCGGGTGCTGCCCGGAAGCCGGCTGCGGGTAGCCGTACGCCTGCTGCGGATAGCCGTACGCGCCGGGCTGGACGGGCTGGGCCCCGTACGGGCCCGGCTGCACCGGCTGCGGGCCCTGGCCCGGCGGCGGGGTGACCGGCGGACCGTACCCCGGGGGCGGGGTGCTCGCCGCGGGCGCCGGCGGCTGCTGGACGGCCGCCGGTTCCGGTTCCGGTTCCGGGGCCGGGGCAGTGGCGGGCGTGGCCGTCCCGGCGGCCGGCGTGGCCGGCGCGGCGGACGGGGGCGGCGGGGTCTGGACGGGGGCGGGGGCCGCCGCACGGACGGTGATGTCGGCGGCCACCGGGGTCGGCAGCCAGTCCTCGGGGCGGCGCAGCACCGTCTCCGCGTTCGCCGTCTGGCACAGCTGGATCACCTCGGCGACCGAGGGCCGGTCCTCCGGGTCCTTGGACAGGCAGCGCCCGACCAGCTCCATCAGCCGCTCCGGGACGCCGGTGAGGTCCGGGTCCTCGTGCACGATCCGGTAGAGCACCCCGTGCGAGGTCCCCTCGCCGAAGGCCGGTGATCCCGTGGAGGCGAAGGCGGCGACCTGGCCGAGCGCGAAGATGTCCGTCGCCGGGGTGACCCGGCGCCCGGCGGCCTGCTCCGGGGCCATGAACGACGGGGTGCCGATCGTGACACCGCTGCCGGTGAGGGACGTCGCGTCGGCCGCGTAGGCGATGCCGAAGTCGATGACGCGGGGCCCGTCCGCCGCGAGCAGCACGTTGGACGGCTTGAGGTCGCGGTGCACGATGCCGGCCCCGTGGATGACGTGCAGGGCCTCCGCCATGCCGGCGATCAGCAGCAGCACCGCCTCGACCGGCAGCGCGCCGTGCGCCACGACCGCGTCGGCGAGCGAGGGGCCCGGCACGTAGGCGGTGGCCAGCCACGGCTGCGCGCCCTTGGTGTCGGCGTCGATGACGGGCGCGGTGAACAGTCCCTGCACGCGCTGCGCGGACGTCACCTCCTGCGCGAACCGCCTGCGGAATTCGGGGTCCTCACCGAATTCGGGCCGGATCACCTTGATGGCGACGGGCCGTCCGCCGGGCGTGTACGACAGGTAGACCTTGCCCATGCCGCCCGCGCCGAGCTTGGCGGCCAGCCGGTATCCGGCGATGGTGGTCGGGTCGTCGCCCGCGAGGGGCTGGAAGACCTGCGAGGCGCCGGCTCTGCGTGGCTGCTGACCGCTCATGAACTCGTGACTCCCCCGGAGAGCTCTGCTGTAGACACGGCACTTTATCCAAATCCCGGGGGCTTCGGACCTTCCGGAGCGCGAAGGTTCAGACGGACGGGGGAAACGCGAACCGCACCCCCGTGGCCTGTTCCGACACCTCCCAGAGCCGCCGCCCCGTCACGGCGTCGGCCGCCCCGGCGGACAGCTCGACCCGGGTCGGTGCGCCGCGCAACTCCCCCATGCCGTCGGGCCCGATGAAGTCGCCGCTGCGCGCACCCGGCTCCGTCGCCGCGTACAACTGCGGCAGTGCCCCCTGCTCGGGGCTCTGGGCGAGCGGGGTGAGGAGGCGGCCGAACACCATCCTCACCAGGGCGACGGGCCCGTCCGTCTGGAGGTTGGTGGCGGTGTAGCCGGGGTGGGCCAGGAGGCTGCGCACCGGGCTGCCGGCCTCGGCGAGCCGGCGGTGGAGTTCGTGGCCGAAGACGGCGTTGGCGAGCTTGGACTGGTTGTAGAAGCCCATCGGTGAGTACCGGCGGTCGCCCGTGAGGTCGTCGAAGAAGAGCTCGGCCTTGCGGTGGTTGGCCGAACTCACCGTGACCACACGGGGATCGCTGCCCGCCGCCAGTAGGCCGAGCAGCCGCCCGGTGAGCGCGAAGTGGCCGAGGTGGTTGGCGGCGAACTGCGATTCGTGGCCCTGCGGGCTCAGCGACCGCGGCGGGGCCATCACGCCGGCGTTGTTGACGAGTACGTCCAGTCGGGAGTGGTCGGCGCACAGCTCCTCGGTGAAGGCCCGTACGGATTCGAGGTCGGCCAGGTCCAGGCGGCGCACCTCAAGCCGGGCGCCGGGCCGGTCGGTGGTGATCTCCGCGGCGGCGCGGCGGCCCTTGCCCTCGTCGCGTACGGCGAGGACCACATGCCCGCCCCGGCGGGCGAGCGCCCGGGTGGTGGCCAGACCGAGGCCGCTGTTGGCCCCGGTGACGACGAAGACGCGCCCGGTCTGGTCCGGGATCTGCTCGGAAGTCCAGCGCTGCCGACGCTGCTGCTGTCGCTGCTCCTGTGTCATGCGGCACAGGTTGCCTTTGGTGGCATCGAGCGTCAATACGGCACTTGGTGTCATGCGGGGCATGGAGTACCGTGGATGGGGTGAGCAGCCGCCCCGAAGTGACCATGGCCCAGCGCAAGCGTCAGCTCGTCTCCGGTGAACTGACCGAAGCGGCATTGCAGTTGCTGGCCCTGAAGGGATTCGACGCGGTCACGGTCGACGAGATCGTGACGGCCGCCGGAGTGTCGAAGCGGACGTTCTTCCGCTACTTCGCGTCCAAGGAGGACGTGGTCGTCCAGTTCCTGGCCGACATGGGTACGGGCATGCGCGCCGAACTGTCCAACCGCCCCGCCGACGAGCCGCCGTCCGTCGCCCTGCTGCGCGCGGTCTGGGTCCCGCTCGGTGAATGCGCCGACCACGGGGAGCGGGCGCTGCGCGTCGTCCAGCTGATCCTGCGCACGCCCGCGCTGCACGCCCGCTTCCTGGAACGCCAGGCCCGGTGGCGTGACGACCTGGCGCGGGAGCTGGCCGAGCGGCTGGGGACCGACGCCGGCACGGACTTCTACCCGAGGCTGGCCGCGGGCATGGCGCTGAACGCCTTCGACGCCGTACTGCACCGCTGGAGCGCCGGGGACGGCGTGGAGTCCCCGGCCGGCCTGACCGACCGGGCCTTCGCGGTGATCGCCCCGGCCCTGGACGCGGTCACGACCACGCGGCGCGGGCCCGCCTGAGGCCGTCCCCCGGGGAGTGTCGGAGGGCCGCACTAGGCTGTCGATCATGTCGGACGACCCCCCTCTCATACAGAGCCTGCGCACCGCGGTCGCCGCCGCGCCCGCCGACGTGCCCCTGCGACTGCACCTGGCCCAGCTCCTGTTGGAGGCGGACCGGGCCGACGAGGCCGTCGCCGAGGCGGCCGTGGCCCTTCAGCACGCGCCCGGGGATGCCCAGGCCAGGGACCTGATGCTCCGGGCGATGGGCGCCCCGCCCGCACCCGCGTCCCCGCCCGCACCAGCACCCGCACCCGCTTCCCCGTCCGCACCCGGATCCGCTTCCCCGTCCGCGCCCGCTTCCCCGTCCCCGTCACCCTCCCCGGACGATCGGCCCCGTCCGCGCGCCGGGTTCGACTGGAGGGCCGCCGAGGACCAGGTCGGGGACGTCGTTCCGCCACGGTTCGCCGGGACACCGGTCCGCGCGGACGGGCAGGACGAACCGGGCGACGCCGAGGCGTGGGACGTGGAGCGGCCCGGCGCCGTGCGGCTGGCCGACGTCGGCGGCATGCAGGACGTCAAGGACCGCATGGAAGCCGCCTTCCTCGCCCCGCTCCGCAACCCCGAACTGCGCAAGCTGTACGGGAAGAGCCTGCGCGGCGGGCTGCTGCTGTACGGCCCGCCCGGCTGCGGCAAGACGTTCCTCGCGCGGGCGGTGGCCGGCGAACTCGGTGCCGCGTTCCTGTCCGTCTCCGTGAACGACGTGCTCGACATGTGGATCGGCAACTCCGAGCGCAACATGCACGAGATCTTCGAGACCGCCCGCCGCCAGGCCCCCTGCGTGCTCTTCCTGGACGAGCTGGACGCCCTCGGCGCCAAGCGCAGCCGCACCGCGCACAGCGGCATGCGCAACGTCGTCAACCAGCTGCTCAGCGAGCTGGACGGCATCGAATCCGCGGCCAACGAGGGCGTCTTCGTGCTCGCCGCCACCAATGTGCCCTGGGACGTGGACAACGCCCTGCGCCGCCCCGGCCGGCTGGACCGGACCATCCTCGTCCTCCCGCCCGACGGGCCCGCCCGGGAGGCGATCCTCCGCTACCACCTGCGCGACCGCCCCATCGAGAACGTCGACGTGGCCAAGCTGGTCAAGGCCACCGACGGCCTGTCCGGCGCGGACCTGGCCCATGTCTGCGAGGCGGCGGCCGAGCGGGCCCTGCTGGACTCGGTGCGGACCGGAACCGTACGGATGATCGACACGAAGGACCTGCTGGCCGCCGCGAAGGAGACCGTGCCGTCCGCCGAGCCGTGGTTCGCCTCCGCGCGCAACGTGGCGATGTTCGCCAACGAGGGCGGCATGTACGACGACCTGGTGACGTACCTGAAGAAGCGGCGCAAGCTGTGACCGGCTCCCTGCATCCCGCCGTGGAGCGGGCCGAGCTGCTCGTCGACCTCAAGCGGTACGAGGAGGCCAGGGAACTGCTGGCCCGGCGGCTCGCGGAGGACCCAGAGGACATCCGGGCCTGGACCGAACTCGCCCGGTGCCATCTCGGGGACCAGCAGAACGGCGCGAAGGCCCTGGAGGCGACCGAGCGGGCCCTCGCCCTGAACCCCGAACACGTCGGGGCGCTCCTCGTGCACGCCGACGCCCTGCGCGTGGGGGGCCGCTTCCCGGAGTCCGAGGGCGTGCTGCGCGAGGCGATACGCCTGGCTCCCGACCACTGGTTCGGCTACGCCCGGCTCGCCGACTGGCTCTGGCGTATCCGGATGATCAGCTCGGGCCAGGCGAACGGCGGCCAGGTCCGGCGCGAGGACATGACGGCAGGGCTGCGGGAGGCCGACCTGATCGCCCAGGAGGCCATCCGGCTGGCCCCCGAGGTGGTGTACGTCTACGAGGTGGCGTGGCTCATCGCCGACATGTCCGGCGACCGCGCCGCCGCCGACCGGATGGACGAGGCGATCCTCCGGCTCGACCCGCAGCACGAACGTGCCCTGGCCCGGCGGACGCGGAAGGCGGCGACCGCCCCCGGCGTCAAGGCGACCGAGGCCGCCACCCTGTACGCCGACGCGCTGGCCTCCGCCCCGGGTTCCACACCGATGCGGCAGGGCCTGGACGCGGCCTCGTACCGGCTGCTGCGCGGCCTGCGCTGGCCGGCCCTGCTCTGCCTGGCGTTCGCCGCCGCGGGCATCGACCTGTTCCGGACGGACGGCGAGACGCAGCGGGAACTGCCCCTGGTCCTCGGCCAGCGGCTGTGGGACCTCGTCCTCATGGCGGTCATCTGGGCCCTGTGCGCCCTGCTGCGCTACCGCCGGCTGCGGGCCGGGATCCGGGTCAACCTGCCCTCGCTCATCCGGCGGCTGGCGTGGGCCCGCATCGTCCTGGGGCAGGCGGCGTGGGCCCTGCTCTGCGCGCTGCTGATCACCCAGGTCCCCTGGACGGAGCGCACGGTCCCGCTGGTGCTCTTCTGGGCGGGGCTGGTGCCGTCGGTGGCGACGATGTGGTTCGACCGGCCGAAGAAGGGCTGACCCCGGCCGGGCCCCGGAAGGCCGGATTCCCGTTGCGTGCGCGGAAACACCTGCCCGACCATGGCGGCCGACGGCCCCGACGCGCGGCGGCCGCCACCGGACGAAAGGCCGTACGTGCGCAAGCTCGTGTACTTCATCGCCTCCACCCTCGACGGCTTCATCGCCGGACCGGACGGGGGCGACCCCAGCGGACCGGACGGCTTCTGGCCGATTCCGGAGGACTACCTCACACACCTGATCGCCACCTACCCGGAGACCCTGCCGGGCCCGGCGCGGGCCGCGCTCGGTGTGACGGCTGAGGGCACCCACTTCGACACGGTGCTGGAGGGCCGCAGGTCGTACCAGGTCGGCCTCGACGCCGGAGTCACGGACGCCTACCCGCATCTGCGGCACCTGGTGTTCTCCCGCACCCTGGGCGAGAGCCCCGACCCGGCGGTGGAGATCGTCGCGAGCGACCCGGTCGCGAAGGTGCGGGAGCTGAAGCAGGAGGACGGCAAGGACCTCTGGCTGGTCGGCGGCGGTGAACTGGCCGGTGCGCTCTACCCGGAGATCGACCGGCTGATCGTGAAGCTGAGCCCGACGACGCTCGGCGCGGGAATCCCGCTGTTCGGGCGGGGGGCGGCCTTCGACCCGACGGCCTGGTCGCTCACGGACCACACGGTCCTGGAGAGCGGGGCGGCGTACCTGACGTACGAGTGCGCCACCACGAAGATGACCCCGACCGTCACCGAATGAGGTCCGGGCGCCGGCCGGCGGGGCCGGGGAGGCTCCCGCCGGCCGGCACCGTGTCAGGCGGCCGTGCAGGCGGCGCCGTCGAGGGTGAACGCCGCCGGTGCGGTGTTCGTGCCGTTCTGGCTGCCGGTGAACCCGACGGTCACCGAGCCGTTCGCGGCGATGGCGGAGGTGTACGAGGCCGGGACGACGGTCACCGAACCGCCGCTCTGGGCCGACGTTCCGCCCCACATGTTGGTGACGGTCTGGCCGTCGGCGAAGGCGAAGCCGAGCGTCCAGCCGTCGATGGCCGTGGTGCCGGTGTTGCTGATGGTGATCTCGCCCTGGAAGCCGCCCTGCCACTCGCCGACGACCTGGTAGCCGACCGCGCAGCTGCCGGCCGGGGCGGTGGAGCCCTCGTCCGTGGTGACGCTCACGGCGGCCGAGCGCGCCGAGCGGTTGCCGGCGGCGTCGCGTGCGTAGACCGCGAAGGAGTACGCGGTGCCGGCGGTGAGGCCCGTGACGGTGACGCCGGTGCCGGCGGAGGAGGCGACGGTGGTCTCCGTGTCACCGCTGACGCGGACGACGTCGTATCCGGCGACGGCAACGTTGTCCGAGGACGCGGCCCAGGTCAGGGCCACGGAGGTGTCCGTCACCGAGGAGGCCGCCGGGGTGCCGGGGGCGGTCGGGGCCTCGGTGTCGTCGGACGCGCCGCCGAAGACGGTGGCCTCGTGGGAGGTCTGGGCGATGCCGTCGGCGCCGTGGAAGATCCGCTCGCCCCAGGAGCTGAGGCGCGCCGGGTCGAAGTCGATGGCCAGGTCGAGGACGGGGTCGGTGTTGCCGCTCCAGGACCAGGCGATCCAGCCGAGCCCGAGCTGCTCGGCGTCCGCCATCATCGTGTCCTCGTCCGGGTCGCCGTACTGGTCGGCGGGCCCGCCGAACTCACCGATGACGAGGGGCAGTCCGGCGTCCACGAAGGTGTTCAGGTAGTCGGTGACCTTCTGGGCGGTGTCGTAGACGCTGTACATGTGGATCGAGAAGAGGAGGTTGCCGGTGGAGTCGGCGTCGTAGAGCGCCTGGGCGTTGTCCCGCATGACGCCCTCCCAGTCCTGGCCCCAGTTGGGCGCGTCGATCATGATCGTGTGCGCGAACCCGGCGGCGCGCAGCTTCTGGATCGCGGCGGTGGTGGGGGCGGTCCAGCCCGCCGGGTCGGTGTTGCCCCAGGGCTCGTTGCCGATGTCGATGATGACGTAGTCCTCCTGGCCGTCGAGGACGTCCTTGAGGCTGATCCAGTAGTCGGCCGCGTGATCCAGCGTGCCGGCGGCGGAGTCCTCCCCGTACCCGGTGGTGTCGTGCACCTCCAGTACGCAGATGAGCCGGTTGGCCTTGCACTGGTCGATGACGGCGGCGACGTCCTCGGGGCTGTTCCTGCTCCAGCGGTAGCCGTCGGACAGCACGACGCGGACGGTGTTGGCGCCGGTCGCCTTGATGTCGGCCAGTGACTGGGTCTCGCCCGGGTACCAGGTGTGGGCGTGGTTGACCCCGCGCATGATGAAGTCGTTGCCGTTGCCCTCGACCAGCCGGCCGTCGCTGATGTGGAGACCGGTGCCGGCCGCGGACGCGGCCTGCGCCGGGGCGAGGCCGCCGAGGGCCAGGAACCCGAGGAGGGTGGACAGGACGGTGAGGATGACGGTGGTGGTGCTCTTCGCTGTGCGTCTCGCTGTTCTCACTGCGGCTCCAGAAGGGGGAGGGAGAAGGGCGGATCACCGGAGTGGGAGCGCTCCCACTCCGGTGCGCTCCCATGAAGCCATTCAGTCAGGGGCACGTCAAGAGATCGGACGACTCGGGTTGGCGGGGGCTATCGTCAACTCGGCTTCGTCGCCGTCTCCGGTACCGGCCCCGTCCCCGGTCCCGTCCCCGGCGCGGTGTCGGATTAGGCGGCGGCCGTTCGTCGTCCTCGTGAAACGTTCGCAACGCCCGCAAGGAGAACGGTCATGAAGTACGTGTTGTTCGTCGCCACCGACCCCGCCGGAGAGTCGGCCGACGAGAGCCCCGAGGCGTGGGTGGAGAAGTGGAACGGCCGCGGTGTCCGCGTGGAGGGGATGCCGCTCAGGCCGGTCGCCGAGACCAGGACGGTCCGCGCCCGCGGGGACCAAGTGCTGGTCACCGAAGGCCCGTTCGCCGAGACCACCGAGTGGATCGCCGGGTACGACCTCGTGGAGGCGGCGGACCTGGACGAAGCGATCGAGGTCGCCGCCTCGCACCCGATGGCGACCGCCGGACGCATCGAGATCCGCCCCGTCGAACCGGTCGACCTCGGCCCCGGCACCGGCAACGTCCCGCACGAGGGCGACGCGCCGGCCTCCCGCTTCCTCGGCATCCTGCGTACGGACCCGGGCGCGCCCCCCTTCACCCCCGACCGCGCCGCGGTCGCCACCTGGGTCCGCGAGGGCCTCGCCTCCGGCCGCTACCTCGGCGGCGAGCACCTGAGCCCCGTCCGGGACGCCACGCTCGTGCGCCGGCGCGGCGGGGAACTGCTGATCACCGATGGCGGGTACACGGACGTACCGGAGTGGGTGTCCGGCATCGTCTTCGTCGACGGGACCTGGGAGGAAGCGGTCGACTACCTCGCGCGGTGCCCCATGGCCCGGTCCGGGGCCGCCGAACTGCGGGAGTTCCGGCGGGACTTCTCGTGAGCCGGGAGAGGCTCCGAGCGAGTCCGGACGGACCTTGCGCGCGCTCCGGACCGGCCCGGGTGCGGGCGGCGCTCGCCGGGGCGTACCGCGAGGAGTGGGGCGTCGTCTTCGGCACGCTCGTGCGCCTGACCGGTGACTGGGAGCTGGCCGAGGACTGCGCGCAGGACGCGTTCGCCCGCGCGCTGCCGGCCTGGGAGCGTGGCGGGGTGCCGGACAGGCCAGGGGCGTGGCTGGTGACCGCCGCCCGGCGCCGGGCCGTCGACGTACTGCGCCGCCGGACGGCCGAGCGCGGCAAGCTGGCCGAGATCGTGGAGATGACGCGGACCGGGGAGAGCGCCGATGTCATGGAGAGCGCCGAGGCCGCCGCGCTGGAGGCCGTCCACGGACCGGGCGCCGCCGAGGACGAGCGGCTGCGGCTGATCTTCACCTGCTGCCACCCGGCGCTCCCGCTCGCCTCCCGGGTGGCTCTCACCCTGCGGGCGGTCGGCGGCCTCACGACGCGCGAGATCGCCCGCGCCTTCCTGGTGGGCGAGGGCACCGTCTCGCAGCGCGTCCTGCGGGCCAAGCGCAAGATCGCGGCGGCCGGAATCCCGTACCGGGTCCCGCCTCCGGGGACGCGCGCCGAACGGCTGGCCGGCGTGCTCGCCGTCATCTACCTGATCTTCACCGAGGGTTACGCCCCCAGCGACGGCAGCACCACCCGCGACCGGCTCGCCGACGAGGCCGTCCGGCTCGCCCGCCTCGTCGCCGCCGAGGCACCGGACGAACCGGAGGCGCGCGGCCTGCTCGCCCTGCTCCTGATCCAGCACTCCCGGCGCGCCGCCCGGCTCGACGCGGACGGCCACCTGGTCACGCTGGAACACCAGGACCGGACGCGCTGGGACCACGCCCTCATCACCGAGGGCGTCACCCTCGCCCGCGAGGCCGAGGCGGCGGGCGGCCCCTACGCGCTCCAGGCCGCCATCGCCGCCCGGCACGCCCTCGCCCCGACCGCCGCCGCGACCGACTGGGCGGCGATCGTGGCCCGGTACGACCGCCTCCTCGCCCTGCGTACGAACCCGGTCGTCGCCCTCAACCGCGCGGTCGCCCTCGGTATGCGCGACGGCCCGCGGGCCCAGCTCGACGCCGTGGACGCGCTGGGTACGCCGAAGGAGCTGACCGGCCACCACGCCCTGCCCGCCGTTCGCGCGGACGCGCTGCGCCGCCTCGGCCGTACGCGGGAGGCCGCGCGGATGTACGAGGCGGCGAGGGCCGCCGCACCGAACGAGGCGGTCGCGCGGGAGTACGCGCGGTGGCTCGACGGGGGCACCGAAAGCAGCACAGGCACGAGCACCAGCTGAAGCGTCAACCGAAGGGATACGTACCGCCGTGGCCGATGCCCAGCACGAAGAAGTCCTCGCCCGGATCGCCAAGGGGCTCCTCTACACCGAGACCGAGGCGGCCTTCCTGGCGCCCCGCCGCCGCGAGGACGAGATCTTCGCGTACAACCACACGCCGCCGGGCGAAGCGGAACGACGCCGGGAGCTGCTGGTCGAGATCCTCGCCTCCGTCGGTGAACGCACCGTGCTGCTGCCCCCGTTCCACGCGGCGTTCGGCAGCAACGTCCACATCGGAGACGACTTCTTCGGCAACGTGAACCTGACGTTCGTGGACGACGTCGGCATCCACATCGGCGACGACGTCATGATCGCCCCCGGCGTGACCCTGACCACGACGGGACACCCGGTCCATCCCGCGCGCCGGGCGGATTTCGGCCGCTTTTCGGAGCCGATCGTCATCGAGGACAAGGTGTGGATCGGCAGCAACGTGGTCGTCCTGCCGGGCGTCCGCATCGGCTACGGCTCGGTGATCGGCGCGGGCAGCGTCGTGAGCCGCGACATTCCTCCGATGAGCGTCGCGGTCGGTACGCCGTGCCGGGTGGTCCGGCCGATCACGGACGCGGACCTCGCGACCCGCAGATAGGCGGCTCGCTCACCAGGCCCCGTGGTATTGCACGCCCAGGATCAGGGCGGCGACGGCCGTAGCCAGAAAGACGATCCCACCGACGATGTTTCTTGATCCGACGCGCAGATGGGCGATGATCGCGCCGATGAAGTAGAGGATCAGCCCGCACGCGGCGAGCGTGCCGAGCGCGGGCACGGCGAACCCGGCGAGCAGCCCGAGGGTGCCTGCGGCCAGGCACATGCCCAGCCAGGGGACGTACTTGCGGGGGATGCCCTTCATGTCGGCCTGGGACTTGGGGTATTCGTGGCCGATGAGGTAGGTCACTGCGGCGGCACCGTTGAAGAAGATGCCGAGGATGGTGACCGTCAGGTAGGCGGTGCGCATGCGTTGTTCTCCGCTTCCGAGGGGGCTGCTCTCCAAGGCCTATTCAAGTTCAAGGCCTCTTCAAGGCCGACGATTCAGGACCCTGCTTCGTGAGGTGGTGAAGGGCCCAACGCGGTGAAGGCCCTCAGGAGGGCTCGGTCAACAACTCCGCCAGCCGGTCCGCGAAGGCGGTGACCCACTCCAGCTCGGGCCCGCCACGGGCGACCCGGAACCCGTGCCGCCGGGCCCAGAAGGCGGCTTGCACGGCGTGCAACTGCGCCCAGCGGCGGACGCGTTCACGCTCCAGCTCGGCGGCGTCGGCGAAGACGTCGACGATGCGATGGGCGGTGCTGCGGAGATCGTGGGTGCCGGCGAGTGCGTACGCGTGGGACTTCATCAACGCCCCGGCGTCATAAGCCGGGTCGCCCACGTATCCCTTGGGATCAACGGCCAGCCAGGGCTCACGTTCGGCCCGCAGGATGTTCCGCCCGTGCAGATCCCCGTGGACGAGCGTGTCGGGCTGCGCCCGCCCCAACTCCCTTACGGTGGCGAGGGCGGAGCCGATGACGGGCCGTGGCAGGGGGTGCGCGAACTCGACGTCGTCGGTGCGCAGCCCGTCCTCCCACTCCCCGGCCCGCTCGCTGAGCCACGTCGTCCCCGTCGACGGCCTCGGCGAGCGTCACCGTCGAGGCCCGCTCCAGCAGCATCGCGTACCGGCTGTCGTCCCGCTCGTAGAGGCTTACGGCCCCGCACCCGCCCCAGGCGACGAAGGCGTCGGGTTCGTGGTCGTTGCCCGGGTGGGGGAAGGAGACCTTGAGGACGGCGGGGGGCGTGTGGTCGCGTCGTACGGGGAGGATGACGCCGACGCCGCCGTGGGTGAGGGGGCCGTCGGGTGCGCAGCCCCACGCGTCGATCAGGTCGGCGACGATTACCGGAAGTTCCGCGAGCCAGGTCGCCCCGGCGCTGCCCTCGCGCTCGACGGTGGTCCGGGCGAACTCCTCCGGGATGACGATCATCTGGGCACCTTACGTGGGTGGGGTGCGGTTGGGGTGGGGCTTGAGGGAGGGTGAACGGGGGGTGTGGCTGCGGTTGTTGGCCTAGGGTGGCGGTGTGTGCCTGTTGTGTGGGCGTTGGGGTGGTTATGCCGGAGTGGGTGAAGGTGGTCAGAAACGGGCCTGACGCGAGACGAAGCCGCAGGTCAGGAAGTGTGTTCCCCGCACGCGCGGGGATGGTCCCAGTCCGGCGAGCGACCCCTCGGTGTACCGGGAGTGTTCCCCGCACGCGCGGGGATGGTCCCAGGCCATCGGCGTCATGCAGAATGCCGGAGTGGTGTTCCCCGCACGCGCGGGGATGGTCCCTGTGGACCATGGAACTGGAACAGGCACGTGCCGTGTTCCCCGCACGCGCGGGGATGGTCCCCGAGCCCCGGGCTCTACAGGGTGACTGCCTGTGTGTTCCCCGCACGCGCGGGGATGGTCCCCACGGCCTGGGCCAGCGAGAAGGTCCAGCGCTCGTGTTCCCCGCACGCGCGGGGATGGTCCCTGCTGCGGACAGCCCATGGAACAGCGCGGGCAGTGTTCCCCGCACGCGCGGGGATGGTCCCCCTTGCAACGAGCCCTCGGTGTACCGGGAGAGGTGTTCCCCGCACGCGCGGGGATGGTCCCAACCTCGTGGTCATTTGCGGCCCTCGGCTATCGTGTTCCCCGCACGCGCGGGGGTGGTCCCGCGGAGAGCGTCAAGAAGGCCGCGGACACCATGTGTTCCCCGCACGCGCGGGGATGGTCCCTGTATCGACGGCGCGCATATCGACTTCCTCGCGTGTTCCCCGCACGCGCGGGGATGGTCCCCAGGCCACGGCCGCCCCGCTGCTCGCCATGGCGTGTCCCCCGCACGCGCGGGAATGGTCCCCCTCGGCAAGTGGGGCGAGAACCAGGCCGCCGAGTGCTCCCCGCCAGGGGGGGGGATGCCCCGCCGCTCACCGGTCTGCTGGGCCGTGACGCCTACTGCTCCCCGCACCTTCCGGGGACGGCGGCCAGCGCCCCGTACCCTGGCCGACATGTCGGCCCGCCCCCTCAGCCTCCACTCGCTCCGCTTCACCCCAGAGGAGATCCGCGAAGTCGTCGCCCTCTATGTCGGTAACCCGGCCTACTGGCGCGCGGCAGGCGAGTACGACCCCGACGATATCCAAGCGGCGCAGGTCGAGGCCGATCTGCGCCGCGAGGTCGCCATGGAGGGCGGCGAGGTGTTGCTCGCACGCAGTGGGGAAGGGCGACTCGTCGGGGTCGTCTGTCTGCTGCGCCGGCATCCGAAGGACGGTCTGCCCTGGATCGGGCTGCTCATCGTGGACGGCCGCTCCCGTCGTACGGGGATCGGGCGCCGGCTCGTCGGGCTGGTCGAGGACCGGTTTCGCGCCGAAGGGCGGAGTGGCCTCCGGCTCGCCGTACTTGAGAACAACCCGCATGCGTTGGCCTTCTGGAAGTCCCTCGGGTGGCGCGAGATCGGCCGGCGTCAGGACCTGGCCCACGACCGGCCGTGCATCGTTATGCACAAGCACCTGGCCTGAACGGAACGCGCCCGCCGTCACGCGGCACTGGGTGGCCCGGCACCCGTAACAGCGGCCGGTACGACGGGGACCGAGAGCCCCGGAACGACCCGAGCGCGAGCGCGATGGCGTCCAGTGGATCGGGCGTCGCGCCAAGCGTCGAGCGCGGGGGACGTGAGCCGCTGCCCTCTCGTAGCCGAGGCCGCCGACGTCGTGCTCCAGCTCCCATCGGGCAGGGCGGGGTCGCCGATGCGCGGGGCCTATGCGGAACCGTCGGGGATGACGCGGTTGTCGAGCGCCGGGACGCAGTTGAGGTGGATGCTTATGGGGGCATGGTCACATGCGGTGTGCTCGCGAGACGCACGTACGAGATCCACCGCCGAGGGAGACACCCAATGCCGATGACGATCCGCCCCGCCCGACGCGACGACATCGCGCCCCTCGCGGCCCTGATCGAGGAGATCGAACGCTTCTACGGAGCCACGGAGATCCAGCCGCTCACGGAACGTCACATCCAGATCGAGGAGTCCTTGTTCGCCCCGGTCCCGCTCGCTCAGGCACTGGTCGCGGACCCGGGCGATGGCACCCTGGCCGGGATGGCCGCGTACTCGTTCCTCTGGCCGGCGCGGGGGACGACGCATGCGCTGTTCCTGAAGGAGCTGTACGTGAGTGAAGCGTGGCGGGGAAGGGGCGTGGGCGCCCGCCTGATGGCGGAACTCCGAGCGGTGGCGTCTGCCCGTTCCGGGTGCAGTCGGATGGAGTGGATGGGGGACACGGACAACGTGCAGGCTCTGGGGTTCTACGGGGCGCTGGGGTTTGAGGTGGTGGAGGGGAAGGTGGTGTATCGGGTGGGGGCGGAGGGGTGAGGTGGCGGTTGCGGTGAACGGGACCTGGGGGCGCGCGTGTTGTTCTATGCTTGCGGCGTGTTCCTACTTTGTTGAACTTTAGGCGGTTATGACGGAATGGGTGAAAGTGGTCAGAAACCACGCCCACGCGAAACGAAGCCGCAGGTCACGAAGAGTGCTCCCCGCGCGTGCGGGGATGGTCCCATTTTCACGATTCCGAGTTCATTTCACGCCTGGTGCTCCCCGCGCGTGCGGGGATGGTCCCGCCCAGCGCGGCGCGGTCTTCGGCACCACCGGGTGCTCCCCGCGCGTGCGGGGATGGTCCAGACGGCTGGCAAGGAGGGGGGTCGGCCGGGCCGTGCTCCCCGCGTGTGCGGGGATGGTCCCTCGGCGTACTCGGCCTCCAGCGCCGCGACTTCGTGCTCCCCGCGCGTGCGGGGATGGTCCCGGAAACGGTCGCGAATCGATTTACGACTACGACTGCTCCCCGCGCGTGCGGGGATGGTCCCCGGGTCGGGCCCGGCGTAGGTAATGCTGCGCGCTGCTCCCCGCACGCGGGGTGCATGGCCGAAGGTGAGTGGGACGACGACACTGGGTACGACGATGCCGTCCGGCGTGCGCGGCGTGTTACGAGGATCGGCTGGACGGCCATCAGCGGCACGGTGACGGCGCTCGGTTGCGCCGCCGTCGTGGTCGCCTGGTGGTGGCCGTCGGCTGCGTGTACGTAGTCGTGTCCATGAACCGCTAGGGCCTGTCCCAGTGCTCGGCCAGCCGGTCCAGCGCCGCGGACGTGAGGGCCGTGATCGCCGCGGGCAGTGCGGTGCGGACGGCGGGGGCGAAGTGCGGGGAGTGGTTCGGGGGGATGTCCCTGCCGCCGGTGGCCGCCCACTGTCGGGGGCTCGTGGTCCCCAGCATCCAGTAGACCAGCGGGATTCCCGTCTCGCCGTGGAGGTCGCGGCCCGCGTCCCCGTAGAGGGGGAAGTCCTCGGCGGCCAGCGAAGGGGGCCAGACGGTGACGCGTTCGCGTCCGTACAGGGCGGTGTGCGCGGCGCGGACCGCCTCGGTCGCCGCCGGGTCGCAGTGCAGGGCGGGGGAGCGGGAGAGCAGGGTCAGGTCCGGGTCGCGGGGGCAGGCCGACGCGGCGCACTCGGCCCGGACGATGCGTTCCACCGCCGCCAGCGCCCGGTCCAGGGTGTCATCGGTGAGGGCGCGCAGGCCGATGCCCAGCTCGGCGGTGTCCGGGACGACGTTGACGGCGGTGCCGGCGCGCAGGGTGCCCACGGTGAGGGTGAGCTGTTCGGCGGGGGCGGCCTCGCGGGCGACGACCGTCTGGAGGCGGCCGATCACCGCCGCCGCCGTGACCACGGGGTCGACGGTGAGGTGCGGGGTCGCGGCGTGACCGCCCCGGCCGTGGACGAGGACGGTGAGGGCGGCGCTCGCGGCGGCGACCGGGGTGTGGGGGCCGCCGTGGGCGATCAGGCCGGCGGGGAGCGGCGCGGCGTGCTGGGCGAGGACGGCGGAGGGGACGCCGAACCGCTCGTAGAGGCCGTCCGCCAGCATGGCGCGGGCGCCGGTCAGGGTCTCCTCGGCGGGCTGGCCCACCACCACGAGGGTGCCGCGCCAGTGCTCGGTGGTGCGGGCCAGCAGGTCCGCCGCCCCGGTGGCCGCCGCCAGGTGGAGATCGTGGCCGCAGGCGTGCATGGCCGGGCCGGTGCTGGCGTACGGGAGGCCGGTCCGCTCCTGGAGCGGCAGGGCGTCGAGCTCGGCCCGCAGGTAGACGCGGGGGCCCTCGCCGTTGCGCAGCACGCCGACGACTCCGTGGCCGCCGACGCCCCGGGTGACGTCGAGGCCGGCGGCGGTGAGCCGGTCCGCGAACAGGGCGGCGGTGCGGGCCTCGTCGCCGGAGGTCTCCGGATGGCGGTGGACGTCCAGGTAGAGGGTGAGGGCGGGGCGCACCGTCTCCTGGGCGAGAGCGGGGGACAGAGCGGGGTGGGCGGCTTCCTGGGGGTGGGTCATGGGGCTCCTGGCGTGCTCGTCGGGGCCGCTGGCGCCGGGTGCCAGCGATGTGTGTGCGGGAGGCATGCCGAGCGGTGAGCGCCGGGCGGTCCAATGGGCGGCGTACGCCCCCCTCGGGGCGTACGCCAGGTGGTGGCCCCCGGACACGGCGGCCCCGGACCGGAGGAGACACCATGGAGAAGAACCTGAGCACCCTCGCCGACGAGATCCTTGAGCTGGAGGCGGAGACCTTCGAGATCTCCGACTACTCGGACGCCAGCGAGGTCGTGCTCGCCGGTTCCACCAGCACCAGCTCGACCTCGACGTGCAGCTCCACCACCAGCACCACCTCCTGCTCCGCCTGACCTCACGTCAGCAGCGCTGCCCGTAGGCCGTGTTCGCGCCCGGTATCCGTTCGACGGGTACCGGGCGTCGCGCTGTACGCGGGGCGGGGAAGGGCGGGTCATGGGGCTCCGGGGCTGCTCGTCGGGGCACTGGCGTGAGGTGTCAGTGAGGTGTGTGCGGGAGGCATGCCGAGCGGTGAGCGCCGGGCGGTGCAATGGATGGCGTACACCCCGCCGGGGCGTACGCAGGTGGCGGCCTCCGGAGACGGTGGCCCCGGACCGGAGGAGACATCATGGAGAAGAACCTGAGCACCCTCGCCGACGAGATCCTTGAGCTGGAGGCGGAGACCTTCGAGATCTCCGACTACTCGGACGCCAGCGAGGTCGTGCTCGCCGGTTCCACGAGCTGTAGCTCGACGTCGACGTGCAGCTCCACCACCAGCACCACCTCCTGCTCCGCCTGACCTCACGTCGGCAGCGCTGCCGGCAGGCGGTGTGCGTGCGCCCGGTATCCGGCTCCCTTCCGACGGGTACCGGGCGTCTCGCCGTCCTCGGCCGGCGGGCACCGCTAAGGGAAGGGGTGCGGCACCATGCGCATCTCCGCCTCGGTCAGGTCCGTGGTGCGGTGGCCGCCCCGGCGGAGCGCGGTGCGCAGGCGGGGCATGAAGGGGGCGCGGCGGCGGTTCCAGCCGAAGTCGATCGGCAGGAGCCCGGGGGCGAGGGTGGCGACGGTGCGCAGGCCCATGCGTTCCTGTTCCGGGGTGGTCTGGTCGACGACGATCACGTCGTGTCCGGCGCGGTCGAGTTCGTCGATGACGGCCCGCAGATCGTCCCGCAGGTCGCCGGTCCGGGGACGGCCGGTGGTCTCCCAGTCCCGGTAGACCTCGCCGAAGGGGCGTACGGCCAGGGGGCGGAGGTAGCTGTCGGCGTGGGCGGTCATCCTGGGCAGCCCGTAGAGCTGGGCGTGGTCCTTGAGGTGGCGCACCCGCTCGAAGTCGTCGGCCATCGCCTCCAGTTCGTCTCGGCGCTCCTCGGTCTGGCGGGAGAGGTGCGGGATGTAGGTGAGGACTTCGGAGAGGGCGCCCTCGACGGCTGCCCGTGGGTCCAGCGAGGCGGCCGCGGCGAAGGAGAGGGCGCCGGGGCCGCCGTCGCGGCGTACGGCGAGCGCGGTCACGACGGGGACGGCCAGGTCGACGCGGTTGTCCAGGGCGTGGATGTCGTAGCCCTGGAGCGCGGCGCGTTCGGCCATGGCGGGCGCGGCCCGTCCGCCGACGGTGGCCAGGTCGATCTCGGTGAGCCGGGCGTCGCCGTACCAGGCGTTGAGGAAGGCGTCCCGCTCCACGAGTTCGAGGAGACCGCCGAGTACGGCCTCCTCCAGGCCACCGCCGATGGCGCAGCCGTTGGAGCACTCGAAGACGAAGTTGTCGGCGGCCAGTCCGGCGCTGTAGTAGACGAGCCGGGACGGGACGAGGACGGGCTTGTCGTCGCGCAGGGACCAGCCCCACTCCCACGGGATGGCGCGGTCCGGGTCGAAGGGGTCGACGAGCGGGTCGTCACGGTAGGTGCCCGGGTCGTAGAGACCGCACACGGCGGGGTCGAGCGCGTCGGCCTTCAGCTCCGTCCAGGAGCCGGTGACGGGGGTGGTCCGGCCGCGCCGGTGGGTTCCCGCGTAGCGTTCCAGGCCCTCCAGGAAGGCCAGGGTGCGGCTGGTGGAGAAGGCGTTCTCCTGGCCGCTCCAGGTGACGTCGTTGAGCCCGGCGTAGCCCCGGACGAAGACGCTGCCCGCGACGGGAGCCGTCGTCGGCGAGGTGACGTCGTTCCAGGTGCCGCCGCCGAGCATCCCGCAGACGGGGTTGGCCAGGGCTTCTTCCGGCAGCGGGTACGCGGACGCGGGGCGCATCCGGTAGCCGTCCGGGTCGGGTTTGGGGCGGGCGACGAGGGTGAGCGGACGGGGCCCGGCGGGGGCGGGCGGCGGGGCGCAGTCGGGGCAGAGGGGGTCGGCGAGCAGGGGGTACGTCCGTACCTGGAGGGTCGTCAGGTCGAGCCGGGTGACCTGGGGCAGGAGCCGGTCGGCCGGGCCGGTGGCGGGCGGTTCGGCGCCGGGGCCGTCGAGCAGCGCGCGGCACAGCGCGGCCACGGCGTCGTAGGCGTGGTCGGTGAGCAGTGGCCAGGCGCCCGTGGGGCGGGGCCCGTCGGGGCCTCCGGTCTCCAGGGCGTCCCGTTCGCTGCGGCTGCGCAGGCGCTGCCAGCGCATCGCGAGGCAGCGCCCGCAGGCGGGGGCGGTGCCGTCGCCGCCCCAGGGGCCGATCAGGACGGCGGAGGCGGTGAGGTGGACGCGGGCGCCGGGGCGTTCGGCCGCCCAGGGGTCCGGGGCGCCCCGGTCGCCGAGGGCGGCGGTGGCGTCGGTGGCGCCGACCGGGACCACGGGGACGTCGCGCCCGGCGCGGCCGGCCAGGGCGGTGTGGAGCGCGGTGCGGGCCAGGTCCATGGGCACGGGGGCCGGGGCGGCGGGGGCTGTGCGCGTGGGGGTGCTCATGAGGACCTCGTCCAGCGGAAGGTCTTGACGGCGGCGACGCCGAAGACCAGGGCGAAGACGACGAGTCCGGCGCAGCCCACCCAGACGTCGGAGAGGTCCCCGCGTCCGGCGAGCGCGTGGGACACGGCGTCGTTGAGGTAGCGCAGCGGCAGGACCACGGAGACGTGTTGCAGCCAGGACGGCATCGAGTCCAGCGGGAAGAAGGAGCCGGACAGGAACGCCATCGGCAGCATCAGGAAGTTGGCGACGGCGGCCACGGACTCGGGGGTGTCGGCGAAGGAGCCGATGATGACGCCGAGCAGCAGGAAGGTGGTGACGCCGAGGAGGAGCACCGGGATCAGCAGGGGCCATCCGGAGGCCGGTTCGAGACCGAACAGCGGCAGCATGGCGACGCCGACGAACAGCAGCGACTGCACGGCGCCGACGGCCAGGGCGATGACGTATCGGGAGCCGATGACGGCGGAGAGGGGGGCCGGGGACATCCGGATCAGGCGCAGGATGTCGTCGGTCCGCCACTGCATCAGGGTGAAGGCGATCCCGAAGACGGCGGCGTTGGCGACGCCCCAGGACAGCACCCCGGCGGCGGTGTACGAGAGGTAGGACAGGCCGCTCTCCTCGACGTCCTGGCCGCGGAAGATCAGGCCGAAGACGACGAGGAAGAGCAGCGGGAAGGCGAAGGTGAAGAAGAGGGTGGTCTTGTCGCGGATCTGGGCGCGGTAGCCCGCTGCGGCCAGTGCGGCGTAGGCGCTCATGGCTGGTGCTCCGTGGTGTCGGCGTCCCGGGGGGACTGCGGGGGGCGGGTGAGCCGTGCCGTGAGGTCGAGGTAGACGTCCTCCAGGCCGGCGGTGCGGGTCTGGATGCCGTCGAGGCCGGTCAGCTTGTCGACGGCGCTGAGGACCCGGCCGGCCTCGCGGGTCTCCAGGACGAGGGAGCCGCCCTGGACGGTGACCCGGTCGACGCCGGGGATGGCCGCCGCCTCCTCCTCGCCGAGGCGGCCGAGCGGCAGCATCAGCCGGCTGGGTGCCTTGAATCCGCCGATGAGGTTGTGCGGGGTGTCGGTGACCGCGATCCGCCCGTCCACGAGGATCGCGATGCGGTCGCAGAGGGCTTCCGCCTCGTCCAGGTGGTGGGTGGTGTAGACGATGGTGCGGCCCTGCGCCTTCAGCGCGCGCAGCACCTCCCACAGGTCCCGGCGGGCCTGCGGGTCGAGGGCGGCGGTCGGCTCGTCCAGGAAGATCAGCTCGGGGCCGTGGACCAGGGCGGAGGCGATGGCGAGGCGCTGGCGCTGCCCGCCGGAGAGGCTCTCCACCTGGATGTCGCGCTGCTCGGTGAGCCCGACGGACTCCAGGGTGGCGTCCACGGCGTCGCGGGGGGCGCCGTAGAGGGCGGCGACGGTACGCAGGTGCTCGTGGGCCTTCTGCCGGACGAAGAACGCGGAGGACTGGGTCTGTACGCCGACGCGGGGGAGCAGCGCGGTGTTGCGGGGCCAGGGGGATTCCCCGAAGAGGGCGACCGTGCCGCTGTCGGCCCGGCGCAGCCCCTCCATGATCTCCACCAGGGTCGATTTTCCCGCGCCGTTGGGGCCGAGCAGGCCGAAGAACTCGCCCCGTCCGATCTCCAGCGACACGTCGTCCAGGGCCTGGCGTTCTCCGTACCGCTTGGAGACGTGCCGGACGTGGACGGCGGGGGCCGGGGGGCCGTCCTGGCCGGGGGTGCTTGGCATCGCCTGTACCTCACTCATGTGGTGCGTGTTTCCTTCCGGTCGGGGATGTGCGCGCGGTGCGGTCACCTCGGGTCACCCCGTCAGGAGCAGGTACGCCGCGGTGCAGGTGCCGGCCGCGGCGAGGAGGACGAGCACGGCGAAGCCGGCGGCGTACGCCGTGTAGAGACGCCGGGCCCGGCGCGGGTACGCGGCCGCGGCGCCCGCGTCGCTTCGGCGCAGCGCCAGGTACGTACGGGTCTCCGGGGCCAGGCGTGCGGTGCCGAGCAGATGGCCGAGCATGCGGTAGCCGTCGAGCGGGGGCAGGGGGACGAGGTTGCTGAGCCCCTGGACGGCGCCGAGCAGCAGGAGTCCGGCCAGCAGCGCCCTGGTGGGGTCGCCGTGGGGCAGCAGGGACCACCAGAGGGCGAAGGGCAGCAGCAGCACCATGTTGAGGTGCGCGCCCGCCCCGGCGATGACGAGCCGGGCGCGCAGACCGGGGATGAAGAGGTAGTTGTCGACGGTGCAGTAGAGCATCGCCGCCGGGAGCCGCCAGCGCAGCCCGATCTCGGTGACCCGGCCGCCGTAGTGCTGGGCGGCGATGCCATGGGCCAGTTCGTGCAGGGTGATGCTGAACCACAGGAACAGGGCGACGGCCACCAGGGCGGCCGGCTCCCGGACCAGCCGGGCCGTGCCGTCGAGGAGTTCCCCGGCGTTCAGGACCAGGGCCACGACGGTGACCAGGACGGCTGCCAGCAGGGGGAGCTGGACGGCCCGGTGGAGCAGGGGGCGCAGCACGCGGTGCAGCCGGGCGGTGGTCGCGTCGGCGTCGGCGACCAGGAGGCGGGTGCCGGCCCAGAAGCCGCCCGTGCGGGCCGGGGCCGGGGCGGCGGGCGGCGGGTCGGGGGCGCCCGCCAGCAGGCTCCGGGTGCCGAGGAGGCCCAGGAGCCTGTTCCAGTGCTCCTCGGCGAGCCGGCGGCCGAAGCGCTCGGCGTAGGCGGGTGCGAGGTCGTCGAGGGTGCGGGTGCCGTCGAGGCGGGAGATGAGGAAGTGCTCCTTGGGCCCGACCTCGAACGCGGCGCCGCTCACGGGGTGCTTGAGCAGGTACACCGTGCGGGGCCCGCGCAGCAGGGGCGGGCTGATGAGGACCCCGGGCCCGAGCGCGGGCCGGTACGCGCGGGCGGCGGCCCGCGCGCGGTCGGTCGCCGGGTTCACGCGCCCGCCGCCGTGTCCGTACCGGCGTCGTCCGCCACGGCACCGGCCGGGCCCGCCGGCTCGCGCAGCACCTGGCCCAGGACGAAGGAGAGGTAGGCCTCGTCGCGGATCGTCACATGCAGCCGGTTGTTGGTCATGTGCATGTAAGGGGAGAGCAGCCGGGGCAGGACGGCCGGCACATGGGTGAGCTTCTCCAGGGGGGCCGCCTCGGCCGGCTTGGAACGCTGCTGGCCGGTGTCCTCGCGGGCGGGCCCGTCCCAGACCGGGAAGAGGAGTTCGCCCCGGGTGGCGAGATCGGCGACGCGGTCCCGCAGCTCCAGGCAGTGTTCCGCCCAGCCGCGCAGGAAGGACGGCAGCCGGCCCAGCTCACCTGCGGCTACGGCGGAGCGGATCGCGGCGAAGCGGCTCCCCAGGGCGGGTGCCATCTGCGCGTAGTTGCGCTCGTACTCCTGCGATCCGATGAAGCCGGTGCCGGGGAACGCGCGGTGCCAGAACGCGTAGTAGCCGTCGAGGTAGTCGGCGAGCCGGTCCTCCTCCGGCAGGAAGCAGCTCGCCATGACCATCATCAGCTGGGCGGAGGTGCCCAGCAGCACGGTCCGCAGGTGGAGGTTCATGGTGCGGAAGGCGTCGATGACCAGGTCGCTGGAGTGCCGGAAGTGCCACTCGGCCAGCTCGACGCCGGCCGGGCCGCCGTACTTGGCGTACTCGGGGGCGTACGGCTCCAGGCTGAAGGAGTTGTTCGGCCGCAGGTTCATCCGGCCGTCCTCGCCCATGTACAGGCCCCGGTCCTCGCCGGGGAACTCGATGTCGAACAGGGCGTTGTAGAAGTCCTTGAGGAACCCGGAGTCGACCTCGTAGAGGGCGGGCCGGGTGCGGAGGAAGGCGGTCAGGGCCTCCTCGGCGCGGCGCCGCACCTCGGGAGCGGCCTCGGGGCTCGCGGGGCGCAGCCGGAGCCGGACGTGCGGCCCCTCCAGCCAGTAGTTGATGAAGAAGTGGCCGGCCAGCAGCCCCTCGGCGGTCAGCTCGGCGACCAGCGGCCGCACGCAGTTGACCAGCATCGGCCGGGGGCTGGCCGCGTAGAAGACGTGCAGGGCGATCCACTCCCCCCGCTCCGTGTCGACGGGGCGGGCGGCGGGGCTGGACGAGATCAGTTCCGGCATGTCGGGCCGTCCTCGGTACGCGGGCGGGAGGTGAAGGTTTCCACGGCCAGTTCGGCGACGTGGTGCCCCTGTTCGGAGATCACGTGCGGGGCGTCCTCGGACGGGAGCGCCTCCCGCAGGACCACACAGTCTCCGGGGCCGCGTTCCAGCAGGGCGTCGAACGCGGTCAGGGACAACGGGCTGTCGAAGTCGACGTAGAGGGGCTTGGCGCCCAGGGCGCGGCGCCCCTCGCGCAGGACCGTAGCGAAGACCTGGGCGGGCAGCTGGTGGGTGCGCCGCCAGCGCCGCCAGCCGAGGAACCACTCCGCCTCGTCGGCGCCGGGCGTCCGGGCGGGCAGGACGCGGGCCTCGGCCGTCCAGCTGCGGCGGCTGATGACGACCCCGTCGTGGACCACGCGCGGCCTGCGGGTGACCCCGTCGTGGGCGGGGCCCTCGGGGACGCCTCCCCACGGGTCGGTGGGGGTCATCGTGCTCGGGGAGAGCAGCAGCAGGGTGCGGGGGATCTCCGGCAGCGCGACGGGCACGAGGTAGCCGAGGTAGACGGGGACGACCTCGCACTCCAGCCGCCGGGACCGCAGGACGAGCCGGTCGGTGTCCTCGTCGTGCTGGAGGTAGAGGTCCTCCAGGTGGATGCGGGCGTCCTCGGGGACGGTGGAGGTCTCACCGGGGCAGACGATCTGGTGGCTCGTCAGCCGCTCGTGCAGATTGAGGTTGGTGGTGATCGGCCCCCCGGTCAGCTCGGCGAGCACGGCGCCTTGGGGTGCGTGGGCCAGGAGTTCGCCGCGCAGCCGCTCCGAGAGGCCGGGGGCGGTGTCCGGGGCGGTCGTGCCGTCGGGGTCGAAGACATGGGTGAACCGGCTGAAGGGGAAGGCGAGGCCGCCGTACGAGCGGTTGAGGACGACCAGCGGCTGCCCGTCCGGGCCCGCCCCGGCGACCTGGATGTGGTGGCTCTGCGGCGTGAAGTCCGGTGTGATCGGGGCGAGTTCATCGGACACCTCGGCGAGGAGACCGGCCGGGAGCCGGATCTCGTCCGACGCGCCGTGCTTCTCCCACTGCTCGCGCATACCCGCGACGAAGCGCCGCCGGGCGGTGTCCAGGGTGCGCAGGGCGCTCTGGCCGAGCCAGTTCTCCTCGGGGACGTACTCCCCGTCGGCGTCGAAGGCGCTGCGCTTGGAGGTGAAGGAGATGTACTGGTCGAAGAAGTCCTCGTGGAAGTCGTGCACCAGGCCGAGCAGGTCGTCGCAGCGCCCGCCGCTTTTGTGACGGGCCAGGAAGAAGCCGCGCAGGGTGATGCGCTGGGGCAGCGTGATGTCGTACATCGGGAGGATGCCCTCGACCCGCCGCAGCGCCTGTCCGGTGGCACCGGCCAGCGGTCCGGGCCCGCCGGGCAGGTCCTCGCCCGCACTGACGTCCTCGTACACCAGGGTCTGCGGGAGCGCGGGGTCCTCGGCTCCCAGCTCCCGCTGGACGTCCAGGAGCTGGGCGCGCAGCGTGCGGAGCAGGGTGCGCCGCTCGGTGAGCGGGGCGCCGGGGTACGCGGCCAGGCAGGCGGCCGGTCCGTCCAGCCCCGCCGCGACCGCGTCCGCCCAGGGGGCCCCGAGACCGCGCAGGGCCTGCTGGAAGGAGCGCAGCGGGTCGGGGCTGTGGACATCGGTGCGCAGGCCCGGCACCTGCACCATGCCGAGTTGGAGCAGGGCGGCCGCGTAACGCTCGGCCTCTTCCGGCTCGGCGCCCCGCTCGGTGCGCAGCAGGTCCACGAGGTCCCGGTGGCGCAGCCGTTCGTGGGTGGAGAAGAAGGTGAGCAGCCGGTCCAGGGTGCCGCTGCTGCGGAGGTAGAACAGCCGGTCGCGTACGGCGTCGAAGGTGACGGCCGCGCTGTCGTCGCCCGTGGTCACCCACTGGCGGACGTAGCGGATGCGGTCCTCGTCGCGGCCCCAGCCCGGGGCGAGGACGACGGGGAGGTCCTGGCGGCGCACGGGGTCGGCGAGGATCAGGTCGGCCAGCCGGCCGAGGACGACGACATTGAGCCGGACATGGCTGGTCCACTCCTCGCCGACGCGCAGGGCGGGGGGAGCGGAGTCCGGGGCGCCGGCGTCGAAGGTGCCGGTGGCGACGGCGGTCAGGGTGCTGAAGGGGCTCGTCTTGCACGCGGTGCGGTAGAGGTACGTGAGCGCCGAACGCTCGATCTTCCGCATCCGCTTGCCCGGCTCGGCGCTCGTGTCCTTCAGGTAGCCGTCGAGCCTGCTGTCCAGCGTGGGCGAGGCCAGCAGCAGCCCCAGCCGGAGGCGGTCCCCGGACAGCGCCTCGCGCAGCGCCCGGCGCGCGGCCCGCATCTCCCCGGCCAGCAGCCCGGGTCCCTGGGCCAGGAGATCGCGGTACCGGGTCCGGCGGGCCAGCCAGCCGGCGAGCCGTGCTCCGGCCGGTTCGGCCAGCCCGGTCACCAGGCGCTCGGCGGCCCCGGGGTCGGCGGGCAGACGGTTGTTGAAGACCTCGCGGCGGAGGGTGAGCAGCAGGCGGCGGGCGTCGCTGCCGGCCGCGTCGGCGGCGCCGAGCAGCCCGTGCAGCAGCTCGCTGAGCGCGGCGCCCTCGGCGGTCAGCCACTGCTCCAGTTCCAGGACCTCGTTCGCCCAGTCGCCGGTTCCGGGGCAGCGCAGGCCCCGGACGGTCTCCAGGGGCAGGCCGGCCGCACGGAGCAGGAAGCGGTGCCCGGGTTCCCACACGTCGGGCGGACGGGGGGCGGTGTCGGGTGTCAGGAGTGTCATCGATGGGTTCCCGTCAGGCGATCTCGTGCCGGAAGTCGGCGGGCCGGGGGCGCTCGTTGCCGAGCGGCATGATCAGCAGGGGTGCCTCGTCGCCGTCGCCCGGGACGTCGCGGACACGGTCCAGGCCGAGCTTCTCGATGAACGAGATGTTGTCGAAGCCCAGGGCGACGCCCGCGCCGAGCCCGAGCGCGGCGGCGGCCACGTAGAACGTCTGGGCCACGGCGCCCGCCGTTCCGGCCGCCAGACGGTAGCCGCGGTCCCCGACCGCGTCCAGCACGGCCGTGGTGCGGACGGTCGGCACGAGGACGGCCCCCGCCTGCTCCAGGTTGTAGTTGGCGAGGAAGTAGTTGTCCTGGAGGAACGCCCCCTGCGGCCCCGCCTCGACGAGCCGCAGCTCGCCCGCCTCGGGGTCGTAGACGTACGCGCCCGGCTCGATGGACTCGACGTGGTTGACGAAGGCGTACATCCGGGCCTGCCGCACCGCCCCGTCCGGGTCCGCCTCGCTGGGCAGCGAGGTCCCGGCGCAGGCCGCGAGGACGGCGGAGAGCTGGTCGGGCGTGACGGGGTTCGCCGAGTCGAAGCGGCCGAAGCTGCTGCGCCGGGTGCGCAGGGCGTGCCGCACGGGGACGGCGGGGAAGACCGGGGCCGGGAGGGCGATGCGGGTGCCGCCCGCCGGGGCGGGCGGCGCGGCGGCGGCGGCCAGCGCCCCGGGGGCGGGGCGGTCCGTCGCACCCTGGGTGGTCGCGGCGTGCATGGCGAGGAGCGTGGGGAACTCCAGCACGGTGCGCGACCGTTCGGCGTCCCGGTGGCGGACGGCCGGGTCGGGTCCCGCGGGGGCCGCCGCGGCGGCCGGGGCCGGGGCGTCCCAGCGCAGCGGGACGACGGCGAACACGCCCTCCTCCTCGCCCTCGGTGCCGAGGAGGCCGTTCAGCCGGGGCTCGTCGAACCACAGCACGGGCGAGGTGACGAGGCCCCGGGCGCCCGCCCAGATCCGCCAGGTCTGCACGAGGGTGCCCAGGTCGGTGGAGACCACGTGGTAGGAGAAGCTGTTGTACTTGAACGCGTTCTGCCAGTACTTGACTCCGAGGATCAGGTACTGGTCGGTCTCCCGGGCCTCGGCGGGGGCGTCCGGCCCGAGCGCCTCCCGGACGCGGGCCGAGACGTCGCCGGTCAGCACCCGCTGCACGGCGTGCCGCTGGACGTCGTAGTAGTGGATGCCGGGGGTCAGCGGGCCGGACGGGCCGGACGCCCAGTAGATGCTGACCGGGTAGAGGCCGCCGCCGCCCGCGGTGCCCCGGGACCAGTTGGCGTGGGTGTGCAGCGGCAGCCCGGACAGGTCGCTGTTGGCCTGGATGCCGAGGCGGCGGCCGGTCAGCCCGTAGGAGTCCTTGAGCATCGCGGACAGCAGCGGGAGGGTGAAGCCGGCCGGGTCGTCCGCCGCCCTGCCGCCGTCCGGGGCGGGCAGCAGACCGCGTGCGGCCGGGGCGTCCGGGAGGCCGTCGCCGTCGGGGAGGGCGTAGGGCTCCACGCCCGGGTAGAACTTGCCCCTGCGCGGGGCGTCGGGCCAGTCGGGGACGAAGTCGGCGGGCTCCATCGGGATGCGGCCGCGGTGCAGGACGGCGTCGGCGTACTCATGGGCGTATCCCATGGGGTCGGTCCCCTCTCGGATGGGCGGGCGGAGCTGACGTGCGGTCATGGGAACGGGTGGGGTGCGGGGTTGAGTCCGGCGGGGCCGAGGGTGGTCCGCATCCGGGGCATGTGCCGGGCGCGCTGGCGGGACCAGCCGAAGTCGATGGGGAGCAGCCCCGGGACCAGCACCTTGACGGTGTGCAGTCCGAGCGCGCGCTGCTCGGGCAGGGTCTGGTCGACGACGACCACGTCGTATCCGGCGGCGGTGACGGCGCCGACCGCGCGCAGCAGGTCGGCGCGCAGGTCGGGGGTGGCCTGCGCGCCCCCGGTGTCCGGCCAGGCCAGGTCGGCGACGGCGAGCGGCGGGCGGGGTCCGGGCTGCCGCAGCAGGAAGTCGGCGTGCCGGCCCATCTCGGGAATTCCGTAGGACAGCGGGTGGTCGTGGAGGGTGGTGACCCGGTCGAAGTCGGTGGCCATGGCGCGCAGCCGTTCCTCGTCCCGCAGCGTCCGGCCGACGAGGTTGACCGCGTCGGTGGCGATCTCGCAGAGCGCGGAGTCCAGGGCGGATTCGGGGTCGAGCCCGGCGCCCGCGCCGAAGCACATCCGGCCGGTGGCGCCGTCGAAGCGTTCGGCGCAGCCGGTGACCACGGGGACGGGGAAGCTGATCCGGGTGTCGAAGAAGCGGGCCCGGTAGCCGTACATGGCCAGCCGGTCCACCATGTGCCGGGTGGCGGGGCGGGAGCTGGTCGACGGGTCGATCTCGCGCAGCGGCACCTGCCCGTACCAGGAGAGCAGGAAGGCGTCCCGCTCGATGACCTCCATCAGGCCGAAGTAGACGGCCTCCTCCGTACTGCCGCCCGAGGCGCAGCCGTTGGAGCTCTCCTGCACGAACCGGTTCTCCAGGCCGGGCGCGTGGTAGTAGGCGAGGATCTCGGGGACCGGGCGCGGGCGGTCGTCGCGGAGCGACCAGCCCCACACCCAGGGGATCTTCCGGTCGGGGGCGAACGGCCGCACCCGGGGGTTGGCCGTGTGGAACTCCTCGGCGTACAGCCCGGTTTCGCGCGGATCGACTGCGTCGGGGCCCAGCTCGTCGAGGGAGGCGGTGAGACGGGTGGTCCTGGCACGGGCCCGCATCCCGGCGTAGCGCTCCAGCGCCTCCAGGACCCCGATGCTCCGGCTGTGGGCGTACGTGTCCGCGTGGCCGCCCCAGAACGTCTCCCGGAGGTAGTCCCCGGAGCGGGTCGAGAAGCAGCCGACGGTGGCGGACGTGGTGGTGGAGGCGACGTCGCAGATCACCGAGGAACCGAGCGCGCCCCAGTGCGGGTTGACGAAGGCGTCCTCCGGCAGCCGGTAGTCCTCCACCCGCCGCACCCGGAAGACACCCGGCCGGTACGGGGGCGCCGGCCGCAGGGTGAGCGCGGCGGCCTCGGCGGTGTCGGGCCGGGGCGTGGAGCAGCCGGGGCACTCCGGGTCGGGGACGAGGGGGTGGCTGCGTACGGTCATGGCGTCCAGGTCCAGCAGATGGACCCGGGGGTACGGTCCGGGCTCCGGCTCCGCCCCGGCGAGCCCCGCCACCAGGGCGGTGACGGCGGTGACGGCGAAGGCCGTGCCGTACGGCCAGTCGCCCACCGGCCGGGTGCCGTTGCCCAGTTCGAGGCCCTCGCGCAGGGACACCGAGCGCACGCCCTGCCAGCGGCGCGCGAGACAGGTCCCGCACCCCGCGCGCCCGTCCGGGGCGGGCCACGGCCCGATCAGCACCTGGCGGCCGTACAGATGGACGGGCAGGGCGCCGTCGGCCGGGGTGTCCCCGCCCGTGGCGCCGGCCGGCGCGTACGCGTCCCGGACGCCGAGCCGCGCCACGGTCACGGGCTGCGCGCAACCGGTCTCACCGAGCGCGTCCCGCAGGGCCGCGGCGAACCGGTCGACGGCTTCGGAGGGCTCGGCCGGCCGGGGGCGTACGGCGGTCTCAGCCGGCATCGGCGGCCGCCCGGGTGAGCAGGACGCGGACGGTGTGGATGCCCGCGGTCGGCAGGTCGGCGGCGTGGGTGGGCACGACCAGGGCGTCCCGCCCGGCGGCGGCGAGGCGTTCCAGGACGCGGGTCCACCCGGCGTCGTTCCCGCCGGCCGGGGTGTCCGGGGCGGCGGGCTGTCCGGAGGTGACCGGGACGAGCGCCGGGTCCAGGTCGCGCAGCAGCGGGTCCCCGGTGTCCAGGGCGCCCGTGCCGTCGGCGGACTCCGCCCGCCCGTCGGCCGTCTGCGCCTCGCCGAGCAGGTCCCGCAGGGCGTCCACGGCAGCCGAGGCGAGGTCCGGGGCCGCGCCGACGGCCCAGAGGGCGGGGGCGGAGGTGCCGGTCGTCCTGGCGAGGACGACCGAAGCCCCGGAGTGCGCCCGCTCGCCGAGGTCCAGCAGCTCGACGGTGAGGCCGAGGTGGGCCGCCGACCGCAGCAGGAACACCGGTTCGGGCTCTTCGCCGAGCGTCTCGGGCGTGATCACGCAGACCGCTCCGGCTCCCCGTACGGCCCGGCGCAGCGCGTCGTGGGCGAGCGCCGACAGCAGGCCGGCCGCGGCGGCCTCGGGCAGGTCCGCACCGGCCCCCGCACCGGCCCGGGTGGGTTCGAAGCGCCGGTCCGCGTTGTCCGCGCCGAAGGGGCGCACCGCGCCCGCCGGCACCCGCACCGCCTCCTTGGTGAGCAGGGAGACGGCCGCCGTCCAGCGGGTGGCCGCCCCGGTCCCGCCGGTCCCGGAGGCGACGGTGAGGGTGTCCGGGTCCACGGCGGGCAGCTCCGCCGTGGCGTCGTCGGGTCCCGGCGCGGGCACCACGTGCTCGGCGTAGACCGTGGCGGCGGCGTTCAGCGCCCGCAGCCGGGCCCCGGCGGTGTGGTGGACGTCGAAGGCGGTGACCGTCCTCGGGCCGGGGGTACCCAGGCCGCCCAGGACGACCGCGCCCACCTTCAGCGGGGTCTGGGTCAGCCGCTCGTCGGCGTAGGCGGTGAACACCCCGGCGTGCGGGCGGACGAGGGCGGAGCGGCGTTCGAGTTCGGCGAGCGGGCCCTGCGCGGCCTCGTCGTCGGGGGCGGTGGCCACGGTCGGGAGGAACGCCGGGCGGGCCGGAGCGGAGGCCAGGTCGACCGGCTCGGGAAGGGCGGCCGGGAGCGCGCAGAACGGGCAGGCGGGGTGCGGCAGCAGCGGCTCCGACGCCACGTCGAAGGAGGCCATGTCCTGGATGAGCAGCCGGTCACGGGTCTCGGCCGGCAGCGCGTCGGTGACCAGGCGGAACACCTCGTAGCCGAGCAGGTTGCCGAGCATCGCCGCGAGCGGGCCCGAGGGCTGGGCGCCGGGGGTGCCGGTGCCGAGGGCCAGCCCGCTCCAGAGCCCGGCCGCCGCCGCGTCGGCCGCACCGCCGGCCGCGCCCAGCCGCAGGGCCGCGCAGGCCCAGCAGGCCGCCGCCCGGGAGGTCATGACCGGCCCGACGACGGCCCGGCCCTGGAACGTCCACGCCGGGAGCAGCGTCCGCCCCTCGGGCACCCCTTCCCGCAGCAACGACAGCACGGTGCCCGGCACATGGGGACCGGCCGCGGTGACGACGAAGTCGTACCCCCCGTACGCCGCCCAGCCGTCGCCGGCGGCCCCGGGGGCGGGCGGCTCGGGGAGCACGGACAGCTCGACGGGGCAGTCCTCCTCGGCCAGCCGGGCTGCCTCCCGGTGGACCTCCGCGAACTCCTCGGCCGTGGTGCCCCCGGAGCCGTCGACGAGGGCGGGATCGACGCCGATGGTGGCGCAGCCGTTGCGGATGAGCGACAGCACGCACCAGCGGGCCACCGGACCGTCGCCGAGCACGGCGACCCGGGTGGCGCGGTAGCGGGCGAACCGGGCGTCGGCGTCGTCCGCGTAGTGGTCGACGTAGGCGATCTGCTGGGCGAAGCGCTCGGCGGGGGCGGGGGCCGTCCGCAGGGCCGCCGATTCGTCCGGTGCCGGTACGGGGCGGGCGAAGCCGCGCGCGTAGAGGGCCTGCACGAGTTCGCCGACCATCGCCTTCTGCCGGTCGCCGAAGCCCTCGCAGATCTCCTCGACGGATCTACTGCCGTCCAGGTGGGGCACGATGAGCGTGGCGAACCGGTAGCCGGACCTGGCGGTGAGCCGGAACCCTCCGTCGGCGTTGTGGAAGATCACGCCGTCGGGTGTCTCGGTGAACAGGACGTCACGGCGGACTCGTGGCCGGGTCCCTGCGGTCTCTGTGTACGGCGTTGCTGCCATGGGTGCGTCACACCTCTTGTTCTGGGGGTGGGACGGCCGGCCCGGGGCACGGGCCGCCCTGTCCGGCTGTAGGGGCGTAGGGGGGAGTACGGAGCGGGTGGTGCCGGGTGTCATGGGCGGTGCTGGTGGTGCTGGTGGTGCTGGGGGTGCTGGCGGTGCTGGAGGTGCTCGTGGCGCTGGGGGTGCTCGCGGCGCTGGTGGTGCTGGAGGTGCTGGTGGTACTCGTGATGCGCGTGTGGTGCATGTGGTGTGTGTGGTGCATGTGGTGCATGTGGTGCTGGTCCGGGCACGGTCGGGCGGAGGCTGCCGGATCCGGGGCTCAGGCGCCGGGTGGCCGGTCCGGGGGGACACGGGGGGTGGTGTCCACAGTGCGGTGACGGGGTGTCACCGCAGGGCGGTGGGACGGGTACTGCCCGCCTGGGGTGTCTCCCCGCGCCGCGGCGGGCGCAGGAGGGCCGGGGCATGGCCGACGGAGGGGGCGGTCGCGCGCCGGGCGTGTGCGCGCAGCAGTTCGTGCATCCGGAAGGCGCCGGGGTGTTCCTCCTCCAGGAGGCCCGCGTCGAGGAGCCGTTCCATCACGTCTTCGGCCGTCTCCCACGGAACGCCGAGAACGGCGGCGGCCAGATCCGTGGTGAGCCGGCCGTGCGTCGCCGCCCCGAGCCGCAGATGCGCTTCGGCCAGCACCGGGGGGAGCCGGCCCAGGGCCTCGTCCAGGGTCAGGGGTACGGACATCCGGGGGTCGTCGGCCAGGCTGAGGCGGCCCGGCAGGTCGTGCCGGAGCCAGTCCGCGCAGTCGGCCAGCTTGAGGAGGGGCCGGGTGAGCAGCCGGGCGGCGGCGATCCGCAGGGCGAGCGGGTGGTGCCCGCACACCGAGGCCAGCAGCCGTGCGGCCGACGGCTCGGCGGCGACACGTTCCCGGCCCAGTACGGCGGTGAGCAGGGCTTCCGACTCCTCGGGGCCGAGCGCGCCGAGCCGGTGCACGGTTCCGCCGTGCGTGGCGACGAGGGCGGCCAGCCCCATCCGGCTGGTGACGATCGCGGCGCCGCCCGCGTTGGCGGTGAGCAGGGGGCGCACCTGGTCGGGGTGGACGACGTCGTCGAGGATCAGCAGGGTGCGGCCCCGCCCGGCGCCGGCCGGGGCGGGCAGCGCGTCGCGGAGTTCGGCCGCGGCCTCCTCCGTCGGGCGCGGGGTGCCGTCGGGCAGGGTCAGCGGCAGCAGCAGGCAGCCGCCCGGGAAGTCCCCGCCCACCAGGCGCGCCACGTGCAGGGCGAGCGCGGTCTTGCCGATGCCGGGCGCCCCGGAGAGCACGGCCACCGGGGCCCGCTCGGGCCCCGTACCGGGCCGCCCGTCGAAGGAGTGGCCGTCCCCGTCGGCGCCGAACAGGGCGGGGCCGGTGTCCGTCAGCAGGGCGACCAGCTCCTCCACCTGCCTCCGCCGGCCGGTGAAGCCGGGCACCGCGGGGAGGGGCGCCACCGCCGTACCGCCGCCGGGGCGGGACACGGCTCCGCCCCCGCCCGGGACGGCCGGCGGAAGCGGGGCCGGCGGGGCGGTGGGGGACACGAGCGAGACGGGGGCGTGCCCGGTGTCCGGGGCGCCCAGCTCGTCGCCCCGCAGGATCGCCAGTTCCAGGCGCTGGAGTCCGGGCCGGGGGTCGACGCCGAGTTCCTCGCGCAGGTACGTCTTGATCCTCCGGTACTCCGACAGCGCCTCCGTTTGCCGCCCGGTCCGGTACAGGGCCAGCATCAGCTGCTCGGAAAACCGCTCGTGAGCCGGGTATACGCGCGTAACTTCCCATAGATCAACAAGAGTTTCGCGGCAGCGGCCGTGTTCCAGTTCGATGTCGCAGACCCGTTCCAGGACCCGCAGGCGCTCCTCCGCCAGCCGTGGCACCTCGTCCCGGTGCAGCAGCCCGGAGGGCACGTTGGCGAGCAGCGGCCCCTGCCAGAGGGCGAGTGCGGCCCGCAGGGTGTACAGCTCGGAGTCCTCACCGGCCGTCGCGGCCCGGCCGACGAGCTGCCGGAAGTGGAGCAGGTCGAGGGTCTCGGCGTCGGCGTGGATGCGGTAGCCGCCGGCGACCGCCACGACGGCCTGGTCCTCGATGCCGTACTTGGCGAAGATCCGGCGCAGCCGGAGCACACAGCTCTGTAGCGCGGCCTTGGCCGTCGTGGGCTGCTCCTCGCCCCAGACGGCTTCTTGCAGGTGGTCGGTGGAGACGACCCGCCCCGGCCGGATGAGCAGGGCGGCCAGGAGCGCGGTCGGCTTGGAGGGCGGGAGAACCACGACGTCCCGCCCATCGGTGATGCTCAGGGGCCCGAGCAGTTGGAACAGCACCGTCGTCCGCCTTCCCGTGCACTCTCCGCGGCCCGTCGGGCCGCCTGCCTCGTAGCGCCGTCCCGGAGGGGACGACTACTGCCAGCCGAAGTCGTGCGGTTGGTCGCCCGGGGGCGTGAGCAGGGCGGCGGGACCGGGGGCATCGGTGGCGGAGTCGGAGGCGGCCGGGGCGTTCTGGGCGGTCTGGGCGTTCTGTACGGCGGAAGCGGTTGCGGCGTACGCGGGGGTCATGGCGAGAACCCCGCCGCTCAGGGCCAGGGACAGGAGAGCGGTACAGGAGAACCGGTGGAGACGCGTCATGCGGAAGCCCTTCGAACCATCGGTGGGGAGCGTTCGACAGCACCGTGAGTTTTGTACGCGAGCGACGCAACGGTGAAGGTGAGACCGGTGGACCGATGAGGCCATGGCCCCTTCCGTCCAGCATGTGGACGCCCGCATCCGTCCGTCCCGGCCACCGGGAGCCCGCCTGCCCTCGCTCACGCGCTCGTGCCATGCTCTTTACCGCAGCGTCAACGGGGTGCTGAAGAGTAGACGGCGGCGTCTGCGGAAATAACTCCGTTAAGCGACAGAGCTCCTAGCGAGGAGGGACGATGCTCGACCCTTTGGGTCTGGACGCCACGGCGGAGGTCGTCTACCGGGCACTGCTCGGCCAGCCGTACGCGTCCCTCGCGGAGCATCGCTCTCACCTCCAACTGACACAGGAGCAATTCGACGGCGCTGTCAAGGAGTTGCTCGACCTGTCCCTGGTGCGCCCGGCCGCGAACGCCGGGGAGCGGCGACTGCACGTGGTCGACCCCCGGCTGGGCCTGGAGATGCTCCTGTCCCGCCGCCGCGCCCTGCTCGCCGCCGAGCGGCAGCGGCTGGCGGACGGCGAGGCCGCCGTGGCCGAACTCCTCTGCGGCCTCCCCGCCACCCATCCCGCAGCCGGTGAGTCACCCGTGGTGCATCTGGACGGCGTGGACCACGTACGGGACTACCTGACCCGGCTGCACGAGGAGGTGGAGGAGGAGATCCTGACCTTCGCGACGGGCGGCGCGCAGACCGAGGAGAACATGCACGCCTCCCGCCCGCTCAACCAGGAACTCCTGGAGCGCGGGGTGCGGATGCGTACGGTCTACCTCGACAGCATCCACAACCACCCGCCCACGGTGGCCCATGTGACCTGGCTGGCCTCGCTCGGCGCCGAGATCCGCACCGCTCCCTCGCTCAGCACCCGCATGATCATCACCGACCACCGCCTCGCCCTGGTCGCCCTGGACGACCAGGACTCCTCGCTCGGCGCGCTCGTCGTGTCGGGTCCGGGCCTCATCGCGGCGCTGGAGGCCCTGTTCGAAAGCGTCTGGGACCGCGCCGAACCCCACGGCCCGTCCGAGAAGCCCGCTGACCACTCGCTGACCCGGCAACAACACGAAACCCTGCGCCTGCTGGCCCGCGGCTACACGGACGAGGCCATAGCCAAGCGCCTGGGCGTCTCCCCCCGAACCGCCCGCCGCATAGCCACCGGCCTCCTCGGCCACCTGGACGCCCGCAGCCGCTTCCAGGCAGGCGTCCACGCGGCCCAACTGGGGTACCTGCCGGCGGACGGGGGGCGGGCTTGAGGGGGTCGTCCCATCAACCACCGGGCGCGCCATCGACGTTGGACCTGGTCGAGACGGCGAGACGGCGAGGCCCTGGCCGGAGGCCGACCGGTTCGGTGCGCTGACATTCGCCCTGAGCCTTGGGTGCGCGCGTGGTGGGTGGGGGTGGGGAGATTGGCGCGGACGGTAGGGTTGTTGGCCGGGACTGGGCTGTCTGCCTGCTATCCGATTATTGAGGTGGATATGCCGGACTGCGCGAAAGTGGTCAGAAACGGCGCGCACGCAGCGTAAAGCCGCAGGTCACGCACCCTGCTACCCGCACGCGCGGGGATGGTCCCTTCAGGATCGCCACGGCCTGGTCCGGGGTGAACTGCTACCCGCACGCGCGGGGATGGTCCAGCACGCCGGAGCGCCTGTTGGCATGCGCCGCGCTGCTCCCCGCACGCGCGGGGATGGTCCCGCGACTGACGGCCTGTCCAGGCCCGGACAGAGCTGCTCCCCGCACGCGCGGGGATGGTCCCGAACGGGGTGACCAGCAGGAGCGCAAGCGGAGCCTGCTCCCCGCACGCGCGGGGATGGTCCCGTCAGCGCCCACGCTCCGCCTTCGAGCATCGCCTGCTCCCCGCACGCGCGGGGATGGTCCCGACCGCGGCCGGCAGGTGCCCCGCAAGGTCGGCTGCTCCCCGCACGCGCGGGGATGGTCCCGACCGCGGCCGGCAGGTGCCCCGCAAGGTCGGCTGCTCCCCGCACGCGCGGGGATGGTCCCCGGCACAGTGAGCCGCTCGCTGACAACGATCACTGCTCCCCGCACGCGCGGGGATGGTCCCTGGGCCTGGCCCAACCCGGCGCTCGGCAGCTTCTGCTCCCCGCACGCGCGGGGATGGTCCCGCGCGCTGAAGGTGATGCCCGGCGCCGCGAACCTGCTCCCCGCACGCGCGGGGATTGCCCCTGGTCTCAGTGATACAGACGACCGATATGTAGGCCGAGCGGCACATGGGCGAGGCCCGTAGACCCGGTCGGCGGAGTGAGGCGAGGTAGGGCGGTGATCAGCCCCGAGTGAGGCCCCTTGCTGGGGACAGTGCTACGGCGACCGGTCAGACGGTGCCGGCTTGGATGCCTGCGACGAACTCGGCGAAGGCATCGGCGGAGACGGTTACGACAGGGCCGGTCGCTTGCTTGGAGTCACGGACGGGGACGATCCTGGCAGCGATGGCGAGGTTGGCGGCGACCTCGACGCAGTTGCCGCCGTTCGAGCTGTACGAGGACTTGTACCAGCGGGGGGATTCCTCGTCGCGGGGCTCCCTTTCGCAACTGGCTGATCTCGGCCGCTGTCGCTGCCTGCGACAGCGCCTCGCCCTGCAGTTGATGGTAGGCCGTGAGCATGGGTACTACGAACGACGGCTCCCGGTCGACGTGACCCTGCGCTTGTGATTCGGCGTAGGCGACTACGGACCGGTCGGCGAGCGTGAGCAGGTTGACCGGCAGGTTGAACGCTCTGCGTGCGCCGATTCCGAACGGGGAGACATGGAGAACCAGTTGGGGAGCGCCGCCAACTCCTCCAGTCGTTGCAACTGGGCGGCCACGCCCTTCGGCCCGCCGACAGCCTGAAGCAGGCAGCTCTCGTCCATGACGACGAATACCATCGGTGGCCGGACCCTTACCAACGTGGCCTGCCTATCCAGCAGGAACGAGACGCGCTCGTCGACCTGTTCGGGCGTGATGGAGCCGCGTTGTAGATCACCTTCGGCCACGGCCCGCGCGTTAGCGTGGGTCTGCATCAGGCCAGGGAGGATGCCGATCTCGGACAGCCCGATCTCAACGGCTCGGCCTTCGTGCCCCACGTACTCGGGGAAGCCCTCCAACAGACTGCCGTGCTTCGTCTCGCGCTACTCACGCTCGAACGAATCGGGCGTACCTGCGATTTCGAACGTGACGTCCAGTCTCCGCGAGAACGGCAGGGTTGCCGATTTGCGACCAGTTTCGATTGCTGAGATGTGGCGCCCGGTGCATCCGACCATCGAGGCGAGGTGATCCTGAATCCAGCCGCGCGCCTCGCGCATCCTGCGTAGACGCGCACCGTAGGCAGCCTGTGGCGACGCGTCCGGATTCAGTTCCTTGAGGTTGACCAATATGTCTTCCCTGACTGCCACGTCGCTGACCTTGTGAGGCTAGGCCACGCTGAGTGCGTTTGGTAGTGAAATGGATACGGAGGGGCACGGAAGCGTGCCTGTTGAAGAGGATGGAGCCGCCCCGGCACCGGGCCCACTCCCCACCCGCACGGGCGGGGACGCCCCGCGGAAGGGCCCCGGCCTCACGCGCTACGCATCGCTGGCGGAGTTCCCTCCGTGCAGATGCGGCGCGGCCCTCTGACCGGACGCACCGCCGCAGCCGGGATCGCCGGACGGCATCCGCGAACGCGTACGAGAAACCAACAGCAGGCACGCCCGGTACCGCCTGTAGAAGCCGCGCCAGAGCGAATGCCCCCACCGAGAGGACGGAACAGATGAGTTCGACGAACAACCTGGTCGCCCGCGCGGCCGGCGGCCCTCGCGTCCGGCGACCGCTTCAGCGCGCTGACGTTCGCACTGAGCCTGCGCGTACGCGACTGCACGTACGTGGCCGCGGAGAAACGGAACGGTGCCGAACCCCACTGGTTCTACAGCCTGAACGACCGCTCCTGGGCCTGCGCCCTGACCCACGACGGCCGGGAAACCCGCATCTGGCAGCATGGCCCCCGCCACCTCTGGGACGAGGTCAGGGCCGCCCACACCTGGTGGACGACCGAGCGCCACCCGGACTGGCCCCGCTTCGGCTGCTTCCCGCACACGCGGGGATGGCCCCATCTACACCGCCCTTTTAACCGAGGAGGGGTGCTGCTCCCTGCGTGCGTGGGGATGGTCCCTACTCCGGAACCGCGTTCGGCGTCCGCGAAGGCTGGTCCCCGCACGGTCGGGGATGGTCCCTACACGCGCTACACCGAATCCGTGACGCTGCTCTGCTTCCGCACGCGCGGGGATGGTCCGATGCTGGGCAGCATCAGGGCGAACAGGCTGTTGTGCTCCCTGCTGACGCGGGGATGGTCCCAGGCCGATGGTGCCGGTGGCCGGGTGGTCCCCCCTGCTCCCCGCATTCGCGGGGCTGATCCCGGTTTAGGTAGCCTGAACCGCCGCTGCTGCCCGCCCGCGCCGGCGGGCACGCCCAACCCGGCCGAGGTCGGCGGCGTGGGACGCGACCCGGCGGCTCAACGAGCGTCGTCCCCAGGCTAAGAAGATCCTCTTCCGTTCACCGCCCCCCCCGGAGGCCTCGGCTTCATCCGCAAGGACGAATCAGGAATGGTGGCCTCGCTGGGCCGACCACGTGCTCGCTCCTACGGTCAGCGACGGGCGCCGCGCACGCACCGTCACTCGGGGAGCTGTATGTACGGGCACGGGGCGCACTGGGTCATCAGGTCCTCGACGTCGGCCTCATGCCGATCACCGGCATCGCGCCCGCCCCGGAAGTTCTACAACTCGCTGCCGTTGTGGGAGTTGGAGGGACGGATGGTTTACGGCTCGACGCGTGTCAACTCAGTTGGTTGCGCCGCCGCAGTGGGTGGGCGAGAGCGGTGGCAGAGCGAGGCGGCTGTGGATGGGCGGGGTGTAAGACTTGCGGCATGGACGCGGGACGCGAGTCACGGTGGGAAAAGGACGCGATGACGTTAGAAATCGTTTTCGCCCTGGTGACGGCCGCGCTGTTGGCTGCGGTAGTGCTCGCCGCCGCGCTGGTTCTCGTGCTGGTCTTTGGAGTCTCTGGTACGGCGCGGGACGGTGTGTTGACTGGGGGCAGGCTGGTGGGAGCGGCGACAGGAGTGTGGCGCGTGGTGCGAGTATTGCGCCGGTTCGACGCGCGACGTCGGTTGGGTCATTGACGCGTCGCGTGAGACAAGGAGGCGGCGCTCTCAAAGGCGGGATCGGTCGGCGGGTACGACAGGTCGCGTACCTTTTCTGTGTCTCGCATCTCCACGATGAGAATCGGGCCTTGGAGGACTCCACGATGGCCATGAAGCAATCGATCGAGAGGGCGCGCACGGTGGCCGGGCTGATGGGTTGACCTCGCAGCGCGCCGCTTGTGCCTGCTGTGGGAGCCTTGGGGTGGTTATGCCGGACTGTGTGAAAGTGGTCAGAAGACGTACACCCGCGAGGTAACGCCGCAGGTCACACAGACTGCTCCCCGCACGCGCGGGGATGGTCCCGACGAACACGGACCGGTGATCACCGGTCTCGCCTGCTCCCCGCACGCGCGGGGATGGTCCAAGTACGATCGGTTCGCGAGGCTGATCGAGCTTCTGCTCCCCGCACGCGCGGGGATGGTCCCCCCCGACTTCTACGAGCGCTCCGCCGACGCCGCTGCTCCCCGCACGCGCGGGGATGGTCCCAGTGCGTTGAAGCGGTTGTGGAGTCGCCGGGCCTGCTCCCCGCACGCGCGGGGATGGTCCCTGAACGTCAGAACTCGTCGGGGCCCCATCATGCTGCTCCCCGCACGCGCGGGGATGGTCCCACGTGAAGTGTTCGCACAGCCGCGGACCGACCCTGCTCCCCGCACGCGCGGGGATGGCCCCGGCGGGCATGACGCGATGCTCGTGGACCTCCTGTGCTCCCCGCACGCGCGGGGCTGGTCCACGGTACGAACTCGCCAGCAGGCGGCGTACCGTTGATCCTCGCATGCGCGGGGATGGCCCCTGGCCACGTGGATCACGGCCGGGCTGATCCCACTGCTCCCGGCACACGCGGGGACTGCTCCCACGTCTCAACACGCCGAAGCGCTCGAACCCGTCGAAGCCCTCACCCAAGAAGAGGGGAGTCAGCCAGGCCAACAAGCCGTCGCAGCCGCCTTCGAGCGGAACACCGAAGGGCAGGACGGAGTCATCACCGCCCGGCCCTGAACCCGCCGCTCAGACCAGCAGCGGGTTCACCTCCTCGGTGCAGCCAGACGCGAAGACAACCAGCCCCGGAATCGGAGGACCATCACTTCCTGGAAAGGTGAACGCGCCATCCACACTCACCGAGTCCGTGCAGTACTGCTGACGCGGCGCGTACTCGCCGGCACGAAGAACGACCGGACCCTTCCTCGGGTACGGAGTCGTTCCCGAATAGGCGTCGGTACGAATCGAGACATCGCATCCGCCTCCGGCCACTGTAGGAACCTCACGCAAACCCAACCCCCTGGCCGCCTCGTTCAGGAGGTCCAGATTCGTTCCGGCGGGCAGCGTCCTGACGTCGACGAGCCGCCCGCAAGCCACGGCGGGCGTACCGCCGGGCGCGGCACTGGATACCGGTGCGAAGACCAGACCCGCGACGAGGGCGAGAGGAGTGACAGCGAGCATGCGCTTGTTCAAGAGGGCGTCCAATCAGGTAGTTCGGTGCGACGTTGCCGTATACAAGGCTCCAGAGACCCCAGGGCAGGCGCAGACGGACACGGCAAACTCACCCGCATGAGCTAAGCCCTTGACCGGCGCGCGAACGAGAGCTTGGCGCGTGTTGGGCAACCATCCGCACGACCAGAGCGAGAGCCTGGGAACGGAGCGTGGAAGTCCGCCGCTTGAGCGGACGTACAGACCGAATCCCCGAGAATTGCCCAGAGTTGATGCATCACCATGACGCATCACCATGCAGCCGTGTCAGAGTTCATAAAGCAGCTTCCCGCCCTGCTCGGCTTGGTCATCGGTGCTCTTGGCTCATACGTGGTGGTCATGCGTGGCGATCGGGCGAGGTTCCGGCGGGAGCAAGGAGCCCGCTGGCAGGAGCGGCGGCTCGCGGCCTACAGCGATTACGCGTTGACGCTGAAGAAGACCGTCACTCTGAACCGCCGTGTCGCCGCGCATTTCGGCCACGACGGGCACCGTCAGCCCTTGCCGCCCGACGAAGCGGCCCCCCTTCTGGACGAGGCCGATGACGCCCGGTCACCCGCTGGAGAGGGGCTGCTGATGCTCGGTTCCCCTGAGGTGGTCGATGCTGCGCACCTATGGGCGCTCACAGTGGTGGAGCTCGAAGCCCTTCTTCGTGCACCGGCCTGTACCGCCGAAGCATGGTCGACCCAGCTTGAGAAGCAGCGCGTGGCGCGGGAGAAGTACTACACGTCGGTCCGTCGCGACATGGAACTGCCGCCCGGCCACTCCGGCCGCTGGCGGCTCCCGCCGGTTCAACCCTCCTGATCAAACGGCGGGGCCCTGCCATCAGTGGCCGGTTGCTCACGGCGTCGACTACCTCACGGCAGCCGTGCTGTGGTCACGGCTATCACGGCCGTAACGGCCATCACGGCGTCCCCCGGCCCGAGTTGGACCGTATCCAGTAGCGGCGCGGTCCGCCTCGGGCCGGCGGGGTCGATGGAGTCCGGCCAGCTCGGGATCATCCGTGTCGAGCCCTTGCCCCGCCGGAACGGCGAAACCCGGGGCCGGTTCAAGCCGCTGACCTCGGGCTGAGGTTTAAACGTCATGCCGAGGGCCGTGGAGCGGGACGGCTGCATCTCAGCCAACCTCTCCGCACCAGGTGTGCGGAAGTGTCTTGGTGTGAACATGTCAAGATACTGCGCACGGGCCCACGCGGGCTCATGGCAGTTCACGCGTTGAACCGGTGATCCTGCCGAAGGGATTTCACGCCACGAGTTCCAGTCCGAAGAGAGTCCGAATAGTTTTCCGTAGAGGAGAGGAGTGTGCCATCGCGAAATTTTTCCTGGTTTGCAGTCGTCGCCTGTGATAACCAGAGGAAGGTGGACTCGCGCGGATGCAAGTTGGGCAAACTGAAGATGGATCGTTGCCGATCAAGCGTCACGCGGTGAGGCGGCACCAAGGGTTTCGTCTCTACCTGGCAGGCCAGTGCGCAAGTTTATCCGGAGGCGCGGTCACTGCCGTCGCCGTACCTGCCGTTGCTATTCTTGACCTGCACGCCAGCGCAGCGCAGGTTGCTATTCTGGCGTTCCTCAGTCAATTGCCGAGCTTTCTGGTCGCTCTGCCGGCCGGTGTGTTGGCCGATCGGCACTCGAAACGCTTCCTGATGATCACCGGGGACTTGGTGGCAGCCGTCGTCCTGGTGAGTGTTCCGCTGGCTTCGGTTCTCGGCGTTCTCGGGATGCCCCATCTCTACGGCGCCGTATTCGTGCTCGGCATTGCCAAGGTGCTGCACGAGGCGGCCGCTATCAGCTACCTTCCGGACCTTGTCGACGGAGAACTGCTACAGAATGCCAACTCCAAAATTGGAGCCGCATTCTCAGTGGCTGACAGTGCGGGGAGCAATTTAGGGGCTGCTCTGGTCGCTGCGCTTGGGGCAGCTCGGTCCGTGTTCGCCGATGTGCTGTCGCATCTCGTGAGCGCCTGGTGTATCTGGCGTATCCGGGGAGGCTCCCAGCACTATCGGCTTCAGAAACACATTGGGATGGCCGAAGGGATCAGAACCGGACTGGGTTACGTTGCCCGGCATGAGATAATTCGGCCTCTGATCCTAGCATTGTCCACGCTGGGTTTTGCGCTGGGCATCATGAATACCTATCGAACCTTCTTTCTGCTCTCCATGCTCAACTGGAGTCCGGCCACCCTTGGGCTGGTAATGGGGATCGGCGGACTCGGAAGCTTGATAGGTGCCCTCCTGGCACCTCGAATCAGTGAATCGTTTGGGCCCGGGCCACCGATCATCGTCGGGTTTGCGCTTACCCCGTTGACAGAGATCCCGTTGTTGTTCGCCGACCCGGGCTTCGCTTGGCAGATCGTCCTGGCCTCGTCTCTGGTGGTGCAGCTCGCCTGTGCGGCCACTGCCGGAACCATGCAGAGATCAACACGACAGGTGTTGTGCGCACCTGAATTTCAGGCGCGCATGCAGTCCGTCAGTACGTGGCTGTCCGCCGGCTCCCGCCCGCTGGCTGCAGTCGTCGCGGGGATTCTGGTTGCTGCCTTCGGAATACGTGCAACCTTTGCTGTTGGCACTGCCCTCATGCTCGTCCCCATCGCCGTTCTCATGCCCTCGCCCATCCGCGCCCTGCGAACCGTTCCCATAGCTATTCAGCCCCGCTCGCCAGCAGGGATGGAAACAGAAGTAACTCACTCATGAATACACCGGGCGGCTCGCTGCTCATTTCGGCAGGGTGCGCTCTCCGGGTGTGCCGCATGCCCTAGTCGCTACATAGGTAACACCAGCACTGCGCACTCGCGCAGCCTGTCTCCAGAACCGGAAAAGGAAGTGGGTAACTGTAGAGCGTCCTGAACGCATGAGCAGTCGTCAAAGCTTTCACGAGATGAATTACCGGGCCAGCCAAGTCGGACACGGTCCGGTGCATTGTGCTGCCTCAAAACTCTATTCTGTCATTCAGGAAACAGTGAACTGAATGGTTTCGCATCGCGTGAAGTTAGGTATGGTCCTCTCGACGAAAGAGGAAGCCGCGAAACGCGGAGTCGATCTTTCGGTATATTCCGCTCCCCAAAGAGAAAGAAGGATCCAATGGCACCGCAGATCGCAGGCCCCATCACCCAGTCGTTCGACCAGACCGTGCTCAGCGCCGCACTGGAAGAGGTGCAGTCCGACAGCCCGTCACAGCAGTCCTTCATCGAGAGCAACGTCCAGGCGGCTCTCACCGACGGAAACTCCTGCATGATGGGCGGCTGGGCCTCCTGACCCCCTCATGACGAACTGACGTTCAGTGCGCCCGGATTCGGGATTCTCCCGTGCCGGGCGCACGCCTCAGCAGTTACTCGGGAAGGAATGTGTCATGCACTTCATGAATAACGGTCACCTGGTCGCCAGCGTCGCTCGTCTCATAAGAGCCCGCAGTGGCGCGTTGCCCAGCCTCGAAACCCTTCCGGCCGAATACAGAGAGATGGCCACGCAACTCCGGCCCCCGGGGCTGGGCGTCAGGGGAGAGGGCATCGCGATCGCGTACGAAGACAGTCCTTGGGCTCAGTACTGCCTGGGCAACGGAATCTTCACCCATATCTTCGAGGGAGCCGGCCGAACCGACTCGGCAACGCGTGAGGCGTGGCGCGTCCAGATCGATGAGGCCCTGCAACTCATCACAGACATTCACCCTGGCTTGCGGTACATGGTGGATCTACTGGTCACCGACCTGGTCGTGCTCAACAGTGGCGCTGACGGTGGTGGCAGCGCAAGCCAGTTGCCCGGTGTCGTGGTGATGAGCCCAGGTGCCGATTGGGAGACCCTCGACTACGCGATGTGCCTGGTTCATGAGGGTCTGCATCTGGGCCTCTTCGTTCTCGACAAGGTCTACGGCACATTCACCCTGCCGTCTGTAGAACTGGAGAAAGATCAATATCGCGCGCTCTCGGCCGTAAAGATCGGCCAGATGCGACCGCTCGACAAAGCGTTCCACGCTGCGGCAGTCACGGTTCCTCTGATGTATATGGAACACCGCTGCGCAAAGAGCGCTCTGGTGGACCAGTACACCAAATCTCTCGCCGACGCCTGTGATTCATTGGAGGAGCGACGCTCCTACTTCACACCGTATGGTGCCATGCTGCTCGACGAGTTGGGCGCCTTCGGCCGGAAGATCGACTTCCGATTCGTCGAGCAGAGCATCACCAGCCCTGAATTCGCTTCCTACAAGTCGCTGGACGGCTGAACGCAGCTATTCGAAGACGATCCCGGCCTCCCGCGCCAGGCTCATGGCCAGTTCCATAGCCCCGGGGCCCCGCACCACCACGCCCCGCAGCCAGGCCGCGCCGCCCACATCGGTGAGGGTGCAGTTCTCGAAGCGCACGCTTCCCGGGACCAGGTGGGCGAACTGGGCGCCGGTGAGATCGCAGTTGGTGAAGCGGACGTTGCGCATCTCGGACCGCTGGAAGTCCGCACCGCGCATGGGGACGCCCTCGAAGGCGACGCCGTAGAGCTTGCACTCCCGGAAGAGCGCGTGGTCGGCCTTGCCGCCCTCGAAACGGACGTCGCGGAAGGTGGATGACTTCCAGGCCGATCCGGTGATGCGGCTGCCCGATACGGTGCAGCGGATCAGGGACACATCGTGGGCCCTGAGTTCGGCGAAGTCGCAGGTAGCGAGGGCAGAGTCGGAGATCTGGCTCTGCCGCAGCACGGCCCCGGTGAAGCGGATGCCCTCGAACCGGCAGCCCTCGGCCTCGAACGCCTCCGCGTGTACTCCAGCGAACGAAGTGCCCGTGTAGGCGACGCGCTTGACAACCGCGTCGTCTTCGAGGGCATCCCGCCACAGCTCGGCCGGCTCCAGACGGGACTGCAGACGAGGGGCAACGGGCTCCCTCAACGGCCCGCCCTGCCGCATGACTCGGGGCATCCGTGCCGCTCCTTCTCCGCCCGGGTCCGGGCATCCGGCGTAAGAGCGGTGCAGCCTAGCAGCGCGCAGTTACCCGTGTGCCGTGAACGCGAGTGGGCGGGGGTTGTAGAGCGGTCTGACGCGGTGCTGCCCGGATGAGGGAGGGTGGCCGTTCGAAGTCGCCATGCGGAGGGAGGGCTCCAAACCGCGGTCCTGTACGACGCGCGGCTCTGTTCTCACTCCACGCCAACGCGGCCGTCGCTCTTCGGCACCTCCGATTGCTGGCCAGAGCCACTTGTTTGGCAGAACCTACGGCTACCCAGGCCCAGCTTGGGCCTGGGACACTTCGAGTCGAAGCGAAGCAGCCTGACCAGGCACGGGAAGCCTCGCGCTACATGGGGCGTGAGTGAGTGAGCGTGCGCACGCATGGTGGCCCCGGTGAAGGGGTGAGCCTGGGGATGGGTGGTCCTATAGGCTGCCACGCATGCCTGCTATGGGAGCCTTGGGGTGGTTATGTCGGACTGTGTGAAAGTGGTCAGAAAGCGTACGCCCGCGAGGTAACGCCGCAGGTCACGCAGACTGCTCCCCGCACGCGCGGGGATGGTCCCCATAGCGTGTTGATCACGACCTCTGCGGCAAACTGCTCCCCGCACGCGCGGGGATGGTCCCCATAGCGTGTTGATCACGACCTCTGCGGCAAACTGCTCCCCGCACGCGCGGGGATGGTCCCATCCGGCACCATGATCCACTTGTTGTCGGGGACTGCTCCCCGCACGCGCGGGGATGGTCCCCTGATGAGTGCAGTGAATCAGACAGGGGCCGCCTGCTCCCCGCACGCGCGGGGATGGTCCCCGCTTCGGACGCCGCTACCAGCTCGCCCAGGACTGCTCCCCGCACGCGCGGGGATGGTCCCTTCGCCACCATCTACACAGCCCCCGTCCACGCCTGCTCCCCGCACGCGCGGGGATGGTCCCGGCGGCGGCCGGTGGGGCGGGGGTGGTTTTGGCTGCTCCCCGCACGCGCGGGGATGGTCCCAGCGCCTGCTCGACTGCCGGGTGGAGGGCTCCCTGCTCCCCGCACGCGCGGGGATGGTCCCCCCTACGGCAACGGCAAGCACCCGAGCGAGCTCTGCTCCCCGCACGCGCGGGGATGGTCCCAGCGCCTGCTCGACTGCCGGGTGGAGGGCTCCCTGCTCCCCGCACGCGCGGGGATGGTCCCCCCTACGGCAACGGCAAGCACCCGAGCGAGCTCTGCTCCCCGCACGCGCGGGGATGGTCCCGGTCCGGGGTCCGCCTCGGCCGGTACGGGGACCTGCTCCCCGCACGCGCGGGGATGGTCCCGGACTCCACGGCCGCCCGGCCCGGGTTCTGGACCTGCTCCCCGCACGCGCGGGGATGGTCCCCTCTCCGAACTGCTCGCCTCCGTACGGCTTCTCTGCTCCCCGCACGCGCGGGGATGGTCCCTCGCAGCCGCGGAGGAGCGCATCGGCCGCTGCTCCCCGCACCCGCGGGGACGAGCACGTCTGGGCACCGCAAAGAAGCCTCGCCGCCCAGCACAGCAACCCCCGCTCCGCACAAGTCGCGAGCGAACGTCGCGCCCGCCACCCCCCCCCGCCCGAACGCGTCACCCGTCCAAGGACCGGCACACACCGCACCGCACCCAGTCGGCGCCAAGGCCGCACGCGCCGGCCCCCAACTACCGTGGCCCACATGAAAAACCCGCACGCGCAAACGCCCACCCACGCCCACGCCGACACCCACGCCACCACCCCCACCGACATCACCGCCGACATGATCCGCGACCTCCTGCGCGACCAGCACCCCGACCTGGCCGACCGGCCCCTGAGGCTCGGTGCCCGGGGCTGGGACAACCAGTTGTGGCGGCTGGGAGACGACCTCGCCGTACGGTTGCCGTGGGCGACGGAGTCCGCAGACGAGCTGCTGCACAAGGAACACACCTGGGTGCCCTCGCTCGCGCCGAACCTCCCCCTCCCGGTCCCCGTCCCGCAGCGCCTGGGCGTGCCCACCGAGCGCTTCCCGCGACCTTGGCTCGTCACCACCTGGGTGCCGGGCGAACCGGCCGACCGCGTCCCGGCCACGCGCGGCGAGGAGGCGGCCGACGCCCTGGCCGCGTTCCTGACGGCCCTGCACCAGCCCGCCCCTGCCGGGGCGCCCGCCGGCCGGGGGCGGGGCGGGCCGCTGGCGCCGTACGCGGAACACTTCGCGCAGAGCCTGGGCGCCGTCACCGAACGTGGCCTCGTCTCCGACCCGGACGGCATCCGCGCGGTGTGGGCGGACGCGGTTGCCGCTCCGGACTGGACGGGGCCGGCGCTGTGGGTCCACGGCGACCTGCATCCCGCCAACGTGCTCACCGCCAACGGCACGTTCTGCGGCGTCATCGACTTCGGTGACCTCTTCGCGGGCGACCCGGCCAACGACCTGGCCGCCGCCTGGAACTTGCTCCCGTCCACCACGGCCATGGACCGTTTCCATGCCGCCTACCGCCCGACCCCGGACGTGGCAACTCTCCGCCGGGCCCGGGGCTGGGCCGTCCTGCGGGCGCTGAGCGCCCTCCTCATCGCGGACGACGGCGAGCGGGGACTGCCCAACGGGAAGCCCACGTGGGGGCCGCCGGCACGGGCGGCGTTGGGACGGCTCGTCGCGACGGCGGGGCGCTGACGGACGGGGTACGTACACAAGGCGGTACGCGCGGCTGCGTGTGAGGGCCGTGCTGGTGTGCAATCACGCCGAGACGGAGCGCGCCGGCGTGGTGAGGGGGGCGAACGGGTGGACGAGTTACAGCCGACCGATCCGCGTCAGGTGGGGCGGTACCGGATCACCGGGCGGCTGGGCGGTGGTGGCATGGGCCAGGTCTACCTCGGGCACTCGCCCAGCGGGCGCCTGGTCGCCGTGAAGGTCGTACGGCCCGAACTCGCCCAGGACCCCGGCTTCCGCCGCCGGTTCGCCCGTGAAGTGGAAGCGGCCCGCAGGGTCGCCGGCTTCTTCACAGCAGCCGTGGTCGACGCCGACCCCGAAGGCGCGACGCCGTGGCTCGCCACCGCGTACGTTCCCGGGCTGCCCCTGAACGAGGCGGTCGCCGCGCACGGGCCGTGGCCGGTGGAGTCGGTACGCACCCTGGGCGCGGGCCTTGCCGAAGCGCTGGAAGCAGTCCACGCGGCCGGTCTGGTGCACCGGGACCTCAAGCCATCGAACATCCTGATCGCGTCGGACGGGCCCCGTGTGGTCGACTTCGGGATCTCCGTGGCCGCCGAGGCCACCGCGCTCACCCGTACGGGAATGATCGTGGGCACCCCGGGATTCATGGCCCCCGAGCAGTTGGTCGGCAGGCCCGTCACACCGGCTTCCGACGTGTTCGCGCTGGGCGCCGTACTGGCGTACGCGGCCACCGGTACCGGCGCCTTCGGGACGGGCTCGGCCCAGGCGCTCAACTTTCGTATCACGTACGAGGAACCGGACCTCTCCCGACTGCCGGGGCCGGGCCTGGAAATCATCGAACGCTGCCTCGCGAAGGATCCCGGACAGCGCCCGTCGGTGTCGTCGCTCATCGGGGAACTCGCTCCGGTACGGAGAGAAAGCCGCTCGGCCGAGCCGACCGCGCCCCGGACCGCCACGTGGCTACCCACGCCTGTCACCGGCGCGCTCTCCACCACCCTCCCGCTGATGTCCGCCCGGGAGATTCCGCCACCCGCAATCGAACGGCCGCAGCCCGCGCCCGTCTCAACACCCAGCGCGAGGCCCACCGCCCCGGCCCGCCCGGCTCTACCTCCCCGCTCGGCCGCACCAGTCGTGCCCCCCTCGCCATCCGCGTCCGGTGGCCGCGTCACCATCCCCTTCTGGGCCGGCATCCTGGCACTGGCACTCACCATGCTTCTCCCCCCGGCCGAAGGGTCGAGCATCTTGCTGAACGACATGTTCGACGGCGCCTGGCCGATCCCCGCCACCGCTTCACTCGGGATCGGCACCTGCACCTCGGCGTTGTTCCTCTCGCAGCGCACCCGCACCGCTCCCGTACCGCGCTGGCCTCGCTACCTGCATGCCCTGGCCACCGTTCTCAACGGCTCGTTGCTGCTCTTTGGCCTTGCTACGGAGGGCACCGACTTCAGTAGATACCGCGGCGGTGTGTATGCCTTCATCTTCGGGTCGGTGATGCTGCTCCTCGGCCTCATCCTGTTCCCCAAGTCGCGGGAAGGCGCGACGCCGTGGAGGGCGGGCGAGGGGGCTTGAGCAGGGCCTCGGGACAGCCTGGATAGGTCTGCGGGGCCCGTCCCGACCGCCGGTCGGGACGGGCCCCGCGACTGTGGTCGGGGCGGGGCAGCTCAGCCCCCGTACGGTCCCACGCCCTGACTCCGGGCGTGCCCGTGCGCCAACCCCTGGGCGAGCCCCTGCTCCGCCGCCCCACGCGCCGCAGCCCCGCGCTCACCGGCCCCACCCCGACGCCGGAGGGCGACGAGGCATACGGCGACGGCGACCACGAGCACGGCCGCGACCGAAACGATGACCATCATGATTCCCCCGCTTTCCCGCAGGGGCCGCGCTGCTGCGGCCCCTCGCTTGTTCTTCCCATGGTCGCCTGTCGCCGACTCGTTGGACAGGGAGGTTTCGGCTCGATACCGCTCGCCGGCATGAATCGACCGGTCCCACGCCCCCCTACGCGCATGCACTCGATGAAGCGGCCCGTGCATGGTCGCACTGCCCGCAGCCGAAGTCGCCCGCCGCGTGACCGAAGATCGTTAAGCGCGTTTACCCGGCATGAACAGAATGAGGCGCATTCTTACCGGCCTTGCCCTTGCGGCGACCGTTCTGACCACATCCGGAGCCGCCCACGGTGAAGGCGTCGTGGCGCCCGAGGCCGGCCAGGTCGTCCGGCTGAGCACGGGCGGAGCCCCTGTGGGCGTATTGAAGGGCGACCGGTTGTTCGCCCTCCTCATCGACGAGGAGAAGGCGGCGGAGTGGGTGGTGGTCCCCGATGGCGACCACGTCCGGTTCGCCGTGCGGGGCACTAACAACGTGATCACCGCGCCGAACGAGGAAGCACGCACCCAGGCCGTCGTCCGGCCCGACGCCACGGACAAGTCCCTCTGGCAGATACGGGAGTTGGGCGAGGACGGCGGCGAGGGGGCGCCGGTCACCAAGCTTGAGAGCGGCTACTACACCATCGAGCAGGACGGCAACGTCCTCGGGCGGAGCCGAGTGGAGGACTACTCCCTGCTCCCCAAGCGCGTCTACAGCAGGACGGACAACCCCCGGGCGACCTGGACCATCGAAGTCACCGGCTGACCGGCTGACCGGCTGACCGGCTGACCGGGCTGACCCAGCGGGCCCTCGGCCGAAGGCCCGCTTCGGCACAGCCCGCTTCGGAGCCCACGAACCGGTGGTTCTCGCCCCCGTGGTACGGCGTCTGCCGCTCGGATGAGGCCGCACCACGCTTGAGCCGCCCGCGGAGGCGATCCAGTGCCCTGAAGTGCGGTGTACGGGAACCGAGTTGGCTGCCTAGAGTTGCATTTCGGGCAGGATCGAGGGAGGGCAGGGGATGGACGCGGAGATCACCCTTTTGGCGGGCACGGCAGGGACGGCGATCGCGACGCTGCTGGCAACCGACACCTGGAACGGTGTGCGAAGCGGCGTGATCACGCTGTGGCGGCGTGTCCGGCCCGACCATGAAGCGCAAGTCGCCGCCCAGCTCGACACCTCACGCCAGGACCTCCTGGGCGCGCAGAGCAACGGTGACGAGGAGACCGGGCGGGAGATCGCGGCGGAGTGGCAGGGCCGCATCCGCCGTCTCCTCGTCGCCCACCCCGAGCTGGTGACGGAACTACGCTCCCTGCTGACCGAAATCGACCCCGGTACAGCCGCCACTCCGGCCGTCACCCAACGCGCGACCGCTTCCGGCAGCTCACGCGTCTACCAGGCCGGCCGTGATCTGAACGTCGACCAGCGATGACTGGCCGCAACGACGGCCGGGCCACTGATCAGGGGCGGGTCTACCAGGCTTCTGGCGACCAGCACATCACCGAACACCACCATCACGGCGCCGCATGGGCAGGACCGGACTCGGTGAGGCACCCGCCCATCGGCCGGGCGCCGGCGATCCTGAGGGACCGTGGCGAACTCATCGAACGTCTCAAGGCGGCGGTGACCGAGGGCGCCGGAAGCACCGTGTTTGTTCTGCACGGCCTGGGAGGATGCGGCAAGACCGCTGTGGCGTGCACGCTCTTCGGACACGCCACCCGGGAACGCGGGCGCGTGGGCCTGTGGGTCAACGCCTCCGATCAGGCGTCCCTGCGGGCCGGGATGCTCGCTGTGGCCGCCGACCGCGGGGCCGGCGATGGTGAGCTGATGGCCGCGCGCAACGGTTTACGCGCCGCCGCGGACCTGGTCTGGGACCGCCTCGACCGGTCCGACGTCCCGTGGCTGCTGGTACTGGACAACGCTGATGATCCTGCGGTGCTGCGGGACGGCGGATGGCTGCGTACCAGTCCGCGTGGAACGGTCCTTGTGACCACGAGGCAGGCCGCCGGCCACTGGTGGCCCGCCGCCGAGCTGCTGCACGTGGATGTCCTGCCTCGCGAGGAGGCGGCTCAGGTCCTGCGCGATCTCGCCCCGGGAACGGGTTCCGCCGAGGACGCGGCCGCCATCGCCGACAGCCTCGGCCGCTTGCCACTCGCCCTGACTCTCGCCGGAGGATTCCTGGCCCACCAAGTGATCGACCCCTGGACGATGGAAGAGTACGGGCGTCGCTTGCAGGAGCGTCCGGACCCCATCGAACTGATTGACCAGGGAGCCGTCGACGTGGGCGGCGACTCACGCCACCTGGTGAGCGGAACGTGGCAGCTTTCGCTGAACTCCCTGGCCGGGCAGAATCTGCCCGAGGCTGTCACTCTGCTGCGTCTTCTGGCCTGCTGGTCGAATGACCCGCTGCCCCTGTCGCTGCTGGCCAACGTCCGGCTCGGACCGCCCCTGCCCCTGCCTGCCCACCGGGTGGAACTCGCGCTTCGGGGGCTGATTGACCACTCGCTCACCGAACTCGTTGCCAGCGACATCCGCTGCTTGCGTACGCACGGAGTGCTGCTCGACAGCGTCGCGCGCGTCACTCCGGCCGGTGAACGCGACCCACTCGCCGCCGCCGCTGCCGGACTGCTTCTTCACGCCCTGCCCGCGTCACCGGAACGCGGTTTGCGCGACAGCCTGCTCAACGCTCTGGCCCCGCATGTCCTGGGCCTGCTTCGCCGTGTCACCACCTGGCCCGAGACCACGATCGGCACCGCCGAGTCCGCCACTACCTGCGCTCTGCGTCTGGCGACGGCTCAGCATCGTTCCGGCGATTATGCGTCCGCGCTGGCCATGGCCGAACAGGCGACGGTGCTCGCGCGACGACGACTGGGGGACGATCACCTCTTGGTGCTGCGCCTGAGGCAGCGGATCGGGAAGGCGACCGATCGTCTGGGGCGTCTCGATGAGGCAGCGCATCTACACCGCGAACTGCTCGATGACTTCGAACGGGTCTGTGGCCCGGAGGCGTTGGACACCCTGACCACCTGCCTCCATCTGTCTCGCCCGTTGGTCTGGCTCAACCGACTGGCGGAAGCCTTGGGGTTGATGCACCGGGCGGTGGCCGGGCGAGCCGCGCAGCTGGGCCCATGGCACCCGCTGACGCTGGAGGCAAGAGCATGTTTGCTCGAACTGCCTCCTGGACCGGAGCTGGACCGTGAGGCACCGGCAGGACCGGATCTGGTCGCCGACTGCCGCCGCGAGTTGGGCTCTGACCACCCGATCACCCTGTCGGCCGAGCTCAACTGCGCGGGAGCGCTGCTCGGCGCCGGAAGGCACACCGAAGCGCTGCTGTTAGCCCGTCGTGCGTTGGCGGCGCACGAACACCGGTTCGGAACCGCCTACCCCATCACGCTGGCGGCACGAAGCCTGCTCAGCAATGCCCTGCACACGGTTGGTGAGGACCAGGAAGCCATCGAACACGCGGAAGTCGTCAGGGAATGGCGCGAGCGGGTACTCGGTCCGGAACACCCGTGGACGGCGGGTATCCGGGACAAGCTCAGGCGGTACCGGAGCTCCCTGGCGGAGGCAACGCGGGCAGACCCGGCCTGACGCACTGCGGCTCGGTGGACGTTCAGGATTGGGAGTCGGTCACCGGAACGGACTCTGTGATCCACACGGGCCCATTCCCACACATCACCTTGATTCCGTCCCCCGGCTGCAACGACGTGCGCAGAACCCGCAGACGACGGCCGGCCACGGTGGCAACGGGGCCGGATTTCCCTGAGCTCCCGAACCTGATGGCGCGCACCTGGTTGTGGATCACTTCCCTGGCGGTGCTCCAGTCGATCTGCGAGAACTCGGGTTCCATCCAGCCCGCGTAGGTCGCGGACCCTTCCTCCTGCGGTGAACCGGGCGAACCGGCTACGGCCAGCGAGAGCGCGCGGGGAAGAAGACGCTCGATGCAGCGGTCGACCTCTTCCCACAGCGGCTGGGGGACGACATCGTCGCCCAGCGTGATCCCTGCCTCCTGGGCCAGGACCCCGCCGGAGTCGAATTCGCTTTCCATCCAGTGGATGCTGACGCCGATTTCCTTGTCGCCGTTCCTGATCGCCCAATTGACCGGGATGGGCCCCCGGTATTTCGGGAGCATCGACGTATGTACGTTGATGGCCCCCAGGTTCGTCGCTCGAAGGACTGCCGGCGGCAGCTTCCAGGGGAATCCGTAGCAGACGATGAGATCGGCCTGGTACCCCGCGACGATGTGCGGCAACGCACTCTTGCGGCCCGGAATCAGCAGGTCCATCCCGTTCGGCAACGCATCGACGATCTCGCCCACGACATCGCCCGCACCGTGTCGCGTGGGTTCGCCCGGCCGCAGCGATCGCGCGTGCAGGTATGCGACGGGAGTGTGCCCGGCCCGCTCGCACACGCTGTGCAGGAGGGCGAAGCCTTGAGCGGAGTACGAAATCAGGATGACGCGCATACGCAGCCCTTGTGCCTCGTGGTGCGACCGGTGCTGGCCAGAAGTTGTTGTCGTGCCCAGTCCGGGACTCGCTGCCGAGTTCCGGACTGGACCGGTTGGAGCTACTCCTCAGTCACGGACGGTGGGGGCATCCGGGCGACCTGGCGGCCGAAGAAGCTGTCCAACGGCTCGCCGGACTGATGCATCTTCTGGATCGCCTGACGGCACCGGGAGATGTCATGCGGATCGTCGAAGCGGATGCCGCCGGCGAGTCTTCCGGCATCGTCGTAGAGCACTTCGTACATCACCAAGGAGCCGAGGACGACGATCTCCGGCAGCGGGCGCTGTGTTTCGTACTGCGGGATGTCGCCCCCGGGGAGGACCCTCGTGTCCTCCCCGCACTGGGCCTTCAGATGCAGAAGGTGGAGTTCCCACTGAAGATACGGAGAGATGGGCTCCTCCACACAGCGGACGCGGTGGAGGGCGAATCCGCTGTCGGCGATTCGCTGGAAGTACTTCTCATAGTGGCCCCGCTGTCCCTCGATCAGCGCCAGGGACTCGTCCCAATGCCCCTTCCGAAAGGCCTCCCAGCTCTCCACCCCGGGCTCCTGGAAGCTCTGCTGACGTTCGAGCTTCCAGAACCCATCGGAGCCGGAACGCCAGAAGTACCGGCTGAAGTCCGCGGAGTAGTCATCAAGTGCGAGGCGCTCACCTGGGCCTTCGGCCCGCAGGCTAGGCATCGGGAAGGTCTCCCTTCGCTGCGGCAGCCGTCCTGCGGGGGATGACGACGATCCGTTCGTCCGGGGCGACAACGAGCCCCGGGGGAAGGCTGCGCAGGTAGGAATCGGTGAGGTCGCGGCCCACGACGGCGATGTCCCCGTTCTCCAGCTCCCAGATGTCCGGGCATCCCTGCTCACCACCCGTGGTCCCGAGCTCGGCGGGAGATTTACCCAAACGGCGCACCAGCGGCGAAGAAGGATCGGCTTCCCAGCCCCGAATCATCACGGCTCTCCATTCAGTCCCCCCGAAGGTAACCGAGATCACACCCGGCACGAGGCCGGATAGCGACTTCCGGCCACCGAATGCAGCGGCGCTCCCGCTGCATCGATCGGACCGTCGGGCGGATCGGGGCCGTGGAGCAGCGCACGGCGATCTCGGCCCATCGATCCCAGCCCAAGATGTTCTGCTTGGCCGGGTACGGGCGGAACCCCTGCGGGCGCACGCACTGTCGGCAACAGGTTGTACGCCGTCCACGTCGACCAGGAGAAGGCGGCGGAGTGGTCTTGAACCTGGACGGCACCATGTCCGGTTCGCGGCGAGGGGCACCGACGACAAGGGACGCACAACTGGGCGACCTGGGGCGTCGAGGCACGATCGGCCCGGCGAATTTTCGGCCGATGGGCGCGGCCCTAACCCCAATGCTTCCCACTGGGCCAAATAGACAGTGCGAGCTCAGCCAGGTCTCTTTGCCTCTCGACGATCCCTTCGACTCGCCACCACTCCATTTCTGAGTTCCATATACGAGACGTGCCCGTCCTTGAGGTTACAAGGAGAACGGATTCATCGTAGATGGAGGACTTCTGCGAGTAGGGGAGACTCGATATTGGTCGATTCTTCCTACCGTTTAGCAGGGTCAAGTTGCCGATGCGGTTCACCCAAGTGTCATGTTCATCAAGGCGCCACTCCGGGCCAGGCTTTTGAGGATATATGTGCTCCACGTGAACTATGGGTGAGTTGGAAACAACAACCTCATCCACGTCGGCCATATTTCGCAGATGCGCTTCAATCTTCCCCAGTAGGTATCGTGATTGTGAAGATTTTGGGGTGGAGGCTTCCATGAAGTCAGCGCGGAATGTTTCATCGTCCGGGATCCATTCGCAAATTTGGCGAGTTGCCGAATCCGTTTGTGCGCCGCCGAACAACTCCTTAGCTACGCCAAAAATGTTCTCTTCGAGAAGGGTGGATTCACGCCGACCGACGACCGTCCAACGGACGTAGTAGCTTATTGCCGCATCTACAAGATCTTGCAGTTGCGTATAGGTCGCCCTTTCCGATGCCGCGAGCAAAAGCGGGTAGAGGGCATCTGCGCTGAGGTTTCTGATCTCGGATAGCGAGGCATCAAAGACGGCGTCGCCGCTGTTGCAATTAATGAGGTCTATATAACGACTAGATGCGGATTCGAGCTCGGCGGAAAAAGCTCCGACTCCGTATAGTTGAGGGATCTTATTGAAGTGTAGGCTCAGATTCTGCCTAATGGTTGAGTAGAGGCTGTGGGATTTTACGTCCCCGTGTCGAGATACCCAAAAATGGCGCAGGAATCTCTCGATCTCTTCACGCCTCTCGAAACCATCAAGGATGGTCCGCCAGGCATCATTCACTCGCTGCTTATCTATGTCGCTCTTACTCTTCTCCATCAGGAAATTGCGCACGAGGTCAACAGTGGAAAGATCTTTCCCGCGCGAGTTGATTGTCTCAAACACCTCGTTGGCGTCACTGGAGGTCGGAGTCTGAATCTCGACGAACACCAGGCCGTTTATCAGACATTCTCGAAGGCTATCGAGCCAGTCGAGCTTTTCCTCGTCGTCGACGCATGAGGAGAGCTCTGCCGAGATCTTGTTGGAGAAATTAGAGTAGGCGTCGCTAATCAAGGTGTGTGACGGGCGTGTGGCCCGCTCTATCCCTGGGCTCCTTCCTGTTGATTCATTCCAATCCTGGATGTAGTCGCGAAAAAAGTCGCGATCAAAAAGGGAAAGAACGAGGAAATACTCCATAGGTTCGCGACGGCCGGCCTTTCGGGCGATATAGTCGCGATGCAGATTGTTCGCAGTTGAGGCCCCTTCTGTAGAGCCCATATTCCACAGCGCGTCACGAATCGCCGCAATGAGGATTGTGGAGGTCGTCAAGCGTTGCTGCCCGTCGAGAAGCGATCTCGTGCTTACCTTCTTATCCGTGATCGTTACTATTGGGCCGATGAAGTACTCGGAGGCGGAGTCCTTTCCGCTGTCGCGGGCTGCTTTGAATTTTTTGATGTCTGACCAGTAGGTATCTACCTCCTTTTTGGTCCACGCGTACTGTCTCTGACTGTCATCCGGAACGGTTACCGCAGGGTTATTTGCACCTATGAGTTGTCCCAAAGTCTGCCGAGCTGCCTGCTTGATGATTGCCATGGATGCTCCTTGTGGGTCCGTGTGGGCCCGCCTGACGATAGCTGCACTGGGAAGCTGCGTCGACAGAACGGCTTTCCCGCGGATGGGCGGCCAGCGCGGCTGCCTGGTTTCGTGTCCAGACATCCCATTTTGTGGAGAAACGTTTCGGTGATAGAGGGAAGGTGATAGATTCTCGACTGGCTTGGGCTGTAGCCCTCAAGACTCTCCCTGACGCGGACGGATAATGGTGGATTCTATGGTTCAGAGCACTGCCGCACATCACCTGCATGCTATATTGACCCGGGTTCGCGAATCTGGAAAAGGGCAATACGTTCAAGGCTGGGTGTCGGTCCTCGATGCTGAAATGAGTTCAGCAGAATTCTGTAAAAGGCATGCGGAAGTAGTAAATCTACTTTCGCTTACGATTCAGCAACTGCATGCCTTGCCGGACCGATCTCGCGATAGATTTATGAGGTATGTGCCGGCTTGGTGGAACGTCGTCATCCAGCCTAAGGCGAATTGGGCTGACAATGGGCGTGCTGCAATTCAAATCGCCGATCTAGATCTTCTTGATCATCTTGAATCGGCTGCTGACATAATACTAAGCAATCTCGCGGGCTCTGAGGGGGCTCCGGCAGGGACCGACTTGAGTGAAATGTCGCGCCAATGTCAGGAGTGGATAGAGATCCTCGAGATGGACAATGGGAATATTGATAACGTCATAAAAAGTCAGTTGATTTCGCAATTGAGGCACGTGATATGGCTAGTTGAGAATGTCGAAATTTTCGGCGAAGCGAGAATATCGGGCGAGGCGAGTCGCGCGATTGGTTCACTCGCCCAGGCGAGTGCGATGGTCGGGGAAGGAGATCCGGAAAGGGCAGGCGTATGGAAACGTGCGTTCATGTCTTTGGTTTCCGTGTGTGCTGCATTTAATAGGGGTGCTCCAGTTGTGCGAGAGTCGATTGAGGCTGGCAGTACACTCGTGGGGGAGATTGCTAACGTCGTGCAGGATATCCAGAGCTGACGAAAGTGCTGGGCTGAGTCATCCGCTGGCGATTGCTGAATACGTAAGGACGTCTGCCGGCATCTCATGGCGAAGCCTCCAAGTGATGGCCATAGGCTTGCTGCCCTTGTGTTCGACGTAGTCGGCGGGCCCCAGAAGCATCCAGGGGTGGGGGCCGCCAATGTCGGTCTTCTTGTACCGCCGAACGAAGAGGAGTACGTGAGTCCCCATCTCTCGGTGAGTCTGATAGCGGAGGCCTGTTGGGGACGTCTCTGATGTTTGGTTCTGGGACTCCCAGTGGAAATCGGACTCGTTCAGTGCGTAGTCCTTGTATCGAGTTTCGGGCGAGAAGTCCTTCTCGTCTTTTTCCAGGGTGATGAGAAGGGCATCCGTCTGAATTTTCTCGCACCACTTCACGCCTTCACGGAAGTGTCCTGGCATGAAGCCGTTCACGGTGGACTGGCCCAGGGCAGGGAGGATCTCCTCACGGCTGTACGAGGCGTGAACGGACAGGGGTAGATCGCCATGTGGGCCGAGTAGCGGGAGCGGCAGGTGGTCAGCCAGGTTGAGGATGTGAGCCAGGACCTGGCGGACCTCGTCGCGGAAGGCGTATTGCGTGCGCAGGGTGTCGAAGCCCTCTTGGTAGCTCGCGAAATCGCCGCCCAAGGGCCAAAGAGAGAAGAAGAACATGCGGGCGTACGCCTGTTCCTGGGCCGTAAGTTGGTCGTACGCGGGGGCGTCGTCGGTGAGGAGCCTGGTGTACGCCGCGACGCGTGCAGGATCATCGACATGGAGGAACGCCGATACGCGCTTCAGGAGCGAGGCCTCACCGTCGGGAGCGGTCGGATCGAGGAGCTTGGCGCGGCGGAGAAGGCCCGTCCAGGAGTTCCCGTTGCCTCGGTAGAGCTCCCTGAGCTCTCGCCCGCTCTCCTTGAGGTAGTCCGCGAGCCGAGGTTCAGCGTAGGCCGCGACCTCGCGAGCGAGTTGGGTGACATTGACGCCGATCTGGTTGCGGATGTTGTCGAGGATCAGAGCCTTGGCCTTGGTTTCAAGGATGATCTGGCAGCCAGAGGGCAGTTGGGGGAAGTCGTCCTCGATGTTGGTGAGGAGACGGTTGCGCGTCAGGTTGGTGAGGGCGCGGAACTGCTCCTCGAAGCGGAACTCCTTGCGGTGTTGGCCGATGAAGTCGAGGACGGTGAGAACGGCCTTGTTCTCAGTACGGCGCAGACCACGCCCCAGTTGCTGAAGGAAGACAGTGGCACTTGAGGTCGGGCGCAGCAAGAGCAGTGTGTCGACATCCGGGATGTCGAGCCCTTCGTTGAAGAGGTCGACGGAGAAGATCGCCTGGAGTGCCCCGGCTCGGAGCTCTTCAAGTGCGTTCTTGCGCGCGTCCTTCGGAGTCTCGCCCGAGAGCGCGACGGCATTGAGGCCTGCGCGACGGAAGACGTCAGCCATGAAGTGGGCGTGTGCCACAGAGACGCAGAATCCCAGTGCGCGCATGGTGCCGGGATTGGTGACCTTGTCCTTCACGGCCTTGACGACGAGCCTGGCTCGGGCGTCGTTACCCGTGAACAGGTTGCTGAGAGCGCCCGTGTCGTAAGCTCCCCGCTTCCATGTGACGGCACTCAGGTCGGTGTTGTCTGTGACACCGAAGTAGTGGAAGGGGCTTAGGAGCTCGTTCTCAAGGGCTTCCCAGAGGCGCATCTCAGCAGCAATGTGCCCGTCGAAGAACTCATCTTGAACGTTCAGCCCGTCCATCCGCTCGGGGGTAGCGGTGAGGCCGAGAAGCTCCACGGGGGTGAAGTGATCCACGATCCGCCGGTATGTCGGTGAGGTGCCGTGGTGGAACTCATCGATCACGATGACGTCGAAATGGTCTGGGGAAAGGCGGTCCAGTGCGCGTGCGTTGAGTGACTGGACACTCGCGAAGACATGGGTCCAGTCATCGGGTACCTCGCCGCTGTGGGAGAGCTCACCGAAGTTCGCGTCTACCAGCACGTTCTGGTAGACGCGCAACGACTGCTCCAGGATCTCCTTACGATGGGCCACGAAGAGCAGACGGAGGTCCCTACCGTGCTTGTGCCGGAGGTGTTTGTAGTCCAGGGCAGCCATCACCGTCTTGCCTGTGCCGGTAGCCGCGACGAGGAGGTTGCGCCTTCGCTTGTGAACAGTGCGCTCTACTTCGAGGCGTTCTAGCATGTCGCGCTGGTGAGGGTAGGGGCGGACCTCCAGCCCCGATAGTGTGATGGCGTTACTGCCTTGACGGCCGGCGGGGGCACCAGCGTACGAGAGGGCCTCGTCCAACCGTTGCGCATCGCTGTCGGGGTCGTACGGTTCGAAGGAGCGTTCGCTCCAGTAAGCGTCGAAGGTCGCTTCGAACTTGCGCAGGACTGACGGGGTGGCGACCGAGGACAGTCGGACGTTCCATTCGAGGCCGTCGAGGAGTGCTGCCTTCGAGAGGTTGGAACTGCCGACGTACGCCGTGTCAAAGCCGCTCTCCCGACGGAAGAGCCAGGCCTTGGCGTGTAGGCGGGTCGAGCGGAGCTCGTAGTTCACCCTCACCTCGGCGCCGAACTCGCGCACCAGGCGGTCGAGCGCACGGCGTTCTGTCGCGCCGATGTACGTCGTCGTGAGCACCCTGATCGGGACGCCGCGATCGTGGGCGGCTGTGAGCGCTTGCTCAAGTACGCGTAGGCCATGCCACTTCACGAAGGCACAGAGCAGATCCACGCGGTCCGCCGTGGCAAGTTCCGCTCGGAGTTCAAAGCCGAGGCTCGGGTCTTCGGGCGCGTTGGTGATGAGGGCAGTGTCGGAGAGTGGAGTGGCGGGACGTATGGCGTAGACGCCCGGGGCTTCCTGCTCGGCCACGGCCAGCAGTTGTCGTGGCCCGTCGATGATCACATCAACCCATTCGGCAGCGCCTTCGATGGTGTTGATCGCTCTGAGGATGTGATTCGCGGCCACGACTTGCTCCGCGGGCTTGAGACCCTGGAGCACCTGGCGCACGGTATTCGCGATGTGGCGGGAGAGAACATGGGGCGTGGACTCGACTCCCACGACATTGTCGATCGCGCGCCACCCCGCGGCGTCGAGCTGCTTCATTCGCTCTTCGAGTCGCCGGGTGATCAGCGTCTCGTAAAGTCCGGCGACCGGTGCTGCCGCCTCTGAAGCACTGCTGGCCATGGCCGCCCCCTCTTTGCGATACCTACGTACGTATTTGTATCAAGGGGAAAGGACAGTGAGCGGCGCTCGCGCCGCTGTCCGTCGAACCAGGTCCGGCATTCCGGCTGGTGGGCCGGACCGTGAGCAGGATTGACAGGACGAGCCAGACGGCGACCAGGACGGGGACTGCCAGGAAGGCCCACAGGGGGATGGTGAGGAGGATGGCCACCCAGCCGTAGGCCATGGCTGAATTGCGCAGGTCGGGGTGGCGCGTGGGGAATTTGAGCGCGGTCACGATGCCCCAGGCGGCCACCGTGATGATGAGTGTGCCGGCGAAGACCACCGTGCCCGCGTGCTCCTCGCCGGGGGACGACTGGCAGCACACCGAGGCCGTCGGCCTCGCCCCAGACGGAGGTGGCGACGGAGGCGCCGTTGGTCACCAGGGCGAGGCCGATGACGGCCTGGATGCCGCCGATGACCATCATCGGGACCCGCAGGCCACTGACCGCGGCGGGCATCGGAACGCCCTCCGGTCCGCCGCCGGCGGCGGCGGGCGGGTGCGGTGGGCGGGGCGGGCCGTCGGTGCCGGGGTTTCCGCGCTCCCAGGGGCGTGGCGGCCGCCTTCTGCCCGGTGTTCCCGGGGCGTCGGTGCTCATCCGGTGGCCTTCCCCCTGCGTTCGTGGTTCAGGAGGCCATGATCGGGGGCGGCCGGGCGCCCGGCCAGGCACAAGTCGGCCATACGTGGGGCGAGTTACGCGGATGCCGGTGCCGGTGTCGCCGGCCTCAGGTCCCGTACGTACCCCACCCCCGGCTTCCCGCCCAGCACCACCTCCTCGCCTGTCTCGACGAACCCCGTCCGGGTCAGGACCGACCGCGAGGCCGTGTTCGTCAGCGTGGCCGCCGCCCTGAGCGTCGTCAGGGCGTACGACGTGCCGCACAGCGTGAAGAGCCGGCGGACCGTTGCCGTCGCCAGGCCGCGCCCCGTCGCCTTCTCCGCGAGGCGGAAGCCCAGTTCGGCGGCGCCGTCGGCCACGTCCACCAGGTTGAAACGGCCCAGGATCTCGTCCGTCCCGTCCGCCACCAGGACGTGGAAGTGGCAGGCGCCCGTCACCTGCTCGGCGAGCAACGCCGCGTGGCGGGCGGGGAAACGGGCGAAGTAGTCGTCACCCCGGTCCGGGACCGACGCTGCGAAGAAGGCGCGGTTGGCCTCCTCGAAGGCGAGGACGGCCGGGGCGTGGTCGGGGCGCAGGCGCTGGAGTTCGGGCATGGCGGCAGGGTACGGAGGCGGGGCGCGGCCCGGCATCCGTAATACCGGCCGCCGCCCCGTTACCGAGTAGCCCTGCTACCGGCCGGCCCTGCTGCCGAGCCGCCCAGCCCCGAGCCGCCAAGCTACCGACCCACCAACCCCAGCAACCCCACCAACCCCACCAACCCCAGCAACCCCACCCCCCGACCTACCGAGCCGCACCCCCATGGCACTCCCGGTACGAGACCCCCGACCCGCACCAGCAGTCCGCGCTCTTCGCCGGGGGCCATGGCACCGCGCGTCCCCGGGCGGCCAGGGTGGTGGCGTACTGGGGGAGCAGGTCCGGGTCGGCCGGGGAGGCGGCTTCCGAGGCGGCGAAGGCTTCGTAGGACGGGACCGTGCCCGTGACGATGCCGAGGTTGGGGGTGCCCGTGGCGTGCAGGTCGCGCAGGGCGGCCTCCAGGCGGTCCAGGTGGTCCGGGTGGGAGGTGTACTCGCTGCCCAGGCTCGGGTACGAGGTGAGGAGTTCGCGGAGTTCGTCCGCCGGCCAGTGCAGCACCGCCACCGGGAAGGGGCGCGACAACGCCGTGCGGTACGTGCCCAGTTCGGCGCGCAGGCGGGTGATCTCGGCCCGCAGCTCGCCCGGGTCGGAGGAGCCCAGCGACCACAGGCGCTTCGGGTCGTGGAGTTCGTCCAGCGGGACCGCCGCCGTGTGCAGCGTGTCGGCCAACTCGTCCCAGGCGTCGTGCGGGACGCCCATCAGCCTGCGCACCCGGTGGCGGCCGGTGAGCAGCGACTGGGTGGCGTACGGGACCTCTTCGCCCGGGGCGATCAGCAGGCGCAGAGCCGTGGAGAAGACGTCGTGGGCCGCTTCCAGTTCGTCGTGGGCCTCCAGCGTCTCGGCCGCGATCTCCCAGGGGGCCGCCTCCTGCGGGGCCGCGGTGCGGATGCCGTCGATGAGCGCGCGGGCCTCCGCCTCGTGGCCGTACTCCCACAGGTTGGCGGCGTTGAGCGCCTTCACCAGGTGCGGGTGCTCGGTGCCGGGAGCGCCGAGCAGCTCGTCGTAGAGCGTCGTGGCGCGGGCGCGGTCGCCGGCGAGTTCCAGGTGGGCGGCTGCTTGGAGGAGCAGCGGTTCGTGGTCCTCGGGGTACTGCGCCGCGGTGCGGAGCAGGCGCTCGGCTTCTTTGAGGTGATCGGCGGGAGTGTCGGGACGCATGAATGACACCGTACTGCTGTGCGGGTGCGGGGCGGGGGCGTGTCCAGGGCCCGCCGGAGTGACTCTCGTCCCGCCTCTGGAGTGTTGCGGGGAGCGGGCCTATCGTGCGCGCCGTGGTCAAGCGGATACCGGTGGTGGTGCAGCGCGACCCGCGCCGCGGGCGTCTCGTCGCGCGCGGGCTGTGGACCGGGGCGGAGCTGGTGGTGACGCTCGGCGTCGTCCTGCTGCTGCTCGTCGCCCATCAGCTCTGGTGGACCAACCGCCAGGCCCGCGCCGACGCCGGCCGCACCGTCGACCGGCTGGAACAGGAGTGGGAAGCCCCCTCGGCGCAGCCGCCCGGACAGCCCGGGTCCGCTGACGGGCCGGAGGCCGCCGCCCCGCCCGTCATCGCCGCGCCCTCCCCTCCGGGCGGCGGCCCCTCCACCGGACAGCGCCCGGCAGCGGCGAAGCCCGTGACCGATCAGGCGTACGCCGTCATCCGCATCCCCCGCATCTCCCTCACCGCCCCCGTCGCCCAGGGCATCAGCAGGAGCGGCGTCCTCGACAAGGGGTACGCCGGGCACTACCCGGACACCGCCCAGCCCGGCGCCCCGGGGAACTTCGCGCTCGCCGGCCACCGCAACACCCACGGCGAACCGTTCCGCTACATCAACCGGCTGCGCGCCGGTGACCGGATCACCGTCGAGACCCGGGACGCCGTCTACACGTACACCGTCGACAAGACCCTCGCCCGGACCACCCCGGGCGACAGCGGGGTCGTGGCCGCCGTGCCGCGCAGCAACATCGCGCCGTACCCCGGGTATCACCGGGCCGGGTCCTATCTGACGCTGACGACGTGCACCCCCGAGTTCACCTCCCGCTACCGGCTCGTCGTGTGGGGGAAGCTGACAGGGGTGCGGGGGCGCTGACCGGGGCGGGGCCGAGAGGCAGGCCGGCACCGGCCCAGTGGTCCCCGACTGCCGACCGGGCAGCTACTGACCGAGCTGTCTGGCCGAGAGGTTCCAAAGGAGGCGGCGGGTGTAGGCGGTCTCGGGGTGTTCGGGGCCGAGGATTCGCTCCCGGTCGGCCAGGACGCTTTTCGTCAGGGCGATGGCCTCCGTGATGCGCCCCGCGTCCCCGTATGAGGCCGCGAGGTTGGAGCGGGTGCGGAGGGTATAGAGGTGGGTGGGGCCGAGGAACCGTTCGCAGTCGGCGAGGACGCTTTCCTCCAGCGCGATGGCGTCCGTGCTGCGCTCCGCCTGGGCGTAGTAGAGGGCGAGGCTGGTGCGGGCGCGGAGGGTATCGAGGTGGGTGGGGCCATGGAGCTGTTCCTGGCCGGTCAGGAAGCGTTCCGCGAGGGGGATGGCCTCCGTGACGCGTCCCACCTGGCTGTAGGCGGAGGCGAGGGTGGCGCAGCTTGTCAAGGTGTCGCGGTGGGTGGGGCCGATGTAGCGTTCCCGGTCGTTCAGGACGCGTTCCGCTTGGGTGATGGCGTCCTCGGTGCGCCCCGCGTCCCCGTATGAGGCGGCGAGGTTGGCGCGGGTGCGAAGGGTGTCGGGATGTTCGGGCCCGAGAATTCGCGTCTGGTCGTTCAGGAGGTTCTCCGTCTGTGTGACCGACTCCTCGATGTGTCCCACCTTTCTGTAGGCGAAGGCCAGAGCGGCGCGGGCGGAGAGGGTGTCAGGGTGTTCAGGGCCGAGGGCTTTCCTGCGGTCGGTCAGGATCTCTTTCGCCAGGATGAGGGCTTCCGCGTTCCGTCCGGCGTCTGCGTAGAAGGTGACGAGGTCGGCGCGGAACGCGAGCGTGCTGTGATGTGTGGGACCGAGGAGTCGTTCGCAGTCGGCCACGACACGTTCCGTCAGAGGGATGGCCTCCGCTTGCTGCCCCGTGCCCCCGTACAGATTGCTGAGCCCGGCACAAGCGCGGAGAGTGCTGGTGTGCGTCGGACCGAGAAAATCGCGGCTGGTGGTGACGAGGTGTTTCCAGTACGCCACCGCCGGTGCGGCGAAGCCGGTGTTGATCCAGCTTGATCCGGCGATGTGGAGGACCTCGTGGCCCTTCGGGTGCCAGAGGTGGCCGCCAGTGAGTTGGTGGAGCTGGTCGGTGTTGGCGCGCAGGGACGCTGCCAGTTCGGGATGGTCGTGATCGGGGTCGGGCCAGATGTTCAGTAGGCCATCGGCAGCAGCCTGGGCGAGGGCGGGCAGGGCTGCGTCCCCGAGCGGCTCGCGGGTGGCGCGGGCGGTGAGTGCGTGGATGCGCAGGGCACGTGGGTCCTGGCTATGGCCGCTGCTGATCAGCGCGTACCGGTGCAGGACGCGGAGGGCCGCTTCGGCCTGTTCGGCGGTGACGTCCTCGGGACGGGGTGCGTCGTCCGGGGCCGGGTCCCGGTGTTCGGTGAGGTATGTCAGGACGGCCGGGGTCGTCCACAGGGCGCGGGGATGCCCGGCGGGGTCCAGGAAGGCGGCGAGGCGGAGAGCAGGGCGAGCGAGGCCGACTGGCTCGGTGCGCTGGGCGGCGTCGAGTGAGAGCAGCAGGGTGGTGGCGATCTCTCGTCCGTAACCCTCGGCGTCGGCTTCTTCGGGGAGCAACTGCCCGAGGGGCCGGGTGCGGTCGCTGAACAGGTTCAGATACCGCGCGCAGGAAAGGTCCTGGTTGAGCATGTAGGCGGCAGCGTGTCCGAGCGCCAGCGGCAGACGTCCGAGCACTGCGGCAAGGTCGCCGACGGCGTCGTCGAGAAGGTGCTCGGCGTCGTCCTCGGTCAGGCGGGTACGGAGGTACGCGGTTGCCTCGTCCGGTGTGTAGACGCCGACCCGTACGCGTCGTCGCCCGTTGCCCGTGAGGCGTGCGTCGTGGATACGGGTGGTGGCCAGAACCCGCCCGGTACCGGTCCGGCTGGACGGCCACCAACCCCGCAGGCCCGCCGGGTCGGTGATGTCGTCCAGGACCACGAGCCACCGGCGGTCAGTGGTGGCCAGCCACGACAGAAATGCCCGCGCGTCCCGTTCGGTGTCCTCGCCGGTCGCATCCGGCACGGAGACGCGAGTGGCTGTCTGGGCGTACACCGCGATGACCTGCTGGACCTCGGTCGCGCCTGCCCACACCACGAGGTCCGTGCCCGCGTGGACGGCCTCGGCGGCGTATGAGGCGGCGAGTTGGGACTTGCCCACCCCGCCGCCACCGGACAGGATCTGCGTCGGGGTAGCCGCAGCGCCCTGGACCGGAGCGGCGTCGATCTCGTCCCGTAGCGCCGTACGCGGCTGGAACGCCGAGGCGAGGCCGGGAACGATGCCGACCTCGATCGGCCAGGTCACCTCACGGGCGGCCAAGTGGATGTGCACTGTCCGGTTGTCGTTCACCTCGCTGTTGGTGCCGACCGCGTTGTGGCTCGCGTCTCTGCCTGCCCCCACCGCGCCGTCGCCCACGATGATGCGCTCGGGACTCCCCGGTGCGCGTCGAGGGTCGGGAACAGGCGCCTTCGCCGTTGTGGAGGCCGCCTCGCCGCCCCGGCGCCGCCGCCAACGAGGGCTCATCGGCGTTCGCTGTCGTCGCCGAGGGCGTTATCCCGTACGTCCCCGGCGGCGGCGATTCCCTCCCGCCCGGCGCGCACGTCCGTCGGCTGCCCAGCGGCAGGGTTTCTGCCGGGTGCTGTGGAGGTACCGACGACTGCGGAACGATCACCGACGGCATTGCCGACCACATCTCCGCCAGCAGCGATGCCACCTTGCCCGGCGCGCACCTGCCGTCGCCCACCACTGCTTCCGGAACCACGCGCCAGAGCGACCACGGACAACGCGAGAGCGGCGAGCCCCACGACGGCACCCGTCACACTTGCGGTGCGGTCGGCCATGCCGGGATTGACGATCAGCGCCGCGATCAGCCCAGCCGAGACCAGCCCGGCCGCGATGGCGACAATCCACGCGGTGGTGCGCGCAGCCCCCGAAACAGTCATGTCCCAACCTCCCCGTCAGACCTGAAAGCCCGTCAATTATCGCGTACTCGGCGGTTGCGTGACAGAGGTTCGGCGCCCAGCGATCGGACACGACCCGCCCACACGTTCGCATCCGCACCGTGAACGGCACGAAGATTGGGCACGACCGCCGTCAGCGCGCGCAACGGCCGAGGTCGTAAGGTTTCCCGACGTGCTCAGACGACGTCCGCAGTTGTTGTGGTTGCTGGTCCCCTACGTGCTCTACCTCGGCGCGCTGCCGTTCGTGAACCGGGTGCGGCCCGTCGTTCTCGGGCTGCCGTTCCTCTTCCTCTGGCTGCTCGGAGCGACCCTGCTGACCCCCGTCGCCGTGTGGCTGACCCGGCGGGGGGACCGCCGGTGAACGCCGCCGTCGCGACCTCCGTCTTCGGGGTCTTCATGGTGGCCACCGTCGCCCTCGGGCTGTTCGCCGTACGCGGCCGGCGCGGCGGTGAGGGCGGGGGCGGGCTCGCCGAGTGGTCGGTGGGCGGGCGCAGCCTGGGGACCGTCTTCATCTGGGTGCTGATGGCCGGTGAGGGCTACACCAGCTTCAGCTACCTCGGCGCCGCGGGCTGGGGCTACAACTACGGGGCGCCCGTCCTCTACGTCGTCGCGTACATGTCCTGCGGGTACGCCGTCGGCTACGTCGTCGGGCCGCTGCTCTGGGCGTACGCGCGCGAGCACGGACTCGTCGGGATCACCGACATGGTCGCCCACCGCTTCGCGCGGCCCTGGCTCGGCGCGCTCGTCGCCGTCCTCGCGACCGTCTTCCTGCTCCCCTACATCCAGCTCCAGATCACCGGCATGGGCGTCGTCGTCTCGACGATCTCCTACGGTGCCATCAGCCTGAACTGGGCCTACTTCATCGCCTTCGCCGTCACCACCGGCTTCGTCGTCGTCAGCGGGCTGCGCGGCAGCGCCTGGGTGTCCGTGCTGAAGGACGTCCTGGTCATCGCCACGCTCGGCTTCCTGGCGATCTACGTGCCCGTGCACTACTTCGACGGCTACGGGCCCTTCCTCGACCGGCTCGTCACCGAGAAGAGCGAGTGGCTGACCTTCCCCGGGCACGGGGACAGCGGGCTGGGGCAGGCCTGGTTCATCACCACCTCGTTCCTCAACTCCCTCACCGTCGTGATCTTCCCGACCACCGTCGCCGGCTACCTCGGCGCGAAGAACGCGGACGTGCTGCGCCGCAACGCCATGTGGCTCCCCGCCTACAACGTCCTGCTCTTCGTCCCGATGCTGCTCGGCATGGCCGCCCTGTTCGTGGTGCCGGGGCTCGTCGGCGCCGAGTCCAACCTCGCCCTCTTCAAGCTCGTCGTGGACTCGCTGCCCGCCTGGTCGGTCGGGATCATCGGGGTCGCCGCCGCACTGTCCTCGATCGTGCCCATGGCCGTCTTCATGCTGGTCATCGGCACCATGTGGGGGCGGAGCGTGCTCTCGCTCGTCCCGCGCTGGGAGCGGCGGCAGAAGGGCGCGGCCCAGTTGGTCGTCGTGGTCGCCGGAAGCCTCGCGCTCCTGCTCACCTACACCGCCCCGAACACCCTCGTCCGGCTCTCGCTCATCTCGTACGAGGGCATGGCGCAGCTGCTCCCCATGGTGCTGCTGGGGCTCGTGTGGCGGCGGCTGACGTTGGCCGGGGCGATGAGCGGGCTCGTCGTCGGGGTCGGTGTGGTGTGCGGCTTCGTGTTCACGGAGAACGATCCGGTGTGGGGCGTGAACGTGGGCATCGTCGCCCTCGGAGCCAACCTCGCCGTCGCGCTCGTGGTCACGTACGCCGGTCCGCGCGAGCGCGACGAGCGGCCCGACGAGGAGGTACTGGCCCGGGACGATCTGGACGTGCCCGTCGGGGTGAGCTGAGGCCCGCCTGCCCGGAGGCGGGCGCGCGGGCTTGCCCACGGGCTTGTTCGGGGCCGGGCACGCGCGGGCTTGTGCACGGGCTGTCGACGGCCGTTGACCGCTTCGGGGCATCGTGTATAACGGATGGACGGTTGGAAGCAAACGAGTGAGTGAGTGAGCGAGCAAGCGAGTGCGTGAGTGAGCGAGCTGGGAAAGGGGGCAGCCCCATGAATGCCGACGCCATGAACCGCGTACGCCGTGGTCTCTCCCGCGCCCTGCGCCCCGCCGGGCTCCTGCTCTTCCTCCTCACCGAAGTGCTCCTCGCCGAGGGCGGCAGCCTCTCCGCCGCCGTCGCGCTCGCCGCCACCGCGGCCGCCGGCACGGCGCTCGTCGCCTGCTCGGTCATCAGCGCCCGCTGCGCGACCCCGGTACCCCGCACCCGGGTCCGTACCGCCATGCGCGACCGGGAGAAGCGCACCGCGTTCCTCCCGCAGCGGGACCCCGACGCCCAGGGGCGCCGCCGCCCCCGAGCCCCGGGCCGTGCCCTCCTGACGGCCGCGTAGGGCACACCCCGTACAGGACACCCGTAGGGCACACTCCGTACAGGGCACACACCCGTAGTAGGGCACACACCCCCCCCTCCCCTTCCGTGGGACGGACGGGCTCTCGCGGACCGTCATGCCGAAGCAGCAGCTCCTTCACTTCCGGCACGACGAGACCCCCGGAGGGCTCAGCCATGTCCGCCTTCATGTCCGCTTTCGCCAGCCTGGTCGGCGCCCTCGCCGACCTGCTCCACCCGCTCTTCCAGAACGGCTCCACCGCCGCCGCGATCATCCTGTTCACCGCGTTTGTCCGGCTCGCCGTGCACCCCCTGTCCCGGGCCGCCGCGCGCGGGCAGAAGGCGCAGCGCCGGCTCCAGCCGCAGATCGCCGAGCTGCGCAAGAAGCACGCCAAGAACCCCGAGCGGATGCAGAAGGCGCTCATGGAGCTGCACCGTGAGGAGAAGGTCTCGCCGTTCTCCGGCTGCCTGCCGAGCCTGTTGCAGATGCCGGCCTTCTTCCTGCTCTACCACCTCTTCTCCAGCCAGAAGATCGGTGACGAGGCCAACGCGCTCCTCGGCCACCAGCTCTTCGACGCCCCGCTCGGCGAGCGCTGGCACGACGCGCTGTCGCACGGCGGGGTGTTCGGCGCGCAGGGCCTCGTCTACCTGGGCCTCTTCGCGATCGTGGCCGCCGTCGCCACGTTCAACTACGGGCGCACGAAGCGCCAGATGGCCGCCAACCCCGTCACCCCGGCCACCGGACCCGACGGTCAGCCGGTGCCGGGCATGGGGGCCATGACCAGGATGATGCCGCTGATGTCCTTCTTCACCCTCTTCACCGTCGGCTTCGTGCCGCTGGCCGCCGCGCTGTACGTGGTCGCGAGCACCACCTGGACCGCGATCGAGCGGGCCTACCTGTACCGGGACATGCCCGCCCCCGGCGCCGCGGTCGCCACCGCGGCGTGACGACAGCACCTGCGGTCCGGTCCAGGGGGTGAACAGGGTCTTGCGGAGTGATCGGATGTCTTGGAGGATCGGACAAGCCTGCGATGGCCGCCACCCATCCGACGGGCCCGATCCCGACCGAGGAGAGAAAGACTCTTGAAGCTGCTTCGTGTGGGTACGGCAGGCGCGGAACGACCGGCTCTGCTGGACCAGGACGGAACCCTGCGCGACCTGTCGGGCATCGTCCCCGACATCGACGCCGCGCTGCTCGCGGACGCGGACGCGCTCGCCCGAGTGCGGGCCGCGGCCGCCGCCCCCGGCGAGCTGCCCGCGCTCGCCGCCGAGGGGCTGCGGGTGGGCCCGCCGCTCGCCCGGATCGGCAAGATCGTGTGCATCGGGCTGAACTACCACGACCACGCCGCGGAGACCGGGGCGCAGATCCCCGACGAGCCGATCCTGTTCTTCAAGGCGCCGGACACCGTCGTCGGGCCCGAGGACACCGTGCTCGTGCCGCGCGGCAGCGTGAAGACCGACTGGGAGGTCGAGCTCGCCGTCGTCATCGGGCGCACCGCCCGCTACCTGGAGACCGCCGAGGAAGGGCTCGCACACGTCGCCGGATACGCGGTCGCCCACGACGTCTCCGAGCGCGAGTTCCAGATCGAGCGCGGCGGCACCTGGGACAAGGGCAAGAACTGCGAGACGTTCAACCCGCTGGGCCCCTGGCTGGTGACCGCCGACGAGGTGCCCGACCCGCAGGCGCTGCCGCTGAGGCTCTGGGTCAACGGCGAGCTGAAGCAGGACGGCACGACCGCCGAGCAGATCTTCCCGGTCGGCGAGGTCGTCCGGTATCTGAGCCGGTTCATGACGCTCTACCCGGGCGACGTGATCAACACCGGGACGCCGGCCGGTGTGGCGATGGGGCGGCCCGAGCCCAAGCCGTATCTGCGGGCGGGCGATGTCGTGGAGCTGGAGATCGAGGGGCTGGGACGGCAGCGGCAGGAGCTGAAGGACGCGTAACGCGTCGCGGGCCGGACAGGGCGTTCAGGAGACGGCCTGATGCCGCGGCCCCAGACATCGGAGGGGTGGGGTCCGTCGTGTGCGGACCCCACCCCTCCGCGTACGTCAGCGGCCGAGCCGCGACACGAACTGCTCCAGCGCCTCCACCACCAGCGCGTGATCCTCCGCCTGCGGCAGCCCCGACACCGTCACCGAGCCGATGACGCCCGCGCCCTCCACCGCGATCGGGAACGAGCCGCCGTGCGCCGCGTACCTGTCCGGGTCCAGCCGGGACGCCTCGTCGAACGTCGTCCCCTTCGCCCGGAACCGCGTACCGACCAGGTACGAGCTCTCCCCGTACCGCTCCACCACCCTGCGCTTGCGGTCGATCCACGCGTCGTTGTCCGCGCTCGAACCCGGCAGTGCCGCATGGAACACCTGCTGCGCCCCGCGCCGGACATCGATCGCCACCGGGGCGTGCCGCTCCCGGGCCAGGGCGACGAGCAGGCCGCCCAGCGCGTAGGCGTCTTCGTAGCCGAAATGCGGCAGGGTCAGGCGGCGCTCCTGGGCGATCAGCTCGGAGATGGTCGGAGCGGTGGGGTTCATACGGGCTGCTCCTCGGGGGTGTGGGCGGGGGAGGGAACGGGGGCTTCGATGCCGGCGGGCCGCAGGGTGACGGTGATCCCCTCGCGGGCCGAGCGGCGGGCCGCCTCCAGGACGTCCAGCGCTTCGGCGGCCTGAAGGGCGGTCACCGGATTGTCGCCCTTCCCGCGCAGCGCGTCCGCGACCGCCGCGTAGTACGCCGGATAGTCGCCCGGCAGCGTGCGGACCGGGGTGCCGCCGCCCGTCAGCGGGGACTCGCCCGAGCCGAGCCGGCCCCACAGCTCCTCGGGCTCCTCGCCCCACGCCTCGCCGTCGGCCGGGCGGGCGCCCTCGCGCAGGTCGGCCTCCTGGGGGTCGAGGCCGTACTTCACGAAGCCGGCTTCTGACCCCAGCACCCGGAATCGCGGGCCGAGCTGGGCCGCCGTCGCGCTCACATACAGGTGCGAGCGGACCCCGGAGGCATGCGTGAGCGCCAGGAACGTGTCGTCGTCGGCCGCCGCGCCCGGACGCCGTACGTCCGACTCCGCGTACACCCGGACCACCGGGCCGAACAGCGTCAGCGCCTGGTCGACGACATGGCTGCCCAGGTCGTACAGCAGCCCGCCGATCTCGCGCGGGTCACCCGACTCGCGCCAGCCGCCCTTCAGGCTGGGCCGCCACCTCTCGTACCGCGACTCGAAGCGCCGCACCTCGCCCAGCGCGCCGTCCGCGAGGAGCGCGCGCAGAGTCAGGAAGTCGTTGTCCCAGCGGCGGTTCTGGAACACCGAGAGCAGCAGCCCGCGCTCATCGGCCAGCGCCGCCAGCTCCCGCGCCTCGGCCGCAGTACCGGCGACGGGCTTGTCCACGACCACCGGCAGCCCGGCCTCCAGCGCCGCCCGCGCCAGCGGTACGTGCGTCCGGTTCGGCGAGGCGATGACGATCAGGTCCAGCTCGTCCGCCCGCTGCCACAGCTCCTCGGGCGACGCGGCGAACCGCACGCCGGGGCAGGCGGCGCGGGCCTGCGCGCGGCGCCCCTCGTCCGTCGTGACGACCGTGTCCAGGGCGAGGCCCCCGGTCGCCGTGATCAGCGGGGCGTGGAAGACGGACCCCGCCAGGCCGTAGCCGACGAGTCCGACGCGCAGGGGGGAGCCGGTGGTACCGGAGGTGGTGTGGGCGGTCATGGCTCCACTTTGGCAACGCTGTTGCCAAAGTGCAAGCGCGGGGGACAATGGGCGCGTGAACAGGAGCAACAGCGGCGCCAATCTGCCCGCCCTGCGCAGCCACAACGCGGCACTCGTGCTGGACCTGCTGCGGGTGGCCGGCGAACGCGGCATCAGCCGGCTCGAACTGGCCGAGCGCACGGGACTCACCCCGCAGGCCGTCAGCAAGATCACCGCCCGGCTGCGGGCCGAGGGCCTGGCCACCGAGGCGGGCCGCCGCGCCTCCACGGGCGGCAAGCCCAGGACCGTGCTGCGGCTGGTCCCGGAGGCCGGGCACGCGGTGGGGCTGCACCTGGACCGCGACGTGCTGACCGTGGTGCTCGTGGACCTCGCGGGGGCCGTGGCCGAGAGCCGCACGGCTCCGCTGGACTTCGGGGCCCCGGCGGAGCAGGTGCTGGCGGCGGCGGCCGGGGCGGTCGCCGCCGTGCGGGGGGACGGGGCGCTGCCGGTGCTCGGGGTGGGCGTCGCCGTGCCGGGGCCGCTGGACCACCGGGGCGGGGTGCTGCACCGCGTCACCGGGTTCCCGCAGTGGGACCGGTACCCGCTGCGGGACGCCCTGGCCGACCGGACCGGGCTGCCCGTCGCCCTCGACAAGGACACCAACGCCGCCGCCCTCGGCCTCGCCCTCAAGACGCCCGGCCCCGCCGACTTCGCCTACCTCCACCTCGGCACCGGCCTCGGCGCGGGGCTCGTGCTCGGCGGGGCGGTGCACCGGGGGGCCAGGACGGGGGCCGGGGAGTTCGGCCACCAGACCGTGCAGCTGGACGGCATCCCGTGCGGCTGCGGCGGGCGCGGCTGCCTCGAAGCGCTGTGCCTGGCCGCCGCGCACCGGGGCGACGTGGCCGAGGCGGCCAGGGTGCTCGGGACCGGAGCCGCCAACCTCGTCGGGCTGCTCGGCATCGGCCGGGTGGTCCTGGGCGGCCGCACCGTCGCCGCCGACCCCGGCACGTACGTACGCGGGGTACGCGCCGTGCTCGACGAACGGGCCGGGCGCGACGGGGCCGACGGCGTCCCGGTGCCGGTCGTCGCCGCCGGGGGAGGGGACCGGCCGGTCGCGGAGGGGGCGGCGCAACTGGTCCTCGCCCCGCTGTTCGGCCGGGTGGACGAGGCGGCGGCGGACGGGCGGGGGCCGGTCCCCGCCGGACCGGGCTGATCGGGCGGTGGCCGACGGCCGTCCGGGCTGATCTGGCCGAGGCGGGCGGTGGCGGGCGGTGGCGGGCGGCGATGCCCGCGTGGGGGCCGATCACCGTCGTCGGGTGGTCAGGTGGTCAGGTGGTCGGGTGGTCGGGTGATGGGGTGGCCGCCGACGCCCGCCCGGGGCCCGTCCCCGTCGTCCGGCTCGGCCGATCGGGCGGGGCCGTGCCGCCGTCCGGGGCGCCCGGCGCCGCGCCTGCGCGGGCCGCCCGTGCGCGCGTGGCAGGGTCGCCGCCCAGTGCGTGCTCCGCGAGCGGCGCCGTCTGCCCGGCCGGCAGCACGGCGTGACCGGCGGAGCACGACCAGACCGGTGAACTCCGGACCCGGGGCGCGCCGACCGTTTCCGCGAGAGCCGACCGTTTCCGCGAGAAGTGAAGGGCTGGCCGCCATGCCCCCCGAATCACCCGAGCCTCCCGAGTCCCCCGAGCCCCCCGGAGCCGGCCGGCCCCGCCACGGACTCGCGCTCGGACTGGCCGCCGCGAGCGTCATGCCCGTGGTCCTCGGCGGGGCGACCGCCTCCGCCGCGCCGCAGCGCAACCCCGTCACCGGTCCGGCCACCCGCCTGGCCCCGTCCGGCCCGGCCGAGTCCGCCACCGCCGAGCAGCAGCCCGCCTGCGGGAAGCCGGGGGCGACCGACTTCCCGATCGACACCCGCATCCACGGCGGGCCCGACACCTACGCGTCCGGCGGCGGCTACGGCACCTGGTTCCTGGACCTGACGAACACCACCACGGAGTCCTGCCGCGCCATCCACCCCGTGCTCGTCCTCACCGACGAGGACCGCGCCCTGACCTCGGACCAGATCCAGCTGGAGTTCTCCGAGCGCGCCCACCCCGGCGTCGAACACCGCGTGACCTGGGAGACGACGGACCGGGACGAGCACATCGGGGTCTTCGGCGGGGCCGGCGACGACTCCTTCCCCGGATTCACCGTGCCCGCCGGTCACACCGTCACCGTCCAGGTCCGCCTCGCCTTCACGTCCGACACCAGCCCCGGCCGGATCACCGCGAACGCCGCGATCGTCCAGCGGCGGGGCGCCGGAAGCGGCGCGGACACCACCGGCAAGGGCACGAAGGACGGTGACGGGGAGTGGGTCGGCGAGTCCGACGACTACCCGTTCACGGTGGTCGAGGACGCATCCGACGGGGACGGCACCGACAGCGGCGAGACCGGCGAGACGGACGGCGAGCGCGAGAGCGCGGGAAGGGAAGACGTGGGCGGCATCGGCCAGGATCAGGAGCAGCACAACGGCACGGGCAGGGGGAAGGGAGAGGAGGGCCACGCCGACCCCGGCCGCCGCCCCGGCGGCACCGGCACCGACCCCGCAGGCGTCCCGGAACTCGCCAGGACCGGTATCTCCGTACCCGTACCGCTGCCCGCCCTCACCGTCTCCGGCTTCCTGGTCGGCGGCGGGGCGATGGTGATCGCGGCCCGGCGGACCCGCCGCGCGCAACGCTGAGCATCCGCCCGGCCGGGCGGCGCCCGCGACGCCGGGCACGCGCGCCGGTCGGGCGGTGCGCGCACCCGCTGAGCACCCGCCCGCCGAGCGGTGCGCGCGACGCCGGGCATCCGCCCCGGTCAGGCAGTACCTCCACGTCGAACAGTCGGCCTAAACTCGGATACGTCGGCGCTGCACAACGCGGTGCCGCCGGCGTCCCCGCACCTGGCGTACGGCAACTGGAGTCCCACATGGCAGAGCGCAAGCCGATCTCGTCCTGGCTCACCGACATGGACGGAGTCCTCATCCACGAGGGGACGCCGATCCCCGGTGCGGACGCCTTCATCAAGCGGCTGCGTGACTCGGGACTGCCCTTCCTGGTCCTGACCAACAACTCGATCTACACCGCCCGCGACCTGCACGCCCGCCTCCAGCGCATGGGCCTGGACGTGCCCGTCGAGAACATCTGGACCTCGGCCCTCGCGACCGCCCAGTTCCTCGACGACCAGCGGCCCGGCGGCACCGCCTACGTCATCGGCGAGGCCGGGCTCACCACCGCGCTGCACGACATCGGTTACGTCCTCACCGACCACGACCCCGACTACGTGGTGCTCGGCGAGACCCGTACGTACTCCTTCGAGGCGCTCACCAAGGCGATCCGGCTGATCAACGGCGGGGCCCGCTTCATCTGCACCAACCCCGACGAGACCGGCCCGTCCGCCGAGGGCCCGCTGCCCGCGACCGGCTCCGTCGCCGCCCTCATCACCAAGGCGACCGGCAAGGCCCCGTACTTCGCGGGCAAGCCCAACCCGCTGATGATGCGCACCGGGCTCAACGCGATCGGCGCCCACTCCGAGTCCAGCGCCATGATCGGCGACCGGATGGACACCGACGTGCTGGCCGGTCTGGAGGCGGGCATGCAGACGTTCCTGGTGCTCACCGGGCTGACCACGGTCGCCGACATCGACAAGTACCCGTTCCGGCCGTCCACGGTGGTCGACTCCATCGCGGACCTGGTCGACCTCGTCGACCTGGGCTGACACCGGATTCCGGTGGGGGGACGGGCCCGGACCGCGCCCGTCCCCCCCACACACTCCACCGGCCCAGCGCCCCCGCGCTGCGGATGCGAAAAGTCCCCGCACGCGTGAACCTGCCATCAGGAGGTTCACGATGCGTTCCATACCCCTCACGTTCTGTGCCGCCGCGGTGGCCGCGGCGACCCTGGTGCCCGTCCCCTCGGCACTGGCCGAAGCCGGTTCCGGCCACGAGGACCCACGGTCCCGGGCCACCCTGTCGGTCAGCCCCTCGTCCGTCGCCCCGGGTGGCGAGGTCGACCTGGAGTTCGCCGGCTGCAAGGGCAAGGAGGCCACCGGGAGCTCCGACGCCTTCGTCTCCCAGGCGCGCTTCTCGCCCGGCGCCGACCGGGCCGCCCTCTTCGCCGAGGCCCGCATCCGCTCGGACGCCGAGCCCGGTGACTACGACGTCCAGGCCGTCTGCAAGGACGACAAGCGCACCAAGGCGTCCGCCGTCCTCACCGTGGTCCACCGCAACCGGCCGATGCCCGTCGCCCCGGTCCGGGCCGGCGGCGGAGGCACCGCCGCGCTCGCGGGTGAGGCGACCGAGCAGGCCGGTCCCGGCACCGCCCACGAGGTGATCGGCCTCGCCCTGGCAGCCGTCGCCGCCGTCGCCGTCGCGTTCCGCAGCGTGCGCCGCCGCCGCCCGGCCGCCGACTGACATGCCGGCCCCGGAGGACTCGGCCGGTCACGGCAGGCTGCTCACCGGAGTGGCCTGGGCCGTCATCCTGCTGGGTCTGTGGCTGTGGGGGCGCGGGATCACCGACGGCTCGGGCATCGGCTCGGCCCCGACCACGGGCGACGTCGCCGCGGTCGGGCGCCCGCTCGGTGTGCCGCTGCCCCCGGCGCACAAGCCGATCGAGGGCGTGGCGCCGCAGAGCGTCGAGATCCCGTCGATCGGCATCCGGGCCCCCGTCGTCTCCCGGGACCTGGACACCGAGGGCGCGATCGAGCCGCCGTCCTTCGACACGCCCCAGACCGTCGGCTGGTACGGCGCCGGCACCGAGCCAGGAGCCAAGGGCCCGGCCCTGTTCGTCGGCCATGTCGACACCGAGACCAAGCCGGCCGTCTTCTACGGGCTCAGCGCGGCCCGCCCCGGCGCGAAGGTCGACGTGACCCGCACCGACGGCACCGTCGCCGAATTCACCATCGACGACGTCCAGGTCCTCACCCGCGAACGGTTCGACGCCCAGAAGGCGTACGGCCCCCGCGAGGACGGCCGGGCGGAACTCCGGCTGATCACCTGCGGCGGCACCTACGACCGCGCCTCGCGCTCGTACACCGCGAACGTGGTCGTCTCCGCCTATCTCACCGCGGAGAAGAGCACCGGAGAGAAGGGCACCGGAGAGAAGGGCGCCGGAGAGAAGGGCGCCGGGGAGGGCGTCGAGGAGAAGGTTCCCGCCGGGGCCGTCTGAGACCTCGGCGCACGGTACACGGCCCGGCCCGCCGCCCGTCCTCCGGGCGGCGGGCCGGGCCGGTCCTCGACCGCGGTGCGCGGGCCGCGGGAGTGGCCCGGCGCGGACACGGGAGGTCGGTGGCGTCCGGGTCCGCCGCACGCCCACTGTAGGGGGACGAACTCCACCCGCCCAGAGCATTTCTGACGTTACGTCGATAACCGGTCACCCTCCGCAGGCGACGAACCGGGGCAGAGCGCGGTGAAACCGCCGTAACGGCCCGGTGGTGAAACCGCACGAGACCGTGGCCGCCGCCGCGCGCTGTGCCAGGATGGGCCGCGATGCGACAGGGCACCGCCCTCGCACCCGAGGGGGAGTGGATGTACGGCAGTCACAACGGCCGGTTCGCCATGCGTGGGGTGGCCGCGGCGGCGGGCCTGGTGCTCCTGCTCGCCGGCTGCTCCGCCTCCGAGGACGGCAAGGGAGACGGCGACCGGCCCGGCGCGGGCGAAGGCGGCGGGAACCCCGCCGGTATCGGCCAGCGGCCCGCCGGCGAGGTCCCGTACTGGGTGAACCCGGACGGCACCGCCGCCCGCCAGGTCGCCGCGTACACCAAGGACGGCAACGCCGAGGCCGCCGCGCTGATCCGCCGCATCGCCGAGCAGCCGGTCGCCGAGTGGGTCGGCGCGGAGAATCCGGAGGCCGAGGCGAAGGGCTTCACGCGGGCGGCGGCGAAGGCGGACCGTCGGGCGCTGCTCGTCCTCTACAACATCCCGCACCGCGACTGCGGGCAGTTCTCCAAGGGCGGGGCGGCCGACGGCGACGCTTACCGCGCCTGGGTGGAGGCCGTCGCGCGGGGCATCGGGGACCGGGGTGCCACCGTGATCCTGGAGCCCGACGCGGTGGTGCACCTGGTCGACGGCTGTACCCCGCGGAAGCTGCACGAGGAGCGCTACGACCTGCTCAAGGGCGCGGTGGAGCGGCTGAAGAAGCAGCCGGGTACCCGGGTCTACCTGGACGCGGGCAACGCCGGCTGGCGCACCCCCGACGCGCTGTTCGACTCGCTGCTGCGGGCGGGCATCGGAGCGGCGGACGGCTTCGCGGTCAATGTGTCCAACTTCCAGACCACCGCCGCCAGCAAGGAATTCGGCAAGCAGCTGTCGGCGAAGGTCGGCGGCAAGCCGTTCGTCATCGACACCAGCCGCAACGGCAACGGCCCGTACACCGCGTCCGACTCCGAGGAGACCTGGTGCAATCCGCCGGGCCGGGCCCTCGGCGAGCCGCCGACCGCCGACACGGGCGACGGCCTGGTCGACGCGTACCTGTGGATCAAGCGCCCCGGCGAGTCCGACGGCGACTGCCGGGGCGGCCCGAAGGCGGGCGAGTGGTGGCCCGCCTACGCGCTGGACCTGGTCCGCGCCACGAAATAGCGCCTCCTACGGCACCTCCACCCACGTGCCCTCGGACGGGGTGCCCCGGTCGTCGGTGACGAAGAGCATGTACCAGCCCGACGGCACCAGCGCCCGGTTCTCGGGCACGGTCACCGAGATCGTGCCGTCCGCCTTCTTCAGGTCCAGGGCAACCGAGCGCTGGTCGGTGTCGGTGACATGGGTGACCGCGCTCGGCCGCATCAGCTTCGCCGAGGTGATGGACCGGGCCTGGTTGGTGGTGAAGACCGCGGTGGAGCCGCGCCCGATCTTCTTCGGGCCCGCCGTCAGCTCGGGCCGGGAGTCACGGTAGAGGTAGGGCGGGGTGTAGATCTCGATGCGCTGCTCGAAGACGCCGGGCCGGGTGTTGGCCTTGTCGGAGTAGAGCGAGTCGGAACCGAAGATCATGACCCGGCCGTCCGGCAGGAGCACGGACCCGGAGTGGTAGTTGCGGCCCACGGCCGGGTCGGCGACCCGCTGGTAGGTGTCCGTCTTCGCGTCGTACAGCCGGGCCTGGAGCACGTCGGAGTCGCTGCGGCCCCGGTAGTCGTTGGAGCCGCCGGTGACCAGGATGGAGTCGTCGGGGAGCAGGGACGCGCTCGGGTAGCGGGTGCCCTCGTCCAGCGAGGCGCCGTCCTTGAATTCGGGGTCGGGGTCCTTGAGGTCCACCAGCCGGGACTTCTCGCTGGACTTCTCGGACTCGCCGACGCCGCCCCCGCCGATCACCATGAACTTCTCGTCCTGGGCCGGAGGCAGCCGCACCGTCGCGGAGGTCTCCATCTTGTCCGGGTCGCTCAGGCCCGGGATCTTGGTGAACTCGTTGGTCGCCAGGTCCCAGACGCCCGGGTCGCGGCCGACGTCGGCGGGGCCGTAGCCGGCGTTCGAGCCGGAGTAGAAGAGCTTGCCGTCGTCGAGGAGGAAGACCGCCGGGTAGGTGGGGAACTTCCGGACGATGCCGGTGTACTCCCACTCCTTGGTCTCCGGGTCGTAGATCTCGTCCTTGCCCGGGACGATCTGCCCGATCTCGTCCAGACCGGAGAGGGCGAGGACCTTGCCGTCCTCCAGGGTGGTCAGCGTCGGGTACCAGCGGGCCTCGTTCATCGGGTCGACGGTGATGTACTTCTCTGCCACCGGATCGAATTCGAAGGCCTCCCGGATGCCCTGGAAGTCCTTCTTGTCGAGGGCGAGCTTCTGGGCGATCCCATAGACGTTGCGGGCGTCGGAGCCGGTCAGGCCCTGGACGCGGTAGTTGTCCTCGGCGCCCGTCTCGTACTGCGTACCGGACTTCTCGGCCTCGACGTAGATCCGGCCGTATCCCGGGTCGTTGCGCAGGAAGGCGCCGGTCTCCTTGTCGAAGACCTTGGTGGCCTTCTCCACCAGGACCGGGTCCTTGGTGACGAAGGTCTTGCCGTTGCCCTTGCCGGTGAAGCGGGTGCCGGCGGGGAGGGTGATCGGCTTGTCGGGGTCCTCGTTGTGCACGATCATCAGGCCGCCGGCCTTGGTGACGTCGCCCTTGAGCTTCTCGTACCGTCTGGTGCCGCCGGCTATGAGGAGCTTGCCGTCGGGGAGTTGGGTGTGACCGGCGCAGAACATGTCCTTGGGCGTGGGGATGTTCTTGAAGGCGTCGGTCTTCGGGTCCCACAGCACCGAGCGGAAGCTCTTGGCGTCGAAGTTCTTCTGGTTGTTGCCCGAACCGGCGACGAGCAGCACCTTGCCGGTGTGCAGGAGCGCGGCGTGGATCGTGTTGATCCGGAACTCGGAGGGGATGTCCAGGAAGTCCCAGTGGCCGTTGTCCGCCTTGTAACCGGCCTGGTTGATCTTGTAGTCGTGGTAGCGCTCGGTGCCGAAACGGTACAGCCACGGCCCGTTCGCCCCCGCGAGCGCGAGAACCACCGCCGTACTGATCGCCATGCGGCGGGTACGGCGGCTCGGACGGTACTTCATTTCTTACGACCCCCCAGGGCGATCTGCATGGTCTCGTCGTTTCCGGCCAGGTGCCCCCGGGCCGATGTCTCCGGCAGCGGTTGCGGCTGCGGAGGTGCCGCGGGCGGTGGCGGGCCCGCGCGGCGCTTCTTCTTCTCCGCGCGCACGGTGTACTGCCAGCCGATGACCGGTGCCGCCGTGATCAGCAGGGCCAGCGAGGCCCAGGTGACCATCGCCGGGTGGCTGTGGCCCAGCACGTACGAGGCCACGATGGAGCCGCCGAAGACCGCGATGAAGAAGAGGTGGATACGGAACGTGCCGAACAGCGTGTCCGGGCTGGAGGAGTCGCCCTTGGGCGTCACCACGAAGGAGCTCTTGCGGCGCAGCACGGCGTCCATCAGCGAGCGGGCGTAGACCGGCGCGGAGAGCGCGGACATCACCATGCCGGCCAGCCCGCCGGAGCCCTCGGGCTCGTGCGGCGAGACGTTGTGCCGGCGGTTCCAGACGTACAGGCCGATCTGGAGCGCGGAGGCGTTGCCGTAGAGCATCATCCAGACCGTCGGGTCGATCTGCACGCCGGAAGCGCCCATGCCCAGGAACAGCGCGCAACTCAGGGCCGCGAGTATCCAGTTCATGGCGGACATCGGGTAGAAGATGATCATCATGGTGTAGTTGAAGAGCTTGCCGGCGGGCAGTGAGCCGAAGCCCTTCCAGTACTGCTTGAGGATCGTCTCGTAGGTGCCGCGCGACCAGCGCAGCTGCTGGGTGAAGAAGTCCGTCCACGCGGTGGGCCCCTCGCCCACGGCCAGCACGTCCGGGGTGTACACGGAGCGCCATTTGCGGCCGGTGCGCGGATTGCGGGCGCGGTGGATCTCGAAGCCGGTCGCCATGTCCTCGGTGATCGAGTCGTACAGCCCGCCGATCTGCTTGAGGGCGGAGATCCGCACCGCGTTGCTGGTGCCGACGAACATCGGGGCGCCGTACCGGTTGCCCGCGCGCTGGATCAGCGCGTGGAAGAGGAACTGCTGCGACTCGGCGGCCTTGGTGACGAACGTGTCGTAGTTGCCGTAGACCTGCGGGCCGATGACGAAGCCGACGTCCGGGTCGCGGAAGTAGCCGAGCATCCGCTCCAGGTAGTTGGGCAGCGGTACGTGGTCGGTGTCGACCGAGGCGAAGAAGTCGTACGCGTCGCCGTGCGCGTCGAGCCACGCGTTGTAGTTGCCGTGCTTGGTCTTCGCCCGGTGCGGGCCCTTGGCCTGGTTCCAGTGCGCCACGCCCTTGCGGGAGAAGTGGTGGACGCCGAGCCGCTCGCAGACCGCCTTCACCGCCGGGTCGTCGCCCTCGTCGAGCAGCCAGACGTGCATCAGCCCGCGGTGGCGGATGCGCACCGCGGCCTCCAGGGTCTTCGTCACCATCTCCAGGGGCTCCTTGCCCGGGACGAAGGAGGTGAGGAAGGCGACCCGGGTGCCGTTCTCCGGGACGACCGGGACCGGGTCGCGGGCGACCAGCGTGGCGTGCGCGTTGGACAGGACGTTCATCGTGCGGAACAGCTCGATCAGGCCGATCGAGACCAGCATCACGACGTCGAGGACGAGCAGCGTGTCGTTCTTGAGGTTCGGGTCGCGCTGCGTCCAGTGCTCGGGCTGCATCAGCCAGACGAAGAGGCCGAGCGAGACCAGCGGGGCCGCGCCCAGCAGGAGCGCGGCGCGCACCCGGTGCGGCTCCTGGGAGAGGAGCGAGCGGTACTTCACGGTGTACGGCTTCGCCGGGTCGGGCTGGGTCAGGGGCCCGGCGAGCCGGCTGTAGTGCTCGTAGTCGTACCGGGGCAGCGGCTTGGGCTGCCGGCGTCGGTGACCGCCGGAGCGCAGCGGCCGGAGTATGCGGAGCTGGGTCGTCCGGGAGGCGTCGTCCTCCTGCCGGGGTATGCGGAGCCGGGCCGTCCGGGACGGGTCGTCGTCCTGCCCGGGTATGCGGAGCCGCGTGGTCCGGGAAGGGTCGTTGTCCTGCCGGTCACCCGGCGGCGTCGACGTCATGGGTCGTCCCCCTGCACGCAGGCGGGGCTGCGCGGTCGCTCGGTCGTTTCGTCCGCCGCGTCTCCCCCTGAAACGCGGCCGACGGGCTCAGAGCATGATGCCTGTTCGACTCCGCTCCCGTACAAGGGCCCCGTACGAGGACGCTGTGCGAGGCCTGTCCCGCAGCGGCCGGCCAACTGCTGGACGCGACGACGCGATTGGAACCGGCCCGGAGCCGGTGGCGAAAACTGTCAAGGCCCCCTCACTTGGAGTGAGAGAGCCTTGACTGTGCGTGCGCCGCCAGGGACTCGAACCCCGGACCCGCTGATTAAGAGTCAGCTGCTCTAACCAACTGAGCTAGCGGCGCCTGCTGACCTGGAGAACTCTACCCGATCCCGAGTGGTGCTCCCGACCATTTCATCTCTCTCCCGGCCTGTCGGATGGTCGTTTTTTCTCTTCTATCCGTCAAAATGCGGTATGTCAGGACAGTTGAGACACTGACGCCCGTGCAGATGCGCCCAAAGATCTTGACGACTGCGGAGGGATTCGCATGACTGTGCCGGCCTTCGAGGAGTACGTACCCGCCATCGACTGCCCCTGTCCGGGCTGCGCCGCCCAGCGGCGCTCCGCGGCCGGCGGACTGCCCGCGCGGCACGGGGGCAACCCGGCCGCGCACGGCGCGCGGCGCGTGATGGTGCTGGTCACCACTGCCGGGGTGGTGCTGAGCGCGGGCGTGCTGGAGTCCGCCGGGGCGGTCGCCGATCCGGCCCCGGTGCCCGGTACGGGAGCGCTGAGCGGTCTGGCGGGACCGCTGCCGGACAGCCCCCAGGGCGGGCCGGGACCGTTGCGGGGGTCCGGCGTCCAGGGAGCGCCCGCGGCCGACGCGGCGGCGCCCGTGCTGCGGCCGACGACCCGGGCCGACATCATCAACCGCGCCAAGAAGTGGGTCACCGCGCAGGTCCCGTACAGCATGGAGAAGTACTGGTCGGACGGGTACCGGCAGGACTGCTCCGGCTATGTGTCGATGGCCTGGAACCTGGCGGGCAACGAGTGGACCGGCAGCCTCGCCACGTACGGCACGCGCATCGCCCGCGAGGACCTCCAGCCCGGCGACATCCTGCTCTTCCACAACCTCGCCGACCCCGCCAAGGGCTCCCACGTCACGATCTTCGGCGGCTGGACCGACTACACGCACACCTATTACACGGCGTACGAGCAGACCAAGCCGCACGCCCGCAAGCAGACGACGCCCATGGCCTACTGGACCAACTCCGGCAGCTATGTCGCCTACCGCTACAAGGGGCTGACCTCGGGGAACGGCGGCAGCGAGGCGACGCCGGCCCCGTTCCCCGGCGCGGCGGAGTTCGGGCCGGGCGCGAACAACGCGAACGTCACGCAGCTCGGCACGATGCTCGTCGCCCGGGGCGGCAAGCGCTTCTACAAGGTCGGCCCCGATCCCGTCTGGACCGATGCCGACCGGCAGGCGACCCGGGCGTTCCAGGAGGCCCAGGGCTGGAAGGGCGCCGAGGCCGACGGCATCCCCGGCCCCGACACCTGGGAGCTGCTGGTGACCGGAACCGGCCACGACATCCCCGCCGCGAGCGGCCAGAACGGCCCGGCGGGGGTTCCGGCCTTCCCCGGGCGGGGCTATTTCCGGCCGGGTCAGTCCAACACCCATGTCGACAGGCTCGGCAAACAGTTGGTGAAGAAGGGATACGGCACGTACTACCTGTCGGGACCCGACCCTCGGTGGACCGAGGCGGACCGGCGCAATGTCGAGGCCTTCCAGAAGGCCCAGGGCTGGCGGGGCACGGAGGCCGACGGCTATCCGGGCCCGGAGACCTGGCGGCGACTCTTCGCGTGACACGACGACGCACATGACGGAGGCGGTAATGCGATCCACGGTGTCGGACAGCTCCGGGAAGCCGGAGTACGGGCAGGAGCCGGAGTACGGGGAGGAGAGATACGGGACGGTCCCGGTACGGGAGTGGGTCGGTCCGGGCGGCGCCGGCAGCGTCACGGACGCTTGGGCGGCAGCGGGGGAGCGGGCCGCGGAGGCGGTGGAGGACGCGGTGCCGGTTCGGGACGGGGTGCGGGTTCGGGACGCGGTGCCGGTCCGGGACGGGGTGCCGGTTCGGGACGGGGCGCGGGACGCGGTGCCGGCCTCGGAAGCGGTGCCGGTTTCCGACGGGGTGTGGGACGTGGTCCCGGTCTCGGACTCCGTTTCCGGGGCGGCCCCGGTCTTCGGGCCGGTCTCGGTTTCGGTGCCCGCCGGGGGTGAGGTGGTGGTCGACGTGCCGGGGGGCGAGGGCGAGCCGGCGGGCGCCGGAGCGCGTGCGGAGGAGGGACCTCGCGCGGAGGAGGGACCTCGGGCCGAGGCCGCTTCCGACTCCGTCGTGGATCTGGTGCTGGATCTCGTGCCGGGTGAGGACGACCGCAGGGGGCCGCTCGGCGCGACCTCGGCCTCCGTCTCGGTGCCGTCGGCCGGGGAGCGGGACGCGGCCGAAGGGGACGAGGCGGTGGCCGTAGCGGTGGACGAGACCGCGACCGCGACCGATCCCGACCCGCAGGCGGACGCCGACGCCGATGCCTCCGTGCCCGTGCCCGTGCCCGAGCCCGCGCCCGCGCCCGTGCTAGTCCTTGCCGGAGCCTCAGCCGGGGCCGGAGCCTCAGCCGGGGCGGAGGCCGAGACCGCCACCCGCGTACCCGGGCCCGACGCCGGGCCCCCGCGTACCGACTCGGTCCGGGACACCGGGCGGCACCAGGCCGTCATCGCCAACGAGCGCACCGCCACCATCCCCGTGCACCTGCTCTTCCGCGAGGACCAGCGGGCCGATGCCGCCGCCCTGCCCGGGAGCGTCGTGCGGCGGGCGGGCGGGGGCGAGCCGGGGGCCGGGGTGCGGCGGCCGCCCGTCCCGAGGAACCCGCAGGTGCGGCCCTCGACCCGGCCGGCGCCCGACGCCGACCCCCGGCTCCACGAACGGCCGGGGCCCGCGCTGCCCGGCTGGGCCGCCCTGCTCACGGGCTTCGGAGGGACCGTGGCGGCGGCCGGTGTCCTGTGGTGGACGGGCGCGGTGCCGGACGCGCTGTCGGCCAGGGTCGGGCTCGGCCCGCGACCGTACGACGGGCTCGGCACGGGCGCCTGGGCGGCGCTCGTCGTCCTCGCGACCGTGGTGCTGTTCGCGCTCGGCGGGCTGAGCCGGGGACGGGTCGGATACGCGTGGGTGCTCACGCTCTTCGGCCAGTACCGGGGCAGCGTGCGGCGGACCGGGCTGATGTGGGTCAGCCCGCTGCTGCTGCGCCGCCGGGTCGACGTACGGCTGCGGCACTGGCGCAGCGAGCCGCTGCCCGCGGTGGACGCGAACGGAACGGCTCTGCGGGTCGTCGTCCTGGTCGTGTGGCGGGTCAAGGACACCGTGCGGGCGGTGCTGGGGATCGAGGACCACGAGGAGTACCTGCGCGAGCAGGTCGAGGCGGCGATGGCGCGGGTCCTGTCCCAGCTGCCCGCCGACGCCTTCCACGAGGACGCGCACACCCTGCGCAACGCGGAGGCGGTCGGCGACGCGCTGACGCGGATGCTGAAGGCGGACTGCGAACCGGTCGGCATCGAGGTGTACTCGGCCCAGCCGACCGGCATCGAGTACGCGCCGGAGGTGGCGGCGGCGATGCAGCGGCGCCGGATCGCGGCCATCGACGCCAAGCACCGGGACAGCGTGCTGACCTCGGTCGTGGACGCGGTGGACGACACCGTGACCCGGCTGACCGCCCGGGGCCTCGTGGAACTCGACGACTACGAACGCAAGGCCCTGGTCAAGGACTTGACGGTGGCCTTCTACACCGGCCGGGCCGGGGGTGACGGCGCCTGACGCCGGGTGGGGGGAGCTTTCGGGGCAACCGGAATCACGCGCTCATTGGTCTGGACATGTTCAAGCCGCGTCAATAATCTAGGCCTTGGTCTAGACCGCAGCACCCGCGCGCACAGCAATGCTCATGGAATCCCCCCTCCCCCCACGCATCCGAGGAGCGACAGCAATGCGTATGAAGGCAAGTGCGGCCCTGGTGGGCCTCGCGGTAGCGGGCGTCTCGATGTTCGCGACCAGCAGCGCCAGCAGCCACGGCTATACGGACAACCCGATCAGCCGTCAGAAGCTCTGTGCCAACGGCACGGTGACGGGCTGCGGCAACATCCAGTGGGAGCCGCAGAGCGTCGAGGGCCCCAAGGGCTTCCCGGAGGCCGGTCCCGCGGACGGGGCGATCTGCTCCGGCGGTCACGGCGAGTTCGCGCAGCTCGACGACCCGCGCAACGGCGAATGGCCCGCCACCAAGGTGACGGCCGGTCAGGGCTTCAGCTTCCGCTGGCAGTTCACCGCCCGGCACGCCACGTCGGACTTCCGCTACTACATCACCAAGGACGGCTGGGACCCCACCAAGCCGCTCAAGCGCTCCGACCTGGAACCGCAGCCGTTCATGACGGTGCCGTACAACAACCAGCAGCCCCCGGCGACCCTGACCCAGCAGGGCACCATCCCCACCCAGAAGTCCGGGAAGCACATCATCCTGAGCGTCTGGAACGTCGCGGACACCGCCAACGCGTTCTACGCGTGCTCCGACGTGCAGTTCTGACAGTACCGACGTTTCGCCGGCTCCCGTACGGCGTAACGAACGTGCTGTCGGCGGGCAGCGCAACGAGCCCCGGGGTGGTGTGGGACACCATCCCGGGGCTCGCCCTTTTCCGCCGTCCGGCGAGGGCATGATCAGACCCGCGCGGGGACCTGGAGCGCCTCGGGAGCCCCGGCCACCGGTGTCTCGGCGGCGGGGAGTGCCGGACGGGTCGCCCGGCGCAGCAGGGTCGCGGCCAGCACCGCCCCCGTCAGCAGGATCAGCGAACCGGTCACCGAGGCGTACCGCATGCTGTGCACGAAGGCCTCCCGGCCGATCGCGATCAGTGAGTCGTCACCGGTGGTCAGCGCGCCCGGCAGGGTCCTGCGGGCCACGTCCGGGGCCGAGGCGGGCATGTCCGCCCGGTAGACCGCGGTGGCGACGGCACCCAGCAGGGCCATGCCCAGCGCACCGCCGAACTCCTGCCCGGTCTCCAGGAGCGAGGCGGCCGCACCGGCCTTCTCCGGGGGGCTGGCGGTCATCGCCAGGTCCGAGACGATGGCCATCACGGCGACGATGCCGCTGCTCATCACGCCCGAGCCGATGAGCAGCAGGGCCAGTGAGTCGGTCCCGGCCAGCGTGAAGACGCCGAAGCCGGCCGCCCCGACGACGAACCCGCCGCAGACGACGTACGCACGCCGGGTCCGCCGGCCGATCGCGGTCGCCGCGGGCGCCGCCGCACCCACCGCCAGGGACGGGGCCAGGCTCCACAGCGCGGCCTCCATCGTGCTCATGCCGAGCACCGACTGCAGGTACTGGGTGGTGAAGAACGCCGAGCCCATCATCGCGAAGGCGGCCAGCGCGTTCAGCCCGATCCCGACACCGAAGCCGCGGCCCCGGAACAGCTCCCGGCCGATCATCGCGTCGGAGCGGCTGCGCTGCCGGCGTACGAAGACCCAGCCGATGACGAGCCCGGCGGCGATGACCAGGGCGCGCCGCGCGTCGAGTCCGTGGGCGGCGCTCTCCTTGATGCCGTAGACCACCGGCAGGACGGTGCCCATGGACAGCGGCACGCTCAGGAAGTCGAAGCGGCCCGGCTTCGGGTCCTTGAACTCCGGGACCAGCAGCGGGACGAGCACCAGCAGCAGCACCATCGCGGGCACGTTGATCAGGAACACCGAGCCCCACCAGAAGTGCTCCAGCATCACACCGCTGAGTACCGAGCCGAGCGCGACCCCGCCGGCCATGGCACCCGACCAGATGCCGATGGCCTTCGCCCGCTGCCCCTCGTTGTGGAACATGTTGCGCACCAGGCCGATGGTCGAGGGCATCAGCGTCGCCCCGCCGATCCCGAGCACCGCGCGGGCCGCGATCAGCATCTCCGGGCTGGTGGCGTAGGCGGCGCAGACCGAGGCGGCACCGAAGGCGAGCGCCCCGATCAGCAGGAGCCTGCGGCGGCCGATGCGGTCGCCGAGCGAGCCCATCGTGATGAGCAGGCCGGCCAGGGCGAAGGCGTACACATCGAAGATCCACAGCTGCTGGGTGGCGCTGGGGGCGAGGTCCCGGTCGATGGACGGGATCGCGAAGAAGAGGACGGACACGTCCATCGAGACCAGGAGGAGGGGGAGGAGCAGGACCGCGAAGGCGGTCCACTCCCGACGGCCGGCGAGGTCGCCGGACGCGGCGGCGGTGGTGCTCGGAGGGTTCGTCATGCCAAGGAATGTACGACTGTTTAAAACAGCTGTCTAGTACGGCTGTGTAAAACATCTGTACATGACCGTGGGCAGCGCAAAACGCACGAGGCGGTCTCCGTGGATACGGAAACCGCCTCGTGCGTTGTCTGTGCGCCGCCAGGGACTCGAACCCCGGACCCGCTGATTAAGAGTCAGCTGCTCTAACCAACTGAGCTAGCGGCGCCTGCTGACTCGAAAATAATACCTGGTCCCGAGGGGTGCTGATGACACCCCCCGGCTCCGCCCCGACAGGTCCTAGGACCTGTCTTCAAACTGCCGTCTGCCGGGCGACGCCATGCACGCACTCTCGCCGCACCGGTCCCAGACCCCGGTACGTCCAGTACAGGGGCCTGGGGCCGGCACGCCGAGAGCACGCACCTGACGCCGCCCGGCCGCCCTTCGGGCGACGACGGCAGTTTGAAGACAGGTCCTAGAGCGCCAGCGACAGCAGCACCGGAGCCGCGCGCCGGTTCAGTGTGTCCGCCGCCGCGCGCAGTCGGTGGGCGTCCTCCACCGGCATCGACAGGGCCAGGCAGCCCGCCGCCGATCCGGCGGTGAGCGGCACCGCCGCGCAGACCGTGCCCACCGCGTACTCCTGGAGGTCGAGCACCGGGACCGTCGCCGGCTGGCTGTCCAGCTTGGAGAAGAGGACCTTCTCGCTGGTGATCGTCCGCGAGGTGAGCCGGGCCGTCTTGTGCCGCGCGATGTGGTCGCGCCGCCCGTTCTGGTCGAGCTGGGTCAGCAGGCACTTGCCGATCGCCGACGCGTGCGCCGCCGACCTGAAGTCCACCCACTCGTTGACCGCGGGGGTGTGCGGGCTGTCCGCGTACTGCGTGACGCGGATCTCGCCGTCCACGTACCGGCTGATGTAGACCGCGGCGCCGACCGAGTCGCGCAGCTGGGCCAGGGTCTGCTGGAGCTTGATCTCCAGGGCCTGGCGGCGGGCCGCGCCCGAGCCGAGCAGCAGCAGCGAGGCGCCCACCACGTACGCGCCGTCGGTGATCTGCTCCACGTACCCCTCGCGGCGCAGCGTCAGCAGCAGGGCCGAGAGGTGGCCGATGGGCAGGCCGGTTTCGCGGGAGATCTGCGCGTCGGTCACACCGCTGCCGTGCTTGGAGACCGTTTCGAGCACGCGGAGGGCGTACTGAACCGAGTGGAACGGAGCGGTCGGATCGGGCTTCAACGGCACGGTTTCCCCCCTACCAGGTGTGACCGGAGGCCGGCTTGTCGGCCGGAGGCACGCCACCACGATAGCCGTCCGGGCCCTGTTCAGGGGGTGGTCCAGCGGACTTGTGGGTGCGCCCCGGAGCTGTCAGCAGGGGCGCACCCGTCCGGCATATGCCAACGTCATGCGCGGGCGACGGATGCCGAGGTCACAGCACCGCGTTGAGGAATTCGCGCGTGCGTTCGTGCGAGGGATCGGAGAAGATTTTTTCCGGCGAACCGGACTCCACGACCCGTCCGGCGTCGAACATCAGCACCTTCTCCGAGACGTCCCGGGCGAAGTTCATCTCGTGCGTCACGCAGAGCATCGTGATGTCGGTGTTGCGGGCGATGTCGCTCAGCAGCTCCAGCACCCCCGCCACCAGCTCCGGGTCCAGCGCGGACGTCACCTCGTCCAGGAGCAGGATCTCCGGCTCCATCGCCAGCGCGCGGGCGATCGCGACGCGCTGCTGCTGGCCGCCGGAGAGCTGCGAGGGGTGCGCGTCGACCTTGCCGGACAGGCCGACGAGGTCCAGCAGCTCCCGGGCGCGGGTCTCCGCCTTGTCGCGGTCCATGCCGAGCACGTTGACCGGCGCCTCGGTGATGTTCTGGAGCACCTTCATGTTGGGGAAGAGGTTGAACTGCTGGAAGACCATGCCGATCCGCCGGCGGGCCGCCCGCAGGTGCTTCTCGGACGCCGGCCGCAGCGAGCCGTCCGGCGCCCGTACGTGGGTCAGCGGTTCGCCGTTGATCCAGATCACACCGTCGCTGACCTTCTCCAGCGTCATCAGCAGCCGCAGGATCGTCGTCTTGCCCGAGCCGCTGGGCCCGATCAGGGTGACGTGCTCGCCGCGCTCGACCGAGAAGTCCAGCTGGTCCAGGACCGTGTGGTCGCCGTAGCGCTTGACGACCTTGTCGAAGCGGACGAGCGGGTGTCCGCCGTCCTTGGAGGTGTCGACCGGCACGACGGCCTCGGGGGCCGCGGCCGTCTTCTTCTGCAGAGGGTCAGTGGCCAAGGCGCTTCTCCAGCTTTCTCATCAACAGCGAGGTGGGGTAGCTCGCCACCAGGAAGATCAGTCCCGCGAGGGTGAACACCTCGGTGAAGACGAAGTGTTGGGCTCCGTAGTCGCGTGCCTCGAAGACCATCTCGTGCACCGTGATCACGGCGAGGAAGGGTGTTTCCTTGAACATCGAGATCGCGTAGTTGCCGAGCGCGGGCACCACATTGCGCACCGCCTGCGGCAGGATCACGGCCTGCCAGGTCCGCCGGGGCGTCATCGACAGCGCCCGGCACGCCTCCCACTGGCCCTTCGGTACGCCGTCGATTCCGGCGCGGTACACCTCGGAGGTGTACGTGGCGTAGTGGACGCCCAGCACCACGATGCCGATGGTCAGCGGCTCCACCGAGGTGAACAGCGCGGCCGCGCCCACCAGCTGGACCAGCAGCGGGGTGGAGCGGATGAACTCCATCACCACCTTCACCGGCACGGTCACCAGCCGGCTCGGGGCCCGCCCGGCGACCGCGATGGCCAGCCCGAGGACGGCGGCGACCAGGGTGCCGAACACCGTGGCCAGCAGGGTCGTCTCGAACCCCTTGAGCAGCAGGGGGAACGCGTCACCGACGGCGCCCCAGTCGAAATCACTGTTCACCGGGCACCTCCGGTGGCCTGGGCGGTCACGGCACTGCGGGACTTCAGCAGACTCTTCCCGCCGGCTGCCAGGCCGAGCCGCCGCTTGGCGGACCGCTCCAGCAGGTTCATCAGCAGGGTCAGCGCATAGGCCAGGACGAAGTAGCAGGCCAGCAGCGTGACGTACGCGGTGAGGGTCTCACCCGTACGGCTGCGGAGCTTCTCGATGGCGGTCATCAGGTCCGCCGCCGAGATCAGCCACAGCAGCGGGGTGGCCTTCAGCAGCTGGATCAGCAGGTTGGTGAACGACGGGATCATCTGCACCCACGCCTGCGGCAGGATCACCTTGCGCATCCGGTGCAGCGGCGACATGTTCAGCGCGAGCGCCGCCTCGTACTGCCCGCGCGGTACGGAGTTGATCGCCCCGCGCACCACTTCGGCGCCGTACGCCCCGTAGTTCAGGCCGAACGCCAGCACCCCGCAGACGACCGGCGTCAGTTCGTACCCGGTCAGCTGCGGCATCGCGTAGTACAGCCAGAACAGCTGCACGTACAGCGAGGTGCCGCGGAAGAACTCCACGACCACGCGGGAGACCCCGCGCGACAGCAGGAGCCGGCTGAGCGACATCAGGCCGAGGACGAACGACAGGAGCAGCGCCACCAGGGCGCCGAACACCGTGGCCTCCAGGGTCACCCACAGGCCGGACCGCAGTTGCGGCAGATCGTCGGCGAAGGCCGAGAAGAAATCATTCATGCGGTGGGTACCGTCCCTGTCAGCCCTTGCACAGATCGGCCGTCTTCAAGGTCGCCGGCGGAAGCTCGGTCGCCCCGAAGCCGTAGTCCCGGAGCAGCTCCACATAGCGCGACTTGTCCGTGACGATCTTCTTCAGCTCGCGGTTGAAGGCGTCCCGCAGCTCCTCGTTGCCCTTGCGGAAGACGGCGCCGCCGGGGCTGTACTGCTTGGTGCCGTCCAGCTCGGGCAGGAACGCCTCGGTGACCTCGGTGCCCTCGTTGGTCTTGGCGAGCCAGCGCAGTGAGATACCGGTCAGCAGGAACGCGTCGACCCGGCCGCCCTTGACCGCGTCCGCGCCGTCCTGCGGCTTCTGCAAGGTCTTGATCTTGCCCTCGGGGATGCCGGCGCCCTTGGCGTACGAGCCCTCGACCGCGCCCGCCATCACACCGATGGTGATCCCGGCCTCCTTCGCGGACGCGAGGTCGGTGACCTTCTTCGGGTTGCCCTTCTTGACCATCAGCGCGGTCGGCGAGATGAACTCGGGCTCCGAGAACAGGGCGTTGGCGCAGCGCTCCGGGGTGATCGCCATGCCGGCGCTGACCACGTCGTACTTGCCGGCCTGGAGGCCGGGGATCAGGCCGTCCCACTCGGTGAGGGTGGGCTTCAGCTCATCGACGCCCAGCGCCTTGAAGATCTCCCGGTGCAGCGTGGGCGCCTCGCCCTTCAGCTCCTTGCCCTCCATGTAGCCGTACGGGGCCTCGTCGGCGTACGCGACCCGTACGAACCCCTGCTTGCGGAGCTTTTCGAGCGCGCCCTCGCCGTCGGCGGAGCCCTCGCCGGCCTTGCTGCACGCGGCGAGGAGGCCGGGGACGACGAGCAGACCGCCCACCGCTGCCGATCGGTTGAGGAATCCCCGGCGGGACAGGTTCGGGAAGTCAGCCATGGTTCGCAATCTCCTGAAGGGGTCGAACAGTCCGGACAGGCTTGGCCCTGTCCGGCGGACAGGCCCTGGGGCCTGTCTTCCAACTGGACAGGCCCCAGGCGCCTGCCCGATCCCCCGTGTCTATTCAGGAAGAACGCGCATGTAATCGAACGGTGGCCGGAGGGTGACCTTCCCGTGTCCGCTCGCAGGGTGGAAGGCGGTGTTTGCGTGGGATGTCCGGTACCCCGCTCCGGTACCGCGACGGCTTCCCGGCCGGCCGCCGTTCATGCGTGCGGCCAGGGGTGTGAACGGCGGCCCGTCCGGCTCGGAGCGATAACCGGGGCGGATGGCGGAATACTGGAACAGGAGCGGGGAAACCGGTCAGTGCCGCCGCGGGGTCAAGCGGCGGACGCGGCGGGAAGCCGTCGCGGCAGACGCAAGGTGCAGAGAAAGGGTGGACATGACGACCGTCGGATTCCTCTACCCGGGCCACTTCGCCGAGGACGACTACCCGCGCATGGAGATCCTTCTCGACAGCACCATCAGACTCGTCGTCCACCACACCGAGTGCCCGGACGGCGCCTACCGCGAGGAGGCCCTGCGCGAGCTGGGCACCTCCTCCCGGCTCGCCGCCGGGATCGAGGAGTTGCAGCGCTCCGGGGTCCAGTCCATCGTCTGGGCCTGCGACGGCGGCAGCTTCCCGCACGGGTGGCAGGGCGCCCACGACCAGGTCGCCGGCCTCGCCCGCGCGGCGGGCGTGCCCGCTTCCAGCACCTCCATCGGCTTCGTCCACGCGGTACGCAAGCTGGGCGCCGAACGCGTCGCGGTCGCCGCGACCTACCCCGAGGCCGTGGCCGCCCGCTTCACCGCCTTCCTCCAGGAGACCGGCGTGGAGGTGACCACCACCCACGCGGCGGGCGTCACCGACGCCGCCGAGGCCGCGGCCTGGGGTCCGGAACAGTTGCGGGAACTGGCCGAGGCGGGGGACGGCCCCGAGGCGCAGGCGATCCTGCTGCCCGACACCGCCCTGCACACCGTCGCCCATCTCCCGGACCTGGAGGAGGCGCTCGGCAAGCCCGTCCTCACCGCGAACCAGGTGGCGGTCCGCGAGGCCCTGCGCCTGACCGACCGCCCCGCCTGGGCCCCGAGGCTCGGCGCGCTCTTCGCCCACCGCGAGGAGCCCCCGGCCCCGGTGGACCGGGGCAGCGGCAGCGGACGCGCGTACGCGCACGGGCAGCGGGGCCGGGGCCGCGCCTACGCACATGGGCAGCGGGACGCGTAGGGGCGCCGAGGCCGGTCCGCCGGTCGCGCGGCGGCTGCCGCGTTCCGGGCCGGTGCGGCGCCAGCCCGTCCGGCAACAGCCCGTCCGGCAACAGCCCGTCCGGCAACAGTCCGTCCGGCAACAGTCCGTCCGGAATAAACGGAGTCATCCTCCTGTTGCCGCCTTCCGGACATCGAGGGACCGAAACGCACCACCGGAGAGGCCAGGACGTGGACGAGATTCGAGGCGACGAGATCCAGGGCGACGAGATCCGTGGCACGGCCCGGGGCACCGCCCCCGTGCCGCTGTCCGTGCTGGACCTGGTGACCGTCGGCCAGGGCCGCACCGCTGGCCAGGCCCTGCGGACCGGCGTGGAGATCGCGCGGCTCGCCGAGCGCCGGGGCTTCCACCGCTACTGGGTCGCCGAGCACCACTCGATGCCCGGCGTCGCCTCCTCCTCGCCGGCCGTGATCCTCGCGCACACCGCCGCCCACACCGAGCGCATCCGGCTCGGCTCGGGCGGCGTCATGCTGCCCAACCACGCCCCGCTCGTCATCGCAGAGCAGTTCGGCACCCTGGAGGCGATGGCCCCCGGCCGCATCGACCTGGGGCTCGGCCGCGCCCCCGGCACCGACGGCGCCACGGCAGCCGCCCTGCGCCGCACCGACCGGCTGAACGAGGGTGCGGATGATTTCCCGCAGCAGCTCATGGAGCTGACCCGCTTCCTGGACGACGACTTCCCCGACGGCCACCCCTACGCCCGCATCCACGCGGTCCCCGGACCCGTCCAGGCCACCTCCGAGGGCGGCGTCCAGTCCCCCGCGCGCCCGCCCCTGTGGCTCCTCGGCTCCTCCGGCTTCAGCGCCCGGCTGGCCGGCATGCTCGGGCTGCCCTTCGCCTTCGCCCACCACTTCTCGGCCCAGAACACCGTGCCGGCGCTTGAGCTGTACCGCGACTCCTTCAGGCCGTCCACGGTCCTGGACGCCCCGTACGCCCTGATCGGCGTCGCCGCGCTGGCCGCCGACGACGAGCGCGAGGCCCGCCGCCAGGTGCTGACCGGCGCCCTGTCCATGCTCCGGCTGCGCTCCGGGCGCCCGGGGCTGGTCCCGACGCCCGAGGAGGCGGAGGCGTACGCCTTCTCCCCGATGGAGCGCGAATTCGTGGACGGCTGGCTCGTCAACATCGTCCACGGCACCGCCGACGAGGTCCGCACCGGCCTGGACGACCTGGCCAAGCGCACCGGGGCCGACGAGCTGATGATCACCGCCAACGCCCACGGCGGCGAGGCCCGGCTGCGCAGCTACGGCCTCATCGCCGACGCGTACGGGCTGCCGGGAGCCTGAGCCGGCCCGATCGTGAGCGGTGTTCTGTCCGGCGGTTCCGGGCGGGCGGCGCCCTACGCCCCCAGCGCGGGCATCCCGATCAGCTCGGCGATGCGCTCCGGGGCGACCGCGCGCGAGTAGAGCCAGCCCTGCCCGGTGTCGCAGCCGATCCGGCGCAGCCGCTCCGCCTGGCCGGCCGTCTCCACGCACTCCGCGGTGACGGTCAGGCCCAGCCGGTGCGCCAGCTGGACCATGGCCTCCACGATCGTCTCGTCGGCGGGGCTGGGGTGCGTGCCGTCCTCGTAGCGGAAGCCGCGTACGAACGCGCCGTCCAGCTTCAGTACCGACACCGGCAGGCGGCTCAGGTAGGCGAGGTTGGAGTAGCCGGTGCCGAAGTCGTCGATGGCGATGCGCACGCCCATGTCGCTGAGGGCCTGTAGGGCTCTCAGCGGCCGGCCCGCCGAGCCCATCACCGCCGACTCGGTCAGCTCCAGTTGCAGCAGCGCCGGGTCGAGGCCGGTCTCCGCCAGGATCTCCGCGACATCGGTGACCAGGTCGGAGTCCCAGACCTGGCGCACGGCGACGTTGACGCTGATGAACAGCGGCGGCTTCGCCGGGTGGTCGAGCTGCCAGCGCCGGGCCTGCCGGCAGGCCGAGCGCAGCACCCACCGGCCGAGCTGCACGATCGATCCGTCCTCCTCGGCGATGGCGACGAACCGATTCGGCGAGAGCATGCCGAACTGCGGGTGGTTCCAGCGCACCAACGCCTCCACCCCGCGCACGATCCCGTCGGCCATGCCCACCAATGGCTGGTACTCGATGGTGAACTCGCCGCGCTCCACCGCCGGGCGCAGGTTGGACGACAGGGCCTGGCGGGTCATCCGGTGGGCGTTGCGCTCCGGGTCGAAGAGGGTCCAGCGGGCCTTGCCGTCGGCCTTCGCCCAGTACAGCGTCGTGTCGGCGGCCTGCATCAGGCCGGTGGCCGACGTGCCGGCGACGGGCCGCTCCACCACCCCGATCGACGCCGAGACCGAGAGCCGCCGGCCGGCCAGGTCGAAGGGCTGCTGGAGCGCGCCCAGCACCGTGCGCGCCAGATCGGTCAGCTGCTCGGTGCCGGTGGACTCCTCCACCAGGATCGCGAACTCGTCGCCGCCGAGCCGCGCCACCAGCGGGGCACCGGCCGGGTACGCGCCCTCCTGCTCGGCGCAGTCCGTGAGCCGGGCGGCGACGGCCGCCAGCAGCCGGTCGCCGATGCGGTGGCCCAGGGTGTCGTTGACGGCCTTGAAGCCGTCCAGGTCCAGATAGCAGAGCCCGATCCGGCCCCGCTCGGGCAGGCTGTCGTCCTGGTACGGCGGGGTGCGGAGCACCGTCGAGAGCCGTTCGAAGAACAGCGTCCGGTTGGGCAGCCGGGTCACCGGGTCATGCATCTGGAGGTGGTGCAGCCGCTTCTGGAGTTCGCGCCGGTCACTGACGTCCGCGACGGAGAGCAGCACCGGCCCCGGCGCGTCACCGTCCTCCGCGTCCTGGCCGCCGGGCATCGGCACGACGGTGATCTCGGCCCACAGCGCGCGCCCGTCGGGGTGCTTGAGCCTGCGGGTGCAGCTGAAGCGGGAGCGCCGCCCGTGCAGCACCTCGCGGTACGCGTGCCAGGCGCGGGCGTCCGCGGCGAGGTCGACCAGATCGGAGGCCGACTGCGCGGTGAGCGCCGCGGCGCCGACGCCGGCCAGTGCGCCCAGTGCCTCGTTGGCCGTGACGATCAGGCCCTCGTGGTCGACGACGGCCATCGGCAGGGTGGCGGCCCGGAACGCGGCCCGGTAGTCGTGCGCCTCGGTCGCCGGGCCACGGGGCGGCCACGCTTCGTGACCCTCCGTGACCGGAGGTCTCGGTGCAGAGGGTGCTGTGCCTGCCGTGGGCCTCGGCCCCTCGGAGGTTGCGCTCACCGTTCGCTCCCGCCCTGCAGTTCTGTCCCGGACACCTCTGTGGTCGGACTGGCCCGCCGCGTGGAGTGCCGCGTCAGAGGCGGAAACCGCGCAGGAAAGCGAGGTGAAGCATAGAGGCTGGCGCCTCGGCCGTTCCAGCGCCCCGCCTCTCGCGCACCGTGCTTGCGACGTGCGTCAGCCATTCGCGCACGCATCCGGTTTGTCCCCTACTGATTGTTTCTGCGCGCCTCTGTTCTCTCTCGTTGTGCGAGTGATCGATTGTGACTGTGTGTGAAGGGTGGGTGTGATGCGGCGGCTGACCCGAGTGGGGCAGTCCGATGTGACGTAACGGAAGAAAAGTCACAAAGTGGACGGGAGGGTTCCGGAGTCCGCGCCCCGCACCGGAGGCATCCGCTCCCCGCACGGAGGTAGCTGTGCCGCGTCAGCCCGGACCCGCAGGGGTGGAGAGGCCGAGTCCGCGTGGGCTGACGGCCGGGCTGATCTCCCTGGTGGCGCTCGTCGCCACCTCCCTCGTCGCCGGGCCGTCCGCGGCCGCGTCCGGCGACGCCACCCCCTGTGCGCTGCCCCGGACCACGGCCCACCACTCGCTCGGCGTCGACCGGTGGAACGGCGCCTACCCGCGCCCGGACCACCCCCTGGACGCCGTGATGGTGTTCCTGTCGTTCCCCGACGCCCGGCCGGTCACCACCCCCGCCGAACTCACCGCCGACTACTTCCCGGCCACCACCGAGTTCTTCGAGCGCGCCTCGTACGGCAAATTCACCCTGCGCCCGCACCCGCAGCGGCACTGGATCCGGATGCCGAAGCCGTCGTCCTGGTACGGCATAAAGCGCGACTGGGCCAACGACCGGCGCAGCGCCTACCTGCGCGACGCGGTCGCCGCGGCCGACCCCGAGGTCGACTTCTCGCGGTACGACATCGTCTACCTCGTCGCGGACCCGGATGCCCCCGGCGTCGACTCCGACGCCACCAAGGTCGTCAACTTCGACCGTCCCCTGCACGCCGACGGGACGGACATCAGGCGCGTCGTCACCGTCTTCGAACAGCACCCGCCGGACCACAACGTCCTGGCCCACGAGACCGGACACGTCTTCGACCTGCCCGACCTCTACCACCGGCCGTCCGACGGCAAGGGCGACTGGGACACCTACGTCGGCGACTGGGACGTCATGGGGAGCCAGTTCGGGCTCGCCCCCGACCTGTTCGGCTGGCACAAGTGGAAGCTGGGCTGGCTGGACGACCGTCAGGTGGTCTGCGTCCAGAGCGACCGGGTCGTCACCCTCGAACCGATGGCCGCCGTGCCCGTGGCCGGCGCCTCCCTCGGCACCCGGCTCGCCGTGATCAGGACCGGCGAGGGCAGCGCGGTCGCCGTCGAGGCCCGCAGCTCCACCGGCAACGACCGCTCGACCTGCGCCGAAGGCGTCCTGCTCTACCGGATCCGCAACGAGACCCCGTCCGGCGGCGGCCCGGTCGACGTGCTCGACACGCACCCCGAGACGGACGCCTGCTGGGACCGGTCGGTCTACCCGCCGCTCGCGGACGCCCCGCTGCGCGTCGGCGAGACGTACACCGTCCCCGGCGCGCACACCACGATCGAGGTCGCCGACCGCACCCCGTCGGGAGCCTGGACGGTCCGCATCACCACGGGGGCGTGACGCGAGAGCCGCCGCACACGAAGAAGCCCCCTCGCTCTCGCGAGGGGGCTTCTCCCGTCTGTGCGCCGCCAGGGACTCGAACCCCGGACCCGCTGATTAAGAGTCAGCTGCTCTAACCAACTGAGCTAGCGGCGCCTGCTGACGTCGTAGACCTTAGCACCCTGATCCGGGAGAGGAAAAATCGAAATACGGGGAGTCGGGGAGGGTGCCGACCGGGCCACCCGGACACAGGCCCAGAGCAGTACGTCGGGCCCCGGCAGCCACGGGCTGCGGGTGTCCGGGGCCACCAGCCAGCGCGGCCCGGAGTAGCTCGCGCCGCAGGTCAGGGGCGGGACCGTGACCGCGTCCCCGGTGCCGTGACAGAGCAGCGGGGGCACCGTCGCCACCCCGCCGTCCGGGCCCTGCGGCCCGCCCGTGCCCCACTCCTCCCAGTCGAGGAGCGAGGGCAGCCGCTGGGCGGTGCCGGGGGAGGCGAACAGCAGCATCCGGCCCCGGTGCGAGGCGACCGGACCCGAGCCGGGGCCGTCCGCCCACAGGTGCTCCAGCATCCGGCGGCCGAACAGGGTGGGCACGTTCACCACGTCGAAGGCCGAACCGCACGGCAGCACCCCGGGCGCCGTCGGGCGCGACTCCCACTGGGCCAGAGTGCTGCGCGGATACGCCGTCGCTCCGGCCAGCCACGCGGCGCCGGCCGCGGTGACCTGAGCCGTCTGGTGCCGCGCCTGCTCGCGCAGGACGGAGAAGAGGTCGGCCTCGTGGCCCGCGTGGAGGCAGGGTCCGTCGCCGTGGTGCAGGGTCGTTTCGTCGGGCAGCCATGCGGTCATGCACACAGGTCTACCCGGAGTGATCAAGTGGATTCCGAGAGTTGCCGAAAACCGGGACAGGTCCAGGCCGCGAGGCGTAAGGTGCACCCGGGCATATGCCAGTGGTTGTACCCGGAGTCACGAACCGGTCTGATCCAAACGAAACGCCCTAAGGCTGCGTGGTGGTGTTCAGCAGGGTGCGGCCGTACTCCACCATCTTCTTCGCGTAGTCCTCGGTCCACTCCGCGCGCTCGGCGATGTCCGCCGTCGTCAGCCGGTCGAACCGGCGCGGATCGGCCAGCTGGGCCGCCGCCATCGCCTGGAACTCCACCGCGCGGTCCGTCGCGGCGCGGAACGCCAGCGCCAGCTCCGTGGCCCGGTCCAGCAGCTCCTTCGGATCCTCCGTCGACTCCAGGTCGAAGAAGTGCTCCGGGTCCGCGGCCGCAGCCGACGGCTCGAAGAGCAGGGGGGCGGGACGCAGCCGTTGCCGCTCGCTCCGCTCGGGTTGTGCCATGTGGTCTTCCTCCTCCGTTGGACCGCCGGACGGCCCCTCCATTCTCCAGACCCCCGCAAGGGCGCCCCGGGAGCCGAGTGCGCCCCCGGCGCACTCAACAAGCCCAGCGCACGCGGTGTTCCGCCAGATGCGCCAGCACCGCGTGGTTCGCCTCCCAGCCGTCGGGGAACTTCACCGTGACGCCCAGCTGGACCGGCTCCGTCGACGGATGCTCGTCCAGCAGATCGGCCACGCCCTCGCGGCAGACCACGACGCAGGCGTGCCGGTGCCGGGAAGCCAGGACGCAGAGCCGGCCCGTCTCCAGATGGAACGCGGTGGCGTCCGGGCGGCCCGACAGCGGGTGCAGCACCACCGTCACGTCGAACTCCCGGCCCTGGAGCCGGTTCGCCGTGTCGACCGCGACCCCCGCCACGCCCAGCTCCGCAAGCGCCGCGCGCACCGCCGCCGCCTGGTCGCGGTGGGCCGTGCCGACCGCGACCCGGTCCGCCGTCACCGGGGCCGGCTCCGGGGCGCGCTCGCTGGTGGCCGCGCCGCCCCGGTCCAGGAGCCGGCGCACCACCAGCGCGACCGCCCGCACCGCCTCCGGGTCGGTGCGCGGGGTGTGCCGGGCCGGTAGCTCCAGCAGCCCCCAGCCCGACTCCGCCGCCTCGTCCAGTACCCGGTCCGCCGCCGAACCGTCCGAGGCCACCCCGAACGACAGCCGCCGGTCGCCGTGATCCGTACCGCTGCGGAACGGCGTGTACGGGTAGAACGCGTCCGACACCAGCGGCGCCGCCGAGGCCGGCAGCCGCCACGAGACGGGCAGCCGGTGCTGCGGCAGCTCCGGATTGTGCGCGAGCAGCGTGCTCACCGCGCTGGCCGACGGGTCGTAGCTCAGCCCCGCCCACTGGTCCGCGCCGACGATCGAGAACGGGTCCAGCTGCCCCGGGTCACCGACGAACAGCGCCCGCTCGAAGAGGCCCGCCACGGCCAGCAGCGCGTCCGAACGCATCTGGTACGCCTCGTCCACGATCGCGTGGCCCCACGGCTCCACGTTCTTCACATGGGCCCACTTCGCCGCCGTCGAGATGACGACGTCGAGCCCCGCCAGATCCGCCGCCTTCGCCGACTTGCGCACATTCTCCAGGCCGTCGAGCACCTTGTCGTACGGGTCGGAATCGCTGCTGTGCAGCCGGCCGACCGGGAGTCCGGGGTCCTTCTCGGCGAGCCGCACCACCAGGTCGTCCACCTGTGCGTTCGTCTGCGCGACCACCATCAGCGGGCGGCCCGCGGCGGCCAGTTCCAGCGCGGCGCGCACCACCAGCGTCGACTTGCCCGCGCCCGGCGGGGAGTCCACCACGACGCCCCGCGCCGTGCCGTTCAACGTGTCGTCCAGAATCGCGGCGGTCGCCAGGCCCGCCGCCGCCCCCGGGTCGAATACGGCCGTCACAGCAGGTCCTCCGGGGTCACGGGGTCGGGGCGCTCGGCCGCTTCGACGGCGCCGGGCGGGCCGCCGTGGGTCCACGGCGTCTCCTCCGCGTCCGGCAGTTGCGGCCCGCCGCGCTGGTCGTGCTCGAACAGGGTCCAGGAGATCCGGTCACCCGGCTCCGGGACCGACCCCGGGGCGGGCTCCTTGCCGCGCCCCATCCGGTCGGTGATCCGCAGCACCAGCGAGGGCGCCCCGCCCTCCTCGTCCGCCGGGCCGTGCCCCACGAACTCCGCGGTCTGCGGCTTGCCGTCCAGCGAGCGGTAGACCTTCACCCGCTCGCCCAGCTGCGGACGCTCATCGGTCCGGACCGTGACCAGCGGGCGCGGAGAGGGCCGCTTCGACTCGCTGTACGCCATCTCCACCGCGCTCACCTCTCCGACGAACGCCTCCCCGGCCAGCCGGCGGCCCGCCAGCACCAGCGGATCGTCCAGCGCCTCCTGGGCCTCCAGCTGCGCCTGCGCCGTCTCCCGCGCGGCCAGCTTGCGGGCGGCCGTCACCGCGTCGTCCCTGCGCGGCTGGGGCGGCTCACCGGCCCGCACCCGGTCGCGGTGGGCGGTGAACGACCAGCGGTCCCGGGTCCAGCGGTCCTCGGTCCTGGCGCCCTCCGGCAGCTCCCGCAGCAGGTCCAGCCCCCGCCACACCGCGTCCCAGGTCGGCCGCAGCACCCCGGCGAGCAGCGCCCTGATCTCCCGCTCGGCGCCGGTCAGCCCGGCGAGCCCGGCGTCCGCCGCCAGGCCGTCCTCAGCCGCCGCGAGCGAGGAGCGCGCCCGGTCGTACTTCTCGATCGCCGGGGCCAGCAGCCGGTTGTCGAAGTCCGGGTCGGTGGCGGGACCGGCCGGCGGGCACAGCAGCTGGCCCCCCGCGTCCCGGGCCAGCTCGGCGCGGAGCGCGGCCTCGGCGCCCGACTCACCGGCCGGCGGATCGATCCAGGCCAGCAGGGCCCCCAGATGCTGGTCCTCCAGATTCGACTGGCCGGTCGCCCAGTGCCGGTTGAGGAGGTCGGTGCAGGCGAGCAGGAGCGAGGAGCCCGGGACCCGGGCCCGCTCGCCGTAGTGCGTCAGCCAGCGGCCCAGCAGCGGGACCCGGGCCGGCGCCGGATACGGGGTGTCCGGGTCGTCCTCGGCGGTGCGCCGGAACCGCATGGAACGCCCCAGCAGCCGGACGAACTCGATGCCCGCCCGGCTCGGCACCACGATCTGCGCCGCGTCCACACACAGCTCGGTCTCGACCCTGACCCGCTTCCCGGTCGCGGGATCGGTCTCGTTCCGCTCGGCCGGCTCGATGACGTCGGCGTACGCCTCGATGTGCGGCAGGACCGCCTCGGCCAGGTCGGCGAGGAAGGCGAAGCGCAGGTCCCGGTCGCGCGGCTGGGCCACGGCCAGCAGCCGGGGCGCCTCCCGGTCGGTGCCGACGAGGGCGCCCAGCGGGGCGCCCGCCTCGCCCGCCGTGGTCAGCGGCACCAGGACGAGCGGCCGGGCGGTCAGCCGGCGGTGGCGGACCGTGGCCGTCGGCCGGGCCCGGCCGCTCTCCACGGCCTCCAGCCGGGCCAGCGTGCTGATCAGTGACATGCGACGCGGCCCTCCAGCGCCTCGGCGCGCAGGGCCGCCGCGCGGCGCAGGGCGGCGACCGCGGGATCGGCCGGATCGCCCTCCTTGCCCGCGGCCGCGGCCAGCACCCCGGCGACCGTCGTCAGCCCGCCCAGCTCGCCCCGCACCCCGCGCCCCAGCGACTCCACGGCCCCCTCGGCGCGCGCCCGGGACCGGCAGTGGAACGCCAGCTCGCACGAGGACAGGCACTCCGGCGCATAGGCCGCGGTCACCGACTCGACGGCCGTCTCCAGCTCCTCGGGGGAGCGCTCCGGGTCGAACGTGGTGCCCTCGGGCAGCGCCGCCGCGATCTCGTCGACGCGGGTGAGCCTGGTCAGCTGCCTGCGGGTCACCGCGCGCTGCTTGCGTACGTCGACGACGGAGGCGGCCGGCAGGTTCGAGAAGTCCTTCGGGCACACCAGCAGCACCCGGTGGCCGACCCGCGCCCCGTCCGTGACCTCCGCGACCCGTTCGAGGGCCAGCACGTACACCGCGGACTGGCGGGCCGCCGCGCCCACCTTCGCCGCGTCGGCCGAGCCGTCGATCATCGGGAACGACTTGATCTCCACCACGGTCCAGGTGCCGTCGGGGTGCACCACCACCGCGTCCGGCTCCAGATAGGCAGGGGAGCCCGCCACCTCCAGGGCCAGCATCGGGTGGTCGAGCAGCGCCCAGCCGCCCGCCCGCGTCGCCTCCCGCAGGGCCAGCGCGGTCCTGGCCGCACGGCCCTCGGGCCCGGCGGCCGTCAGATCGGGCACCGCGACATCGCGCGGCGGTTCGCCGGGGCCGCCGAGGCGCTCGTACAGCAGGCGCATCAGCTCCGTACCGCCGTCGGCCTTGACCCTGGCCTCGAAGGCGTTGCCCCGCATGAAGGCGAACTGGGACTGGCCGAAGGGGGCCGGGGAGCCCAGCGCGGTGGCGAGCGCGCCCTTGTCGACGCCCGCCCCGTCGAGCAGGGCGCGGCGCTTGCAGCCGGGGTTGGCGGCGAGGGCCGCGAGCGCGCGGGCGTCCAGCGGGCGGGGGAGCGCGGGGCCCCTCAGCTCAGCGAGCCGCTGTCGCAGGGTCCCCCTCGGGGGCTCGTCCGGCCGGGGCGGCGGCGTCTGGCCGGGCAGGCGGACCGGCCGCGGCTGCCGCGTCGGATGGTTCTGCGGAGGAGGTCCGCTGGCCGGGGATTCGCTCACCCGCCGAAGTCTTGCACCCGGCACTGACATCCGGGGACCCGCCGGACGCGAGCCCGGCCGCGAAGCGGGGGAGCACGGCCTGCTTGACCCGGTCGGCCAGGCGCATCACGGGCCGGGCCAGCAGGGCCCCGACACCCATCACGGCGGCGCCGGCGACGGCGTCCAGCAGGTAGTGGTTGGCGGTGCCCATCACCACGAACGCCGTGATCAGAGGGTAGGCGACACCGGCCGCCCGCAGGAGCGGGTGCTTGGCGTGGCGCCACAGCAGGATGCCGCACCACAGCGCCCAGCCGACGTGCAGGCTCGGCATCGCCGCGTACTGGTTGGTCATGCCGCCCATGCCGCGCGGGGCGCTCGCCTCCGTGCCCCACCACCCGTACGAGCTGTACTGGGCCATCGTGTCGACGAAGCCGTGCCCGGCGGCCAGCAGCCGCGGCGGGCAGGTCGGCATCAGGGTGAAGCCGATCAGGCCGAGCATGGTCGAGGTCATCAGCCAGGTGCGTGCCCTGCGGTACGCGGCCGAGTGGCGCCGGAACATCCAGATCAGGACGGCCGGGGTGACCACGTAGTGCAGCGAGGCGTAGGCGAAGTCGGCGGGTATGCCTATGGAGGCGTGCGCGGTGAAGAGGCGGTTGAGCGGGTGCTCGGCGTTGAGGAAGAGGGTCTTCTCCAGGTGCAGGATGCGCAGCCCGTGGTCGACGGCCGTTGAGACGTCGCCGCGCGCCAGGAGCCGGCCGCCGGAGTACGCCGCGTACACCAGGGCCAGGAGCGGCAGCTCGGTCCACCAGCGGGGCCGGTGGCGCGGCGCGGGCGCGGTGGTGGCATGCGGCATCCGGAAGTTCTCCATCATGTGTTCATGCGGCCGACTGCGGGCGTTCAACCGTACGGTGCGGGTCGGCCGCGGTTCCCCCGGGGGTGTGGTCGGCACCCCTCAGCTGTGCGGATCGCTCTGTGGACAGTGGGACGCCGCTGCGGCCCCCCGGGTTGCCTCGCGGGCAGGTGCGGGATGATGGAAAACCGGACGATCCGTTCGTCTCTGCTCCGTTGCTCCGCTCCGTACCAAGATTTCAGATTCCGCATCTCAGGTCTCAGCTTTTCGGGAGAACCCTCTTATGGCACCGCGCATCCTGCTCGCCCGGCACGGGCAGACGGAATGGTCCCTCAACGGCAGGCACACCGGCAGGACGGACATTCCGCTGCTCGACGCCGGCCGGGACGGGGCCAAGCTGCTCGGCGAGCGGCTGCACCGGGGGCCGTGGGACGGGCTGTCCGGCCTGGAGATCCGCACCAGCCCGCTCGTACGGGCCGCCGAGACCTGCGGGCTCGCCGGCTTCGGCGACCGGGCCGAGCCGTGGGACGCGCTGATGGAGTGGGACTACGGGGCGTACGAGGGGATGACGCCGGCCGAGATCAAGGCGGGGCGGCCGGACTGGTTCATCTGGCGCGACGGGGTGCCGGAGGGGGAGACCCCGGCCGAGGTCGCCGCCCGCGCCGACGAGATCGTCGACTGGGCGCGCTCGGCCGACCGCGACGTGCTGGTCTTCGCCCACGGCCACATCCTGCGGGCGCTGGGCGCGCGGTGGCTGGGCGAGGACATCTCCTTCGGCGCCCGCATCTGGCTGGCCCCGACGTCGCTCTCCGTCCTCGGCTGGGCGTACGGGGCGCCGGCGATCCAGCGCTGGAACGACACGGGGCACCTTGAGCGGTGAGCACCGCCGGCTCGTCCGGCCTGCCCACCGGCCCGGGGCCCCGGAAGCCCTGCCCGGCCCGGGGGCAGCGGTTCCGCCCTCGAACGCCGGACGGGCTGGGTTTTTCCGGGGCAACGGTTCCGTCCTCGAACGCCGGACGGGCTGGAAGGGGCCGGGCCGGGGCGTTACGTGGCGGACGTCGCCGCTCGGTGGCGGTCCACGAAGTCCTGGATGTCCGTCGTGCCCCGCCCTCGCGGTTCCAGGACCGTCACCGCGTCCGTCAGCATCGTGCGGATGCGCGAGGACCGGACCTGTTCCAGGAGGTCAAGGACCTCGTGGCCCGTGGCCGCCGCCTCCTCCGCGAGGCCCGCGTGGGCCAGGTCCACGGTGAGTTCGGCCCGGTACAGGGCGAGGTTCCGGGTGAAGTGGGGGTCCTGCGTCCGCACCGCCCGCCGTGCGTGCCGCGCGGCCCGCGACCACTCGCCCAGCGCCGCCCAGCACTGCGCCTCCAGCATCTCCAGCTCCGCCTCGCGGAAGAAGCTCATCCACTCGGGGTCCGCCCCCGACGGCCCCCGCGAGAACGCGGTGTGCGCCCGTCCGAGCGCCCGCTCGCAGCCCGTGCGGTCCCCGAGCCCCGCCCGGCCCCCCGCCTCCCGCAGCGTGAGCAGCGCCCGCAGCCGGGGTGAGCCCAGCGGCTGGGCGGCCCGCAGCCCCGCCTCCGCCGCGCGCACCGCCTCGCGCGGCCGCCCCGTGTCGCGGGCCAGGAACGACGCGTTGCAGAAGGCGTGCGCCTCCAGGGCCGCGTCCCCGGCCACCCGTGCCGTGGCCAGCGCCTCCGCGTAGTGGGAGCGGGCGTCCTCGAAGCGGGCCGAGTCATGGGCCAGCCACCCCACCGAGATGGCCAGCTCACCGGCCCCGGAGTGCAGCCGGTCCGCCGTGGCGCCCCGGCTCGCGGTCCCGGCGTCGAGCAGCGCGTACGCCGCCCGCAGCGGCTGCGCGGCACGCCGGTAGAGCCGGTCGCCGCCGTGCCGGTCGTCCAGCAGCCGGATCTCCCGCACCGCCCTCTCGACGGCGCTCACCTCCGCCTCGCCGAACCGGCGCTGTGTGGGCAGGGACGCGGACGCCGGGCCGCCGAGGCCCAGGCCCAGGGAAGCGGAGGCCACCGCGGTGGTGCCGCTCGTCATGAATACGCGACGCAGCACGTCGCACTCCTCGTCGGTGTCGCTGCCGGGTGCGAGCAGCGGGGCAGTCGGGGGTCGCGGGACGTCGGCGGGGGGCCTCGCCGCCCGGCCGCGTACCGACGCACGCGGCGAGAAGCCGAGGTCCTCCAGGGCCGCCCCTGGGAACATGTGCAGGAAGACCCGCTCGTACGCGTAGTTGGGACAGCGGATCTCGCCGGACTCCACGCGTCCGATGTACCGGGCGTCGCACGCGACCTGTTCGCCGATCTCGCGCGCGGCCCTGCGTACCGCCGCGGCGAACTCCCCGGCGGAGCGCGAGCCGCGCAGCCGCCGGAAGGCGAGGTTGGGAACTGCCCGTGTCGACACCATGGCGGGGCCCTCTCTGGTGCGAGCCGGGCGTCGTTTCCGGGGTCCCGGCGGAGCAAGAACGTACCCGCTGTGATGAGGCACACACGCAGCGTTTCCCTATAAACCGGGCATCTCGCCCGCGATCCGCCATGAACTGCCACCCTTTGCGGCGGTGCTGCACCGTAGCCCTTGACGGGGTTGGGGCGTTGGTCCATGCGGAGACGGGGTCCGGCTCCACCCCGGCGATGAGAGGAGAGGTCCCTTGTTGCATGTCGACATGGCGACCGGCTCGCGGACGACCGCGACGGCCAGCACTACAGCACCAGCCGACGAACCCTGTGATCTGGTGACCGTGCCCGCCCGGCAGGGTCTGGAGGCCGTCGACATCCTGCGCCGGGGCGCGGACCAGGAGGCCGTGGGCCCGGTCATCCACGACGGCGCCTGCGACACCCTCGGGTTCCTGGTGCCGCCCGGCACCGCCCAGGGCTGGGACGTACCGGGCAGCGCCTGTACGCGGACCGACGGCCGCGGGCTGCGCATCCCCGCCGAGCCGCCGGTCTCCGGCAGCGGCTGGCTGCTGCCGCCCGCCGAGAACATCCCGGTCACCGACCCGGCGGTGCTGCGGGCCGCGCTCGACCAGGCTGCCCGGCTGATCGAGGCGGCCGACAACTGCTGCTGAGCTCATAATGGCCGGACGGCGGGTCGCACCGATCGGCCCGTCACCGGACGCGATGAGCAGTGAGCAGGGCGAGAAGCAGTGGCACGTCGAGGAGCGGCCGGCGGCGACCGCAAGCAGCGCGCGGAACGCAGGGCCGACCGCAAGGGGGCCCGAGACCAGGCAGCGGCCGGAAACGTCTCCGAGCAGGTCGACGGCGGCCTCGCCGAACTCGTCCCCGACCGGGAGCGCCGGCGTGCCTGGACGCTGACGATCGACGGCGCCCCGCAGTCCCATGTCGACCTGGACGACCCGGAGTACCTCTCCTTCGAGTACCAGCGCCGGATCGGCCACATCGCCGACCTGGCCGCCCCCGCCGGGCAGCCGCTGCACGTCGTGCACCTGGGCGGCGGGGCGTTCACCCTCGCCCGGTACATCGCCGCCACCCGGCCCCGCTCCACCCAGCAGATCGTCGAGGCGGACGCCGCCCTCGTCCAACTGGTGCGCCGCGAACTGCCGCTGGACCCGCAGGCCAGGATCAGGGTCCGCGCCACCGACGCCCGCGCCGGGCTCGGCAAGGTCCAGGACGGCTGGGCCGACCTCGTCATCGCCGACGTCTTCAGCGGCGCCCGCACCCCCGCCCACCTCACCACCACCGAATTCCTCGCCGAGGTGCGCCGCGTCCTGAAGCCCGGCGGGAGTTACGTCGCCAACCTCGCGGACGGGCCGCCGCTGGCCCACCTGCGCGGCCAGATCGCCACCGCCGCCACCGTCTTCCCCGAACTCGCCCTCGCCGCCGACCCCACGGTGTGGCGGGGCCGCCGCTTCGGCAACGCCGTCCTGCTCGCCTCGGACACCGCCCCGAAGACCGCGGAGCTGACCCGCCGGGTGGCGACCGATCCGCACCCCGGACGCGTCGAACACGGGCGGGCGCTGGCCGACTTCACCGGCGGCGCGGCCCCGGTCCACGACGCGGACGCCCGCCCGTCACCGCCGCCGCCCCCGTCCGCCTTCCACTGACGAGGCCGGACCGGCCCCATGACGTGACGATTCACCCCGCCGGACAGGCCCTATGACGTGACGATGTCCACCAGGGGCGCGTGGTCGTTCCAGGTGCAGTAGACGGAGACCGTCGTGCCGTCGTCCCGGGCGAAGTTCACCCTGATCCACGTCGTGTTCGCCCAGACCCGCACCGACCAGCCCGGTTCCGGGGTCGCGGACACCAGCCGCGCCGACTCGGCGCCGATCTCGAACACGATCCGGCCGCCGTCCGTCGCGTAACTCTTCGCCGTTCCGGCCGACGCGGTGGCCCCGGACGCCGGACCTGGCGTGTTCGCCGGGGTGCGCGACGGCGACGGCGCACCGGACGGGGAAGCGGCCGGCTTCGGGGTGGTGGCCCGGGGCGACGGGGCCGGTGAGGCCGAAGGGGACGGGGCGGGGCGGTGCGTGGAGGACGTCAGGGGCTCCGAGGAGGGCGTCTGGACCGGCACCGCTCGCGGCGGGTCGTACACCGTCCCCGCCAGCACGGCGTGCACGCCCCACCAGGACACCGCGACCGCCCCGCCGGTGGCGAGCGACCACGCCAGCGCGTGTACGAGACCTCGTTGCATCATCAATATCCTGCACCACGAACCCGGGAGACCCGACACCCCCGCACGGGCCCGATGGCGTACGGTGCCGCCCATGCCCAGTGTGCTCGTGGTCGAGGACGACCAGTTCGTACGATCCGCCCTCATCCGGCACCTGACGGAGGCCTCCCACACCGTACGGAGTGTCGGCACCGCCCTCGAAGCCCTGCGCGAGGTCGCCCACTTCCGCTTCGACCTGGTCATACTCGACCTCGGACTGCCCGATCTCGACGGCTCCGAGGCCCTGAAGATGCTGCGCGGCATCACCGACGTCCCCGTCATCATCGCGACCGCGCGCGACGACGAGAGCGAGATCGTCCGGCTCCTCAACGACGGCGCCGACGACTACCTCACCAAGCCGTTCTCCGTGGAACACCTCTCGGCCCGGATGGCCGCCGTGCTGCGCCGCGCCCGGTCCGCCGGCGGCGAGGCACCGCCCCCGCGCGTCATCCGGGTCGGCGGCCTCGCCATCGATCCGCTGCGCCGGCAGGCCGAACTCGACGGCTCCGCACTCGACCTCACCCGCCGCGAGTTCGACCTGCTCACCTTCCTGGCCGGGCGCCCCGGCGTCGTCGTCCCGCGCAAGGAACTCCTCGCCGAGGTGTGGCAGCAGTCCTACGGCGACGACCAGACCATCGACGTCCACCTCTCGTGGCTGCGCCGCAAACTCGGCGAGACGGCCGCCAGGCCCCGCTATCTGCACACCCTGCGCGGCGTCGGCGTGAAGCTCCAGCCACCGGCCCCGGAGCGGCCCGCATGAGATGGGCCCTGGTCAAGGTCTGCGTGGCCGTCACCGCGATGGTCGTGATCGCCTTCGCCGTGCCGCTGGGGCTCGTCGTCCGGGAGATGGCCCGCGACCGCGCGTTCACCGACGCCGAACGCCAGGCCGCGACGATCGGCCCCACCCTCTCCATCACCACCGACCGGACCAAGCTCGAAACGGCCGTGCTCACCACCGAACCGGGCGCGGCCGGCCGGATGGCCGTCCACATCCCGGCCTCCGGCGAGGCGGACGGCGCCGCGGCGGACATCGGCCGCGGGCGCGCCACCCGCGAGGACCTGGAGACCGTAAGCACCTCGGGCCGCGCCGCCGTCACCGAGGTGGCCGGCGGTTCGGTGCTGCTCCAGCCGACCGCGCTGGGCTCCGGCGGCATCGCGGTCGTGGAGGTCTTCGTCCCCGACGACGAGGTCTCCCACGGGGTCGCCACGGCCTGGCTGATGCTGGCGGGCGTGGGCATCGCGCTGATCGTCGGCTCGGTCGCGGTGGCCGACCGCCTCGGCGTCCGCATGGTCGAGCCCGCCCGGCGCCTCGCGGGCGCCGCGCACGACCTGGGGGAGGGGCGGCTCGGCACCCGGGTCCCGGAGGAGGGCCCGGCCGAACTGCGCTCCGCCGCCGTCGCGTTCAACTCCATGGCCGACCAGGTCGTCCAGCTCCTCGCCAACGAGCGGGAACTCGCCGCCGACCTCTCGCACCGGCTGCGCACCCCGCTCACCGTCCTGCGGCTGAACGCCGCGTCCCTCGGCGAGGGCCCGGCCGCCGAGCAGACCAGGGCGGCCGTCGAACAGCTGGAGCGCGAGGTCGACACGATCATCAGGACCGCCCGCGAACAGCGACCGCAGACCCAGCCGGGCGGGCCCGGGGCCGGCTGCGACGCCGGCGAGGTGATCCGCGAACGGATGGCCTTCTGGTCCGCGCTGGCCGAGGACGAGGGCCGCGAGGTGCGCCTCGCGGGGGTGGACCGCACGGTACGCATCCCGGTCGCCCGCGCCGAACTGGCCGCCGCGCTCGACGCGTTGCTCGGCAACGTCTTCCGGCACACCCCGGAGGGCACCGCCTTCGCGGTCGACGTGCACCACAGCGGGGACGCGGTGATCGTGCTCGTCTCGGACGCGGGGGGCGGCATCGCGGACCCGAAGGCGGCCCTGGCGCGCGGCGGCAGTGGGCGCGGCCGGGCCCGGGGCGAGGTGGGCTCCACCGGTCTCGGCCTGGACATCGTGCGCCGGGTCGCCGAGTCCACCGGCGGTGACGTGCGCATCGGCCGCTCGGTGCTCGGCGGCACCGAGGTGCGGGTCTGGATCGGGCTCGACGGGCAGCGGCCCGAGCGGCGCGGGCGCGGCCACCGGGTCGGCCGGCAGCGGCGCGGGGCCAAGCGGCGCGGCACCCAGGGCGTGGCCTGAGCGCAGGGCGCGTTCCGGGCTGTTCCGTGCGCCGGGCGGTCCGAACCTTTAGGGCGGCCGATGCGCCCCTTAAGCCAACCCTAAGAACATCAACTCGGGCCCGGATCACCCCGTTCGCCCCTTTCGCTGCCGCTAGCGTGCTCCCGCATCCCCACTTCCGTACGACGAGGCAGGAACGCGATGGGCACCAGCACGCACCGGCGCACGGTGGGCACCAGGACGAAGGCGGTCGGCGCCGTCGTCGCCGCGGCCGTGATCGGCGGAACGGTCTTCGCCCTCACCGGCACGGCCCAGGCCGCGGCGGTCGGGGCCGCCTACACCCGGACCAGCGGCTGGAGCGGCGGCTACACCGGGCAGTACGTCGTCACCAACGACACCGACCGGGCCAAGAGCGATTGGACGCTCGAATTCGACCTGCCGGCGGGCACGAGGCTCAGCTCCCTGTGGAACGGTGAGCACACCGTCAGCGGCAGCCACGTCACGGTCGGGCCGGCCGACTGGGACAAGGAGCTCGCCGCCGGAGCCTCCGTCACCATCGGCTTCGTCACCAGCTCCGACGGCACGGCCGCCGACCCCACCGGCTGCCTCATCGACGGCGAGAAGTGCTCCGTCGACACCGGGGCGACCCCCGAACCCAGCGGCCGCCCCACCGAGACCGCGACCTCCGCCCCCACGGACACCCCCACCGACGAGCCCACCGACGAGCCCACTCCCACCCCGACCCCCACACCCACCAGGACCGACGACGGCGGCGGCACGGCGAGCGGCGCCCGCTTCGCCCCGTACGTCGACACCTCGCTCCACCCGGCGTACGACCTGCTGGACACCGCCTCCAGGACCGGGGTGAAGGAGTTCAACCTCGCCTTCATCACCTCCGGCGGCGGCTGCGCCCCGCTCTGGGGCGGGGTCACCGGCCTCGGCGACGACCAGGTCGCCTCCCAGATCGGCGCCCTGCGCGCGGCGGGCGGCGACGTCCGGGTCTCCTTCGGCGGCGCCGCCGGCTCCGAGCTGGCGCTGAACTGCACCTCGGCCGCCGACCTGGCCACCGCCTACGGCAAGGTCGTCGACACCTACGAGCTGACCAAGGTCGACTTCGACATCGAGGGCGGCGCGCTGCCCGACGCCGCCGCCAACACCCGCCGCTCCCGGGCCATCGCCCAGCTCCAGAAGTCCCACCCCGGCCTGGACGTCTCCTTCACCCTGCCGGTGATGCCCGAGGGCCTGACCCAGCCCGGCGTCGACCTCGTAGCCGACGCGAAGAAGAACGGCGTGGACGTCGGGGCCGTCAACATCATGGCGATGGACTACGGCGCCGCCTACAGCGGCGACATGGGCACGTACGCCGTCCAGGCCGCCACCGCCACCCAGGCCCAGATCAAGGGCGTGCTCGGGCTCTCCGACGCGGACGCGTGGAAGGCCGTCGCCGTCACCCCGATGATCGGGGTGAACGACGTCAGCACCGAGGTCTTCCAGGTCGAGGACGCCACCCAGCTGGTCGCCTTCGCCAGGGAGAAGGGGCTGGCCCGGCTCGCGATGTGGTCGGGCACCCGGGACAAGGAGTGCGCGGGCGGCGCCAAGCCGGCCGCCGACGCCACGTGCAGCTCCATCACGCAGGAACCCCTCGCCTTCACGAAGGCGTTCGCCGCCTACGAGTAACCACGCTCCCCGTCACCCCACGAACCATCTCCCCCCGCGCATCCCGGCCGGTCCCCATTCCCCCCACCCCCGGCCGGGGTGCGCCCCCTTCGTCCGCCGGTGGCCGCTACCCCCGCGCCCGGTTCACCGCCGACAGCACGGCCGCCACCGAGGCGGCGACGCCCGAGACGTCCCGGCCCGCGCCCCAGCTCTCCTCGCCGCCGACCCGGAGTTGCGCGTACGCCGTGGTCACCCCGTCCGGCCCCGTCGGTTCCTGCTCCGTGAGACCGAGGACGGCCACCTCCACCCCGGCCGCCGCCAGCGCGTCCGCGAACGCGGTGACCGTGCCGGTGCCCGTCCCCTCGTGGTCGGCCTCCCGGCCGTCCACCCGCAGCGTGCAGACGAACCGGTGCTCACCGGCCGGCCCGGTCTGCGCCGACCAGGACGTCAGGGCGACGGCCCCGTCCCGCCCGGGGGCCAGGCAGGCCGCTTCGAACAGGTCCCACAGGTCCTCCCCGGTGGCCTCCAGACCGCTCGCGTCGGTCGCGCGCTGCACCGTACGGGAGAAGTCGGCCCGCATCCCGGCCGGCAGGTCCACCCCGTGCCCGGTGCGCAGCAGATGGGCGATGCCGCCCTTGCCCGACTGCGAGTTGACCCGGATGACCGCCTCGTACGTACGCCCCACGTCCGCCGGGTCGATCGGCAGGTACGGCACCTCCCACAGCTTCGCGTCGCCGCTCGCGCGGTGGGCGAAGCCCTTGCTGATCGCGTCCTGGTGGGTCCCGGAGAACGCGGTGTACACCAGGTCGCCGCCGTACGGATGGCGCGGCGGCACCGGCAGCCGGTTGCAGTGCTCGACCGTGCGGCGGATCTCGTCGATGTCCGAGAAGTCGATCATCGGGTCGACGCCCTGGGCGTGCAGGTTGAGCGCCAGGTTGACCAGGTCGACGTTGCCGGTGCGCTCCCCGTTGCCGAACAGGCAGCCCTCCACCCGCTGGGCGCCCGCCAGCACGGCCAGCTCCGCGCAGGCCACGCCCGTGCCCCGGTCGTTGTGCGGGTGGACGGAGAGGATCACCGCGCCGCGCCGGGCCAGATGGCGGTGCATGTACTCGATCTGGTCCGCGTACACGTTGGGGGTGGCGATCTCCACCGTGGCCGGCAGGTTGTGGACGACCGGGCGGTCCGGCGAGGCGTCCCACAGCTCGGTCAGGCTGTCGCAGACCTCCAGGACGTAGTCCGGTTCGGTCAGGATGAAGACCTCGGGCGAGAACTGGAACCGGATGTCGGCCCCGGGCCTGGCCCGCGCCAGCCGGTCCATCTGCCGCGCGGCCTCCAGTACCACGCCGTGCACCCCGGCCCGGTCGCGGCCGAGGACGACCTCGCGCCAGACGGGCGCGGTCGCGATGTAGAGGTGGACGACGACCCGGTCCATGCCCGCGACCGCCTCGAAGGTCCGCTCGATCAGGTCCGGCCGGGCGGGGGTGAAGACGACCACCGTGACGTCGTCGGGCACCGCCCCGCTCGTCGCCAGGTGCCGTACGAAGTCGAAGTCGGTGCCGCTCGCGGACGGGTAGCCGATCTCGATCTCCTTGAAGCCCATCGCGACCAGCAGATCGAACATCCGCCGCTTGCGCGCGGTGTCCATGGGCTCCGCCAGCGCCTGGTTGCCGTCCCTGAGGTCGACGGGGACCCACAGCGGGGGCCGTTCGATCCGGGCCTGCGGCCAGCTCCGGCCGGTCAGCGGGATCTCGACGCGGTCGAAGGCGGAGCGGTAGCGGTGTGACGGCATGGAGCTGGAGCGCTGGGGGTTCCAGCGGGGCGCCCCGTCGGGCACGGGGCCGCGGGGGGTGCAGATCGTGGGGAAGCCGTGCAGGGGTGACCGGGCGTCGGACGTGGCCGCGGGCATGGAGTCGGGCATGAACGGTGTCTCTTCTCGCATCGCCGGATGCGACCGGCCCAGCACGGCACCCCGCGGCGGGGTGCCGATCGCTTCAGGCCCCGCCGCGGCAGCCGAGAAGAAGGAGACCGCGGTACGTCATGACCGGTACAGTAACCAGAACGCAACCCCTCAGACAACCTGACAGGTGAACCCCGTGTCCTCGCTCGGCCCGCTCCGCCCCAGCCCCCTCGTCGAACAGGCGACCAGTCATCTGCGCGCGCGAATCACCGAGGGGCACTGGCCGGTCGGGACGAAGCTCCCGGGCGAGACCACGCTCGCCCGGGAGCTGGGCGTGGGCCGCTCCACGGTCCGCGAGGCGGTGCGTACGCTCGCCACGCTCGGCCTCCTCAGGTCCCGGCAGGGCGCCGGCGTCTTCGTCGTGGCCGACCACGCCGTGGAGGACTGGCCGGTGCGGCTGCGTCGGGCCTCGGTCGCCGACGTCTACGAGGTGCGCATGCTGATCGAGGTCCAGGCCGCCAGGCTGGCCGCGCGCCGCCGCACCGACGAGGACCTGGCCGCCCTGGGCGCCGCGCTCACCGCCCGGCTGGCGGCGGGCGCCGGCACCGACGACGCCCGCTTCGTGGACGCGGACATCGCCGTGCACCGGGCGGTCGTGGCGGCCGCGCACAACCCGGTGCTGAGCGACCTGTTCGCGGAGTTCGTGCCCGCGCTGCGGCAGGGGCTCATCGACCTGGTGGAGCTGCTCGGGCTGCGCCGGGAGGACCCGCGGCACGGTCACGCGGGCCACCGGGCCCTGGTCGCGGCGGTCGTGGCGGGCGACGCGGACTCGGCGGCGCGGGCGGCCCAGGAGGAGCTGGAAGACACCCTGGCCCGTCTGCGTACCGCCTGACCGCTCGCTGTAGGACAACGTTCCGGCCACCGCGCCCACTTGGATCCGGCCATCGCTGGAGGCCCCGTGTCCGCCACCATTCGGACATCGAGTTCGGGCAAAGAACGCGTGAGTGGGCTCCAGCGACCTCTCCGCGCGGTGCCCCGTTCACTTCCCGGCGGGCCCCCGGGGGGAGTTCGGGGCCCTGGAAAAGTGTTTCCGGGGGATGCCGGAAAACCGACTGGTCAGCCGGTTTTCCTCGGTCGCGGCTCCATTGCGTCTCCCCAACGCGCCTCCCACCTGCGGGAATTCAGGAACTCCGGCTTCCGCATATTGTGCCGGTCCGCTTTGGCAAGCCTTTGGCCGGACACGGTCTCGTGACTTGCAGGACACGCTCGCGCAACGGAAGCGTCTTCAACTCTTGACACCCACCCCTCCCAGGCAGCAATCTTCCGACATCGACGCATGGGAGCGCTCCCACATCGCACGAGGATTTCTCGCGTGAACGGCACTGCCCGTGTCCTCCCCCCGACCCCACCCGGCACCCGCACTCACCAGCGCGTATGCCACGCAGTGAGCCAGTCCCACCCTGGAACAAGGAGTAGTGGAATGCGTATCACCCGCACCGCCGCCGGTCGGAGCCGCAGAGTCGCGGTTCTGGCCACCACGGGCCTGACAGCCACGGCCCTGTTGCTGACCGGCTGCAGCAGCGACTCGGACGACTCGGACAGTGCCGGCGCCGATGCGAACGGGAAGATCACGCTGACCGTCGCCGACTTCGGCCAGTTCGGCTACAAGGAAGCCGGTCTCTTCGAGAAGTACCACGAGCTGCACCCGAACATCACGGTGAAGGAAGAGACCACCGCCAAGGAGGAGGACTACTACCCCAAGCTGCTCCAGCAGCTGAACGCGGGCAGTGGTCTCGCCGACGTCCAGGGTCTTGAGGTCGGCCGCATCAAGGAGCTCGTCGACACGAAGGCGGACCAGTTCGCCGACCTGAGCAAGGTCATCGACGTCGACGAGTGGGTGTCCTGGAAGGCGAAGCAGGCCACCACGGCCGACGGCAAGGTGATCGGCGCGGGTACCGACATCGGGCCGATGTCGCTCTGCTACAACACCGAGCTCTTCAAGAAGGCCGGCCTGCCGACCGACCGCAAGGAGGTCGCCGCCAAGATCTCCGGCGGCTGGGAGGACTACCTCAAGCTCGGTGAGGAGTACAAGAAGAACGCGCCCGCGAAGACGTACTTCATGGACTCCGCCAGCGCGATGTTCAACGCCGTGGTCAGCTCGAACCCGAAGCAGTACTACGACGAGAGCGGCAAGGCGATCTACAAGGACAGCCCCAGCGTCAAGCAGGGCTGGAACCTGTCGGCCGAGGCCGCGGACAAGGGCCTGACCGAGGGCCTCGCCCAGTTCGGTGACCCGTGGAAGGCCGCTCTGCGCAAGAGCACCGTGGCCACCGTGGTCTGCCCCGCCTGGATGGCCGGACAGATCTCGATCGCCGCCGGTGACGCCAACAAGGGCAAGTGGGACATCACCACCGCCCCGGGTTCGGCCGCCGCCAACTGGGGCGGATCGTTCCTCGGCGTGCCCAAGTCGGGCAAGAACGTCGAGGAGGCCGGCAAGCTCGTCAAGTGGCTGACCGCCCCCGAGCAGCAGGCCGCCGTCTTCAAGGCGATCGGTGTCTTCCCGTCCAACAAGGGCGCGTACGACCTGGCCGACGTGAAGGGCGCCACGCTCCCGTACTTCAGCGACGCCCCGATCGGGCAGATCTACGCCGACGAGGCCAAGTCCATCCCCGAGGCCGTCATCGGCCCGAAGGACGCCGCCATCAAGGAAGCCATCTCCACCCAGATCAACAACATGGAGCAGCGCGGAACCAAGCCCGACAAGGCGTGGGACGCGGCGACGGAGCAGATCGACAAGGTGATCGGCTGACGTTCGCAGCGCGGGCGGCCTCCGGGCCGCCCGCACCTGCACGTCTCCATCCCGCGGGTGCGGAGCCGCGCGGGGCGCGTCTGCCGGCGGGCTTGCACGGGGCGACCGGGTACCTCCCCGGCCGCCCCGTGGAAGCCCACCGCACACGTCCTCGGCCCCTGCCTCGTACCCGGGTAACTCAAGCACTCCAGGGAAGGAATCCCGCCCGTGGCCACCTCGTCTCCCACCCGGGACGTATACGCCCCGCCGCCTCCTGGCTCCCAGCAAAAGCCGGCGGTCACCCGCCGGCAGACGTGGCGGAGCCGCCTCTGGCGGTTCGACGACAAGGCGTCGCCGTACGCCTACATCGCCCCGTTCTTCCTCGTCTTCGGCGCCTTCGGGCTCTACCCGCTGATCTACACCGGCTGGATCGCCCTGCACCGGGTGGAGATGACCGGCCTGGACCAGATGGAATGGGTCGGCTGGGAGAACTTCGACAGGATCCTGCACGACTCGGAGTTCTGGACGGCCGTCACCAACACCTTCCTGATCGGTGTCATGTCGACGGTCCCGCAGTTGCTCGTGGCCCTGGGCCTGGCGCACCTGCTGAACTACAAGCTCCGCGCCAGCACCTTCTGGCGGACGATCATCCTCACCCCGTACGCCACCTCGGTGGCCTCGGCCGCCCTGGTCTTCGCCCTGGTCTTCCGGGCCGACGGCGGTCTGCTGAACTGGGTGCTGGAGTTCGTCGGACTCGGTGACACCAACTGGGCCAACGGCCACTGGACGTCCAAGATCGCCATCTCCGTCATCGTGATCTGGCGCTGGACCGGCTACAACACCCTGATCTACCTCGCCGCGATGCAGGCCGTGCCCTCCGATCTGTACGAGGCCGCCTCGCTCGACGGCGCCTCGCGCTGGCAGCAGTTCCTCAAGGTGACCATCCCCTCGCTGCGGCCCACGATCCTGTTCACGATCGTCATCTCGACCATCGGTTCCATGCAGCTGTTCGGTGAGCCCCTGCTGCTGGAGGGCGGCAAGCTCGGCGCGATCGGCGGCAACGAGAACCAGTACGAGACCCTCAGCATCTACCTCTTCAACTACGGCTGGAACCTGGGGCATCTCGGTCCGGCCGCCGCAGTGGCCTGGGCGATGCTCGCCCTCCTGCTGCTCATCGCCGCGGTCAACTGGCTCATCGGCCGCTTCGTACGCAAATCCGCGGTCTGACCGGGAGCGATATCCATGACCATCACCAGCCCCACCGAAGTTCCCGGGTCCGTCCGCCCGGTGCGCACCGCGCACCGCGCGCAGAAGCGCCCGAGCCGTTTCAAGCCCGGTGCCGGTCAGCAGCTGAAGGGCGGTCCGTTCGCCTACATCGCGCTGACCGTCGTCGGCATCGGCTCGCTGCTGCCGCTGTACTGGACCCTGGTGGCCGCGTCCCACACCCAGGACGAGGTCCTGGCCACCACGCCGCCCTTCCTGCCCGGTGGACGACTGTTCCACAACCTCGAAGCCGCCTGGGAGCAGGCGAACCTGGGCAAGGCGATCGTCAACAGCTTCATCGTCTCCGGCTGCATCACGCTGGCGACGCTCTTCTTCTGCACCCTGGCCGGCTACGCCTTCGCCAAGATGCGTTTCCGCGGCCGCGGCGCGCTGATGACCGCGGTCATCGCGACCCTGACCATTCCGCCGCAGCTCAGCGTCGTCCCGCTGTTCATGATGATGGCCGACCTCGGCTGGGGCGGAAGCCTGGAGTCGGTGATCTTCCCGACCCTGGTCAGCGCGTTCGGCGTGTTCTTCATGCGGCAGTACCTGATCGAGGCGCTGCCGTACGAACTGATCGAAGCCGCCAAGATCGACGGTGCGAACAACTTCCGCATCGTGCTGAGCGTCGTGCTCCCGGTGGCGCGCCCCGCGATGATGGTGCTGGGCATGCTCACCTTCGTCCAGGCGTGGAACGACTTCTTCTGGCCCTACCTCGCCCTGAACCAGCAGAACCCCACCCTCCAGGTGGCCCTCGGCCAGCTGAAGGCCTCCTACACCCCCGACGAGAGCATCGTGATGGCCGGCGCGCTGATCAGCACCCTGCCGCTGCTCGTGGTGTTCGTGATCTTCGGCAAGCAGATCGTCGGCGGGATCATGTCCGGCGCCGTCAAGGGCTGACCCCCCGCCGCCGCTTCACCGTCCCGGACGCCCCGTACGGTCCTCGCCCGCCCCGCGGACCGTACGGGCTCCGGAGCTCCACCCTGTCACCGCCCCTGTCCGTCACTTCCTTGGGAGCGCTCCCGCATGACTGCCGTACGACCCGACACCGCACCGAAGCCGGCGCCCGAGGCCACGAAGTTCCCGACGGGCTTCCTCTGGGGGGCGGCCACCGCCGCCTACCAGGTCGAGGGGGCCGCCGCCGAGGACGGGCGCACGCCCTCCATCTGGGACACCTTCAGCCGCACCCCCGGCAAGGTCCGCAACGGCGACACCGGCGACATCGCCGCCGACCACTACCACCGCTACCGCGACGACGTGGCCCTGATGAAGCAGCTGGGGCTGAAGGCGTACCGCTTCTCCATCTCCTGGTCCCGGGTCCAGCCCACCGGCCGCGGCCCCGCCGTCGAGCGCGGCCTCGACTTCTACCGCAAGCTCGTCGACGAGCTGCTGGAGGCCGGGATCACCCCCGTCGCCACCCTCTACCACTGGGACCTGCCCCAGGAGCTGGAGGACGCGGGCGGCTGGCCCGAGCGCGCCACCGCCGAGCGGTTCGCGGACTACACCGCGATCATGGCGGGCGCCCTCGGCGACCGCGTCGGTACGTGGACCACCTTCAACGAGCCGTGGTGCTCGGCCTTCCTCGGCTACGGCTCCGGCGTGCACGCCCCCGGCCGCACCGAGCCCGCCTCCGCCCTGCGGGCGGCCCATCACCTCAATCTCGCACATGGCCGGGCGATCGAGGTTCTGCGCACTCAACTCCCCGCTAGCGCGCAGACCTCGGTCACCCTCAACCTCCACCAGGTGCGCCCGCTCACATCGAGCCCGGCGGACGCGGACGCCGCCCGCCGTATCGACGCGGTCGGCAACCGGGTCTTCACCGGCCCGATGCTGCACGGTGCCTACCCCGAGGACCTGCTCGCCGACACCGCGCACGTCGTGGACTGGTCGAAGCTGGTCCAGGACGGCGACCTGGAGGCGATCGCGCGCCCGGTCGACATCCTGGGCGTCAACTACTACACGCCGACCCTGGTCTCCACGCCCGGCGAGGGCGCGGGCGACACGCGCAACGACGGCCACGGCGCGAGCGACTTCTCGCCGTGGCCCGGCTCCGAGCACGTCGCCTTCCACCTCGCCGAGGGGAAGCCGACCACCGCCATGAACTGGTCGATCGACCCCAACGGGCTCTACAACCTGCTCATGGACGTGACCCGGGAGCACCCCGGCATCCCGCTCATGGTCACCGAGAACGGCGCCGCCTTCGACGACTACGTCTCGCCCGAGGGCCGGGTCCAGGACCCCGAGCGCGTCGCCTACCTGCACGGCCACCTCGACGCCGTGCAGCGCGCGGTGGCCGACGGCGCGGACGTGCGCGGCTACTTCCTCTGGTCGTTGATGGACAACTTCGAGTGGGCGTACGGCTATTCGAAGCGGTTCGGTGCCGTGTACGTGGACTACGCGTCCCAGCGCCGCATCCCCAAGGACAGCGCCCACTGGTACGCCGACGTGATCCGCCGTCACGCCCTGCCCCCGCGGGGCGACCGCGCCTGACACGTCCCTCCCTCTCCGGTACGTCCTGACCCGTACCGGCCCGCTGAGACCCGGCACCCGTGCCGGGTCTCAGCCGTTTGTGCCCCTTTGGCCGCCCGCACCGCCCCGGCCTGTGCGTCCCGCTTGACCACGCGCGTAGAGTGGGAGCGCTCCCATAGAACGGAGCGGGGGAGCGGCCGACCGGTCCCGCAGAGTGTCAAGGGAACCAACACCAGGACTTGGTTTGGTTATCCGACTGTGAGAAATTGACCGCGAACGGGAGGCAGCCATGACGGCAGCGCGAGTACGGAGCGGGGGCCGGCCCACGCTCGAAGAGGTCGCGGCACGGGCGGGGGTGGGTCGGGGTACGGCCTCGCGCGTCATCAACGGATCGCCCAGGGTCAGCGCCCACACCCGGGAGGCGGTGGAGGCGGCCGTCGCCGAGCTGGGATACGTACCCAACCGCGCGGCCCGCGCCCTGGCCGGAAACCGCACGGACGCCATAGCGCTCGTCGTCCCCGAATCGGAGAGCCGCTTCTTCGCCGAGCCGTACTTCTCCGACATCGTGCGCGGGGTCGGCGCCGCCCTGGCCGACACCGAGATGCAGCTGCTGCTCACTCTCGTCGGCAGCGACCGGGAACGCCGCAGGCTCGCCCAGTACTTGACCGCGCACCGGGTGGACGGCGTGCTGCTGGTCTCCGTGCACGCCGACGATCCGCTGCCCGACCTGCTCGAACAGCTGGGCATGCCCGCCGTGATGAACGGCCGAAGATCTGCCACCGAACCCCTCTCCTCGGTCGACTCGGACAACTTCGAGGGGGCCCGCGGCGCGGTGGAACACCTGGTCTCGCGCGGCCGCCGCACCATCGCCACCATCACGGGACGCCTCGACGTCTACGCCTCCCAGCGCCGTCTGGACGGCTACCGCCAGGCCATCCGCGAAGCCGGCCTGGAACCGGACGAGCGGCTGATCGCCCCCGCCGACTTCTCCGAGGAGGGCGGCGCGGGCGCCATGCGCGACCTGCTCGCCCGCCGCCCCGACGTGGACGCCGTCTTCGCCGCGTCCGACGTCATGGCCGCCGGCGCCCGCCAGATCCTGCGCGAGGCCGGCCGCCGCATCCCCGACGACGTCGCTCTCATCGGCTTCGACGACTCCGCCGTGGCCCGCCACATGGACCCCGCACTGACCAGCGTGCGCCAGCCGATCGAGGAGATGGGCCGCACCATGACCAGGGTCCTGCTCGACACGATCGCCGGCGAGAACGCGGACCGCCCGCAGATCGTGCTCCCCACGGAACTGGTGGTCCGCGACTCGTCGTGACCGCCGCCGTGTCCGGCCCGCGCGGAGACCGCGACCGCCCGGCGCCGGGCGGAAGCGTCACCGCACTGCCGGCGCCGTGAGGGCACGGGCCCCGCGCCCTCAGACAGGCCCCGGGGGTAGAGGCCTTCCACGGCACCCACGGGCCTCGCGGCACCCCCGCGACGGGCCAAGATGAGGGTTACGTGCGCTCAGGGTGCTCGTCGTGCGTCAGGCATGCCCCTCGGGCGCCGGGCCCGTCCCGGTGACCAGGGTGGTGATCTCCTGGGCGAGGTGCGGGGCCAGTTCGCCCCAGCCGTCCTTGTAGCCGTAGACGCTCGCCAGGCCACGGGCCTCGTAGTCGCCGTTCATGACTTCGATGTCGGCGGTGGTGATGAGCCCGGGGTGGGCGACGCCGACGGCGCCGGAGACCTTCAGCAGCTCTCTGCGGAGGGTGCGCAGGTAGACGGCGGCGCGTATCGCCTTCGAGGGCGCGTCGACGCCGCGCACCAGCCACGGGTCCTGGGTGGCGATGCCGGTGGGGCACTTGTCGGTGTGGCACTTCTGCGCCTGGATGCAGCCGATGGAGAGCATCGCCTCGCGGGCGACGTTGACCATGTCGGCGCCCAGGGCGAACGCGACGACGGCGTTCTCGGGCAGGCCCAGCTTGCCGGAGCCGATGAAGGTGATGTCGTCGGTGAGGCCCTGCTCGGCGAAGGTGCCGTAGACGCGGGAGAAGCCCATCCGGAACGGCAGGGACACCGAGTCGGAGAAGATGAGCGGAGCCGCCCCGGTACCGCCCTCGCCTCCGTCCACGGTCACGAAGTCGACCCCGCGGTCGCCCCGCGCCATCAGGGCGGCCAGCTCCTCCCAGAAGCCCATGTCGCCCACGGCGCTCTTGATGCCGACCGGCAGACCGGTCTCCCCGGCGAGGAGCTCGACGAAGTCGAGCATCGAGTCGACGTCGTGGAACGCGGTGTGCCGGGAGGGCGAGGCGCAGTCCTCGCCCTCCGGGATACCCCGGATCTCCGCGATCTCGGGGGTCACCTTCGCCGCCGGCAGCAGCCCGCCGAGCCCCGGCTTCGCGCCCTGCGAGATCTTGATCTCGATCGCCCTGACCGGCGCCCCCGCGACGATCTCCTTCAGCTTGTCGAGGCTGAAGGTGCCGTCCTCGTTGCGGCAGCCGAAGTACGAGGTGCCGATCTGGAGGATCAGGTCGCCGCCGTTGCGGTGGTACGGGGAGAGGCCGCCCTCGCCGGTGTTCTGCAGGGCGCCGGCCAGCGCCGCGCCCTTGTTCAGAGCCGTGACGGCCGCGCCCGACAGCGAGCCGAAGCTCATCGCGGAGATGTTCACCACGCTCGCCGGACGGAACGCCTTGGCCCGCCCGCGCGGACCGCCCAGCACCTTGGCCGAGGGCAGCGGGGCCTGCGGGTCGTGGAGGTCGGGCAGTGGGCCCGCGAACGTGCGCTGCTTCACATACGCGTGGCCCTGCACATGCTCCACGTCCATGTCCGTACCGAAGCCGAAGTAGTTGTTCTCCTCCTTCGCGGAGGCGTAGATCCAGGTGCGCTGGTCGCGGCTGAAGGGGCGCTCCTCCTCGTTGGAGGTCACGACGTACTGCCGCAGCTCCGGCCCGATCCTCTCCAGCAGATACCGGGCGTGGCCGATCACGGGAAAGTTCCTGAGCAGCGCGTGCTTCTTCTGTACGAGGTCGCGGGCTGCCACCAGCGCCAGTGCCGCCGCTGCGGCCGTGCCGATACTCCGGGCGCGCATGAGCGTTCCTCTCGTCGACTGTGGGACAGCCCCGACCATAGAGAAGGGCCGGTTCGCCCAAGCGAACCGGCCCTTCTTCATCAAGGGTGAGTAACGGGACTCGAACCCGCGACATCCTGGACCACAACCAGGTGCTCTACCATCTGAGCTATACCCACCATGTCCGGTCGTTTCCGACCGGCCGAGAAAAAGTGTACAGGGTCTCGGAGGGTGCTCGCGCCCCCATTGCCCGGCCGCCGGTCACGGCCCCCGGAAGGGCGGTGACCAGCGGCTTCGCGTCGGTGTCAGGCGGAGGGCTGCGACAGGCGCGCCGCGATCCCCTTCGCCCGCTCGGAGTCCGGGCCGGGCTGGGGCACGAAGACCGCCTCGCGGTAGTACCGCAGCTCCGTGATGGAGTCGCGGATGTCGGCGAGGGCCCGGTGGTTGCCGTTCTTCTCCGGGCTGTTGAAGTACGCCCTCGGGAACCAGCGGCGGGCCAGCTCCTTGACCGAGGAGACGTCCACGATCCGGTAGTGGAGGTAGCCCTCCAGCAGCGGCATGTCGCGGGCGAGGAAGCCGCGGTCGGTGCCCACCGAGTTGCCGCAGAGCGGCGCCTTGCCGGGCTCCTTCACGTGCTCGCGGACGTAGGCGAGGACCTGCTCCTGGGCGTCGGCCGGCGTGGTGCCGCCGGCCAGCTCGTCCAGGAGGCCCGAGGCGGTGTGCATCTGCCGCACCACCTCGGGCATGGTCTCCAGCGCCGCGTCCGGCGGGCGGATCACGATGTCCACCCCTTCGCCGAGCACGTTCAACTCCGAGTCGGTGACCAGTGCGGCCACCTCGATGAGTGCGTCTTCCGTCAACGAGAGCCCGGTCATCTCGCAGTCGATCCACACCATGCGGTCGTTCATGCGCCCCACCCTAGGGCCTGTCGTCAAACTGCCGTCTGCCGGGCGACGCCATGCACGCACTCTCGCCGCACCGGTCCCAGNCCCCGGTACGTCCAGTACAGGGGCCTGGGGCCGGCACGCCGAGAGCACGCACCTGACGCCGCCCGGCCGCCCTTCGGGCGACGACGGCAGTTCGACGACAGGCCCCAGAGCCTGTCGTCACGTTCCCGTCGTCCGCCCGGCAGACGGGAACGTGACGACAGGTTCTACGGGGCGCTCCGCTGTCCGGGCAGGGCCGGGCGCCCCGCGGCGTACACGTCGGCGCCGGCCTTCCCGTGCTCGGCGCGGCCCGCGTCCAGCGCCGCGGGTGCGGCGGCGGACGGGCCCGCGACGGCGGTCCGGCGGCTCGCAGCGGTCCCCTGGGCGGGCACCGCCACCTCCGTGACCGTCGCGACCGGCTCCGGCACCCCGCCCTGCGGACGGCGGGCCCGGTAGGCGGCCCGGTACGCGGCAGGGGAGGAGCCCAGCTGGCGGCGGAAGTGCCCGCGCAGCGCGACCGGTGAGCGGAAGCCGCAGCGGCCCGCGACCTCGTCCACCGAGTAGTCGGACGTCTCCAGCAGCCGCTGCGCCTGGAGCACCCGCTGGGTGATCAGCCACTGGAGAGGCGCGCTGCCGGTGAGCGAGCGGAACCTCCGGTCGAAGGTGCGCCGGCTCATGTAGGCACGCGCGGCCAGCGTCTCCACGTCGAACTGCTCGTGCAGATGCTCCAGCGCCCAGGCGACCACCTCGGCGAGCGGGTCGGAACCGATTTCCTCCGGTAAAGACCTGTCGAGGTAGCGCTCCTGGCCGCCACTGCGCCGGGGCGGCACGACGAGCCGGCGGGCCAGTGCCCCGGCGGCCTCCGTGCCGTGGTCCGTGCGGACTATGTGCAGGCAGAGATCGATGCCGGCCGCCGTTCCGGCGGAGGTGAGCACATCGCCGTCGTCGACGAACAGCTCGCGCGGATCGACGTGCACCGACGGATAGCGCTTGGCCAGCGTCGGCGCGTACATCCAGTGCGTGGTGGCCGGGCGGCCGTCCAGCAGCCCGGCGGCGGCGAGGACGAAGGCCCCCGTGCACAGTCCGACGATGCGGGCGCCCTCCTCGTGGGCACGGCGCAGCGCCTCCAGCGCCTCCACGGGCGGCGGTGAGGTGATCGAGCGCCAGGCGGGCACCACGACGGTGCCGGCCCTGCTGATCGCCTCCAGCCCGTAGGGCGCGGTCAGTTCGAGTCCACCAGTAGTGCGCAGCGGTCCCTCTTCACCGCTGCACACGAGCAACCGGTAGCGTGGAACTCCCGCGTCCTGGCGGTCGATTCCGAACACCGACAGCGGGATGGAGCTCTCGAAGATGGGGCCACCGCTGAACAGCAGTACGGCGACGACTTCCCGGCGTCGTCGTCCACCCAGCTTCCGTACAGCCTCCGTTGCGGTGGCGGAGTCCTGGCTCATGACGCTAAGCCCCCCTCGGTGTTCGCGTCTTCCTGGTCCTTACGGGCCTGTCGCACCTGCACTTGTCCCCTCGGTCGTGCACGAGTCCCCGGCCTTCGACGCCCAAGATCGAATCTACTGCGTCCCGTGGTGCCGTCGTGACAAGTTCACCAACCGGCTCATTGTCGACAAGGCAACCTGGCGGGAAGCGTTCGATCACGAAGCGTTTCACTCGTGAGTCGCGCAGGGAAGTACGTCCGGCGTTCATGGCCCGTCCCCATTGGGCGGAAGCGTACCGCTCGGTCTCTTCCTGCCTGGTGGCAAGGGGGTTGACCGGCCATTTCGGCAAGGAATCAACTGGCCCCCGAAGTTGGCTGGAAATGTACGGTCGCGTGTGCGGAAATCAGTCGTTCTACCGGCGCACAACCCAGGGCGCCTATCCGCCCCCGCACGCCCCCTCGCCGGGTCATGCGGCCGAGTCGGCCCGGCCGGCGCGCCGGGAGGGGCGGGCAGCCGAATACCGGCCACCGGACCGCGGCGGGGGCCACTCGCCCGATGGGTTCCGGACGCGCCTCCGGGCGACGGCCCCGTCGCCCGGACGGGTGGCTTCCGGTTGGCCGGGCAAAAGCCCCCGAGGCGGACACCGGCCGGGCCCGGCAAGGCCGTACGGGGCGGCCGGGCCGGGGCGCGACGTCGTTGTACCGGGCAACCGGCATTGCCATCCGGGCCCGGTCTCGGGCATGCTCCGGGAAACGTCGCATGCGCCGTGCGCGGGACGGGCAGTGGAGGAATGGCGCCGTACCCTTGGGGGTAAGGGGTTGGGAAGATGATTCCCGGACACCACGACACAGCCCGCTGACGCACCTTCCCCACGTCGCTCTCCTCACGAGGACTCTCTTCGCCGAGACACCGATGGCCGGTCACGAAATCCCCGAACCCGCGGACCGCAAGCAGGTAGCCGACCCCATGTCGGGCCCGCAGGCGGCCGAAGAAGCGCGCCGTCCGTGCGATCCCGCCTTCCGGCATGGGGTCGTCGTCGGCTTCGACGGCTCGACCTCCAGCGAGCGGGCCCTCGCCTATGCCATTGGCATGTCCCGGAGAACGGGCTCCGGGCTGATCATCGTCCATGTCGCCAACCGGCTGCCGACCACGGTCTGGGCGGGCTGCGAGCCCCCCGTCTTCGTGGACGTGCCCGACCACCGCACCGAGGTCCTCGGTCTGGAGCTCGCCTGCGCGGACTACCTCGCCGAGGTGCCCTGGGTGCTCGTGGAGCGCGGCGGGGACATCTGCCACGAGCTGGAGGAGGTCGGCAGGGAGTACTCGGCCGACGCGATCGTCGTGGGCTCCACGCACGGCATCGTGGGCCGGATCTTCGGCTCGGTCGCGGGCCGGCTGGCCCGCCGCGCCCAGCGCCCCGTCGTCGTCATCCCGTAGCCCGCGCCGGACCGCCCGGGGCTCGCCCTTCCCGGCCTTCCGGGCATTTCGCACACCTGCTCGCGGTGGCGTCAACTCGCCTGTGGAAAACGCCGATCGAGTGACATTACCGACACGTAGCGGGTTCCCCGGGCCCCGGTGGAAACGGCCCCGCACCCACGGGTTGTGGGTGCGGGGCCGTTTCCGCGCGTGGCGGTGGGGTCACTCGACGGTGACGGACTTGGCCAGGTTCCGCGGCTTGTCGATGTCCCGGCCCATGGCCAGTGCCGTGTGGTACGCGAAGAGCTGGAGCGGGATGCCCATGAGGATCGGGTCCAGCTCGTTCTCGTTCTTCGGTACGACGATGGTGTGGTCGGCCTTCTCCTGGACCTGGTGGGCCACGGCGAGGATGCGGCCGCTGCGGGCCTTGATCTCCTCCATCGCGGCGCGGTTCTTCTCCAGCAGGTCGTCGTCCGGCACGATCGCCACGGTCGGCATCGCGGGCTCGATGAGGGCGAGCGGGCCGTGCTTCAGCTCGGACGCGGGGTAGGCCTCGGCGTGGATGTACGAGACCTCCTTGAGCTTCAGCGAGGCCTCGCGGGCGACGGGGTAGCCGCGCACCCGGCCGATGAACATCATCGACTTGGCGTCCGCGTACTCGGCGGCCAGCTTCTTGATCTCGTCCTCGCCGTCGAGGATCTCGCTGATCTGGGCGGGCAGCCTGCGCAGGCCGTCGATGATCCGCTTGCCGTCGGCGACTGACAGGTCCCGGATGCGGCCCAGGTGCAGGGCGAGCAGCGCGAAGGCGACCACGGTGTTGGTGAAGCACTTGGTGGACACGACGCACACCTCGGGGCCCGCGTGGACGTACGTACCGCCGTCGGCCTCCCGGGCGATCGCGGAGCCGACCACGTTGACCACGCCGAGGACGCGCGCGCCCTTGCGCTTCAGCTCCTGGACGGCCGCCAGCACGTCGTACGTCTCACCGGACTGCGAGACCGCCACGTACAGCGTGTCGGGGTCCACCACCGGGTTGCGGTAGCGGAACTCGGAGGCCGGCTCGGCGTCCGCGGGGATGCGGGCCAGCTCCTCGATCAGCTGGGCACCGATCTGGCCCGCGTGGTACGAGGTGCCGCAGCCGAGGATCTTGATCCGGCGGACCCCGCGCGCCTCGCGGGCGTCCAGGTTGAGCCCGCCCAGGTGCACGGTGGAGAACCGGTCGTCGATCCGGCCGCGCAGCACCCGGTCGACCGCGTCGGCCTGCTCGGAGATCTCCTTGTGCATGTACGTGTCGTGGCCGCCCATGTCGTAGGACTCGGCCTCCCACTCCACGGTGGTCGGCGTGGCCGTCGTGGTCGAGCCCTCCGTGGTGTACGTACGGAAGTCATCGGCCTTGAGGGTGGCCATCTCGCCGTCGTCCAGGGTGACGACCTGGCGGGTGTGGGCGACCAGGGCGGCGACGTCGGAGGCGACGAACATCTCCTTCTCGCCGATGCCCAGGACGACCGGGGAGCCGTTGCGGGCGACGACGATGCGGTCGTTGAAGTCGGCGTGCAGGACCGCGATGCCGTACGTGCCCTCGACGGAGCGCAGGGCGTCGCGGACCTTCTCCTCCAGGGTCTTGGCCTCCGAGCGGGCGATCAGGTGGACCAGCACCTCGGTGTCGGTCTCGGAGAGGAAGACGACGCCGTCGGCGGTCAGCCGGGCGCGCAGCTCGGCGGCGTTGTCGATGATCCCGTTGTGGACGACGGCGACCTTGCCCTCGGCGTCCAGGTGGGGGTGGGCGTTCTCGTCGCTCGGGGCGCCGTGGGTGGCCCAGCGGGTGTGGGCGATGCCGGTCGTGCCGGCGAAGCGCTTGGGGACCCGGGACTCCAGCTCGCGGACCCGGCCCTTGGCCTTGACCGACCTCAGGGCGGCGGGCTTCCCGGCCGCCGGCTTCCCGGTGATCACGATGCCCGCGGAGTCGTACCCCCGGTACTCCAGCCGCTGGAGGCCCTCCAGCAGCAGCGGGGCCACGTCACGCTTTCCGATATAACCGACGATTCCGCACATAGAGCTTTCCGCCCTCCATCGACGTACAGGTAAAAGAGGTGCCCGGCCGTGAGGCGGTCTCAGCCGTAGACGATGCGGCGCAGCTGACGGAGCGAGAGCTCCGGGGGTGCGACGGCCCGGTGCGGCAGTTCGGCCGCGATCCGTTCGAAGATGTCCTTGTTCACCAGGCCGCCGGACTGCAGTTCGCGGTGGCGGCGGCGGACGAAGGCCTCCGTCGTCTCGTCGAAGTACGCCAGCACGTCGAGGATCACCCGGGCGGCTTCGCCGCGGGGCAGCGCGGTGCTGCGCACCACGTGGTCAATGAGGTCGTCGTACGACGAGCGGCGTTCGAGCACCCGTCGATATTGCGGCGCACGGAGCGCGAGCGCAACAATCCTGCCCGATATCGGGCAGGGAAGTGGGTGAGTGGCCCTCTTTTTCTGGCTTGGGTGGATTTCGTGAGGTGGTGCGCGGCCGTGCGGGAGGGGGTGGTCGCGACACTGGTCGGAGCCGATGGGGTGAATTGGTCGATAAGCCACAAAGCACCTTGCGGGTGCCGGACCGGCCAACGCCCGGCCGTGGTCTACACCTTGACCATCCGTGAGGCACGCGGTACGCATGGCGACGGTGCGAAAGGCCGAAGACCCAGCAGAGCGACCCCGTAGAAAGGGACCCGGTTGTGAGACTGCACACCGCCCGGCGCAGTGCTCTTCCCCGCACGCTGCCCCGGCTTCTCGGCTCGTTGCTCCTCGTGGCGGCGGCCGGTGTCTCCAGCGCGTGCGCGGCTCCCACCGCGTCCGCCGCCGGCAACACCGCAACCGCGTGGGCGCCCCGGCCCCTCGGCCAGGTGGTGCCGGCGCCCGCCTCGGTGAGACCGGGCGGCGACCCGTACACCCTCACCCCGGCCACCCGCATCCGGGCCGTCGGCGCGTCCGGCGAGGCCCGGAAGGTCGGCGAGTACCTGGCGGGCCTGCTGCGCCCCTCCACCGGATACGCCCTCCCGGTCACCGAGGGCGACGGCGCCGACGGCATCCGGCTCCGGCTCGACCCGCGCGCCGGCAAGCTGGGCGCCGAGGGCTACACCCTCACCTCGGGGACCGGTTCCGTCACCATCACCGCCCGGCAGCCGGCCGGCCTCTTCCACGGCGTCCAGACGCTGCGTCAGCTGCTGCCGGCCGATGTGGAGCGCGACAGCCCGCAGAAGGCGCAGTGGCGCATCGCGGGCGGCAGCATCACCGACACCCCGCGCTACGGCTACCGGGGCGCGATGCTCGACGTCTCCCGGCACTTCTTCTCGGTCGACGAGGTCAAGCGCTACATCGACCAGGTCGCCCAGTACAAGATGAACACCTTCCACATCCACCTCTCCGACGACCAGGGCTGGCGCATCGCCGTCGACTCCTGGCCGAAGCTGGCCACGTACGGCGGCTCCACGGAGGTCGGCGGCGGGACCGGCGGCTACTACACCAAGGCCCAGTACCAGGAGATCGTGCGCTACGCGGCCTCCCGCTACCTGGAGGTCGTGCCGGAGATCGACATGCCCGGCCACACCAACGCCGCCCTCGCCTCGTACGCCGAGCTGAACTGCGACGGCGTCGCGCCCCCGCTCTACACCGGCATCAAGGTCGGCTTCAGCTCCCTGTGCGCCGGCAAGGACGTCACGTACGACTTCATCGACGACGTCGTGCGCGAGGTGGCCGCGCTCACGCCCGGCCGGTACTTCCACATCGGCGGCGACGAGGCGCACTCCACCAGTCACGAGGACTACGTCGCGATCATGGAGCGGGCGCAGGCCGTCGTCGGGAAGTACGGCAAGACCGTGATGGGCTGGCACCAGCTCACCGGGGCCGACCCGGTCAAGGGCGCGGTCGCCCAGTACTGGGGCTACGACGCGACGAGCGCCGCGGACCGCGCCCAGGTGGTCGACGCGGCGAAGAAGGGCACCAAGCTGGTGCTCTCCCCGGCGGACCGGGTGTACCTCGACATGAAGTACAACGACCAGACGGAACTGGGCCTGAAGTGGGCCGGACTGGTCGAGGTCAAGCGCTCCTACGACTGGGACCCGGCGACCTACCTCCCCGGCACGCCCGAGAGCGCCGTCCTCGGCGTCGAGGCGCCGATCTGGTCGGAGACCCTGACCGACAGCGACGACATCGACGTGATGGCGTTCCCGAGGCTGCCGGGCGCGGCCGAGCTGGGCTGGTCACCCGCCTCCACGCACGACTGGAACACCTACAAGGTGCGGCTGGCGGGCCTCGGGGAGCGGTTCACCGCGCAGGGGATCGACTACTACCGCTCGCCCCAGGTCCCGTGGCCGGCCGCCGCGGGGTGACATGACGCAGGCCGGGGGCCGCGTGCCCCCGGCCTGCCGCACGGACCCGGTCCGCCGGGGTCAGGCGACCTTCTTGGCGTCCTCGATGGCCTTCGCCAGGTCCTCCAGGATCGGCGCGCACTTGTCGTAGCTGTAGATCGGCTCGGTGGTACGCGGGATGACCTGGCCCGCCTTGACGGCCGGCAGCTGCGCCCAGGTCGGCTTGGAGGTGAGGGCGTCGGGCTGGAGGGCCGAGGAGCGGTTGTCCATCATGATGATGTCGGCCGCGTACTTGTCGACGTTCTCCCAGCTCAGGTTCTCGAAGAAGCCCGCCTCGTCCACCTTCGGCTCGACGAAGCCCACGCCCAGCTCCTGGAAGTACAGGGTGTCGGCGGACATCTTGGCGAGCGAGACGTAGAACAGGTCCTGGCTGGCCGAGCCGATCATGACCTTGATCTCCGGCTTGGACTTCGCGGCGGCGCGCAGCCGGGCCGCGGCCTTCTCGAAGCGGGTCTTCGCGGCGACGACCCCGGCGGCCTTGACGTCGGCACCGAGCGAGGCCGCGAGGTCCTCGTGGCGCTGGATGGCCTTCGGAATCGTGGTCTGGGCGGCCCACAGGGCGACGCTCGGGGCCAGCTTCAGGATCTTGTCCTTGGACTGGTCCGGCACGTACCAGAGGGCGTCCTTCTCCCACATCGCGGTGACCAGCAGCTCCGGGCCGAGCGCCGCGTACTTCTCGACGTTGAACTCGCCCCAGACGTTGCCGAGTATCTCGACCTTGCCGATGTCCAGGTCACCGGCCTGCACATCGGCCTTGCCGTCCTTGGTCTTCGTCGGGCCGAAGACGGCCTTGACCTCGATGCCGTAGTCGTGGAGGGCGGCGGCGACACCGGTGAAGGCGACGATGTTCTTCGGGACGGACTTCGCCTCGGCGCTCTGCCCGCGGTCGTCCTTGAACTTCCACGGTCCGGCGTCCGCGCTCTTGGAGCCGGAGGCGGCCGAGTCCTTCGAGTCGCTGCCGCCGCAGGCCGCGAGCACGGCGCCGAGACCAACGGCGCCGCCCATGGCCAGCAGGCCACGGCGGGTGGGACGGGACGCTCGGGCAGTGCGCATGACGGAATCCGCTTTCGTACGAGCCGGAGACCGGCAGGTGACACGTTCGAAGGAAGGCTAGCCTAACCTCAGCGTGTGGCGACCTGTCGATGGGGCCCGGCCCCGGTGGACGCGGCGCCGCCCTCAGGCCTCCGTCGCCCGGACGTGCTCGTACCAGGCGCTGCCGCCCTTCGTCGCGTCGTGGTGCGGGTCCTGCTTCCACTCGCTCCTGGTCACCTTGAAGTTCGCGCCCGGCATGAGCAGGACCTCGGACTCGGTGTTCTGGTAGCGGTGGAAGGGTTCGACGTCACGGCCGTACTTGCCGGTGAGCGTCAGCTCCAGCAGGATCCGGTGCGTCGCCCTGCCGGAGACCTTCTGGCCGCGCATGAAGTCCATGGCCACGGGCTCGTCCCTGCTGGTGCTGTCGAACGAGGTGGTGAAGACGGAGCCCGGCCGGTAGTTCAGCGCGGCCTGCTTGCCGAGCTGGTAGACCGACTCGTCGCCGCCCGCGTTCCAGTCGCCGCGGAAGACGGTGCCGGTGACGGGAGGCAGCCGCTTCAGCGCCTCCATCGTCATGTCGGCGTGCGCCTTCATCTCCTCGAAGAGCACGGGCGCGAGGAGGTCGACGCGCGCGTCGATGACGGCGACGGCCGCCTTCTTGGCCGTCGGGTCCGTGCCCCGGGCGGCCGCGAGCTGGGGCGCGATCACCGGGTCCTCTTCGAGGGTGTTCACCGCCTCGCCACCGGGGTCCTGGGCGGCCCACTTGAGCTGCTTCTTGATCTGTTGCAGTGAGAGCGCCTCGGCACCCGAGGCGGCCAGGCCGGCGGTGCCGTACGGCGCGTACCCCTCGGGCAGCAGCCGGCTGCGCACCACCGAGTTGATCATCTGGTGCGCGCCCCCGGTGTAGGCCATCAGCGCGGTCGCGTGGGCGGGCTTGAGCCGCTCCGCGAGGGCCGTGGTGGAGGCACCGTTGTTCCTCGCCTTCCAGTCGGCGATCTCCGGCGTGGGCGCCGTGTCGCCCGCGAGGAAGTCGGCGTACCTGCCCGGCACTTCACCCGCCGTGGCCCGGCCGGGCTCCATGAAGCCGCTCGCCGCGGGGTCGACCGCACGGGGCATGTTGGCCTGGGCGAGATACATCAGCTCGTGCGGGAACTGCCCGTCGACGCAGACGTTTCGGCGCAGCTCCTCCTCCGTGAAGGGCGCGATGCTCTGGTACATCAGCGCCGCGCCCTTGCCCGCTCGGGCGACGGTCTCGCCCGGCCCCTTGACCCCGGCCGCCCAGGAGCCGCGCAGGATCTCGTAGAGCGAGTGGTCCCAGGACGGCAGCATCCAGCCCATCAGCGCCATCCGGTAGTCGAAGACGTCCACCCCGGGCACGTTGATCCACTGGAAGGTCTTGAGCATCCGGGTCGTGGTGCCGGACATCCCGGCGACGATCGGGATGCCACGCTCGGCGTTCGCCTTCGGCCAGGCCTCGTTCTGCTGGATCTCCCAGTAGGCCGCGCCCTCGTTCCAGGGCAGCTTGTCATCGGGCCCCGGCTTTCCCGCGAACTCCAGCTCGCGCGCGCTGAGCGGGGCGCCGCGGGTCTCGTAGTCCCGGGGGGTCTTGCGGTTGGCCGCCTTGTCGGCCTCGCTGCGCTCCTTGCGCGGCCCCTGGCTGCTGATCATCTCGCGGGTGTCGCCGGCCACGGTCTCCGAGTCCGACTGCCACAGCAGGCCACCCAGGGCGTACGGGTCCTTCTCGTAGTTGTAACCCTTGCCGACGGCGCTCGCCCCGGCCCACAGGGGCAGCCGGGTCCAGCTGTTGAGGAACGCGGAGTGCTTCTTCAGCTCCTCCTCGTTCATGCCGAGGGTCGACGCCAGTTTCGGCTTGGGCCCGATGATGCTGTTGAGGATGTTCTTGAGCGACAGCTCGGCGCCCTTGTTGTAGTAGGCGGCGTTGTAGACGGCCGTGATCAGCTCACGGACGTTGCCGTCCCGGGAGAAGAAGTCGTTGATCTGGGCGGTGGTCATCTTCTCGCCCACCTGCCCGGCGCTCGTCCGGTCGTCCTTGAAGAACGACTTGTTGGCGAGCGCGGAGTCCTTGTGCTCGATGCGGCTGTACTTGATGAGTAGCTGCTTGAGCCGGTTCACCGTCTTGCGCGCCGCCGCGAGCGCCCTCGGGTGCCCGAAGGCGTACGCGCCGAGCCGCTGCTCGAACCGCTCGGCCGACGCCTGCCAGTTGGTGTGCGCGTAGTACTGGGCGTGGTCGAAGGGCGCCTCGCCCTCGCCGAGGCGTTGTACGGCGATCTCCCCGCCGGTACGGGCCGGGCCGTCCGCCGTCCGCTGCACGGGCGCCGCCCCGGTGGGCGCGGGACCGGCCAGGACCCGGCGGGCGTTCTCCTCCGCCGCGCGCTCGAAGCGGTCGGAGGGGTCCGAGACCCGGAGCCCCGAGCCGTTGTCGGTGCCCGCGACCGGCCCCTGGCGCTGCTGGATGACGTGCGTCAGCTCATGGGCCAGCGTGTGCCGGTCCGCGCCGCCGGAGCCGATGACGACATGGCTGCCCGAGGTGTAGGCGCGGGCCCCGACCTCGGCCGCCGAGCGCTGGGCGGCCGGCCCGGTGTGCAGCCGCACATCGGAGAAGTCGGCACCGAGCCGCGCCTCCATCTCCGTACGGACGTCACCGCCCAGCGGCCGCCCGGGGCCGCGCAGCACGTCCGGCACGGACGAGCGCTGCACGGGAGCGGGCCCGCCGCGCCCGCAGGACGGCCCGTGCTCATGGCGCTGTACGGGCGCCGACTCGCCGTGCCCGTGGGGGAGTCCGGGTATCCGGCAGTCGGCCTGCCACTGCCGCTCCAGCGCCCGGACGACGGCGGCGTTGCCCATCGAGCGCTGCAACGCCCCGAGCCGGCCCCCGGGCACCGCGCCTCCGGAGCCGACCGCGCCCGCGAGACCGACCGTCCCGGCGAGGCCGACCGTCCCGGCCGTCCCGGCGAGGCCGACCGGTCCGGCCGGCGCCACGGCGCCGGAGACCACGGCGCCGGCCGAGCGCGCGGCAGCGGGCTCCGTACGGACCGGGCGAGGGGCGGCATCCTGCTTGTCCTGTGCGCGCATGCTCCGATCATTGGCCATCGGGCCCCCGGCGGGCTAGGGGTGTCTTACGCATCACACGCGCGGTCGGACCGTGCGCGGCCGGATCAGGCCTGGAGCCCCAACTCCCGCGCGATCAGCATCCGCTGTACCTCGCTCGTGCCCTCGCCGATCTCCAGGATCTTGGAGTCGCGCCACATGCGGGCGACGGGGGGGGGCTATCCGTACGCGTTGGCCCCGTCCGCGATGAGCCGGCTCGTGAAGCCTGCTCGGCACAGCCGCTCGTACGCGGCAGCCACGTCGTCCGGAACGGGGTCGGCGGCCATGAAGCCCTGCGCCGGGTAGATCATCAGGCGCTGCAATGCGCCGACCAGCATGTCGATGACCATGCGGTCGTTCTGGATCGAGGCCAGGTACTCCTCGAACGTGACGGGGGCCGAGGCACACACGAACGCGACTCCCGGCCACAGTTTGCGTGCGGTGGCGTGGGCGCGACGTTCCTCGTACGGCTTGCTCACCAGCAGGACGGACGAGATCGGGACGCCTGCCTCTTCGAGGACCGCCCGGGAGAAGCGGATGTTCTCCCCGGTGTTGCGGGCGCGCGGCTCGATGAGCACCGCGCGGTCGGGGACGCCGAGTTCGAGGGCCCGCTCGCGATAGTGCACGGCCTCACCGCGGGGCATGCGCGCACGCGAGGTGGGGCTGGTGGCGCCGGTGAACACGATGAGGGGGGCCATACCGCCTTGGTAGAGGCGCACGGTCATGTCCGCGACCCCCAGGTCATGGCTGCCCAGGCCGATCGCCACCGAGCAGGGGCGCGGGTCGTGGTGCATCAGGTGGTGGTCCCACAACAGCAGGGCGTCCGACCACGACCGGGAGGAGACGGTCACGTGGTACCTCCGCCCTGGGCCGAGTCGGGAACGTCGAAGTCGTACGACCAGGTGAATCGTGAGGCGACGTGCACGCCTATCGCGAACTCGACGACCGTTCCGTCCGCCGTGTACACGGTCCTGTGCAGTTCGACCACCGGTTCACCCCCGGCCAGCATGAGCAGTTTCGACTCCTCGGGGGTCGCCGCGCGTGCGAAGAGTTCCTCGCGCATGCGGTCGATTTCGTAGCCCGCGTCGTAGAGCACGCGAAAGCCGCCGCCCCGGCCGGCAGGACCCGGGGAAGGGTCGACCAGACGTGTGCCCTCGACGTGCTCGGGGCGGTAGTAGCTGGTCAGCGTATGCGTCGGCTGCCCGGCCTCTCGTACGACGCGGGCGCGGGCGTAGACGTGCGAACCGGGGGTCAGGCCGTGCGCGGCAGCGACGGCTGGTGGTGCCTCGACCCGCTTCACCGTCTGCGTCTGGTCGTCACGTCTGTGGACGCGCCCGGACGCCATGCGGTCGGCGATGAACGCGACCTCGTCGCCGTCGCGCCACTTGGCCTTGTCGTACCTGCTGATGCCGAGACGCTTGAGCGGAGGCCGTTGCCGTACGACTGTGCCGTGTCCGCGCGACGAGGTGACCAGACCCTCGGCCTCCAGGGCCCGGTATGCCGCGTGGACCGTGGACTTGGAGCCCTCGCCCGCTTCCACGAGATCCCTGATGTGCGGCAGTCGGTCCCCCGGGGAGTAGGCGCCGCTCCGGATCCGGTCGGCCAGCCTGTCCGCCAACTCCCGCCACTTGGGCGCCATGCGCAACTCCTCTCGCAACGTCTCAAGGAGCAGTCAAGCACAGCACAATGACCTTGACAGTCCTGGGACTGCGGGTCAATATCGAACTCGGCAAGTTCGTAGTCCCGAGACTGCGAATCTGTGGAGGTCCAGGGTGTGAGTGAACTCAAAGGTGCGGTGCGATGACGAACGGCAGCAAGGCGCGACAGGGGCTGTCCCGGTTAACGGAGCGCTTCGGGAAGGACGGTGTCCTCATCGTCCCGATGGCCGATTCGGGGGCGGAGGGAGCCGACCTCGTGCCCGGTGCGGCGCTCCGTCGGCCTCCGTGCGAGTGCGGGCACTCGTTGTGCCCCGACTATGTGCCGGAGCACGAGGACTGAAGGCCCCTTCGGCCGGGCGGGCCCATGGCGCGCCCGGCCCCGTGCCTCAGGCCTGGAGCCCCAACTCCCGCGCGATCAGCATCCGCTGTACCTCGCTCGTGCCCTCGCCGATCTCCAGGATCTTGGAGTCGCGCCACATGCGGGCCACCGGGTACTCGTTCATGAAGCCGTAGCCGCCGTGGATCTGGGTCGCCTCGCGGGCGTTGTCCACGGCCACGGTCGAGGAGTACAGCTTGGCGATCGCCGCCTCCTTCTTGAACGGCTCGCCCGCCAGCAGCCGGGAGGCCGCGTCCCGCCAGCCGATCCGGGCCATGTGCGCCCGCGTCTCCATGTCCGCGATCTTGAACTGGATGGCCTGGTTGGCGCCGATCGGCTTCCCGAAGGCGTGCCGCTCGGCGGCGTACTTCACCGACTCGTCCACACAGCCCTGTGCCAGGCCCGTCGAGAGCGCCGAGATGGCGATCCGGCCCTCGTCCAGGATGCGCAGGAACTGGGCGTAGCCCCGGCCCTCCTCGCCCAGCAGGTTCTCCAGCGGGACGCGGACATCGGAGAAGGACAGCTCACGGGTGTCCGAGGCGTTCCAGCCGACCTTGGAGTAGGGGGCGGCGACCGTGAAGCCGGGGGTGCCGGACGGGACGATGATCGAGGAGATCAGCGGGGCGCCGTTCTCCTTGCGGCCGGTCACCGCCGTGACCGTCACCAACTCGGTGATGTCCGTGCCGGAGTTGGTGATGAAGCACTTGGAGCCGTTGATCACCCACTCACCCGACGCCTCGTCGCGCACCGCCGTCGTCCGGGTGCCGCCCGCGTCCGAACCGCCGTCCGGCTCGGTCAGGCCGAACGCGCCGAGCGCCTCACCGGAGCAGAGCCTCGGCAGCCAACGCTGCTTCTGCTCCTCCGTGCCGAAGCGGAAGACCGGCATCGCGCCCAGCGAGACCCCGGCCTCCAGCGTGATCGCCACCGAGGAGTCGACCCGGGCCAGCTCCTCCAGGGCGATACCGAGCGCGAGGTAGTCGCCGCCCATCCCGCCGTACTCCTCCGGGAACGGCAGCCCGAACAGGCCCATCCGCCCCATCTCGCGCACGATCTCGTACGGGAACTCGTGCCGCTCGTAGAAGTCGCCGATCTTCGGGGCGACGACGTCGTGCGCGAACTCCTCGACAGTGCGGCGCAGTTCCTCGTGCTCGGCGGTCAGCCGGTGGTCCAGGGACATGGGGACGTTCACTCCTTGTAAGGCTGGGGCGCGAGTGCGCGGACCGTACGGGACGGGCTGGGCCGGCCCAGGTGTCCGGCGAGCCACACGCTGGTGGCGGTCAGCTCGTCGAGGTCGACCCCGGTTTCGATACCGAGGCCGTCGAGCATCCACACGAGATCCTCGGTGGCGAGATTTCCGGTCGCGCTCTTCGCGTACGGGCAGCCGCCGAGGCCGCCGGCCGACGCGTCCACCGTGGACACGCCGTGCCGCAGCGCCGCGAGGGTGTTGGACAGGGCCTGCCCGTACGTGTCGTGGAAGTGCACGCCGATCGTCTCCGTGCGCACCCCCGCCTCGTTCAGCCCGGTCAGCAGGGCCTGTACGTGGCCGGGGGTCGCGACGCCGATGGTGTCGCCGAGGGACAGCTCGTCGCAGCCGAGGTCCATCAGCGCCTTCGCCACCCGCACGACCTGGGGGAGCGGGACGGGCCCCTCCCAGGGGTCGCCGAAGCACATGGAGAGGTAGCCGCGCACATGCACCGCGTCCGCCTTGGCACGGGCCACCACGGGCTCGAACATGGCCAGCGACTCGTCCACCGTGCGGTTGAGGTTGCGGGCGGCGAAGGTCTCCGTCGCGGAGCCGAACACGGCGATGGCACGGGCTCCGAGCGCCAGGGCCCGGTCGAGCCCCCGCTCGTTCGGCACGAGGACCGGCAGCGCCACGTCGCCCACGTCCGCGATGTCGCCGAGCATCGGGAACAGCTGCTCGGCGTCGGCGAGCTGGGGCACCCACTCGGGGTGCACGAAGCTCGTCGCCTCGATCGTGGTCAGCCCGGCGACCGCGAGCCGGCGGACGAACTCCGCCTTGATCTCCGTCGGTACGACCGCCTTCTCGTTCTGGAGGCCGTCACGGGCGCCGACCTCGTGGATACGGACCCGGGCGGGCAGGCCCTCGGCGGGCACGGTCATCGGCAGGGTGCGGGCGGTCGTCATGCTTCCTCCCCGGCGGCGGGGACCACGACCGCCAGTACCTGGTCCATGGCGACCGTGGCCCCGGCCGTGACATCGAGTTCGGTGACGGTGCCGGCGTGCGGGGCGGAGATGACGTGCTCCATCTTCATCGCCTCCACCACCAGCAGGCTCTGCCCGGCGGCGACCTCGTCCCCGACCGCCACCTTGACCACCGTGACGGTGCCGGGCATGGGCGCGGCGAGCGTGTCGGCGCCGGAGCGGGCCGCGCCGGTCAGCGACGCCTCCACCGGGTCGTGGTCCCGTACGTGCCAGCTGTCGCCGTCCCGGCCGAGCCAGTGCCCCTCCGGGGAGACGGCGTACGCGAACACATGGGTCACCCCGGCGAGTTCGAGCGTGATGCGGCCGCCGTCCACCGCGAGCGTCCGCGCGGTCTCCGGTCCGCCGGGCAGCGGTCCGAGCGGGCCGCAGGCCCCCGATTCCGGGGCCGGCGGGCCGCAGACCTCGCCGACATGGCCGAACGTCAGCTCCGTCGCCCCGCCGCCGCACGGCCGCAGGGCCACCTGGACCGGGTCGTGACCGGGGATGTGGAAGTCGCGCAGGGTCCGGGCCGGGGTGCCGCCGAGCCGCCAGCCGTCACCGGCCGAGAACGGGTCGGCCCAGGCCCCGGCGCGGGCGGCGGCGGACGCGGTGTGCTGCCGCAGCAGCGCGGCCGCCGCGTACACCTCCTCCGGTACACCCCCGGGGACCAGCGCGTCCACCTCGCGCTCCACCAGACCCGTGTCCAGCTCGCCCGCCACCACGGCCGGGTGGCCGAGGAGCCGGCGCAGGAAACCCGCGTTGGTCGGGACGCCGAGGACGACGGTGTCCGCGAGGGCCGCCCGCAGCCGGCGCAGGGCGGTCGCCCGGTCGGGGCCGTACGCGATGACCTTGGACAGCATCGGGTCGTACAGGCTGCCGACCTCGCCGCCCTCGCCGAGCCCCGAGTCCGTGCGCACCCCGCCGCCCTGCGGTTCGCTGAGCGCCAGCACCCGCCCGCCCGAGGGCAGGAAGCCGCGCGCCGGGTCCTCGGCGCAGACCCGGGCCTCCACCGCGTGCCCGGTGAGCGTGATGTCGTCCTGCCCGTACGGCAGCCGCTCCCCGGCGGCGACCCGCAGCTGCCACTCCACCAGGTCCAGGCCGGTGACCAGCTCGGTCACCGGGTGCTCGACCTGGAGCCGGGTGTTCATCTCCATGAAGTAGTACGAGGACGGGTCGTTGCCCGGGACGATGAACTCCACCGTGCCCGCGCCGACGTAACCGCAGGAGCGCGCCGCCTGGACGGCCGCCTCGCCCATCGCCGCCCGTGTCCCCTCGTCGAGCAGGACGGACGGCGCCTCCTCGATGATCTTCTGGTGGCGGCGCTGGAGCGAGCACTCGCGCTCGCCGAGGTGCACCACGTTGCCGTGGGCGTCGGCCAGCACCTGGATCTCGATGTGGCGCGGCCGGTCGATCCACCGCTCCACGAGCAGGGTGTCGTCGCCGAAGGAGGCGCGGGCCTCGCGCCGGGCCGCCGCGATCTCGTCCGCGAGCAGCGCCGCGTCCCGCACCAGGCGCATGCCCTTGCCGCCGCCGCCCGCCGAGGGCTTCAGCAGCACCGGCATGCCGATCGCGTCCGCCGCGTCCGCCAGCTCGCCGTCGCTCAGCCCGCTCCCGGAGGAGCCGGGGACCACCGGGACGCCGGCAGCGGCGACGGTCTCCTTGGCCCGGATCTTGTCGCCCATCAGGGAGATCGCGTCGGCGGGCGGCCCGATGAAGACGAGCCCCGCCTCCGCGCAGGCACGGGCGAACGCCGCGTTCTCCGCGAGGAAGCCGTAGCCGGGGTGGACCGCTCGGGCGCCCGTGCGGCGGGCCGCCTCCAGGAGCCGGTCCGCGCTCAGATAGCTCTCCGAGGCAGGGGCGGGCCCGATCCGTACCGCCGTGTCGGCCTCCCGTACGTGCCGCGCCCCCTCGTCCGCGTCGCTGAAGACGGCGACCGAGCGCACGCCCAGCTCGCGCAGGGTCCGGATGACCCGGACCGCGATCTCGCCCCGGTTGGCGACGAGGACCGTGTCGAACATCGTCATCTCTTCCTCACATCCGGAAGACGCCGAAGCCGGCGTCGCCCAAGGGCGCGTTGGCGCACGCGGTCAGGGCGAGCCCCAGCACCTGCCGGGTCTCCAGCGGGTCGATCACGCCGTCGTCCCAGAGCCGGGCCGTGGCGTAGTACGCGTTGCCCTGGGTCTCGTACTGCTCGCGGATCGGGGCCTTGAAGGCCTCCTCGTCCTCGGCGCTCCAGTCGTCGCCCAGCTGGTCGCGCTTGACGGTGGCGAGAACGGAGGCGGCCTGCTCGCCGCCCATGACGGAGATCTTCGCGTTGGGCCACATCCACAGGAAGCGGGGGCTGTAGGCCCGGCCGCACATGGAGTAGTTGCCCGCCCCGTAGGAGCCGCCGACCACCACGGTCAGCTTCGGCACGCGGGTGCAGGCGACGGCGGTGACCATCTTCGCGCCGTGCTTGGCGATGCCGCCGGCCTCGTAGTCCCGGCCGACCATGAAGCCCGAGATGTTCTGGAGGAAGACCAGCGGGATGCCGCGCTGGTCGCACAGCTCGATGAAGTGCGCGCCCTTCTGGGCGGATTCGGAGAACAGGATGCCGTTGTTGGCGACGATGCCGACCGGGTGGCCGTGGATGTGCGCGAAGCCGGTGATCAGCGTCGTCCCGTACTCCGCCTTGAACTCGGCGAACCGGGAGCCGTCGACCACCCGGGCGATCACCTCGCGCACGTCGTACGGGGTGCGCGAGTCGACGGGCACCGCCCCGTACAGACCGGCCGGGTCCACCTTCGGCTCGTCCACCGGCCGCACCGACCAGGGCAGCGGGGCCCGGTCCGGCAGCGTCGCCACGATGTCGCGCACGATGCGCAGCGCGTGCGCGTCGTCCTTGGCGAGATGGTCGGTGACCCCCGACGTACGGGAGTGCACCTCGCCGCCGCCCAGCTCCTCGGCCGTGACCACCTCACCGGTCGCCGCCTTCACCAGCGGCGGGCCGCCCAGGAAGATCGTGCCCTGGTTCCGGACGATGACGGCCTCGTCGCTCATCGCCGGGACATACGCCCCGCCGGCCGTGCACGAGCCCAGCACCGCCGCGATCTGCGGGATGCCCGCGCCGGACATCCGGGCCTGGTTGTAGAAGATCCGCCCGAAGTGCTCCCGGTCGGGGAAGACCTCGTCCTGCATCGGCAGGAAGGCGCCGCCGGAGTCCACCAGGTACAGGCAGGGCAGCCGGTTCTCCAGCGCCACCTCCTGGGCCCGCAGATGCTTCTTCACGGTCATCGGGTAGTACGTGCCGCCCTTGACGGTCGCGTCATTGGCGACGACCACGCACTCCCGGCCGCTGACCCGGCCGATTCCGGCGATCACCCCGGCGGCCGGCGCGGCGCCCCCGTACAGCCCCTCGGCCGCCAGCGGGGCCAGCTCCAGGAAGGGCGAACCGGGGTCGAGCAGCGTGTCCACCCGCTCCCGGGGCAGCAGCTTGCCGCGCGCCACATGCCGGGCGCGGGCCTTCTCACCCCCGCCGAGCCTGGCCGTGGCGAGCCGCTTGCGCAGCTCGTCGGCGAGCGCGTGATGCGCCGCCTCGTTGGCCTGCCAGGCCTCCGAGGCGGGATCGGCCGCGCTCGCCAGCACCGGTGCCTGCTGCATCCTGTCGAGCCCCCTTGCCCGTACCGCAGTGTCGTGATGAGCGTCAACGCGACGATGTTAGTGACCGTTAACGTGTCCACAGGTTAACGACCGCTAACGCGCCTGTCTAGAATGGCTGCTCATGAGCACCCATGCCGCCGCCCGCGTCGCGGCTCCCACCCGTCGCGAGCAGATCCTCCGGGAGGCCGCCCGGCTCTTCGCCGAGCGCGGCTTCCACGGTGTCGGCGTCGACGAGATAGGGGCCGCCGTCGGCATCAGCGGCCCCGGCCTCTACCGGCACTTCCCCGGCAAGGACGCGATGCTCGCCGAGCTCCTCGTCGGCATCAGCGAACGGCTGCTGGCCGGCGGGGAACTCCGGGTGTCCGAGGACGCCGTCTCGGGCGACGGGTCGCCCGAGGCCCTGCTGGACGCGCTCATCGAGGGCCACATCGACTTCGCCCTCGACGACCGCCCCCTGATCACCCTGCACGACCGCGAGCTGGACCGCCTGCGGGACACCGACCGCAAGCGGGTGCGCCGGCTCCAGCGGCAGTACGTCGAGGTCTGGGTCACCGTCGTCCGCGACCTCTACCCGGACCTCCCCGAGCACGAGGCCCGCGCCGCCGTCCACGCCGTCTTCGGCCTGCTCAACTCGACCCCGCACCTCGGGCCCGTCCGGGGCTCCGGCGCGGGGGAGGGGGCGGACGCCGTGACGCCGGAGAGGGACCCCGGACAGGCCCCGGGCCGCCCCGACGCCCTGCCGGGGCGCACCGAGACGGCCGCGCTGCTGCACCGGCTGGCGCGGGGGGCCTTCGCCGCCGCGGGGGCCCGGGAAGGTTCCTGACCGGCCGCGCCCGGACCACGGCACAATGGGCCCATGCCGATACCCAGCCGTGCCGCCCTCGTCGAACAACTCGTCCGCACGCGCATCGCGGGAGACGTCGCCACCCCGCGCGACAACAACCTCTCCCACTACCGCAAGCTCGCCAACGGCGACCGGTACTTCTGGCTGGGTCTCGAACTGGGCGACCGCTGGCGCGACGAGCAGGACGTGCTGGCCGTGATGGCCGAGCGGTGCGGGGTCAGCGACGATCCGGAGCACCGGTTCGGGCAGGACACCATCGATCCGGAGCTGACCGTCGCCGCCCTGGACCGGGCGGCCGCCAGGCTGCGGAAGGCCGCCGACGGGGCCCAGCGGGTCCTGTTCGCCACCGGCCACCCCGGCGGGCTGCTGGACGTCCACCGGCAGACGGCGGCGGCGCTGCGGGCGGCCGGCTGCGAGATCGTACGCATCCCGTCCGGGCTGATGGCGGACGAGGGCATGGTCTTCCAGTTCGCGGACGTCGCCGTCCAGGAGCGCGGCGCCACCCTCTGGCACACCCACTCCCCGGCCCCCATGGCGGCGATCCTGGACGGTCTGGAGCGGGAGGGCCGCCCGCTGCCCGACCTGGTCGTCGCCGACCACGGCTGGGCCGGGTGCGCGGCGCAGCGCGGCCTGGACGCCATCGGGTACGCGGACTGCAACGACCCCGCCCTGTTCCTCGCGGAGTCCGAGGGCACCCTCCAGGTGGCTGTCCCCCTGGACGACCACGTCCTGGACCCGCGCTTCTACGACCCGATGACGGACTACCTGCTGGACGCGGCGGGGCTGCTCCAGGGCCTGTCCGGCGGATCTTCGCGGGCCCACGAGAATTCGCCGGACAGGCCCTAGGCGGGGCCGTCCGCAGGGGTTTCGGGGGTGGCGCGGGCGTACCGCGCGGCCAGGTCCCGCAGGTGGGCGACCAGCTCGGCGGGCTCCGTCACCGTGAAGTCGTACCCCAGCATCCCGAGGTGGACGGCGAGGCTGTCCAGCGTGTCCGCCCCGGTGTCCAGCACGCAGGTGTGCGCGTCGACCGGCTCCACGACGCCGACCGCCGGGTTGATCCGCTCCAGCACGGCGCCGGCCGGGGCGTGCACCGTCACCCGCGCCCGGTACCGCCAGGCCGCGGCCGACACCTTGCCCGCCACATAGACGGCGGCGTCCCCCTCCGGGTCCTCGCGCGGTGCGAAGCGCGGCCCGGACGGCGTGCGCGGCGTGATCCGGTCCACCCGGAACGTCCGCCAGTCCGCGCGGTCCACGTCCCACGCGACGAGGTACCAGCGGCGCCCCCAGTTGACGACGCGCTGCGGCTCGACCTGCCGGCGCGACGCGTTCCCCGCGTGGTCCCGGTAGTCCAGCCGCAGGCGCTCGCGGTCCCGGCAGGCCGCGGTCAGCGTCATCAGGAGGTCCGGGCCGACCCCCGGATCGGCCCGGTCGGCGGGCACCGGCACGGTGTACTGCTGAAGCGCCCGCACCCGCCGCCGCAGCCGCGAGGGCAGCACCTGCTCCAGCTTGGCCAGCGCCTGGAGCGACGTCTCCTCCATGCCCGGCATCGCGCCCCGCGCGACCGTGCGCACCGCGATCGTCACCGCCACCGCCTCGTCGTCCTCCAGCAGCAGAGGCGGCATCGCGGCCCCGGCCGCCAGCCGGTAGCCGCCGGCCGTGCCCCGGGTGGCGTCCACCGGGTAGCCGAGGGTGCGCAGCCGCTCGACGTCGTTGCGCACGGTCCGGCCGCTCACCCCCAGCCGTTCGGCGAGTTCGGAGCCCGGCCACTCACGCGGTGACTGGAGCAGGGACAGCAGCTTGAGCAGGCGCGCGGAAGTTTCCAGCATGGTCCGCACTCTCTCCGTCCATCAGGAACGAACCTTTCCTACATCGATCCTAGAGTTCTTTCCATGGAGAACAGCAGCGCCACCGCAGCCCGCACCGCCCAGGACGGCACCACCGAGGAAATCCGCCCCTTCCGGATCGAGATCCCGCAGGCCGACGTCGACGACCTGCGTGACCGTCTCGCCCGTACTCGCTGGAACACCGGACTGCCGGGCGTCGACGGCTGGACCCGGGGCGTGCCCGCCGAGTACCTCAAGGGCCTCGCCGCGTACTGGGCCGACGGCTTCGACTGGCGGGCCGCGGAGGACCGGCTGAACGCCTTCCCGCAGTTCCTCACCGAGATCGACGGCCAGGACATCCACTTCGTCCACGTCCGTTCGGCGAAGGCCGGCGCCCCCGCCCTGCTGCTGGTCCACGACTGGCCCGGCTCGTTCGTCCAGTTCACCGACGTCATCGAACCGCTCTCCCGCGACTTCGACGTGGTCGTCACCTCGACCCCCGGCGTCGGCTTCTCCGGGCCGCTGACGTCGACCGGCTGGAACACCGGCCGGATCGCCGCCGCCTTCAACACCCTGATGGCCCGCCTCGGTTACGGAAGCTACGGGGTCCAGGGCAACGGCGGCGGGGCCTGGATCGCCGCCGAGATGGGCCGGCAGGCCCCCGACTCCGTCAACGGCGTCCACGTCAACGGCCTCGTCACCTTCCCCTCCGACGACCCGGCCGACTTCGCCGGGCTCACCGAGTCCGAGCAGACCCGGCTGGAGCGCCTCCAGAACTTCCGCGACGACAAGATGGGCTTCAACGTCATCCAGTCGACCCGGCCCGAGACCCTGGCGTTCGGCCTGCACGACTCGCCGGTGGGCCAGCTGGCCTGGATCATCGAGAAGTTCAAGGAGTGGACCGACCCGGCCGCCGAGCTGCCCGAGGACGCCGTCGACCGCGACACCCTGCTGACCAACGTCAGCCTCTACTGGTTCACCGGCACGGCGGGCTCCTCCGCCCACCTCTACTACGAGATGGCCCACGACCCGGCCGCCTGGGCGCCGAAGGAGCGGGGCACCGTCCCGACCGCCGTCGCCGTGGCGCTCCAGGCAGACGTGGCGATCCGCCGGTTCGCCGAGCGCGACCACCACGTGGTGCGCTGGACCGAGGTCGACCGGGGCGGCAACTTCCTCTCGCTGGAGCAGCCGGAACTGCTGACGAAGGACGTCACGGAGTTCTTCACGACGCTGGGCTGAGCGGCGGTGGCGATGGCGGCGGGATCAGGGGATCAGGGGGTGAGCGGCCGGCCCCCGCCACCTGGCCCGCCGCCCTCCTCGCCGGGCCCGCCACGCCCTTCGCCGGCCCTGCCACGCCCCTCGTCGGGCCCGCCCGCCGGATCGTCTCCGGCGGTGCGGGCCCGGCGCCGTTGTTCCCGCCCCGAAGTCGGATCCAGATACACCCGCTTGATCGACGCGTAGCGCTCCCGCAGCCGCCGCTCGGCCAGCTCGCAGGCCCACTCGACCTGCTCGGCGCTGACCGTGTCCAGGAAGTCGACCTTCGCGGCGACCAGGACCTCGTCCGGCCCCTGGATGAGGGTGGTCAGCTCCAGTACGGCGATGACGTGGTCCACCGAGAGCAGCTCCTCCCGGATGCCCGCCCGCATCGTTGCCGACACCGGGCGGCCGATCAGCAGTTGGGCGTTGGACCGGCCGAGCACCCAGGCCACGTACACCAGCAGCGCCCCGATCAGCAGCGAGGCGACGCCGTCCCAGACCCCGGAGCCGGTCAGCCGGCCGCCGAGCAGCCCGCCCGCCGCCAGCAGCAGCCCCACCAGGGCCGCCGAGTCCTCCATCACCACGGCCTTGACGGCGGTGTCGGGGGTGCGCCGGAAGTAGTGCCTGGCGGGCGCGCCCAGCCGGACGGCCTCGCCGCGCACCTGCTTCAGCCCGGTCCGCAGCGAGAAGCCCTCCAGCAGGAAGGCGACGGCCAGCACGAGGTACGAGATGAGCGGATTGCCCAGCTCCTCGCCCGCGAGCAGGGTGTGCACGCCGTCGTAGACCGAGAAGACCGCGCCGCCGACGAAGGTGGCGACGGAGGCGAGCAGCGCCCAGATGTACCGCTCGGGGCCGTACCCCAGAGGGTGGTCCTCGTCGGCGGGCTTCTCGCTGCGCTTGAGCGCGGTGAGCAGCAGCACCTCGGTGACGGTGTCGGCGACGGAGTGCGCCGCCTCGGAGAGCATCGCGCTCGATCCGCTGATCAGCCCGGCGACCGCCTTCGCCACGGCGATGCCGAGATTGGCGAGTGCCGCGACGACGACGGTGAAGGTGGACCGTTCCTATTCAGTGAGCAGGAGTGGGTCTTGGACCCATTCCTGTTCGCTGCGGACATCCCGAACGGTTTTGGGTGTCCTGGTTGCCCGCGTTCTCGCCGTGTCCGGTGGCACGGATCGTGTCCGTGGTCCGGGGATGCGGGGGCGGGGTCCCTCACGCCCTGGGGCACCTGGTGCGGCCTGGGCGGTCCGATGCCCGTGCGTATCGCTCTGGTGCGCACGGGGCGGTGTCGTCCGACGCCGGATCGGGTGTCCGAGGGCGCGTCTCCCGATCGCGATACCGGCGGCATCGTGACGGGACATCTTCCGGCGGGGTGTGGTCAGTGGCTTCTGCCAGTGCTGGCCACCCCACCGTGAGGTGTAGGCGGGGTCGACCGCGATGATCGCGAGACCGTGCTCGGCGGCCATGGAGACAAGGCGGGCCTTGAGCCTGCCGGTGGGCAGGCCGGAGATCAGCTGCCGGAAACGCTTCCTGCGCCCGTGCTTCTCCCGCGTCTTCTCCGCGCTGAAGTCCAGGTCTTCGATCGCGATCGCGGTGACGCCGGTCTGCTTCGCCCAGTGCAGGAGGCGGGTGAGGGCGTGGCGGACCTGCGCGTCACGGTGTGCGGCCGTTTTGGACAGGTCGTAGGGAAAGCGGTGGGGGTTGCCGACCGGGTTGCCGTGGGGGTCGAGGTGGTAGGCGGCAAAGTGATCGGCGTTGGTGTCCACCCCGATCACACCCCCCGCCCGCGCCGCTGCCAGAGGCATCGTCTGCACGGCAGGACGTTGCCAGGACGCGGTCAGGTACCAGCGGTCCCGGCCGGTGTCGTAGTGGATGCGATAGGCCACAGCACGGTTGCCTTCGACGCGGTCGGCCCACTCACCACCCCGGTGCGCGAACACCACCGGCGAGGTGAGGGTGTAGCGGCCGTGCGCGTTGTTGGCCAAGTGGGCCAAGGGGGCGGGGAGCTTGACGCTGACCCGGCCCTGCGGGGTGACGCGGATGGTCTCGTTCCCGTACCGCTTGCCCGACTCACCGTCCGCCGCCAGAAACCACCGCTCCGTCTCCCACCGCTGACGCCACTCCTCCTCGCTCAGCCCGGCCTCGGCCAGGTGATGGCGGGTGTTCAACAGGCGCTTCCCGCCCCGCACCACCCGCACCCGCCCCGCCCGCCAGTCCGCGACAGCAGCCGCAAGCCGGTCCTCCAG
>NZ_KB892067.1 GCF_000373645.1 Streptomyces sp. ATexAB-D23 | reverse complement strand
TACGCGCTCTCCGTCGGCGTCGATCCCCTCCCGGGCACCAGGAGGACGGCCGTGCCGTTCCACGTAAAGGAAAACCGGGCGGGTGGGTCACCAGAAGCCGAAGAACCGTGTCCACCAAGTAGGCCGGGCGGCGGAGTACTCCAGCGCGCTAGGCCGTTTCTTCTGGATCACTGCCGCAGGCAGCTGGTTGTCAGTGCGGGGTGGGAGAGTCCTGGGCATGACGTTGCCGGAGAACCTTGAGCGAGTACTGCCTGAGATCGGACTCGACTTGTTCGACGTTCTCGTCATCAGGACCGACTTCAGCGACGACGAGGCGTGGAAGGCAATGGTTGAGGAGTCGCGCCTGCCGTGGGGGCCAGGCGGTGAGTTTGCCGCAGCAGTTCAGCTCATCGATTCGCCTGCCTGGTCAGGAGCAACGGCCGACAAGGTTCTCACCGCCGTGGTGGACGAGGACCTGATTGTCGTCTTCCTCGCTGATCACGGCACGATGCAGTCGCCGGCGCGGGCGTTGCTGGCTCTGTCGACCGTCTGGGAAGACGTGAGTGGCCTTGACCCCGTCTACTACCAGGAACTCATCGAGTCGCCGGATCCCAGGGAGTTTCGAGCCCTGCCCGCAGCGGTGCACGGCGTCCAGATGAACCTGGCGCTCGGCAACATGGACTTCGCAGAGTACGCCGGGGCTGCTTCCGCAGAGCCTGATCAGTGAACCGCCCCGGGTTTGATGGAGATCATCAAGACCCGGAAGGATGCCGATCATGGCTGCTCCCCGTAAGTACTCCGACGAGCTGCGCGAGCGCGCGACGCGTCTGACGGTCGAGGCCCGCAAGGGCCCGGCAGGCCGGGCCGGTGCGATCAAGCGGATCGCCGACCAGCTCGACGTACATCCCGAGGCCCTGCGCGGCTGGGTCAAGCATGCCGAGATCGACGATGGCGTACGGCCTGGCACCACCAGCGAGGAGGCCGCCAGGATCGCAGAGTTGGAGCGGGAGGTGAAGGAACTGCGGCGGGCGAACGCGATATTGAGGTCCGCCTCGGCTTTCTTCGCCGCGGAGCTGGACCGTCCACTGCGATGAAGGTCGCCTACATCGACCAGTACAAGGAAACGTTCGGCGTCCAGCCGATCTGTGACGTCCTCGCCGAGACGGACGCGCCGATCGCGCCGATCGCGCCGAGCACCTACTACGCCGCACACACACGTCCCGAGGCGGCCCGCACCGTTCGGGACCGGGAACTGACCGAGAAGACCGAGGTGATCCACCGGGAGAACTACGGCGTCTACGGCGCCCGCAAGGTCCACGCAGCGCTTCCGCGAGGCGACGTCACGGTCGCCCGCTGCACCGTCGAACGCCTGATGAGAGCGGCCGGCCTGCGCGGCGTGATCCGCACCAAGAGCCCGCGCACCACTCGGCCGGCACCCGAGACCGACCGGCCCCGCGACCTGGTCGAGCGGCAGTTCACCGCGACCGCGCCCAACCAGCTGTGGGTCGCTGACATCACCTACATCCGAACCTTTTCCGGCTGGGTATACGCGGCCTCCGTCATCGACGTCTTCTCCCGCATGGTCGTCGGCTGGCAGGTCTCCACCAGCCTCTACACCGAACTCGCCCTGGACACACTGGACATGGCGTTGTGGAGACGCCACCGTGAAGACGCCGACCTGACCGGGCTGGTCCATCACTCCGACCGCGGAGTTCAGTACCGTGCCATCCGCTACACCGAACGACTCGACGAAGCCGACGCTGTGGCCTCCGTCGGCTCCAAGGGCGACTCCCACGACAATGCCCTCGCCAAGGCGTTCAACAGCCTGTTCAAGGCCGAACTGATCCGCAACAAGGGGCCGTGGACGGGCATCAACGACGTCGAGATCGCCGTCGCTGAGTACATCGACTGGTTCAACCGGCGAAGGCTCCACGGCGAGCTCGGGCACGTCACCCCGCCGAGCACGAGGCCACCCACTACGCGACCGAACCCCACCCATCACTCCAGAAAACCAGCTAACGCAGTCTCCACAAAACCCGGGGCTTGACAACAACACGCGCCTCTTGAAGCAAAAGGACGCCTTGGCGGACTATTGAAAGGGGAGTAGGCGGTCCAGGACAACACAGCCCTCTGGCCGTCCGCCGTGCTAAGAACTCGCCGGCCGCAGCGATCGTCGACCTCGACCATTGCCAGCCCTGACGTCATCGGCCCCTGCCCAACTCATTCTTCAGGGGTTGGGACGTCCTCGGCGATGAACGTGAAAAGGTTGATGGCCCGGTCGGCCTCGAAGCGGCGGGCGAGTCGGCTCCACATAACATCGCGCACGCTCCATGCCTCGCGGACGTTGCCGAACGCGTCGGCGCGGTCAGCGCGGCGTCGGTCGAACCATTGCTCGACACGCTCCGTGGCGTCCGGCGTGAGGATAAAGCCCTCGGAGGCACTTCTGCGGCGCAGCACCTCGATGAGTTCCTCGGTGGTGTACGAGGGAAACTCCACCCGCTCCGTGAAGCGGGAGGCCATGCTGCTGTTGCTGCGCAAGAACGCGTCCATCTCACGCGGGTAGCCAGCGGCAATCACCACGAGTCGGTCGTGCCAGTACGCCATCTCCCTGACCAAGATGTCGACAGCCTCATTGCCCGCCAGGGCGTAGGCCTCGTCGATGAAGAGCACCCCGTCGAGGGCCTGATGCACAACTGAGCGGACCTTGGACGCGCTCTGGCCGACGTACTCGCTAACCAAGTCAGCGCGGCTGACCTCGAGCACGTGGCCCCTGCGTAACAGCCCCAAGGACTGGCACCATTCGCCGACATGCCGTGCCACCGTGGTCTTGCCGGTCCCGGGCGGCCCCACGAACACCAGTCCGGGCAGGCTCTCCCTGCGGACATGGTGGAGCCGAATGCGGTTCTTGAGCTCTGCGAGGGCATCACGCACCGTGCCAAGGCCGACCATGTCGTCCAACGCAGACACCAGGGTGCCCTCTCTGACGAGAGTGCCGGAGTGCCCGGAGCTGAGCAGCCAGACACGGTCGGCCAGCACCTGTTTTTGGAAAGTGACGGCCTCGTGCATTCGCCCCGCCTGCCAGTATGAGTGGGCGAGGTTGTGGCGGGCGGTGAGAGTGTCAGGGTGCTCGGAACCGAGCAGCCGTTCACGGTCGGCCAGCACCTGCTCCAGCAGAACGATGGCCT
>NZ_KB892066.1 GCF_000373645.1 Streptomyces sp. ATexAB-D23 | reverse complement strand
GCGTCATGTCCGTGAGGCGGTCCGGTTCGCTGATGGGATCGCTCACCTCGCGGACCAGGGCGTCACCCGCTTCGTGGAACTCGGCCCCGACGCGGTGCTCTCCGCCCTCACCGAGGCCACGGCATCCGTCACGTCCGACACCCTCACCGTGCCCGTCCTGCGCAAGGGCCGGCCAGAGGTTTCCACCCTGCTCGCCGCCCTCGCCCGGCTGCACGTCGCCGGACCCCGCGTCGACTGGGCGGGCGTCCTCGACGGTCGTGGCGCCCGCAGGGTCGAACTGCCCACGTACGCCTTCGGCCGGACCACGTACTGGCTCGACGCCCCCGATCCGGTCGGCGGCGATGTGACCGGCCTGGGCCAGACCGCGGCCGCGCATCCGCTCCTCAGCGCCGTGGTCGCCTCCCCGGAGGCCGGCGGCGTCGTGCTCACCGGGCGCCTCTCCGTCCGCACCCACCCCTGGCTCGCCGACCACGACGTCCTCGGGACCGTGCTCCTGCCCGGCACCGGCTACATCGAACTGGCCATCCGGGCCGGTGAGGAGGTCGGCTGCGAGGTGGTGGAGGAACTCACCATCGAGGCGCTGATGCCGCTCCCGCCCCACGGCGGACTCGCCGTCCAGGTCGTCGTCGACGCTCCGGACGCGGGCGGGCGCTGCTCGCTCGCCGTCTACTCCCGGGCCGACGACGCCCCCGCCGGCGCCCCCTGGAGCAAGCACGCCAGCGGCGTACTCGCCCCGGGGACCGGACAGGCGCCGCCCGCTGACGCCTTCGCCCCCGCCCCGGCCGACTGGCCGCCCACGGGTGCGACCGAGGTCGACATCTCCGGTGTGTACGACTACCTCACCGGCCAGGGCTACGGCTACGGACCCATGTTCCGGGGCCTGCGCGGCATCTGGTCCCGGGGCAAGGAGACATTCGCGGAGGTCTCCCTGCCGGAGGACTCCCTGGACGTCGGCAAGGAGTTCCGGCTCCACCCCTCCATCCTCGACGCGGCGCTGAGTGCCACCGACTTCATGGACGGCCGCCGGCCCCAGGACGTCGGCGGCACCCAGCTGCCGTTCGCCTGGTCCGGTGTCACCCTGCACGCCGCAGGCTCCTCCCGGCTGCGAGTGCGTATCACCGCCGTCGAATCCCACCGGTCACAAGGGTCCGACGCGGTACGGCTCGAACTCACCGACCCCACGGGCACCCCGGTCGCCACGATCGACTCGCTCGTGGTCCGCCCCGTCACCGCGGCCAAGGTCAACGCGGCCGCCGCGGCGGGCGGCGGCGAACACGAGGCCGTCTTCCAGCTGGTCACGCAGCAACTGCCCCTCGGCGCCGCCGTGGCCGCGGCCACGGACCGCTGGGCCGTGCTCGGCGACGCCGCCGCGGCCGGCCCCGGCACCACCGCCTACAGCGACCTCGCCGCACTCGGCGCCGCGCTGACGGGCGGCGCTCCGGTCCCCGACGTCGTCCTCCTGCCCGTACCGCACGCCACGGAGCATGACGACGTCCCGACGGCCGTCCGCTCCGTCACCGGGCAGGTCCTCGACACGCTCCAGTCCTGGCTGGCGGACGAGCGGTACGCCCAGTCCCGCCTCATGGTGGTCACGCGTAACGCTCTCCCCCTCTCCGACGAGGAGAGCGACACCGCCGTGGACCTCGTCCAGGCACCTGTGTGGGGGCTGTTGCGGGCAGCGCAGGAGGAGTACCCCGGCCGGTTCGTCCTCGTCGACACCGACGGCAGCGCCGCGGCCGGCGGGTCACTGCCCGCCGTGGCCGCGTCCGGTGAACCCGAGGCGATCCTGCGTGGCGCCGAGGTACGGGTACCCCGCCTGGCCCGGGTGCCGGCGAAGACGCCCGCGGTGGCCCTGCCCTGGGACGCCGAGGGAACCGTCCTGATCACCGGAGGGACCAGCGGCCTCGGCGCCGTCGTCGCCCGCCACCTGGTCGAACGCCACGGCGTGCGCCACCTCCTGCTCGCCGGACGACGCGGCCAGGACGCCCCCGGCGCCACCGAACTCCGCGACGCCCTGCACGGACTCGGCGCCCGCGTCACCCTCGTGGCCTGTGACACGTCCGACCGTGCGGCGGTCGACGACATGCTGACCGCGATACCGGCCGCACATCCGCTGACGGCAGTGGTCCACGCGGCCGCGGTCATGGACAACGCCCTGCTGGCCGCCCTCACTCCCGCACAGGTCGACACGGTGATGCGGCCCAAGGTGGACGCGGCCTGGAACCTGCACGAGGCGACACGCGGACTGGATCTGAAGGCGTTCATCCTCTTCTCCTCCTGTGCCGGACTCGTCGTCGGCGTCGGCCAGGGCAACTACGCCGCGGCCAACCGCTTCCTGGACGCCCTCTCCACCCACCGACGGGCGACCGGACTCCCGGCGACATCGCTGGCGTTCGGCCTCTGGGAGACCAAGACCGGTCTCGGGGGCGGCGTCACCCACGCCGACCTGCGGCGCATGCGCACCATGGGCATGCCGGCCCTGCCGACCGCAGAGGGCCTCGCGCTCCTCGACGAGGCCCTGGAACTCGACCGGCCGGTACTCGTGCCGATCAGGGTGGAACGCGACCGCCAGGCCACGACCGAGCCGCCGCACCTGCTGAAGGACGTGCTCGGCGCACCGGAACGGCCCGCAGCCCGCAAGGAGGTTCGGGCACCCGCCGTCACCGCGGTGGCCGCGCCTGCTGCGGAACTCTCCCTGGAACAAAGGCTGTCCGGGATGAAGGCGGCCGATCGCCGTGACGTGGTACTCGACGTCGTACGCGAACAGGTCGCCGGAGTCAGCCACAGCGTCCCCGCCACCATCGATGTCTCCAAGGGCTTCACCGAGCTCGGTCTCGACTCCCTCGCCGCCATCGATCTCCGCAACCGGCTCCAGAAGGCCACCGGCCTCCGACTCCCGGCCACCCTCATGTTCGACTATCCCAGCCCCTCGGTGCTGGCGGACTTCCTCCTCGACGAGCTTCCGCCGGGACTTGAGGAGAACACCCCCGACGCACCGGCCGGCGCCGCGCCCGCGCAGAGCGGGCAGGGGGCCGCGGACACCGATGAGTCCATCCGGCAGGCCCTCACGAACATCCCGGTCGACGCGCTCCGGGAGTCCGGCATGCTGGACGCGCTGCTGAAGCTGGCCGCCCGGCCCGCCGCACACGCACCCGCCACCGAATCCGGCACCCGCACCCCGCAGGACGACACCACGCAGGCCGGCGAAGCGATCAAGACCATGGACGTCGACGACCTGGTGCGCGCAGCGCTGGCGTCCGCCGACCCGACCCGCAACCCGAGCGAGGGCTGAGAGCATCATGGAAGCATCTGTAGAGCAGCTGGTCACGGCCCTCCGCACGACCATGGTCGAGAACGAACGCCTCCGCTCGGCCAACGACCGCCTCATCGGCGACGCCACCGAGCCGATTGCGGTTGTGGGGATGGCGTGTCGTTATCCGGGTGGGGTGGGTTCTCCGGATGAGTTGTGGGATCTGGTGGTGGAGGGCCGGGACG
>NZ_KB892065.1 GCF_000373645.1 Streptomyces sp. ATexAB-D23 | reverse complement strand
AGGAGATCGCGGACGAGAGTGTGGTCACCGGTTCGCTGCGGCGTGACGACGGTGGCCTGGACCGGTTCCTGGCCGGAGTCGCCGAGCTGTGGGTCCATGGTGTGGAGGTCGACTGGACGGCCGCCTTCCCGGACTCGCCCCCGGCACGGGCCGACCTCCCCACGTACGCCTTCCAGCGCGACCACTACTGGCTGAAGGATCAGGAGCAGGCGGGCTCCGGCGAGAGCGCGCAGGACCCTGTCGACGCCGAGTTCTGGGCGGCCGTCCGCGCGGGCGACACCAGTGTGCTCGCCGGCGAACTGGGCCTCGCCGAGGACGCGCCCCTGAGCGCCGTACTGCCCGCGCTCGACGTGTGGCGCGAACGCCGGACCGCCCACGCGGTGCTGGACGCATGGCGCTACGACATCCAATGGCTGCCGCGTACGGGCACCACGGGCGCCCGCTTGGCCGGTACCTGGGTCGTGGTGAGCGCGGCGGGCCGGCAGGACGACGACACCGTCGCGCTGGTCGCCGACGGGCTTCGCGAGCGCGGGGCCGAGGCCGTACACGTGGTGCTGGACGCCGGGCACGACCGGCGTCAGGTCGCGGAGGCGCTGGCCGCACACGCCGGGGCGGCCGGTGTGCTGTCGCTGCTCGCACTGGACGAGCGGGCGCACCCCGAACGCCCCGGGCTGAGCGCCGGACTCGCCCTGAACCTCCTGGTGACGCAGGCCGTGGCGGAGCGGGAGGAGCCCGTACCGCTGTGGCTGTGCACCCGGGACGCGGTCTCGGCCGGGCCCGCCGACCGCGTCGGCCACCCCGAGCAGAGCAGCACCTGGGGCCTGGGCCTGGTCTTCGGCCTGGAACACCCGCAGGCGTGGGGCGGAGTGATCGACCTGCCCGCCGAGCCAACAGCCCGCGACGCCGGCCTGCTGGCCGACGCCCTGGGCGCCGGCGACCACGAGGACCAGATCGCGATCCGCTCCGGTGAGGTGCTGCTGCGCCGGCTGCGGCGCGACCCGCGCCGGGACGCGTCCGCACCGGCCTTCCGGACGAGCGGTGCCGCCCTGATCACCGGAGGCACCGGCGGTCTCGCCGCACACACGGCTCGCTGGCTCGCGACCTGCGGTGCCGAGCACCTGGTGCTCGTCTCCCGGAGCGGCCCCGACGCGCCCGGCGCCGGTCAACTCGCCGACGAGCTGCGGGCGATGGGGCCCCGGGTGACGGTCGCCGCGGCCGACGTCTGCGACTACGACGCGCTGGCCGGACTCGTCGCGGAGGTGGAAGCCGACGGGGCGCCGCCCATCAGGACCGTGGTGCACTGCGCCGGGGTGAGCCGATTCGACTCGCTCCGGGACGTGGGGCTCGCGGCGTTCGAGGACGGCGCGGCGGCCAAGCTGGTCGGCACCGCCAACCTGGACCGGCTCTTCGACCGCGACCTGGACGCCTTCCTGCTCTACTCGTCCGTCGCCGGACTGTGGGGCGCGGGCGACCACGGCTCGTACTCGGCGGGCAACGCCTACCTCGACTCGGTCACCCGGAACCGGCGCGCCCGTGGCCGCACCGGGACGACGATCTACTGGGGTCTGTGGTCCGCCGACGACGGCATGGGCGAGGCGGCGGCCGAGTCCAGTTCGCTGAACTGGTACGGCATGCGCTTCATGGACCCGCGGACCGCGATGGCCGGACTGCGGCAGGCGATGGCCGACGACGAGGAGTTCATCGTCATCGGTGATGTCGACTGGGCGGACTTCAGCCGCGTCTTCACCGCCGCCCGCCGGCGCCCGCTGCTCGACGAGATCCCGGAGGTCAGGGCCGCCCTGGCGGAAGGCGAAGCGTCGGCCGCCGCCGAGAACCCGCTCCTGGAGCGGCTGCGCCCGCTGGCCCCCGAGGCGCAGGAGATCCTGCTGCGCGATCTGGTGCGCACCCACGTCTCGCACGTACTCGGGCACGCCTCGGCGGAGGCCCTGGAGAACACGCGGTCGTTCCGCGACCTCGGCTTCGACTCGCTGCTCGCGGTCGAGCTGCGCAACTCGCTGCGCACCGCCACCGGCCTGAAGCTCCCCACCACCCTCGTCTTCGACCACCCCGACGTCGACCGCCTCGTTCAGCACCTGCACACCGCCCTGCTCGGTGACGCCGAAGAGGACCGGACGGACACCGCCACTTCGCCCGCCGCGGCCGTGGTCCCCGCGACCGACGACGACGCCATCGCGATCATCGGCATGGGGTGCCGGCTCCCGGGCGGGATCAGCGGACCCGACGACCTGTGGCGGCTGCTCGCCGAAGGCGGCGACGCGATATCCGCCTTCCCGGGCGACCGGGGATGGGACCTCGCCGGGCTCTACAGCCCGGACCCGGACGAAGCGGGGCGCACCTATGCCCGCAGCGGCGGGTTCGTCCAGGACGCGGGCCGCTTCGACGCCGGGTTCTTCGGGATCTCGCCGCGTGAGGCGATCGCCATGGACCCGCAGCAGCGGCTGCTCCTGGAAACGTCGTGGGAGGCGATCGAGTACGGCCGGATCGACCCGCACAGCCTGCGCGGCAGCGCCTGCGGGGTCTTCCTCGGCGTTGGCAACGACGGCTACGGCACGAATCTGCGGCAGGTCCCGGAGGGGGTGGAGGGACACCTGATCACCGGGACGGTCACCAACATCGCCTCGGGGCGCATCTCGTACGTGCTGGGCCTCGACGGCCCCGCCGTCAGCGTCGACACCGGATGCTCGTCCGCCCTGGTGGCCCTGCATCTGGCGGCGCAGTCGCTGCGGTCGGGCGAGTGCTCGCTCGCGCTCACCGGAGGCGCCACGATCGCCGCCGAGCCCACGGGCTTCGTCGGCTTCAGCCGGCAGCGCGCCCTCGCGGAGGACGGCCGGAGCAGGGCGTTCTCCGACGACGCCGACGGCATGGGCCTCGCCGAGGGCGTCGGCGTGCTGCTCCTGGAACGCCTCTCCGACGCCCGGCGCAACGGACACCACGTACTGGCCGTCGTCCGGGGCAGCGCGCTGAACCAGGACGGCGCGTCCAACGGCCTCACCGCCCCCAGCGGCCCCGCCCAGCAGCGCGTCATCCGGCAGGCGCTGGCGAACGCGGGCGTGGCGGCGGCCGAGGTCGACGTGGTGGAGGCGCACGGCACGGGCACCAGGCTGGGCGACCCGATCGAGGCCCAGGCGCTGCTCGCCACCTACGGGCAGGACCGGCCCGACGACCGGCCGCTGTGGCTGGGCTCGGTGAAGTCGAACATCGGCCACACCCAGCTCGCGGCGGGTGCCGCGGGTGTCATGAAGGTGGTGCTGGCGCTGCGGCACGGCCTGATGCCGAAGTCGCTGCACGTGGGCACGCCGACGTCGCACGTGGACTGGTCGTCGGGCGCGGTGGAGCTGCTGTCCGAGGCGCGGGAGTGGCCGCGCGGTGAGCAGCCGAGGCGCGCGGCCGTGTCGGCGTTCGGGATCAGCGGGACGAACGCGCACGTGATCGTGGAGGAGGCGCCCGAGACGGAGACCCCGGAGCCGGCGCCTTCGGTGGCGCC
>NZ_KB892064.1 GCF_000373645.1 Streptomyces sp. ATexAB-D23 | reverse complement strand
AAGGTAATCCGGACGGACACCCCACGACTCGACCAGCCGGAACAACGCCACCTCGACCGCGAACAGCGCGGGCTGCGCCCACCCGGTGTTCTTCAACGCCTCCGCGTCCGTGAACATCACCTCGCGCAGCGACCGGTCCAGCAGCCCGTCGAAGTGCGCGCACACCTCGTCCAGCGCGTCCGCGAACACCGGGTGGGCCGCCGCCAGCTCCCGGCCCATGCCGACGCGCTGACCGCCCTGGCCGGAGAAAACGAAGCCGGTCAGGCCGTCACCGGCCGTCGCCGTCACCGTGCCCGGCGTCGGCTCACCGGCAGCCAACGCCCCCAGTCCTGCGAGGAGTTCGTCCGCGTCGCCGCCGAGTACGACCGCCCGGTGTTCCAGGGCCGCACGGGTCGTCGCCAGGGACACACCCACGTCCGCCGCGCCCGACTCCGCGACCCCGGTCCGCAGCCGGCCGGCCTGGGCCACGACGCCCTCGCGGGTCCGGGCCGAGACCAGCCACGGCACGACCGGCAGCGGGGCCTCGTCCCGGACGGGTTCCGGTTCGGCGGGCGCCTCTTCGAGGATCACGTGCGCGTTGGTGCCGCTGATGCCGAAGGCGGAGACACCGGCCCGCCTCGGCCGGTCGCCCGCGGGCCAATCGCGCGCCTCCGCAAGCAGTTCGACCGCGCCCGCCGACCAGTCCACGTGCGACGACGGCGTACCGACGTGCAAGGACCGCGGCAGGGTCTCGTGGCGCATCGCGAGGACCATCTTCATGATGCCCGCGACGCCTGCGGCGGCCTGTGTGTGGCCGAGGTTCGACTTCACCGAACCCAGCCACAGCGGCCGGTCGTCGGGCCGGTCCTGCCCGTAGGTGGCGAGCAGCGCCTGCGCCTCGATCGGGTCGCCCAGCCTGGTGCCCGTGCCGTGCGCCTCCACCGCGTCGACCTCGGCGGCCGAGACGCCGGCCGTGGCCAGCGCCTGCCGGATGACGCGCTGCTGGGCGGGGCCGCTGGGCGCGCTCAGGCCGTTCGACGCGCCGTCCTGGTTGGTGGCGGTGCCGCGCACCACGGCCAGCACCCGGTGGCCGTTGCGCCGGGCGTCCGAGAGCCGTTCCAGGACGAGCACCCCCGCACCCTCGCCCCAGCCGGTGCCGTCGGCGTCCTCGGAGAACGCCTTGCAGCGGCCGTCGGTCGCCAGACCGCCCTGGCGGCTGAACTCGGTGAAGCTGTCGGGTGTGACCAGCACGGCCACACCGCCCGCGAGGGCCATCGTGGACTCGCCGGAGCGCAGCGACTGGGCCGCCCAGTGCAGCGCGACCAAGGAGGAGGAGCAGGCGGTGTCGAGGGTGACCGCCGGGCCCTCAAGCCCGAGGGTGTAGGCGACCCGGCCCGAGACGACGCTCGTGGCGTTGCCGACGAGGAGGTGCCCCTTGACCTCTTCGGGGACGGACGGCAGCCCGGTGCCGTATCCCATGCCGTTGCAGCCGATGAAGACGCCCGTACGGCTGCCGCGCACCGACGACGGGTCGATGCCGGCGTGTTCGAAGGCCTCCCAGGCCGTTTCGAGCAGCAGCCGCTGCTGCGGGTCGGTGGCCAGCGCCTCGCGCGGGCTCATGCCGAAGAAGCCGGCGTCGAAGTCGATCGCGTCGTGGACGAATCCGCCCTCGCGGACCCCGCCGATGTCGGACGGCCAGCCCCGGTCGGACGGCAGCGGCGACAGCGCGTCCGTACCGGCGGCAAGCAGCGCCCAGAAGTCCTCGGGCGAGCGGATGTCGCCCGGGTAGCGGCAGCCCATGCCGACGATGGCGATCGGCTCGTCGGCCGCCGCCCGGCCGCCGGCCGGTGTGCCGGTGTCCTGTGCGGCGCTCACGTCGCCGACGAGTTCCGTGTGGAGGAAGGAGGCGAGCAGCCGGGGCCGGGCGTGGTCGAAGACCAGGGTGGCGGGGAGCCGGAGGCCGGTGGCGGCGTTGAGCCGGTTGCGCAGTTCCAGGGCGGTGAGCGAGTCGAAGCCGAGCTCGCGGAAGGCACGGTCCTGCTCGATGGCATCACCGTTCGCGTGGCCGAGCACCGCGGCGGCGTGGGCGCGCACGAGGTCCAGCAGTTCGCGCTGCTGCTCGGCCGGGGTCAGGGTGGCCAGCCGGCGGCGCAGTGTGTCGTCGGCCCGGTCCTCTCCCGTCTCCGGCTGCCCGGCCGCCAGGGCCTTCGCGGCCTCGGGGAGTTCGTCGAGCAGCGGGCGGGGGCGGGCCGAGGCGAAGGCGGGGGCGAACCGCTCCCAGTCCATGTCGGCCACGACCGCGGCGGTCTCCTCGCGCTCGACGGCGGCGCGCAGCGCGGCGAAGGCGGAGGCGGGCGGCATCGGCCGGATGCCCCGGGCGCCCAGGTGGCGCGCCATGGTGTCGTCGGCCGCCATGCCCGCGCCGCCCCAGGCGCCCCAGGCGACAGATGTCGCGACCCGGCCGCGCGAGCGCCGGTCGTGGGCGAGCGCGTCGAGGTGCGCGTTGGCAGCCGCGTAGACCGCCTGGCCGCCGCTGCCCCAGACACCCGCGCTGGAGGAGAACAGCACGAACGCGTCCAGCGGCCGGTCACCGAGCAGGTCGTCCAGGTGGGTGGCGCCGAGCGTCTTCGCCGCCAGGACGTCCGCGAGGTCCGTGGGGCCGTGCTCGGCCAGCGGTGCGAACTCACCGACACCCGCCGCGTGCACGACCGCCGTCAGCGGATGCGCGTCGGGCACCAGGTCCAGCACCCGGGCGAGAGCCGTACGGTCCGCGACATCGCAGGCGGCGAGCGTGACGCCCACGCCCTGCGCGGTCAGCTCGTCCCGCAGTTCCGCCGCCCCGGGCGCCTCGGCACCGCGCCGGCCGGCCAGGATCAGGTGGTCGATGCCCTCGGCCGCGAGCCACCGGGCGAGTTCCGCGCCGATCCCGCCGGTACCGCCGGTCACCAGCGCGGTGCCGTGCGGCCGCCAGCGGAAGGCTCGTGCGTCCTCGGGCCTGGCGTGCACGAGGCGCCGTACGAAGGAGCCGGACGCGCGCACCGCGATCTGGTCCTCGGAGCCGTCGGCCAGCGCGGCGGCGAGCCGCTCGGCGCCCCGGGCGTCGAGGAGTTCGGGCAGGTCGACCAGCCCGCCCCAGCGGTCCGGGTGCTCAAGTCCGACGACCCGGCCGAGCCCCCAGACGGCTGCCTGCCGCACGCTGCGCTGCGGGTCGGACGAACCGATGCCGACCGCGCCGCGCGTGGCGAGCCACAGCGGTGCGGCGATGTCCGCGTCACCGAGCGCCTGGACCAGCGCGACCGTGGCCGCAAGACCGGCCGGCACGGCGGGCTGCCCGGGGAGCGGGCGTTCGTCGAGCGCCACGAGGGACAGCACCCCGGCCGGCTCCGGCACGAGGGCGCGCAGCCGCTCGGCGATGACCTGCCGTTCGGCACCGTCGTCCGCCTGCACCAGGGTGTGGACGTCGGCCCCGTGCGTACGCAGGGCTTCGAGGAGCGCGGCGGTGTGCTCGGTGCCGGCCTCACTCTCCGGCAGGACCACCAGCCACGACCCGGTCAGTTCGGGCCGCCCGTCGCCGGTGCGCCAGGGGCGCCACTTCACCTCGTAGCGCCAGGAGTCGGTGGTGTCCTGCTCACGCTGCTTGCGCCGCCAGTCGGCGAGCGCGGGCAGCAGCGGCCCGATGACGGCCGCCTCGGCGTCCAGCGTGCCGGCCAGCGCGTCCGTGTCGGCCCGCTCGACGGCCGCCCAGAACTCCCGGTCGGCGGCTGTTCCCTCGGCGGTGCCGGCGGAGTCCTCGGTGCTGAACTCCGGCCAGTACGGCTGGCGTTGGAAGGCGTACGTGGGCAGGTCGACGAGGCCGGGACGGGCCTCGGGGAAGGCGGCCGTCCAGTCGACGTCCACGCCGTTGACCCACAGCTCGGCGACTCCGGCCAGGAACCGGTCCAGGCCACCGTCGTCACGCCGCAGCGAACCGGTGACCAC
>NZ_KB892063.1 GCF_000373645.1 Streptomyces sp. ATexAB-D23 | reverse complement strand
ATCACCCCCGCCCACACCGACAGCATCACCCTCCGGATCACCGACACCACCGGACAACCCGTCGCCACCATCACCTCCCTCGCACTCCGAGAGGTGGCCCCCGCCCAGCTGGGTCAGGGCCCCGGTGGCGCCGACGACGCGCTGTACCACCTGGACTGGACCCCGGCGCACGCCGCCCAGGACACCGACGCCCGACCGTTCGTCGTGGTCGGGGCCGGGCCCGCTTCCGTACGGGCCACCCGTCACGCGGACCTCACCGCTCTGCGCGACGCGTGGACGGACGGGGACTCCACCGACGTCCTGCTGTTTCTGACCGAGGGCGAGACGGACGACCGGTGCACGCCGGACGCCGCCCGGGCCGCCGTCCACCAAGTGCTCACCGCGGCCCAGGAGTGGCTCGCCGAAGACCGGTTCGCCGACGCCCGCCTGGTCGTCGTGACGCGCGGGGCCGTCGCGACGGACGCCGCGACCGCGCCCGAGGCACCGGCGTACGCACCCGTCTGGGGTCTGCTGCGCACCGCCCGGACGGAGAACCCCGGGCGCTTCGTCCTCGTGGACATCGACGAGGACCCGGCATCCGCCACGGCCCTGACGGCCGCACTCGCCGGTGGCGAGCCGCAGTTCGCCCTGCGCGCGGGCAAGGTGCTCGTCCCGCGCCTTGCCCGTGCGGCGGGGCGCGCCGACATCCTGCTGCCGCCGGCCGGGGACGAACCCTGGCACCTGGACGTCACCGCCCGCGGCACCCTGGAGGCCCTCACCCTGGTGACCGGTGCCGAGGCGGCCGCCCCGCTCGGGCCGTTGGAGGTGCGGGTCGCGGTCCGGGCCGCCGGACTCAACTTCCGTGACGTGCTGATCGCGCTCGGCGTCTACCCGGGCGAGGCGTCCATGGGCACCGAGGGCGCCGGTGTGATCACCGAGACCGGGGCGGACGTCACCGGTCTGGCCGTCGGCGACCGGGTCACCGGCATGCTGCCCGGCTCCTTCGGACCCGTATCGGTCGTGGATCACCGGCTCGTCGTACGTATCCCCGACCAGTGGTCGTACGAGGACGCGGCCGCCATGCCCATCGTCTTCGGCACCGCCTACTACAGCCTGGTCGAACTCGCGGGACTGCGGTCCGGCGAGACCCTCCTCGTACACGCTGCCGCCGGCGGAGTCGGCATGGCGGCCGTGCAGCTCGCCCGCCACCTGGGCGCCGAGGTCTACGGCACCGCCGGCCCCACCAAGTGGGACGCGCTGCGGGCCTCCGGCCTGGACGACGCCCACATCGCCTCCTCACGCACCCTCGATTTCGAGGACCGGTTCCGGGAGGCGACGGACGGCCGGGGCATGGACGTCGTACTCGACTGCCTGGCGCGGGAGTTCGTGGACGCCTCGCTGCGACTGCTGCCGCGCGGCGGCCGCTTCGTGGAGATGGGCAAGACAGACATCCGCGACGCGGACGAGGTCGCCGCCGCCCATCCCGGGGTGGCCTACCAGGCGTTCGACCTGATCGAGGTCGCGCACCGGGACCCCGAGAAGTTCCGGCACATGCTGACCGAGATCGTCGCCCTCTTCGAGTCGGGCGCACTGCACCACTCGCCGGTCCGTGCCTGGGACATCCGCCGGGCCCCGGAAGCTTTCCGGTTCCTGAGCCAGGCACGGAACGTCGGCAAGATCGTCCTGACCGTGCCGCCCGCACTCGACCCCGAGGGAACGGTCCTGATCACCGGCGGCACCGGTACCCTGGGCGCGCTCTTCGCCCGCCACCTGGCCACCGCGTACGGGGCCCGCCACCTCCTCCTGACCAGCCGCCGGGGTGCCGACGCACCCGGGGCCGGCGCACTGCGCGCCGAACTCGAAGCCCTCGGCGTTACCGTCACCCTGGCCGCCTGTGACACCGCCGACCGGGACGCGCTCGCGGCCCTCCTGGCCGGCGTCCCCGCCGCCCACCCCCTTACCGCGGTCGTCCACACCGCGGGCGTCCTCGACGACGGCACGGTCACCGCGCTCACCCCCGAGCGCCTCGACACCGTCCTGCGCCCCAAAGCCGACACCGCCTGGCACCTGCACGAACTCACCCGCGACACCGACCTCGCCGCCTTCGTCCTCTTCTCCTCCGTCATGGGCGCCATCGGAGGCGCCGGCCAGGCCAACTACGCCTCCGCCAACACCTACCTCGACGCCCTCGCCGCGCACCGCCGGGCCGCCGGCCTCCCCGCCACCTCACTGGCCTGGGGCTTCTGGGACCAGCGCAGCGAACTCACCGGTGACCTGGACGAGGCCGACCTCGCCCGCATGACGCGGGCCGGTCTGGTGCCTCTCGGCTCGTCCGAGGGACTGGCCCTCTTCGACCGGGCGCTCGCCGACCCCGGCGCCGCCCTGGTCCCGGCCCGTCTCGACCTCGCCCGGCTGCGCACCCAGGCCGACAGCGGCTCGCTGGCGCCCGTGCTCTCCGGACTCGTCCGCGCCCGTACGGCGCGCCGGGCCGCCGCGTCGGCCGTCGCGGCCGGGGCCGCGGGCGACCGCTTCGCCGGACTCACCGGCAGCGACCTGGACCGGGCCCTGCTGGACCTCGTACGGACCAACGCGGCGACCGCGCTGGGGCACTCCTCCCCGGCGTCGATCCGCTCCGACAGCAAGTTCAAGACGCTCGGCTTCGACTCCCTCTCCTCCGTAGAACTGCGCAACCGCCTCGGTGAGGCGACCAAGCTGCGCCTGTCGGCCACCGCCGTCTTCGACCATCCGACCCCGGACGCGATGGTCGCCCACCTGCGCGGCCTGCTCGGTGTCGAGGACACGACCGCGGCCCCGGCGGCCGTCCGTCAGGGCCCGGCGACCGCCGGCGCCGGGACCGCCGACGACCCCATAGCCATCATCGGCCTCGGCTGCCGGCTGCCCGGCGGGGTGTCCTCTCCCGAGGAACTGTGGGAACTGCTCGCCGCAGGCGCCGGCACAGCCGCCGACCTGCCCGACGACCGCGGCTGGGACCTGGAGGCCCTGTACGACGCCGACCCCGACCGCTCCCGCAAGAGCTATGTCCGCAAGGGATCCTTCCTCTATGAAGCGGCCGAGTTCGACGCCGACTTCTTCGGGATTTCGCCGCGCGAGGCGCTCGCCATGGACCCGCAGCAGCGCCTGCTGCTGGAGACGGCCTGGGAGGCATTCGAACGAGCGGGCATTCCGCCGGAGTCGGTCCAGGGCAGCCAGGCCGGGGTGTTCGTAGGCGCGCTCTTCCAGGAGTACGGCTCCCTCATGCACGAGGCCACGGAAGGAGTCGACGGCCTGCTGCTCACCGGCAAGACCACCAGTGTCATATCCGGCCGCCTCGCCTACTTCCTCGGCCTCGAAGGCCCCGCGATCACCGTGGACACGGCCTGCTCCTCCTCGCTGGTCGCCCTGCACCAGGCCGCGCAGTCCCTGCGCGGCGGAGAGTGCTCGCTCGCCGTCGCGGGCGGCGTCTCGGTGATGGCCACGCCCGGCATGTTCACCGAGTTCAGCCGCCAGCGCGGCCTGGCCACCGACGGCCGCATCAAGGCGTTCGCGGACGCGGCCGACGGGACGGCGTGGGGCGAGGGCGCGGGTGTGCTGCTGCTGGAGCGGCTGTCCGACGCCAAGGCCAACGGCCACCCGGTGCTGGCGGTGATCCGGGGTTCGGCGGTNAACCAGGACGGTGCGAGCAACGGGCTGAGCGCACCGAACGGTCCCTCCCAGCAGCGTGTCATCCGCCAGGCACTGGCCAACGCCGGCCTGACGGGTACGGACGTCGACGTCGTGGACGCGCACGGCACCGGAACCAAGCTCGGCGACCCGATCGAGGCGCAGGCCCTGATCGCGACGTACGGGCAGGAGCACTCGGTCGACCGGCCGTTGTGGCTGGGTTCGTTGAAGTCGAATATCGGGCACACCATGGCCGCTGCGGGTGTGGGTGGTGTGATCAAGATGGTCATGGCGATGCGTGAGGGGGTTCTTCCCCGGACGTTGAATGTCACTGATCCGACGTCGCATGTGGACTGGTCGCAGGGATCGGTGGAGCTGCTGACCGAGCAGCGGCCGTGGCCCGAGGTGGACCGCCCGCGCCGCGCGGCCGTCTCCTCCTTCGGTATCTCCGGCACCAACGCGCACCTGATCCTGGAGCAGGCCCCGGAGCCGGAGTCCCGGGTCGAGACGGAGGCGCCGGCGGATGTGCCGTGGGTGGTCTCCGCGAAGAGTCCGCGGGCTCTGCGTGAGCAGGCGGTGCGGCTCGCGGGCTTCGTTGAGCGCAATCCGCGGGAGTCGGTGGGGGCGGTGGCTACCGCTCTGGTCGATTCACGTGAGCGCTTCGATTACCGGGCCGTGGTGCTCGGCCGTGGGCGCGAAGAGCTCCTCGCGGGCCTTGGCGCGCTGGCCGGGAGTGATGCGGCCGGGTCGGTGGTGACGGGTGAGGCGGTCACGGGCCGCACGGTGTTCGTGTTCCCGGGTCAGGGTTCGCAGTGGGTGGGTATGGCGGCGGGTCTGTTCGAGGCGTCGCCGGCGTTCCGGGCGCGGCTTGAGGA
>NZ_KB892062.1 GCF_000373645.1 Streptomyces sp. ATexAB-D23 | reverse complement strand
CCCAGGAGAGAGAAAGTATTATCCGGTATTAGACCCCGTTTCCAGGGCTTGTCCCAGAGTGAAGGGCAGATTGCCCACGTGTTACTCACCCGTTCGCCACTAATCCACCCCGAANGGCTTCATCGTTCGACTTGCATGTGTTAAGCACGCCGCCAGCGTTCGTCCTGAGCCAGGATCAAACTCTCCGTGAATGTTTTCCCGTAATCGGGACCACACATCACGAGAGCGGAACAACAAGGTCGGAATAAGACCCGTCGTCCACTGCGTCCTCGCTGTGTAATTGCCTACCAGGTCAGTGACCTCGTAGGACTTTTCAAAGGAACCACCAACCTGCCGAAGCAGGCCGGGGTATCAACATATCTGGCGTTGACTTTTGGCACGCTGTTGAGTTCTCAAGGAACGGACGCTTCCTTTGTACTCACCCGCAGAACATTTTCTGGGGCTTTCCTCCGGGCGCTTCCCTTCGGTCTTGCGTTTCCGACTCTATCAGACTCTTTCGTGTCCGATTTCCCGGTCGAAGCGGGCCGTACTGTTTGCCTTTCGGCGTTTCCAACCTTACCAGATCCATTTCGTTCCGTTTCCGGTTCGAATTTGAATTCCGGCGGCCGTTGAAGTGGCCTTGCCTTTCGGCTGATTCGACTTTATCAGAAGTATTTCGGCCGACCTAATCGGCTTCAACTCACTGAGGTTGGGAATCGATGGCTCTGCGGAAATTCGATTTCCGACCGGAGCGAGACAGATATTAACTGCCGGGGCCCGAACCTGTCCAGTTCGAGGCAACCGTTAAAATCTACCTCCCCCACTTCACCGTGTCAACGGTTTTTTGGGGCGAGGAGGAGACTAGCAGGTCAGCGACGGCGTATGCACATCAGGCGGCCACCGGCAGCTCGGCACTTCGTTCGACGGCGTCCACGTCCCCCGCCTCACCCGCTCGGGCGGCACGGCCCCCCAGGACATAGACGTACGCGAGGAAGAGCGCCTCGGCAGTTGTGCCCAGGGTGATCCGGGCCCAGGTCGGAAGGCCTGACGGGGTCACAAAGGCTTCGATGATCCCCGAGACGAACAGGACGAGCGCCAGGCCGACGGCCATGCCGACGGCGGCCCGTCCCCGCTGTGCCAGGGCCGCACGGCGAGTCCGCGGACCGGGGTCGATGACCGTCCAGCCGAGGCGCAGGCCCGTACCCGCGGCGACGAAGACGGCCGTCAGCTCCAGCAGGCCATGGGGAAGGACCAGCCCGAGGAACGTGTCGAGCCGGCCGACCGAGGACATCAGCCCGATGCCGACCGCCAGGTTCACCACGTTGACGAAGAGGATCCAGATCACCGGGACGCAGAGGAACGCGCCCAGTACCAGGCACATGGCGGCGGCCTGCGCGTTGTTCGTCCAGACCTGTGCCGCGAAGGAAGTCGCCGGGTGGCTGGAGTAGTACGTCTCGTACTCGCCACCCGGACTCGTCATGCGACGGAGGTCGTCCGGAGCGGCGATGGTCGCCTGGACCTCCGGATGCGCGGCGATCCACCAGCCCATCAGCGCGGCCAGGAGCGTGGAGACCACGGCGGTCGGTATCCACCAGTGGCGGGAGCGGTAGACGGCTGCGGGGAATCCCGCGGTGAGGAAGCGCGCCGCGTCGCGCCAGGACGCTCGGCGGGTCCCGGTCACCGTGGCACGGGCTCGGGCCACCAGCTGCGTGAGCCGCGCGACGAGCAGTGGGTCGGGGGCGCTGGACTGGATCAGGGACAGGTGCGTGGCCGCGCGCTGGTAGAGGTCGACGAGTTCGTCCGCTTCCGCGCCCGTCAGCCGGCGCCCGCGGCGCAGGAGGTGGTCCAGCCGGTCCCACTCGATGCGGTGGGCGTTGACGAAGACATCGAGGTCCATGATCGGCTGCGGCTCCAGGCAGGGTGTGTACCGGTCCGTACAACTGCGGCGTTGCGGGCCAGCTTGGCAGACTGTGGGCCCGCGGGGCAGGGGCCTTCGGTGAGGGGTGGGGCGATGAGTGAGCTCGTGACCGGGGACGCGGTCGTACTGGGGCTGCGGCCGGCGAAACTGCCGAGCCGGGCACTGGCTCTGGCCATCGATTTGATCGTGGTGGGAACGGTGTTCGGCCTGGTGGCCTTCGGTCTCGCCATCGTCTCCGCCTCGCTGGACGAAGCGGCCATCGCGGCGGTGTCCGTCGCTGCCTTCCTGCTGGTTCTTGTGGGTGGGCCGATCGCGGTCGAGACGCTCAGCCACGGACGTTCGCTGGGCAAGCTGGCCTGCGGGCTGCGCGTCGTACGGGACGACGGCGGCCCCATACGGTTCCGGCACGCGCTGGTGCGCGGGGCGATGGCGGTCGTGGAGATCCTGATGACGCTCGGCGTCGTCGCCTCCATCGCGTCGTTGGTGTCGACGCGTGGCCGACGGCTCGGTGACGTCTTCGCGGGGACGCTCGTCGTACGGGAACGGGTGCCGGCGGGCCGGACAACGGCTGTTCCGCCGCCTCCGCCTTGGCTGGTCGGGCGATTCGCCGGTCTGGATCTAACAGGAGTTCCGGACGGTCTGTGGCTCGCGGTGCGGCAGTACCTGACGCGGATGCATCAACTCGACGCCGAGGTGGGCCGGAGCATGGCGGAGCGGCTCGGCGAGGAGGTCGCCGCGCGGACCGGAACCCCGGCTCCGGCAGGCGTACCGGCCTCCGCGTACCTGGCTGCCGTGGTGCACGAGCGGCAGGTGCGGGACGCGCGACGGGCGTGGGAGGCCGCGGCCCGCGAGGCCACCCGTGGTTCCGCCGGCCCCGCGTCGATGAGCCTCCCGGGAGGAGCGTCTGTGGGCGGCGATCCGGGTGGCGGGTTCGGCCGGTCTCCCGGCGGACCGGCGGGCCCGGTAACACCACCTGGGCACCCGGGGGCCGCCGTCGGTCCGCCCGTCGGCATGGTGCCTGGCCCCGTCGGCATGGTGCCTGACGGAGCCCCGGGGTCTGGCGCCGATGCGGCCGCCGGTACCGGAGGGGCGGCCGGACGGCCATCCGCCACCGGGTTCGTGCCGCCCGCCTAGGAGGTAGCCGGGAAATCCCGTCGTACGCCCGAAGGGCATGGCCTGCGGCGTCCGGTGATTCCCCACGTTCTCGGCTTCGCTCGAACAGGGGAGACCCCGCTCCTCGGCGTGCCGGCCGGAATCCCTCGTACTGGACGTACTCGGGATTTCGGCCGGTGCGGCGAGAGCGCTCGCCAGGCGTCGCAGGCCAGACGGGACTTTGCGGACACGGCCCAGGTCGTGTCGCGTCAGCTGCGGGCCGCGGCCGTCACTGCATCGAGCGGGTTTCCTGAACAGTTCCCCGAACTTCCCGAACTCCCCGGCCTCCAGCAGCTTCCGGGCGCCTCCGTGTCGGTGTTCACCCCCTCGGCCTCGAACCCTGCTCGCGGGTGACTCCCCTTCCTGCCCGGCTACCGCTCGGAGGGTGGGGACTCCAGTTCCTCCAGCTCGATGCCGGGGGCCGACAGAACCACGTCCCCGGCCAGGTGGACGGTGTGTCTCTCGCCCGTGTCCAGGGCGCTGACCTGGTATTCGTCCACCTTCAGGGGTCCGTTGTCAGTGGGGTGCGCTTCACTGTTCACCAGGGCCCAGGACTGGTCGAGCGTGCGGGGGGCGAGGACCGGATCCGTGAAGGTGACGACCCGGACGCGGGTTGCCGGAGAAGTGGGGGTGAGGCGCAGCAGACGAGCGGTCGCGACGAGGAAGGCGGGGGACGTGCCGTTGAAGGCGTGGGCGCGGACATTGCCTTCGGTGGCGTGAGTACCCGTCGGGTCGGTACGGACCCAGGTGAGCCCTTCGAGGGCGGCACCGCGGACCTGCCAGTCGGCGGCATGGAGTTCGAGACGGATGGGGCGGCCGAGTTCATCGAGGGTGAGGTCGACGGATCCCAGGTGACTGCCGGACGGGGCAGTCGTTTGGGAGATGTAGCGCCAGCCGGAAGGGCCGGGCGCGCAGTGGAAGTGTTCTTCGCCGAGGGGGGTGTGGTCATGAAGATCGTGGAGCGAATATCGGCCGCGGGGCATGGGGTCCTTCGGGTTCCTCGGGTCGTGCGGGTGCGGTACGGCGCAGGCCCCCGACACGGGGGTGCGGGGGCCTGCGTCCGTCGCTGCTGCTGATCGGTCCGGACTGCTGAGTGTCCGGTACTGCTGAATCGCCCCGGGCTGCGGGGTCTGCCGGTGACCGGTTCACCGGCGGACCACCGCGGCACATGGCGGGAGCAGTCGGTACGGAGTCGAGCGGTACGGGTTCCGTGCCGGGGCAGCCTTGAGGGAAGGGATCCGTCCCTACGGGCTGTCCCCGGTGGATCAGTAGCGGTAGTGGTCCGGCTTGTACGGGCCCTCGACCTCGACACCGATGTACGCGGCCTGCTCCGGGCGCAGCGTCGTCAGCTTGACGCCGAGGGCGTCGAGGTGGAGGCGGGCGACCTTCTCGTCCAGGTGCTTGGGGAGCACGTAGACGTCGGTCGGGTACTCCTCGGGCTTGGTGAACAGCTCGATCTGGGCCAGCGTCTGGTCCGCGAAGCTGTTGGACATCACGAACGAGGGGTGGCCGGTGGCGTTGCCCAGGTTCAGCAGGCGGCCCTCGGACAGCACGATCAGGACCTTGC
>NZ_KB892061.1 GCF_000373645.1 Streptomyces sp. ATexAB-D23 | reverse complement strand
ACCGTCTCCGCGCAGCGGCGCAGGATGTCGTCCAGGTCCCGGGACCAGCCCTTGGCGGTGTCCTTCGGAGCGGCGTAGAACGCGCAGAACTTGCACGCCGTGACACACACGTTCGTGTAGTTGATGTTCCGCTCGATGATGTACGTCGCCTGGTTCTCCCGGCCGGCGTAGCGACGGCGGCGCACCGCGTCGGCCGCCTGGCCGAGTGCGTGCAGCGGTGCGTGGCGATAGAGCTCCAGGGCCTCTTCGGGCGTCAGGCGGCCTCCGGTGGCGGCGCGGTCCAGAGCAGCGGTGAGATGACTGGTCGGGATGGCCATCGGGCCACCTTTCTGTTTCGGATGGATCGACGCGGCGCCCCTACGAGGTGCGCCCGGTCTCCAGCAGGTGGATCCTCAGGTCGGGCGCGAAGCCGGCGTCGGCGCCGCCGACCCGGCGGGCGAACTCGCGCAGTCCGGCGAGCTGCCGCTCCCCCAGGTCGAAGTCGAGCGCGGACAGGTAGTAGCGCTTGAGGGTCTCGACATCGAACTTCGCCCAGCGGGCCGCCTTCTGGCAGACCACGTCGATCTCGTCGAGGAACAGCTCACGCGACTTCAGGAATCCGGAGTGCACCTCACGGACCAGCTCCGGGTGCTCGGCCACGAACTCGCGCCGGGCCGCGAACACCGCGAAGACGAACGGCAGCCCGGTCCACTCCCGCCACATCTCGGCCAGGTCGTACACCTGGAACCCGAAGGTGTCGGCCTGCTGGAGCGAGGCGCGCAGCGCGGCGTCGCCGATGACCACGGCCGCGGGGGCCCCGGCCATCATGGTGGGCAGGTCCGGCGGGCAGCTGAAGTACTCCGGCTTGACGCCGATGGACTCGGTGAGCAGCAGCTCGGCCAGGCGCACGGTGGTGCGGCTGGAGGTGGTGCGGGCGAGCGGGACACCGTCCAGCTCCTCCAGCGGCACCTTGCTGAGCAGCAGACAGGACATCACGGGCCCGTCCGCGCCGACCGCGATGTCGGGCAGCACGACCAGGTCGTCGGCATGGCGCAGGTACTCCATGACGCTGATCGGGCTGATGTCCAGCTCTCCGGCGACGAGGGCGTCGCTGAGGCGTTCCGGCGAGTCCCTGTGCAGGTCGAGGTCGAGCAGGCTTCCCGTACGGGCCAGCCCCCAGAACAGGGGCAGGCAGTTGAGGAAGTCGATGTGGCCGACGCGCGGCCGGCCGAGTTCGGCCGACGGGGCGCGCAGGGCCGGCTCGTAGCCGGTGACCGCCGTCATCAGCCGTCCGCCGAATCCGGTCCGAGGACCTCGACGCCGTCGCTGATCCGGCGTACGTGGATGCACTCCCCCGGGCACTCCTTCACCGAGTCGGTGACGTCGCGCAGGGCGATGGTCGGCACGAGGACCGTGGCACCCGTGTCCTGGAGCAGATCGCCGTCCGCGTTCCTGACGTAGGCGAGCCCGTCGATGTCCAGCTCGAAGACATCGGGCGCGTACTGACAGCAGATCCCGTCACCCGTGCACAGGTCCTGGTCGATCCAGACCTCAAGGGCATCGCCCCGGAGGTCCTCGTCCCGTACGGTCATCGCGCACACCTGCCGATACTTGTCGTGATGATGGTCATGAGTCAGACCCGCATGGGCTGGGGGGTCTCGCGGATCTCCGGATCCGGGCCCTCGTACTCGCGGACGGTCTGATAGAGCGTGTTGCGCTCCACGGGCTGGAACCCGGCGTCGCGGATCAGGTCGAGCAGGCTCTCGCGGGACATCTTGTCCGGGGTGCCGTAGTTGTCCGCGTCGTGCGTGATCTTGTACTCGACGACGGAACCGTCGATGTCGTCGGCGCCGTGGTTGAGCGCGAGCTGTGCGGTCTGGAGGCCGTGCATCACCCAGAAGACCTTGACGTGCGGCACGTTGTCGAAGAGCAGCCGCGAGACCGCGAAGGTCTTCAGGGACTCCGCCGGCGTCGCCATCTTCGTCCGGGACATCAGCCGGTTGCGTTCCTTGCCGTCCATGGAGTCATGGAAGTCGTGCTGGTAGCGCAGCGGGATGAAGACCTGGAAGCCGCCGGTCTCGTCCTGGAGTTCACGCAGCCGCAGCACGTGGTCGACGCGGTGCCGGGGCTCCTCGATGTGCCCGTAGAGCATCGTGCAGGGGGTCTTGATCCCCTTCTCGTGGGCGAGACGGTGGATGCGCGACCAGTCTTCCCAGTGCGTCTTGTGGTCCACGATGTGCTGGCGGATCTCCCAGTCGAAGATCTCCGCACCGCCGCCGGTCAGCGACTCCATGCCCGCGTCGATCAGCTCGTCCAGGATCTCGCTCGCCGGGAGCCCGGAGATGCTCTCGAAGTGGTGGATCTCGGTGGCGGTGAACGCCTTGACGGCGACCGTCGGCGGCAGCGCCTCCTTCAGTGCCCGGATCGAGCGCGGGTAATAGCGCCAGGGCAGCGTCGGGTGGAGGCCGTTGACCAGGTGCAACTCGGTGAGCTGGTCGTTCTCCATCGCCTTGGCCAGCTTCACGGCCTCCTCGATGCGCATGGTGTACGCGTCCATCTCGCCCGGCTTGCGCTGGAACGAGCAGTACGCGCACGAGGCCGTGCACACGTTGGTCATGTTGAGATGGCGGTTGATGTTGAAGTGAACGACGTTGCCGTTCTTCCGCGTACGGACCTGATGGGCCAGCCCGCCGAGCCAGGCCAGGTCGTCGCACTCGTAGAGAGCGATACCGTCCTCCCGGCTGAGGCGTTCGCCGGCAGCGACCTTCTGTTCGATTTCGCGTTTGAATCCTGCGTCCACCCGTGCGTCTCCTCAGCGTGAAATCCGGCATGAGAACGGTCTGCTAACCCCGCGAACACAACAGCCCCGGGCAGCGCAGCTCCATGCTCCTGGAACCACCGCTAAGAGATTCCCTACAGATACGATCCAGCTCCTCCTACGCGGCGACCCCTTGCCCGTAACGTGAACTCTCGCGAAGGTCCGCCTCCGGACCGAGACACGCGCATCGGCGTAAGGATGAAGACGCATGTCGAATACAGCGACCGCCTCCCCCACCCGGCAGCAGGCCCGCGGACGGATCGTGTACCCCCTGGTCGCCACCGTGGCGACCGTCATCGTCTGGCTCATAGCGCACGCCACCCTCGACGACGGACTCAAGGCGAAGGCCCAGGGCGGCGACATCCAGGAGATCGGCCTGCCCATGGTCATCGGCGTGACGCTCGTGGTGGGCTTCGCCGCCCTCGGCGTGGTGACGCTGATCGACCGCAAGTCGCCCAACGCCCGCACCCTGTGGACGGTGATCTCCTCGGTCATCTTCCTGCTGTCCCTGCTCGGCCCGGCCGGCAGCGGCGACGGGGGCGGCTCCAAGGTCGCGCTGCTGTGCATGCACGTCGTCGTGGCTGCGGTGCTGATCCCCGGGTTCGCGCGCACCGCGCGAAAGGACTGACGCATGGCGAAGACCGCGCTCAGCCTCCACAAGAAGGGCGGCGCCTTCGTCCTCGACGGTGTGAAGGGCTCCTCCGCGACGCTGACGTTCGAGCGTGGCATGCGCAAGGGCACGGTCACCGTCGGTGGCCGTGCTCTGCCGATCGCGGCCACCGGCCGGGGACGCACCCGCGTCACGGCCGCCGAGCCCGCGATCCTGTGCCTGGACGGCCAGGGGGCGTTCGTGCCGGGCGGCGGCGCGCCGGTCGAGTGGCGTACGTCCAAGCCGCACCGCGGCCGCTATCAGGCGACGCTCGTCCGGGGCTCCGACGAGATCGACTTCTCGTTGTCCAGGTCCGACGGCAAGTCCGTGCAGATAGCGGTCACCGGCCACTGGGACGAGCTCGAACTGCTGGCGCTCGCCGGGTCGTTCGCGCTGCTGTCCCGTCGTCGCGGCGACACCTACCGCAAGATCGCCATCGCCGGCGTCGTCAGCCACGGCCCGCACTGAGCCATGACCGCCTCCCCGCCGGACGGACCCGGCCTCCGGGTCCTCGTCGTCACCGCGGTCGCCGCGGAACAGGACGCGGTGGCGGGCGTCTTCCGGGACGCCGCCACCCCGCCCGTACCCACCCCGCTCGCCGCCCGCACCCTGCACCGGGTGACCACGGGCGGCGTCGGCGTGGACGTGCTGGCCGCCGGTGTGGGGCCCGCCGCCGCAGCCGCCGCGACCGCTGTGGCGCTGACCGCCGCGGCACACCGGGGCGCCGGCTACGGCCTGGTCGTCAGCGCCGGGATCGGCGGCGGCTTCCAGCCCGAGGCACCACTCGGTTCCCTCGTCGTGGCGAGCGAACTCGTCGCTGCCGACCTGGGCGCCGAGACGGCCGACGACTTCGTGCCGGTCACCGAACTGGGCTTCGGCACCATCGCGTACCGGCCCGACGCCACGCTCGTGGCCCGCGTCGCCGAAGCGACGCGGGCCCGTACGGGCGCGGTCCTCACCGTCTCCACCGCGACCGGCACCGCCGCGCGGGCCGCCGCGCTGCGGGCCCGTCACCCCGGCGCCCTCGCCGAGGCGATGGAGGGGTTCGGGGTCGCCGAGGCAGCGGCCGCGACCGGCTGCCCGGTCGTGGAACTGCGCGCCGTCTCCAACGCGGTGGGCCCGCGCGACCGGTCCCAGTGGCGCATCGGCGACGCACTGGCCGCCCTCGCGGACGCCTCCGGCCGGCTCACCTCCGTGTTCGAGGATCTGCCGGCCGGACGGTCCGATGGGGTACGGGGTCAGTAGCGGTAGTGGTCGGGCTTGTACGGGCCCTCGACCTCGACACCGATGTACGCGGCCTGCTCCGGGCGCAGCGTCGTCAGCTTGACGCCGAGGGCGTCGAGGTGGAGGCG
>NZ_KB892060.1 GCF_000373645.1 Streptomyces sp. ATexAB-D23 | reverse complement strand
CTGCGTGGGGCGGAGTCCCTTGAGCGGGTTGATGTGGTTCAGCCCGCGTCGTTTGTGGTGATGGTGGGTCTGGCGGCGGTGTGGCGGTCGTTCGGTGTGGTGCCGGCGGCTGTGGTGGGGCATTCGCAGGGTGAGATCGCTGCCGCGTATGTGGCGGGGGCGTTGTCGCTGGAGGATGCGCTGCGTGTGGTCTGTGTGCGCAGCCGGGCGATTGCCGGGCTGGCCAGTGGGGGCGGGACGATGGCGTCGGTGGGTGCCGGGGTGGCTCAGGTGGAGGAGATTCTTTCCGCCTGGGACGGCCGGGTGTCGGTCGCCGCGGTGAATGGTCCTTCGCAGGTGGTGATCTCGGGTGAGGTCGCCGCGGTGGAGGAAGCCGTTGCCAAGTGCGTGGAGCTGGGATTCCGGGCGCGCCGGATCGCGGTGGACTACGCCTCGCACTCGCCGGCCATGGATGTGCTGCATGACGAGTTGACTGCGAGTCTGGCGGGTGTTGCCCCGCGTGCGGGCACGATTCCGCTTCTGTCGACGGTGACGGGTGAGTTCATCGACGGCTCCGAGATGGACGCGAACTACTGGGTGACGAACCTTCGCTCCCAGGTCCGTTTCGCCGAGGCCATCGAGAAGCTGGCGGCCGAGGGCTACGGCGTGTTCGTGGAGGTCTCCTCGCACCCCGTGCTGTCCGCCGCCGTTCAGGAGATCGCGGACGAGAGCGTGGTCACCGGTTCGCTGCGGCGTGACGACGGTGGCCTGGACCGGTTCCTGGCCGGAGTCGCCGAGCTGTGGGTCCATGGTGTGGACGTCGACTGGACGGCCGCCTTCCCCGAGGCCCGTCCCGGCCTCGTCGACCTGCCCACGTACGCCTTCCAACGCCGCCCGTACTGGCCGGAGTTCGACACCGAGCCGGCCGCTGTGGCCGCCGACGGGGGCACGGCGGCGGACCGGGAGTTCTGGGCGGCCGTCGAGCGGGCCGACACGGACGCGCTGGCCGGCACGCTGGACGCCGACGCATCGGTCATCGATTCGCTGCTGCCCGCGCTCGCCGACTGGCGGCGCAAGCAGCGTGAGCAGGACACCACCGACTCCTGGCGCTACCGGGTCAACTGGACCCCGCTCGCTCCGGCGGACGGGGAGCCGCTCACCGGCGACTGGCTGGTGGTGACCTCCGCCGGCACGGACGGCAACGGCGACGCCGCCCGGAACTGGGCGGACACGATCGCCGACGAGCTGACCGCCCGGGGCGCGACCGTCCGGCCCCTGCGGCTGGACGGGACCGCCCAGGACCGCACGGCACTCACCGCCCTGCTCACCGAAACCGCGCGAGCCGCCGGACACGAGGGGGCCGAAGGGGCCGAAGAGGCCGCGGAGGCCGCCGGACCCGCCGAGTTCGCCGGGGTCGTCTCCCTGCTGGCCTGGGACGAGCGGGACACCGACGGGCTTCCCGGGCTGCCCCGGGGCCTGGCGCTGACCGCCGTACTGCTCCAGGCGCTCGGGGACGCGGGCATCGCCGCACCGCTCTGGTCGCTGACCTCCGGAGCGGTCTCGGCCGCCCGCTGGGACACGGTGACCCGGCCGGGCCTGGCGGCGGTGTGGGGGCTCGGGCGCGTCGCAGCGCTGGAGCACCCGGACCGCTGGGGCGGACTGGCCGACGTACCGGAAGAGGCCGACGCACGCTCCGCGCGGCGGCTGCTCAACGCCATCGCCGCGGGCGACGAGGACCAGGTCGCCCTGCGCGCGTCGGGCCTGTTCGGCCGGCGGCTCGTGCGCGCCCCGCACACGAGCGACGCGGACACGGCGTGGACGCCGTCGGGCACGGTCCTGATCACCGGCGGCACCGGCGCCCTGGGCGCCAGGATGGCCCGCTGGGCGGCCGGCAACGGTGCCGAGCACCTGGTGCTGACCAGCCGCCGCGGCGCGGACGCGCCCGGCGCGCCGGAACTCGCCCGGGAACTGGAGGAAACCGGCGCCAGGGTCACCCTCGCCGCCTGCGACATGGCCGACCGCGCGCAGGTCACCGCGCTGCTCTCCGGGCTCACCGACGACGCGGCCCCGCTGACGGCGGTCGTGCACGCGGCCGGTGTCCTGGCCGACGGCATCCTCGACTCGCTCGGTGCCGAACGCATCGCCCAGGTCATGGCGCCCAAGGCACACGCCGCGCTGCTCCTGGATGAGACGACCCGGGCACTCGGCGTGGAACTCGACGCGTTCGTCCTGTTCGCCTCCACCGCCGGAATCTGGGGCGGCCCCGGGCAGGCGAACTACGCGGCCGCCAACGCGGTCCTCGACGCCCTGGCCGAACGCCGCCGGGCCGACGGCCTCGCCGCCACATCGATCGCGTGGGGCCCCTGGTCCGACGCGGGCATGGCGGACAGCGCGGCCGTCGAGGCCAGGCAGCGCAAGGGCGGTGTCCACTCGCTGGCCCCCGAGTCCGCGGTCGCCGTACTGCGGCAGGCGGTCGGTGGGGGAGAGGCCACGCTCACGGTGGCCTCCATCGACTGGGCCGTCTACGCGCCCGCCCTCACCGCGAGCCGCCGCAGCACGCTCCTCGACGGCATTCCGGAGGCCCGCGAGGCGCTGGATGCCACGAGCGGCGACACCGTCGCGGGCGGCGACTCGCTGGCCGCCCGGCTCGCCGGGCTCACCGAGGCCGAGCGGGAACGCGAACTGCTCGACCTGGTGCGCGGCCACGTCGCCGCGGTGCTCGGATTCGCCGCACCCACCGACGTGGAACCCGCACGCGTGTTCTCCGACATCGGGTTCGACTCGCTGACGGCGATCGAACTCCGCAACCGGCTCAACTCGGCCACCGGGCTGCGCCTGCCCGCCACGCTGATCTTCGACCACCCGACCCCGACCGCCCTCACGCGCCTGCTGCGCCAGGAACTCGTCGGCCTCGCCGACCCGGCACCCGCCACCCCGGTTCCGGCCGGTGGCGCCAGCGGCCAGGACGACGACCCGATCGCCATCGTCGGCATGAGCTGCCGCCTTCCCGGCGGCGTCTCCTCGCCGGAGGAGCTGTGGCGGCTGGTGTCCGAGGGCATCGACGCGATATCCGACTTCCCGGACGACCGCGGCTGGGACATCGACGGGGTGTACGACCCCGACCCGGACAACGCCGGTACGACCTACACCCGGCACGGCGGATTCGTGCGGGGCGTCGGAGAGTTCGACGCCGGACTCTTCGGGATCAACCCGCGCGAGGCGCTGTCCATGGACCCGCAGCAGCGGCTCCTCCTGGAGACCGCCTGGGAGGCCACGGAACGGGCGGGCATCGACCCCCTGTCCCTGGCCGGCAGCCGGACCGGCATGTTCGCCGGTGGCAACGGCTCCGACTACGGCGGCCTGCTGATGGCCTCCCCGGAGGGCGCCGACGGCTACTTCATGACGGGCAACGCCTCCAGCGTCCTGTCCGGCCGGATCTCGTACGCGCTGGGCCTTGAGGGACCGGCGGTCACCGTCGACACGGCCTGCTCCTCCTCGCTCGTCGCCCTGCACCTGGCGGCGCAGGCCCTGCGCGGCGACGAGTGCGATCTCGCGCTGGCCGGCGGTGTCACACTCATCTCCACGCCCACCCCGTTCGTCAGCTTCAGCCGGCAGCACGGGCTCGCCGTGGACGGCCGGTGCAAGGCGTTCTCGGACGACGCCGACGGCACCGGCTGGGCCGAAGGCGTCGGAGTCCTCGTCCTCGAACGGCTCTCGGACGCCCGGCGCAACGGCCACCAGGTGCTCGCCCTCGTCACCGGCAGCGCCACCAACCAGGACGGCGCGTCGAACGGCCTGACCGCCCCGAACGGTCCGTCGCAGCAGCGCGTCATCCGGCAGGCCCTGGCCACCGCCGGTCTGACGGCCGCCGAGGTGGACGCGGTCGAGGCGCACGGCACGGGCACGACGCTCGGCGACCCGATCGAGGCACAGGCGCTGCTAGCCACCTACGGGCAGGACCGGCCGGCCGGCCGGCCGCTGTGGCTGGGCTCGATCAAGTCCAACATCGGGCACACCCAGGCCGCGGCCGGGGTCGCGGGCCTGATCAAGATGGTGCTGGCGATGCGGCACGAGGAACTGCCCGGCACGCTGCACGTGAGCGAGCCGTCGTCGCACGTCGACTGGGCGTCCGGCGCCGTGGAGCTGCTGTCCGAGTCCCGTCCGTGGCCGCGCGGCGAGCGCCCGCGCCGCGCGGGTGTGTCGTCGTTCGGCATCAGCGGCACCAACGCGCACGTGATCATCGAGGAGGCACCGGCCCACGACCCGGCTCCGGTGGCGACGCCGGACGTCGTCCTGCCGGTGGTGCCCTGGCCGGTGGCCATGAAGACGGCCAACGCGCTGACCGCACAGGCCGAACGGCTTGCGGCCGGGGTGGACGGCCTGGACGCGGCCGATGTCGGCCTGTCCCTGGCGACGACCCGCGCCGCGCTGGACCAGCGCGCCGTCGTGCTCGGCGCCGGCACCGACGAGCTGCGGACGGCCCTGTCGGCCCTGGCGGCAGGCGAACCGGCACCGCACACCGTCACCGGCCGCGCCCGCTCCAGCTCCACCGGGTTCGTGTTCTCCGGGCAGGGCGGTCAGCGCGTCGGCATGGGCCGGGAACTGGCGGACACCTTCCCGGTGTTCGCCACCGCCCTGGACGAGGTGTGCGCACACTTCGACGGGCTGCTCGACCGGTCGCTGCGCGAGGTGATGTTCACGGACGCGGAGGCGTTGAAGAACACCGGCTGGGCGCAGCCCGCGATCTTCGCCGTCGAGGTGGCGTTGTTCCGGCTGGTCGAGTCGTGGGGAGTCCGTCCGGACTACCTCGTCGGCCACTCGGTGGGTGAG
>NZ_KB892059.1 GCF_000373645.1 Streptomyces sp. ATexAB-D23 | reverse complement strand
CCGGGCGAGGTCGCCCGGCAGGCGGTCGAGGCGGACGTGCACATCGTGGGCGTCTCCTCCCTGGCCGCCGGCCACCTCACGCTCGTCCCCGCGCTGCGTGAGGCGCTCGCGGCCGAGGGCCGCGAGGACATGATGGTCGTCGTCGGTGGAGTCATTCCCCCCGCCGACATCCCCACGCTCCTCGGCATGGGCGCCACCGCGGTCTTCCCACCCGGGACCGTCATCCCCGACGCGGCCCATGATCTGGTGACGCGGCTCGCCACCGAACTCGGCCACGAGCTGTAGCGGGCCGCCGGCTGTTCCTCACACGACGACTGCCGCTCGTGGTCACCTGGACGGTGACCACGAGCGGCAGTCGCTTTCCGGAAGGAGTCAGGACGCGGTCAGGACCTCGTGGAGGCGGTCCGCGAAGCCCGTGGGGTGGGTCTTGAGGCCGTTGTGTCCGCCGGGGACGGATTCCAGCGGGGTGCCCAGGCGGTCCGCCAGATTCCGGGCGCAGCGGTAGGACCAGCTGCGGTCGGAGGGGCGGCCGGCCAGCGGGACGACGCGGGCCGGTCCGGACTTGAGGGCGTCGAGGTCGGCGTCGGACAGCAGGTGATGGCGGTAGGAGCCGATCTCGTGGGCGAGGAAGAACTCGATGTTGGCGAGCTGTTCGGGGGTCATGGGCGCCGGTACGACGTCCGGCTCGGCGTCCTGGGCGGTCACGTCGATGTCGTTGAACCGGGCCATGTGGGCCAGTGCGGGGCCCCAGCCGGCGGTGCGGTAGTCGGACTCGGCAGCGGCTATCAGACCGGCCGCCGCCTCCCGGTCGGCGCCCGTGAGCAGGGCCAGTTCGGACGGCTCGTGCGCCGCGTACACCGACACCAGGTCGGGCCGGCGCGCGGTCAGGTGCAGACCGATGACTCCGCCGACGCTGTGGCCGAACAGCAGCGAGGGCCCGTCCGCGAGTGCCTCCATCAGCAGCGCCAGGTCCTCGGTGTGCACCTGCGGGCCGAGTTCCGGGGCGGGGTCGCCCACGGCGGAGCGGGACATGCCGCGCCGGTCGTAGGTGACGACCGTGTAGCGGTCCGAGAGCCGATCGACGAGGGCCGCGGTGCGGCGCGCGTCGCCACCGCCGCCGTCCATCAGGAACAGCAGCGGGCCGGTCCCGGTCTTCTCGTAGTAGAGCTCGGTGCCCGGTACGGACACGTGGGCGGTCGTGGTCACCATGCGGGAACTTCCTTGATCGTCACGACGCCGGCGGAGCTGATCCAGCCGGGTCCCTGGGAAAGCAGCAGGACGTGGTCACCGGGCGCGAGTTCGCCGGTGCGCACCAGGTGGTCGAGGGAGATGACCAGGTCGGCGGCGCCGACGTGGCCGATGGAGCGGCCGAAGTCCCAGCTGGAGCGGGACATCGGGAGGCCGAGGGGGGCCATGACCGAGAACTCGATCATGCGCCCGTCCTGGTTGATGGGGATGACGCGGGCGATGTCGGAGGCGTTCAGTCCGGCGTCGACCAGCGAGCGGTGCACGATGTCGAGGTCGAACGCGCCGATCCGTTCGACGGTCTCCGCGAGCGACATCTCCCGCTCGTTGAACAGGGCGGCCCGCTCGGCCACGGCCAGCTGCTCGCCCGCCCCGTCCTGCGGCGGCAGCAGCGATTCGTCGCCGCGGTGCCACGCCTCAAGTCCGGGCAGCGTACCGGAGTTGACCGAGCGCAGCTCGGCGAAGCCGTCCTCGCCGCTGAGTACGGCCGCGGCCGCCCCGTCGGCGAGGATGTAGGAGTCGCCGAAGCCGCGCCAGCGGTCGATCAGCGGGGTGGCGAAGTTCTGCGCGGTGGTCAGCAGCGCCGTCTCCACCTCGGCGGCGCCGGTCATCTGCCCGACCGCGACCTCCATCGCGGCGAGCATGCCGTTGCAGCCCTGCCGGATGTGCAGCGACGGCACCTGGCCGACCCCGAGTTCGCGCAGGACGTACGCGGGCGGGTAGGACCCGTCGGGCCCCTGGTAGTAGACACCGCTGTGCACGTGCGACTCGACGTCCTCGGCGTCCAGACCGGACCGTTCCAGTGCCTGCCGGGCGGCGGTGACCGCCATGTCGAGCGCCGGTATCCCGTCCGACACATGGGTGCCGGTCAGGCCGCTCGCCTTGTACACCTCCTCGTCGTAGAGGCCGTCAGCGACCGCGTCCTCGGCACTCATCCGGCGGGGCAGGAACACCCCGACCGAGCTGATGTACACGCCTTCCACTCTCACGCCATGTCTCCTTGGTGACTCGGCTGTCTATCGGCCGAAGATCTGCTGCTTGATGTGCTGGGCCAGCTCAGCCGAGGTGGGCTGGTCGAAGACGACACCGGGTGGCATGCGCAGCGCGGTGACGTCGTTGAGGGCGTTGCGCAGGGCGAGTGCCGAGAGCGAGTCGAAGCCCATGTCCCGGAACTTGCGGTCGGCGTCGATGGCTTCGCCCGATCCGTGGCCGAGCACGCTCGCCGCGTGTTCCCGGACGAGGTCCAGGAGCAGGGCATCGCACCCGGCGGCGTCGAGGGCGAGCAGCCGCTGCTTGAAGCCGCCGGCCCCGGCCGGGCCCTCCTTGACGGTGCGTCGGGCCGGTCCGCGGACCAGGCCGCGCCACAGGGCGGGAAGCCGGCCGGCCGCGGCGAGCGCGGCGAGTGCCTCGAAGTCCGGCTCGGCCACGACGACTCCGGCCGCGCCGACCGCCGTCGCGGCGTCCAGCAGCTCCCCGTCGACGGGCCCGGCCGTCCCGGGGCGGCCGGACAGGGCCACGGCCGTGGTCCCGCCGCTGCGCAGCACCCGCGCCCAGGCTTCCAGGAAGGCCCCGGTGGCCCCTTCCTCCTCGGAGAGCATGACGTACGCGGCGTCGGGCCCGGCCGCCTCGCGCAGTGCTTGCGCGGTACGGGCCGCGTGGGCCGCCTCCGCCGGCGCGTCCGCCTGCGGGTCCACTGCGTGGACGACGGCGATGACCGGGTGGGCCGGGGAAGCCGCCGCGAGGGCGTCCGCCAGGGCCGTCGGGTCGGCCGGGTCGGCCGGGGCCGCGGTCACCCGGGCTCCGGCGGCGGTGAGCCCGGCTTCGAGATCCGCCGTGTCCCGCGCGCCGGCCAGCAGCAGGTTCCGCACGCCGTGCCGTTCCGCCAGCCGGCGGGCGTACGGCTCGGCCTGCCGGCCGACGACGAGGACCGTGCCCTCGGGGTCGTACGCGGGCCAGGTGCCGGCGACCGCCGGGGCGAGCCGGGGCACCTTGAGCGTGCTGCGGCGCAGGGCCAGCTGGTCGTGGCCCGCGGCGATGGCCTTGACCAGGGAGCGCCACGACGCCTTGCTCCCGTCGGTGTCGGCCAGGACGAAGCGGTCCGGGTCCGTCTCCTGGGCGGCGCGGATCAGGCCCCATACCGCCGCGGCGGCGGGGTCGCCGCCCTGCGGGGCCGAGGCCGCGGTGGCGTCCTTGGTGAGGAACACCAGCCGGGAGCCGGTGAACCGGGTGTCCGCGAGCCAGGTGCGGACGCGCTGTGCCGCCTCCTCGATGCTCTGTCGTACGGATGTGGCGATGTCTCCGTCCGCGGTGGCCGCCACGGACACCAGGACGACTTCGGGCGCGGGTGCGCCCTCCGCCTCGATCCGGGCCGCCAGGGCGTCCAGACCGGGGTGGGCCTCGGCATAGGTGCCCGCGGCCATGAGCCCGGAGCGGGCCCGGAAGACGTCCTCGCCGACCACCGCCCAGCTGTCCGGGGTCGCTTCGGCCACCGGGGCGGGCTTCTCGTCGGTCCATTCGACGGTGTACTGGCCGCCGCGCTGGGCGAACGCCGCCTGCCGGATCCGGTCGTCCGCCCCGTCCTTCAGCAGCATCGCGCCGACGGTGGCGACGGGCGCCCCGCTGCCGTCCGCGATCTCGACGGCGACGCCCAGGGGTTCGTCGGCGGTGGGCACGACGCGCACGCGCAGGGTGGTGGCGCCGACGGCGTGCAGAGTGACGTCGCGCCACCGCACCGAGGCGGCCCCGGCCGGGAGACCGGTCAGGACGGCGGAGCCGAGCGCCGCCTCCAGCAGGGCGGGATGCAGGGCATACCCCGCCGGGTCGTGCCCCTCACCGGAGACGATCTCGGCGTACAGCTCTCCGTCCCGCCGCCAGGCCGCCCGTATGCCGGGCAGCGAACCCGCGTCGAGCGGTTCGGCGTCGAGCGGCGGCCAGACCTCGAGGTCCCACCCCGGGGCGGGCTCGTCGGCGGCCAGGACGGCCGTGGCGTGCCGGGTCCAGGCGGTGCCGGGAGCCCTGCCCTCGCGGCGGGAGTGCACGGACAGCCTGCGCAGCCCGTCGTCCTCCGGCTCTCCGACCTCGACCCGCAGCTGCACGCCGCCCCTGCGGGGTATGACGAGGGGTTCGTGGAGCATGAGTTCGTCCACCCGGCCGGTACCCGCCTCCTCGCCGGCCCGCAGGGCGAGCTCCAGGAACGTGGCACCGGGCAGCGTCTCCGCGTCGCCGAGCCAGGGCTGGGCGGTGAGGGAGAGGCGCCCCGTGTAGAGCAGTGATCCGGAGCCCGGCAGCTCGACCGCCGCGCCGAGGAGCGGGTGCGGGGCCGCACCGGGGCCCAGGTCGGAGACGGTGGGGGCGGCGGCGTGGGAGGCGGAGAGCCAGTAGTGCTGACGCTGGAAGGGGTAAGTGGGCAGGTCGACCGGGTGGGTGACCTCGGGAAGCTGCGGGGTCCAGTCGACGGGGACGCCGTGGGCCCACGCCTGGCCGAGGGACAGCAGGAACCGCTCCAGGCCGCCTTCGTCCCGGCGCAGTGACGGCACCGCGAGCGCCGCGACCGCGCCGGCGGCTTCGAAGGTCTCCTGAAGACCGATCGTCAGGACCGGGTGAGCACTGGACTCGATGAACGTCGTGAAACCATCGGCGAGCAACTTCCACGTCGTCTTCTCGAACTCGACCGTCTGACGCAGATTGCGATACCAGTACCCCGCGTCCAGGATTGCGCTGTCGATCACTTCGTTCGTGACGGTCGAGTAGAACGGGATCTCCGGCACCCGAGGAGCAACCGGTGCCAGGAGCTGTGCCAGCTCAGCCTGGATGGACTCCACATG
>NZ_KB892058.1 GCF_000373645.1 Streptomyces sp. ATexAB-D23 | reverse complement strand
ACTCCGTCGATCCCGGTGGTGTCGGGTGTGTCGGGGGAGTTGTCGCAGGAGGTGACGACGCCGTCGTACTGGGTGCGGCACGTCCGCGACGCGGTGCGGTTCGCGGACACGGTCCGGTTCCTGGAGGACCGCGGCGTCACCTCGTACATCGAGATCGGCCCGGACGCCGTGCTCAGCGGCATGGCGCAGGACTGCGTCCAGGACACGGACGGGATGGCCTTCATCCCCTCGCTGCGACGGAACCGGCCCGAGGCCCGCGAAGTCCTGACCGCCGCCGGCAGAGCCCACACGCGCGGTGTCACCGTCGACCGGAACACCTTCTTCGGCCTCCACGGCACCGGCCCGAGCCCGGACCTGCCCACCTACGCCTTCCAGCACCAGCGCTACTGGCTCGACCTGGCCGCCGCCCCCGGCGACCTCGACGCGGCCGGTCTGGAAGCGGTCACCCACCCCCTGCTGAGCGCGGCGGTGGCGACGCCGGACGACGGAGGCGTCGTCCTCACCGGGCGGCTCGCCACCGGCACCCAGCCGTGGCTCGCGGACCACGGCGTGCTGGGCAGCGTGCTGCTGCCGGGCACCGGTTTCGTCGAGCTGGCGATCCGGGCGGGCGACCACGTCGGCTGCGGCCGGATCGAGGAGCTGCTCCTCGAAGCCCCGCTGACACTGCCGGCCCGGGGAGGCGTCGCACTGCGTGTCGTCGTCGGCGCCCCGGACCCCTCCGGGGCCCGCACGGTCGGCATCCACTCGCGCGCCTCCTCGGACCCCGACGCCCCATGGACCCGGCATGCCCACGGCACCCTGACCCGCGAAGCGCCCGAAGCCGCCTTCGACCTCACCCAGTGGCCGCCGGCCGGCGCCACCCCGGTCGACGTCGCATCCGCCTACGAGCGGCTGAGTGAGCGCGGCTACGCCTACGGCCCCGCCTTCCAGGGCCTGCGCGCGGCGTGGCGGCGCGGCGACGACGTGTTCGCCGAGGTCGCCCTCGACGGCCCCGCCCGCGACGACGCGGCGGACTTCGGCCTGCACCCCGCACTCCTCGACGCGGCCATGCACGCCGACCTGCTGACCGACCCGGCCGACGACGCGGCCACCCTGCTGCCCTTCTCCTGGAACGGCGTCACCCTGCACGCCGCCGGGACCCCCTCGCTGCGCGTCCACATCCAGCGGATACGCGGCGACGAGGTGTCCGCCATCATGGTCGCCGACGAGAGCGGCGCACCGGTGGCCACGGTCGAGTCGCTCGTCTCCCGCCCCGTTTCGCCGGAGCAGCTGGCGGCAGCCTCCGGAGCGCCGTCCGCATCCCTCCACCGGATCGTCTGGCAGCGGGCGGACACCGCGGATTCCGGCCACACCGCCGCGTACACCGTCCTGCACTGCCCGGCAGCGCCCGACGGCCAGGACGTCCCGGACGCCGTGCGCGCCCTCACCCGTCATGTGCTCGGTGCGATACGTGACCGGCTCGCCGACCCCGAAGCGGGCACCGAACCCCTCGTCGTCGTCACCCGGCGCGCCGTGTCCGTGCGCCCCGGCGAGGACGTGGACCCGGCCCAGGCCCCGGTATGGGGACTGGTCCGTGCCGCGCAGGCGGAGAACCCCGGCCGGTTCCATCTCCTCGACATCGAGGACGAGTCCGCGGCGTCGGAGGCCGCCCTCGCCGCCGCGGCGGCGTCCGGCGAGCCCGAATCCGCCCTGCGCGGCGGCGAGTCGTGGGTACCGCGCCTGGGACGCGCCACCGACCCGGAGACCGCACGGCCCGCCCCGTGGGACACCGAGGGCACGGTGCTGATCACCGGAGGCACCAGCGGCCTCGGCGCACTCGTCGCACGCCACCTCGTCACCGAGCACGGCGTGCGCCACCTCCTCCTGGCCGGCCGGCGGGGCACGGACACACCCGGTGCCGAGGCACTCGCCACCGAACTGACGGGCCTCGGCGCCCAGGTCCGGATCGCCGCGTGCGATGTGGCCGACCGCGACGCCCTGGCCGCCCTGCTCGCCGGGATCGACGCCGGGCACCCGCTGCGCGGCGTCGTGCACGCGGCGGCGGTCGCCGACGGCGGCCTGGTCGGCAGCCTCACCCCCGAACGCTTCGACGCCGTCCTTCGGCCCAAGGCCGAGGGAGCCTGGCACCTCCACGAACTCACCAGGGAGACCGACCTCACCGCGTTCGTCATGTTCTCCTCGGCCGGCGGCCTGGTACTCGCCGCCGGACAGGCCGACTACGCGGCGGCCAACGTCTTCCTGGACGCGCTCGCCACCCACCGCACGGCGGCCGGGCTGCCCGCGACATCGATCGCCTTCGGCATGTGGGACGTCAGCACCGGGCTCGGCGGCGACCTCACCGAAGCCGACCTGGACCGGATGCGCCGCCTCGGCCTGCCGGCCCTCGCCGCCGACCAGGGCCTGGAGCTCTTCGACGCCGCCCTCGTCACCGAGGACGCCGTCGTCGTCCCCCTCACCATCGACGCGGCCGCGCTCGCCGCCCGCAGCGACGAGGTGCCCGCACTGCTGCGGGGCCGCGGCCGCGCGCCCGCCCGCCGCACCGTCCGGGCGGCCGCCTCCGCCGCCTCCGCCCTGGACCGCCGCCTGGCCGGTGCGACGACGCCCGACGAGCGGGCCCGCATCCTGCTGGACACGGTCCGCACCCAGGTGGCCTCCGTCCTCGGCCAGCCGAACGCCGAGGCGGTCGGACCCGACACCGCCTTCCGCGACCAGGGATTCGACTCCCTGGCCGCCGTGGAGCTGCGCAACCTGCTGGCCGGTTCCACCGGGCTGCGACTGCCCGCGACGCTGGTCTTCGACTACCCCAACTCCCGTGCGGTGGCCGGGTATCTCGACACCCTGCTCACCGGCACGACCACCACGACGGCACCCGTCACCGCCCCACGCGCGGCCCTGGACGACGACCCGATCGCGGTGGTGGCCATCAGCTGCCGCTTCCCCGGAGGCGTGCGCTCCCCGGAGGACCTGTGGGACCTCGTCGCCGATGGCGTCGACGCCATCGGCGACTTCCCCGCCGACCGCGGCTGGGACGCCGACGCCCTCTACGACCCCGAACCCGGTACCCCCGGCCGCACCTACGTGCGCGAAGGCGGATTCCTCTACGACGCGGCGGAGTTCGACCCCGAGTTCTTCGGCATCATGCCCCGCGAGGCCCTCGCGATGGACCCGCAGCAGCGGCTGCTGCTCCAGTCGGCCTGGGAGACCTTCGAACGCGCCGGCATCGACCCGGAGACGCTGCGCGGCAGCCAGACGGGCGTATACGCCGGTGTGATGTACCACGAGTACGGCAGCCGGGTCACCGACGTCCCCGACGACCTGGCCGGATACCTCGGCAACGGCAGCGCGGGCAGCATCGCCTCCGGTCGTGTCGCCTACGCACTGGGCCTCGAAGGGCCCGCCGTCACGGTCGACACCGCGTGCTCCTCCTCCCTGGTCAGCCTCCACATGGCCTGCCAGGCACTGCGTACCGGTGAGATCGACCTCGCCCTGGCGGGCGGTGTCACCGTCATGCCGACCCCGGAGATCTTCGTCGACTTCAGCCGGCAGCGCGGCCTCGCGGCCGACGGTCGCTCCAAGGCGTTCGCGGGCGCGGCGGACGGCACGAGCTGGGCCGAAGGAGTCGGTCTCCTGCTGGTGGAGCGCCTCTCCGACGCCCGCCGCAACGGGCACCCCGTCCTCGCCGTGGTCCGGGGCAGCGCCATCAACCAGGACGGCGCCTCCAACGGACTGACCGCCCCCAACGGCCCCTCCCAGCAGCGCGTCATCCGCAAGGCCCTGTCGTCGGCGGGCCTCGCCCCGGGCGACGTGGACGCCGTGGAGGGACACGGGACCGGTACCCGGCTGGGCGACCCGATCGAGGCGCAGGCCCTGCTCGCCACGTACGGCCAGGACCGGCCCGCCGACCGCCCGCTCTGGCTCGGTTCCGTCAAGTCGAACATCGGGCACGCCCAGGCCGCCGCCGGTGTCAGCGGAGTCATCAAGATGGTGATGGCCCTGCGCAACGGACTGCTGCCCCGGACCCTGCACGTCGACGAGCCGTCACCGCAGGTGGACTGGGAGGCAGGCGGCGTACGGCTGCTGACCGAGCCGGTCGCCTGGGCGGCGCACGACCGGCCCCGACGCGCAGGCGTCTCCTCCTTCGGGCTGAGTGGTACGAACGCTCACGTGATCATCGAGGAGGCGCCGGTGGTGCCGGTGGTGCCGGTGGTCGGGGATGGTGAGCCGGGTGGTCCGGTTGTGCCGTTGTCGGTTGTGCCGTTGCCGTTGTCGGCGCGGGGTGTGGTGGCGCTTCGGGAGCAGGCGGGTCGTGTGCTTGCTCATGTGGAGGCGCATGCGGGTGAGTCGTTGATGGATGTGGGTTTCTCGTTGGCGACGACGCGTGCGGTGCTGGATCAGCGTGCGGTGGTTTTGGCGGGGGATCGTGGGGATGCGGTGCGTGTGTTGTCGGATCTGGCCGCGGGCCGGGAGAGCGCGGATGTTGTCGTGTCGGCGGGTTCGTCGGTGGAGGGTCTGACGGCGTTTTTGTTCACGGGTCAGGGTGCGCAGCGTCTGGGTATGGGGCGTGAGTTGTATGGGGCGTTTCCGGTGTTCGCGGAGGCGTTCGATGCTGTGGTGGCGGAGCTGGATGTGCGGTTGGGCAGGTCGTTGCGTGAGGTGGTGTGGGGTGAGGATGCTGGTCTGCTGAGTGGGACGATGTTCGCTCAGGCGGGGTTGTTCGCGGTGGAGACGGCGTTGTTCCGGTTGGTGGAGTCGTGGGGGGTTCGGCCGGATGTGGTGGCGGGGCATTCGATTGGTGAGGTGGTTGCGGCGCATGTGGCGGGTGTGCTGTCGCTTGCGGATGCCGCGGAGTTGGTGGTGGCGCGTGGTCGGTTGATGCAGGGGTTGCCGGGTGGTGGGGTGATGGTGGCGGTGGCGGCGTCGGAGGCCGAGGTGCTTCCGTTGCTGGGTGGCGGGGTGGGGCTGGCGGCGGTGAACGGTCCGTCGGCGGTGGTGGTGTCGGGTGTGGAGAAGGAGACGTTGGCGGTCGCGGAGCACTTTGCCGCGTTGGGTCGTCGGACGAAGCGGCTCAGTGTGTCGCATGCTTTTCACTCGCCGTTGATGGAGCCCATGCTCGACGCGTTCCGGGAGGTTGTCGAGACGCTTTCGTATGCTGTGCCGTCGATGCGTGTCGTGTCCAATGTGACCGGTGCCGAGGCGACCGCGGAGCAGTTGATGTCGCCGGGGTACTGGGTGCGTCATGTCCGTGAGGCGGTCCGGTTCGCTGATGGGATCGCTCACCTCGCGGACCAGGGCGTCACCCGCTTCGTGGAACTCGGCCCCGACGCGG
>NZ_KB892057.1 GCF_000373645.1 Streptomyces sp. ATexAB-D23 | reverse complement strand
CGTCGTCGGGTGAACACGCCATTTTTGAGGAGTCTGCCCGGAGGGACCCCACCCCCACCCACCGGACGGTGGGCGACCCGCACCCCACGGACGACGACGCCACCAAGCCCGTCCGGCGATTGAGGACGGAACCCCGCACCCCTCACCCCTCACCCCCACACCTTGACCCCCGCACCCCCACCCCATACCTTGTCCACGCATGTGAACCTGATCCAAGAGGAGACCCCGCATGCCCGCCCCCACCCCCCGCACCGTCCTGCTCACCGGCGCCGCAGGCGGCCTCGGCACGCTGATGCGTGAGCTGCTGCCCGCCCACGGCTACACGCTGCGCCTGTTCGACATGGTGCCGATCGAGGGCGAGCCGGACGCGATCACCGCCGACCTGGGCGACAAGGACGCGCTGCGCGAGGCCGTGCGGGGGGTCGACGCGATCATCCACCTCGCGGGCATCTCCCTGGAAGCCCCGTTCGAGAAGATCCTCAGGGCGAACATCGAGGGCACGTACAACCTGTACGAGGCCGCGCGAGCGGCCCACGTGCCGCGGATCGTGTTCGCCTCGTCCAACCACGCCATCGGCTTCACACCGCGCCCGCGGGCGGGCGACCCGCTGATCCCGGTGGACACGCCGCGCCGCCCGGACACGTTCTACGGCCTGTCGAAGTCGTTCGGCGAGGACCTCGCCCAGCTGTACTGGGACCGGCACGGCCTGGAGACGGTGTCCATCCGCATCGGCTCCTGCTTCCCGGAGCCGACGTCGGTGCGGATGCTGTCGGTGTGGATGAGCCCCGCCGACGGCGCCCGCCTGTTCGACGCCGCGCTCACCGCGGAAGGCGTCGGGCACACGGTCGTGAACGGCTCGTCGGACAACACCCGGCTGTGGTGGGACCTGACGTCCGCGCGGGCGCTGGGTTACGAGCCGCAGGACGACTCGGAGCCGTACGCGGCGAAGCTCGTCGCGGAGCAGGGCGAGCTGGACCCGGAGAACCCGGACCACGCCCACCTCGGGGGCCACTTCTGCACGAACCCGCCGATCTGGCCGCACTGAGCACGGAAAAAATATCCGCGCCCGGGAGCGCGCCCGGCAGGCATGATGCGGTCATGGCGAAACCTTCGGGATTCCGGTACGAGCAGCACGGCGACGCGAGCGTCACCATCACCCACCACGGCCGCCCGGCCGGCACCCTGCGCGGCGGCCGGGCGGAGAAGTTCCTGGCGGAGGTGGAGTCGGGTGACGCCCAGCTGGTGATGGCCCGCTGGACGGGGGCGTACAAGCACGGGAACGAGCGGACCGCGCGCAACCACCCCAGAAACAGATGATATGAGCTGACAAAGCGACTCGGAACCGACGTCGCGTCCGGACGGGCGAACCCAGCAAAAGGTAAGGGAACGGCAAAGCCGGGTCGTTCGTTCACCCGGGCATGACCGCTATGACACCTGGCTCGAACCTCCCGCTCCCCGCCGTCCGCGTGGCGGTCGACGTCTCCGCGCCGGTCAGGCTCGACGTGTCGGGCCTGCTGCTCACCGCCGACGGCAAGGTGCGCTCCGACGACGACTTCATCTTCTACAACCAGCCCTCGGGCCCCGGTGTGACCTACCGCTCCGGCGGCGGCAGCGCGCCGGACGCCATCGTGGTGGACACCGCCGCCGTGCCCGCCGGCATCGAGAAGATCGTGGTCACGGCGAGCCCGGACGGGGCCGGTCAGACCTTCCAGGGCATCGAGCCGACCGCCACCGCGCGCAACGCGGACGACGGCAGCGTGCTCGCCTCGTTCACCCCGCCCCAGCTGGGTTCCGAGACCGCGCTCGTGGTCATGGAGGTCTACCGGCGCGGTGGCGCGTGGAAGGTCCGCGCGGTCGGCCAGGGTTACGCGAACGGGCTGGCGGGCATCGCCACCGACTTCGGCGTCACGGTCGACGAGGAACCCGCCACCACACCCGCCACCACACCCGCCGCGGCGACCCCCGCGACCCCCGCGGCCCCCGCGGCCCCGGCCACCGCGCCGCCCCCGCCCCCCGCCGCCCGGGTGGACCCGCGCATCGCGCCCCCGGCCCCGACCGCCCCGACCGCCCCCACGGCGCCCCCGGCGCCGCCCGCGCCGCCCGCGTCGGCACCCGGCCGGATCAGCCTCGACAAGGGCCGGGTCAGCCTGCGGAAGAACGAGACGGTGTCGCTGGTCAAGGGCGGGAAGCCGCTGCTGTCCCGGGTCAAGATGGGCCTCGGCTGGGAGCCCGCTTACCGCGGCAAGGACATCGACCTGGACGCCTCGGTCATCGCGTACGGGCCCCAGCGCAACCACCTGGACAGCTGCTACTTCGGCAAGCTGTCGATCCTCGACGGCGCGGTCAAGCACTCCGGGGACAACCTCACGGGCGAGGGCGAGGGGGACGACGAGGTGATCGTCGTGGACCTGGGCCGGATTCCCCCGGAGGTGACCGGCCTGGTGTTCACGGTCAACTCGTTCACGGGCCAGAAGTTCACCGAGGTGGCCAAGGCCTACTGCCGGCTGGTCGACGCGGCGACGGACGAGGAGCTGGTCCGCTTCGACCTGACGGGGGCCGAGCCGCAGACGGGCGTGATGATGGCCAAGCTGATCAGGCAGTTCACCGGGGAGTGGGAGATGACCGCGGTGGGCGACTTCGTGAAGTCGCGCACGGTGCGCGGCATGGTCAAGCCCGCCGCCCAGGCCCTGTAGGGGCCGTGAACGTCTTCAGGGGCCGCCCGCACGGTCGGCGGGGGCCCCTGAGGACGGTCGGCGGAACGGAGAAGGAGGAGGCGTGTGCTCGTCGCTTCTCTCAGAGCTTGGTCAGCTTGGAGTAGGGGCTCAGGATCCTGCCCTGGCGCCCCGAGAAGTCGATGAGTACCGCGTCGTTGTCGCCCTCGACCGCGAGTACGCGTCCGAGGCCGAACTGGTCGTGCGAAACCCTGTCGCCCACATCGAACAATTCGACCGGTGGGGCCGCCTGGGCCGGGCGGTTGAAGGGACTGGAAGGCAGGTGGCGCCGGGAGCCGGCTGACTGTTTCATTACCTTGAGTATGCGCCTCGGGAACGCCCGGCGCCATGCCCTGCCACCTCTGGGGCCCCAACTGATACCGGATTTGTAATCAGCGATTCCGCTACGGTCCCACCCCTCCGGCCCCCTCCGGAAGCGCTTCCGCCCAAGCCCCGCCGGGCCACAGCCCCCTGCCGTCAGCGGTTCGGCTGCCGCTTCCACGGACCGGTGATGGCGACCATGATCCCCGGCGTCTGGATGTTGGCGTACAGCGTTTTGCCGTCCGGCGAGAACGTGACACCGGTGAATTCGCTGTACTCCGGCTCCGCCTCGGTGCCCAGGTTCAGCTCATTGCGCGCGATCGGGTAGGTGCGGCCGCTCTCGGTCGCCCCGAAGAGGTGCTGGACGCCCTCGCCGTCCTCGGCGATGACCAGGCCCCCGTAGGGCGAGACGGTGATGTTGTCCGGGCCGTCGAAGGCGCCGTCCTCGGAGGGGTCGGCGTTGACGCCGAGGAGCACCTTGAGGGTCAGCGTGCGGCGCTTCGGGTCGTAGAACCAGACCTGGCCGTCGTGCTGGACGGGGCTCTCGTCCCGGGCGAACGAGGAGACGATGTACGCACCGCCGTCGCCCCACCACATGCCTTCCAGCTTGCGGGCGCGGGTGATCTCCTGGTCGCCGAACTGCTTGCGCACGGGCACGGTCCCGGCATCGCGGTCGGGGACGTCGACCCAGTCCACGCCGTACACGGTGCCGATCCTCGTGGCCCGGGAGAGGTCGTCGACGAATGCGCCGCTCCGGTCGAAGCACTTGGTGGCCTGGAGCACCCCGGCGTCGTCGGCGAGGGTGCGCAGCTTGCCGCGGCCGTGCCGGAAGCCGTGCGGCGGGACCCAGCGGTAGAGCAGCCCGTTGGGGCCTGCCGCGTCCTCGGTGAGGTAGGCGTGGCCCTGCCTGGGGTCGATGACGACCGCCTCGTGCGCGTACCGGCCGAAGGCCTTGACGGGGCGCGGGGAGCGGTTGGCGCGCCTGTCGGACGGGTCGACCTCGAAGACGTAGCCGTGGTCCTTGAGCAGGCCGTTGGTGCCGGCCCTGTCCTCGGTCTCCTCGCAGGTGAGCCAGGTGCCCCACGGGGTGGTGCCGCCGGCGCAGTTGGTGGAGGTGCCGGCGATGCCGACCCACTCGGCGGTGCGGCCGTCGCGGCGGGTCTCCACGACGGTGCAGCCGCCGGCCGCGACCGGGTCGTAGACGAGGCCCTCGGTGAGCGGCACCGGGTGTTCCCAGTCGGCGCGGGTGCCGCTCAGCTCGTGGTTGTTCACCAGCAGCGTCACACCGCGCGCGCCCTCGAAGGCGGCCGTGCCGTCGTGGTTGGAGGGGGTGTACTCACCGCTCTCCAGCCGGGTGACACCGCAGTGCGTGATGATCCTGTACGAGAAGCCGGCGGGCAGCGCGAGTATGCCCTTCGGGTCGGGGCGCAGCGCGCCGTACCCGGGTTCCTGCCCGTGACCGTCGTGGCCGTGGCCGTGCCCGCCGTGGCCGTGCCCGTCGTGACCGTGCCCGTCGTGGCCGTGTCCGGTGTCCCCGGCGGCGAGGGCGCCGGGCGCGGTGGCCAGCGCGGCGACGGTTCCGGTGAGGGCGATGCCGGCACCCGTGAGGGCGGACTGCCTGGTGAATTGCCTGCGCGTGAAGGCCATCAGGTACTCCTGGTGCTGCGGGGGCGTGTTGTTGACGGGCCCACCGTTGCGGCCATGCCCCAACACCAGTTGAACCGGTGGCGACGTCGGGGTGGCCCTTTCGGGGAGCATCGACAGCGGGAGGGCGGCCCGTATCCGGCCGCCCTCCCGTCACACCTCCCGGCCCCTCACAGGCCGGTTCAGTCGGCCGAGCCGCCCCGCGAGCGCGCCTTGAACGCGGCCTTACGGGCGTCCTTGGCCTGCTTCTTGTCGCTGTGCAGCCGTCCCATCGCCTCCAGCACGTCCGCCGTCGCCGGGTGGTCGACCCGCCAGGCCTCCTCGAAGAAGCCGCTGTGCTGGCCGGAGAGGCCCTCGACCAGGCCCTGGAGTTCATCCAGGTCGCCGTCCGCCTCCAGCTGGGCGGCGATCGTGTCGATGGCGAGCCAGAAGATCATCGTCTCGGAGGGCGCGGGGACGTCGGCCGCGCCGCGTTCCGCGAGCCAGACCCGGGCCAGGCCGCCGAGTTCCGGGTCGCCGAGCACCGCGCGTACGGCGGGTTCCGCCTCGGCGCCGACCAGGGCGAGCGCCTGCTGGCAGTGCAGCCGCCGCAGCGGGGCCAGGGCGTCCGTGCCCCGTGCGGCGTCCAGGAGTTCGGCGGCGGCGCCGTCGGAGCCGCGCCGGGTGAGCCACAGCTGGATCTCGGCGCGGGCGGCCGCCTCCGGGTAGTAGGCGATGCCGCCGAGGAGCGCGTCGGCGCCCTTGTCCGCGAGGTCCCCGATCGCCGGGGCCTCCACCCCGGCCTCCAGCATGCGGGCGCGGATGCCGTAGATGCCCAGCGGTGTCAGCCTCACCATCCCGTACCGGGTGACGTCCTCGTCGTCGGCGGGGGACGCGGCCTCCTCGCCCTCCTCCACGAGCAACGCCTCGTCCACCGGGTGGTATTCGACGATGCCGATGGGTTCGAGGACCCGGAACTGGTCGTCCAGGCGCATCATCGCGTCCGAGACCTGCTCCAGGATGTCGTCGGTGGGCTCGCCCATGTCGTCGGGGACGATCATCGAGGCGGCGAGCGCGGGCAGCGGCACGGGCGGACCGTCCGGGCCCTCGCCGACCGTGAGCAGGTAGAGGTTGCCGAGGACCCCGTCGAGGAAGTCCGCCTCGGTCTCCGGGTCCCAGTCCAGGGCGTCGAAGTCGATCGAACCGTCCTCGCCGACGAGGTCCGCGAAGTCGTCGAAGACGGGCGCGGTGGCGTCGGCGTGCGCGGCCTCCAGGCCGTCGAGCCAGATCGCCAGGACGTCGGCCGGTGAACCGCCGGTCAGCAGCGCGAGGTTCTCGCCCGCGGTGGCGGTCCCCCACACGTCCTCGCCCTCGGCGTCCTCGTCCGGGTCGTCCCGCTCCGCGGAGGGGTCCTCGATCTCGACGAGCCCGGTGTCGACGGCGAGCCGCCACGCCTCGCTGGCCTCCGCCATGCCGTCGTCGTCGGGCGTGAGGCCGAGGTGCTCGGCGGCGGCGGACAGTTGCACGTCGGCGAGTTCGCCGCCGGCACCGACCTTGGTGTCCGGGCCGGCCCAGCGGGCGATCCGTGCGGCGCGGGCGAGCAGCGGCGAGGCAAGCGCGTCCCGTGCCAGCTCCGCCTCGGTGAGCAGCGGGGCCGGTGGCATGGTCGGGCGCTCTGCGGACATCAGGGTGTCTCCTCGGAACATGGGGGCGTTGGGAGCGCCGGGATGCGGCACCGGGTGCGTACGGGGCCGGGCGGCTCATGCTGCGTTCCGCGGGGCCGGCCGCCCCGCCCGGAGCTGTCGCACGGCGGGCGGAACGCGCGGAACACCCCCTAAGCGTAGACGCATTTCGTCGCGTGCCGACCGGAATGCGGTGACAGCCGAGCGAGGGCGCGGGACCGACGTTCACTCTTGAGTGTTACTTCACCTTCACCCGCAGCAGAACTAAGTGGACCTTCACGGTCAGGCGACCGAGACTGCGGATATGACGCCTTCCACGCCTTCCACGCCCGCGCGCCCGCGCCCCTTCGGCCGCGCCCTCTGCGCCATGATCACGCCTTTCACCTCCGATGGGGCGCTCGACCCGGACGCGGCGGCCGCGCACGCCGCCGCACTGGTCGCGGGCGGCTGCGACGGGCTGGTGCTCAGCGGCACCACCGGGGAGTCACCGACCACCTCCGACGCGGAGAAGGCGACGCTGCTGCGAGTGGTCCGGGAGGCGGTCGGCCCGGATGTGCCGCTGGTCGCGGGCGTCGGCACCTCGGACACCCGGCACACCGTGGAGCTGTCCCGGCAGGCCGAACGGGCGGGCGCCGACGGACTCCTCGTGGTGACCCCGTACTACAGCAGGCCCCCGCAGGCCGCCGTGGAGGCGCACTTCCGCAGGGTCGCTGACGCGGCGGGCCTGCCCGTGATGCTGTACGACATCCCGGGCCGCACGGGCACCCGCATCGAGACCGGGACCATGCTGCGGCTGGCGGAGCACCCGCGCATCGTGGCGGTGAAGGACTGCTCGCAGGATCTGCTCGGGGCGACGCGGGTGATCGCCGCGGGCGGGCTCGCGTACTACTCGGGCTGCGAGGAGCTGAATCTGCCGCTGTACGCGGTGGGCGGCGCGGGTTACGTCAGCACGGTCGCCAATGTGGTGCCCGGCCGGATGCGGGCCGTGCTGGACGCCTTCGACGCCGGGGACACGGCCGGGGCCGCCCGGCTGAACGGCCGGCTGGCCCCGCTCACCGCGCTGATGATGGCGTCCGGACTGCCGGGCACGGTCACGGCGAAGACGCTGCTGGCCGCGGGCCCGGTCCGCGAACCGCTGCAGCCCGCCGGGCGCGAGGCGTCCGACGGGCTGCGCGAGGCGTACGAGGAACTCCTCGCCGCCGCTTAGGGCCTGTCCACGGCCCGGACAGGCCCTAGTTGTGGCTGTGCAGGACGTCGTTGAGGCCGTCCCAGACCGCGTTGTTCGGGCGGGCCTCGACGGTCCCGGTCACCGAGTTGCGGCGGAAGAGGATGTTCGAGGCTCCGGAGAGTTCGCGGGCCTTGACGACCTGGCCGTCGGGCAGGGTGACCCGGGTACCGGCGGTGACGTACAGACCGGCCTCCACGACGCACTCGTCACCGAGCGCGATGCCGACCCCGGCCTCCGCGCCGACGAGGCAGCGCTCGCCGATCACGATGCGCTCCTTGCCGCCGCCGGAGAGCGTGCCCATGGTGGAGGCGCCGCCACCGATGTCCGAACCGTCACCGACGACGACACCGGCCGAGATCCGGCCCTCGACCATGGACGTGCCCAGCGTGCCGGCGTTGAAGTTGACGAAGCCCTCGTGCATCACGGTCGTGCCCGAGGCGAGGTGCGCGCCGAGCCGCACCCGGTCGGCGTCGGCGATCCGTACGCCCTTGGGCGCCACGTAGTCCGTCATGCGCGGGAACTTGTCGACGGAGGTGACCTGGAGGTGCAGACCGTCGGCGCGGGCGTTGAGCCGCACCTTCTCCAGGTCGTCCACGGCGACCGGGCCGAGCGAGGTCCAGGCCACGTTGGCGAGGAAGCCGAAGATGCCGTCGAGGTTCTGCCCGTGCGGCTGGACCAGGCGGTGCGAGAGCAGGTGCAGGCGCAGGTAGACGTCGTGGGCGTCCAGCGGCTTGTCGTCCAGCGAGGCGATGACCGTGCGGACGGCGACGACCTCGACCCCGCGGCGGGCGTCCACGCCGATGGCCTTGGCGGCGCCCTCGCCGAGCAGGTTGACGGCCAGGTCGGGAGTGAGCCGCTCCGTTCCGGCCGGGCCGGGCTCGGCGGAGAGCTCGGGCGCGGGGAACCAGGTGTCGAGGACGGAACCGTCGCCGGCGATGGTGGCGAGGCCGGCGGCGACCGCGCCGGTGGTACGGGTGGAAGTCGTGTCGGTCATGACCAGAAACCTAACCGGCCGGGGGCCGCGCGGGCCAACCGGTCTCAGCGTCCGGGCGTCGCGTCGCCGGGCCACCACCCCCTCCACACGGCCTCCCCGCCAGTTCCCTTTGGGAACCCACTGTGGCAGCATGCTTTCCGCAGGTCATCGCGGCCGGACGGATGGAAGCGGCCGCTCCGCACGACCGAGGAGTCCTCGTGCCCCAGCGCATCAGCCAGGCCGACGCCGACTGCGCGATCGCCCAGGCGCTCGACGTGGTCGGGGACTGGTGGACCCTGCTGATCGTGCGGGACGCGGCACGCGGGGTACACCGCTTCGACGCGCTCCAGCGGGAGCTGGGCGTGTCCCGCAAGGTCCTCGCGGAACGGCTGCGGCTGCTGGTCGAAGCGGAGGTGCTCACCCGGGAGCCGTACCAGGAACGGCCGGCGCGGTACGAGTACCGGCTGACCCCGCGCGGCCGCGCCCTGCTGCCGGTACTGATCGCGCTCCAGGACTGGGGCGACGCCTGGGTGAGGGGAGACGGAGAGACCATGGCGACCACCGAGGAGTCCTCGCGGGAGGCCGCACGGGTGCACGCCCTGCTGGGCACCCGGGTGCCGGAGCTGACCCTGCCCCGGAACACCGGCGGCCGGCAGGACCCGGTGGCCGCGACCCCGTACACCGTCCTGTACTTCTTCCCCGGGGCCTATGCCCGCCAGGAGTCCTATCCGCCGGGCTGGGCGGAGATCCCCGGCGCCCGGGGCTGCACGCTCGAATCCTGCACCTACCGCGACCGGCTCGCCGAGTTCACCGCGGCGGGCGCGACCGTGCACGGCGTCTCGGCCCAGCGCCCGGACGAACAGCTGGCGTTCGCCGAGGCGGAGGGGCTGCGCTTCCCGCTCCTGTCGGACGCGGACCTGGAACTGACCGCCGCGCTGCGCCTGCCGACGTTCCGCGCGGGCGGGGTCAGCAGGCCCAAGCGGCTGACCCTGGTGGTGGACCGCGACCGCACGGTCCACGAGGTGCTGTACCCGGTCACGGACATCGAGGACAGCGTGCGGGCGGCCCTGACGGCGGTCAGGAGCGCGGGGGTCACGGACACCCCGTGAAGGGGCGGCCCTCCTGGCCCCGCTCTCCCAGGTCCGCTCAGCGCGCGATCCGGCCCAGCATCTCCCGCGCGTACGCCTCGTCGTACGCGCCTCCGGTGAGCAGCACCTGGAGGCAGATGCCGTCCATCAGGGCGACCAGGGCCCGCGCGGTGGCCGGGCCGGTGCGCGGCTGGAGCAGGGCGGCGGTGGCGTCGGTCCACTCGGCGGCGACCGGCCGCAGCGCGGGTCTGCGCAGGGCGGCGAGGTAGAGCTCGTACTCCAGCTCCGCCCGGCCCCGGCCCGCGGCGAAGAACTGGCCGAGCAGGCGGGCGAGTTCGGCCGCGAGGTCGGCGGCCGGGTCGGCGAGGGCACGGCTCTCGCGCATGACGGCGGCGAAGTTCTCGTTGGACCTGCGCAGCGCGGCGATCAGCAGCTCGTCGAGCGAGGCGAAGTGGTACGTGGTCGAGCCGAGCGGCACATCGGCCTCCGCGGCGACCGAGCGGTGGCTGAGCCCGGCGATGCCCCGCTCGCCGACCACCCGGATCGCCGCGTCGATGATCCGGCCGCGCCGCTCGGGGTCGTACCGCCGTGCCATCAGTGCGCCCCGCCCAGGTTGAGCACCACCACACCGGCGATGACGAGCAGGATGCCGGCCGCCTTGACCGGTCCCGCGGACTCCCCCAGGAACACCATCCCTATGAGGGCGACGGCGGCGGTTCCGACACCGGCCCAGATCGCGTAGGCGGTCCCCACCGACAGCGTCTTGAGCGTCTGGGCGAGCAGCGAGAAGGCCAGCAGATAGCCGGCGACGGTGATCAGCGAGGGCCAGAGCCGGGTGAATCCCTCGCTGTACTTCATGGCGGTGGTCCCCGCCACCTCGGCGGCGATGGCCGCGGCGAGCAGTCCGTATCCCATGTGTACGAGTGTACGCAACGACTGCCCGCGTACGGGCCGGGGTCGGCGGCGGGGCGGGACGCTACCGTGGTTCGTCCAGTACATGATCGACGGACCGACGGAGCAGCAGTGGCGCAGGACGCAGGGTGGGGCGGCGGGGCCTATGGAGGCGCGCCGTACGGGGGACCGTCCGGGGCTCCCGGGTGGGGTGGCTGGGGCGGTGGCTGGATGCCGCCGAAGCCGGGGGTGATACCGCTGGGGCCTTTGCGGCTGGGAGACATATTCAGCGGGGCCTTCTCCACGCTGGGCCGCTACGGCAAGCAGCTGATCGCCGTGGGCGCGGCCCTCTACGGAGGGGCGCTGCTCGTGGTGGGCGCGGCGGTCGCCATCGCGTACTCGGCCGTCGCGGACCATCTGGACCGGCTGTTCGCGCTGACCGCCGACGAGGACCCCGCCGGGCGGGACCTGACTCCGGTGCTCGTGGCCTTCGGTGTGGTCTGGCTGCTGGCGATGCTCTCGATGGTGGTGGCCACGGCCGTGGTCTACGCGGCGGTGCCGGTGGTCCTCCAGGAAGCGGTGCTGGGCCGGCCGACCACGTTCTCCGCGGTCTGGCGGCGGGCCTGGGCGCGGGTGCCGGCGGTGATCGGCGCGGTCCTGCTTACCGGGCTGATCACGTTCGTTCCGATGCTGCTCGCCATGGGCGCCCTCATCGCCTGCATCATCGGCGCGGTCACCATGGACAACGGCGGGGGCTCGGCGGCCCTGGTCGTGGTGGGCGTGATCTGCTTCCTGGCCTGCATCCCGCTGACCGTGTGGATCTGGGTGAAGTACTCCCTGGCCCCTTCGGCCGCCGTCTTCGAGGACCAGGGACCGGTCGCCTCGATGCGCCGCTCGGCCACGCTGATGCGCGGCAGCTGGTGGCGGGTCTTCGGGATGACGATGCTGGCGGGGCTCCTCGCGAGTGTCGTGAGCTACGTGATCCAGCTGCCGTTCACCTTCCTCGGCATGTTCAGCGGCATGCTGGGTTCCGCCAACCTGAGCGACGACCCGAACCCGACGGCGGTCATCGCCGCGATGAGCGGGTACCTGGTGCTCGCGGGGCTCGGGCAGCTGGTGAGCCAGCTCGTCGTGGCGGTGTTCCCGCCGCTGGTGACGGGGCTGCTCTACGTCGACCGCCGCATCCGCACCGAGAACCTCGCCCCGGTGCTCGCCGAGGCCGCCGCCGTACCGCCGCAGTACACGGCGTAGCGGCCCCGGCCGGCCTCCCGGCTCAGTCGGTGAGCGTCTTCTTCGGGCGCAGTACGCAGAATTCGTTGCCCTCGGGGTCGGTCAGCACCACCCAGGTCGCCTCGGATGTCTGGCCGACGTCGGCGCGCCGGGCACCGAGCCCGATGACGCGCTCGACCTCGGCGGCCTGGTCGTCCGGGGTGAGGTCGATGTGCAGCCGGTTCTTGACCTCCTTGCCCTCGGGCACGGGCAGGAAGCAGATGCCGGGCAGGGCGGACTCGTCGGCGCCGATGACGATCTCGTCCTCGTCCTGGAAGAGCACCTGCCAGTCCAGGACGGCGCACCAGAACCGGGCCTGGGCGGGCAGGTCGTGCGCGTCGACGGCGAGTTGATAGAAGCGGAGGGCCATGCCCCCCAGTCTGCGTCCGCCCGCCCCGTACGCACAACGTGGGCCCGCCGCGTACGGGAACGGCGAACGGCCCCGGCACAGGTGCCGGGGCCGTTCCCACGCGTACGCCGGTACGCGTGTGCTCAGACGTTGAAGCCCAGCGCGCGCAGCTGCTCGCGGCCGTCGTCCGTGATCTTGTCGGGGCCCCACGGCGGCATCCAGACCCAGTTGATCCGGAGTTCGTTGACGATGCCGTCCGTCGCGGAGCGCGCCTGGTCCTCGATGACGTCGGTCAGCGGACAGGCCGCGGACGTCAGGGTCATGTCGAGGGTGGCGATGTTGGCGTCGTCGATGTGGATGCCGTAGATCAGCCCCAGGTTGACGACGTCGATGCCCAGCTCGGGGTCGACCACGTCGTACAGCGCCTCGCGGACCTCCTCCTCGGAAGCCGGCTTGGTGGTCACGGTCTCGTTGTCGCTCATGCGGTCTTCCCTTCGGACAGCACCTTCGCCGTCGCGTCCTTCCACGCCATCCAGCTCAACAGCGCGCACTTGACCCGGGCCGGGTACTTGGAGACACCGGCGAACGCGACCGCGTCCTCCAGCACCTCCTCCATCGCCTCGTCGGGCTCCAGCTGCCCCTTCGACTGCATCAGCTCCAGGAACGCGGCCTGGATCTTCTGCGCCTCGCCCAGCTCCTTGCCGACCAGCAGCTCGTTCAGTACGGAGGCGCTGGCCTGGCTGATGGAGCAGCCCTGGCCCTCGTAGCTCACATCGGCGATGGTCTCGCCGTCGTACCGCACCCGCAACGTGATCTCGTCACCGCACGTCGGATTGACGTGATGCACCTCGGCGTCGCCGTCCCGCAGGCCGCGCCCGTGGGGGTGCTTGTAGTGGTCCAGGATCACTTCCTGGTACATGGAATCAAGCTTCACGAGTCAATCCCCAGCCGCTCTAACCGAAAAAGTTCCGGACGTGTTCCAGCCCGTCCACCAGGGCGTCGACCTCGGCGGGCGTGGAGTACAGATAGAACGACGCTCGCGTCGTCGCAGGAATTCCGAAGCGCAGGCAGACCGGGCGGGCGCAGTGGTGGCCGACCCGGACCGCGATGCCCTGTTCGTCCAGGACCTGGCCCACATCGTGCGGGTGGATGTCGCCGAGCGTGAAGGAGATCGTCGCGCCGCGGTCCTCCGCGGTGGCCGGGCCGATGATCCTGAGGTCCGGCACCTCCAGGAGCCGCTTCACCGCGTAGGCGGTGATGGCCTGCTCATGGCGGTGGATGTTCTCCATGCCGATCGCCGAGAGGTAGTCCACGGCCGCGCCGAGGCCGACGGCCTGGGCGATCGGGGGCGTACCGGCCTCGAACTTGTGCGGGGCGGGCGCGTAGGTCGAGGAGTGCATCGACACGGTCTCGATCATCTCGCCGCCGCCGAGGAACGGGGGCAGGTCCTCCAGGAGCTCCTGCCGCCCCCAGAGCACGCCGATGCCGGTCGGGCCGACCATCTTGTGGCCGGTGAAGGCCACGAAGTCGGCCTGGAGCGCCTGCACGTCGAGCACCATGTGCGGGGCGGCCTGGGAGGCGTCGATGCAGACGAGCGCACCGACCTCCTGGGCGCGCCGGACGATCTTCTCGACCGGGTTGTGCGTGCCCATGATGTTCGAGACCAGGGTGAAGGAGACGATCTTCGTCTTCTCGGTGATGATCTCGTCGATGTTGGACAGGTCGAGGCGGCCGTCGTCGGTGATGCCGAACCACTTCAGCTTCGCACCGGTCCGCTGCGAGAGCAGCTGCCAGGGCACGATGTTGGAGTGGTGCTCCATCTCCGTGGTGACGATCTCGGTCTCGTGGTCGACCCGGTAGGGCTCGTCGGCCCAGCCGAGCATGTTGGCCACGAGGTTGAGCGACTCCGAGGCGTTCTTGGTGAAGATGACCTCGTTGCGGCTGGGCGCGTTGATGAAAGCGGCGACCTTGTCACGGGCGCCCTCGTACAGCGCCGTGGCCTCCTCCGCGATCGTGTACACGCCGCGGTGCACGTTGGCGTTGTGCCGCTCGTAGTACTCGTTGAGGGCATCGAGGACCTGGCGCGGCTTCTGCGAAGTCGCGGCACTGTCCAGGTAGACGATCTTCTTCCCGTCGTGGACCGTGCGGTCCAGGATGGGGAAGTCCTTGCGGATCGCCTCGGTGTCGAGGAGGCCCGGCAGCTGTGTCACGCGACCGCACCTCCAGAGTTCACTCCGCTCACGGGGCCACCCTTCACGTATGCCTCGTAGCCCTCGTTCTCCAGCTTGTCGGCGAGCTCGGCGCCGCCGGACTCGGCGATCCGGCCGTTGGCGAACACGTGCACGAAGTCGGGCTTGATGTACCGGAGGATCCGGGTGTAGTGCGTGATCAGCAGGGTGCCGACCTCACCGGACTCACGGACGCGGTTGACGCCCTCGGAGACGACGCGCAGGGCGTCGACGTCCAGACCGGAGTCCGTCTCGTCGAGGATGGCGACCTTCGGCTTGAGGAGCTCCAGCTGAAGGATCTCGTGGCGCTTCTTCTCACCGCCGGAGAAGCCCTCGTTGACGTTGCGCTCGGCGAAGGCGGGGTCCATCTGGAGCGCGGACATCGCCTCCTTGACCTCCTTCACCCAGGTACGCAGCTTGGGCGCCTCGCCGCGGACGGCGGTGGCGGAGGTGCGCAGGAAGTTGGAGACCGAGACGCCGGGGATCTCGACCGGGTACTGCATGGCGAGGAACAGGCCGGCGCGGGCCCGCTCGTCGACGGACATCTCCAGGACGTCCTCGCCGTCCAGGGTGACCGTGCCGCTGGTGACGGTGTACTTGGGGTGACCGGCCAGCGAGTAGGCGAGGGTGGACTTGCCGGACCCGTTGGGGCCCATGATGGCGTGGGTCTCGCCCTGCTTCACGGTCAGGTCGACGCCCTTGAGGATCTCCTTCGTGGCGTTGTCGGCCTCGACGGTGACGTGCAGGTCGCGGATTTCAAGCGTTGCCATGGGTGACTCAGGACTCCTGGGTGACGGAGACGAGCACATCGTCCCCTTCGATCTTGACGGGGTATACGGGGACGGGGCGCGTCGCGGGAAGGCCGGACGGCTTACCTGTGCGCAGGTCGAAGCTCGATCCGTGCAGCCAGCACTCGATCGAGCAGTCCTCGACCTCGCCCTCGGACAGCGAGACGTTCGCGTGCGAGCAGATGTCGTTGATCGCGAACACCTCGCCCTCGGTGCGGACGACGGAGACCGGCGTGCCGTCGAGTTCCACCCGCTTGGGGGTGTCGTCCTCCAGCTCGCTCAGCGCGCAGGCTTTCACGAATGCCATCAGACCGAGGCCTTCAACTCGGTCTCGATCTTGTCGAGCAGGCGGGCCTCGACGTCCGGCAGACCGATCTGCTGGACCAGCTCGGCGAAGAAGCCGCGCACGACGAGGCGGCGGGCCTCCTCGGCCGGGATGCCGCGCGACTGGAGGTAGAACAGCTGCTCGTCGTCGAAGCGGCCGGTCGCCGAGGCGTGGCCGGCGCCGACGATCTCGCCGGTCTCGATCTCCAGGTTCGGCACCGAGTCGACCCGCGCACCGTCGGTCAGGACCAGGTTGCGGTTCATCTCGTAGGTGTCGGTGCCCTCGGCCGCGGCCTGGATCAGCACGTCGCCGATCCACACGGCGTGGGCGTCCTCGCCCTGGAGCGCGCCCTTGTAGGCCACGTTGGACTTGCAGTGCGGGGTGTTGTGGTCGACCAGGAGGCGGTGCTCCTGGTGCTGGCCCTTGTCGGTGAAGTAGAGGCCGAACAGCTCGGCCTCGCCACCGGTGCCCGCGTACGCGATCCGGGGGTGGAGCCGGACCAGGTCGCCGCCGAAGGTGACGACGATCGACTTGAACGAGGCGTCCCGGCCGACCAGCGCGTTGTGCTGGCCGACGTGCACGGCCCGCTCGTCCCAGTCCTGCACGGAGACGACGGTCAGCTTGGCCCCGTCGCCCAGGACGTAGTCGACGTTGGCGGCGAGCACCGCGTCACCGGTGTGGTCGATGACGACGACGGCCTCGGCGAAGGCGCCCACCTCGACCACCAGGTGGCCGTAGGCGACGCCGCCCTCGCCGTGCACGGCGATCCGGACCGGCTCGGTGAGCACGGCCTCCTTGGCGACCGTGACCACGTGGGCCTGCTCGAAGGACGAGTAGGCCTGCGCGGCCACGCGGTCCACCGGGGTGCCGGCCTTGCCGAGCCGGGCGTCGTCCCGGCCGACGGACTCGACCTCGACGCCCCCGGGGGCGTCGATCGCGACCTTCACACCGCCGCCGTTGGCGACGGCGGTGCCGTCGTGCAGGCCGCGCAGCCGCTCCAGCGGGGTGAACCGCCACTCCTCCTCGCGGCCGTGCGGGACGGGGAAGTCCGCGACGTCGAAGGACGGGGGCGCGCTCATGCGCGTGGCGACGGTCGACTCCGCGGCCACCGCGATGGAACCGGAAGTGGTGGACCCCGCAGGAGGGGGACTCCCCGCTCGCGCGGAGCCGAGAGTGGGGGAGTTCTGAGCCTCAGCCATGGCTGTCGTAGTGCTCGCTTTCTCAGTCGGACAGATGTCGGGAGGATTCGGGGGCCGGAGCGGGTGGCTCCGGCCGTCGGCGGATCAGCCGACCGAACCCTCCATCTGCAGCTCGATCAGCCGGTTGAGCTCCAGGGCGTACTCCATCGGGAGCTCCTTCGCGATCGGCTCGACGAAGCCGCGCACGATCATGGCCATGGCCTCGAACTCGGTCATGCCTCGGCTCATCAGGTAGAAGAGCTGGTCCTCGGAGACCTTGGAGACGGTCGCCTCGTGGCCCATCGACACGTCGTCCTCGCGGACGTCGACGTACGGGTAGGTGTCGGACCGGGAGATCGTGTCGACCAGCAGCGCGTCGCACAGCACGTTGGACTTCGCGCCCGGCGCGCCCTCGCCGATCTCGATCAGACCGCGGTAGGAGGTGCGGCCGCCGCCTCGCGCCACCGACTTGGAGACGATGTTGGACGAGGTGTTCGGGGCCATGTGGACCATCTTGGCGCCGGCGTCCTGGTGCTGGCCCTCGCCCGCGAAGGCGATGGACAGGGTCTCGCCCTTGGCGTGCTCGCCCATCAGGTAGACGGCCGGGTACTTCATGGTGACCTTGGAGCCGATGTTGCCGTCGACCCACTCCATGGTCGCGCCCTCGTAGGCCACGGCACGCTTGGTGACCAGGTTGTAGACGTTGTTCGACCAGTTCTGGATCGTCGTGTAGCGGCAGCGGCCGCCCTTCTTCACGATGATCTCGACGACCGCGGAGTGCAGCGAGTCGGAGGAGTAGATCGGGGCCGTGCAGCCCTCGACGTAGTGGACGTAGGCGTCCTCGTCGACGATGATCAGCGTCCGCTCGAACTGGCCCATGTTCTCGGTGTTGATGCGGAAGTAGGCCTGGAGCGGGATGTCCACGTGGACACCCTTGGGGACGTAGATGAACGACCCGCCCGACCAGACGGCCGAGTTCAGCGAGGCGAACTTGTTGTCACCGACGGGGATGACGGTGCCGAAGTACTCCTTGAAGAGCTCCGGGTGCTCCTTCAGCGCGGTGTCGGTGTCGAGGAAGATGACGCCCTGCTCCTCCAGGTCCTCGCGGATCTGGTGGTAGACGACCTCGGACTCGTACTGCGCGGCGACACCGGCGACCAGGCGCTGCTTCTCCGCCTCCGGGATGCCGAGCTTGTCGTACGTGTTCTTGATGTCCTCGGGCAGGTCCTCCCAGGACTCCGCCTGCTTCTCCGTCGAGCGCACGAAGTACTTGATGTTGTCGAAGTCGATGCCCGAGAGGTCCGAGCCCCAGTTCGGCATGGGCTTCTTCTCGAAGAGCTTGAGGCCCTTGAGCCGCAGCTTGAGCATCCAGTCGGGCTCGTTCTTCTTCTCCGAGATGTCGCGGACGACGGCCTCGGAGAGGCCGCGCTTGGCCGCCGCACCTGCCGCGTCGGAGTCGGCCCAGCCGAATTCGTACGTGCCCAGGCCTTCGAGCTCAGGGTGGGCAGTCTCCGTGGGGAGCGTCATGCGGGGTTCCTCCCGGCCGTGGTGCTTGCAGAAGCTGAATCGGTGGTCTGTGGGGTGGGGTGTCCGCTGCGCGGAATGTACGTCGTGCACACCCCGTCGCCGTGGGCGATGGTGGCCAGACGCTGCACATGGGTCCCCAGGAGGCTGGAGAAGATCTCCGTCTCCGCCTCGCACAGCTGCGGGTACTGCTCGGCGACATGGGCGACCGGGCAGTGGTGCTGGCACAGCTGCTCGCCCTGCTGCGGGCCCGGCGCGCTTCGCGCCGTAGCAGCGTACCCGTCGGCGGACAAAGCCTTGGCCAGCGCCTCGGTCCGGTCCTCGGGGTCCGCGGCCTCGATCGCCGCGCGGTAGGCCGCCGACTGCTCGGCGGTCCTCGCACGGGCGAACGCCATGACCGCTTCCTCGCCCGCGAGCTCGGCGATCCAGCGCAGGGCGTCGGCCGCGAGCGAGTCGTAGGACTGGTCGAAGGCGTCCCGGCCGCAGTCGGTGAGGGCGAACACCTTGGCCGGACGGCCACGGGCCCGCGCCCCGTACACCCGCTTCTCGCGGGCCTCCACGACACCGTCGCAGGCGAGGGCGTCGAGGTGGCGGCGGACAGCCGCCTGGGTGAGCCCCAGGCGCTTCGCCAGATCGGCGACGGTGGACGGGCCGTGGTCCAGGATGGAGCGCGCGACGCGGTTGCGCGTCGAGCGCTCACCGGTCGCGAGTTCCTCCTGAGGAGCCTCGCCCATGTATTTCACAACGCCATTGTTGCGTAATTCATCCGGCCCTGACAACCACGTTCCGAAACGATCAACCGTGGAATCCATCACTTAGGGTTACCTAATCAAGCCCCAGGGCCGGGTCCCCCGGGGCGGCTGCATACACTCGATTCCCATGAACAGCGAGCCCGCCCCACCCTCCTCCGGCCCGGCTGTCCGGATCAGCGGCCTGGTCAAGCGGTACGGCGAAAAGACCGCGGTGGACGGCCTCGACCTGGATATCCCGGCCGGCGCGGTCACCGCCGTGCTCGGCCCCAACGGCGCGGGCAAGACCACCACGATCGAGACCTGCGAAGGCTACCGCCGCCCCGACGGCGGGACCGTGCGGGTCCTCGGCCTCGACCCCGTCGCCGACGCCGCGCGGCTGCGCCCGAGGATCGGCGTCATGCTCCAGTCGGGCGGTATCCACTCCGGGGCCCGCGCCGACGAGATGCTCCGCCACACGGCGAAACTGCACGCCCACCCGCTCGACGTCGACGCCCTGGTCGAGCGCCTCGGCCTCGGCGGCTGCGGCCGCACCGCCTACCGCAGGCTCTCCGGTGGCCAGCAGCAACGACTCGCCCTGGCCATGGCCGTCGTCGGCCGGCCGGAGCTCGTCTTCCTGGACGAACCGACCGCCGGGCTCGACCCGCAGGCCCGCCGCTCCACCTGGGACCTCGTGCGTGAGCTGCGCGCCGACGGCGTGAGCGTGGTGCTCACCACCCACTTCATGGACGAGGCCGAGGAGCTGGCCGACGAGGTCGCCGTCATCGACTCGGGCCGGATCGTCGCTCAAGGCAGTCCCGAGGCGCTGTGCAGAGGAGGGGCCGAGAACACCCTGCGCTTCACCGGCCGGCCCGGACTCGACCTCGGCTCGCTGCTGAAGGCGCTGCCCGACGGCAGCCAGGCGGTCGAGCTGACCACCGGCGCCTACCGCATCACCGGCGACATCGACCCGCAGCTGCTGGCCACCGTCACCTCCTGGTGCGCGCAGCACGGTGTGATGCCCTCCGGCATCTCCGTGGAGCGCCACACCCTGGAGGACGTCTTCCTGGAACTGACCGGCAAGGAGCTGCGCGCATGAGCGCCGGTACGTACACCCCCCGGCCGGGCGCCGCCCCGCTGCCGCGCATGATCGCCGCGCAGACCGCGCTGGAGACGCGGATGCTGCTGCGCAACGGCGAGCAGCTGCTGCTGACCGTGGTCATCCCGACGCTGCTGCTGGTGCTGTTCAGCTCCGTCGACATCGTGGACACCGGCTCCGGCGAGCCGGTCGACTTCCTGACGCCGGGCGTCCTGGCGCTGGCCGTCATGTCGACGGCCTTCACCGGCCAGGCCATCGCCACCGGATTCGAACGGCGCTACGGGGTGCTCAAGCGGCTCGGCGCCTCGCCGCTGCCCCGCTGGGCGCTGATGACCGCGAAGACCCTCTCCGTGCTGGTCACCGAGGTGCTCCAGGTGGTCCTGCTGACGGTGATCGCGTTCGCGCTCGGCTGGTCGCCGCACGGCAATCCGTTCGCCGTGCTGCTGCTCCTGGTACTGGGTACCGCCGCGTTCTCCGGGCTGGGGCTGCTGATGGCCGGGACGCTGAAGGCGGAGGCGACGCTCGCCGCCGCCAACCTGGTGTTCCTGCTGCTGCTGGTGGGCGGCGGGGTGATCGTGCCGCTGGAGAAGTTCCCGGACGGCGTGCAGTCGGTGCTCGGGCTGCTGCCGATCGCGGCCCTGTCGGACGGGCTGCGGGACGTCCTCCAGCACGGCGCCGGGATGCCGTGGGGCGACCTGGGCATCCTCGCCGTCTGGACGGTGCTGGGGCTCGGGGCCGCGGCGCGGTTCTTCCGCTGGGAGTGAGAGGGCGGATGCGTTCCGTCGCCGTTTCGGGCAACTCGTCCCCCTCGTGAAAGCTTGCACAAGCGGCGTCCTACGATGGTGCGCGTGCCCAAGCTGACCAGAGCCGAAGTCGCTCAAGCCCTGCGCAATCCGCTGCTGTACATCGCCGAGCGCTGGACCCCCGAGCCCAGGACGGTGCGCCGCGCCGCCATGTCGGCGGTCGTCATGGCCGTCGTCATCGTCGTGACCGGCGGCGCCGTCCGGCTGACCGGCTCCGGTCTCGGCTGCCCGACCTGGCCCAAGTGCACCGACGAGAGCCTGACGACCACGAGCGCGATGGGCTTCCACGGCGTCATCGAGTTCGGCAACCGGATGCTGACGTACGTCCTGTGCGCGGCGGTCGGCTGGGCGATCATCGCGGCCCGGTCCGCGAAGCCCTGGCGGCGCAGCCTCACCCGGCTCGGCTGGGTGCAGTTCTGGATCGTGATGGGCAACGCCGTGCTCGGTGGCATCGTCGTGCTCGTCGGCCTCAACCCGTACACCGTGGCGGCGCACTTCCTGCTGTCCTCAGGGCTGCTCGCGGTCGCCCTGGTGACCTGGCAGCGGGTGCGTGAGGGCGACGAGGCACCACGTCCGCTGGTCGGCAAGGCGGTCGCGCAGCTGTCCTGGCTGCTGGCGGTCGCGGCGGGGCTGCTGATCGCCGTCGGCACGGTGGTCACGGGCGCCGGGCGGCACGCGGGCGACTCCAGCGATGTGCACCGCATCCCGATCGACTGGAAGATGACCGCCCAGCTCCACGCCGACCTGGCCTGGGTCGTGGTCGCCCTGACCGTCGCGCTCTGGTTCGTCCTGAAGGCGGTGGACGCCCCCATCGGTCCGCTGCACCGGGTCCGGGACCTGTTCCTGATCCTGCTGGCGCAGGGCGTGATCGGCTATGTGCAGTACTTCACCGACACGCCGGAGATCCTGGTCGGACTGCACATGTTCGGCTCGTGCCTGGTGTGGATCGGGGTCGTACGGGTCCTGCTGTCGCTGCGGGAGCGGCCGGTGGAGGTCCCCCGGGTGCCGGAGCCCGCGACCGAGCGGCCGGAGCCCGCGGCGGCCGGCTGACACCGCGCTCCACCACGGATCAGGGGCTCCCGCTCCACGGCTGTGCGCCGTTGAGCGGGAGCCCCTGATCCGTTCTGTGGGCCTCAGGCCTTGTTGGACGGGCCGCCGACCTGGATGCCGGCCATCCGCGCCCACTCGTACGGGCCGGTGTGCACCTTCGCCGCGAACTCGCCGTCGAACTCGTCGTGCAGGGTGATCCCGGACCGCTGCGCGGCGCTCTCGGCCACCGCGTACGAGGGGGCCACCAGGTCGCCCCAGCCGCCGTCCTCGCCCACGAGGACGATGCGGGTGCCCATCTGCCCGAGGTAGGCGAGCTGCCCCTCGGCGCCGCCGTGCGCCTTCGCGAAGGCGCCGATCTGCTTGGCCAGCCGGGCCGCCCTGCGCTCCGCGCGTGCCGCCTGCCTGCCGTCCGCCTGCTGGGTCTCAGCCGTCTCTGCCGTCTCTGCCATGAACAAGATGCTACCGATGGGTAGATCAACTGGCGACGGGCGGGGAGCGTGGCCTCTGCCACGCTCCCCGCCCGTCGGCCGGAGCGGAGGTGTTACCGCAGGAAGGGGTCCACCGCCACGGCGACGAACAGCAGGGAGACATAGGTGATCGACCAGTGGAACAGCCGCATCTCCTTGAGCTTCGTACCGGTCACCCCGGACTTGGCCCGGCCGAGCAGCGCGTGCGCCTCCCAGAGCCAGAAGCCGCCGGTCAGCAGGGCCACCGCGGTGTAGAACCAGCCGGTGTAGCCCAGCGGGGTGAGCAGCAGCGAGACGGCGACCATCACCCAGCTGTAGGCGACGATCTGGCGGGCGACCACCCGGTTGGAGGCGATGACCGGCAGCATCGGGACGCCGACCCGCGCGTAGTCCTCCTTCACCTTCATGGACAGCGGCCAGTAGTGCGGCGGCGTCCAGAAGAAGATGACGGCGAAGAGGATCACCGCGGCCCAGGAGACCTCGTTCGTCACGGCCGACCAGCCGATGAGGACCGGCATGCAGCCCGCGATGCCGCCCCAGACGATGTTCTGCGAGGTACGGCGCTTCAGCAGCATCGTGTAGACCACGACGTAGAAGAGCAGGGCGCCCAGGGCCAGGGCCGCGGACAGCCAGTTGACGAGCAGCCCGAACCAGACCGTCGAGATCACCGCGAGACAGACGCCGAAGGCCAGGCACTCGCGCGGGCTCACCATGCCGGTGACCAGCGGGCGCTGCGACGTACGGTCCATCAGCGCGTCGATGTCGCGGTCGATGTACATGTTCAGTGCATTGGCACCGCCGGCGGACAGATAGCCGCCGATGGTGGTTGTGAGCACGAGCCACAGGTCGGGTACACCCTGAGCGGCCAGGAACATCACCGGAACAGTGGTGATCAGCAACAGCTCGATGATCCGAGGCTTGGTCAGTGCCACGAATGCCTTGACACGGGCCCCGAACGGGCGTTGGCCCCCTGGGCTCGGAGTCAAGGCGACCCCTGCGGGTCGGGACTCGACGGCCGTCACGCACACCCCTGACAGAGAAATCCCAGCAAGCTCCGGGCGTGAGGGCCCGGTAAAGACTTGCGCGAACCCGACCACTGTAGACGTTGGGGACAGGCCGCCCTTCGCGGGGGTGGGGTCGTGTTGATGTGGCGCCGGAGGCCGTCGTGGAGCACCCTCGCGAGGCTTCGCACGTACGAGTGACGCACAGGTGTCGCAGGGGCGGCGCCGGGTGCTTCGGAGGGCCTCGCGACCGCGCCTCCGGCCGCTCGTCGGAGCGTCTCAGGAGTGGGCCCGCACGCTCATCGGAGAGGCCCATCGGTGAGCCTTCCCGCTCATACGGGAGGCGGATTCCACGGGCCGCCCGCACCCTGGTAGGAGCCGGAAATCGCGGGTACGGACGAGGGTAGGCTCGGCTGCATCCGGTGCGGTCGAAGTCACCGGTCTACAACAGTTGGAGAGGAGCCCTGACTCAGGGTGAGCACCAAGCCGACCACCACAGACCTCCAGTGGACCGAATTGGACCAGCGGGCCGTGGACACCGTCCGCGTCCTCGCCGCGGACGCCGTACAGAAAGTCGGAAACGGCCACCCGGGTACGGCCATGAGCCTGGCTCCCGCCGCGTACACCATCTTCCAGAAGGTGATGCGGCACGACCCCGCCGACGCGGAGTGGACCGGCCGCGACCGGTTCGTGCTCTCGGCGGGCCACAGCAGCCTGACGCTGTACATCCAGCTCTACCTGGCCGGCTACGGCCTGGAGCTCGACGACCTGAAGTCGTTCCGCACCTGGGGCTCCAAGACCCCCGGCCACCCGGAGTACGGCCACACCACCGGGGTGGAGACGACCACGGGCCCGCTGGGCCAGGGCGTCGCCAACGCCGTGGGCATGGCCATGGCCGCCCGCTACGAGCGCGGTCTGTTCGACCCCGAGGCGGCCCCCGGCACCTCCCCCTTCGACCACATGGTGTGGGTCGTCGCCGGTGACGGCTGCCTCCAGGAGGGCATCTCCGCGGAGGCGTCCTCGCTGGCCGGGCACCAGAAGCTGGGCAACCTGGTCCTGCTGTGGGACGACAACCACATCTCCATCGAGGGCGACACGGAGACCGCGGTCTCCGAGGACACCGTCAAGCGCTACGAGGCGTACGGCTGGCACGTCCAGCGCGTCGACCAGCTGCCCAACGGCGACCTGGACCCCGAGGGCCTCTACCACGCGCTGCTGGCCGCCAAGGCCGAGACCGGGCGCCCGTCGTTCATCGCGGCCCGCTCGATCATCGCCTGGCCCGCCCCGCACGCCCAGAACACCGAGGCCTCGCACGGCTCCGCGCTCGGCGACGACGAGGTCGCCGCGACCAAGCGGGTCCTGGGCTTCGACCCGGAGAAGTCCTTCGAGGTCTCCGACGAGGTCATCGCGCACACCCGCCGCGCCCTGGACCGGGGCCGCGAGGCCAAGGCCGAGTGGGCGAAGACCTTCGACGCGTGGCGTGCCGCCGACCCGGAGCGCGCCGCCGACTTCGACCGCGTGCGCGCGGGCGAGCTGCCCAAGGGCTGGGAGGACAGCCTGCCGGTCTTCGAGGCCGGCAAGGGCGTCGCCACCCGCGCCGCTTCCGGCAAGGTGCTCCAGGCGCTCGGCGAGATCGTCCCCGAGCTGTGGGGCGGCTCCGCCGACCTGGCGGGCTCGAACAACACCACGATCGACAAGACGTCGTCGTTCCTCCCGGCGGGCAACCCGCTGCCGGAGGCCGACCCGTACGGGCGCACGATCCACTTCGGCATCCGCGAGCACGCCATGGCCGCCGCCATGAACGGCATCGCGCTGCACGGCAACACCCGCGTCTACGGCGGCACCTTCCTGGTGTTCTCCGACTACATGCGCAACGCCGTGCGGCTGTCCGCGCTGATGCACCTGCCTGTGACGTACGTGTGGACGCACGACTCGATCGGTCTCGGCGAGGACGGCCCGACCCACCAGCCGGTGGAGCACCTGGCCTCGCTGCGCGCCATCCCGGGCCTGAACGTCGTGCGCCCGGCCGACGCCAACGAGACCGCCATCGCCTGGCGCGAGATCCTGCGTCGCTACACCAAGGTGTTCGGCAAGGGCGCCCCGCACGGTCTGGCGCTGACCCGCCAGGGCGTGCCGACGTACGAGGCGAACGAGGACACGGCGAAGGGCGGCTACGTGCTGCGCGACGCCGAGGGCGGCGAGCCGCAGGTCGTGCTGATCGGTACGGGCTCCGAGGTCCAGCTCACCGTGGAGGCGCGCGAGGAGCTCCAGGCGGCCGGAATTCCGACCCGCGTGGTGTCGATGCCGTGTGTCGAGTGGTTCGAGGAGCAGGACCAGGGTTACAAGGACAGCGTGCTGCCGCCGTCGGTCAGGGCCCGTGTGGCCGTCGAGGCGGGCATCGGCCTGACCTGGTACCGGTACGTCGGGGACGCCGGCCGGATCGTTTCGCTGGAGCACTACGGCGCTTCGGCGGACGCCAAGGTCCTGTTCCGCGAGTTCGGCTTCACCGGCGCACACGTCGCCGCCGCCGCGCGGGAATCCCTCGCCGCCGCAGCGCGCTGACGCTGTTATACGACTAGTAGGAGATGCAATTCTCATGACAGACGCACTCAAGCGCCTCTCCGACGAGGGCGTGGCGATCTGGCTCGACGACCTCTCGCGCAAGCGGATCACGTCGGGCAATCTGGCGGAGCTGATCGACCAGAGCCACGTCGTGGGCGTCACGACCAACCCGTCGATCTTCCAGAAGGCGATCTCCTCGGGCGACGGTTACGAGCAGCAGCTCGCCGACCTCGCCGCCCGCCGGGTGACCGTCGAGGAAGCGATCCGCATGATCACCACCGCGGACGTCCGCGACGCGGCCGACATCCTGCGTCCGGTCTTCGACGCGACCGACGGCCAGGACGGCCGGGTCTCCATCGAGGTCGACCCGCGCCTGGCCCACAACACCGCGGCCACCGTCGCCGAGGCCAAGCAGCTGGCCTGGCTGGTGGACCGGCCCAACACGCTCATCAAGATCCCGGCGACCAAGGCCGGTCTGCCGGCGATCACCGAGACGATCGGCCGGGGCATCAGCGTCAACGTCACGCTGATCTTCTCGCTGGAGCGCTACCGCGAGGTCATGGACGCCTACCTGGCGGGCCTGGAGAAGGCGAAGGCCGCCGGCCTGGACCTCTCCAAGATCCACTCGGTGGCGTCGTTCTTCGTGTCCCGCGTGGACACCGAGATCGACAAGCGGCTGGACGCGATCGGCGGCGACGAGGCGAAGGCCGCGCGGGGCAAGTCCGCCCTGGCCAACGCGCGCCTGGCCTACGAGGCGTACGAGCAGGTCTTCGCCGGTGAGCGCTGGGACGCCCTCGACAAGGCGCACGCCAACAAGCAGCGCCCGCTGTGGGCCTCCACCGGCGTGAAGGACCCGTCCCTCAAGGACACCCTTTACGTCGTCGACCTCGTCGCGCCGAACACGGTCAACACCATGCCGGAGGCGACCCTGGACGCGGTGGCGGACCACGGGGAGATCACCGGCAACACCGTCGCCGGTTCGTACGACCAGGGCCGCGCCGACCTCGAAGCGATCAAGAAGCTCGGGGTGGACTACGACGACGTCGTCCAGGTCCTGGAGGACGAGGGCGTCGAGAAGTTCGAGGCGTCCTGGACCGACCTGCTGAACTCGACCGAGGCGGAGCTCAAGCGCCTCGCCCCTTCGGAGGGCTGACCACTTTGTCTGGTGTTCCCGGAGCCAACCCGCTCCGTGACGCCCAGGACCGACGGCTCCCGCGCATCGCGGGGCCGTCGGGCCTGGTCATCTTTGGCGTCACGGGCGATTTGTCCCGTAAAAAGCTGATGCCCGCCGTCTACGACCTGGCCAACCGCGGCCTGCTGCCACCGGGCTTCTCGCTCATCGGCTTCGCGCGCCGCGACTGGGAGGACGAGGACTTCGCCCAGGTCGTGCACGACGCGGTCAAGGAGCATTCCCGTACGCCCTTCCGCGAGGAGGTCTGGCAGCAGCTCAGCCAGGGCATGCGCTTCGTGCCGGGCAACTTCGACGACGACGTGGCCTTCGAGACCCTCAGGGCCACGATCGAGGAGCTCGACAAGGCGCAGGGGACGGGCGGCAACTTCGCCTTCTACCTGTCCGTGCCGCCGAAGTTCTTCCCCAAGGTCGTCCAGCAGCTCAAGAAGCACGGGCTGGCCGACCAGAAGGACGGCAGCTGGCGCCGGGCCGTCATCGAGAAGCCGTTCGGCCACGACCTGGAGAGCGCTCAGGAGCTCAACCAGATCGTGCACGACGTCTTCCCGCCGAACGAGGTCTTCCGCATCGACCACTACCTCGGCAAGGAGACGGTCCAGAACATCCTGGCGCTGCGCTTCGCCAACACGATGTGGGAGCCGATCTGGAACAGGTCGTACGTCGACCACGTCCAGATCACCATGGCCGAGGACATCGGCATCGGCGGCCGGGCCGGCTACTACGACGGCATCGGCGCGGCCCGCGACGTCATCCAGAACCACCTGCTCCAGCTGCTGGCGCTGACCGCGATGGAGGAGCCCGGCTCCTTCCACCCCAAGGCCCTGGTCGCCGAGAAACTCAAGGTGCTCACGGCGGTCGAGCTGCCCGACGACCTGGGCAAGCACACCGTGCGCGGCCAGTACACGCACGCGTGGCAGGGCGGCCAGGAGGTCCCCGGCTATCTGGAGGAAGAGGGAATCGACCCCAAGTCGAAGACCGACACCTTCGCCGCGATCAAGCTGACGATCAACAACCGCCGCTGGGCGGGCGTGCCGTTCTACCTGCGGACCGGAAAGCGGCTCGGCCGCCGGGTCACGGAGATCGCGGTCGTCTTCAAGCGCGCCCCGTACCTGCCGTTCGAGTCCGGCGCCACGGAGGAGCTGGGCGGCAACGCCCTGGTCATCCGGGTACAGCCGGACGAGGGCGTCACGGTGCGGTTCGGCTCCAAGGTGCCCGGCACCTCGATGGAGGTACGGGACGTCACGATGGACTTCGCGTACGGCGAGTCCTTCACGGAGTCCAGCCCGGAGGCGTACGAGCGGCTCATCCTCGACGTCCTGCTCGGCGACGCCAACCTCTTCCCGCGCCACCAGGAGGTCGAGCTCTCCTGGAACATCCTCGACCCGATCGAGGAGTACTGGGACAAGCACGGCAAGCCCGCCCAGTACCCGGCCGGAACCTGGGGACCGGCCGAGGCGGACGAGATGCTCGCACGCGACGGACGGAGCTGGCGCCGGCCATGAAGATCGACCTCACGGAAACCACGTCCAGCAAGATCAACCAGGCCCTGGTCTCGGGCAGGCGCGCGGTCGGCGCCCCCGCCATCGGGATGGTTCTCACCCTCGTCATCGTCACCGACGAGGAGAACGCCTACGACGCGCTCAAGGCGGCCAGCGACTCCTCGCGCGAGCACCCCTCGCGGATCATCGCGGTCATCAAGCGGGTCAGCCGTTCGCCGCGGGCCCGCCGCGACGCGCGGCTGGACGCCGAGATCCGGGTCGGTTCCGACTCGGGTTCCGGCGAGACCGTCGTGCTGCGGCTGCACGGCGAGCTGGCCAACCACGCCCAGTCGGTGGTCCTGCCGCTGCTGCTGCCGGACGCCCCGGTGGTGGTGTGGTGGCCGCAGGACGCCCCCGCCGACCCGGCGAAGGACCCGCTCGGCGCCCTCTCCCAGCGTCGGATCACCGACACCTACTCGGCCGAGCACCCGCTCGACGAGCTGGCGGTGCGCGCGGCGACGTACCAGCCCGGTGACACGGACCTGGCATGGACCCGCATCACGCCGTGGCGCTCGATGCTGGCGGCGGCGCTCGACCAGCAGCCCGCCGAGGTCGTCTCCGCCACGGTCGAGGGCGAGTCGGACAACCCGAGCTGCGAGCTGCTGGCCATGTGGCTGGCGGACCGGCTGGGCGTTCCGGTGGAGCGCACCACGTCCGGCGGCCCCGGCCTCACCGCCGTCCGGATGGCGACGAAGAACGGCGACATCGTCCTGGACCGGGCCGACGGCTCGCTCGCCACGCTCTGCATGGTGGGCCAGCCGGACCGCGCGGTGGCCCTCAAGCGCCGCGAGACGGCGGAGCTGCTCGCGGAGGAGCTGCGCCGGCTGGACCCGGACAACGTCTACGAGTCCACGGTGAAGTTCGGTGTGGACCGACTCGACACGGCGGGCGTGCCCGCCGCCGAGGAGCCGGCCAAGGCCCCCGCCAAGGCGCCGGCCGCCAAGAAGGCCGCCCCGGCGAAGAAGGCGGCGTCGAAGTGAGCACGGTTCCGCAGCTCGTCGTGCACCGCGACAAGGAGCTGATGGCGCAGGCCGCGGCGGCCCGGCTGATCACGAGGATCGTGGACGCCCAGGCCGCGCGCGGCGATGCCTCGGTGGTGCTCACCGGCGGCCGCAACGGCAACGGTCTGCTGGCCGCGCTGGGCGCCGCCCCCGCCCGGGACGCGGTCGACTGGTCGCGGCTCGACCTGTGGTGGGGCGACGAGCGGTTCCTGCCGGAGGGCGACCCGGAGCGCAATGTCACCCAGGCCCGCGAGGCCCTGCTGGACGCGGTGGGGCTGGACCCCTCCCGGGTGCACGTCATGCCCGCGTCCGACGGCCCCTACGGCCCGGACGCCGACGCCGCGGCCGCCGGGTACGCGGCGGAGCTGGCCGCCGCGGCGGCGCCGCAGGACCACGGCCCGGTGCCGGAGTTCGACGTGCTGATGCTGGGCGTCGGCCCGGACACCCATGTAGCCTCGCTCTTCCCCGAGCTGCCGGCGGTACGGGAGACCGAGCGCACCGTCGTCGGTGTGCACGGCGCGCCCAAGCCGCCGCCCGTCCGTATCTCGCTGACGCTGCCCGCCATCCGGGCGGCGCGCGAGGTGTGGCTGCTGGCGGCGGGCGAGGACAAGGCGGAGGCCGTGGCCATCGCCCTGTCGGGGGCCGGGGAGATCCAGGCCCCGGCGGCCGGGGCGTACGGCCGGAGCCGCACGCTGTGGCTGCTGGACGCGGCGGCGGCCTCCCGCCTGCCACGCGCCCTGTACCCGCCGGCTTCCGCCTGACGGGCCGCCACCGGCCGTGCTCCCGGGCCCGGTCCGCTCTTCGCGAGCGGGCCGGGCCCGGGTGCGTGGTCAGCGGTCGCGCAGTTCGCGGTAGGCGGTGACGAGCGCGGCGGTCGAGCTGTCCAGCTGCTCCCCCGCGCCCTCGGCACCCTCGTCCCCGGTCAGCACGGGCTCGATCTTCTTGGCGAGGACCTTGCCGAGCTCGACACCCCACTGGTCGAAGGAGTCGATGTTCCAGACGGCTCCCTGGACGAAGACCTTGTGCTCGTACAGGGCGATCAGCTGGCCGAGCACGGAGGGGGTCAGCCGGTCGGCGAGGATCGTCGTCGTCGGGTGGTTGCCCCGGAACGTCTTGTGCGCCACCAGCTCCTCGGGGACGTCCTCGGCCCGTACCTCGTCCGGTGTCTTGCCGAAGGCCAGGGCCTGGGTCTGGGCGAAGAAGTTGGCCATCAGCAGGTCGTGCTGGGCGACCAGGCCGGGCAGCAGGTCATCGACCGGCTGGGCGAAGCCGATGAAGTCGGCCGGGATGACCTTGGTGCCCTGGTGGATCAGCTGGTAATAGGCGTGCTGCCCGTTGGTGCCGGGGGTGCCCCAGACGACCGGTCCGGTCTGCCAGTCGACCGGATTGCCGTCCCGGTCCACGGACTTGCCGTTGGACTCCATGTCCAGCTGCTGCAAGTACGCGGTGAACTTGGACAGGTAGTGGCTGTAGGGCAGCACGGCATGCGACTGGGCGTCGAAGAACGCGCCGTACCAGACGCCCAGCAGGCCGAGCAGCAGCGGGGCGTTCTCCTCCGCGGGGGCGGTGCGGAAGTGCTCGTCGACGAGGTGGAAGCCGTCGAGCATCTCGCGGAACCGGTCCGGGCCGATGGCGATCATCAGGGAGAGCCCGATGGCGGAGTCGTACGAGTAGCGGCCGCCGACCCAGTCCCAGAACTCGAACATGTTGGCCGTGTCGATGCCGAAGCCGGCGACCTTGTCGGCGTTGGTCGACAGCGCCACGAAGTGCTTGGCCACCGCGTCCTGACCGGCCCTCAGCCCGGTCAGCAGCCAGTCGCGGGCGGAGGTGGCGTTGGTGATCGTCTCGATCGTGGTGAAGGTCTTCGACGCGATGACGAACAGTGTCTCGGCGGGGTCGAGGTCGTGCACGGCCTCGTGCAGGTCGGCACCGTCGACGTTGGAGACGAAGCGGAAGGTGAGCGAGCGGTCCGTGAAGGAGCGCAGCACCTCGTACGCCATGGCGGGGCCGAGGTCGGAGCCGCCGATGCCGATGTTGACGATGTTCTTGATCGGCTTGCCGGTGTGGCCGGTCCACTCCCCCGACCTGACGCGGTCGGAGAAGGCCGCCATCTTGTCGAGCACGGCGTGGACGGCGGGCACCACGTTCTCGCCGTCGACCTCGATCACGGCGCCCCGCGGGGCACGCAGCGCGGTGTGCAGGACAGCGCGGTCCTCGGTGGTGTTGATCTTGTCGCCGCGGAACATGGCGTCGCGCAGTCCGGCGACGTCGGTGGCGGCGGCGAGCTCGCGCAGCAGCGCCAGAGTCTCGTCGGTGACCAGGTGCTTGGAGTAGTCGAGGTACAGGTCGCCGACCCGCAGGGTGTACCCGGTGCCGCGCGCCGGGTCGTCCGCGAACAGCTGGCGCAGATGGGTCGACCCGAGCTGCTCACGGTGCTTGCCCAGCGCCGCCCATTCCGGCGTCTGGTTGAGCCTGGTACGGCTTGTTGCGTTCATCCCGGACATCAGCCCACTTCTCTCGTAACCGCAGTTCCCCGCTGCCCCTCCAACCTAATTGATCAGGCGGCCGGACGTGACAGCGGCGGGCTGCGGCACGACGGAAGCAATCCGGCCGGGCACCCGTGGGGTGTCCGGCCGGTGAACGATTCAGATCTCGCCGCGGAGTTTCGCCAGGGCCTCGGCGAGGATGGCCTCGCCGTCCGCGTCGCTGCGCCGCTCGCGCACGTACGCGAGGTGCGTCTTGTACGGCTCGGTGCGGGGCGGGTCGGGCGGGCTGTCCCGGTCCTGGCCGGCCGGGAAACCGCAGCGCGGGCAGTCCCAGGTCTCCGGTACCTGCGCGTCATGGGCGAAGCTCGGCTGCGTCTCGTGCCCGTTCGAGCACCAGAACGAGATGCGGGCGCGTGGCGCGGACTCGCCGCGCTCGGCCTCCCCCATCGGCCCCGCTCCGACCCGGCTTCCCCGGATCGCGTTGCCACTTGCCACGGTCGTAACTCCCTGCGTGATGGTGCTCGAAGATGCCCCAGTCTACGTAAGGCCCAACGCGCGTCCAGTGAAAGGAGTTACACCGTCACCGGGAATCGCGTACGACGGGTCAGTTGTCCAGCTTGATGAGCAGGCCGAGCACCACGATGCACGCGAACCAGCCCAGACCGACCACGACGGTGATCCGGTCGAGGTTGCGCTCGGCGACCGAGGAACCACCGACGGAGGACTGCATGCCGCCACCGAACATGTCGGAAAGACCGCCGCCCTTGCCCTTGTGCATCAGCACCAGCAGCATCAGCAGCAGGCTGAAGACGATCAGGGCGATCTCGAACCCCAAAATCACGGCTGGTCCCTACTTTCCGGAAATCCTGACTGCATGTACGAACAACGGGGGCCGGGAGGCTGCCCTCCCCGGCCCCCGCAAGGGTACGACGGATCCGCGCTACCGCATACTCACTGGTCGCGGAAGCGGACGATCTTGACGAACTCGTCGGCGTCCAGCGCCGCGCCGCCGATCAGGGCGCCGTCGACGTCGGGCTGGGCCATGATCGCGGCCACGTTGCCGGACTTGACCGAGCCGCCGTACTGGATGCGGACCGCGTCGGCCAGCTCCTGCGAGTACAGCTCGGCGAGCCGGCCGCGGATCGCGCCGCAGACCTCCTGGGCGTCCTCGGGGGTGGCGACCTCGCCGGTCCCGATGGCCCAGACCGGCTCGTAGGCGACCACGATGGTCTCGGCCTGCTCGGCCGGGATGTCCTTCAGGGCGCCGTCGAGCTGCGCGAGGGTGTGCGCGACCTGGTCGCCGGCCTTGCGGACGTCCAGGCCCTCGCCGACGCACAGGATCGGGGTCAGGCCGTGCTTGTAGGCGGCCTTCACCTTGGCGTTGCAGACCTCGTCGGTCTCGCCGTGGTACTGGCGGCGCTCACTGTGGCCGACGGCGACGAAGGTGCACTTCAGCTTGGCGAGCATGGCGCCGGAGATCTCGCCGGTGTACGCGCCGGAGTCGTGCGCCGAGATGTCCTGGGCGCCGTACTTGATCTTCAGCTTGTCGCCGTCGACCAGCGTCTGCACGGAGCGCAGGTCGGTGAAGGGCGGCAGGACGGCGACCTCGACGGCGTCGTAGTCCTTGTCGGCCAGGGCGAAGGCGAGCTTCTGGACGTGGGCGATGGCCTCAAGGTGGTTGAGGTTCATCTTCCAGTTGCCCGCCATCAGCGGGGTGCGGGTGGTCATGAAAGGTCAGTCCTCCAGTGCGGCGAGGCCGGGAAGCGTCTTGCCCTCAAGGTATTCGAGGCTGGCGCCGCCACCGGTCGAGATGTGTCCGAACGCGTTCTCGTCGAAGCCCAGGATGCGGACGGCGGCGGCGGAGTCGCCACCGCCGACCACGCTGAAGCCCGAGGAGTCGACGAGGGCCTGGGCGACGGCCCGGGTGCCCTCGGCGAAGTCGGGGTGCTCGAAGACGCCCATCGGGCCGTTCCAGAAGACGGTGGCCGCGTCGGCGAGCTTCGATGCGTAGAGCTTGTTGGTCTCCGGGCCGTTGTCCAGCCCCATCTGCCCGGCCGGCATGGCGTCGGCGGCGACGGTGGAGGGGTTGGCCGGGGCCTTGGTCTTGAGGTCGGGGAACGCGGGGGCGACCACGACGTCGACGGGGAGTACGAACTCCACGCCCTTCTCCTCGGCGCGCCGCAGGTATTCGCGCACGGCCGGGATCTGGTCCTCCTGGAGCAGCGAGCTGCCGACCTCGTGGCCCTGGGCCTTGAGGAAGGTGTACGCCATGCCGCCGCCGATGAGGATGCGGTCGGCGCGCTCCAGCAGGTGGTCGATGACGCCGAGCTTGTCGGAGACCTTGGCGCCGCCGAGCACGACCGCGTACGGCCGCCGAACGTCGTCGGTGAGCTTCTTCAGGACGCCGACCTCGGTGGCGATCAGGTCGCCCGCGGCGTGCGGGAGCCGGGCCGGGAGGTCGAAGACCGAGGCGTGCTTGCGGTGGACGGCACCGAAGCCGTCGCCCACGTACAGGTCGGCGAGCTCGGCGAGCTGATCCGCGAACGCCCCGCGCTCGGCGTCGTCCTTGGAGGTCTCACCGGGGTTGAAGCGGAGGTTCTCGATGACGGCGACCCGGCCGTCGGTGAGGGCCGCGACGGTGGCGCGGGCGGACTCGCCGACCGTGTCGGTCGCGAAGGCCACGTCGGTGCCGAGCAGTTCACCGAGCCGGGTGGCGGCGGGGGCCAGCGAGAACGCCGGGTCCGGGGCGCCCTTGGGGCGGCCCAGGTGCGAGGCGACGACGACCCGGGCGCCGGCCTCGGCCAGCTTCCGGACGGTCGGGGCGACGGCGCGGATGCGGCCGTCGTCGGTGATGGTGGTGCCGCTCAGCGGCACGTTGAGGTCGGCGCGGACGAATACCCGCTTGCCGGCGACCCCTTCGGCGAGAAGTGCGTCGATCGTCTTCATCTGTCTGGACTCCTTGGAGGACGAGGGAGCATGCGAGGGGGCTCGAACGGCGCGGCGTTGCGCTGTTCGAGCCCCGTGCTCACATCGAGATGCCTGCCGGTTCGGCGCCGGTCAGAGCTGGCTGCCGACGAAGACGGTCAGGTCGACGAGGCGGTTGGAGTAGCCCCACTCGTTGTCGTACCAGCCGAGGATCTTCACCGTGTTGCCCTCCTGGACCATGGTCAGGGAGGAGTCGAAGGTGCAGGACGACGGGTCACCGACGATGTCCGAGGAGACGATCGGGTCCTCGGTGTAGGTCAGGAAGCCGTTCAGGTCGCCGTCGTCGGCGGCCTTCTTGAACGCGGCGTTGACCTCGTCCTTGGTGACCTCGCGCTGCAGGGTCACGACGAGGTCGGTGGCGGAGCCGGTCGGAACCGGGACGCGCATCGCGATGCCGTCGAGCTTGCCCTTGAGCTGCGGGAGGACCAGAGCGGTCGCCTTGGCGGCGCCGGTCGTGGTCGGGATGATGTTCTCGGCGGCGGCGCGGGCGCGGCGCAGGTCCGAGTGCGGGAAGTCCAGGATCCGCTGGTCGTTGGTGTACGCGTGGACCGTGGTCATGAGGCCCTTGACGATGCCGAAGTTCTCGTCGAGAACCTTGGCCATCGGGGCGACACAGTTGGTCGTGCAGGACGCGTTGGAGATGACGTGGTGGTTGGCCGCGTCGTACTTGTCCTGGTTGACGCCCATGACGATAGTGATGTCCTCCTCCTTGGCCGGAGCCGAGATGAGGACCTTCTTCGCACCACCCGCGATGTGCTTCGCCGCGTCGGCCTTCTTGGTGAAGATGCCGGTCGACTCGATGACGATGTCGACGCCCAGCTCACCCCAGGGGATGTCGGCCGGGTTGCGCTCGGAGAGCACCTTGATGGTGTGACCGTCGACGGTGATGGTGTCGGCGGTGTGGCTGACCTCTGCCTTGAGACGACCCAGGATGGTGTCGTACTTCAGCAGGTGGGCCGTGGTCGCAGTGTCACCCAGGTCGTTGACAGCCACGATCTCGATGTCCGCACCCTGCTCCAGCAGCGCGCGGAAGTAGTTACGACCGATGCGGCCAAAGCCGTTGATGCCTACGCGGATCGTCACGAACCGATCTCCTCGTTAGGTACGCCGGTTTTCGACGCCGGCGAGTTGTATGGGATGTCCCCGACCGCCTACGACCCTACCTCTCCGGAGCCGTCGGGGTGACATCGGCCACGGCCGGACGGACGCGGAAAGCCCGTACTCCCCAGTAGGAATACGGGCCTCCGGGCACCTTCCCCGGCCCCTCGCGACGATTACGCAGCGTCAACGCCCGCGGGTGCGCGGGCCGTTCCCGCCGCGGCGCCGGCGCCGGGCACGCGGGTCAGCCGACCAGTCCGTCGGCCAGCTCTTCGCTGAGAGTGGATTCCGTGCCGGGGATACCCAGGTCCTGGGCGCGCTTGTCGGCCATCGCGAGGAGCCGCCGGATGCGCCCGGCGACCGCGTCCTTGGTGAGCGGCGGGTCGGCGAGCGCGCCCAGCTCCTCCAGGGAGGCCTGCTTGTGCTCCATGCGCAGCCGGCCGGCCGCCGCGAGGTGCTCGGGGACCTCCTCGCCCAGGATCTCCAGTGCGCGCCCCACCCGGGCGCCCGCGGCGACCGCCGCCCTGGCCGAGCGGCGCAGGTTGGCGTCGTCGAAGTTGGCGAGGCGGTTGGCGGTGGCGCGGACCTCGCGCCGCATCCGCCGCTCCTCCCAGGCCAGCACCGATTCATGGGCGCCGAGCCGGGTGAGCAGGGCGCCGATCGCGTCGCCGTCACGGACGACGACCCGGTCCACTCCGCGCACCTCGCGGGCCTTCGCCGCGATGGAGAGCCTGCGGGCGGCGCCGACCAGCGCGAGCGCGGCCTCCGGGCCGGGGCAGGTCACCTCCAGCGAGGAGGAGCGGCCGGGCTCGGTGAGCGAGCCGTGCGCCAGGAAGGCCCCGCGCCAGGCGGCCTCCGCGTCGCAGGTGGCCCCCGAGACCACCTGCGGGGGCAGGCCGCGGATGGGGCGGCCCCGGCCGTCGACCAGGCCCGTCTGGCGCGCCAGCTGGTCGCCGCCCGCCACCACGCGTACGACGTAGCGCGAGCCGCGCCGCAGGCCGCCGGGTGCCATCACGATCAGCTCCGAGCTGTGCCCGAAGATCTCCAGGATGTCCCGCTTCAGCCGGCGCGCCGCCATCGCGGTGTCCAGCTCCGCCTCGATCACGATCCGGCCGCTCACCAGGTGGAGTCCACCCGCGAACCGAAGAATCGCCGAAACCTCTGCCTTCCTGCAGCAGGTCCGGGTCACGGGAAGCCGAGAGACTTCATCCTTCACCGCCGGCGTCATCGCCATGGGCCGATCCTTCCATGCATCCGAAAAATACGGTCGTACGCGGCGGCCAACAGCTCCGGATCATGGATCGGAACGCCGTCGGGTGAGGCCACGGGCGCCAGCTCGACCGCGGCGCCGAGCCTTTTCGCTGCGTCGGCGAGTGATTCGCGGTCGGGCACGGCGGCCTCGTCGGCCAGCACCACGTCCAGGGCGAGTTTAGGGGCGTGTCGTCCCAAAACCTCCAAATGACGCTGCGGTGAGAAGCCATCTGTTTCACCGGGTTGCGGTGCGAGGTTCAGTGAGAGGACCTTGCGGGCCTTCGTCTCGATCAGCGCGTCCAGCAGTTCGGGGACGAGCAGATGGGGGATGACCGAGGAGAACCAGGAGCCCGGACCGAGGACCACCCAGTCCGCGTCCAGCACGGCGGCGACCGCCTCGGGGACGGCCGGCGGGTCGGCCGGGACCACGTGCACCGACTGCACCTCGCCCGGGGTGAGGGCGACGGTGGCCTGGCCGCGCACGGTGTCCACGTCCTCCGGGCGGTCGGGGTCGTGGCCCTTGACCAGGGCCTGGAGCTCCAGCGGCACGGCGGACATGGGCAGCACCCGGCCGTGCGCGCCGAGGAGCTTGCCGACCAGGTCCAGGGCCTGGACGTGGTCGCCGAGCTGCTCCCACAGGGCGACGATCAGCAGATTGCCGACCGCGTGCTCGTGCAGGTCGCCCTTGGACTGGAAGCGGTGCTGGATGACCTGCGCCCAGGTCTGGCCCCACTCGTCGTCCCCGCACAGGGCGGCCAGCGCCTTGCGCAGGTCGCCGGGCGGCAGGACGCCCAGCTCTTCGCGGAGCCGCCCGCTGGAGCCTCCGTCGTCGGCGACGGTGACCACGGCAGTCAGGTCGCCGGTGATCCGCCGCAGCGCGGTGAGGGAGGCGGACAGGCCCATGCCGCCGCCGAGCGCGACGACCTTGGGCTGGGCGCCGCGCTTGCGCTTGGCGAACGCGGGCGTGGCACCGCGCAGCCGGCGCAGGCGCAGATTGCGGCTGGTCACTCGCGCCCCATGTCCCTGTGTACGAGCACGGTCTCGATCCCCTCGGTGGCGAGCCGCGCCGCCAGCTTCTCGGACATGGCCACGGAGCGGTGCTTGCCGCCCGTGCAGCCGACGGCGATGGTCACGTAGCGCTTGCCCTCACGGCGGTAGCCCGCGGCGACGAGCTGGAGCAGTTCGGTGTACTGGTTGAGGAATTCCTTGGCGCCGGGCTGGTCGAAGACGTAGGAGGAGACCTCCTCGTTGAGCCCGGTGAAGGGGCGCAGCTCCGGGACCCAGTGCGGGTTGGGCAGGAAGCGGCAGTCGACCACCAGGTCGGCGTCGACCGGCAGGCCGTACTTGAAGCCGAACGACATCACGGTGGCGCGCAGCTCCGGTTCCTCGTCGCCGGCGAACTGGGCGTCCATCTTGGCGCGCAGCTCGTGCACGTTGAGGCTGGAGGTGTCGATCACCAGGTCGGCGTCACCGCGCAGCTCGCGGAGCAGGTCGCGCTCGGCGGCGATGCCGTCGACGATCCGGCCGTCGCCCTGGAGGGGGTGGGGGCGGCGGACCGATTCGAAGCGGCGGACCAGTGCGTCGTCGGAGGACTCCAGGAAGACCACCCGGCGGGTGACGCCCTTGGCGTCCAGGTCGGCGAGGGATTCGCGCAGGTTGTCGAAGAAGCGGCGGCCGCGCACGTCCACGACGACGGCGATCCGTGCCACGTTGCCCTGGGAGCGGGCGCCGAGCTCCACCATGGTGGGGATCAGCGCGGGCGGCAGGTTGTCCACGACGAACCAGCCGAGGTCCTCCAGACACTTGGCAGCGGTGCTGCGCCCGGCGCCGGACATGCCGGAGATGATCACCAGCTCGGGGATGGCGGCCGCGCTGTCACCCGATTCGGTCGAGGTGCCCGTACTCACGTCTGCTGCTCCGTCTGTTCGGTCGGTGCGGTCGTGCCCGTGTTCATGTTCGTGGTCAGTCATGTCGTGCTGCCCCCGTCGTCCTCTTCCATGATCTCTCCTGTGGCCGTGTTCACGGCGGGTGCGGCCGGGGCGGCCGCCGCGAGGGCGACGGCCACTGATTCCGCCGTCCTGCGGCCTATCCCGGGAACCTCGCAGATCTCGTCGATTGTCGCCTGCCTGAGCTTCTTCACGGAGCCGAAATGTTTGATCAGGGCCTGTTTGCGGGTGTCCCCGAGACCGGCGACGGCGTCCAGGGGGCTGGAGCGGATGCGCTTGGCCCGCTTGGCGCGCTGGTAGGTGATGGCGAAGCGGTGGGCCTCGTCGCGGATGCGCTGGAGGAGGTACAGCCCCTCGCTGGAACGGGGCAGGACCACCGGGTCGTCGTCATCGGGCAGCCAGACCTCTTCGAGGCGCTTGGCGAGGCCGCAGACGGCGATGTCGTCGATGCCCAGCTCGTCCAGGGCCCGCTTGGCGGCGGCGACCTGCGGCTGCCCGCCGTCGACCACGAGGAGCTGCGGCGGGTACGCGAAGCGCCTGGGCCGGCCGTCGTCCTCGCGGGGCCCCTCGGCGGCCGGCTCGGCGGACGCCGGTACGGGGCCGGTGGGCGCCGGGCCCGTGGGGGCCGGGGTCTCCTCCCACTCCCCCGTGCGCTCCTTCTCCTGGAGGTAGCGGCGGAAGCGGCGGCTGATCACCTCGTGCATCGAGCGGACGTCGTCCTGGCCCTCGAAGCCCTTGATCTGGAAGCGGCGGTACTCCCCCTTGCGGGCGAGCCCGTCCTCGAAGACGACCATGGACGCCACGACGTCGTCGCCCTGGAGGTGGGAGATGTCGAAGCACTCGATGCGCAGCGGGGCGGTGTCCAGGCCCAGGGCCCCGGCGATCTCCTCCAGGGCCCGGGAGCGGGTGGTGAGGTCGGAGGCGCGCTTGGTCTTGTGCAGCCCGAGGGCCTGCTGGGCGTTGCGCTGGACCGTGACCATCAGGTCCTTCTTGTCGCCGCGCTGCGGGATGCGCAGGCTGACCTGGGATCCTCGGCGGTCCGCCAGCCACTGGGAGACCGCCTCGGGGTCCTCGGGGAGGGCCGGGACGAGGACCTCCTTGGGGACGGCGTCGCCGCTCTCCTCGCCGTACAGCTGCTGGAGGGCGTGCTCCACGAGGCCGGAGGTGTCGACGTTCTCCACCTTGTCGGTGACCCAGCCGCGCTGGCCGCGCACCCGGCCGCCGCGTACGTGGAAGATCTGGACGGCCGCCTCCAGCTCGTCCTCGGCGACCGCGATGAGGTCGGCGTCGGTGGCGTCGGCGAGGACGACGGCGCTCTTCTCCATGGCGCGCCTGAGCGCCTCGACGTCGTCACGCAGCCGCGCGGCCCGCTCGTACTCCATCTCCTCGGCCGCCGCCATCATGTCCTTCTCCAGGCGGCGGATGTACGTGCCGGTGCGGCCGGCCATGAAGTCGCAGAAGTCGTCGGCCAGTTCGCGGTGCTCCTCGGGGGTGACGCGGCCGACGCAGGGGGCCGAGCACTTGCCGATGTAGCCGAGGAGGCAGGGGCGGCCGGTGCGCGCGGCGTTCTTGAAGACGCCGGCGGAGCACGTACGGACGGGGAAGACCCGCAGCATCAGGTCGACGGTCTCGCGGATCGCCCAGGCGTGCCCGTACGGGCCGAAGTAGCGCACGCCCTTCTTCTTGGCGCCGCGCATCACCTGGACCCGGGGGAACTCCTCGTTCAGCGTGACCGCGAGGTAGGGGTAGCTCTTGTCGTCGCGGTACTTGACGTTGAACCGGGGGTCGAACTCCTTGATCCAGGAGTATTCGAGCTGGAGCGCCTCGACCTCGGTGGAGACGACGGTCCACTCCACGGAGGCGGCCGTGGTCACCATCGTGCGCGTGCGCGGGTGGAGGCCGGAGAGGTCCTGGAAGTAGTTGGCCAGGCGCTGGCGCAGGCTCTTGGCCTTCCCGACGTAGATCACCCGGCGGTGTTCGTCGCGGAATTTGTAGACCCCCGGGGAGTCGGGGATCTGTCCCGGCTTGGGGCGGTAGCTGGAGGGGTCTGCCATGTCTCCCACCCTACTTGCGGGCAGTGACAGTGCGGGGTGCCCGGATGTCGCCGCGCTCCGGGACAGGGGTGGGGTCACCTGTCCCGGAGCGCGGGGTCATGGGGTGCGCGTCATCCGGTCCTGCGGCGGCCGCGCAGCCGCAGGGCGGTGACGCCGCAGAGGGCGAGGACGGCGACGGCTCCCCCGGCGGCCGCGGTGGAGCCCGCGGTCAGGGCCGTGTCCGCGCCGCCGCCCGCGGCGATGGCGGGCCCGGACGGCTTCACCGGGGCGGATTTCGCCTCGGCGGGCCCGTAGCCGCCGGCCTCGCCCTTGCGGGCGTAGGCGGAGCCGGGGAGCTTGTCGGCGTAGGCGGCCCGCACCCGGGCGCGGTAGGCGGAGAGGGTCGTCCCCTCCTTGCCGACCGCCCGGACGGCGTCCTGGTCGAGCGGGAGCACCTTGCTCCCCTTCTGGACGTACCAGGCGTCGATCTGGGGCTCGTGGAAGACGACGCCGCCGGGCAGCTTGCGGGCGCCCGCCGCGGCGTACCGGGCCTCGTCGTCCCCGGTGGCGATGTTCACCACCTGGTAGCCGCCGTCCCTGCCCGGCTCGGGCAGCGTCCACAGCGACGCCTTCTGCCCGTCCGACGAGACGGCGGTGCTGGCCAGGTAGTCCAGGGAGGCGATGGGTGCCCCGGGTTCCCCCGCGACGAAGCCGGCGGACAGGGTGCGCACGGGCACGGCGGCGCCCTCGATGCGGGGTGCGGCCGCCGCCTCGCTGACGGCGCCCTCCCGGGCGAAGAACCGGGACAGGGTGTCCAGGGTGGTGGCGTCAGTGGCCGCGTCGTGGGCGGCGGCCAGGGCGGCGGGGGTGGTGGACGGGCCGGTGGCGGCGGCCGCCTGCGGGGCGGCGGTGAGCAGGGCGGCGCCGGCCAGCACGCCCGCGGCGGCCAGGGCGGCGGCGACGGGGCGGGTGCCGCGCGCGTTACGGGTGGTGGTCATGCCGTCACGCCCCGATCCGGTAGAGCGAGTGGGTCCAGGAGAACTCGTTGTTGTTCACGTACCAGGCGTGCGAGGCCCAGTTGTAGCGATTGCTGGACGGCCAGGGGTCGCCCCAGTAGACGAGGCTGTTCGCGTCGTCGTACCCGTACAGCACGTGCATGTGGCCGCCGCCCGACGACCACTGGATGCGGGTCTCCACCGGCCGTCCGGCGGCTATCTCGGCCTGCACGGTGGGGTAGCGCAGCCAGCCGCTGACGTACGAGCCGGGGTTGATGCCGGCCCAGTACAGGGCGTTCTGGACGTTGTCGAGCGCGGCCTGCGAGTTGGGGCACTCGTAGCCCTGGGCACGGCCGAAGGCCGCGTTGCAGAACTCGTTCTGGCTGTAGTTGCGGCCGTACCAGGTGGCGATGGTGTTGCCGGACGCGGCCCAGCACCAGTTGGTCTTCTGCTGCGCCTGCATGGTGATGTTCAGCCGCCGGGTGGCGGCGAGGGCGGCCGTCGGGGCGGTGGCTGCCCGGTCCGGGGCCGCGGCGGCCGCCGGGTGGTCCAGGACCGCGGCGGTGGCGGTGCGGGGCTGGTCGGCGGCGGTGGCGGTCGCCGTGGGCGCGGCGAGCAGGACGGCGGCGAGAACGGCTGTCACCGACAGCCGTGCCGGCCGGATTCTTCGGTTGCGCATGGCGTTCCTCCCGGGGCGGGGGGTGGGGGTCCAAGGAGCGCGTCCGGACGCTGTGGAGGAGCATCAACCGTTGTCGGGAACGGGTCAACACGCTTCAATGCGGGTGAACACCGCGGTGTGAATGCCCGGGGCCCCGGCGTGAACGCGCCCCCCTGACCACCTGCGGTCCGGCACCTGCCGGCGCGGCCCCGTGCCCGGCCGGCGTGAACGTTCACCTGGAGGACCCATGCAGCACACCGAGGCCGAACTGGCGCAGGTGCTGCACACCGGACCGTTCCATCTGGCGCTGCGCACCGCCCTGTCGGTGCGCGGGCTGCCGCTCCAGCGGGTCCAGCACCATCTGGCGCACCGCGGGGTCAAGGTCGGGGTGACCAGCCTGAGTTACTGGCAGCAGGGCGCCCGCCGCCCGCAGCGTCCGGAGTCGCTGCGGGCCGTGAAGGCGCTGGAGGAGGTGCTCGGACTGCCGGTGAACTCGCTGCTCGGGCTGCTGGACGCGGCGGAGTCCCGCCCGGACACCGACCGCCCGCCGGCCAGGACGTACCGCTCGCTGATGGACGCCTCCGGGGCGGTGGAGCGGCTGCTCGCGGACCTGGAGTCACCTGCGGACGGCGGGCTGCACACGGTGGGCCACCAGGAACGGGTGCGGATCGGGCCCGGCCGCCAGATGCAGCACCGCGACTCCCAGCACGTCGTGCGTGCCCACCGGGACGGAATCGACCGCTACCTCGCCGTGTACATCGGTGATCCGGGCTGCGATCCGGGGCAGGTCGTGGTGAGCGCCCGGGAGAACTGCCGCACGGGCCGGGTCCGCTGGGACCGGGAGACGGGGGTGCTGGTCGCCGAGCTGCTCTTCGACACCCGGCTGCGGGCGGGCGACACGTACCTGTTCGGCTACGGCTTCGAGGACGGTACGGGAGGGCCCTGCGGCGAGTACCTGCGGGGCTTCACCTTCGGCGGCGGGCAGTACGTGCTCCAGGTCGGCTTCGACGAGGAGGCGCTGCCGGTGCGGTGCCGCAGTTTCGCCCAGGTGTCGGCGGGCGCGCCCCGGGGCGCGCGGGCGGATCTCACGCTCACCGGCCGGCACCGGACCGTGCATCTGGTGGAGCAGGGGGTGCGGCCGGGGCTGGTCGGGATCGACTGGGACTGGGAGTAGACCGGCCCGCCGGGGCCGGTCCTGGCGGGGCCGGTCCCGGTGGGGTCAGGCGTCGGGGCCCGCGATCAGCTTGTCGCCCTCGACGCGGACCGGGACGGAGGGCAGCGGCACGGTCGCGGGGCCGTGGACGGCCTTGCCGGTCGTCGTGTCGAAGAGGCTGCCGTGGCAGGGGCAGTGGCCCTCGTTCTTCTCGACCTTGTCCAGCAGGCAGCCGGCGTGGGTGCACTGGGCGCTGAACGCCTTGTACTGCCCCTTGGCCGGGCAGCTGACGATGACGCGCTGCTCGCGGAAGAGCTTGGACTCGCCGACCGGGATCTCGTCCGGCGCGCCGAGTTCGACGGGGGCGGTGGGGGTGGGCGTCTCGGCGTGGCCGAGCTTCGAGTCGGTCGAGCAGGCGGCCGCTCCCAGCCCGGCGACGCCCGCGAGGGCGGCGCCCTTCAGCACGGTGCGGCGGGCGGCGGGCTGGCCGGACATGCGGTCTCCACGGGTCGAAGCGACAGAAGGGGCAGAGTGCGAGGCCGTACCGGAGCTGCCCGGGGCGGCGGCGGCATCGGTGCGGTAACCGACGATACCGGCGGAGAAGGACGGGTCTGCGCGCGGGCCGGTCCCGCCCGGTCGTGCCTGGTCAGGGGCGGGGTACGGCGAGGCGGCGACCCCCGGGAGGGGCCGCCGCCTCGCACTGCTTCGCTCCGGTGTCAGGCCTTGCGGGCGCGGGCCGTCTTCTTGGCCGCGGGCTTCTTCGCCGCCGCCTTGGCCGACGCGGTCTTCGCCGGTGTCTTCGCGGCGGCCGTCTTCCGGGCCGCCGTCTTCCTGGCGGGCTTGCGGGCCGTCGGGACGGCTGCCTCGCTGACCCGGTCCGAGCCCAGGATGTCCTGGAGGAACTTGCCGGTGTGGCTGGCGGGGACGCCCGCCACGTACTCCGGGGTGCCCTCGGCGATGACCAGGCCGCCGCCGTTGCCCCCCTCGGGGCCCATGTCCACAACCCAGTCGGCGGTCTTGATGACATCGAGGTTGTGCTCGATGACGATCACCGAATTGCCCTTGTCGACCAGGCCGGAGAGCACCTTGATCAGCTTGGAGATGTCCTCGAAGTGCAGACCGGTGGTCGGCTCGTCCAGGACGTAGACCGTGCGGCCGGTGGAGCGCTTCTGGAGTTCGCTGGCGAGCTTGACCCGCTGGGCCTCACCGCCGGAGAGCGTCGGCGCGGACTGGCCGAGCCGCACGTATCCGAGGCCGACCTCGTTGAGCGTGCGCAGGTGGCGGGCGATGGTCGGGACGGCCTCGAAGAACTCCAGGCCCTCCTCGATCGGCATGTCCAGCACCTCGGCGATGGACTTGCCCTTGTAGTGGACCTCCAGGGTCTCCCGGTTGTAGCGCGCTCCGTGGCAGACCTCGCACGGGACGTACACATCGGGCAGGAAGTTCATCTCGATCTTGATGGTGCCGTCGCCGGAGCAGTTCTCGCAGCGGCCGCCCTTGACGTTGAAGGAGAACCGGCCCGGCAGATAGCCGCGGACCTTGGCCTCCATCGTCTCGGCGAACAGCCTGCGGACGTGGTCGAAGACGCCGGTGTACGTGGCCGGGTTGGACCGGGGTGTACGACCGATGGGCGACTGGTCGACGTGCACCACCTTGTCGACGAGGTCGTCCCCGTCGACCCGGGTGTGCCGGCCGGGCACCGACTTGGCGCCGTTCAGCTCGCGGGCCAGGTGGGTGTAGAGGATGTCGTTGACCAGCGTCGACTTGCCCGAGCCGGAGACGCCGGTGACGGCGGTGAGCACGCCGAGCGGGAAGGAGACGTCGATGTCCTGGAGGTTGTTCTCCCGGGCGCCGTGCACCGTGAGCAGCCGGGAGGGGTCCACGGGACGCCGGACGTCGGGCACCGGGATCGACCTCTTGCCGGTCAGGTACTGCCCGGTGACCGACTTGTCGTTGGCCAGCAACTCCTTGAGCGATCCGGAGTGGACCACCTTGCCGCCGTGCTCACCGGCGCCGGGGCCGATGTCGACCACCCAGTCGGCGACCTTGATGGTGTCCTCGTCGTGCTCCACGACGATGAGCGTGTTGCCCATGTCGCGCAGGCGCACCAGGGTCTCGATCAGCCGGTGGTTGTCGCGCTGGTGCAGCCCGATGGAGGGCTCGTCCAGCACGTACAGCACGCCGACGAGGCCGGAGCCGATCTGGGTGGCGAGCCGGATGCGCTGGGCCTCGCCGCCGGACAGGGTGCCCGCGGCGCGGTTCAGCGAGAGGTAGTCCAGGCCCACGTCGACCAGGAACCTCAGCCGCTCGTTGACCTCCTTGAGCACCCGCTCGGCGATCTTCTTGTCGCGGGCGTTCAGCTTGAGGCGGCCGAGGAATTCGGCGCACTCGCTGATCGACATCGCGGCGACCTGGGCGATGGACTTGTCCATCACGGTGACCGCGAGGACGATCGGCTTGAGCCGGGTGCCCTCACAGGTCGGGCAGGGGACCTCGCGCATGTAACCCTCGAAGCGCTCCCTGCTGGAGTCGCTCTCGGCCTCGGAGTGCCGCCGCTTGACGAACTGGACGGCGCCTTCGAAGGACGGCGTGGTGTAGGCGCGCTCGCGCCCGTAGCGATTGCGGTAGCGGACCTCGGTCTGGATCTTGTGGCCGTGCAGCAGGGCCTTCTTGGCGCGCTGCGGCAGCCCCGCCCAGGGGATGTCCGTACGGAAGCCGAGGGCGTCGGCCAGCGCGTTGATCTGGCGGCCGAAGTACTCCTTGGTGTGGCCGTGCGACCAGGGGTGGATCGCGCCCTCGTCGAGGGACTTCTCCTCGTCGGGGACGATCAGCTCCGGGTCGACCTCCATCCGCGTACCGATACCGGTGCAGTCGGGGCAGGCGCCGAAGGGCGAGTTGAAGGAGAAGGAGCGCGGCTCCAGCTCCTCGAAGGAGAGGTCGTCGTACGGGCAGTACAGGTGCTCGGAGTACATCCGCTCGCGCTCGGGGTCGTCCTCGGGGAGGTCGACGAAGTCCAGCACGACCATGCCGCCGGAGAGGCCCAGCGCGGTCTCGACGGAGTCCGTCAGCCGGCGCTTGGCGCTGTCCTTCACGGTGAGGCGGTCGATGACCACCTCGATGGTGTGCTTCTCCTGCTTCTTGAGCGTGGGCGGCTCGGAGAGCTGGACGGTCGCGCCGTCGACCCTCGCCCTGCTGTACCCCTTGGTCTGGAGATCGGAGAAGAGGTCGACGAACTCGCCCTTGCGCTCGCGCACCAGCGGCGAGAGCACCTGGAAGCGGCTGCCCTCGGGCAGGCCGAGGACCTTGTCCACGATGGCCTGCGGCGACTGGCGCGAGATCGGGCGGCGGCACTCGGGGCAGTGCGGCTTGCCGATCCTGGCGAAGAGCAGGCGCAGGTAGTCGTAGACCTCGGTGATGGTGCCGACCGTCGAGCGGGGATTGCGCGAGGTCGACTTCTGGTCGATGGAGACGGCGGGCGACAGGCCCTCGATGAAATCGACGTCCGGCTTGTCCATCTGGCCGAGGAACTGCCGGGCGTACGAGGAGAGGGACTCCACGTAACGCCGCTGGCCCTCGGCGAAGATCGTGTCGAACGCGAGCGACGACTTGCCCGACCCGGAGAGCCCGGTGAAGACGATGAGGGAGTCGCGGGGGAGGTCGAGCGAGACGTTCTTGAGGTTGTGCTCGCGAGCGCCACGGACGATGAGACGGTCGGTCACGCCGGTCCGCACCTTTCTGGAGAGAAGCGGGGAAACTGAGCCCCTGGCCCAGGTTATGGGGGGCGCCACAGCGGTGTACGGAGCTTTCGACTCCGAGCGTATAGCACGCACATTCGAATTGCGGACGGCTGATGACTCCTTCACCCGAACGAGTGGCCGAGGCTAGGCTCGGCCCCATGACTGACCATGCGCACGACCTGGCAGCACTCCGTGAAGCGACCGATCGACTGCTCAGCGCCACCGAGAAACTGGACGACGCGGCCCTGGCCGAAGCGTCGCGACTGCCGGGCTGGAGCCGCGGTCATGTCGTCGCGCACCTCTCTCGTAACGCCGACGCGCTCGTAAATGTTCTCCAGGGCCGGCCGATGTACGCAGACAGCGAAACCCGCGACCGTGACATCGAGCGGGACGCCCCCCGTCCGCAGGCGGAGCAGCTGGCCGACCTGACGGCGAGCGCGGCCCGCTTCGCGGCGGCGGCGGCCGAGCCCGCGGACTGGTCGCGGATGGTGACCCTGCGCAACGGTGTGACGGACTCGGCCTCCCAGGTCCCCTTCCGGCGCCGCGCCGAGGTCGAGCTGCACCACGTCGACCTGAACGCCGGCTACGAGCTGGAGGACCTGCCGGACGAGTTCACCGCGCGGGAGATCGACTTCCTGGCCGAGCGGTTCGCCGGGCACCCGGATGTCGTGTCGACGGGGCTGGCCGACGACACCGGGCGCGTGTGGACGACCGGCGGCGGCGCGGAGGGCGGCGCGGTCTCCGTACGCGGCAACGCCTCAGAGCTGCTGGGCTGGCTCAGCGGGCGGCGCGACGGAACGGCGCTGACGGTGGAAGGCGGAGCCCTTCCGGCGCTGCCCCCGCTCTAGGCCGCCCCCGCTATAGGCTGAGAGACATGACGTACAGCGGAGCGGTCAGGGTCGGTGGGCCTGCGGACGTGCACGAACTGACGGATCTGATGATCTCCAAGGTCGCCGTCGGCCCGATGGACAACAACGCCTATCTGCTGCGCTGCCGGACCACCGGCGAGCAGCTCCTGATCGACGCGGCCAACGACGCCGGGACTCTGCTGCGGCTGATCGGCGACGACTCGATCATCGCGGTCGTCACCACCCACCGGCACCGCGACCACTGGCAGGCACTGGCCGAGGTGGTCGCGGCGACCGGGGCACGCACCTGTGCCGGACGGTTCGACGCCGAGGGCATCGAGGTGCCGACGGAGGTGCTCGTCGAGGACGGCGACACGATCCGGGTCGGTCAGGTGGCGCTCACCGCCCGCCACCTGACCGGCCACACCCCGGGCTCGATCGCCCTCCTGTACGACGACCCGCACGGGGCGCCGCACCTGTTCACCGGCGACTGCCTCTTCCCGGGCGGAGTCGGCAACACGCACAAGGACCCCGAGGCGTTCGCGAGCCTGCTGCACGACGTGGAGACCAAGCTCTTCGCCCCGCTGCCGGACGAGACCTGGGTCTACCCGGGCCACGGGGGCGACACCACGCTGGGCGACGAGCGGCCCCACCTGCCCGAGTGGCGCGCCCGGGGCTGGTGACGCGACGCCCTCCTAGGAGGCGTGGCTCTTCTCGGCCCGCTCCTCGGCCTCGGCCTGTTTCCTGTTGGCGATCAGACTCGTGATCGTGGTGATCACCAGCACTCCGCAGATGACGCCGAGCGAGACCGGGATGGAGATCTCGGGGACGTGTACCCCGGACTCGTGCAGGGCGTGCAGCACGAGCTTGACGCCGATGAAGCCGAGGATCACCGACAGCCCGTAGCTGAGGTGGACCAGCTTCTTGAGCAGTCCGCCGATCAGGAAGTACAGCTGGCGCAGCCCCATCAGGGCGAAGGCGTTGGCGGTGAAGACGATGTACGGGTCCTGGGTCAGGCCGAAGATCGCGGGGATGGAGTCCAGCGCGAACAGCACGTCGGTGGTGCCGATGGCGAGCATGACGACCATCAGCGGGGTCAGGACGCGCTTGCCGTTGTTGCGGATGAACAGCTTGGTGCCGTGGTACCGGTCGGCGACGCCGAAGCGGCGCTCGATGTTCTTGAGGAGGCGGTTCTCCTCGAACTCCTCTTCCTCCTCGTCGGCCCGCGCCTCCTGGATGAGCTTCCAGGCGGTGTAGATCAGGAACGCGCCGAAGATGTAGAAGACCCACGAGAAGTTGGCGATGACCGCGGCACCGGCGGCGATGAAGCCCGCCCTCAGCACCAGCGCGATCAGCACGCCGACGAGCAGCACCCGCTGCTGGAGGTGGGAGGGCACCGAGAACTTCGCCATGATCAGCACGAAGACGAAGAGGTTGTCGACACTCAGCGACTTCTCGGTGATGAAGCCCGCGAAGAACTCGCCCGACGCCTGGCTCTCGCCGAAGACGAGCAGGCCGAGGCCGAAGAGGACGGCCAGCGCGATCCAGACGATCGTCCAGATCCCGGCTTCCTTGGTCGACACGTCGTGGGGCTTGCGCCCGATGAAGAAGTCGACGGCGATGAGGGCGCAGAGACCGATGATGGTCAGCGCCCAGAGGGTCCATGAAACGTCCACTGCGCCTCCGGCAGTTCGCTACGTGCTACTGATCAGCGTCGTCGCTGCCGGAGGTCTCTTCCACCTGGGCGCACGGGACGCGCGTCCGGGCCGGCGCCCCGGGACCGGTCACGGTCCGTACTGACGGGAACGCCGCGTATGGGAGTACTCCCCTCCGCCCGATGAACGGTACAGGAAACCCCAAGAGAAGGTAAAGAGAAGGCTAAATAATCTCCAAAAGCCCAGGTGGATGAGGTGCGAAGAGGGCGCGGGCACGCATCCCGAGGTGTGGGCTCAGCGGTGTCCGGTGCGGCGGGCGTTCGCCACCTGGGCCAGCACCTGGTCCAGAACCGCGCTGCCCGGCGGCGTCCGCAGCGGTTCGTACGTCCACGCGTGACCGACCCAGGGGTCGGCCAGATGGTCGTCGGCGACCGGGGTGACGCGCAGCAGCGAACGCCACAGGGGGTCGAGGACCGGTCCGTACCCGGAGGCCTCCTCCCGGTCGGCGACCATCATGAGGTGGACGCCGACGGAGGGCCCCTCGTCGGCGAGGTAGCGCAGCTGGGTGACCGCTCGGTCGTCGAAGCCGTGCGGGAAGTCGTTGACGATCAGCAGCTGCTCGGCCGGGTCCAGATCCGGCGGCAGCGAGTCGGCGGCACCGGCCCGGATCGCCATCTGCACCAGGTCGACGCGCCGGGTCAGGTGGGCGAGGACCGAGGAGACCCCCTGGGCCCCGGAAGCGGGCGGAGCCGGGAGAACCCCGGAGCGGACCAGCGGGGCGAGCGCCCCGGCGGCCGAACCGGCCGGGTCGATCACATGGACCGAGAACTCGTTCGGCGGGTAGACGGCCAGCAGCCGGGCGGCGTGCAGCACCGCGCTCTCCATCGCGAGCCGGCGCAGGTGCTCCGGGCCGGCCTGCGCATCGGCCCCGGACGCCGTACGCCCGCTGTCGATCCACATGCCCCGCTCCAGCGGGAGCCGGACGAGCAGCGGGATGCGCAGGCCGGTGCTCTCCGGCAGGCGGAGGTCCCCGATCCGCAGGGCCATGGGTATCTCCATCGGCACGCGGTAGCCGTGCCAGACGGGGTTGTCCCAGCCCGCGTAGGCGGCGGGGAGCGCGGGCTCCACGACGGCGGACTCGGCGGCGAGCTGGGCCAGGTCGCGGTCCAGCGACTCGCGGGCCCGGCCGGTCAGCTCGTCGCGCTTGGCGCGGGCCGCCTCGCGGGCCCGGTCCCCCGCACCGCCGATGCGACTGCGCGGGTCGGACAGGGTCCGCTCCAGCTCCTGGTCCATCCGGGACTCGGCGAAGTCGACGGCGCTGCGGTACGCGGCGACGGTCCGGGCCATGTCCTCGAACATGCCCCACACCTGGTTGTAGAGGCGCTCGTCCATGGACCAGCCGGTCGCGTCCCCGGCGACGGGCTGGGCGGGCCGCCCCGGCCCGGCGGGCGGCGCGGCCGGAGGGGGCGGCGGGGGCGCGGTGGACTGGCGGCGCGGGTGCGCGTAGTCGACGGGCCCGCCCTGGGGCGCCGGGGCCGCCGGCTGGGCCAGGGGCTCGGGCCGCGGGTCCGGCGAGGGCGCGCCCGGCTCCGGGACGGGGGGCTGCCCGTTGCCCGGGGCGGGGGGCTGCCCGTTGCCCGGGACGGGGGGCTGCCCGTTGCCCGGGGCGGGGGCCGGCGCGGGGGCCTGGGCCGGGGTGTGTCTGACGCGGTCGCCCTCCGGGGTGCGGGGCGGGGGCGGGGCCACGGAGCGGGCCAGTCCGCGGGCGACCGCCTCCTGGATCGACCCGGCCAGTTCGGCGGCCCGGTCCACACCCTGGTCGGTGAGCATCGCGGCGAGACCGCCCGCGTAGCCCTGGCCGACCGCCCGGACCTTCCAGGCGCCCTGGCGCCGGTACAGCTCCAGCGCGGCGACCGCGGACTCGCTGTCGAGCCCGGTCAGGGTGAACGTGGCGATCTCGTCGCCTTCGAGGCCGGTGACCGCGACGAAGGGCGCGGCGACGGCCCCGAACCGGGTCGGGCCGCCCACGCCCAGCGGCAGGGCCAGCAGCACCGTGACCCGGTGGACCGCGCCGGGCAGGGCGTCGAGGTCGACGGCGAGCCGGTGGTCGGCGGCGGCCTGCCGGGAGACTTCGAGGCCGTGCAGCTGCGGCGATCCCGGGTGGGCGACCCACTCCACGCCGTGCACCCTGCCGTGCTCGTCGCCGAGCGTGGCACCGGCCACGACGGGCGCCCCGGCCGATATCCGGATCTCCAGACGGGTCTGGGGCAAGGTGTGGTTCTGCCCCCGGACCAGCTCGGCCGTCATTGCCCTGTCCCCTCGACGAGTTTCTGCTGCGTGGTGCGGGTCTGTGCCGGATGTGCGCGCGCCCGGTGGCACGCGGGGTGCTGTGATGCGGTGCAGCTCCCGGCGGCCGATGCCTCCGGGAGCTGCGCGTACCGCGAGCGGACCTGTCGGTCCGGTGCCGTCTACAGGTGCGGCAGGATCGCCGGCATGAGGTCCTGGAACGTGCGGCCGTTGGCCGGGTTGCCGATGGCGGTCATCTTCCAGGCGTTCCCCGAGCGGTGCACCTTCGCCATGATCTGCGCCGTGTACTGCCCGCCGCCGTCCAGCGTGTAGCGGGCGAGCTCCTGGCCGTTGGTCTCGTCCACGATGCGGCAGAACGCGTTCTGCACCTCCTGGAACGTCTGGCCGGTGAAGGAGTTCACCGTGAAGACGATCTGGTCGATGTGGACCGGGACCCGCTGGAGGTCCACGAGGATCGCCTCGTCGTCGCCGCCGGAGCCGGCGCCGCCCACCAGGTTGTCCCCGGTGTGCTTGACCGATCCGTCGTCGCTGGTGAGGTGCCGGAAGAAGACGACGTCGACCGGCTGCTTGTCGGCGAACAGGACCGCCGAGGCGTCCAGGTCGATCTCCCGGGTGCGCGAACCGAACAGACCGCGGCGCGGTGCCGCCTGCCAGCCGAGCCCCATCCGTACCGCGGTCAGGGTCCCCCCGTCGCTCTTCTGCAGACTGATGGCCTGGCCCTTGGTCATATTGACCGTCACGCGCTGTCCCCTCTCCGCTGTCCCCGCAACCGTCCTTGTGCGGTTTCCCCGCACCCTACGCAGTGGTGTCACCCGCGCCGAGGGCCCGGGGTGTTTTGTGTCGGTCCTGCAACACACCGGCCGGCACGTCAGGCCAGACCGGCCTCGCGCATCTGGCGCAGCTCCTTCTTCAACTCCCCCACCTCGTCGCGCAGTCGGGCGGCGACCTCGAACTGGAGGTCGGCCGCGGCGGCGCGCATCCGGTCGGTCATCTCCTCGATGATCCCGGCGAGCTCGGTCGCCGGGCGGTCGGTGACCGCCGCCGCGTCCCGGCCGGCCCTCCCCTTCTTCCCGCCCTTCGCCGCCTTCCCGTCGCCCGGGACGGCGTGCTTCCCGAGCGTGGGCACGGGTGCCTTGCCCTCCTTGGCCTGGCGGTAGCCGGTGCCGAGCAGCTGCTCGGTGTCGACCTCCTCGCGCGCGATCGTGGCGACGATGTCGTTGATCTTCTTGCGCAGCGGCTGCGGGTCGATTCCGCGCTCGGTGTTGTAGGCGATCTGCTTCTCGCGGCGGCGGTTGGTCTCGTCGATGGCCTGCGCCATCGCCGGGGTGACCTTGTCCGCGTACATATGAACCTGGCCCGAGACGTTGCGCGCCGCGCGGCCGATGGTCTGGATCAGGGAGGTGCCGGAGCGCAGGAAGCCCTGCTTGTCGGCGTCGAGGATGGCCACGAGGGACACCTCCGGCAGGTCGAGGCCCTCACGCAGGAGGTTGATGCCGACCAGGACGTCGTACTCGCCGGAGCGCAGCTCCCGCAGCAGCTCGATGCGGCGCAGCGTGTCGACGTCGCTGTGGAGGTAGCGGACCTGGATGCCGAGCTCCAGGAAGTAGTCGGTGAGGTCCTCGGCCATCTTCTTGGTGAGGGTGGTGACCAGGACCCTTTCGTCCTTCTCGGCGCGCTCGCGGATCTCGTGCACCAGGTCGTCGATCTGGCCCTCGGTGGGCTTGACGACGACCTCCGGGTCGATGAGGCCGGTGGGGCGGATGATCTGCTCGACGAAGCCGTCGCCCCGGGACAGCTCGTAGTTTCCGGGGGTCGCGGAGAGGTAGACCGTCTGGTTGATCCGTTCGAGGAACTCCTCCCACTTCAGCGGGCGGTTGTCCAGGGCGGACGGCAGCCTGAAGCCGTGGTCGACCAGGGTCCGCTTGCGGGAGGCGTCGCCCTCGTACATGGCGCCGATCTGCGGCACGGTGACGTGGGACTCGTCCAGGACCAGGAGGAAGTCCTCCGGGAAGTAGTCGAGGAGGGTGTTGGGGGCGGTGCCGGGGGAACGGTCGTCGAAGTGCATCGAGTAGTTCTCCACGCCGGAGCAGGTGCCGATCTGGCGGAGCATCTCGATGTCGTACGTCGTGCGCATGCGCAGCCGCTGGGCCTCCAGCATCTTGCCCTGCTTCTCCAGCTCGGCCAGGCGCTGCTCCAGCTCCTGCTCGATGCCGGTGACGGCCTTCTCCATGCGCTCGGGCCCCGCCACGTAGTGGCTGGCGGGGAAGACGTGGAGGGACTGGTCCTCGCTGATGACCTCGCCGGTGAGCGGGTGCAGGGTGGAGAGGGCCTCGATCTCGTCGCCGAACATCTCGATGCGGACGGCGAGCTCCTCGTAGACCGGGAAGATCTCGATGGTGTCGCCGCGCACCCGGAAGGTGCCGCGGGTGAAGGCCAGGTCGTTCCTCGTGTACTGGATCTCCACGAAGCGGCGCAGCAGCTGCTCGCGGTCGATCTCCTGGCCCACCTTGAGCTGGACCATCCGGTCGACGTACTCCTGCGGCGTACCCAGGCCGTAGATGCAGGAGACGGAGGCGACCACGACGACGTCGCGCCGGGTGAGCAGCGAGTTGGTCGCGGAGTGGCGCAGCCGCTCGACCTCCTCGTTGATCGAGGAGTCCTTCTCGATGTAGGTGTCCGACTGCGGGACGTACGCCTCGGGCTGGTAGTAGTCGTAGTACGAGACGAAGTACTCGACGGCGTTGTTGGGCAGGAGCTCGCGGAATTCGTTGGCGAGCTGGGCGGCGAGGGTCTTGTTCGGCGCCATGACCAGGGTGGGGCGCTGCAGCTTCTCGATCATCCAGGCGGTGGTGGCGGACTTGCCGGTGCCGGTCGCGCCGAGGAGCACGACGTCCTTCTCACCCGCCCGGACGCGCTTCTCCAGCTCGGCGATGGCCGTGGGCTGGTCGCCGCTGGGCTGGTAGGGACTGATGACCTCGAAAGGCGCCACCGTACGTTCGATCTTCGAGACTGGCCGCATGAATCCACCGTACGACCCCCCACTGACAACGGGGTCGGTCAGCGGTCGCGCAGGGCCCGGTCCACCGGTCCCCTCACCAGTCCCCGGGCTGTACGGCGTCGCGCGGACGGGAGTGGAAGGACGCCGGGTCGGCGTGCGTACCGAAGCGGGGGACCTGGCGCTGGGCCGGGATTCCGCGGGCCGGGCGGTGCGTGGTGACGGGGCCGTCCCAGTCCGGCGTGCCCATGACGACCAGCGGGTCGAACATGACCACGACCCCGGCCAGCAGCAGGAAGCAGGCAGGTCCGAGCAGCATGGGCACCAGCAGCGACGTGGCGCTGTCCCCCGGGGCGTGCCCCGTGGTGAGGGCCGACGTGTGCAGGTGGACGCGGAGGGCGGCCATGCCCGTGTAGTGCATGCCGCTCACCGCGACGGCCATCACGACGCTCGCGCCGAGGCTGGGCAGGAAGCCGTGGATGGAGACGGCTGCCCACAGCGCGGCGGTCGAGGCCACCACGGCGATCACGACGGAGAGGGCCACGGTCACCGTGTCGTACTCGAACTGCCCATCAAGCCGCATTCCGGCCATGCCGAGATAATGCATGGAGGCCACACCGAGCCCGGTGACCGTGCCTCCCGTCACCAGGGCCATACGGGTGGCGCCCCGGTACCCGACCAGGAAGATCCCGACGCCGACCATGACGATCGCGACGGCAAGGCTGGCGAAGGTGATCGTTCTGTCGTATCCGACCGGCACCTCGTCGACGGAGAAGCCCACCATCGCGATGAAGTGCATGGTCCAGATGCCCGAACCTATGGAGGTCGCCCCGAGAGCCAGCCACCCGGCCTTGAAGGAACGCTCGGTACGCAGCGACCGCGTGGTGCAGCGCAGGCCCAGTGCCGCGCCGAGGCACGCCATGAGGAACGCCGCCGCCGGGGTCACCGCCCCATAGCTGAAGCCGTCGATTGTGCCCTGCATCCTTGTACGCCCTTCGCAGCAGCAAGCCCGGGTCCGGACGACCCTAAGGCGCAAGGCCCGGCAAACAAACAGAAGAACTGCATTTTATCGGCGGGGCCACCGGCGCATGAGGCGGTACCCCGGGGCGTTCACACGGTGGCCATCCTTCGCCTGTTCCCCGTTCGGGGGCGCCTGGGACGCTCGGGCCGTCCGCAACTCTGACGCTAGGAGTCCACGTGTACGCAGGCACCGCTACCGCCTCCGTCGCCGCTGCCGCCCTGATGGGCGCCGGCACGTTGCTGATGCCGGGCACCGGTACGCCGGTCACGGACACCCCCGCGGCCCGGCGGCCCGCGCCCCAGCTCGCCCCGGTCCGTCATGCGAGCGACGCCACGGCCCGGGGCCCGCGCGTCTTCGCGCACCGGGGGGCCTCCGCGTACGCCCCCGAGAACACCCTCGTCGCCGTGGACAGGGCCGACGCGCTCGGCTTCGACTGGGTGGAGAACGACGTCCAGCTCACCAAGGACGGGGTGCTGGTCGTCATCCACGACACGGACCTCAAGCGGACGACGAACGCCGAGGAGGTGTTCCCGGACCGGGCGCCCTGGGCGGTCAAGGACTTCACGGCCGCCGAGATCTCCCGGCTGGACGCGGGCAGCTGGTTCGGTGCGAAGTACACCGGCACCCGGGTGCCCACCCTCCACCAGTACCTGAAGCGGATCGCCCGCAACCGGCAGAACCTCCTGCTGGAGATCAAGAGCCCCGAGATCTACCCGGGGATCGAGCGGGCCACCCTCCAGGTGCTGAACCAGGAGGGCTGGCTGGACCGCAGCCACGTCAGGGACCGCCTCGTGATCCAGAGCTTCGGTGCCGACAGCGTGCGCACGGTGCACGAACTGCGCCCGGACGTGATCACGGGCTTCCTCGGCACCCCTGCCGTCGCGGAGCTGCCCGCGTACGCCGCGTTCACCGACCAGATCAATCCGTCCTACACCACCCTGTCGGGCGACTACGTGGCGGCGGTGCACGCGCTGAAGGGGCCGCACGACAAGAAGCTCCAGGTGAACACGTGGACGGTCAATGACGCGACGCACGCGCTCCAGGTGAACGGCATGGGCGTGGACGGCATCATCACCAACACCCCCGACGTGGTGCGCGCCGCGACCCGCCCGGGTTCCTGACCTCCGGGACCGGCCGCCGCCGTCCGCTGTCGGTGGCCGGTCGTACGGTGGTGCCCAGGCACAGCAACGGGGCCGTCGAGTGGGCCGTCGTCGAGAGCGGCATCGGCCCTTTGATGCCGGCCGCGACGGATGCCGGACTGGTCGGTGTGTTCTTCCACGCCCGCCCCGAGGCGCGGGACAGGCGGCTTCGGCGGCGGCCTGGAGACGAGCGGCGGCTGCCGGAGCTGGAGAGGTCCTGCCCCGGCCGCTGTTCCGACCCGGGCGGGCGTGTCGGTGGTACCGCACACGGGGTCACAGGCGGTCGCGGGGTGGCCCCTCGCCGCTCCCGAGGGCCGCGTCGATCAGGGGGAGAGCGCGACCGCCCCGGCGGTCGATGCTCGCCTGCCCGTCGGCGTACACGAGGTCGTAGTCGGCGGCCAGGTCGTCGTGGAAGTGACGCACGGTGGCGGGGGCAGGATTCGTCGCGGGCCGCGTGCGAGACCCTCAACGCGCTTACGTGCACGGGGTGGTGGGGCTTTTCGCGCCATCGCCCGGTCCGTGCGCGGGCGCACGCCGGCACCGCACGTTTGAGCCCCGCCCGCCCGCGACAGGGATGTGGACATGTCACTAACTGCGCGCTCCGCCGCCGGCCCGTACGCCCCCGTGCTCTCCGCCGAGGTGCGGGACGCCCTCGCCGCACACCGGCCCGTCGTCGCCCTGGAATCGACGATCATCGCCCACGGCCTGCCCCGCCCCCGCAATCTGCGGGTCGCCGAGGAGCTGGAGGGGCTCGTGCGGTCGGCCGGGGCCGTCCCCGCCACCATCGCCGTGCTGGATGGCCGGGCCAGGGTCGGCCTGGACAAGGCCGAGCTGGAGCGGGTGGCCAAGGACCCGGCGATGCGCAAGCTGGGCCACCGCGACCTCGCCCCGGCCCTGGCGGCGGGCGCGAGCGGGGCGACGACCGTGTCCGCGACCGCCTTCCTCGCCGCCCGGACGGGGCTGCGGATCTTCGCGACCGGCGGGCTCGGCGGGGTGCACCGGGGCTGGACGGAGACCCAGGACGAGTCGGCGGACCTGCGGCTGCTGGCGCGGACCGGAATGACCGTGGTCTGCGCGGGCGTGAAGTCGATCCTGGACGTGCCGGCCACGCTGCAACGCCTGGAGACGCTGGGGGTCGGGGTGCTGGGCTACGGCACCGACCGGTTCCCCGGCTTCTACCTGAGCAGTTCGGGCGAGCCGGTCGACTGGACGGTGGAATCGCCGGAGGAGGTCGCCGAGGTGATGCGGGCCCAGGACGCGCTCGGCGGCCCGGACGCGGCGCTGATCGTGGCCAACCCCGTACCGCGTGCGCGGCAGCTGGACCCCGCCCTGCACGACCGGGTGCTCGCCGAGGCGCTGGCGGCGTGCCGGGAGCGGGGGGTCGTGGGGCAGGCCGTCACGCCGTTCCTGCTCGACCATCTGATGCGGCACACGAAGGGCGCGTCCCTGGAGGCCAACCTCGCGGCCGTCCGCGGCAATGTGGCGCTCGCCGCCCGCATCGCCACCGCCTGGACGGCCCGGTGACCGGCGCCCTGCTCGTCATCGGGGACGTGGTCACCGATGTGGTGGCCCGGCACGGTTCGGCGCTGGTCCACGGCACGGACACGGTGGCCGCGATCCGGACGCGGGCGGGCGGCGCGGGAGCCAACGTGGCGTGCTGGGCGGTGCGTGCCGGCTGCCGTGACGTACGGCTGCTGGCCCGGGTCGGCGCCGACTCGGCCGGCTGGCACCGGGAGCTGCTGCGCCGGGCGGGGGTGCGCGGGCTGCTGGCGGTGGACGAGGAGGCGCCGACCGCGACCGTCGTGGCCCTGGTCGACTCCGCCGCCGAGCGCACGTTCCTCACCGACAGCGGTGCGGTGCTGCGGCTGTCCCCCGACGACTGGTCGCCCTCGCTGCTCGACGGGGTCGCCCACCTCCACCTCTCCGGCTATCTGCTGTTCGCCGCGACGAGCCGGGAGACGGCCCTGCTCGCGCTGCGGGAGGCCCGGCGGCGGAACATCCCGGTCAGCGTCGACCCCGCTTCGGCCGGCTTCCTCGCCGGTCTCGGCGTCGACCGGTTCCTGGCCCTGACCGAGGAGGCGGACCTCCTGCTGCCCAACGCGGACGAGGCGCTGCTCCTGACCGGGCTGCCCGAGGCCGCTGACGCGGCGGCCAAGCTGAGCATGCCCGCCCGCCGGGTCGTCGTCACGCTCGGCGGGGACGGGGCGCTGCTCGCCGCCGGGGGCGTGGTGACCGGGCGCGTTCCGGCCGGTCCGGTGCGGGTGGCCGTGGACTCCACCGGGGCGGGCGACGCGTTCACCGGCGGCTTCCTCGCGGCGCGGCTGGCGGGGGCGGGCGACACGGAGGCCGCGGCGGCGGGGTGCCGGGCGGGTGCGGAGGCCGTCGGGACGGTGGGCGGGCGGCCGCCGTTGCCGGGCGAGCGGGACGTGCGGTGAAAGCACCGTTCCTGCCGTGCCGTGAACGTTCCCCGTCGGCCCCTCTCGCGGCCTGAGCCCGTACCTCCCGCGGAGCGCGGCGGCCGGTTCACGTCCTGCGGAGCGCGGCGGCCGGTTCACGCCAGGTCGGCCGGTTTCGCGGACACCGCCTCGTCGGTCCCCTTGTCCTCGGTGGCGCCGCCCAGAGTCATGACCCCGGGTATGCGCAGGACGGCGACCACGGTCACCGGCAGGGCGCAGGCGGCGACGGCCGCGATGGCGGACGTGGAGAGCACGCTCAGCAGGAGCCCGGCCGCGGCCATGCACAGCGGCATGAGGGCCTGGGTGAGCAGCGCGTCCAGGGCGTAGACCCGGCCGAGCATGGCGTCCGGGGTCCGCTCCTGCAACGCCGCTCCCCACAGGACGGCGAACACCGAGGCCCCCGCTCCGGTAAGGGCGCTGAAGGCAACCACCAGCACGGTCGGCGCGTCCACCGCCACGGCGACGATCTGGGGCAGTTCGCACATCAGGGCGAGCATGGCGACCGCGCCGGGCTGCCTGGCGCGGATCCGGGAGGCGGTGAGGGACGCGGCGAGCGCACCGCACGCGGTGGCGCTCGTGACGAGGCTGAGGGCGGCGGGTCCACGTCCGCCCATCACGAGCGGCAGGATCACCGCCATCGGGGCGATGACCAGGGCCGCCTGCGCCGTGCCCTGGAGCATGACGCCGAGCATCCACTTCCGGCGCCGGACATACCGCAGGCCGTCCTGGGCCTCGCGCAGTATTCCGGCCCTCTCCTCCTTCTTGTCGTCGTCCCCGCGGACGTGCGGTTCGTCCAGCCTCGCGAGCGTGGCAAGGCTGAACACAAAGGTGAGGATGTTGATCAGGAGGCCCCAGCGAGGTGACGAGGCGGCCGCGACGGCCCCGCCGACGACGGGACCGACGATCCCGGTGAATCGGCTGGTGGCGGAGCGCAGGGCCGAGGCCTCCCGGCGCTTCTCCCGTCCGGCGAGCTGGGCGATGAGCGCCGTGTACGCGGGGCGGTGGATACCGGCGCCGCAGCCGAACACCACCCCGAGGGCGACCAGCATCCCGATGTGCGCGTCCGGGCCCGCGAGCAGCAGGGCGACGACCCCGAGGATCCGCAGCAGGTCGGCGACACAGATCACCAGGGACCTGCGGACCCGGTCGGCCACGGCTCCGCCGACTATGAGCGTGGCGATGCTGCCGAGCGCGGTCGCGGCCAGCAGACTGCCCAGCGCCTGCGCGGCGTCGGCCCGGGGCAGCAGGTACAGGGAGACGGTGACGGTGTAGACCCCGTCGCCGATCATGCTGACGAGCTGGCCGGACCACACGCGTCCGACCTTGGGAGTCCGCAGTACGGAGAACACCGTCACCTCTTACTGATCACCGGGCGATTTCGTGGCTGTGGAAGACGCGCTGTACGGCTCACATGATGAGCGATTCCTTTCGGGACGCGTCCGCCGCTTCGGGAACAGGGGCGGAGACCGCGTCCAGCAGGTGGGTCACCTCGTCGGGCAGATGTACGGCGCAGGCCGTCAGCGAAGCGGTCAGCTGGTCGACGTCACGGGCGCCCACCAGGGCGGAGACCACCCCCGGCCGGTCCCGCAGCCAGGCCAGGGCGACCGCGCCGGGCGGAACGTCCATGGCCCTGGCGACGATCCCGACGGCTTCGACCACGCGCCGGTCCTCCGGTGGTTGCAGATAGCGCTCGGTGAATCCCTCGTAGTAGGGGTCGCTCGCGCGGGTGCCGGCGGAGACGGCCCCGTCGTACTTGCCCGTCAGGGCGCCCCCGGCCAGGGGTGACCATGCCAGCAGTCCCGTCCCGGCCGCCGCGACGGAGGGGAGTACGTCGTGTTCGATCTCCCTGCGCAGCAGCGAGTACTCGGCCTGGACGGAGACGAGAGGGGCGCCGGATACCTCTTGCTGCAGGGCCGCCGCCTGCCTGATCAGCGGGCCGGGATGGTTGCACAGGCCGACGTGCCGTGCGCGGCCGGAGGTCACCGCGGTGTCCAGCGCGCCAAGGATCTCGGCGAGGTCGGCATCGTCGGACCAGGCGTGGACCTGCCACACGTCCACATGATCGGTGCCCAGTCTGCGCAGCGAACCGTCGAGGGCGTCCAGCATCGCGGTCCGGGACAGGTTCAGTTCTTTGGTCCGCGGGTCCACGCCGGCCTTCGTGGCGATGACCACGCGGTCCCGCAGTCCGCCCCGTACGAGAGATCCTAGGAACTCCTCGGCCGTGCCGCCGTTGTACGAGGGGGCGGTGTCCAGGAGGAATCCGCCGGCGTCGAGGTAGGCGTGCAGACACCCCCTGGCTTCCCGCAGCCGGACTTCCCTTCCCCAGTTCCAGGTGCCGAGCCCGATCTCCGGCAGCAGCGGCCCGGCGCCGACGGAACGCCGGATCACGCGGTGGCTCCTTCCAGTCCGAGCCGGTGTGCCATGGCCGCGGAGAGTGAACCGACGACGCCGTGGCCGCGCAGGTCGGCGCGGAACCTCTCGCAGAACTCCTGGTTCAGTGCGGTGGCCTGCTTGGCCAGGCCGGACGTCGGTTCCCCCCGCGCGGGTACACCGAGGTGGGCGAGCACCTCGTTGACCGTGCCGGCCAGGTCGTCCACGAGAGCCTCGTAGGCGACGACGACCGATCTCAGCCCTCGGTCCGCCACGAAACGCGACCAGTTCTCCTCGTCCTCCGCGAAACGGATCACGCGGCGCAGCAGCTCGAAGAAGTCGTACTCCACCGTGTCGGAACGGCTCTCCCCCTCGTACTCGTAGGAGACCTCCGGCTCCTCGCCCTTCCGCTGGAAGAAGACGTGGGTGGTCTCGGCGATGAGGCTCGACACCGCCTGGCCCACCAGATCGGTCCGGTGGATCAGTACCGCGGCCGGCCGGCCGGACTCGCCGAACATGTCCAGCGGTGAACGGCCGAAGTGTTCCTCGACCCATTCGTGCTGGTGCCAGTGCACCTTGGCCGACAGGATGCCGTCGACCCGCGCGCCGAGCGCCACGCCTTCGAGGTACGCCGCGGGGTCGGACACGTCGGGGCGCCGCACGCTGGAGGAGGGGCCGCGCAGGCCCCACTCACCCGCGTGGTGGTGGATCAGCGCCCTGGAGAACCACTCCTGCGGGTCGCCGGCCCCCGCCCTCGCGAGCGCGTCACACAGATATGTGCTTCCTGATCTCGGTGTCGCGAGGACGACGTAGTCATGGTCAGAAGACCGGGGTGACGCGTGCATCAGCTGCCTCCGACTGCCATGGTGATCCGGTCGGCCAGGGAGAGGCCGGGAGCGGGGCCGGTGTTGGTCCTGGCCGGCACCGGGTGTGCGGTGTCCAGGACGAGATCGGCCTGAGGCAGAAGGGCATGCGCGGCGCGGACCAGTGTGCTGATGAGGTCCGTGCCTCCGCTCTCCAGCCACTCGTCCGTGAAGGGGTCGTCCGCGCCACGGGCCCGGACGCGATCGGTCAGACAGTCGGCGCACCGTTGTGGATCCCCGGGGAAGGGCAGCACAAGCACGGTGAACTCCGCTGTCCCGAGGGCCCGGTGAACGCGCAGGGTGTCCGCCTCGGTGTACTGGTGGAGTACGCCGCCACCGGTGTCGAGCACCGAGCCGGCGTGGCGCGTGACGTCCCGGGCCAGGGCTCGTGCCTCGAACCGTGCCTCGTAGCGGTGCAGCCCACCGGCGCCGCCCTCCTGGAACATCCGGTCCGCCCGGGACCTGGTGTAGCCGTAGGACCGGTAGGTCTCGGCGCGGACCTCGTCACAGTGCATCACGGCACGTCCCAGGGCGCGGCCGACGGCCGCAGCCGCGGTCGTCTTTCCCGCCCCGGGCGGCCCTACGAGGACGACGGCCACCGGTCAGGCTCCCAGAGACCTGTACATGCGGGCGGCGAGGTCCGGGCGCACCTGTTCGCTCAGTGCCCCGTAGAGGAAACCGACCGGGCTGTCCATCCGGTCTCCGAGGTACCACTGGCGCATCCGGCTCACGGCGAGCTCCCAGATGTGGATCTCTCCGCGCAGGACGGCGGCCAGGTCGCCGGCGTTGACGTCGATACCGCTGGGGATGGTGAAGAGGGCGTCGCGCAGCCCGCCGGGGCAGGGCTCGAACCGGGCGCTGTTGAAGTCCAGCGCGTGCACCACGTCGCCCTGGGGCGTGCCGCGCAGATGGACCGCGAACCGCAGGGGGCCGGTCTCACCGCCGAGGTAGGCATTGCTGTTGATCAGCCCGCGGCCAAGAGGCGCGAGCATGATCAGTGGGGCCAGCGCGGCGAGTTCGTCGTGGATGAGCCGCATGTCCGCCTCGTCGGCGGTGCGCTCGAAGATGGGGGGCAGGGGGGCGCCGGGATCGAATTCGCCGCGTGCCTGCCGGTCCGACGGCTCGACGGTGAGCGCGGGTTCGGTCCTGGTGACCCATGGCAGGCCGGTCTTGAGCACAGGGCTCTGCCCATATTCGGCCAGTTCGCCGGGCGCCAGTCCGACGAGCTTCTTGTCGATCGAGAGCGCGTTGGCGATGTCCTCCAGCTCCGCGAAGTCGTTCCACAGGAACGATCCGTGCTTGCGGGGTGCCTGGACGTAGCCGCCGCCGCTCAGGGCGATCAGGCGGACGGACGGGAACTGTTCCGTGGTGCCGTTGAGGAGGGTGAACAGCAGATCGAGTCCGGTGAGTTCCGGCGCCTGCGGCTCGGGCACCGGCAGCATGTTGTCGAAGGCGCCGAGTTCGCCGGCGGGCGGCACCTGCGCGTTGTGGGTGGCGATGAACACCTCGGGAGTGCAGCCGGCGGCCGTGTCCTGGCTCAGGCTGGTGTCCGACTGGATGAAGACGCCACCGCCCTCGGCGCCGGCGGGCTTGACGTAGAGGCTGGCCACCCGGCTCTCCCAGACCGGCACGTCCGGGTCACCGAGCAGCAGCCGCAGTTCGGCACCACCGATCCGCAGCGGCTCGTCGTGGCCGAGGAGCTGCACCTTCCTCCCGATTGCCTCCAGTGCGTCAGTACAGACCTTGGGCATCAGCCGGTGCGTGACGACCGGTACGTCTGCGGGAAGGCGGCGCAGCGAGGGCAGGTGGAAGTGGTCGAGATGTTCGTTGGTCACCACCACGGCGTCCACCGGGGGCATTTGGTCCAGGTCGACCCTGCGGGAGGGGTATATCTCGAAGCGCAACTGGTCGCTGTGGCCGAAGCTGGTGTCGAGCATCGGGTCGACGAGGATCCGGGCTCCGCCCATCTCCACCATCCAGGACTGCTGACCGAGAAAAGCGATGGCGTCCGGCATTTCTATTCGGCTCCCCTCTTGATCGTCTCAAGCTGCAGGTCGTATACCTGACAGCTGATGTCCGGACGGGTCTGTTCGCCAAGCGCGTCGAACAGCAGGGCGACCGGTGACTCGTAGGTGTCGTTCGCGTACCAGGAGTGCATGGCGATTCCGACGATGTCCCAGATCTGCAGGCTGCCGCTGAGGACCGCGGCCAGGTCGGCGGCGTGGACGACGATGCCGTAGGGGTAGGCGTCCAGAGCCTCTGCCAGCGAGATGTCCTCGGTGGAGACGAAGGCTCCCTCGGTGATGTCGAACACCAGCGATACGTCACCGGAGTGGGGGCGGATGAGCTTGAGGATCAACGGCCGCACCCCGTGCGGTCCCGAGCGCGCGGACTGGATCAGACCTCGCCCGAGCGGGGAAAGGAGAATCACCCGTGCGAGATAGGTCAGCTCCTTCTCGATGTCACGGAGCGCCGCCTCCTCCTGGTCCGCGCCGGCCGAGGTGATGATCTCGCGCAGGGGGATGGATCCGCCGGACCGCAGGAAGCGGTCCCGCCGGGCCCGCAGTTCCTCGAAGCGCACACGGTCGGTCGTCAGCCAGGCCAGCTCCCCGATGTTCTGGAATCCGTCGGGAGTGACGTCAAGGATGTCTCCCGGCTCGGGTCCGAGAACCTCCACCCAGCGAGTGAGCCGGGCCGCGTGCTCCGCCAGATCCTTCTGCTCCGAGAAAGGAAAGGGCCCCATCTGCTCATAGTCCTTGAGGAAGCCGCCACCACAGACGAGGAAGTGACAGCCCCGGAATATGGGGGTCTGTTCGGCCGTGTCGGATATGATTCCCTGAAGAATGTCGAGGCCGGCGAACGCACCTCGTCGACCATTGTGCTCCGCGATTTCCGGGGACCCGAGAACATCCAGTGACCCGAACACTCCCGGGGGCGTGATCTGCGCGTTGTTGCTCACTGCCACAGCAATGGGCCCGGGGAGCGATCCCTCCTCGACCTGCTCCGAGAATTCCTCGGAAATGAGTGCGTCGATCCCGAGGTACAGTCCCCCGATTTCCGGATCCTCCGCGTCCCTGACATACACCTGACTCACGCGGCTCTCCCAGAGGACGGTATCCGGCCCCGGCGGGAAGAGAGTGATCAGCACGGACCCGTACTGCCGGGTCTCACCGAAGGGGAGCCGGTGGACGGCGAATCCCAGCGCCTCGATCCCCTCGACCACCCGGTTGATCATCAACGGCCCCACAACAATGGGTACGGAGCGGTCCAACTTGTTCAGCGAGGGCAGATGGTAATGATCCGAGTGCTCGTGGCTGATGACGACCGCCGAAGGCGTGGGCATCGCGTCGTGCATGATCTTCCGGGGCGGGTATATTTCCACCGGACTGGACGTGTATTCCTCCCCGTACCTCGGAAGCAATATCGCATCGATGAGGACAGGGGAATCCTGGTCGCCTACCGCGAACCCGTTATGCCCAAGAAATCCAAGCTGCATGGCCGGCCTCCCGCACACTATCTGAATCGACGCCCACAAATCTCCAGCAGCAAGCATCACGACGTCGGATCAAGGGAAATTTCTTGATTAAAATGTGCCGGCCCAAGGCACAAACCCAAAGCCGGCACATCATCACCGCATTACCGCGTGTACGCCCACTTGAAGTCCCTGCGGGCCTTGGGCTTACCCTTCGTCTGCGCGGGAACTGCCTGACTGACCAGTTCCTTGAGCTGACTCAGGTCGCTCTTCGTAAGCGCCTGATTCTTCTCGACCGAAGTCATCCTGCTCTCCCTTCATTTCGGGACGGGATAGCGATACCGCTTCCCTTGGCGGGAGATCGTAGTCCTGCCCAACCAACCCTTCCAGAGGGCCCTGTTCTTGAATTATCTGTGACGTTGAGGTAGGGATACGACCCCAATCCGCCCGGGAGAGTGAGCAGTTGGGCACAGCCGGGGAGAATGCCCGGAATGAAGATTTTTTCCCGAGAGGAACACCTTCGGAACGTCGCAAACGGCATCGACATCCGGCAGTCCGTCAAAAATTCTGGCAGATCTTCCACAGATTCACATCGGCCCTAAATGTCAGGCAAGTCCGGTATCCGGTGGCCGGCGGGAGCGATCGCACGCACAGCGCGCGCAAGATATCTCAGAATGTGGACGTGAATCGCCACCAGGCACCCTGCACCGAGGCGAGCCCTACGATCGGGCGGGTGGGTCGGACGCCCTTCGCCAGGACCCGCTTATCGATGCGTACCAGGTCACGAGAGCCTCTGGGCTCACCCTGGGAACACCCCGGTGGCAACGGAAGTCAGGAAGTTCCGCCCGCCCACCGCGTCCCTCTCCCATCACCCCTGATGGCACAGGAACGCACTTCGGCTTGCCCTCCGCCCCGCTCACCGGGTCCGTCGAAATCTCGTACCCGTAATCCTTGCACAGCGCTATTTCGATCTCCCGGAACCTCGTTCTGCGCAGGAGGTTCGGGCAGACGGAGAAGGAATATGCGGCGCATTCCAAATGTATGGGAGCCTCGCGGAAATGCACGGATTCCACAGGCCCGATCAGCCCCAGCCACGCATCACGCGGTATGGACTCCCCGCACGACTGGCATCGCCTTTCAGCGATGCATGAATTCACCTTGTCCGCATCGACGAGGCTGAGGACGGGTGTGCCGTCCGCCTGTCTGTGGGCGACGTGCGTCACGATGTTTCCACGTGAGTCCTGCTCACCGTTGGTCCCGCGCAGCAGACGGGGCGGGGCGTTGACGAGGCGTCTGATCAGGCCGAGTTCCTTCATCGAGATCGGCTGCTTCGCGTCGGCCGCTTCCATCTCACTTCCCCTTCGCCTGCGTACGGGACAGGGCCACACCCCGGGCCGGGCTCGGAGAATACTGCGGATCCGCTCACCGCAGCCCGGTCCAGGCGGGGTGGTGCGGGTCGTCGGCGCGCACCACCGCGTCCGCGTTCTCGCTGGGCGCCGCCTCGTCCTCGTACCGCTCGAAGGCGGGGAGGGTCCACTGCTCGTCCTGCGCCGTACGCCGCCGCAGTGCGCCGGGTGACAGGCGCAGATGGACGGTCAGGTCGAACGGGAACCAGTGGCCGAGCAGCAGCGGCCCGTGCAGGATCAGGGCGCCGCCCTCCGGCAGGTGCGCGTACGGGCTGCGGGTGGCCCGGTCCGTCGCCGGGTCCCACAGGTCGGGCAGCACGCGTCCGCTGCCGCCCGGTTCCAGGGGGCCGAACACCTCGCGCCACAGGGCCCCGGTGTCGAACCAGCTGCCGTAGTACGAGTCCGGGTCCTGTTTGCCGTACTCGTACCGCAGGCTGGCCGGCCGCAGGAAACCGGCGGTGGATACGGGCAGCACGGCGCGGCCCCGGAGTCTCAGGGCTTCGGCGACCGACTCCGCGAGGCCGCCGGGGCGGGCGGCCGGTGCGCCGTCCACGGCGACTTTGAGCCAGGCCGAGCCGTCGGCCGGCGCCTGCGCGTCGGCGTGCTCGGCCAGCGCGTCCGTGAGCCGTTCCCAGGTGATCGCTTCGAATCGCACGCGTCCATCATGTCCCCCGGCCGGCGGCCCGGGGCCGGGGGAGGCACTCGGTGCGAAAACCCGCGGTCACGGCCTGCCGCTCGGCCGATTACGGTCGTACTCATGGATCTCGCATTCGCCCGCAAGTTCGCCGCCGAGTGGCAGGACGACTGGAACTCACACGATCTGGAGCGCATCCTGACGCACTATCACGAGGACGTGACGTTCAGCTCCCCGATGATCGCCCGGTTCACCGGGGACGCCTCGGGGACCGTGCGCGGCAAGGACGCGCTGCGGGCGTACTGGGCGCGCGGCCTCGAACTCATCCCCGACCTGGAGTTCGAGGTGATGGACGTCCGGGCGGGCGTCGACACGCTGGTCATCGACTACCGCAACCAGATCGGCGGCCGGGTCTACGAGGTGCTGACCTTCCGCGACGGCCTGGTGAGCGCCGGTCTCGGCGCGTACGGGGAGACACTCGCCCGCTGACATCCGGCGCCCGGCGGCGCGGTGGCCGGCGGCGCGGCAGCCGGCGGGCGGGTGCCGCCGCGTCTCACTTGCCCGGTCCGCAGTCCACCGCGTCGGCGTCGTCGGAGAGTTCGCTGCCCTCGGGCAGCAGATAGGTCACCCAGAGCACGACGGGCTCGCTGCCCAGATTGCGCCCGACGTGGCGGTGCTTCTTGCCGGACGGCTCGATGAACGAGGTCCCCGCCGGCGACACCTCCACCGAGCAGTCGTCGAGCGTGCGGGTGAGCGTCCCGGCCTGGACGACGGCGATCAGCTGACCGCGGTGGGTGTGCCAGCCGGTGGAGCCGCCCGGTTCGATGGTGATCCTGCGGAAGGTGACGTCGGTGCGCCCCTTGGGCGTCTTCACCTTCAGCTTGCCCGCCGAGGTGCCTTCGGCCACGACCGTGGCGCTCACCCCGCTGCCGGGGGTGGCGCCGGCCGCCGTCGGTACGAAGGCGAGCGCGGCCACGCATCCCGCGATGACGAGCGACTTTCCCAGCCGCCCCTGCCGTCCCGGTCGCCCCGGCCGTCCCTGCTGCTCCTGGTGTCTGCCGATCCTCACGGGCATCCCCTCTCCACAGGTGTCACGGACATCCCAAATGCCCCGACGCTACCCGGATGAGGGCCGCAGGAACCCCGTCACCGCCGTCGGCCCGCTCCGCCCCCGTGCTCCCGCCGGTCACTCGCCGCGCAGCTCCGCGGCCAGCGCGCCGTCGCCCGACACCTCGATCCGGCCGTCCTTGACCGCCTCGGCGAACGTCGGCTCGCCGCGCCCCAGCGCGAGGCACAGCTCCGCGTCGAGGGCGACGCGCGCGTCGGCGCGGGCGGCGGGCCCGTCCCCGTACACCGGGTCCCCGGCGGCCGTCGCTCCCGTACGTACATGGAACTCGCCCTCGTCCAGGTGGACGTCGAGCACGCCCGTGGCGATCGGGCCGCCCGGTCCCTCCAGCGCGCGCAGCAGCGGGAGCGCGAACCAGTGTGCCCGGACCGCGTCCGTCGGCCGGCGCTCGGCCAGTGCGGGGGCGCCCCACTCGGCGAGGGCGGCGAGGACCGGCAGGAGTCCGTGGCCGCGCGCGGTGAGTTCGTACACCGCGGCGGCGGCCGGCGGCGGCAGCTTGCGGCGGGTGACGAGGCCGCCCTGCTCCATGTCCTTGAGCCGGGAGGCCAGGACGTCCGTGCTGACACCGGGCAGGTCGGCGTGCAGATCGGTGTAGCGGCGGGGACCGGCCAGCAGTTCACGGACGATCAGCAGGGTCCACCGGTCGCCGACCGCGTCCAGCGCGCGGGCACTGGCGCAGAACTGGTCGTAACTCCGGCGGCGGACCGGGCGGGTTGCGGGCTGTTGCTGACGTGGCATGCGACGCAGTCTAGACATGTTGTTGGACTTTCCAAGCCCGAGCTTGGTAAAACCAAGTATCGCAATCGGGTCGGGAGGCACCGCATGGAATTCCGCCAGTCCAGCAAGCTCAACGAGGTCTGTTACGAGATCCGGGGCCCGGTCATCGAGCACGCCAACGCCCTGGAGGAGGCGGGCCACAGCGTGCTCCGGCTCAACACGGGCAACCCGGCGCTCTTCGGCTTCGAGGCACCGGAGGAGATCGTCCAGGACATGATCCGGATGCTCCCGCAGGCCCACGGTTACACAGACTCGCGGGGCATCCTGTCCGCCCGCCGCGCCGTGGCCCAGCGCTACCAGGCGATGGGCCTGACGGAGATCGGCGTGGACGACGTCTTCCTCGGCAACGGTGTCTCCGAGCTGATCTCGATGGCCGTGCAGGGGCTGCTGGAGGACGGCGACGAGGTCCTGATCCCGTCCCCCGACTATCCGCTGTGGACCGCGGTGACGACGCTGGCCGGCGGGAAAGCCGTGCACTACACGTGCGACGAGGCCTCGGACTGGAACCCCGATGTCGCCGACATGGCATCGAAGATCACCGACCGCACCCGGGCCGTCGTGATCATCAACCCCAACAACCCGACCGGTGCCGTCTATCCGCGCGAGGTCCTGGAGGACATCCTCGACCTGGCCCGCAGGCACGGCCTGATGGTGTTCGCGGACGAGATCTACGACCAGATCCTGTACGACGACGCCGAGCACCACAGCGTGGCGGTGCTCGCCCCCGACCTGGTCTGCCTCACCTTCAGCGGGCTCTCGAAGACGTACCGGGTGGCCGGCTTCCGTTCGGGCTGGATGGTGGTCTCGGGACCGAAGCAGCACGCCCGCAGCTATCTGGAGGGGCTGACCATGCTCGCCTCCATGCGGCTGTGCCCCAACGCCCCCGCCCAGTACGCGATTCAGGCCGCGCTCGGCGGCCGGCAGTCGATCCGGGAGCTGGTGGTGCCCGGGGGCAGGCTGTACGAGCAGCGCGACCGCGCCTGGCAGAAGCTGAACGAGATTCCCGGCGTCTCCTGCGTGAAGCCGAAGGGCGCGCTGTACGCCTTCCCGCGCATCGACCCGAAGGTGCACCCGATCGCGGACGACGAGAAGTTCGTCCTGGACCTGCTGCTGCGCGAGAAGATCCAGGTGGTCCAGGGCACCGGCTTCAACTGGCCGCGCCCCGACCACTTCCGCATCCTGACCCTGCCCTACGTCGATGACCTGGACGCGGCGATCAGCCGCATCGGCCGGTTCCTTGCCGGGTACCGGCAGCGGTGACGGGGCGGGCCTCCGGGTGTGACGGGGATACCCCTCTTCGCACGACGGAAGCGAGCCACTCCATGTGACGGGAGCGAGCCCGGGTGTGCCCCTGTGCGCTCCCGCCCGTTCGGGTGGTTTCCCGGTGACGCTTCCCCTTCGCCCCCGTCGGCCGGGGGGCGCTTGCGACAGTGAGCCCGGCGCGCGTCAGCGCACTCCCCCGCATCCGGAACGAAGGGCTCCGTCATGCCTCTCCTCCCCCGCCCGACCGGCACCGAGACCCGGGCCACCGCCCCCTGTGACTGTCCGGACGACCGTCGCCGCCCGCGACGGCGTGCCGCGCTCGTCGCCGCCACGACGGGCATCGCCGTCCTTGCGGCGGGCGCCCCCGTCGCCTACGCCACGCTCGGCTCGGCCGCCACTCCGGAGCCGCGGCCGGCGGTCGCGAGCGCCGTGCGGGGCAAGGACTACATCGAGACGCGGCTCCTGTTCGGCACCGAACGCCCGGACGGCGGGCCCGATGTGACCGACCGGCAGTTCCTGGACTTCATCGACGCCGAGGTCACCCCGCGCTTCCCGAACGGGCTGACCATCCAGAACGGTCGCGGACAGTGGCGCGACTCCAACGGGGTGATCGAGCGGGAGCGGAGCTACGAGCTGACCCTGCTCTACCCGGCGTCCGAGGCCCGGGTCCGCGGCCCGCAGATCGAGCGCATCCGCAACGCCTACGAGAAGGCGTACGCCCAGGACTCGGTGGCACGGCTGGAGGAACGGCTGAACGCCGACTTCTGACACCGCGCGACCCGCCGGGAGCCGCGCGCGGTACACGTGACGGCGAGCAGCGCGGTACGCCTGACGACGAACGGCGCGGTACACCTGGCAGCGAACGGCGCGGTACACCTGCCCGCGAACGGCGCGGTACACCTGACGGTTCGGCGGGCCGTCGCCGCCCCGTGGTCGGTCACGTCTCCGCCGTACGCGGCCCGGCCAGGACGCGGGCCGCCGCGTGCACCCCCGCCACGGCCACCGGCAGGAACATCAGCCCGGTGGCCGCCGCGCGTCCCCCGCCCGTCTCGATCCCCGCCGCCCTCAGCCGGCGCAGCGCCCAGAGCGAGTACGGGATGACGACGGTCGGCGAGGTGGCGACGCCCGGGGTGTAGCCGCCGTACGCGGCCGACTGGGCGATGTGCGCCACCCCGTGGAGCCCGAATCCGGCCAGGACGGTACGGAAGAACGGGCTGCGCCCGCCGGTGCGCGCCCCGTCGGCGGCGGCAGCGGCAACGATCCCGCCCATGAGGCCGATGGCCGCGTTCACCTCGCGCTGCGAGAGGTCCGTGCGCTGCCACACCCGGTCGGGCACCCACGGCAACCGCTTCTTGAGCTTCGGCCGGGCGGTGCGGAGCCAGCCCGCCATGGTGACGATCTCCTCCAGGTCATTGGCCGCCCAGGCGGCCAGCAGTCCCCAGGTCACCGCTCCGGAAACCCCGGAGGTCCTGTCGCTCTTCATGAGCACCCCTCTGCGTGTCGTGTGCCGTCAGTCGGCCGCAGCATATAATGCAACGCAACGTTGCGTTGCATTTCTCTGGAGCCGCCATGTCAGTCCCGCCCCCGCACCCCCGCTCCGGCAAGGGCCCCCGCGCCGCCGAGGCGATCTTCGACGCCACGCTGCGTCTGCTCGCCGAACGCGGATACGACGGGCTCACCATCGAGGCGGTCGCCCTGGCGGCCGGGGTCAACAAGACGACGATCTACCGCTGGTGGCCGTCCAAGGCGGCGCTGCTGCACGCGGCCCTGCTCCGGGCCCGGGTCCTGGACATCGAGATCCCCGACACCGGCTCCCTGCGCGGGGACCTGATCGCCCTGGCGGACCAGGTGATCGACCTGGTCACGGGCGTACGAAGCCGGGCGATCGTGCGGGCCGTGGCCTCGGGTCCCGGTCTGCCGGACGACGGTCTCGCCTCCCTGGCCAGGGACTTCTTCGCCGACCGGTTCTCCCGTGAGCAGCCCGTGTTCACCCGGGCCTTCGCCCGCGGTGAACTGCCCCCGGGCACCGACCCGATGCTGCTGCTCGACCTGATCGCCGGAGCCGTCTGGGTGCGGGCGCTGCTCCGGAACGAGCCGGTTCCGCCCGGCTTCGCCGCCGCCGTCGTCGACGCGGTGCTGCCCGCCCCGCGCACGGCCTGAACCGGCGGGCGTGGTGCGGGAGCCCTTCAACCGCCGGTCAGCTCCAGGAGCGTGCTCACCGGGTCGCGGCCCGGGGCGGCGCGGGGCCACCAGTCGTCCTCGCCGGGGTCGGACTCGTAGCCGTACCAGCGGCCGTCGCGGCCGAAGCGGAGCTGGAAGGCGTGGCCCGGGTGGGTGAGGTGGTTGCGCCAGGGCTGGAAGCGGGGGAAGCCGGCGGCGGCGAGGGCGGGGCGGGCGCGGTCGAAGGGGCCCGCCGGGGGGTCCCACGGCGTTTCCAGGACCGCCAGTCCCTCGGCCTCGCCCTGGCGCCAGGCGGCCACGGCACGAGCCAGGTCCGTGGTGTTGCGGCCCGTGGCGGAGGCCAGCTCCCGGTAGAGGGCGCGGGTGGTGGCGGTGAGCCCGGCGGTGGGGCCTGCCGCTGCCAGCCGGACGGCGTCCTGCCAGGCGGTGAGTCCGGCGAGCGGGTCGCGGCCGGTGGTGAGCAGCGCGTGGGCGCGGGCCGCCGCGTCGGTGGCGAGCTGGTCGAGGGCGAGCGGGTCCCGGGCGCCGGGGAGCGCCGGACAGGCGGGCGGGCGGCCGGGGTGCGGCTCCACCGGGAAGGGTGCGGGCAGCGGCGGCAGGAAGCGGCCGGCGAGTGCCTCCTTCGCCGGTACGGACGGGGTGTCGGGGGCGGCGGGCCGCTCCCGGGCGGAGTGCGCGGCGTTGCGCCGGCCCAGCTCTTCCAGGAGGGCCCGCTCGCCCCGGCCGCGCAGCAGGAGCAGGACGAACGGGTCGGTGTCCAGGAGGAGGGCCATCTGGTAGCAGAGGGCCGCCACGTGCTTGCAGGGCCGACCCCGGTCGGGGCAGGTGCAGGCGGGATCGAGGTCGCCGGGGGCGGGCAGCAGGGTGATCCCGGCCGTGGTGGCGGTCTCGGCCAGGGAGTGCGGCACCTCCTTGGCGAGCAGCGCGGCGAGGTGGCCGGGGCGGGCGGCGACCGCGTCGAGCAGGGTGTCCCAGTCGGCGTCGGCGAAGGTGCGCGGCCGCAGTTCGGCGCGGTAGGGGCGGGGGCGGCTGCCGTGCACATAGGCGACGACGTGCCCCGGCGTGACGGTGATCGCGGCGACGTGCCCGCCGTCCGCGTACGCCCGGCCCCGGGCGAGCCTCGGCGCGTCCATCGACAGGGACTCCAGGGCCGCCACCCAGGCGCGGCCCCACCAGCTCTCCGCGAACGGCCCGTCCTCGCCGGAGGTGCGCGCGGGCACGGCCTCGAAGGTACGCCGCAGGTCGTCGGGTCCGGGGCGGGAGCGGGCGGCGGGCCGTGCGTCGCGGCGGGCGGCGAGCGGCCCGGAGTCGGGGCGGGCGGCGCCCGGTGCGGGGCTCATGACGGCCTCCGGAGGGAGACGAGGTCGGCCAGGTCGCGGTCGCTGAGCTCGGTCAGCGCGCTCTCGCCGGTACCGAGGACGGCGTCGGCCAGGGCACGCTTGGCGAGGAGCATCTCGCCGATGCGGTCCTCCACCGTGCCCTCGGCGATCAGCCGGTGCACTTGGACGGGCTGGGTCTGGCCGATGCGGTAGGCGCGGTCCGTGGCCTGTTCCTCGACCGCCGGATTCCACCAGCGGTCGTAGTGGATGACATGCGCGGCCCGGGTCAGATTGAGGCCGGTGCCCGCCGCCTTCAGGGAGAGCAGGAAGACCGGCACCTCGCCGGACTGGAAACGGTCCACCATCCGCTCCCGCTCGGGCACCGGGGTGCCGCCGTGCAGCAGCTGGGAGGGGATCGCGCGCGCGGCCAGGTGCGCCGAGAGCAGCCGGGCCATCGTCACGTACTGGGTGAAGACGAGGACCGAGCCGTCCTCGGCGAGGATCGTGTCGAGGAGTTCGTCGAGCAGGGCGAGCTTGCCCGAGCGGCCGGTGAGGCGGGCCGCGTCCTCCTTCAGATACTGCGCGGGGTGGTTGCAGATCTGCTTGAGGGAGGCGAGCAGCTTCATGATCAGGCCGCGTCTGGCGATGCCCTCCGACGCCTCGATGTACGCCATGGTCTCGCGCACGGTGGCCTCGTAGAGCGTGACCTGCTCGCGGGTGAGGAAGACGGGGTGGTCGGTCTCCGTCTTGGGCGGCAGCTCGGGCGCGATGCCGGGGTCGGACTTCTTGCGGCGCAGCAGGAAGGGCCGCACCAGCCGGGAGAGCCGCTCCACCGCCTCGTCGTTGCCGAGGCCCGCCGCCGTGCCGGTGTTCTCCACGATCCGGGCATGGCGGGCCCGGAACGCCTTGAGGGGGCCGAGCAGTCCGGGCGTCGTCCAGTCGAGCAGCGCCCAGAGCTCGGAGAGGTTGTTCTCCACGGGCGTGCCGGTCAGGGCGACCCGTGCGGGGGACGGGATGGTGCGCAGGGCCTTCGCGGTGGAGGAGTGGGGGTTCTTCACGTGCTGCGCCTCGTCGGCGACGACGAGCCCCCAGCCGTGGGCGGCCAGTTCGGCCGCGCTGGAGCGCATCGTGCCGTACGTGGTGAGGACGAAGCCGCCGTCGGCTCCGGCGAGGGTGCGGCCGGTGCCGTGGAACCGGCGCACGGGCACCCCGGGTGCGAAGCGGTTGATCTCGCGGTGCCAGTTGCCCAGGAGGGAGGCGGGGCAGATCACCAGCGTGGGCGCGGGGTGGGCACGGTGCAGGTGGAGGGCGATCAGGGTGATCGTCTTGCCGAGGCCCATGTCGTCGGCGAGGCAGCCGCCGAGGCCGAGCGAGGTCATCCGGTCCAGCCAGGCGAGCCCGCGCAGCTGGTAGTCGCGGAGCGTCGCGTGGAGTCCTGGCGGCGGGGCGAGGGCGGCGTCATCGGTGAGGATGCGCGTACGCAGCTGCGCCAGCGCGCCGAGCGGCACCGCCTCGACCTGCTCGCCGTCCACCTCCGCGCTGCCGGTCAGGGCGACGGCCAGGGCGTCCACGGGGTCGAGCAGGCCCAGCTCCCGCTTGCGCGCCTTGCGGACGAGCGCGGGATCGACCACGACCCACTGGTCGCGCAGCCGCACCACGGGCCGGTGTGCCTCGGCGAGCACGTCCATCTCGGCCTCGGTGAGCTGCTCGTCGCCCAGGGAGAGCTGCCAGTTGAAGGCGAAGAGCTGTTCGGCGTCGAAGAACGAGGTGCCATCGGTGGCGGTCCCGGGCGCGGGCCTGACCACGGCCGACGCGGTGAGGGAGCGGGCCAGCTCCCGGGGCCAGTGCACGCTCACCCCGGCGGCCGACAGCCTGGCCCCGGCGTCGCCCAGCAGCTCGTACAGTTCGTCCTCGCCGAGGGCCAGCACATCGGGCACCGGCTGGTCCAGCAGCCGTTCGAGCGGGGCCCAGACGCGGGCGGCGCGGCGCAGGGCCAGCGCGGTGTCGACCCGGGCCCGGGGGCCGAAGGGCTCGCCCGCCTCGCCCGCCCACAGCGCGGCGGCGTCGACCACGTGGGTGGGGTCGGCGAGGCTGTGGACCTGGGTCACGGCGGCCGCGGCGTGGCGGGCGGCGGAGGGAGCGGCGGCGTCGGGCGCGGTGGCCTCGGGGTCGCGTTCCTCGCCGGCGGGGCCGGTCGTGTCGAAGAGTTCGTACGCGGAGAGGTCCAGGCGCAGCGACACCCTCACCCCGGCGTCCAGTCCCGAGGCGACCTCCACGGCCCACTCCCGCGCGCCGGGCAGGTGCTGGGGCTCGGGCGCGGCGAAGGGCGCGCCCATGGCGAACGCGGCGGCGGGGGTCCGGGGCAGCGTGTCGGCGACCGCGTCGAGGAAGGAACCGATGAGCGCCTCGGGGTCGGGGAGGTGGAGCGGGGTCCGGTCGGGCAGCGGGACGGCGTGCCCCTCCCACGGCAGGGCGGCGGCCACCGCCCGCAGATGGGCGACGTCCCCGGCGTCACGCGGGCCGGCCCGCCAGGCGTCGTGGTCGTCGGCCGTCAGCCCGGGGAGCATCCGGCCGCCCGCCACCAGGTGCAGCGCGTGCAGGGCGGCGGCCCCCCAGCACCGGGTCGCGGGGTGGGCGGAGCGCAGGTGACGGGCGCGGGCCAGCAGGGGCAGGGCCTCGACGACGGGGAGCAGGAGGGCGGGCACGGTGTGCCGGCGGACCTCGCCCTCGTCGCCGTACGGCCGCACCACCGTGATCTCCTCGCCGCGGGCGCCGCCGTCCGTCGCGATGGGCAGCGGGGTGTGGCCCGGGTCCCAGAACGCGACGCGCCCCTGGCGGGGCGGCGTACCGGGCAGGAAGACGGCGGCGCAGCGCAGCAGGCGGTTCTCGTCCGCGTCCTGCGGCGGTGCTGCGGTGGTCACCGGCCCCTCCCCTCCCGTCATGGCGGCCCGGGTGCCGCGTCCTCGCGCTCCGTGCCAGGTCAGCACGGGAATCCCCGGAATCGGATCCTCTGACTCGCGAGTCTAGGCGGGGGGTACGACAACGGACCGGCCGCCGCCGTTCCCGCAGCTCGTACGGGGTCGGGCGGCGGCCGGGGAAGGCGCCGCGCGGGCACGGGCGCGGGCCCGGTCCGCCTGCCCGGGAACCTCCTCACGCCCTCCGCGCCGCGCGGGCGCGGGGCCGGTCCTTCGGACCGGACGCCCGGCCGGTGCCGGGCTCCGGTGTCGGGCTCCGGTACCGGTCAGTGCCGGGCGAAGTGGCGCGACGCGCCCAGGTCGTCGGACCCCTCCGCGTCGGGGCCGGGCGCGGGCGGCTGCTCAGGCGATCGGGGCTCCTGGTCGGCCGATGCGGGCTCCTGGTCGGCCGATGCAGTCTCCTGGTCGGCCGATGCAGGCGATCCGGGCTCCTGCCCGGCTGGTGCGGGCGATCCGGGCTCCTGGCCGGTCCCCGGTGCCACCTGCGGTGTGCCCCGGTCCGGTGCCTGCCCCAGCTGGGCCCGTTCCAGGAAGCGCAGCAGCTCCACCGGGAACGGCAGCACCAGCGTCGAGTTCTTCTCCGCCGCGACGGCCACCATGGTCTGGAGCAGTCGCAGCTGGAGCGCCGCGGGCTGGGCGGACATCTGCGACGCCGCCTCGGCCAGCTTCTTGGACGCCTGGAGCTCCGCGTCCGCGTTGATGACCCGGGCCCGCCGCTCACGGTCCGCCTCGGCCTGCCGGGCCATGGACCGCTTCATCGTCTCCGGCAGCGAGACGTCCTTGATCTCGACCCGGTCGATCTGGACGCCCCAGCCCACCGCCGGGCTGTCGATCATGATTTCGAGGCCCTCGTTCAGCTTCTCCCGGTTGGAGAGGAGGTCGTCCAGGTCGCTCTTACCGATGATGGAACGGAGCGACGTCTGCGCCATCTGCGAGACCGCGAAGCGGTAGTCCTCCACCCGGACGACCGCGCTCGCCGCGTCGACCACCTTGAAGTAGATGACGGCGTCCACCCGGACCGTGACGTTGTCCCGGGTGATCCCGTCCTGCGACGGGACGGGCATGGTCACGATCTGCATGTTGACCTTGCGCAGCCGGTCGACGACCGGCAGCACCATAGTGAAACCTGGTCCGCGCACGTCGTCGCGGAGCCGCCCCAGTCTGAGGACCACACCCCGCTCGTACTGTTTGATGATCCGGGCGGCGGCCATCATGTACACGACGCCCGCCGCCACCACCGCGATCAACGCGATCAAGAGGTCCTGAACCATGACGGCCCCCTGCCGGCCGGAAATACCGCACTCACTGCTCGTACCACTCACACACCATTGGGTGCTAATACCACGGTATGCCCGGTTGAGCCGTGGGGCGAACGTCTCCCCGTACGCCCCCGCACGCCCTTCTCCCCCACCCGGCCGCGTCCCGGATGCCGGGGCCCGGGGAAGCGGGCAGGCTGACCAGCACCGGCACGTGCACCACGGGTGTGCGTGGTGACGAGACAGACGAGGACCCGCCCATGCCCGTGATCGAACGCCGACGCCGCCGGCTCGGCACCGCCGTCCAGGCCGTGCTCCTGACCCTGACCGTCGCGGGCTGTTCGGGCCTCGGCCGGACCGCGGTCGGACCGGTCATCTACACGACCGAGCAGGACGCCGTGGTCGAGGTGAACAGCCCCTCGGTCAAGGGCTGCCACCGGCTCGTCCCCGAGGGCGCCAAAGAGGTCTCCAACGACACCCTGATCGACATCATCCTGTACCCGACAACGGACTGCACCGGGCCGGGCACGACCTATCTGGCGACCACGTTCTCCGACGTCAACGCGCCAAGCGCCAAGCCCTGGCGCAGCTTCAGCACCGTCCACTGACCGCCGGACGGACCTGGAACGGCACGGCCCGCACCCAGATGCCGTCGTCCGTGAGGCAGCGGTCCACCCTCAGCCCGGCCGCCTCCAGGTATCCCTCGAACGCCTCCTGCGGCAGCTCCCGGGACAGGAAGGTCTGCGTCCACCGCGCGTCGTCGAACACGTACTCGGCGCGCACCGAGCGCACCCCGTCCCCGACCGGCTCCGATGAGACGATGCGCACGGTGTAGCCGGCGGGGTGGACGCGCTCGCGCGGGACCTCGTGGTAGTCAGCGCCCTCGCGCTGGATGAGCACCACTCCCCCTTCGCGCACATATCTGCGGCAGGTCCGCAGCAGCCCGTCGCGCACCCGGTGCTCGCCCGCGTGCACCAGGAACGACGCCAGCATCACCACGTCGAAGGTCTCGTCCCCGAGATCCAGCGACTCGATGGGGCTGCGCACCGTCCGCGCCCCGCGCACCCGCTCCAGCATCTGCGCCGACTCGTCCACCGCCGTGACCGTGAAGCCGCGCTCGATCAGCGGGTGCGTCACCCGGCCCGCGCCGCAGCCCAGTTCGAGGATGCTCGCCCCGGCGGGAACCGCCGCCTCGATCACGTCCGGCTCGTCGCCCACCGCCAGCCGCGTGTACAGCTCGACCGCGCAGCCGTCCGGGGTGATGGCGCCCGGCCCCGTCCCCGAATAACCCTCACGTACCAGTTGTCCGCCCATGCCCACCGAACGATCGGCAGGGAGTGGCCGTTCCCCGTTCACACCGAGCGCCGCGCGACCAGGGCCGCGCTCAGGTGCTGGAGGTCGGCCGGGCGGCCCGGGGAGAGGCCGGTGAGGCGGTCGATGCGGCGGATGCGGTAGTCGACGGTGTTGGGGTGCACGTGCAGCGCCGCCGCCGCGGCCCGGCGGTCCAGCCCGTGTCCGAGATACGTCTCCAGGGTGTGCAGCAGCTCCGGTTTGGCCTCCAGCGGGTCGAGCAGGCCCGCGAGCCCGCGCAGCGCCTCGCTGGGCCTGCTCAGCTGGTACTCGAGGAGCACGTCGGCCAGCCGGTAGAGGCCGGGGGCCCGTCCGGTCCGGGCGACGAGGTCGACGATCTCGCCGTTGCGGGCCACCGCCGCCGGCACCCCCTCCGGCCTCGCGGTCTCGGCGGCGGCCGTGACGGGGACCCCCGCCGCCCGGGTCGCCTCGGCGATCAGGTCGCACAGCCCGCCGGGCCCGCTCCACGCCGGCGGCTCGCCGACCGGCAGCAGCACGGTACCGCCGGACGCGTCCAGGGCGGTCAGCGCCGGCGTACCGGCGAACCGGTCCAGGGCCGACCGGATGCGCCGTATCTTGCGCCGCGCGGCCACCCCCGCGCCCGGACCCTGCGGCATCACCGCCCCCGCCCCCTGCCCGCACGCCTCGTCCGGGTGCGGGGCCAGCGCGAGCGTCATCGTCAGATAGCGGGCCGCCGGGCGCAGGCCGGTGCGCCGGGTGAAGCCGTCCAGGTCCTCACCGGTCAGCAGCGCGGCCATCAGCGCGTGCCGCCCGCCGTGCTCCTGACTGTCCAGGATCGTCCGGGCCTCCAGATAGGCGCCGCTCACCGCGGAGGTCAGCTGCTGCTGGAGGACCAGGATGCGGTCCATGATCTCCAGCACGGCGTGCAGGTCCCCGGGCCCGGCGTCCCGCGCGGTCTCCTCCCAGCACATCGCGATGCCCACCTGGTACGCGGCGAGGATGGCGTCCAGCGGCACCCCCTCCTCGGCGCGCTGGGCCGCCGAGTCGCGCTGCTGGGCGAGTTCGGCGTCGGTGGCGCCCCTGCGGTGTTCCAGTACGTCCGCGAAGAGGCGCAGGTTGTGCTGGACGATGTCCGCGATATCGCCCGCGATCTCCTCGTGCGGCAGCTCCGCGTAGACCGGCAGATCGCTCAGAAGCCGGGCGACGACCCGGGCGGTCAGGGCGGGGACGCCGGCCCGCAGCCGACCCGCCACGGGGCGTCCCGCGATGGACAGCGGCCGCTGCCGGGCGGCCCCGCGGCCCGTGCGTCCGCCTCCCGCGGCGAGCCGCTCTTTGTCATGCGTCACAAAAGCCCCCGGCGAAGTCTGCGTTACCCACCAGTTAAACGACGGCGTTCGAGTCTGCATGATGACCGGCGACACCCGCCATACCCCCACTCGCACCGCACCGGAGGTCGTCGTGAACTCGTCCCGAAACAAGGCATTCTGTCGGTCCGTCAGAGGCGCGGCCGCAGCCGTCGCGCTGGCCGGCCTGGCCGTCGGCACCACCGCGTCCGGCGCCTGGGCGGCGGCGGCCGACGACCCCATCTCCTACGTGGCGCTCGGCGACTCCATGGCCTCGGGCCCGCTCATCCCGGACATCACAGGGCCGGTGGCCTGCGGCCGTTCCACGCACAACTACGCGCACGAACTGGCGGCGAGCATCGGCGCCTCGCTGCGCGACGTCACATGCAGCGGCGCCAAGTCCAAGCACATGACGGAGAAGCAGTCGCTGTCGCTGCTCGACATCCCAATGGGTTCGGCCCCGCCCCAGTTCGACGCGCTGCGCACGGACACCGACCTGGTGACCCTGACCATCGGCGGCAACGACGCCGGTCTCGTCGGCATCGCGCAGGACTGCATGCAGCTCGACCCGACCGCCACCCCGTGCAAGGAGAAGCTGACCGAGGGCGGGGTCGACCAGGTGGCGCAGCGGATCGCGGAGTTCGCGCCGCGCCTCGGAGCCGTACTCGACGGCATCCACCAGCGCTCGCCGCAGGCCCGCGTGCTCGTCACGGGCTACGGCCTCTACATCAAGCCGGGCGGCTGCTGGCCGCTTCAGCCCGTGCTCCCGGTGGACGCCGACTTCCTCCAGGGCAGCGTCGACCGGATGAACACGGTCATCGCCGAGCAGAGCGCCGCGCACGGCGCCGAGTACGTCGACGTCGCCACCCCGAGCAAGGGCCACGACGCCTGCCAGGCACCGTCGGACAAGTGGGTCGAGGGGTACGTGCCGACCGCGGCGGCAGCACCGCTGCACCCGAACAAGCAGGGTGAGGCCGCCTACGCCCGCATCATCGGCGCGCACCTCCAGGGGAGCTGACCCGTGCGGCAGCGGCTCCTTCACGGACTGCTCGCGGCGGCGCTCGGCGCCGCCGCGCTCCTCGCCCCGCCCGCCCACGCGGCACCGGCGGGACCTTCCCGGGCGGGGGGATGCGACCCGCTGGCACCCGCCGAGTGCCTGCTGCCGTTCCCCAACGACTGGTACACCCGGCCGGACCCGCGCACCGACACGGGCCGCCGGGTGGCCTTCGACCCCTCCGTCCTGCCCCGCCCCGCGACCGGGACGGCCGTAGACCCGGCCGCCTGGAACCGGGCCGACGGCTTCTCCCCCGGCTCCGCCCTGATCGCCCAGGTGCCGGGCCTCGACCTGGCCAGGACCGGCGCCGCACCGCTCACCGGCATCGGCAGCTCCCTGGACCGGGACGCCCCGGTCGTCCTCCTGGACACCACGACCGGTGAGCGGTGGCCGTACTGGGCGGAGCTCGACGCCAACGCCACCGACCCCGCCCGCCGCGCCCTGCTGATCCACCCGGCCCGCAACTTCCGCGACGGCCACCACTACGCCGTGGCGCTGCGCCGGCTCAAGGACGGCGCGGGCCGCACGATCCCCGCCGCCGCCCCGTTCGCCGCCGTCGCCGGGAAGCGGCTGCCGGCGCACGATCCGCTGCGCGCCCGCCAGGACCGGCTGCGGCCCGCACTGACCGCCCTGCGCGGGGCCGGGGTCTCCACCCGGGGGCTCAATCTGGCCTGGGACTTCACGGTCGCCTCCACCCGCGATCTCACCGGCGACCTCTTCACCATCCGCGACGACGCGTTCCGCCGGCTCGGTGACCGCTCGCCCGACTTCACGGTCACCGAGGTCGCCGACTTCACCGCGGACCAGGACCCCCGGATCGCCCGCGAGGTCACCGGGCAGATCACCGTCCCCGGCTATCTGGACGAGCCGGGCGGCCCGCCCGGTGCCGTGCTGAACCGCGACCGGAACGGCACCCCGCGCAGGCTCCCGCACGGCACCCAGCTCGCCACCTTCCGCTGCGAGATCCCGCGCGCCGCCTTCCGTACCCCCTCCCGGCCCTCGCTCTACGGGCACGGGCTGCTCGGCTCCCGCAACGAGGTGGGCGCCGGCAACGTCAAGGACATGGCCGCCGAGCACGACTTCACCTTCTGCGCGACGGACTGGATCGGCATGGCCAAGGACGACATCCCCGTCGTACTGGCCGCGCTCGCCGACCCGACTCTCTTCCCGGCCGTCCCCGAACGCAGCGAACAGGGCATGCTGGGCGCCCTGTTCCTCGGCCGCGCCCTGATCCACGCCAAGGGCCTGACCACCGACCCGGCGTTCCGCACCGCCGCCGGACGCCCGCTCGTCGACATCCGGCACGGCCTGGCCTACGACGGAAACAGCCAGGGCGGCATCCTCGGCGGGGCCCTCGTCGCCGCCTCGTCCGACATCCGGCGCGCAGTGCTCGGCGTCACCGGCATGAACTACGGGCTGCTCCTCAACCGCAGCGCCGACTTCGCCCCGTTCCAGCAGGTCCTGGACGCCGCCTACCCGGACAAGCTGCGCCAGCAACTGGTCCTCCAGCTTTTCCAGATGGTCTGGGACCGGGGCGAGACCAACGCGTACGCGAACCACCTCACCGACCACCACCAGGTCCTGATGCACATCGCGTACGGCGACCACCAGGTCGCGAACGCGGCGGCCGACGTCCAGGCCCGGACCATCGGTGCCCGGCTCCTCTCCCCCGCGCTCGCCGCCGGCCGCAGCCCGGACACCGTCCCGTACTGGGGCATCGGCCGTATCGGCCTCGGCCAACTGCCCTACCGGGGCTCGGCCATGACCGTCTGGGACAGCGGCACGCCCACGCCGCCCGTCACCAACACCCCGCCCACCGGGCCCGCCTACGGGCACGACCCGCACGAAGATCCCCGCAACTCGCCCGCCGCGCGTCAGCAGAAGGCCACCTTCCTGACCACCGGCCGTGTCATCAATGTCTGCGGCACCACCCCGTGCACCGCCACACCGACCTCCTGACGCCTCCCCTGTCCGCAGGGACCAGACAAGGAGCACCATGCGTACGCACCGCATAGCCGGAGCCGTCCTCGCGGCCGCCCTCCTCACCGGTACGGCCATGGCGCCGGCCGCGTTCGCCGCGCCGCCCGCCGCCGCGTCGGCCGTCGCGCAGTCCGCCGTACCGTTCACCGCCGCCACCGCCGCGCGCGCCGCCGACGGGGGTTACGCCCTGTCCTGGGCCTCGCCCGCCGGATCGGTGACCGTCACCGCCGTGACCTCGCCCGACGCCACCACCGGCACCGCGCTCGGCACGGCGGCGGGCACCGGCTCGCTGACCGTCGCGCCGGGGACGCTCCCGGAGGCGGGGCGCTGGTACTTCCGGCTGGTCCCGGACAGCGGGAGCCCCCTGGTCGTCGCCGACCGGTCGCTCGGCCTGGAGTCGGCCCGCAACTTCCGGGACATCGGCGGCTACCGCACCACGGACGGGCACTGGGTCCGCCCCGGTCTCGTCTACCGCTCCAACAAGCTGAGCGGTCTCACCGACGCCGACCAGCAGCGGCTGGTCTCCCAGAACCTCACGCTCGACGTGGACCTGCGCAACGCCATGGAGCGCCACGACGACCCCGACCGGCTGCCCGCGGGCGTCACCTACCAGGTCGCCGACGTCGTCTCGCTCGCCCACGGCATCCGCTTCCACGACTCGGCCCTCATGACCCTGGCCGAGGCCATCGCCGCAGGTCTCTTCTCCGGCTCCTCCAACCTGGGCCAGTCCATCGGCTACCCGTTCATGGTCAACTTCGTGGGCGCGGACTACGCCTTCCACGACCTGGTCACGGCCGTCACCACGAACACCTCGGGAGCCACGGTCTTCCACTGCAGCGCCGGCAAGGACCGCACCGGCTGGGGCACCGCCGTCCTGCTGACCCTGCTCGGGGTCCCCCGGGAGACGGTCGAAGCGGACTTCCTCGCCAGCAACGAGTACACCGGCAACCCGAAGGCCGTCGAACTGGACTGGCTGCGCGCCGCGTTCGCGGAGGTGGACCACATCTACGGCGACTTCGACACGTACGTACGCGAGGGGCTGAAGCTCGACGCGGCGACCGTGGAGACGCTGCGGGCCAGGATGCTGACCGCCTGAACCGTCCGGCCGGCCCCCGGCGGCGAGCCGGGGGCCGGTCCCTTGCTGCGCATACGCCGCCACGGGTCCATGCTGGTAGGTGAGGCGATGCCATGCGTACCGGTAAGGAACCAACGACCGCCCGCAGCCCCCTGCGGATGCGGCTCTGGCTCAGTCTGTGGGGACTGGCCTGGGCCGTCTTCGGCGTGACCGCCTTCGCGGTGAACGGCCGCACCGGCTGGGCCGTCGCCTGCGGGGTGCTGCTCGCGCTGATCCTCGTGGACCTGTGCGTGGTGGTGTACCGCCTGCGCAGAGGCGGCCAGCCGGGCCGCTCGGGCCCTGATCCGCCGGACAGGCCCTAAGGGCTGTCGAAGCGGGCCGCTCGCAGGTACTCCGGCTTCGGGTCGAGCGCGGCGGCCAGCCGGAAGTGGCGGACGGCCCGCTCCGGGTGGCCGGAACGCTCGAAGGTGCGGGCGAGGGCGAAGTGAGCGAAGGCGTTGTCCGGCTCCCGCTCCAGCACCAGCTCGAATTCCAGCTCGGCGGGGCGCAGCTGCGCGGCGGCGAAGAACGCGCGGGCGCGCAGCAGCCGGGCCGCGGTGTTCTCGGGGTGGGCGGCGATCACCGAGTCCAGCAGCCGCACGGCGCCCCGGGGGTCGCGCGCGGCGAGCAGCTGCTCGGCCGCGCGGAAGTCGATGACGTCGGTCTCCGGGTTCCTCTCGGGCACGGTCGCATCCTTCCGTCGTCCTCGCGGGACTCGTCCGTTCCGGGGTGAACATCGGCCCGCCCGCCGGTATTCCGGCCCCGGGGTCAGGCGGCCTCGGACCGCCGTTCCAGCTCCGCCCAGACCGTACGCACCCGAGCCTCCAGCTCCTCGACCGGCCCGTCGTTGTCGATGACCAGATCCGCCACCGCGCACCGCTGCTCGCGGGTGGCCTGGGCGGCCATACGGGCGCGGGCGTCCGCCTCGGTCATGCCGCGCAGCCGTACGAGCCGGTCGAGCTGGGTCTCCGGGGCGGCGTCGACCACGACGACCAGGTCGTAGAGGGGGGCGAGGCCGTTCTCGGTGAGGAGCGGCACGTCGTGGACGACGACGGAGCCGGGCCCGGCGGCCTTCTCCAGCTCGGCGGAACGGGCGCCGACGAGGGGGTGGACGATCGCGTTGAGCGCGGCGAGCCGATCACGGTCGGCGAAGACGATGGAGCCGAGCGCGGGCCGGTCCAGGGTGCCTTCCGGAGTCAGGATGCCGGAGCCGAACTCGGCGACGACGGCGGCCAGGCCCGGGGTGCCGGGCTCGACCACCTCGCGGGCGATCCGGTCCGCGTCGATGAGGACGGCTCCATGGCCGACGAGCAGCCGGGACACTTCGCTCTTGCCGGCGCCGATGCCACCGGTCAGGCCCACTTTCAGCATGGGCGGCAGCCTAGTGCCCGCCGCCCGGGGGACCCAGGGGCGGGGCGGCGGCGCGGCTCAGACGTCCCCCTCGCGTTCGGCGAGGAACTTCTCGAATTCGAGGCCGATCTCGTCGGCGGACGGCAGGTCCGCCGGTTCGGCGACCAGGTTGCCCCGGGTCTCGGCGCCCGCGACCGCGTCGTACTGGTGCTCAAGGCCCTCGACCAGCGAGACCAGCTCCTCGTCGCCCTGGTCGATCTGGCGGTCGATCTCGGTCTGGGTGCGGTGCGCCTCGGTGCGCAGGGCGTGCGCGACGGTGGGCAGGACCAGGCCGGTCGCGGCCGTGATCGTCTCCAGCGCGGTGAGCGCGGCGTCGGGGTAGGAGGAGCGGGCCACGTAGTGCGGCACATGGGCGGCGACGCCCAGCACGTCGTGTCCGGCCTCCATCAGGCGGAACTCGACCAGCGCCTCGGCGGAGCCGGGCACCTGCGCCTCCTCGAAGGGGCTGCGGTGGCCGGGGGTCAGGTCGGTGCGGTTGCCGTGCGGGGTGATGCCGACGGGGCGGGTGTGCGGAACGCCCATCGGGATGCCGTGGAAGTTGACCGCGAGGCGGACACCGAGCCGCTCCACGATCTCCTCGACGGCGGCGGCGAACCTCTCCCACTCGACGTCCGGTTCCGGCCCGGACAGCAGCAGGAACGGCGCCCCGGTGGCGTCCTGGACCACGCGGACGTCCAGGGTCGGGGTCGCGTACGACGACCAGCGGTCGCGCTTGAAGGTCAGCAGCGGGCGCCGTGCGCGGTAGTCGACGAGACGGTCGTGGTCGAAGCGCGCCACGACCTGGTGCGGCAGCGATTCGAGCAGGCCGTCGACGATCTGCTCACCCGTCTCACCCGCGTCGATGTATCCCTCGAAGTGGTAGAGCATGACCAGGCCGGCCGACTCCTGGGCGAGCGCCATGTCGACGACAGCCAGGCCCTTCGGCTCCCATTCGTACAAACTCTGCGGATCAGGCACGGTTACCGCTCCTCCTTGTGTTCCTGGGGAAGAACGTCCCGCGGATCACGGGCATTCCCGTGCGCACCCCTTTCCCGGACGGAACTTGCCGATCTTCGCCGCGGGGAAGTCTCAAGTGCCAGAACATCCGCACCCCTTCACGGGAAGGCCCCCCATGCGCACCCGCACTCTCCTCCCCGCCCTGCTGAGCACCGCACTCGCCACCGGCGGCCTGGTCCTCGGCTGCGCCGGCAGCGCCGGCGCGGCGACCGTCATCGAGGTGAGCACCGCCGCCCAGCTCAAGGCGGCGCTGACCGCCGTCGCCCCCGGCGACACGATCCACCTCGCGGACGGCACGTACACCGGGAACTTCAAGGCGCTCGTCCCCGCGACCGCCTCCGCGCGCATCACGCTCACCGGCTCCGCCGGGGCGGTCCTGACGGCCGGCGGCGGCTACGGGCTGCACCTCAACGGCGCCTCGTACTGGACGGTGCGCGGCGTCACCGTCACCGGTGGCCAGAAGGGCATCGTGACCGACGGCGCGAACGGCGTGGTCATCGAATCGGTGACCGTGCACGACCTCGACATGGAGGGCGTCCACTTCCGTACGTCCAGCAGCGACGGCGTCATCCGGGACTCGCGGATCTACGACACCGGACACAACGGCCGCGGCATGGGTGAGGGCGTCTACGTCGGCACGGCGGGCGACCTCTCCGACAACAGCGACAGGGTGCACATAGTGAACAACACGATCGGGCCGGACGTCGGCGGCGAGAACGTCGACATCAAGGAGGGCACCACCGGGACCCGCGTCATCGGCAACACCTTCGACGGCAGCGGCCTGACCGGCGCCAACTACGACGACTCCTGGGTCGACGTGAAGGGCAACGACGTCCTGGTCGAGGGCAACCACGGCACCCGTACGACCAACAACGGCTACGAGACGCACACCCAGCAGAGCGGCTGGGGCTGCGGGACCGTCTTCAAGAACAACACCTCGGACCTGAGCGGCGCCGGCGGCGACAAGCGAATCGCGTTCAACGTCACCAACTACAGCGCGAGTTGCCCCACGACGGTCTACGCGAGCAACACCGTCACCGGGGGCAACGGGCTGACCAACATCCCGGTGACCCCGTAGCCGGAAACGCGTGAGGCCCGCTCCCCGGAGGGAGCGGGCCTCACGGTCACCTACGACCGCAGCCGATGACCGGCCGGAAGGTCAGAGCTTCAGCTCTGGCCGCCCGCCAGCTTCTCGCGCAGAGCGGCAAGGGCCTCGTCCGACGCCAGGGCGCCGGAGTTGTCCGCCGACTCCGAGGAGTACGAGCCGCCACCGCTGCCGCCCGAGGCGGCCGGGGCGTTGCCGGCGGGGGCGGCAGCGCCCTCGGCGGCAGCGGCCTCGTCGGCCTCGCGGGACTTGATGACCTGGGCCTGGTGCTGCTCGAAGCGCTGCTGCGCCTCGGCGTACTGGGTCTCCCAGATCTCGCGCTGAGCCTCGAAGCCCTCGAGCCAGTCGTTGGTCTCGGGGTCGAAGCCCTCGGGGTAGATGTAGTTGCCCTGGTCGTCGTAGGACGCGGCCATGCCGTACAGGGTCGGGTCGAACTCGACCGAGGCCGGGTCGCCACCGAAGGACTCGTTGGCCTGCTTCAGCGAGAGGCTGATGCGACGGCGCTCCAGGTCGATGTCGATGACCTTGACGAAGATCTCGTCGTTGACCTGGACGACCTGCTCCGGGATCTCCACGTGGCGCTCGGCCAGCTCGGAGATGTGGACCAGGCCCTCGATGCCCTCGTCGACGCGCACGAACGCACCGAACGGAACGAGCTTGGTGACCTTACCGGGAACGACCTGCCCGATCTGGTGCGTACGGGCGAACTGCTGCCACGGGTCTTCCTGCGTCGCCTTGAGCGACAGGGACACGCGCTCGCGGTCCATGTCGACGTCGAGGACCTCGACGGTGACTTCCTGGCCGACCTCGACAACCTCGGAGGGGTGGTCGATGTGCTTCCAGGACAGCTCGGAGACGTGCACCAGACCGTCGACGCCACCCAGGTCCACGAAGGCACCGAAGTTGACGATCGAGGAGACGACGCCGGAGCGGACCTGACCCTTCTGGAGGGTCGTGAGGAACGTCTGGCGGACCTCGGACTGGGTCTGCTCGAGCCAGGCACGGCGGGACAGGACCACGTTGTTGCGGTTCTTGTCCAGCTCGATGATCTTGGCTTCGAGCTCCTTGCCCACGTACGGCTGGAGGTCGCGGACGCGGCGCATCTCGACGAGCGACGCCGGCAGGAAGCCGCGGAGGCCGATGTCGAGGATGAGACCACCCTTGACGACCTCGATGACGGTACCGGTGACGATGCCGTCTTCTTCCTTGATCTTCTCGATGGTGCCCCAGGCACGCTCGTACTGAGCGCGCTTCTTCGAGAGGATCAGGCGGCCTTCCTTGTCCTCCTTCTGGAGAACCAGGGCCTCGATCTCGTCACCGACCTTGACGACCTCGTTCGGGTCGACGTCGTGCTTGATCGAGAGCTCGCGGCTCGGGATGACGCCTTCGGTCTTGTAACCGATGTCGAGGAGAACCTCGTCCCGGTCAACCTTGACGATGACACCGTCAACGATGTCGCCGTCGTTGAAGTACTTGATCGTCTCGTCGATCGCCGCGAGGAACGCGTCCGCGTCGCCGATGTCGTTGACCGCAACCTGCGGAGTGGTGGCGGTGGTCTCGGTGCTGCTCGTCATGTGGGAAAGGGCTCCGGTACGGACAGTGAGTCGTAGGTACTGCTACGCCGTGAACCCGTATCGCCTCTGCATAAGCCGGACAGCCTGGGAAGCACCCAGCCCGTGTCCGGGAGGCGCCTCGTGAACCGAGGGGACATACAACAGATGCGAGCGCGGCCTGCTAGGTCTGAGGCGCGCAGGCTCGCAGCGCAACTTGTAGCATACGGGGGCAGCAAGGCAGGGTCAATGCGCGAAGGCGCACACCACGGGCGGAACGACCCATACCCGGCACAACTCGGGTTCACCGAGGCCGGATCGGCCCCGGCGAAGTCCGGACACACGGGTCCCGCACTCCACAGGCCCCCTTGGTACGTACCGCGTACGACGGGGTGAAGGCAAACTACAACGACGGACACGATGAGCCAAGAGATGTACGCCGCCGAACCCGAGGCGACACGCCGGAACGCGGGCGGGACGGAGAGCAGCCGGGCCAGCCGCGGCTGGTGGGACCGCAACGCCGACGAATACCAGAGCGACCACGGCGCCTTCCTCGGTGACGACCGCTTCGTCTGGGGCCCGGAGGGCCTGGACGAGGCGGATGCCGGACTCCTCGGCCCCGCCGCCGCGCTGAAGGACCTCGACGTCCTGGAGATCGGCGCCGGCGCGGCGCAGTGCTCGCGCTGGCTGGCCGCGCGGGGCGCCCGCCCGGTCGCCCTTGACCTCTCCCACCGCCAGCTCCAGCACGCCCTGCGCATCGGCGAGGACGTCCCGCTGGTCGAGGCGGACGCCGGGCGGCTGCCCTTCCGGGACAACTCCTTCGACCTGGCCTGCTCCGCCTACGGCGCGGTCCCCTTCGTCGCCGACCCGGTCCAGGTCTTCCGGGAGGTCCACCGGGTGCTGCGGCCCGGCGGCCGCTGGGTCTTCTCCGTGACGCACCCCATCCGCTGGGCGTTCCCGGACGAGCCGGGGCCCGAGGGCCTGTCGGTGGCCGCCTCCTACTTCGACCGCACCCCGTACGTCGAGCAGGACGAGCGGGGCGAGGCGGTGTACGTCGAGCACCACCGCACGCTGGGCGACCGGGTGCGGGACGTGGTGGCGGGCGGCTTCCGGCTGGCCGACCTGGTCGAGCCGGAGTGGCCCGCCTGGAACGACCAGGAGTGGGGCGGCTGGTCCCCGCTGCGCGGCAACCTGATCCCGGGCACCGCGATCTTCGTCTGCGTACGCGACTGAGAGACCGGCCGGTGCGGACAGCGGGCGCCGGCCGTACGAGACTGGGGGCGTGATCCGCACCGACGCCCTCGACCTGCTGCCCGTCCGCTCCGCCGTGCCCGCGCTGCGGCGCTTGCTCGACGACCGCGGGGTCGCGGTGCTGTGCGCACCCCCGGGCACCGGCAAGACCACGCTCGTCCCGCTCGTCCTGGCCGGGCTGACCGGGGACGGTCCGGTGCGCCGGGTCGTGGTCGCCGAACCGCGCCGGATCGCCGCCCGCGCGGCGGCCCGGCGCATGGCCTGGCTGCTGGGCGAGCGGGCAGGTGAGCGGGTCGGCTTCACCGTGCGCGGCGAGCGGGTGGTGGGCCCCGGCACCGTCGTGGAGGTCGTCACCACCGGGGTCCTGCTCCAGCGGCTGCAACGCGACCAGGAGCTGGCGGGCGTGGACGCGGTGATCATCGACGAGTGCCACGAGCGCCATCTCGACGCGGACACGGTGGCCGCGTTCCTGCTGGACGTGCGCGAGGCGATCCGCCCCGATCTGCGGCTGGTGGCCGCGTCGGCGACGACGGACGCGCAGGGCTGGGCGCGGCTGCTGGGCGACGCCCCGGTGGTCGAGGCGCGGGGTGTGTCGCACCCGGTGGAGGTGGTGTGGGCCCCGCCGGCGGCGCCGGTGCGGCCGCCGCACGGGATGAGGGTCGATCCGGCGCTGCTGAGCCACGTCGCCTCCGTGGTGCGGCGGGCCCTGGCCGAGCGCGAAGGGGACGTGCTGTGCTTCCTGCCGGGGGTCGGCGAGATCGGCCGGGTGGCCGGTCAGCTGTCCGGGGTGGGGGCCGAGGTGCTCCAGGTGCACGGGCGGGCCCCGGCGGCGGTGCAGGACGCCGTGCTGGCCGGACCGTCCGGAGGGCGGCGGGTCGTGCTGGCGACCTCGGTCGCGGAGTCGTCGCTGACCGTGCCGGGGGTGCGGACGGTGGTCGACTCCGGGCTGGCCAGGGAGCCGCGCACCGACCACGCCCGGGGCCTGAGCGCTCTGACGACGGTACGGGCCTCGCAGGCTGCGGGCCGCCAGCGCGCGGGCCGGGCGGGACGCGAGGCGCCCGGGACGGTCTACCGGTGCTGGGAGCAGGCGGAGGACGGACGGCTCGCCCGGTTCCCGTCCCCGGAGATCAAGGTGGCCGACCTTGCCGCGTTCGCCCTCCAGGCGGCCTGCTGGGGCGACCCGGACGCCTCGGGGCTGGCGCTGCTGGACGCGCCGCCGGACGGGGCGATGGCCGCCGCGCGCGAGGTGCTGGCCGCGGTCGGCGCGGTGGGCCCGGACGGGCGGGTCACCGAGCGGGGGGTGCGCATGTCCCGCCTCGGGCTGCACCCCCGGCTGGCCCGCGCGCTGCTGGACGGGGCGGCCGAAACCGGGGGGCGCCGGGCCGCCGAGGTGGTGGCGCTGCTCAGCGAGGAGCCGCCGCGGGCGTACGGGGACGATCTGGCGGCCGCGCTGCGCACCGCGCGCCGGGGCCAGGACGGTTACGCGGCGCGCTGGCGCCAGGAGGTGCGGCGTCTGTCGTCCTCGGTCAAGGGCGACGGCGGCGGGCCGGGCGGGCCGGGTACCGACGATGCGGCGGTGGGCCTGGTGGCGGCCCTGGCGTTCCCGGAGCGGGTGGCGCGGGCACGGGGCGACGGGGCGTTCCTGATGGCGTCGGGCACGGGCGCGGAGCTGGGCGAGGGCTCACGGCTGCGGAGCGCGTCCTGGCTGGCCGTCGCGGTCGCGGACCGGCCGGCGCACGCGGCGTCGGCCCGGGTGCGCCTCGCGGCCGTCATCGACGAGGACACCGCGCGCCTGGCGGCCGGGCATCTGCGGTTCGCGGGCGAGGAGGTCCGCTGGGACGGCCGGGACGTGGTGGCCCGCCGGGTGGAGCGCCTGGGAGCGGTCGAACTGTCGGCGCGCCCGCTGAAGCGGCCCGGTCCGGCGCTGGTCCGCGAGGCCCTGGTGGAGGGGCTGCGGCGGGAGGGGCCCGGTCTGCTGCGCTGGAGCCGGGACGCGGGGCAGCTGCGGGAGCGGCTGGCGTTCCTCCACCGGGAGCTGGGCGAGCCCTGGCCGGACGTGTCGGACGAGGCGCTGCTGGAGCGCCCGGAGCAGTGGCTGGAGCCGGAGCTGTCGCGGGCCGCGCGCCGGGCGGACCTGGCCGGGATCGACGCGGGTCAGGCGCTGCGCAGGCTGCTGCCGTGGTCGACGGGTGAGGCGGTGCGGCTGGACGAGCTGGCGCCGGAGCGGATCGAGGTGCCGAGCGGTTCGCGGATCAGGGTGGAGTACGGCGGCAACCAGCCGGTGCTGGCGGTGAAGCTCCAGGAGCTGTTCGGTCTCCAGGAGACCCCGAGGGTGGCCGGCGTACCGGTCCTGGTGCATCTGCTCTCCCCGGCCGGACGGCCCGCCGCGGTGACGGCGGACCTGGCGTCGTTCTGGCGCGAGGGCTACCGGGCGGTGCGGGCGGAGCTGCGCGGCCGGTATCCGAGGCATCCGTGGCCCGAGGACCCCACCACGGTGGAGGCGACCCGGTTCACCAAGGCGCGGCTCAGGCGGGAGTAGGAGGCGCCTGTGCCGGTACCGGGCGCCGGGAGCGGGCCTCCAGCCACAGTGCGAGCGCCAGGAGCACGGCGGCCAGGGCGAGGAAGCCCCACGGCAGGTACGAGGTCAGCAGCAGGACCAGCAGCCGCTGGGACTTGACCAGGTCGACGATCGAGTCGACGTAGTCCTCGCGCATCTTCACGTGTCCGGCGAACACCGTGACGGTGTCCTGGGGCATGCCCATGGCCTTGGCGTTGCGCATCTCCTCGCGGTGGATCTCCTCGCCGTTGACGGGTGCCCCGGTGACGGGGTCGACCCAGAACATCCGCTTGGTGGTGTACCAGCGGGTCATGCCGGTCCTGGCGATCTGCTGCGGGGTGATGCCCTTGATGGGCATGGTCTTGGGCATGGGGACCTCGGTCCACGGGACGGTCTGCTCGAAGTAGTAGACCTCCAGCCCATGGAAGGTGCGGGTGCCCCGGTAGTGGATGGGTGAGCTGGTGCGGGTCTGCGCGTCGAAGTACTGGTAGTCGCGCTTCTCGGTGAGGAAGGGCCACTTGAACTCGATGCCGTCGCGGGTGACCGGGTCGCCGTCGACCATTTCGCCGGTGGCGTGGACGGGGTCCTGGCTGTGGGCGTCGAAGATGTAGCGCTCGGGGATCTTGGAGACCATCTTGCCGTCGGGGCCCTGGACGTAGGAGAGCGCGTCCCAGACGACGACGTCGCGGCCCGCGGTGCGTTCGATCCGCTCGGACTCCTCGACGTTGCCCTTGAGCGTCTGCACGATGGTGATCTTGTCGACCTTCTTGGCGGTGAGCGTGCTGTAGTCGAGCAGGGTGGCGGGCTTCGCCTCCAGCACGGTCTCCTGGTACTGGCTGGGCGGGATCTTCGCGAGCCTCGGGAAGGCGTACCAGCGCAGCAGCGGTGACAGCGCGGCGAAGAAGACGGCGAAGGCCAGGAGTACGAGGCCTGCTCGACGGCGCATGGGGTGTCCTCCCTCGGCGGTGCGTGGCGCGGACGGCTACTTCTTGGGGCCCGGGACGGTGGTCAGCAGGGGCTTGGGGGACGTCTCGCCCGGCGGGGCCCCCACCGCGCTGACGGTGAGGACGAGGGCGAGGGCGGCGGCCAGTCCGATGGCGGCGGCGACGAGGGCGCGCATGCTCGGCCTCCCGGTGAGCTGATGGGTCGTCAGGGCTGGGGCACCGTAGCAACCGGGGCGCGAGATGAGAACACGTCGAACAGCCCCCCGGCCGGGTGGCGGCCGAGGGGCTGTTCGGAGCGGACGGGTCAGGAGGCGGCGGAGGCCGTGCGCTCCTCGACGGTCAGCTCGATGACGAGCTCGGCGCCGCCCTCGGTGGTGAGGCGCAGCTCGTACGTGCCCGCCGGGCCGTCGGCGTAGACCTTCGGGAGGGTCAGCTTCCCGTCGGCGCCCGTGGTCAGGACGATGCTGCGGACGGGGTCGCCGTTGTCGTCGGTGAGGTAGGGACCCTTGTCGTTCTCGACCGGCAGCGGCCCGCCGGTGATCATGGTGGCGGTGACGGCGACCCGGTCGGCCGCCTCGCCCTTGTAGGCGGCGGTGACCGTGATGTCCCCGAACGTCTCGCCGGCGAGGGCGGTCAGCTCCTCGGTGCCGGTCCTGGCGAGGGCGTCCGCCTGGCGGGCGGTGACGGTCGCCGTGTACGTGACGGGCGCCAGCGAGGTGCCCGTGGCGGTGGCGAGCACGGTGAACCCGCCGGTCTTCTCGCCCGCTTCGAGCACGGGGGCGGTGGCGGTGCCGTCGGTCCCGGTGACGACGGTCGCCGTCTTCCCGCCGCCGGCGAACGTGGCGTCGGTGTCGCCGGTGACCTTGAAGGTCACCGACGTCTTGGCGACCGCGCCGCCGAGGCCGTTGTGCGCCCGCACCTTGATCCGCTCGGCGAACGGGTCGCCCGCCGTGGCGGTGAGCGCGCCGGTACCGGCGTTCCGCAGCCCGGTCACGGTCTCGGACGGGGTGGGGGCCGGTGTCGGGGTGGGCGACGTGGGCTTGCCGAGGTCGCCCGGCGCCGACGGCTCGGGGCTCGGCTCCGAGGGGGTCTGCGGCTTGGTGGAGCCGCCCGGCTTCGGAGAGGGCGTCGGGGACGGCGACTTCGAGGGGCCGCCGCCCACATGGCTGCTCCCGGAGCCCGGGTCGCGGCTCGTGGGGCCGGACGGCAGGACGCCGGTGCCGTCGGGGACCTCGTGCGTGCCCCGCTTGTAGTACTCGAACCAGGAGCGGACCGTACGCAGGTACTCGTCCGAGTGGTTGTAGCTCAGGACCGCCCGGTCCAGGTCCGTGGCGGTCGACAGGTCGCGGGAGCCGGCGCAGAGGTAGCGTCCTGCGGCGAGCGCCGCGTCGTAGATGTTGTTCGGGTCCTTGCGGCCGTCGCCGTTGCCGTCCTGGCCCCAGACCTCCCACGTGGACGGGATGAACTGCATCGGGCCGACCGCCCGGTCGTGCTCCCGGTCCCCGTCGTAGGCGCCGTTGTCGGTGTCCTTGATCAGGGCGAAGCCCTGGCCGTTGAGGGCGGGACCGAGGATCGGCGTGAGCGTGGTGCCCTGCGCGTCGACCTTGCCGCCCCGGGCCTGCCCGGACTCGACCTTGCCGATCGCGGCGAGCAGCTGCCACGGCAGCCGGCAGGCCGCGTCAGTGCCCGCGACGGTCCGCTCGGCCTTCTTGTAGGCCGCCAGGACGGAGGCCGGTATCCCCGACTCCGCACTGCCGGTCACCGGCAGATTGGCGGAAGTGTCCGTCCTCTCCGGGGTGTTCAGCGGCGGCAGGTCCGTGTAGTACGGCGAGTCGCCGGAGACGCTGCCGTCCCCGCTCCCCGCGCCGGGCGTCGTCGCCCCGGCGGCCGGCTGCTCGCCGTCCGCCGCGACCAGCGGAGATCCCGGGGCCTGCGAGGCGGAGAGTGCCGCCACCGCGGCGGCTGCCACGGCGGTGGTGGCCGCCCCTCTGTACAGTCGGCGACCGAATTGCGCTGCCATGACGTGTGGGCCCTCCCCGTCGTCGCTGTCGGCGCTCCCCTGCGCCTGGACTCAGGCGACCCTACGGCAACTCATCTCGCCCGCACACAGCGGACGGACCGGTTCTTACCGCTTTCTCACCTTCCCGCACACATGATGTCCACGGGAGGGCGGGCGGATGACGGCCGCTCAGTCCCGATCGGCCACCCTTCTCTGTCCCCCCGGTGCACGCATACTGCCCGCATGCCCTTCACTCTCAGCCATGCCGCCGCCGTACTGCCGGGAATCCGGCGCGACGGTACGGGCCGCGGCCCGCTCGTCGCCTCGGCCCTGGTCGCCGGTTCGTTCGCCCCCGATCTGACGTACTTCGCGGACACGGCGATCCCGGGCGCGATGGAGTTCGGGGCGGTCACCCACGCGGCGTGGGGCGTCGTCACGGTGGACGTCCTGATCACCGGGCTCGCGGTCGCCGTGTGGCTGCTGCTGCGCGAACCCCTGGTGGCCCTGCTGCCGGAACGCGCGCGGGGGCGGGTGTACGCGTGTCTGGGCGGGCCCCGCTCCGCAACGGGCGCCGGGCGCGGCGTACTTCATCCGCGGGGCGCGGCGTGGTTCGCCGTGTCGGCGGTCATCGGCTCGGCCACGCACGTCGTCTGGGACGCCTTCACCCATCACGACCGCTGGGGCGTACGGCTGGTGCCGGGGCTCGACGGCAGCGTCGGCGGGCTCCCCGTCTTCACCCTCGTCCAGTACGGCACGTCGGCGCCCGCCCTGCTGGTCCTCGCCTGGTTCACGGTGTCGGCGCTGCGGCGGACCGGGGAGCGGCCGGTGCCCGCCTCCGTGCCGGTCCTGGACCGGCGGACCCGGCGCTGGGCACTCACCGGCATCGGGCTGTGCGTCCTGCTGGGCATCGTCCACCGGTGCGCCCGCTGGTACGCCTACTTCGGGCACATCGACACCCCGCTGGACATCATTCCGACGGCCTGCTTCGGCGCGGGCGCCGGTCTCGCGGCCGGGCTCCTGCTGTACGGGGCGGCGATCCGGCTCGCCCACCGCCGCCCCGGCCCGCCACCGAAGCGGCCCGGGGCCGGTGCCGGGGCCTCAGCGGGCCCCGGCACATCGCGGTCAGTGCGCCGCTGACTCCCAGTCGCCGCCGACGCCTACCGACACGTCCAGCGGGGCCCGCAGGCGCACCGCCGTGGACATCTCGTGGCGCAGGATCCGCTCGACCTGCTCCCGCTCGCCCGCGGCGATCTCCAGCACGATTTCGTCGTGCACCTGGAGCAGCATCCGCGACTTCAGCTCCGCCCCGGTCAGCGCCCGGTCGACATGCAGCATGGCGACCTTGACGATGTCGGCGGCGGTGCCCTGGATCGGGGCGTTGAGCGCCATCCGCTCGGCGGTCTCGCGGCGCTGGCGGTTGTCGCTGTTCAGGTCCGGCAGATAGCGGCGGCGGCCGAAGACCGTCTCGGTGTATCCGGTGGCCCTGGCCTCCTCCACCACCCGGCGCAGGTAGTCGCGGACGCCGCCGAACCGCTCGAAGTAGGTGTCCATCAGGCCCCGGGCCTCACCCGCCTCGATGTTCAGCTGCTGGGAGAGGCCGAACGCGGAGAGGCCGTACGCGAGCCCGTAGCTCATGGCCTTGATCTTGCGGCGCATCTCCGGGTCGACCGCCGACTTCTCGACGCCGAAGACCTGCGAGGCGACCGTGGTGTGCAGGTCCTCGCCGGAGGTGAACGCCTCGATCAGGCCCGCGTCCTCGGAGAGGTGGGCCATCACCCGCAGTTCGATCTGGCTGTAGTCCGCCGTCATCAGCGTCTCGAAACCCTCACCGACGACGAAGCCCCGGCGGATCGCCCGGCCCTCGTCCGTGCGGACGGGGATGTTCTGCAGGTTGGGGTCGGTGGACGAGAGCCGGCCGGTCGCCGCCACGGTCTGGTTGAACGTGGTGTGGATGCGGCCGTCCGCGGCGATCGACTTCACCAGGCCCTCGACGGTGACCCGCAGCTTCGCCTGCTCGCGGTGGCGCAGCATGAGGACGGGCAGCTCGTGCTCGGTCTGGGCGGCCAGCCAGGCCAGCGCGTCCGCGTCCGTCGTGTAACCGGTCTTGGTCTTCTTCGTCTTCGGCAGGCCCAGCTCACCGAACAGGACCTCCTGGAGCTGCTTGGGCGAGCCGAGGTTGAACTCCCGGCCCACCGCCGCGTGCGCCTCCTTCACCGCCTGCTGGACGGCCCCGGCGAACTGCTGCTCCATGCCCTCCAGGTGCGCCCGGTCCGCCGCGATGCCGTGCCGCTCCAGGCGGGCCAGCAGGATCGACGTCGGCAGCTCCATGTCGTGCAGCAGCTCGGCCGCGCCGACCTCCTTCAGCCGCTCCGTGAACGCGTCGCCCAGGTCCAGGACGGCGCGGGCCTGCGCCATCAGGGCATCGGCCTCGGCCTGGTCCTCGGCTCCGAAGGCCAGCTGCCCGTCCGCGGCGGCGGCGGCGGGGGCCAGCTCCCGGCCCAGGTACTCCACGGCCAGGGCGTCCAGCGCGAAGGAACGCCGGCCGGGCTTGACGAGGTAGGCGGCGAGCGCGGTGTCCATCGAGACGCCCTCGATCCGCCAGCCGTGCTCCGGGAAGACCCGCATCGCGCTCTTGGCGTTGTGCATGACCTTGGGGCGGGCCGGATCCGCGATCCAGGCCGCGAACGCCTGCTCGTCGGGCTCGTCGAGCAGCGCCGGGTCGAACCAGGCCGCCGCCCCGTCCGCCGCGGCGAGCGCGATCTCCGTGACCGTGCCGATGCCCAGCGCCCAGGTGTCCACCGTGGCGACGCCGAGCGGCTGCGCGCCGTGCGCCTCCAGCCACGGGGCGAGCTCGCCCGCGCCGAGCACCGCACCGTCCAGCGCGACGCCCGCGGCGGGCGCCGGGGCCTCGTCCTCGGCCGCGCCCGGGTCCACCGCGAGCAGCCGCTCGCGCAGGCTCGGGTTGCGGATCTCCAGCACGTCCAGGACGCCGGTGACCGCCGTGCGGTCGTAGGGGGCGCGCTCCAGGTCGGCCGGGGTCTTCGGCAGCTCCACGTCCCGGACCATCTCGGTCAGCACGCGGTTCATCTTCACCGCGTCCAGGTGGTCGCGGAAATTCTGGCCCGCCTTGCCCTTGACCTCATCGGCCCGCTCCACCAGCTCGTCGAACGAACCGAACTGGTTGATCCACTTGGCGGCCGTCTTCTCACCGACCCCGGGGATGCCCGGAAGGTTGTCCGACGGGTCACCGCGCAGCGCCGCGAAGTCCGGATACTGCCGGGGGGTGAGGCCGTACTTCTCGACGACCTTCTCCGGTGTGAACCGGGTCAGCTCGGAGACGCCCTTGGTCGGGTAGAGCACCGTCACGTTGTCCGTGATCAGCTGGAACGAATCGCGGTCACCGGTGACGATCAGCACCTCGAAGCCGGCCGCCTCCGCCTGCGTGGCCAGCGTGGCGATGACATCGTCCGCCTCGAAGCCCTCGACCGCGAAACGGTCCGCGTGCATCGCGTCGAGCAGCTCCCCGATCAGCTCGACCTGCCCCTTGAACTCGTCGGGGGTCTTCGACCGGTTCGCCTTGTACTCCGGGAACTCCGCCGCCCGCCACGTCTTGCGGGACACGTCGAACGCCACCGCGAAATGCGTGGGCGCCTCGTCACGCAACGTGTTCGCGAGCATCGACATGAAGCCGTACACCGCGTTGGTCGGCTGGCCCGCCCCCGTCGTGAAATTCTCCGCGGGCAGCGCAAAGAACGCCCGGTACGCCAGGGAGTGCCCGTCCATCAGGAGCAGGCGCGGTCGGTTGTCTGCCGTCTTCTTCGATGCCGTCTCAGCCACACCCCGATCCTGCCACGTACCACTGACAATCCGGACCGGCCACCGCCCGCGACGCCTCACCGGGCGCCCCGCCCGCCCCGCGTGCCAGGATCGAAGGCAAGGAGACACCCAGCAGGACCGAAGGGGAGCACCATGGCCAGCAAGCCGCCCGCAGGAGACCCCGTCCAGGACGCCCCGCAGGTCGAACCGGCCAAGCACGCCGCCGCCGGGCTGCCCGCCGTCGCCCGGAGCCTGCGCATCGCCCAGCAGCAGATGGGGCTGCGCCGCACCGCGCAGACCCTCCTCAAGGTCAACCAGAAGGACGGCTTCGACTGCCCCGGCTGCGCCTGGCCCGAGGGCGACAAGCGGCACACCGCGGAATTCTGCGAGAACGGCGCCAAGGCCGTCGCCGAGGAGGCGACACTGCGCCGGGTCACCCCGGACTTCTTCGCCGCCCACCCCGTCGCCGACCTCGCCGGCCGCAGCGGCTACTGGCTCGGCCAGCAGGGACGCATCACCCAGCCCATGTACCTGCCCGAGGGCGCCGACCGCTACGAGGCCGTGACCTGGGAGCGCGCCTTCGGGATCATCGCCGAGGAACTGGGCGCGCTCGGCTCACCCGACGAGGCGCTGTTCTACACCTCCGGGCGCACCAGCAACGAGGCCGCGTTCCTGCTCCAGCTGTTCGCCCGTGAATTCGGCACCAACAACCTGCCCGACTGCTCCAACATGTGCCACGAGTCCTCCGGCTCCGCGCTCACCGAGACGATCGGCGTCGGCAAGGGCTCCGTGTCCCTCGAAGACCTCCACCACTCCGACCTGATCATCATCGCCGGGCAGAACCCCGGCACCAACCACCCCCGGATGCTCTCCGCCCTGGAGAAGGCCAAGGCCGCCGGGGCGAAGATCATCTCGGTGAACCCGCTGCCCGAGGCCGGCCTCGAACGGTTCAAGAACCCGCAGACCCCCCTCGGCCTGGTCAGGGGCGCCGCGCTGAACGACCTCTTCCTCCAGATCCGCATCGGCGGCGACCAGGCGCTCTTCCGGCTCCTGAACAGGCTGATCCTTCAGACCGAGGGCGCCGTCGACGAGGCGTTCGTCGCCGAACACACCCACGGCTACGAGGAGTTCGCCGCCACCGCGGCCGAAGCCGACTGGGACACCACGCTCGCCGCGACCGGACTCGACCGCGCCGCCATCGAACAGGCACTCGACCTGATCCTCGCCTCGCGGCGCACCGTCGTGTGCTGGGCCATGGGCCTCACCCAGCACAAGCACTCCGTGCCGACCATCCGCGAGATCGTCAACTTCCTCCTGCTGCGCGGCAACATCGGCCGCCCCGGCGCCGGCGTCTGCCCCGTCCGCGGCCACTCCAACGTCCAGGGCGACCGCACCATGGGCATCTTCGAACGGCCCTCGCCCGCCTTCCTCGACGCCCTCGACAAGGAGTTCGCGATCACCTCACCGCGCCACCACGGCTACGACGTGGTCCGCGCGATCCGGGCCCTGCGCGACGGCGACGCCAAGGTCTTCTTCGCCATGGGCGGCAACTTCGTCGCCGCCACCCCCGACACCGCCGTCACCGAGGCCGCGATGCGAAACGCCCGCCTCACCGTCCACGTCTCCACCAAGCTCAACCGCTCCCACGCCGTCACCGGCACCCGGGCGCTGATCCTGCCCACCCTCGGCCGCACCGACAAGGACGTCCAGGCGGGCGGCAAGCAGTTCGTCACCGTCGAGGACTCCATGAGCAAGGTCCACGCCTCGCGCGGCAACCTCACCCCCGCGAGCCCCCACCTGCTCTCCGAACCCGCCATCGTCGCCCGCCTCGCCCGCGCCGTGCTCGGCCCCGGATCCGCGACGCCCTGGGAGGAGTTCGAGAAGGACTACGCGACGATCCGCGACCGCATCTCCCGCGTCGTGCCCGGCTTCGAGAACTTCAACGCGCGCATCGCCCACCCCGGCGGCTTCACCCTCCCGCACGCCCCCCGCGACTCCCGCCGCTTCCCCACCGCCACCGGGAAGGCCAACTTCACCGCCGCCCCCGTCGAGTTCCCCGAACTCCCCGAGGGCCGGCTGCTGCTCCAGACCCTGCGCTCCCACGACCAGTACAACACCACCGTCTACGGCCTCGACGACCGCTACCGCGGCATCAAGGGCGGCCGCCGCGTCGTCCTCGTACACCCCGACGACGGCGCCGCCCTCGGACTCGCCGACGGCGCCTACACCGACCTCGTCAGCGAGTGGAAGGACGGCGTCGAACGCCGCGCCCCCGGCTTCCGCGTCGTCCACTACCCCACCGCCCGGGGCTGCGCCGCCGCCTACTACCCCGAGACCAACGTGCTGGTCCCCCTCGACTCCACCGCCGACACCAGCAACACCCCCGCCAGCAAGTCCGTCGTGGTGCGCTTCGAGCCTGCGGGCTGAGCCGCGCGGGAGCCCCCGCCGGGCAGGGCCTAAGCGCCCGCTCAGCCGTCTGATAAGAACGACGCACACAGACACGCACCAGACGGAAGGCGGCCCCATGGGCGAGCACACCGCACCCACGTTCCCCCAGGAGATCATCGACGAGTACGCCGCGCTCGGCGTCGACCTGCCCGCCCTGTTCTCCGCCGGCCACCTCGGCGAGCGCATGGGCGTCCGGATCACCGAGGCCTCCGCGGAGCGCGTCGTGGGCACCATGCCCGTCGAGGGCAACACCCAGCCCTACGGCCTGCTGCACGGCGGCGCCTCCGCCGTCCTCGCCGAGACCCTCGGCTCCGTCGGCTCCATGCTCCACGGCGGCCCCTCCAAGCTCGCCGTCGGCGTCGACCTGAACTGCACCCATCACCGAGGGGTACGAAGCGGCCTCGTCACCGGGGTCGCCACCCCCGTACACCGCGGCCGCACCACCGCCACGTACGAGATCGCCATCACCGACGAGCACGACAAGCGCGTCTGCACCGCCCGCCTCACCTGCCTCCTGCGCGACACCCCCGCCCCCACTCCCTCCTGACCCGCGGCGACACGCGTCACCGCACCCCTGCCCGGCCGCACCCCAAAGCGGCCGGGCAGGGCCATTTCCGGGCACAACCAGCGCCGCGGATAAGGCACTTGTCGGGCACACCACGTCAACCCCCTTGACCCCGCACCTCGTTCCATGGCCCACTCGGCTCCCACACCCGGCCCGCCACACCGCGTCGCCGCACCCCCACCGAAGTAACGCTGCGTAACCAACGGCCGAGGTGAGGAACCCCGCCGCGACGCCACCAGCCCGGCCCCCGCCGCCGCCGGGCCCTGCGGCCTGCCCACACGCACCCCCGCGCAACCCTCATCGGGCGACAGCAGCAAGATCACTCCAAGCCCCTTAGCAGAGCTGGGCGTTCTCAGAATGCGGTCACTTTACGATCCGGTAAAAAGCCGTACATGTCCGCACAGCCACCTCAAGCCTTGCTCAAGGGCATAACAAGACAGTCACATCCTGAGCCACCACCATCCCCGACCCCCACCACTGCCCTTAGAGTCACCGCCAGTCACCGCGCCGCCGGGCGCGTCTGCAGCACGGCCCTGTACCAACCCAGTACGGCCCGGCGAACGACACGGCACCTCAAGCAGAGGAGGCCGCGCCAGGGAAAGGACCTTTCGTGCGACACCGTTCTTTGCTCATCCTCACCACAGTGCTCACCACAGGTGCACTGACGCTCACCGCCTGCGGGTCGCGCGACGACGACAACAAGAGCGACGGCAACAGCGGCAGCGGCAACCAGACCGTCGTCATCGGTCTCGACGCACCCCTCACCGGCGACCTCTCCGCCCTCGGCCTCGGCATCAAGAACTCCGCCGACCTCGCCGCCAAAACGGCGAACAAGGAGAAGACCGTCCCGGGCATCACCTTCGAGATCCAGCCGCTCGACGACCAGGCCCAGCCCTCCGTCGGCCAGCAGAACGCCACGAAGTTCATCGACAACAAGAAGGTCGTCGGCGTCGTCGGCCCGCTGAACTCCGGCGTCTCCCAGTCGATGCAGAAGCCGCTCAACGACGCGGGCCTCACCCAGGTCTCCCCCGCCAACACGGGCACCGAGCTGACCCAGGGCAACGACTGGAAGACCGGCGACAAGAAGCGCCCCTTCAAGACCTACTTCCGCACCGCCACCACGGACCAGATCCAGGGCGCCTTCGCAGCGAAGTACCTGTACAACGACGCGAAGATCAAGCAGGTCTACCTCATCGACGACCAGAAGCCCTACGGCGCCGGTCTCGCGGCCTCCTTCAAGGCCACCTTCACCGACCTCGGCGGCAAGATCGCCGGCTCCGACCACGTCAACCCCGAGGACCGCGACTTCAACGCCGTCGTCACCAAGGTCAAGAAGTCCGGCGCCAAGGCCGTCTACTACGGCGGCGAGTACCCCGCCGGCGCGCCCCTGAGCCAGCAGCTCAAGGACAGCGTCCAGATCCCCCTCATGGGCGGCGACGGCATGTACAGCGCCGACTTCATCAAGCTCAACAAGAAGGCCCAGGGCGACATCGCCACCTCCGTCGGCAAGCCCGTCGAGGAACTCGACTCCGCCAAGAAGTTCATCGAGGACTACAAGACGGCCGGCTACAAGGACGCCTACGAGGCCTACGGGGGCGGCACCTACGACGCCACCTGGTCGATCATCGAGGCCGTCAAGCTCGCCGTCTCCGAGAACGACGGCAAGCTCCCCGACGACGCCCGCGCCAAGGTCCTCGACGCCATGAGCAAGGTCAAGTTCGACGGCGTCACCGGCCCCGTCTCGTTCGACGAGTACGGCGACACCACCAACACCATGATGACCGCCTACCAGGTCGACGGCGGCAAGTGGGTCTCCAAGCTCAGCGAGGCCTACAAGCCGTAACAAGCTCCCGGTCACGCCCGACTGACCCCAGACCGCGCGGGAGCGCTACCAGCACTCCCGCGCGGTGCCATATCCGAACCACTCCACGGAGGCCCTGCGGTGCACGAACTGCCGCAACAGCTGGCCAATGGACTCATCCTCGGCGCGATGTACGGACTCATCGCGATCGGCTACACGATGGTCTACGGAATCATCCAGCTCATCAACTTCGCCCACGGCGAGATCTTCATGATCGGAGGCTTCGGAGCTCTCACCGTGTACCTCTGGATGCCGGCCGGCTCCAACCTCCTCGCAATCGTCCCCCTCATGATCATCGGCGGCGTCATATGCTCCGTCGCCGTCAGCGTCGCCGCCGAACGCTTCGCCTACCGGCCGCTGCGCAACGCCCCCCGGCTCGCCCCGCTGATCACCGCGATCGGGCTCTCCCTCGCGCTCCAGCAGGCCATCTGGAAGTGGTACCCCAACGCCACCAAGGACCGCCCCTTCCCCCAGTTCAAGGGCGAGGCCTTCGACATCTTCGGCGCCCACGTCCAGCGCGGTGACCTCTTCGTCCTCATCTCCGCCCCCGTCTGCATGATCGCCCTCGGCCTCTTCGTCTCCAAGACCCGCGCCGGCCGCGGCATGCAGGCCACCTCGCAGGACCCCGACACCGCCAAGCTCATGGGCATCAACACCGACCGCATCATCGTCATGGCCTTCGCCATCGGTGCCGCGTTCGCCGCCGTCGCCGCCGTCGCCTACGGGCTCAAGAACGGCCAGATCGGCTTCAAAATGGGCTTCCTCATGGGCCTCAAGGCCTTCACCGCGGCCGTACTCGGCGGCATCGGCAACATCTACGGCGCCATGCTCGGCGGCGTCGTACTCGGCGTCGCCGAATCCCTCGCCACCGGTTACATGAGCGACGTCCCCGGCATGGACCTCTTCGGCGGCGGCGCCTGGAAGGACGTGTGGGCCTTCGTCCTCCTCATCGTCGTCCTGCTGCTGCGGCCACAAGGCCTGCTCGGCGAACGCGTCGCGGACAGGGCGTGATACGGATGACCACCCAGAACCCGCTCGTCCCGCTCCCCGCACCCGCCGCACGGATCGCCACCCTCGCCGGCGCCGCGGCCGCACTCGCCGGAACCTTCCTCCCCTGGACCTGGACCTCCGAATTCCCCGGCGACCTCACCGTCACCGGCTACCCCGGCGGCCTCCAGGTCCTCACCCTCACCGGCGCCGTCCTCACCCTGCTGTTCACCCTCACCGGATACGGCATCCCCGGACTGCGCTGGCTCACCCCCGGCGGCACCAACAGCCCCGTCCGCCTCCTGGCCCTCGCCGTCCTCGGCACCACCGGCTACGCCATGGGCGCCATCTCCTACGAGCTCGGCGGCGTCGTCAACCTCGAACCCGGGGCCTGGGTCAGCGGCATCGGCGCACTCGTCGCCGTCATCGCCTCCCTCGCGCTCCCCAGCGACGTGGCACTCCCCGCCGAAGGACCCGAACCGACCGGCTGGCAGCGCTTCCGCAACAGCCTCGCCGCCCCCTCGGCACCCCGCGCCAGGGCCCTCCCCGGCTGGGCCGAGATCCTCGTCATCGCCGGAGCCTTCGGCCTGGCGCTGTACATCTTCACCTACGGGATCGACATCCCCACCGAGGACTCCGAGCAGTTCATCGGCTTCCTCATCACCGCGGTCTTCGCGTTCACCGCGCTCACCCGGGCCGGACTCATCGCCCGCATCACCGCGCTGACCTCCAAGCACCGCAACGTCACCCTCACCGCGGCCCTGGTCGCGGCGTTCTGCTTCCCCTTCACCCAGGACACCGCGGAATACGCCCTCATCGGCGCGAACATCCTCATCTTCGCCACCGTCGCACTGGGCCTGAACGTCGTCGTCGGCCTCGCCGGCCTCCTCGACCTCGGCTACGTCGCCTTCCTCGGCGTCGGCGCCTACACGGCCGCCCTCGTCTCCGGCGCACCGCTCTCCGCGATCGGCGTCCAGTTCCCCTTCTGGGCCGCCGTCCTCACCGGAGCCGTGGTCTCCCTGATCTTCGGCGTCCTCATCGGCGCCCCGACCCTGCGTCTGCGCGGCGACTACCTCGCCATCGTCACGCTCGGCTTCGGAGAGATCTTCCGCGTCACCGTCAACAACCTCAACGGCAACAGCGGACCCGACCTCACCAACGGCTCCCAGGGCATCCCCAGCATCCCCGACCTCAACCTGTTCGGGATCGACTTCGGGCTCACCCACGAACTCGGCCCCTTCACCCTCAGCAGGCCGGCCAACTACTACCTGCTGATGCTCGTCGTCACCGCCGTCGTCGTCCTCGTCTTCCGTCGCTCCGGCGACTCCCGCATCGGCCGCGCCTGGGTCGCCATCCGCGAGGACGAGACCGCCGCCACCGCCATGGGCATCAACGCCTTCCGGCTCAAGCTGCTCGCCTTCGCGCTCGGCGCCACCCTCGCCGGCCTCGCCGGCACGGTCCAGGCACACGTCAACTACACCGTGACGCCCGAGCAGTACCAGTTCGCCGGCTCCGTGCCCCCGAACTCCGCGTTCCTCCTCGCCGCCGTCATCCTCGGCGGCATGGGCACCCTCAGCGGACCCTTCGTCGGCGCCGCGCTGCTCTACCTGATCCCGGCCAAGCTGCAGTTCATGCAGGACTACCAGCTCTTCCTCTTCGGCATCGCGCTCGTCCTCCTCATGCGCTTCCGCCCCGAGGGCCTGGTCGCCGACCGCAGGAAGCAGCTCGAATTCCACGAGACCGACCAGCTCGACGTGCCCAAACCCCGGAAGCCCGACGAGACAGACGCCGGCATCGCCAAGGCGGGGGCGTAACCACCATGACCACCACAAAGACCGCCACCACCGCGACGACCGTCCTGGACGCCAGCGGAGTCACCATGCGCTTCGGCGGCCTCACCGCCGTACGAGGCGTCGACCTCACCGTCAACGCCGGCGAGATCGTCGGTCTCATCGGCCCCAACGGCGCCGGCAAGACCACCTTCTTCAACTGCCTCACCGGCCTCTACGTCCCCACCGAGGGCAAGGTCAGCTACAAGGGCACCGTCCTGCCGCCCAAGCCCCACCTCGTCACCAAGGCCGGCATCGCCCGCACCTTCCAGAACATCAGGCTCTTCGCCAACATGACCGTCCTGGAGAACGTCCTCGTCGGACGCCACACCAGGACCAAGGAAGGTCTCTGGTCCGCGCTCCTGCGCCTGCCCGGCTACACCAAGGCGGAGAACGGCAGCCGCGAACGCGCCATGGAGCTCCTGGAGTTCATCGGCCTCCAGGACAAGGCCGACCACCTCGCGCGCAACCTCCCCTACGGAGACCAGCGCAAGCTGGAAATCGCCCGCGCGCTCGCCAGCGACCCCGGACTCCTCCTCCTGGACGAGCCCACCGCCGGCATGAACCCCCAGGAAACCCGCGTCACCGAAGAACTCATCTTCGCCATCCGGGACCAGGGCATCGCCGTCCTCGTCATCGAGCACGACATGCGCTTCATCTTCAACCTCTGCGACCGCGTCGCCTGCCTCGTCCAGGGCGAGAAGCTGGTCGAGGGCACGGCCTCCGTCGTCCAGAGCGACGAACGCGTCATCGCCGCCTACCTCGGCACCCCCTTCGAGGGCGCCCCCGGCGCCGAGGAGGTCGCCGAGGTCGAAGCCGCCGAGGCGGAAGCCGCGGCAGCACCGGAAGCGGCCACCACCCCGGCCACCCCGGCCGAGGACGCCCCGGCCGCCACCACCGCTCCCACCGAAGAGGAGGACAACCGATGACCGCACTGCTGGAGGTCGAGGACCTCCGCGTCGCCTACGGCAAGATCGAAGCCGTCAAGGGCATCTCGTTCACCGTCGAGACCGGCCAGGTGGTCACCCTCATCGGCACCAACGGCGCCGGCAAGACCACCACCCTGCGCACCCTCTCCGGGCTGCTCAAACCCCTCGGCGGCCGCATCCTCTTCGAGGGCAAACCGCTCACCAACATCCCCGCACACAAGATCGTCTCCCTGGGCCTCGCCCACTCCCCCGAGGGCCGCCACATCTTCCCCCGGCTGACGATCACGGAGAACCTCCTCCTCGGCGCCTACCTCCGCAGCGACAAGGCAGGCATCGAGAAGGACGTCCAGCGCGCCTACGACCTCTTCCCCATCCTCGGGGAACGCCGCAAGCAGGCCGCCGGAACGCTCTCCGGCGGCGAACAGCAGATGCTCGCCATGGGCCGCGCGCTCATGTCGCAGCCGAAGCTCCTCATGCTGGACGAGCCGTCCATGGGCCTCTCCCCGATCATGATGCAGAAGATCATGGAGACCATCGTCGAACTGCGGGCCTCCGGCACGACGATCCTCCTGGTCGAGCAGAACGCCCAGGCCGCGCTCTCCCTCGCGGACCAGGGCCACGTCATGGAGATCGGCAAGATCGTCCTCTCCGGCACCGGAGCGGACCTCCTCCATGACGAGTCCGTCCGCAAGGCGTACCTCGGCGAGGACTGAGCCCCGGGAGTACGAGAAAGGCCCGCGCCTCGTGGCGCGGGCCTTTCTCGTACTCCCGGGAACCTACTCGGCGGCCCGCTTCTTCTCCTCGGCGTCCTCGATCAGCGCCTCGGCGAGCTGCTGCATCGACAGCCGGCGGTCCATCGACGTCTTCTGGATCCACCGGAACGCCTCCGGCTCCGACAGCCCGTAATCCGTCTGCAGAATGCTCTTCGCCCGGTCCACCAGCTTCCGCGTCTCCAGCCGCTGCGCCAGGTCCGCGACCTCGCTCTCCAGGGCCTTCAGCTCCGAGAACCGCGAGACGGCCATCTCGATGGCCGGCACGACGTCGCTCTTGCTGAACGGCTTCACGAGGTACGCCATCGCCCCGGCGTCCCTGGCCCGCTCCACGAGGTCGCGCTGCGAGAAGGCGGTGAGCATGAGGACCGGTGCGATGGACTCCGCGGCGATCTTCTCGGCGGCGGAGATCCCGTCGAGGACGGGCATCTTCACATCGAGGATGACCAGGTCCGGCTTGTGCTCCCGGGCCAGCTCGACGGCCCGCTGCCCGTCCCCGGCCTCACCGACGACCGAGTAGCCCTCTTCTTCGAGCATCTCTTTGAGATCGAGGCGGATGAGCGCCTCGTCCTCGGCGATGACGACGCGGGTCGTCAGCGGCGGGACGTGCGACTTGTCGTCGTCGGCGACGGGCTGGGGCGACTCGGGGGTGGTCACGGGGCTCCTCGTTCAGGGCATATGGCTCTCCATGAGCCTACCTAGCTACGGTATGGTGTCACTACACAGGGCGCTCTTGGCCCTTCCTTTCTAAGGCCCCAGTACTCCAACTGGTTAGAGAGGCCGCTCTCAAACAGCGGACAGTGTGGGTTCGAATCCCACCTGGGGCACTTTTCCTTCGAATCCAAGGTCGCAGGGAAACGATACGGATTCACGTGATCGTGTGACGTCACCGCCGACTCCGCGTCTGGCCGCCGAACATTCGACAATCTCGGCCATGTGTACGACGTTGAAACCCGCAAGCGCACACTCGCTCTCCTCGATCGCGGCTTCAGCCAGAACTCCGTGAGCAAGCAGACGGGCATCTCGCGGGCAGCCATTCGTTCGTGGCTCCAGCGGATGGAACCCCTTGGCCGTGGGCGTGGCTCGGAGTGCCCGCGATGCTCATCTCGCCCATTCGAAGATCCTTCCGCTTACGCGTACCTGCTCGGGCTCTACCTCGGAGACGGTTGCATCAGCCAGGGCAAACGCGGCGTGTACTCACTCCGCATCGCCTGTGCCGACGCATGGCCCGGACTCATCGACGCGTGCGGCGAGGCCATGCAGGCCATTCGGGCGAGCAACAAAGTCTTCCGCGTTCAGCGGCAGGGCTGCCAGTACGTCACATGTCTGAGCAAGCACTGGCCTTGCCTGTTCCCCCAGCACGGCCCCGGCAAGAAGCATGACCGCACCATCGAGCTGGCCGAGTGGCAACAGGACATCGTGGACGCACATCCATGGGAGTTCGTCCGGGGCCTCATCCACTCCGACGGCTGCCGGGTCACCAACTGGACCACCCGCACCGTCCGCGGCGAACAGCGGCGCTACGAGTACCCCCGCTACTTCTTCACCAACCTGTCGGCCGACATCCTGGACCTCTTCACCAGCACCCTCGATCAGGTGGGCGTCGAGTGGAAGCGCGCCAACGGCAAGAACATCTCCGTAGCCCGACGGGCATCCGTCGCCCTCATGGATGCACACGTCGGGCCGAAATACTGAGCGAGCCGCCCTACTTCGGGCTGTCGTCCTCGCCGATGTGGTGTACGCGCACCAGGTTCGTCGATCCGGCGACGCCCGGCGGGGAGCCGGCCGTGATCACCACCACGTCGCCCTTCTGGCAGCGGCCGATCTTCAGGAGCTCCTCGTCCACCTGGGCGACCATCGCGTCCGTCGAGTCCACGTGCGGGCCGAGGAACGTCTCCACGCCCCAGGTCAGGTTCAGCTGGGAGCGGGTGGCCGGGTCCGGGGTGAAGGCCAGGACGGGGATGGGTGAGCGGTAGCGGGAGAGACGCTTGACCGTGTCGCCGCTCTGGGTGAAGGCCACCAGGAACTTCGCGCCGAGGAAGTCACCCATCTCGGCCGCCGCGCGGGCGACCGCGCCGCCCTGGGTGCGGGGCTTGTTGCGGTCGGTGAGGGGCGGGAGCCCCTTGGCGAGGATGTCCTCCTCGGCCGCCTCCACGATCCGGGACATCGTGCGGACCGTCTCGATCGCGTACTTGCCGACGCTGGTCTCACCGGAGAGCATCACCGCGTCCGTGCCGTCGATGACGGCGTTGGCGACGTCGGAGGCCTCGGCACGGGTGGGCCGGGAGTTGTCGATCATCGAGTCGAGCATCTGGGTCGCGACGATGACCGGCTTCGCGTTCCGCTTGGCGAGCTTGATCGCGCGCTTCTGGACGATCGGGACCTGCTCCAGCGGCATTTCGACGCCGAGGTCCCCGCGGGCGACCATGATGCCGTCGAAGGCCGCGACGATGTCCTCGATGCTGTCGACGGCCTGCGGCTTCTCGACCTTGGCGATGACGGGGAGGCGGCGGCCCTCCTCGTCCATCACGCGGTGGACGTCCTCGATGTCGCGCCCGCTGCGGACGAAGGAGAGGGCGATGATGTCGGCGCCCGTGCGGATGGCCCAGCGCAGGTCGTCGATGTCCTTCTCGGAGAGCGCGGGGACGGAGACGGCGACGCCGGGAAGGTTGAGTCCCTTGTGGTCGGAGACCATGCCGCCCTCGACGACGGTGGTGCGGACACGGGGGCCGTCGACCTCGGTGACTTCGAGGGTGACGCGGCCGTCGTCGATCAGGATGCGCTCGCCGGGGGTGACGTCGGCGGCGAGGCCGCTGTACGTGGTGCCGCAGGCGTGGCGGTCGCCCTCCATGGGTTCGACGGTGATGGTGAAGTCGTCGCCGCGTTCAAGGAGTACGGGACCTTCGCGGAAGCGTCCGAGGCGGATCTTCGGGCCTTGAAGGTCGGCGAGGATACCGACGCTGCGGCGGGCCTCGTCGGACGCCTTGCGGACGCGGTGGTAGCGCTCTTCGTGTTCGGCGTAGCTGCCGTGGCTGAGGTTGAGGCGGGCGATGTCCATTCCCGCCTCGACGAGGCCCTTGATCTGGTCGTATGTGTCGGTGGCGGGTCCCAGGGTGCAAACGATTTTGGCTCGGCGCATGGTTCGACCCTAGACCTTACCTATGGGTAGGTAATTGGCTCTGTATGACTGTCCAACCACCTTTGAATGAAGGGTTATTGACAAGTGTTGAATTGTGCGGCGGCATGCTCGGATGAGCACGCCGGGTCGTGCGGCGGGCGGGAATTCAGAGTTTCGGCGGGGTCATGGTGAAGCGGGCGTTCACCTGGGCGTAGACGGTCTGCTGCTGGGGTTCGAGGTCCATGGCGGGCGGCGGGGCGGCGGCGGCGCCCGCGAAACCTCCGGGGGCGGGGGGTGCGGCTGCGCCGCGCCGGGCGTAGCCGGCGGGGGCGGCGTTCTCCGCGCCGATGTCGGCCAGTTCCACCAGGGCGGCGAGCTCCGCGCCGACGGCTCCGGCGTATTCGCGGGCGCGCTGGACGGCCTCGCGGACGGCCTGGCGGCGGGCTTCGCCGTGGGCGGGCGAGGTGGGGCGCAGGGCCCACCAGGGTCCGCCGACGCGGGTCATGTCGAGGTCGCCGACGCGGGTGATGAATTCGCCGAGGGCGGTGAAGTCGTTGAGGACGGCGGTGATGTGGACGCGGCCGTGGTATGCGCGGATCTTCTCGTCGCGGCCGCGCTGGGTGAGTTCGGGGGTGATGGAGAGGGCGCCGGTTTCGAGTTTCTCGACCGCGTTCCCGTAGCCGCGGGCGAGGTCGAGGACGGTGGTGTTGCGGCGGGTGAGGTCTTCGAGGGCGGCGCGGCGGTCCTTGCCACGGGCGGTGACGGTGATGGAGAGGTGGGCGATCTCGGGGTCGACTTCGAGGCGGGCTTCGCCTCGGACGGCGAGGCGGGGCTGGTCGGGGGTGCCGTAGGGCTGGGCGGTGTCGGTCATGGGTTCACTGTGGCATCCCGGTGTGACAGTCGGTGCGTCTTCGTGACGACGGTGGGGGGACAACGGGTGGTCATGGAACGGAAACCTGCCGGGGGTGTTGCCGGGGGTGGTGCGTGGGTGATTATCTACGCGCGTCGTCCGGCCGCGTGCGTTCGATCTACACGCGTCACATGACGGACAAACCCGCGCACGACGGAACCGTGACCGGCCGAACCGCGCACGGCTGAGCCGCGCACGACAGAACTTCGCACCAAGAGAACTGAGATGTGGGAGACGAGATGCCGCTGAACCGAAGGACGTTCCTGGGGACATCGGCCGCGGCCGGCGCGGGTGCGGTGATCGCGGGCGGTGCCGCGGCGCCCGCCCAGGCGCACGGTCGCGGGCCGGGCCATGGGCACGGGCATGGGCAGAAGCGGTATTCGTTCACCGTGATGGGGACGACCGACCTGCACGGGAACGTCTTCAACTGGGACTACTTCACCGACGCGGAGTTCGACGACCAGGATCACAACGACGTCGGTCTGGCGAAGATCTCGACGCTGGTGAACCAGGTGCGGCGGGAGAAGGGCCGTCACAACACGCTGATGATCGACGCGGGTGACACGATTCAGGGCACCCAGCTGTCGTACTACTACGCGAAGATCGACCCGATCACGGCGAAGCGCGGTCCGGTGCACCCGATGGCGCGGGCGATGAACGCGATCGGTTACGACGCGGCGGCGCTGGGCAACCACGAGTTCAACTACGGCATTCCGGTGCTGCGGAAGTTCGAGGAGCAGTGTGATTTCCCGCTGCTCGGGGCGAACGCGCTGGACGCGAAGACCTTGCGGCCGGCGTTCGCGCCGTACGTGATCAAGAAGCTGCGCACGCCGCACGGCCGGGATGTGAAGGTGGCGGTGCTGGGTCTGACGAATCCGGGGATCGCGATCTGGGACAAGGCGAACGTCGGCGGGAAGATGGTGTTCCCGGGTCTGGAGGAGCAGGCGGCGAAGTATGTGCCGCGACTGCGTTCGATGGGCGCGGACGTGGTGATCGTGTCGGCGCACTCGGGCAACAGCGGGACGTCGTCGTACGGGGACCAGATTCCGTACGTGGAGAACGCGGCGGGTCTGGTGGCGGAGCAGGTGCCGGGGATCGACGCGATTCTGGTGGGTCACGCGCATCTGGAGATCCCCGAGTACTTCGTGGAGAACAAGAAGACCGGGAAGAAGGTCGTGCTCTCGGAGCCGTTGAAGTGGGGGCAGCGGCTGACGCTGTTCGACTTCGACGTGGTGTGGGAGAAGGGCCGCTGGGTGGTGGAGAAGGCCGGTTCCCGGGTGCTGAACTCGAACACGGCGGCGGAGGACCCGAAGATCACGAAGCTGCTGACGGGCGAGCACAAGAAGGTCGTGGCGTACGTCAACCAGGTGATCGGGACGTCGACGGCGGCGATGACGACGGCCGAGGCGGCGTGGAAGGACGAGCCGATCATCGACCTGATCAATGTCGTCCAGACGGAGACGGTGAAGGAGGCGCTGGCCGGTGGCGAGTACGCGGATCTGCCGGTGCTGTCGCAGGCGTCGTGTTTCTCGCGTACGGCTCGGATTCCGGCCGGTGATGTGACGATCAAGGACGCGGCGGGGCTGTACCCGTTCGAGAACACGCTGGAGGCTCGGCTGCTGACGGGCGCGCAGATCCTGGACTACCTGGAGTTCTCGGCGCGGTATTACGTGCAGACGGCCGCGGGTGCGGCGGTGGACCCGGAGAAGTTGACGAATGCGGACAACACGCCGGATTACAACTACGACGCGGTGTCGGGTCTGACGTACGACATCGACATCGCGAAGCCGGCGGGTTCGCGGATCGTGAATCTGTCGTTCGAGGGGAAGGCGATCGACCCGGCGGCGCAGTTCGTGCTGGCGGTGAACAATTACCGGGCGAGCGGCGGGGGCAATTTCCCGCATGTTCCGGGTGCGAAGCAGCTGTGGGCGAATTCGGAGGAGATCCGGAACACGATCATCGGCTGGGTGCAGGCGAAGGGTTCGGTGGACGGTGCGCAGTTCGCTTCGGTGGACTGGCGGCTGACGCGGGACGGTACGCCGGTGTTCTGATCGCGGCGGTTCGGGTGTGCTGTGGGCGGTCGTTCCTCTTCCCGGTGCGGGAGGTGGGGCGGCCGCCCTTTTCACGTGCGCGGGTGGTCAGTTGTTGCGGGTGAGGGGGGCGGGGTTGGGGTTCTGGGCGGGGATGGCGGGCTGGGTGAGGCCGAAGGTGGTGAAGGCGGTGCGTCGTGGGAGGGGGTAGGGGGTGGTGCCGGTGAGGTCGTTGAGGATGGTGGCACTGCGCCAGGCGGCGAGGCCGAGGTCGGGGGCGCCGACGCCGTGGGTGTGGCGTTCGGCGTTCTGTACGTAGATGTGGCCGGTGACGGCGGGGCCGAGGTCGAGGCGGTAGCGGTCGTCGACGCGGGGGCGGCCGGAGGTGTCGCGGCGCACGTGGGGGGCGAGCCCGTCGAGGATGTGGTCGAGGGGGCGTTCGCGGTAGCCGGTGGCGAGGACGACGGCGTCGGTGGTGAGGCGGCTGCGGGTGCCTTGCTGGGTGTGTTCGAGGTGGAGTTCGACACGGGTGTTGGCGACGCGGCCGGCGGTGCGTACGGCTACGCCGGGGGTGAGGGTGGCGTCGGGCCAGCCGCCGTGGAGGGTGCGGCGGTAGAGCTCGTCGTGGATGGCGGCGATGGTGTCGTGGTCGATGCCTTTGTGGAGCTGCCATTGCTGGGGGACGAGGGTGTCGCGGGTGGGTTCGGGGAGGGCGTGGAAGTAGCGGGTGTAGTCGGGGGTGAAGTGTTCGAGGCCGAGTTTGGAGTACTCCATGGGGGCGAAGGCGGGGGTGCGGGCGAGCCAGTGGAGTTTTTCGTGGCCGGCGGGGCGGGCGCGCAGGAGGTCGAGGAAGATCTCGGCGCCGGACTGGCCTGATCCGATGACGGTGATGTGTCCGGCGTCGAGGAGGCGGTCGCGGTGGTGGAGGTAGTCGGCGGAGTGGATGACGGGGACGGTGCCGGCGTCGGTGAGGGGTTTGAGGGGTTCGGGGATGTGGGGTTCGGTGCCGATGCCGAGGGCGATGTGGCGGGTGTGGGTGCGGCCGGGTGAGGCGGCTTCGCCGAGGGCGTCGAGCCGGGTGTGGTCGACTTCGAAGTGGGCGGCCCGGGGGTTCCAGCGGACGGCGTCGACCCGGTGGCCGAAGTGGAGGCCGGGGAGCTGGTCGCTGACCCAGCGGCAGTAGGCGTCGTATTCGGCGCGGTGGATGTGGAAGCGCTCGGCGAAGTAGAAGGGGAAGAGGCGGTCCTGGGTGCGTTGGTAGTTGAGGAAGCTCCAGGGGCTGGTGGGGTCGGCGAGGGTGACGAGGTCGGCGAGGAAGGGGACTTGGAGGGTGGCGCCGTCGATGAGGAGTCCGGGGTGCCAGTGGAAGGCGGGGCGCTGTTCGTAGAAGGCGGTGGTGAGGGGGGTGGTCACGCCGTGGGCGAGGGCGGCGAGGGAGAGGTTGAAGGGGCCGATGCCGATGCCGACGAGGTCGTGCGGGCGGTGGGGGTCCTCGGGGGTGGGCCGGTCGGTCATCGCAGGGTGCTGCCTTCCTTGAGTTCGGTGGTGAGGTGGGTGACGAGGTCGAGGAGGCGGCGGAGGTCCTCGGGGGTGGTGTGGGGGTTGAGGAGGGTGGCTTTGAGCCAGAGGCGGCCGTGGGCGTGGGTGCGGCCGAGTACGGCGTGGCCTCGGGTGAGGAGGGTGCGGCGGATGGTGGCGACGGTGTGGTCGTCGGCGGCGGTGGGGCGGAAGAGGACGGTGCTGATGGTGGGGCGGTCGTAGAGGTCGAGGGTGGGGGTGCGGGTGATGAGGTCGGCGAGGTGGTGGGCGGCGGCGCAGGTGCGGTCGATGAGGTCGGCGAGTCCGGTGCGGCCGAGTGCCTGGAGGGTGATGGCGATTTTGAGCGCGTCGGGGCGGCGGGTGGTGCGCAGGGAGCGGCCGAGGAGGTCGGGGAGGCCGGCTTCGGTGTCGTCGTCGGCGTTGAGGTAGGGGGCGTGGTGGTGGAGGGCGTGGAGGTGGCGGCGGTCGGGGACGGCGAGGATGCCGGCGGACGCGGGTTGCCAGCCGAGTTTGTGCAGGTCGAAGGTGACGCTGTCGGCGCGGTCGAGGCCGTTGACGAGGTGGCGGTGGGTGGGGCTGAAGAGGAGGGGTCCGCCGTAGGCGGCGTCGATGTGGAGTTCGGCGCCGTGCTGGGCGCAGAGGTCGGCGATGTCGGTGAGGGGGTCGATCTGTCCGGTGTCGGTGGTGCCTGCGGTGGCGGTGACGAGGAGGGGGGCCTTGCCCTGGTTGCGGGTGAGGGTGTCGTGGAGGGCGGTGAGGTCGATGGTGCCGGTGGGGGCGGGCACGGTGAGGGGTTCGGGGAGGCCGAGGAGCCAGGCGGCGCGGGCGGTGCTGTGGTGGGCGTTGGTGCCGGTGACGGTCTGGACGGGGCCGTGGCGTTCGCGGGCGAGGAGGAGGGCGAGTTGGTTGGCCTCGGTGCCGCCGGTGGTGATGACGGCGTCGGGTGCGGGGTGGTGGGGGTAGATCTCGGCGGCGAGCCCGGCGGTGGTGTCGGCTTCGAGGGTGGAGGCGGCGGGGGCCTGGTCCCAGGAGTCCATGGAGGGGTTGAGGGCCGAGGCGGCGAGGTCGGCGGCGGCGGCGAGGGCGAGGGGCGGGGTGTGGAGGTGGGCGGCGCAGAGTGGGTCGGCGGGGTCGGCGGCGCCTTCGGTGAGGGCTTGGACGATGGTGGCGAGGGCGTGGTGGGCGCCGGTTCCCTGGTCGGGGATGAGGGGGGTGAGGGTGGTGCGCATGTGGGGGGTGACGGTGTCGGGTCCGCCTGCGGGGAGGGGGCCGTCGCGGCGGCGGGCGCCTTCGGTGAGTGCGGTGAGGACGGTGTCGAGGAGGGGGCGCAGCGCGGTGGGTCCGGTGGTGGATCCGGCGAGGGGTGGGGTGGGCATGGGGTGGCTGGTCCTTCGGGCGCGCGTGGGTGGTGTGCGGGCATGGGTGTGCATGCCAGCTTGTCCGGTTTTCGGGTGGCGCTGCCGGGGAGCCGGATGATCTGAACTCGAAGGGGTGGCCGAGTGTGGATCGGTCCGGGTTGCCGGTGGTCGGGGTGGTATGCGGGTGTGGTTCTACGGGTGTGCCCGGCCTGCTCCTCGGTGGTGGGGGCGGGCCGGGCACGGGGTGGTGCGGGTCGTTCGGAGCACGTTTCGGGTCAGTGGGCGTCGCGTACGGTCAGGGCGCGGCGCAGGTCGTCGAGCTGGTCGGTGATCTTGCGGCGCAGGGCGGGGGTGAGGGTCCGGTCGGTGAGGGCTTCTTCGCCGAGGCGGAGGTTGTCGGTGTCGATGGCGTGGACGGGGAAGGCGTGGGCTCCGGCAGCTTCGGCGATGGCGGGGCCGCGGCGGTTGGCGAGTCGGTTGGCGTCCGGGTAGTAGCGGGGCACGTATGCGCGGACGAGGTCGGTCTGTTCGGGCTGCCAGAAGCCCTGGGCGACGGCGGTGAAGAGGTAGTTGGAGAGGGTGTCGTCGCTGAACATGGCGTGCCAGGCGGCGGCCTTGGCCTCGGGGGTGGGCAGGGCGGCGCGGCAGCGGGCGGCGCCTTCCTGGCCGGTGGCGCTGGGGTCGGCTTCGAGGGCGGCGGCGATGGCGGTTTCGTCGGTGGCGCCGAGGACGGCGAGGCGGGTGAGGATGCGCCAGCGCAGTTCGGGGTCGAGTTCGGGTCCGCCGGGGACGGTGTCGTCGCTGAGCCAGCCCTGGATGGTGTCGGGCTGGGTGGCGGCGGCGATGAGGTGGCGTACGGCGGTGAGGCGCAGGCCGGGGCGGGTGCCGTCCTCGGTGCGGCGGATGAGGTCGCGGCACAGGGCGGTGAGGGTGGCGAGGGCGGCGGGCCGGTCGTCGGGGGCGGTGTAGCGGCCCGCCGCCCAGGTGTCGGCGAACCCGAGGACGCCTTGGAGGAGGGCGAGGTCGGTTTCGTGCGGGAGGTGGGTGCGGGCCGCTTCGAGGTAGGTGGCGGGGGGCAGTTCGCCGTCGCGGACCATGTCGCGGGCGGCGTTCCAGATCACGGCGCGGGTGAGGGCGTCGGGGATGCCGGAGAGGCTGCCCAGCGCGGTGTTCCAGGAGTCGGCGTCGAGGCGGATCTTGGCGTAGGTGAGGTCTTCGTCGTTGATGACGACGAGGGCGGGGCGGCGGCCGGGGCGGGTGGTGGGGGTGTCCTGGGGGATGCCGGTCTCGAAGCGTTCGCGCAGGACGAGGGGGGTGGGGCCGTGCCGGGTTTCGAGGGTGTGGTCGTAGGCGCCGACGCTGATGCGGTGGGGGCGGGTGCCCTGCCGGCCGACGGTCAGTGACCAGGTGGTCTCGGTGTCGGTGGTGTGCGCGGTGAGGGTGTCGATTCCGGTGGTGCGCAGCCACTGGTCGGCCCAGCCGTGGACGTCGCGGTCGGTGGCCGAGGCGAGGTTGTCGATGAAGTCGGCGAGGGTGGCGTTGGCGAACTTGTGGCGGGCGAAGTGGGTGTTGATGCCTGCGAGGAAGTCCTTCTCGCCGAGCCAGGCGACGAGTTGACGCAGGGCCGACGCGCCCTTGGAGTAGGAGATGCCGTCGAAGTTGAGGAGGGCGGAGGCGGTGTCGGGGACGGCGGCCGGGTCGGGCGCGACGGGGTGGGTGGAGGGGCGTTGGTCGGCGTCGTAGCCCCAGCCCTTGCGGGCGACACCGAATTCGACCCAGGTGTCGGTGAAGGAGGTGGCTTCGGCGAGGGTCTGGTAGCCCATGTACTCGGCGAAGGACTCGTTGAGCCAGATGTCGTCCCACCAGGCGAGGGTGACGAGGTCGCCGAACCACATGTGGGCCATCTCGTGGGCGATGACCATGCCGCGGGTCTGGCGTTCGGTGTCGGTGACGGCCGAGCGGTAGACGAATTCGTCGCGGAAGGTGACGAGGCCGGGGTTCTCCATGGCGCCGGCGTTGAATTCGGGGACGAACGCCTGGTCGTAGGAGTCGAACGGGTAGGGCTCGTCGAACTTCTCCTGGAACCGGTCGAAGCAGGCCCGGGTGATGCCGAGGATCTCGTCGGCGTCGGCGTCGAGGTGGGGGGCGAGGGACCGGCGGCAGTGGATGCCGAAGGGCAGGCCGGCGTGCTCGGTGGTCACGGAGTGCCAGGGGCCGGCGGCGACGGCGACGAGGTAGGTGGAGACCGGCGGCGTGGGGGCGATGGTCCAGCGGCCGCCCCCGGTGTGCTCGGCGATTCCGTTGCCGAGGACGGTCCAGCCCTCCGGGGCGGTGACGGTGAGGGCGAAGACGGACTTCAGGTCGGGCTGGTCGAACGCGGCGAAGACGCGCTGGACGTCCTCCATGAACAGCTGGGTGTAGACGTACGTCTCGTTGTCGCTGGGGTCGGTGAAGCGGTGCATGCCTTCGCCGGTGCGGGAGTAGCTCATCGAGGCGTCGACGCGCAGTTGGTGGGGCCCGGGGGTGAGGCCGCGCAGGGGGAAGCGGTTCTCGGTGAGGTCCGTGGGGTCCAGCGGCTGTCCGTCCAGGCTGACCGAGCGCAGGGCCGCGGGCTTGAGCTCGATGAAGGTGTCCCCGGCCGTGCGTGCGGTGAAGTCGATCACGGCACGGGAGCCGAAGGTCTCCTCCCCCGCGGTGAGATCGAGTTCGATCGTGTATCGCTGTACGTCGAGGATCTGGGCTCGGGTCTGCGCTTCATCGCGCGTCAGTACGGACATGGGGACATGCTGCCGTATCCGCGGGGCGGCGTGCAGGCGGGTTCCGGCGGAACCGGGCGGGGGCGGCCGATCCTTTGAGGGCTAAGATTCTTACCCCATTGTGTACCTGCGCGGAGGTGTGGCGGGATGGCGAAGGACCAGGACGCGGTGGCGTCGATCGTGGCGGACTGGCGGCGCGAGCGGCCCGAGCTGGACACGGCTCCGCTGGAGGTCTTCGGGCGGCTGCACCGGGCGTTCCTGCGGTACAGCACGGCCATCTCCCGGCCGGTGGAGCGCAAGGGCCTGTCGATGGCGGGGTTCGACGTGCTGACGGCGCTGCGCCGGGCGGGGGCTCCGTTCCGGCGTACGGCGGGTGAGCTGGCGGATTCCGGGCTGATCAGCTCGGCGGGCGTGACGCTGCGGATCGACCGGCTGGAGAAGGACGGGCTGATCCGGCGCGAGCGCGATCCGCAGGACCGGCGGGTGGTGCACTCGCGGCTGACGGACGAGGGGCTCTCGCTGATCGACGAGCTGTTCTCGGAGCATCTGGACAACGAGCGGCGGATGCTGGCGGGGCTGTCGGAGGCGGAGTGCGAGCAGCTGGCGGGGTTGCTGGAGAAGCTGGAGCGGTCGGTGCTCGACGCGGAGGGCGGTGCGTAGGCGCTCCGCGGGGCGCCGGTGGACCCGGTGCGGGTGGTGTCCCCGGTCGATCGCCGGACGGGCCTGGTTCGCGGGCGTCCTCGGCCCGGTGCGGGAGTGTCCCCGGCCGCCGGACGGCTCGGTGCCGCCGGCGGCCGAGGACGTGCGTCAGGCCCCCGCCGCCTGGCTCTCCGCCTCTGTGCGGTACATGCGGCGGACTCGTACCACTCCCAGGTCGTGCTGGTAGAGGTTCTCCGCCCGGTCGGCGTCGGTGCGCAGGTCCTCCAGCATGACGCGGTCCTGTTCGAGGACCTCCCAGTGGCGGTCCTCCAGGAGCGTCTTGTACAGGAAGCGCCAGGTGTCGCGCTGCCAGCCGGTGACCTCGCGGTAGCGCCAGAAGAAGACGGAGCAGCGGTTCTCGTCGATGGGGGTGGCCATGCCGACGATGCCGAACGGGCCGCCGGGGCCCGCGGTCGGCGGGTAGGGGATGGTGAGGTCGACCCAGTCGACGCCGGTGCGGCAGAGCTCGACCCAGTCGAAGTTGACGCCGCTCTGGTCGGTCTTCTCGAAGAAGAACCCGCGTTCGGTCTCGCGGATGCGGAAGCGGGCGGTGGTCTGCCCCTCGGCCATGCTGTGCGAGTCGCGGTGGAGGAACGAGCCGTGCATGGGGTCGAGCAGGTTCTCGACGGCGTAGCGCCAGTTGACGTTCCACTCGGCGTAGCAGAGGAAGGCCGAGGTGCCGGGGTCGGTGAGCGGTTCGGGGAGGGTGAGCGGGACGGGTTCGGCGTGGGCGTGGTCGCCGAAGTAGGCGAGGATCGCGCCGCCGGTCTCGGTGAGGTGGGGGGCGGCGACGAGCTGCTTGCCTTCGAGGTTGCAGCCGGGCAGGCCGGGGACGGCGGCGACGGTGCCGGTGCCGTCGACCTGGACGCCGTGGTACCAGCAGGCGATGCGGTCGCCGAGGTGTTTGCCGAGGGAGAGGCGGGCGCCGCGGTGGGGGCAGCGGTCCTCCAGCATGTGGAGGGTGCCGTCGGCGCGGCGGAAGAGGAGCCATTCCTCGCCGAGGAGGGTGAGGCGTTTCATGCCGCCGGCGGGGACGAAGTCCGAGGGGCAGACGGCGTACCACTGGTTGCGGATGCCGGTGGCGAAGAGCCGGTCGGCGGTGCGGTCGCCGGGGCGGGCGACTTCGGAGGGGCGGGTGGGGGTGCCCTGCGGCACGGGGGTGGTGGCGGTGGTCATGGCTGTCTCACGCTCCCAGTCGGCGCATCTCGGTGCGGAAGGTGTCCTCGGTCCAGGGGCTGCCGTCGGGGGCGGGCACGTCGCGGGCGTTGAGTCCGGCGACGAGTCCGGGCAGGTCGTGGGCTCCGCCGCCGAAGACCTCCTCGATGACGGCGGCGAGCTTCTTCTCGTACGGGGTGGGCTCGGCGGTGCGGGCCTGGTTCGGGTCGAGGTACTGCGGGCTGGTCGGGCCGGTCATGTCGGCTCCCTTCGGGGCGGTTCAGAGGTCGAGTACGAGGCGGGGGGTGCGGGAGCGGGAGACGCAGAGCATCATCGAGGCGCCGGCTTCGCGTTCGCCGTCGCTGAGGAGGAAGTCACGGTGGTCGGGGACGCCTTCGACGACCTTGGTCTCGCAGGTGCCGCAGATGCCGTCGCGGCAGGAGGAGGCGACGGGGACGCCGGCGTTCTCCAGGGCGTCGAGCACGGTGGTGCCGGGGGCGACCTCGACGGTGCGTCCGGTGCGGGAGCAGACGACGTCGAAGCCGGTGTCCTGGCCGTCGGGCTGCCGGGCGGCGGGTGCGGCGAAGCGTTCGGTACGGGCGTCGGGGCAGCGTTCCTCGACGGCGGCGAGGAGGGGTTCGGGGCCGCAGCAGTAGACCTGGGTGCCCGGTTCGAGGGTGCCGAGCAGGGTGTCGAGGTCGGGGTGGCCCTGTTCGTCCTGGGGGATGAACTCGACGGTGGCGCCGGGGAGCCCGGCGAGTGCGGCGAGTTCGGCGGTGAAGGCCATGGAGGCGCGGGTGCGGCCGCCGTGGACGAGCCGCCAGGGGGTGCCGGTGCGGGCGGCCTCGCGGGCCATGGCCAGGAGCGGGGTGATGCCGATGCCCCCGGCGATGAAGAGGTAGCCGGTGGCGTCGCCCGCGGGGTCGAGCGCGAAGTGGTTGCGGGGGCCCTGGACGTGGAGGGTCTGGCCGGGCCTCAGCTGGGTGTGGACATGGGCGGAGCCGCCGCGTGAGGCGGGTTCGCGCAGGACGCCGATGCGCCAGCGGGTGGTGTCGGCGGGGTCGGAGCACAGGGAGTACTGGCGGATGTGGCCGCCGGTGTGCACGTCGATGTGGGCGCCGGGCCGCCAGGCGGGGAGGGGGGCGCCGTCGGGGTGGGTGAGTTCGATGCTCAGCACCCCGTCGGCCTCCCACGTCATGCGGTGGACGAGCAGGTCGAGCCGGGGTTCCTCGGCGGATGTCATGACGGGTTGCCTCCTTCTCCCTGGGTGTCGGTGGCGGCGGCGGGAAGCTTGACGGGCGGGGTGAACGGGGTGTTCATCGGGCCGAGCGCGACGAGGTCGATCTCGACCAGGGCCGGGCCGGGGGTGGTGACGGCCTCCTTGATGACGGGCCCCGCGTCGGCCTCGGCGGCGATCCGGGCGTACGGGAGGCCGACGGCGGCGGCGAGCAGGGCGAAGTCGGGGGTGGTGAGGTCGACTCCGGAGCGGCGGGGGAAGTGGCTGTCCTGCATGTTGCGCAGGACGCCGTAGCCGCCGTCGTTGAAGACGAGGAGGGTGAGGTCGGGCTTCTCCTGGGCGAGGGTGAGGAGTTCGCCGAGGTGGACGGCGAGGCCGCCGTCTCCGGCGATGACGACGGTGGGGGTGCCGGGGCGGCCGAGTGCGGCGCCGATGCCCATGGCGAGGCCCTGGCCGATGCCGCCGCCGCGCGGGAAGACGTTGGTGGCCGGGTCGGTGATCTCCAGGAGCCGGTTTCCCCAGGTGGACGACGGGATGGTGACGTCCCTGGCGATGACGGACCCGGGCGGGCAGGCGTCGCGGATCGCGTCGTTGACCGCCGCCTGCGGCCCGATGGCGTGGCGCTGCGCGGTGCGGGCGCCGGTACGGGCCTGGCGTACGCGCTCCGGCCAGCCCGGCTCCGTACCGCCGCTGGTGACGCGGCCCAGGAGGGCGGCGAGTACGGCGGTGGCGTCGCCGGTGAGGGCGACGGTGGCCGGGTACACGCGGCCGGGGGCGGCCGGGTCCAGGTCGATCTGGATGTGGGTGGCGGGGAGTTCGAGGCCGTAGTCGGCGGTCTCGTTGGAGCGGAAGTGGGTGCCGATGGAGAGCAGCGCGTCGGCCTCGGCGAGCAGGGCGCGGCCGGCCGGGGCGGTGGCGTAGTTGCCGAGGACCCGGTCGTCGGACTCGGGGACGGCGCCGCGGCCGGAGTTGGAGGTGACGAGTCCGGCGTTCAGGGCGTCCAGGAGGGCGGCGACCTCGGGGCGGGCGCTGTTGGCTCCGCCGCCGGCCCAGAGCAGGGGGCGGCGGGCGGCGGACAGCAGGGCGGCCGCCTCGTCCAGGAGCGCCGCGTCGGGCAGGTCGGGGGCGGGGGCCCGGGGCACGGGGGTGCCGGTGAGCCGCTGGGGCGCGAACTGGAGGTCGATGGGCCACTCGACGCTGACCGGGCCGTGCGGGGCGGTCAGGGCGCGGGCCGCCGCCTCGCGCAGGAGGCCGCCCGCGTTCTCGGCGTCGGTGACGGTGACGGCGTGGGCGCAGACCGCGCGGAGCATGCCGAGCTGGTCCTTGGTCTCGTGGATGAAGCCGCGTCCGGAGCCGAGGTGGGCGCTGTCGATCTGTCCGGTGATGTGGAGGACGGGGGTGCCGGAGCTGAGGGACTCGATGAGGGAGCCGGCCGCGTTGCCCGCCCCGGTGCCGGTGCTGGTGAGGGCGCAGCCGAGGTTGCCGGTGGCGCGGGCGTAGCCGTCGGCGGCGTTGACGGCCGCGGCCTCGTGGCGGACGGGGACGAAGCGCAGGTCGCGGTCGACGGCTTCGACGAGCGGCAGGTTGTGCACGCTGACGATGCCGAACACCGTGTCGACGCCCAGTCCTCGTAGCGTCTCGACGAGCAGGTCGCCGCCATTGGGTCGGGTCATGTCGGGTGCTCCTGGTGAGGGGTTCGGGCAGGGGGTTACGCGACGGCTCGGTTGACGCCGCCGCAGACGTCGACGGTGGTGCCGGTGATGTAGGAGGCCCTGGGTGAGAGCAGGGCGGTGACGGCGTACGCGACTTCGTCGGCGTTGCCGAGGCGGCCGAGCGCGATGCCCCGGTCGGCGGCGAGTTCGGCCTGCCAGGCGGGGTAGTCCAGGGGACTGCCGGAGGCGGCGTGGCGGCGTTCCCACTGCCCGGTGTCGATGAGGCCGAGGCAGACGGAGTTGACGCGGATGTTGTCGGGGGCGAGTTCCTTGGACAGGGAGGTGGAGAGGTTGAGGATGCCGGCGCGGGCGGCACTGGTGGTCATCAGCCGGGTCTCGGGCTGTTTGGCGAGGACGGCGTTGATGTTGACGACGGAGGCGGCGCCGGATGCGCGCAGGTGGGGCAGGGCGGCGTGCAGGGGGTTGAGGACGCCGAAGAATTTGAGTTCCAGCTCCTCGCGCCAGTCGGCGGGGGTGGTCTCGGCGAAGGGTTTCATCCGGGAGGCGCCGGCGTTGTTGACGAGGCCGTCGAGGCCGCCGAGGTGGTCGGCGGCGGCGTCGGTGAAGGCGCGTACGGCGGCCTCGTCGGTCACGTCGCAGGGGGCGTGGTAGAGCGAGCCGGGTCCGGCGAGGCCGTCGAGGGCCTTCGCGAGGGCGTCGGCGCGGCGGCCGCAGGTGGCGACACGGGCGCCTTCCCGGAGCAGTGTGCGGACGGTGGCGAGGCCGACGCCGGAGCTGCCGCCGGTGACGAGGATGCGGGTGCCTTTCAGGCGGAGGTCCATGTCGCGGCTCCTTGCGGGTTGGGGTGGGCGGGGCGCTCCGCGGGGGCGCCGGGACCCCGGTGCGGGTGGTGTCCTCAATCGCCGGACGGGCCCGGTGTGCCGGGCGGGCCCGGTGTGCCGGGCGGGCCCGGTGTGCCGGGCGGGCCCGGTGTGCCGGGCGGGCCCGGTGTGCCGGGCGGGCCCGGNCCCGGTGTGCCGGGCGGGCCCGGTGTGCCGGGCGGGCCCGGTGTGCCGGGCGGGCCCGGTGTGCCGGGCGGGCCCGGTGTGCCGGGCGGGCCCGGACTCGTTCGGGGGCGGGAACGGTCAGTTCATCGTGAAGCCGCCGTTGACCGCGAAGGTCTGGCCGGTGATGTAGCCGGACTCCTCGCCGATGAGGAAGGCGATCAGGCCGACCAGGTCGGAGGGTTGCTGGGGACGGGAGATGGCCCGGTTCAGCCGGTACAGCTCGTGGCGTTCGGCCGGGATGTCCACGGCGGACTCCCCTTCCGTGAGGCCGGGGGCGACCGCGTTGACGGTGATACCGAGGTCGCCGGTCTCGCGTGCCATCGCCCGGGTCAGGGAGATCACCGCGCCCTTGGACGCGATGTAGTGGGCGAGCCGGGGTGAGCCGTAGAGGGCGGCGTCCGATGCGAGGTTGACGATGCGTCCGGCGCCGTTGGCCCGCATGAGCGGGAGGAGGGCGCGGGCGACGAGCCAGGGGCCGCGGGCGTTGACCGTCATGATGCGGTCCCAGGTCTCGATGTCGATCTCGTGGAACGGTTTGCCGCCGACCGCGTTGGCGAGCCCGGCGTTGTTGACCAGCCCGTGGAGCCGGCTGCCGTCGCGGGCGAGGGTGTCGGCGAGGGCGGTGACGGAGTGCGGGTCGGCGACGTCGAGCGGGCGGTAGTCCGCGGTGATGCCGTCGGCGCGCAGCTCTGCCTCCGCCCGCCGGCCGGTGGCCGCGTCGAGTTCGGCGATGACGACGCGGAATCCGTCGCCGCCGATCCGGCGGGCCGCGGCCAGTCCGAGGCCGCGGCCGGCGCCGGTGACGACGACCGTGCGGGGGGTGTCGTCGGCGGCCATCAGTCGCGGGTGACGCCGTGCATCGGGGAGTGCTCGGGGTAGGTGGGGACCTGCGGCTTGCGGGTGCCGATGATGACGCAGAACAGGGCGTCGGTGTCCCCCTCGTTCTTCAGGGAGCGGGCCACTCCGGCGGGGACGACGATCATGTCGCGGTAGCCGAGGGTGCGGTACTCGCTCTCGCCGGCGCCGCGGTGGATGCCGACCCTGACCTGGCCCTCCAGGACGAAGAACGCCTCCTCCACGTCGTGGTGGGTGTGCTCGGGGCCCTCGGCGCCCGGCGGGAGCAGCATGTTGGAGAGGGTGAAGCCGCCCGAGGGCAGGATGCGGTTGTCGTTCTCGTGGTTGCCGGTGGCGCCGGAGCCGACGTAGCGGATCTGGGCGCGGCGGTACTGGGCGCCGGCCTTCTCCTGGAAGGACAGGGTGTCCCAGTCGGGTTCGCGGGAGTCCTTGGTGGCGATGAGGGAGTCGGTGAACTTCGCGAGGTCGCCGTTGTTCTCGTACGGGGTCTTGTCGATGGGCACGGGATGCTCCTCGGTGTATCGGGGGGGGTGGGGGTCTCGTCGTTACGCGGGAACGCGGGCGACGACGTGGAGGTGGGCGCGGACCCAGGCGTTGAAGGCCTCGGGGCGTTCCTGGTTGGCCAGGTGTCCGGCGCCGGAGAGGGTGACGTAGACGGATTTCTCCAGGCCGCCCGCCAGGATCTGGGACTCGTCGGTGCCGGTGACCGTGTCCTGCTCGCCGCACAGGACGAGGGCGGGTGCGGTGATGGCGGGCAGGTCGTCGGTGAGGTCGGCCCCGGCCATGGCCTCGGCGGCGTATCCGTAGCCGGGGTTGCGGACGGCGGCGGCCATGGTGGTGACGACGCGTTGGACGAGGGCGGGCGGTGCGGCGTCCGAGACGAGGCGGGGGCCGCGGGCGGCGGCGAAGGCGTCGGGTCCTTCGGCGGCGAGCCGCCCGGCCCGTGCGCGCATCGCCTTCGCCTTGTCCGGGTCGGTGCCGGAGCCCCGGCTGGAGTCGGCGACGATCAGTGAGGCGACGAGTCCGGGGTGGCGGGCGGCGAGGCGCAGGGCGATGACGCCGCCCCAGGAGACGCCGAGGACGTGGGCGGGGCCGCCGTGGGCGCGGATGAGGGCGGCGGCGGTGTCGGCGTAGCCGTCGAGGCCGGGGGCGTGGGCGGGGTCGGCGGAGTCCGCGTATCCCGGGGCGTCCCAGGCCACCACGCGTACCTGGTCGGCGAGGCCGGCGAGCTGGGGGGCGAAGGCGGCGGACGAGGAACCGATGCCGTGCAGGCAGAACAGGAGCGGGGCTTCGGGGTCGCCGGCTTCCCGGGTGTGGATTCCGGCGGCGGTCACAGGATCTGTCCCGCCCGGCCGACGACGGCGCCGAGGCTGCGGAGCACGGCGTGCGGGACGACCTGGCTGGTGGCGGGGTTGGCGGCGTCGGGCCGGTGTTCGACCTCGAAGCGGTATGTGCCGTGCGGGCCGGCCGCCTCGATGACGTGCCGGGTGAGGGTGGCGTCCGGGTCCGCGACGACGACGACCTCCACGAGGTCCGGGTCGCCGGTGGCGAGGGCGACGGACGCGGCGACGTTGGTCGACTTGGGGAACTTGGCCGGGACGTCGCGGGCGGTGCCGCGCATGACCTCGACGGGTTCGGTGGTGGTGTGCAGCCGGGCGGTGAGCGCGGCGTCCATCCAGGGCTGGTGGAGGGTGGCGGGGAGCTTGGTGGTGGTGAGGGTGACGGAGGTGAGGGGGCCGAGTCCGCGGACGGCCTGGAGGAGGTCGAGGCCGCCGACGGCGCCGCCGGTGAAGTAGACGCGGCCGGGTCCGGCGGCGCGCAGCCGGGCGGTGAGTTCGGGGTCGACCAGGGCTCCGGTGGAGGCGATGAGCAGGTCGGCGCCGCTGGTGAGGACGCGTTCGGCCCATTCGCGTACGACTCCCTGGCCGGCCGCTTCCACGACGAGGTCGCAGACGGCGAGGGCGTCGTCGAAGGAGAGCTGGGGTGCGGGGGCGTCGACCAGGGGCCGGTTGTCGATGACGCAGGTGAGTTCGGCGCCGGGGACGCGGCCTTCGGCGAGTGCGGTGCCGACGACGCGTCCGATGGCGCCCCAGCCGACGAGGCCGATGCGGCGCACGGGGCGGTCGGGACGGGCGGGGGTGTCCGGCCGGGGGGTGAGGGTGGCGGTCACGCGGTCACCTCTTCGGTGGTGTCGGCGGTGGCTTCGGCGAGAGGGCCGGGGGCGGATCCGGCGAGGGGGCCCGGGTCGGGGATGCCGGCCATGTGGGAGCGGATCGCGGGCGAGGGCGGTCCGGCGGTGCCCCACAGGTCGGAGAGGTCGGGGGTGCGGCGCCAGACCTTGGCGATCCAGGCGTCCTCGACGATCTGCGCGACCTCGGAGGTGTATTCGCAGACAAGTCCGGCCGGGTCGGTGAAGTAGGAGAAGGTGTTGTTGCCGGGGCCGTGCCGGCCGGGCCCCCACTGGGGGCTGATGCCGTGGTGGCGGAGCCGGCCGAGGCCGCGCATGAAGTGGTCGACCGACGTCATCTCGTAGGCGACGTGGTTGAGGGAGGTCCACTCGGCCTGGTTGAACGCGATGCAGTGGTGGTCGGCGTTGCAGCGCAGGAAGGCCATCTGGTGCTCGGACCAGTCGGAGACGCGCAGCCCGAGCACGGAGGTGTAGAAGGCGACGGCGGCGTCGATGTCCGTGGTGTTGAGGACGGTGTGGGTGACGCCGACGGGCACGGCGGCGTCCCGGCCGCGCGGGGTGACGGCGTGGGTCTGGGCGCTGAGTTCGATCAGCCGGCCCTCGGGGTCGGTGAAGCGGAGCCCGTAGCCGCCGCCGGCCTGGTCGAGGGGGCCGGGACCGGCGACGGGGACGATGGACCGGGCGAGGAGCCGGCGAGCGGCCTCGTCCACCTCGGCGGGGGTGGCGACGGCGAAGGCGATGCGGCCGAGCCCGTTGTGTTCGCCGCGGGTGAGCTGGAGGACGTGGTGTTCCTCCCCGGTGCCGCGCAGCCAGGTGGTGTCGGTGTCGCGTTCGACGGGTTCCAGGCCCCAGACCTCCGCGTAGAAGTCGGCGGACTCGGTGAAGGCGGGGGTACGGAGTTCGACGGAGCGCAGGGCGCGGAGCCGGGCGATCGGCTGGGGGTGGGTGTGGGGCATGGTGTTCTCCCGCTCGGGTGGGTGGGGCGCGTGCGGTGTCAGTGGGCGGCGGCCCAGGGCAGCGGGGTGGTGTCGGTGGCCCAGTAGAGGGACTTCTGCCGTTGGTAGCCGCGGATGAGGTCGCGGCCCTTCTCGGTGCCGATGCCGCTGTCCTTCAGCCCGCCGAACGGGGTGGAGATGCTGAACTGCTTGTACGTGTTGATCCAGACGGTCCCCGCGTCGATCCGGCGGGCGAGGCGCCAGGCGCGGGCGTGGTCGCGGGTCCAGATGCCGCAGGCCAGGCCGTAGACGCTGGCGTTGGCCTGGGTGACGAGGTCGTCGTCGTCATCGAAGGGCAGGGCGACCAGGACAGGGCCGAAGATCTCCTCCTGGCAGACCCGGGCGGTGTGGGGGAGCCCGTCCAGGACGGTGGGCAGGTAGTAGGCGCCGGCCCGGTGGCGCGCGCCGTCGGGGGCGGCTCCCCCGCACCGGACGGTGGCGCCCTCCTCGCGGGCCAGGTCGACGTAGGCGGCGACGCTGTCGCGGTGGCGGTGGTGGACGAGCGGAGCGACCTGGGTGTCCGGGTCGGTGCCGGGGCCGACGCGCAGCTTCTGCGTACGGGCGACGAGTTCGCCGAGGAACTCCTCGTAGCGGGAGCGGTGGACGAAGAGGCGGGAGCCGGCGATGCAGCTCTGCCCGCTGGAGGAGAAGACGCCGTACATGACGCCGGCGAGTGCCTGCTCCAGGTCGGCGTCCTCCAGGACGATCGTCGGTGACTTTCCGCCGAGTTCGAGGGAGACGGGGATCAGTTTGTCGGCGGCGGCGTGGGCGAGGGTGCGGCCGGTGGCCGTACCGCCGGTGAAGGTGATCTTCCCGACGGCCGGGTGGCGCACGATCGCGTCGCCGATGACGCTGCCGCGCCCCGGCAGGACCGAGAGCAGCGCGGTGGGCAGGCCGGCCTCGGTGAGCGCCTGGTGGACGAGGCGGCCGAGCGCGAGGGCGACGAGCGGGGTCCACTCGGCGGGCTTGAGGAGGACGGCGTTGCCGGCGGCGAGCGCGGGGGCGAGCTTCTGGGCGTCGCTGGCGATCGGCGAGTTCCAGGGGGTGATCGCGCCGACGACGCCGATGGGTTCGTGGACGCTCATCGTGACGTACGGGCCGCGCGCGGGGGTGAGGGCGTCCTCGGCGGTCTCCAGGGCGGCGGCGGTGTAGCGGAAGGTGCCGGCGGCGCTGAGGACGAGGGCGCGGGTCTCGGTGCGGCACTTGCCGGTGTCGGCGGTCTGGAGGGCGGAGAGCCTCTCGGCGCTCTGCTCGACGAGGTCGGCGACGCGGTGCAGCAGCCGGGCGCGGAGGTGGGCGGGCAGCTCGCGCCAGGCGGGGTCCCGGGCGGCCTGGGCAGCAGCGGTCGCGGCTTCCTCGACGTCTTCGAGGGATGCGGCGCGCACGGTGGCGATGACCTGGCCGGTGGCCGGGTCGGCGGTCTCGATGAGGGCGCCCCGCCCCTGGCGCCACTGTCCTGCGACCAACACCTCGTCGGCAAGCATCGGTTGGCCTCCTGCGGTCGTAGCGGTTCTCGGTCCGGCCACGGGGGCCGGTTACCTCAGGGCTAAAAAGCTAAGTGCTTAAGTAATTGCCCGCAAGCCCCCCGGGCAAAAACTCTTTTGCCCCCGGGGTCTTGACGGCCGCCACCCCTGGACGGATAGAACTTAAGCCCTAAGAAGCTAGGTGCTTACAGAGGTTCGTGGGCGATGTCACCCGCCCCACAGGCACCGCGTGCCGCTCCCCCACCCGTACGCTCGGCTGACCCACATCCCTCTGCAAACCCCGTACACCTGGCTCCCCAACCGCTCCGGCCCCCCGCGGAGCAGGAGGAACCCTGGATGAGCACCGACATCTCGCAGGACGCCGCACCGGGCTCCTCGCCCGGCGGCACCACCCGCACCGCCGTCGCGGCCCGCTTCGAGCGGCTGCCGCCCTCCCGCTGGCACGTCACCGTCCGCCTGATCGTGGGTGTGGTCACCTTCTTCGAGGCCTTCGACCAGTTGCTGATCGCCTACGCGCTGCCCGAGCTGCGCGACGAGTGGCACCTGAGCACGGGCGACGCCACGGCCGTCCTCACCGTCGGCTCGGTCGGCATGCTCGTCGGCGCCCTGCTCTCGGGGAGGCTGGCGGACCGCTACGGCCGGGTGAAGGTGATCGCGTACTGCGTGGCCGTCTCGGGCCTGGTCAGCCTGGCCCTGACCGCCTGCACCTCACTCACGCCGTTCCTGGCGCTGCGCTTCGTCCAGGGGCTCGCGATCGGCGGCGAGGTGCCGGTGGCCGCGGCCTTCATCAGCGAGATCACGCGCAGCTTCAAGCGGGGCCGCTTCGTCCTGCTGTACGAGCTGGTCTTCCCGGCGGGCCTCACCGTCGGGGCCCTGGTCGCGGCCTGGGTGGTCCCGGCGGCCGGCTGGCGCACCATGTTCGCGGTCGCCGCCGTGCCCGGCCTGCTGGCCTTCCTCGTCCAGCGCCGGGTCCCGGAGTCGCCCCGCTGGCTCGCGGACCGGGGCCGGCTCGCCGAGGCGGAAGCGGTGATGACCGAGATCGAGGCGAAGGTGGTGGCGGCGACGGGACAGCCGCTCCCCGCCCCGGGTACGTCGAAGACCTCCCCCGCCCCCGCTCCCCGGGCCGCCACCGCCACCGCGGCGGAGCGCGCCGCGACCGGCGTGCGCGGCCTGTTCACCGGCCGCTACCGGCGCCGCACCCTGGTCGTCGGCGCGATCTGGTTCACCGGTTACTTCGTGAACTACGGCGTGACGTCCTGGCTGCCCAGCATCTACAAGGACGAGTACGGCCTCACCCTCTCCGACGCCCTGCTCTACTCCACGGTGACCTCGGTCGCCGGCCTGATCGGCTGCCTGGTCGTCGCCCTCACCGTGGACGCCCTGGGCCGCCGGCGGATCTTCGCGATCTGCCTCGGCGCCTCGGCCGCCCTCCTGCTCACCCTGGCAGCGCTCGGCGCCGGCTCCCCCGTCCAGGTCCTGATCTGGACCTCGCTCTCGGCGGTCGGCTTCTTCGGCTCCAACATCTGCCTGTACCTGTACACGCCCGAGCTGTACCCGACCCGGATGCGGGCGCTCGGGTGCAGCGTCGGCGGCGCGGTCAACCGGCTGGGCGTGATCCTCGGCCCGATCCTGGTCGGCGTGGTCTACGCGGCGAACGACAGCGTGACCGCGGTCTTCGTGATGCTCGCCGCGGTGGCGGTGGTCGGCGCGGTGGTCGCCGGCACCCTGGCCGAGGAGACCGCGAACCGGCCCCTGGAGGAGATCTCCCCCTGAGACCGGGGCGCGGGAGGCCAGGAGGGCCGGGGAGGCTACCGCTCCCCGGCCCTCGCCGCGTCGTTCACCGACTCCTCCGCGATGCGCTCGTGGTGGCGGATGACCTCGGCGACCACGAAGTTCAGCAGCTTCTCGGCGAAGGCCGGGTCCAGGTGGGCGCTCTCCGCCAGCTCGCGCAGCCGGGCGATCTGCCGGGCCTCGCGGGCCGGGTCGGCCGGGGGCAGCTGGTGGGCGGCCTTGAGGTGGCCGACCTGCTGGGTGCACTTGAAGCGCTCGGCCAGCATGTGGACGACGGCCGCGTCGATGTTGTCGATGCTCTGGCGCAGCCGGTTCAGTTCGACGCGTACGGAGTCGTCGATGTCGCTCGTGGTCATGGTCAGCGAGCTTAGGGCCTCGGGGCCAGAGCCTGTCTTCAGACTGCCGTCGTCGCCCGAAGGGCGGCCGGGCGGCGTCAGGTGCGTCCCCGAGTTCTCGGCTCCGCTCGAACAGGGGAGACCCCACTCCTCGGCGTGCCGGCCCCGGGCCCCTGTACCGGACGTACCGGGGTCGGGGACCGGTGCGGCGAGAGTGCGTGCGTGGCGTCGCCCGGCAGACGGCAGTTCGAAGACAGGCCCTAGGGGATGATCGTCGGCGGGTGCTCGGCGTCGGGTACCCGGTCGCTCCAGCCGCCCGGCACACTGCGCCCCTGCTGTTCGCGGAAGCGGACCGGGGCCATGCCCACCCGGCGGGCGAACAGGCGCGAGAAGTACGCCGGGTCGTCGTAGCCGACGCGGCGGGCCACGGCCGCGACCGGCAGGTCGCCGGTGGCCAGGAGCTCCTTGGCGCGGCCGAGCCGGATGCCCAGGAGGTAGTCCTTCGGGCTGCACCCCGCGCCCCGGCGCACCACCGTCCGCAGCTCGGCGGACGTCATGCCGTGCCGGGCCGCGTGCTCGGCCACCGACAGCGGCTGGAAGGCGTCCCGGGCCAGCGCCTGGAGGACCGGATCGCCGTCCGGGCCGACATCGGCGCGGGCCCTGCGCAGCGCGACCAGGAGTTCGTGGACGGCCGCCCCGGTCTCCACTTCCAGGAGCGGGTTGCCGCGCCGGGCCGCCCGGACCATGCGGCCGACCGCGGCGCGCGGGGCGGCGGTGTCGGCGAGCGGGACCAGGGGGCGGTCCGGCTCGATGTAGCCGAGCTCGGTGTACGTGGTGGTGGCGGGCCCGGTGAAGTCGACGAAGCTCTCGTCCCAGCCGGTCGCCGGGTCGGCGCCGTAGTGGTGCGGGGTGCCCGGGGTCAGCCAGATCAGGCTGGGCGCGGTCACGGGCACCCGGCGCCCGTCCGGCCCGGCGAACCACCCGCTGCCCGCGTTGATGACGACGGCCACGTGGTGGTCGAGGGTGCGCGGGCCCACGGTCGGCAGCGTGCCGTGCTGGAGGCCGACCCCGAGGCAGACCAGGCCGAGGCGGTGGTGGAGCGGGCTCGGGGTGAAGAAACGCATCCAGGTGTGGTACATCGGCCGTCACTCCCCGGTCCTCGCCTCGCGCGCCGCAGCCGCACGGGCGCTGCGTCCAAACAGCCATGATCTTTGTCCATGGACCGGCCGCACACCAGGGGTGAGCCTGGACCGACACATTCCGCGCACATGGAGAGAACGAGCACGATGGCTGACTTCACCGTGGGGGACGACGGCTTCCGGATCGACGGGAGGCCCGTACGGCTGCTGTCAGGGGCCCTGCACTACTTCCGGGTGCACGAGGCCCAGTGGGACCACCGGCTCGCGATGCTCAGGGCGATGGGGCTGAACTGCGTGGAGACGTACGTCCCGTGGAACCTCCACGAGCCGGCGCCCGGCCGGTTCCGGGACGTCGGGGCGCTCGGCCGGTTCCTGGACGCGGCGCACCGGGCCGGGCTGTGGGCGATCGTGCGCCCCGGGCCGTACATCTGCGCGGAGTGGGAGAACGGTGGCCTGCCGGCCTGGGTGACCGGCCGTTTCGGGCGGCGGGTCCGGACCCGGGACGAGGACTATCTCGGCGCGGTGCGCTCCTGGTTCGCCGCGCTGCTGCCGCAGGTCGCGGAGCGGCAGATCGGCCGCGGCGGCCCGGTGGTCATGGTGCAGGCCGAGAACGAGTACGGGAGTTACGGCACCGACGAGGTGTATCTGCGCCGCGTGGCCGAGATGCTCGGCGAGTGCGGCGTGGGCGTTCCGCTGTTCACATCGGACGGGCCGGAGGACCACATGCTGACCGGTGGTTCGGTGCCCGGTCTGCTCGCCACGGCGAACTTCGGCTCGGGGGCCCGTGAGGCGTTCCGGGTGCTGCGCCGCCACCGGGCGACGGGCCCGCTGATGTGCATGGAGTTCTGGTGCGGCTGGTTCGAGCACTGGGGCGCGCCGCCGGTCGTCCGGGACCCGGCCCAGGCCGCCGGGGCGCTGGCGGAGATCCTGGAGTGCGGGGCGTCGGTGAACATCTACATGGCGCACGGCGGCACGAACTTCGCCGGCTGGGCGGGCGCCAACCGCTCGGGCCCGCTCCAGGACGGGGAGCTGCGGCCGACGGTGACGTCGTACGACTACGACGCGCCGGTCGACGAGTACGGCCGGGCCACGGAGAAGTTCCACCTGTTCCGCGAGGTCCTCGCCGGGTACGCGGACGGGCCGCTGCCGGAGCCGCCGCCCGAGCCCGTCGGGCCGGCCGCCCCGGTGCGGGCCGAGCTGACCCAGTGGGCGCCGCTGCCCGCCGTGCTGGAGGCGCTGGGTGAGGAGGAGTCCGAGGAGTCCGGGGTGCCGCCCACCTTCGAGGAGCTGGGCGTCGACCGGGGCCTGGTGCGCTACCGGGTCGCCGTGCCGGGTCCGCGCCGCCCGTACACCCTGGGGGTGGCGGGGCTGCGGGACCGGGCCGTGGTGTACGTGGACGGGGAGCGCCGGGGCGTGCTGAGCGAGGAGGCGGCGGACCTGGCGGAGCCGGTGGCCGGGCCCGCCGAAGTGGAGCTGTGGGTGGAGTCGCTGGGGCGGGTCAACTACGGGCCGCGCCTGGGTGAGCCGAAGGGGATCACCGGGGGCGTGCTGCACGAGCGCCAGTACCTGCACGGGGTGCGGGCGCGGGCGCTGCGGCTCGACGCGTTCGACGAGCCGGGCGCGGTGGCGGGGGTCGCGTTCGCGCCGGTCGACGGGTCCGGCACGACGGGCCTGTACCGGGGCGCGTTCGAGATCGCGGGCGCGGACGGCCTGGACCACGCCGGTCTCGAACTCCCCGGCTGGACGCGCGGATTCGTCTGGGTGAACGGCTTCTGCCTCGGCCGCTACTGGTCGGTGGGGCCGCAGCGGACGCTGTACGTGCCGGGGCCCGTGCTGCGGGAGGGTGCCAACGAGGTGTGGGTGCTGGAGACGGAGGGCGCGGGGGCGCCGTACGTCGAGCTGGGTCCGGGGCTGCCGGTGCGGGCGGGCGGCTGAGTCAACCCCGGGGCCGCCGCCGAGGTCTACAGTGGCAAGGAGTCGAGAGCGGCGCGCGAGTGGGGGTGGGCAGGTGCCGGAGAGCCCCCGTCGCAGCCCGGTGGAGCACGGTTTCCCGCATCTGGCCACGGTCCGGTCGGCGATCACCGCGCTGTACCGGCGGCTCTCGTACGAAGGGGTCCAGCAGTTCGCCGCCGGCCTCGCCCCGGTCGACGCCGCGTTCGCCGACACGGACGACCTCCATGTGGGCGCGCAGCGGGTGGCGCGGGCGATGGTGCACCACTTCCGGCTGCCCGACGCGCGGATGATCGTGGCGTTCCGGTCGATGGAGCACGCGGGCAGTGTCGAACTCGCGGCGGGCCCGGAGTACTTCATCGAGCTGAACGACCGCTTCCGTACGCACCGCCGGGACATCGGCGCGGCCCTGTCGCACGAGGTCACGCATGTGCTGCTGCACCGGCTCGGCCTCGAATTCCCCGGGACCCGTGACAACGAGATCCTGACCGACACGGCGGCGGCCTATCTGGGGGCGGGCTGGCTGCTGCTGGACGCGTTCCGCGAGGACGCCACGTCCAGTCAGAAGCTGGGCTACCTCACCCCGGAGGAGTTCGGGTACGTGCTGGCCAAGCGGGCGCTGGTGTTCGGCGAGGACCCCTCGCCGTGGTTCACCAGCCCGCAGGCGTACACCGCGTACACCGAGGGCCGGGCGCGGGCGCTGCGGGAGAGCGCGCAGCCGCCGCTCACGGCGGCCGGCTGGGCGGGCCGCCGCAGGTACGCGAAGGACCGGCGGTACGCGCTGGACCACCCGGGCGCGGGCGCGGCCCCGGGCCGGGAGGTCCCGTACGGTTTCGAGACCACCGGGGACGGGCTGCGGGTCTCCTTCCCGTGCCCGACCTGTCACCAGCGCAACAGGGTGCCGGTCCGGGGCCGGGTGCGGGTGCGGTGCGGGCTGTGCCGCACGGTGCTGGACTGCACGACCTGAGCGTCCCGGTGCGGGGGCCGCACCCGGCCCCCGCATCTCAATCGCCGGAGGGGCTTGTCGCCCCTCCGGCGAACGGGCCTGCTTACGCCGCGCGACGCCCGCGCGAGGGCGCTGCGCCCCGGCCGGTCCCGCGCGAAGCGCCACCGGCGGTGGCCCCGGTGCCACCCGCGCCACCGCCGCGTCGCCCGCGGCCCCGGCTGCCCGAGCGGACCCGGGTCCCGGTACCCGTACCCGCTCCGTTCCCGGCCGGCCGGGTGCGCGGCTTGGGCTGGGTGGGCTGCGGGACCTCTATGACGACCGCGACACCGGACGGTTCGCGTGCCCCGGTGATCCGGGTCAGCTCCTCGTCGCTGGACTTGATGCGGGTGGTCCGCGGCGCGATGCCCGCGTCCTGCATCAGCCGGGTCATCTCCCGCTTCTCCTCGGGCAGCACCAGCGTGACGACGCTGCCGGACTCCCCGGCCCGCGCGGTGCGCCCGCCGCGGTGCAGGTAGTCCTTGTGGTCGGTGGGCGGGTCCACGTTGACGACGAGGTCGAGGTCGTCGACGTGGATGCCGCGCGCCGCCACGTTCGTCGCGACGAGGGCGGTGACCTGGCCGTTCTTGAACTGGTCCAGGGTCCGGTTGCGCTGCGGCTGGGAACGCCCGCCGTGCAGGGCGGCGGCCCTGACCCCGCTGGCCAGCAGCCGCTTGGCGAAGCGGTCGGCGGCGCGCTTGGTGTCCACGAACATGATCACGCGGCCCTCACGGGCGGCGATCTTCGTGGCGACGGCCTTCTTGTCGGTCTCGTCCAGCACATGCAGCACGTGGTGCTCCATGGTGGTGACCGCGCCGGCGGACGGGTCGACCGAGTGCACGACGGGGTCGGTGAGGAACATCTTGACCAGGCGGTCGATGTTCTTGTCGAGGGTCGCGGAGAACAGCATCCGCTGTCCGTCCGGCTCGACCTGCTTGAGCAGGGCGACGACCTGCGGCATGAAGCCCATGTCGGCCATCTGGTCGGCCTCGTCCAGGACGGTGATCGCGACCTGGTCCAGGCGGCAGTCGCCGCGCTCGATGAGGTCCTTGAGCCGGCCCGGGGTCGCGACGAGCACCTCGGCGCCGCGCCGCAGCGTGGCCGACTGCTTGGTGATCGACATGCCGCCGACGACGGTGGCCAGGCGCAGGTTGACCGCGGTGGCGTACGGGGTCAGGGCGTCGGTGACCTGCTGGGCGAGTTCGCGGGTCGGGACGAGGACGAGGACCAGGGGTGCCTTGGGCTCGGCGCGGCGGCCGGCGGTGCGGGCCAGGAGCGCGAGGCCGAAGGCGAGGGTCTTGCCGGAGCCGGTGCGGCCCCGGCCGAGGATGTCCCGGCCGGCCAGCGAGTTCGGCAGGGTGGCGCCCTGGATCGGGAACGGTTCGGTGACGCCCTGCGCGGCAAGGGTCTTCAGCAGGGCGGCGGGCATGTCCAGCTCGGCGAACGCCTCGACGGCGGGCAGTGCGGGGGTGATGGTCTCGGGCAGCGCGAATTCGCCCTGCGGCGGCGTGGCCCTGCGACGGGGCGACGCCTTTCCGGATCCCTTGCCGGAACCCTGTGCGGTTGCCTTTGCCTGGGCCGTACCGCGCCCCCTCGACGGGCGGTTGCGGGCGGGACGGTCCTGACGTTCGGAGCGGGTCATAACGGAATGTCCTCCTGGGACAGCACGAGCCGGGGCCCGCACCTTCACGGTGCGGGCCCCGGCTGCGAGGTACGCGTCCGGCAATTAGGCCGGGACGATGTTCTCCGCCTGCGGGCCCTTCTGGCCCTGCGTGACGTCGAAGGTGACCTTCTGGCCTTCCAGGAGCTCACGGAAGCCCGAGGTGGCGATGTTCGAGTAGTGGGCGAAGACGTCGGCGCCGCCGCCGTCCTGCTCGATGAAGCCGAAGCCCTTTTCAGAGTTGAACCACTTCACGGTTCCAGTAGCCATGTCATTCTCCTAAGGAGGTGCAGTGCCGGAAATTCGCACTTTACGAATTCCAAGTCGCCGCATTGAGCCCCACTCCGGAGAAAGCCGGAAAAACAATAAAGCGCCTGACGAAGCATTCCCGTCAGGCGCACATAAAGTTCATGGGTACCAAAACTGCAACGGGAACACCGTAGCACGATCCGGCGGCGGGTGTCGGGCGGGCGGGGACGTGTCAGTGCCGCAGGGCGATTCCGTCCAGGACCATCGACAGGTACTGACGGGCGATCTCCTCGGGGCTGTGGCGCCCGCCGGGCCGGTACCAGGACGCCGCGACCCAGACGGTGTCGCGGACGAACCGGTAGGTGAGACGGATGTCCAGGTCGGCGCGGAAGGTGCCGTCGGCGACGCCGCGCTCCAGGGTGCCGAGCCAGGCCTTCTCGAACTTGCGCTGCGAGTCGTCCAGGTACTGGAACCTCGGCTGGGCGGCCAGGTGCCGGGCCTCCTTCTGGTAGATGGCGACGGCGTCGCGGTGCCGGTCGATCTCCCGGAAGGACTCGGTGACCAGCGCCTCGATGGTCTCCCTGGGGCCGAGCCCGGCTTCCAGCACCGCGTCGTACCCCTCCCAGAGCTCGTTCAGGAAGGTGGAGAGGATCTCGTCCACCATCGATTCCTTGGAATCGAAGTGGTAGTAGAGGCTGCCCGCGAGCATTCCGGCCGCGTCCGCGATCCTGCGCACGGTCGTGGCGTTGTATCCCTGGGCGGCGAAGACCTCGGCGGCGGTGGCGAGCAGTTCGGCGCGGCGCTCGGGCGAGGGGGTCCCCTGGGGCTTCTTCTTGGTAGGCACCCGCCCATTCTCCCGCCCGCGGCGCGGCTCATGGGCCGAAGGCCGCCCTCAGGCGTCCCGCGGAGGCGGCCCCTCGTCGTTGCCCCGGCGGATCGTGCGCAGCGGGCGGCCGGGCCGCCAGGTGCCGATGACGAGGGTGTCGCCGCCCTCCAGTCCGACGCGCACCACCTCGGTGGGCTCGACGCGGAAGAGGTGGAAGGGCTCGGGGGGCTTGCGCTCCTCGATGAAGCGGGCAAGCACATCGGGGTCGGTCACCTCGACCGCGCGCCCGGAGATCCGGACGTCCCCGTCGGCCATCTCGGCGTCCGGCCCTGGGTTGGCGTGCACCGAGAAGCGGGGGTCGCGGCGCAGGTCGAGGGCCTTGCGGGAGTTCGGCATCATGCCGAGGTGCGGCTCGTCCCGCCAGAAGTCGACCTCCAGGCCGGTGAGCCGGGGCGATCCGTCCGTGCGGAGCGTGGCGAGGACGTGGTGGCGGTACTGCTCGAACCGCCGGCGCACGGTGTCGGCGAAGACGGGCTCGGCGGCCCGGAAGTCTGTCCAGGAAGTCGAAGTCATGAGGTCATCGAACCCGGGAATCCCGACATCCTCTGTCGGGATTCCGGCGGAACCTGCCACGGCCCACCCGTTCGGACGCCGTCGCGGCCCGCGGAGCCCGGCTGCGGGGTGCGGTGCCGCGTTCGCTATCTTGATCGCCGCCGCCCCCACCGGCCTCTGGTCCCCGTACAGACGAAGGAGCCGGCCATGGAGGCCGCCGTCACCACGTGCTACCGCCATCCCTCGTACGAGACGTATGTGAGCTGTGTCCGCTGCGAGCGCTTCATCTGCCCGGACTGCATGCGCGAGGCGGCTGTCGGCCACCAGTGCGTGGAGTGCGTGAAGGAGGGGCACCGCTCGGTCCGGCAGGCTCGGACGGCGTTCGGCGGTGCGGTGTCGCGCGGCGCGGTGCCGGTCGTCACCTACGTACTGATCGGCCTCAACGTCCTGGGGTACCTGGCGGAGCTGATCCGTCCGCAGATCGTGGACCGGTTCTCGATGACGGGGGCCGGGCTGACCGGTCCGGACGGCGGCCGGTACCTGTACGTGAGCGGGGATCTCCCCGGCTTCGACGTGATCGGCGTGCTGGACGGTGAGTGGTACCGGCTGCTGACCGGGTCCTTCCTGCACCTGCCGCCGGGCGATTCCGCGCTCGGTTCGGTGCCGTTCGGTGTGCTGCACATCGTGTTCAACATGTACGCGCTGTGGAATCTGGGCAGGCTCGTCGAGGAGCAGCTCGGGCGGGCCCGGTATCTGGCGCTGTACCTGCTGTCCGCGCTCGGCGGTTCGGTGCTGGTCTACCTGATCGCGCCGTCCGACTCCGTGGTGGGCGCCTCGGGTGCGATCTTCGGTCTCGCGGCCGCGTTCTACGTGATCAGCCGCCGTCTGGGCCGGGACATGGGGGCGGTCAACCGCTTCCTGGCCGTGTTCCTGATCTGGATGCTGATCTCGGCGGGCTTCACCTCCTGGCAGGCGCACCTGGGCGGGCTGCTGACGGGGGCGGCGGTGACGGTCGTGTACGCGTACGCCCCCGCCGGGCGGCGTACGGCGGTGCAGGCGGCCGGGGGTGTGGTGCTGGCGGCGGTGCTGGTGCTCCTGGTGGTCCTCAAGACGTCGGCGCTGACGGGCTGAGCGGGGCCCGGGTGCCCGGTCTGACACGATGACCACATGCGGAACGATCACTCCACTTCCGTGGGCCCGCGCCTCGGCGCCCGGGTCCGGCGGCTGCATCCGCTGGACTGGCTGGCCGGCGGGCTGCTCCTGACCGGAGTGATCGCCGCGGCGACCGGGCTGCTGCCCGCCGGTCCTGCCCAGGACCAGATGCGGCGCATCGGACCGCTGCTGGCGTTCCTGGCCACCGTGATCGTGCTGGCGGAACTGGCGGGACGGGCCCAGGTCTTCGACGTGGTGGCGGCCTGGGTGGCCCGAGCGGGCCGGGGCCGTTATCCGCTGCTGTTCGCGCTGTGCGTGGCGTTCGCCTCGCTCACCACGATCACCCTGAACCTGGACACCACGGCCGTCCTGCTCACTCCGGTGATGCTGGCGCTGGCCGGCCGGGTGGGCATCGCGGCGGTGCCGCTCGCCATGACGACGGTGTGGCTGGCCAACACCGCGAGCCTGCTGCTGCCGGTGTCGAATCTGACCAACCTGCTGGCGGCGGAACGGGTGGCGCTGACGCCCACCGGTCTCGCGGCCGTGATGTGGCTGCCGCAGCTGGCCGCGATCGGGGCGACGGCCCTGTGTCTGTGGGTGTTCTACTGGCGCCGTGGCCGGCGGGGCGCCGACACGTACACCCCGCCGCCGGTGCCCTCCCCCGACGACCGGGTGCTGCTGGGTGTCAGCTCGGTGGCGTGCGCCGGGTTCCTGCTGGCGATCCTGGTCGTGGACGTGCCGCTGTGGTCGGCCTCGCTGGTGGCGACTGCGGTCGTGGTGGTGGCCTACGCGGTGCGCCGCCGCGCCGAGCTGCGGCTGTCGCTGGTGCCGTGGCGGCTGCTGATCCTGGTGCCCGGGATGTTCCTGGTCGTGGAGACGGTCAACGCGCACGGGCTGCACGAGCTGCTGGTGCGGGCGCTCGGCCCGGACGACGGCCTCGCGGGCATGCTGCGCACGGCCGGGGTCGGCGCGGGGCTCGCCAACGTGCTGAACAACCTTCCGGCGTACGTGGCGGGCGAGGCGGCCGTCCCGGCGGGCAACCACCACCAGCTCCTCGCCCTGCTGGTCGGGGTCAACGCGGGCCCGCTGGTCACGCCGTGGGGGTCGCTGGCGACGCTGCTGTGGTTCGAGCGGTGCCGGTGGCAGGGGACGCGCATCGGGGTGCGGCGGTTCGTGCTGACCGGTCTGGTGCTGGCGGTGGGGGCGACGGGCGCCGCCACCTGTGCGCTGGCCCTGACCGTCTGAGGCAGGCGGCGCCCGGCCCCGAATGCGCCACGGCGCCTGCCGAGTCGTCCGGTCGGGGACGGGCAGGCGCCGCGTTCAGTTCCGCACGCCGTTGTACGGGACGTCTGTGTGCCGTGTCAGACCATCAGCGAACGGTCCGTCGGGCGGATCGGGGCCGGCAGTGCGCTGGCTCCGGTCAGGAAGCGGTCCACGCCGCGTGCCGCGGAGCGGCCCTCGGCGATGGCCCACACGATGAGGGACTGGCCGCGGCCCGCGTCTCCGGCGACGAAGACGCCGTCGACGTTGGTGGCGTAGTCCTCGTCACGGGCGACGTTGCCCCGTGCGTCGAGCTCCAGACCGAACTGCTGGACCAGGCCGTTGGCCTGGTCGGTGCCGGTGAAGCCCATCGCGAGCGTGACCAGCTGCGCGGGAATGGTCCGCTCGGTGCCGGGCTTCTGCTCCAGCTTACCGTCCTTGAATTCCACCTCGACGAGGTGGAGGGCCTGGACGTTTCCGTCCTCGTCGCCCTCGAAGTGGGTGGTCGAGACGGAGTAGACCCTCTCGCCGCCCTCCTCGTGCGCGGAGGTGACCTTGTAGAGCATGGGGAAGGTCGGCCAGGGCTGGTTGGCGTTCCGCTCCTCGCCCGGCCGGGGCATGATCTCCAGCTGGGTGACGGACAGGGCGCCCTGGCGGTGCGCGGTGCCGACGCAGTCGGCGCCGGTGTCGCCGCCGCCGATGACGACGACGTGCTTGCCCTCGGCGGTGATCGGGGAGACCGTCAGGTCGCCCTCCCGCACCTTGTTGGCGAGCGGCAGGTACTCCATCGCGAAGTGCACGCCGTTCAGCTCACGGCCCGGGACGGGCAGGTCGCGCGAGACGGTGGCGCCGGCGGCGATGACCACGGCGTCGTAGCGGCGGCGCAGCTTCGCGGCGTCGATGTCCCGGCCGATCTCGGTCTCGGTGCGGAACTTGGTGCCCTCCGCGCGCATCTGCTCGATGCGGCGGTTGATGTGCGACTTCTCCATCTTGAACTCGGGGATGCCGTAGCGCAGGAGGCCCCCGATGCGGTCCGCCCGCTCGTAGACGGCGACCGTGTGGCCGGCCCGGGTCAGCTGCTGGGCGGCGGCGAGTCCGGCCGGGCCGGAGCCGATGACGGCGACGGTCTTGCCGGAGAGGCGCTCGGGCGGCTGCGGGGTGACGTCGCCGTTGCCCCACGCCTTGTCGATGATCGAGACCTCGACGTTCTTGATGGTGACGGCCGGCTGGTTGATGCCGAGCACGCACGCCGACTCGCAGGGGGCCGGGCACAGCCGCCCGGTGAACTCCGGGAAGTTGTTCGTGGCGTGCAGCCGCTCGGACGCGGCGGACCAGTCCTCGCGGTAGGCGTAGTCGTTCCACTCGGGGATGAGGTTTCCGAGCGGGCAGCCGTTGTGGCAGAACGGGATGCCGCAGTCCATGCAGCGGCCGGCCTGCTCGCTGATGATCGGGAGCAGCGAGCCGGGAACGTAGACCTCGTTCCAGTCCTTGACGCGCTCGCCCACCGGGCGGGTCTCGGCGACCTCGCGGCCGGTGGTCAGGAAGCCCTTGGGGTCAGCCATTGGTCGCCGCCTCCATCATCTTCTCGGTGGTCTCCTGCTCGGAGAGACCGGCGAGCTCAGCGGCGTCCTTGGCGGCGAGCACTGCCTTGTAGGTGGACGGGATGATCTTGCTGAAGCGGGAAGCGCCGCCGTTCGAGCTGTCCCACTCGGCGAGGAGCTTCCCGGCGACGGTGGAGCCGGTCTCCTCCTGGTGGCGGCGCACGACGTCGTGCAGCCACTGCTTGTCGGTGCCGGTGAGCTCCTCGACCGCGCCGAGGTTGCCGGCGTTGACGTTGTCGCGGTTCAGGTCGATGACGTAGGCGACGCCGCCGGACATGCCGGCCGCGAAGTTGCGTCCGGTCTCGCCGAGCACCACGGCGTGGCCGCCGGTCATGTACTCGCAGCCGTGGTCGCCCACGCCTTCGGAGACGACGGTGGCGCCGGAGTTGCGGACGCAGAAGCGCTCACCGGTGCGGCCGCGCAGGAACAGCTCGCCGCCGGTCGCACCGTAGGCGATGGTGTTGCCCGCGATGGTGGAGTACTCGGCGAGGTGGTCGGCGCCGCGGTCCGGGCGGACGATGACGCGTCCGCCGGACAGGCCCTTGCCGACGTAGTCGTTGGCGTCGCCCTCCAGGCGCAGGGTGACACCGCTGGGCAGGAAGGCGCCGAAGGACTGGCCGGCGGAGCCGGTGAAGGTGATGTCGATGGTGTCCTCGGGCAGGCCCGCACCGCCGAACTTCTTCGTCACCTCGTGGCCGAGCATGGTGCCGACCGTCCGGTTGATGTTGCGTACGGCGATCTGCGCGCGGACCGGCTGGGCGCTCTCGGGGCTGTCGGCCTTGAGGGCGTCGGCCGCGAGCTTGATCAGCTCGTTGTCGAGGGCCTTGGCCAGTTGGTGGTCCTGCTCGGTGTTCCGGTACCGGACCGCGCTCTCGGGCAGCTCTGGGACGTAGAACAGCGGGGCGAGGTCCAGGCCCTGCGCCTTCCAGTGCGTGACGGCGCGGTCGGTGTCGAGCAGCTCGGCGTGGCCGACGGCCTCCTCGATCGTCCGGAAGCCGAGCTCGGCGAGGAGTTCGCGGACCTCCTGGGCGATGAACTCGAAGAAGTTGACGACGTACTCGGCCTTGCCGGAGAAGCGGTCGCGGAGGACCGGGTTCTGGGTGGCGATACCGACCGGGCAGGTGTCGAGGTGGCAGACGCGCATCATGACGCAGCCGGAGACGACGAGCGGGGCGGTCGCGAAACCGAACTCCTCGGCGCCGAGCAGCGCGGCGATGACGACGTCGCGGCCGGTCTTGAGCTGTCCGTCGGTCTGCACGACGATGCGGTCGCGCAGGCCGTTGAGCAGCAGCGTCTGCTGGGTCTCGGCGAGGCCCAGCTCCCAGGGGCCGCCCGCGTGCTTGAGCGAGGTGAGCGGGGAGGCGCCCGTGCCGCCGTCGTGGCCGGAGATGAGGACGACGTCCGCGTGGGCCTTGGAGACACCGGCCGCGACCGTGCCGACGCCGACCTCGGAGACCAGCTTCACGTGGATACGGGCCGCCGGGTTGGCGTTCTTGAGGTCGTGGATCAGCTGGGCCAGGTCCTCGATGGAGTAGATGTCGTGGTGCGGGGGCGGGGAGATGAGGCCGACGCCCGGGGTGGAGTGCCGGGTCTTGGCGACCCAGGGGTAGACCTTGTGGCCGGGCAGCTGGCCGCCCTCGCCGGGCTTGGCGCCCTGGGCCATCTTGATCTGGATGTCGTCCGCGTTGACCAGGTACTCGCTGGTGACACCGAAGCGGCCGGAGGCGACCTGCTTGATGGACGAGCGGCGGGCCGGGTCGTAGAGGCGGTCGGCGTCCTCGCCGCCCTCGCCGGTGTTGGACTTGCCGCCCAGCTGGTTCATGGCGATGGCGAGGGTCTCGTGCGCCTCGCGGGAGATCGAGCCGTAGGACATGGCGCCCGTGGAGAAGCGCTTGACGATGTCCGCGACGGACTCGACCTCTTCGATGTCGATCGCCTCGCGGTCCGGCTTGAAGCCGAAGAGGCCGCGCAGCGTCATCAGCCGCTCGGACTGCTCGTTCACCCGGTCCGTGTACTTCTTGAAGATGTCGTACCGGCGGTTGCGGGTGGCGTGCTGGAGGCGGAAGACCGTCTCCGGGTCGAACAGGTGCGGCTCGCCCTCGCGGCGCCACTGGTATTCGCCGCCGATCTCCAGCGCGCGGTGCGACGCGGAGATGCCGGAGGCGGGGTAGCCCTTGGTGTGCCGGGCGGCGACCTCCCGGGCGACGACGTCGAGCCCGGCGCCGCCGATCTTGGTGGCGGTGCCGTTGAAGTACCGGTCGACGAAGGCCTGGTCGAGGCCGACGGCCTCGAAGACCTGGGCGCCCCGGTAGGAGGCGACGGTGGAGATGCCCATCTTGGACATGACCTTCAGGACGCCCTTGCCCAGGGCGTGGATGAGGTTGCGGATGGCCTGCTCGGCCTCGATGCCCTCGATGAAGGTGCCGGCGCGGACGAGGTCCTCGACGGACTCCATGGCCAGGTACGGGTTGACGGCGGCGGCGCCGTAGCCGATCAGCAGCGCGACGTGGTGGACCTCGCGGACGTCACCGGCCTCGACCAGCAGGCCCACCTGGGTGCGCTGCTTGGTGCGGATGAGGTGGTGGTGGACGGCGGAGGTGAGCAGCAGCGAGGGGATCGGCGCGTGCTCGGCGTCGGAGTGCCGGTCGGACAGGACGATCAGGCGGGCGCCGTCCTCGATGGAGGCGTCGACCTCGGTGCAGATCTCCTCGATCCGCGCGGCCAGCGCCTCGCCGCCGCCGCCCACCCGGTACAGGCCGGAGAGCGTGGCGGCCTTCATGCCCGGCATGTCGCCGTCGGCGTTGATGTGTATGAGCTTGGCCAGCTCGTCGTTGTCGATCACCGGGAACGGGAGCGCGACGCTGCGGCAGGAGGCGGCGCCCGGCTCCAGGAGGTTGCCCGAGGGGCCCAGCACGGAGCGCAGCGAGGTGACGAGCTCCTCGCGGATGGCGTCCAGCGGCGGGTTGGTGACCTGCGCGAAGAGCTGGGTGAAGTAGTCGAAGAGCAGCCGGGGGCGGGCCGAGAGCGCGGCGATGGGCGAGTCGGTGCCCATGGAGCCGAGCGGTTCGCCGGCGGTGCGGGCCATCGGGGCGAGGATGACGCGCAGTTCTTCCTCGGTGTAGCCGAAGGTCTGCTGGCGGCGGGTGACGGAGGCGTGCGTGTGCACGATGTGCTCCCGCTCGGGGAGGTCCTCCAGCTCGATCTCGCCGGTCTCCAGCCACTCCTGGTAGGGGTGCTCGGCGGCGAGGGACGCCTTGATCTCGTCGTCCTCGATGATGCGGTGCTCGGCGGTGTCCACGAGGAACATCCGGCCGGGCTGGAGGCGGCCCTTGCGGACGACCTTGGCGGGGTCGATGTCCAGGACGCCGACCTCGGAGGAGAGCACGACGAGGCCGTCGTCGGTGACCCAGTAGCGGCCGGGGCGCAGGCCGTTGCGGTCGAGGACCGCGCCGACCTGGACGCCGTCGGTGAAGGTGACGCAGGCCGGGCCGTCCCAGGGCTCCATCATCGCGGAGTGGTACTGGTAGAAGGCGCGCCGTGCGGGGTCCATGGAGTCGTGGTTCTCCCACGCCTCGGGGACCATCATCAGCACCGAGTGCGGCAGCGAGCGGCCGCCGAGGTGGAGCAGCTCCAGGACCTCGTCGAAGGAGGCGGAGTCGGAGGCGTCGGGGGTGCAGACGGGGAAGATCCGGTCGAGGGGCGCGTCACCGAAGAGGCCGGAGGCGAGCTGGGACTCGCGGGCCTTCATCCAGTTGCGGTTGCCCTTGACCGTGTTGATCTCGCCGTTGTGCGCGACGAAGCGGTACGGGTGTGCGAGCGGCCAGCTCGGGAAGGTGTTCGTCGAGAAGCGCGAGTGGACCAGCGCGACGGCGGTGGCGAAGCGGGGGTCGGAGAGGTCCGGGAAGAAAGGTTCCAGCTGCCCGGTGGTGAGCATCCCCTTGTAGACGATCGTGCGGGCGGAGAGCGACGGGAAGTAGACCCCGGCCTCGCGCTCGGCGCGCTTGCGCAGCGCGAAGGCCTTGCGGTCCAGGGCGATGCCGGTGCTCTCGCCGTCCGCCACGAACAGCTGGCGGAACTCGGGCATGGTGGCGCGGGCGCCGTTGCCGAGGATGTCCGGGGTGACCGGGACCTCGCGCCAGCCGAGGACGTTCAGGCCCTCCTCGTCCGCGATCCGTTCCAGGGCGTCGACAGCGGCGACCGAGCCGACGGCGGGCAGGAAGGCGATGCCGACGGCGTAGGCGCCGGCGTCGGGGAGGGCGAAGGGGGCCTCGGCGCGCAGGAAGGCGTCCGGCACCTGGAGGAGGATTCCGGCGCCGTCACCGGAGTCCGGCTCGGATCCGGTGGCTCCGCGGTGTTCGAGGTTGCGCAGGACGGTCAGCGCCTGCTCGACCATCTCGTGGCCGGGCACACCGGTCAGTGTGGCTACGAAGCCCACGCCACAGGCGTCGTGCTCGTTGCGGGGGTCGTACATTCCCTGCGGGGCGGGGCGACCGTCCATGGGCGACCAGGCGTCGGTGCGCATCGGCTCTCCCGTCGTCGTCGTGGCATATGCAGTGCCGAGGGACGACGTTGGCCCTCTGCGAAAGTTGGTGCAGATTACATGATGGGTCGCTTCTCACAAAGCGGATGGATCGTTCCAACATACGGACACCGTCGACGACGGTGGGAGGGTCGCTGTCGGAGGATCGGCGCCCGGGACCCGAGAAACCCAGGCGACGTTGCCTGTGGTGTCTACGGCTCTTGCCCGGTGGGAGAGAAAACGAAACCGCCGGGTAATGGCTACTTATGTGTAGCCCTGCATAGAGACTCATTTTATGACGCGTGAGGCCGTCACGCCCAGTGGCGCGGACCAAGACGTACGTCACACGGATGGCGCGTGGATCACGACCTCACTCGCTGTCGTGAGTGAGGTCGTTACGGGCCGATTGCGTGAACGCGAGGCGGTCTCAGCCTCCGACGGCCACACCGAACAGCGCGCCGAGCCCGTAGGTGATCGCGGCGGCCGCGCCACCGAGCGTCAGCTGCCGCAGCCCGCTGAACCACCAGCAGCGGGCCGTGACCCGGGCCACCACGGCGCCGCAGCCGAACAGCCCGATCAGGGCGAGCAGCACGGCCGGCCACAGGGTGTCCGCGCCCAGCAGGTAGGGCAGGACCGGCAGCAGCGCGCCCAGCGCGAAGGCGCCGAACGAGGACACGGCCGCCACCAGCGGGGAGGGCAGGTCGCCGGGGTCGATGCCCAGCTCCTCGCGGGCGTGTATTTCGAGGGCCTGCTCGGGGTCGCGCGAGAGCTGCCGGGCGACCTCGCGGGCCAGCACCGGCTCGACACCCCGGGACACGTAGAGCTCGGCCAGCTCCCGCTCCTCGTCCACCGGGTGCCTGCGCAGCTCGCGCCGTTCGACGTCCAGCTCCGCCTCGACCAGCTCGCGCTGGGAGGCCACGGAGGTGTATTCGCCGGCCGCCATGGAGAAGGCGCCCGCGGCCAGACCGGCCAGGCCCGTGATCACGATGGTGCGGTGCGAGACGGCGCCGCCCGCGACACCGGTCATCAGGGCCAGGTTCGAGACGAGCCCGTCCATCGCGCCGAAGACCGCGGGGCGCAGCCAGCCGCCGTTGACGTCACGGTGGGTGTGGTTGTCCCGGTGCGCCTCGTGCAGTACGGCGTCGGTCTCGATGATGGCCACAGCTGTCCCTCTCCCCTTCTCCGGGAACGGCGTTCACCCGCTCCGCCCCCGCTCGACACCATCGAAAGTACGCACGAAAAAGGGCCCCCGCCAGCAAGGAAGGCCGTACTTACCACCCTGAGTAACCGGATAGGTACGGCTTGCCTTGCTGTCCGGAAGGTTTCATCCGACTGGGCTTTTTGTACGGATAACCGGCCTTCGCTCCGGCTCCGCGTGGAACGGATCCCACAGAGACGAGAACTGGCTCGGTACGAGCGAAGGGTCGACGCGATGGAGACGGTCGCAGGAAATCCGGCGGCGCCGCGGGCGGGCGGCACACAGACGGCCCGGCTCCCGGCCGGCCCGGACCGGGGCACACCGGGTGACCGGGCCAGGGGCGCGCTGCTCGGCCTCGCGGTCGGCGACGCGCTCGGCGCCCCGGCGGAGAACATGCGGCCCTCCGAGATCCGCCGCCGCTGGGGCCGGATCGAGGGCTTCGTCAGCGACGACCCGGCCGGCACCGACGACACCGAGTACGCGATCTTCTCCGGGCTGCTGCTGGCCCGGCACGGTTCGGCGCTGACCGTCACCGATGTGGAGCGGGCCTGGCGGCTGTGGATCGCGGACCTGGACGAGGGGCCGTTCCGGGGCGCGGGCTTCAGCGAGCGCGGCACGCTGGAGAACCTGCGCCGTGGCCTCGCCGCCCCGATCTCCGCCCAGCACCGGCACGCCTGGAGCGACGGCCTGGCGATGCGGGCCGCGCCCTTCGGCGTCTTCGCGGCCGGGCACCCCGCCGAGGCGGCCCGGCTGGTCGCGGTCGACGGCCGGGTCAGCCACGAGGGCGAGGGCATCTACGGTGGCCAGGCCGTCGCCGCCGGGGTGGCGGCCGCGATGACCGGGGCCGGTGTCACCTCCGTGATCGCCGCCGCGCTCTCCGTCGTCCCCATGGACTCCTGGACGGCCCGCTCGCTGCGCCGCGCGGTGACGGCCGCGCAGCGCCCCTACCCCGACCGGCTCACCGGGGAACGCGCGCTGCGCTCGGCCGTCGTGGTCGGCGGCTACCCGTGGACGGACCTGGCGCCGGAGGCGGTGGGCCTGGCCTTCGGCGCGTTCGCGGCGGCGCGCGGCGACTTCCGTACGGCGGTGCTGACGGCGGTCAACATGGGCCGGGACGCCGATACGACGGCCGCGGTGGCGGGTGCGCTGGCCGGGGCGCTGACCGGGGCTTCGGCCGTCCCGCGCGTCTGGGCGGACGCGATCGGCCCGGTGCGCGGGAGCTGCCTGCCCTCGATGCGCGGGTACCACGTCCTGGACATCGCGGACCTGCTCGCGCCGGACGGGGCGGCGAGAGCCGGCGGCGGCGAGGCCCCGCGCGGGCCGGACGCCGGGGCGGTGCGGCGGTGAGCGGGGTGCGGCGGGCCCGGATCGAGGGGCTGCTGATCGGGCTGGCGGCCGGCGACGCGGCGGGGTGGCCGGCCGCGCGCCACCGGGCGGCCCGGATGCCGGAGTGGACCCGGCGCCTGACCCGCGAGCTGGACACCTTCGCCGAGCAGAACGCGACGACCACACTGCCCGTCCCCATCGCGCTCAACCAGCCCCCGGAGCCGCTGCGGCTCGGCCCGTCCGACGACGCCGAGTGGGCGGCCTTCGCGGCGGGCACCGTGCTCGCCGCGGCCACCGGTCCCCGGGACGGCCTCTCCCCCGGCCGCCGGATGCGGGCCGCCGTGGACAGCGCCTGGAACGCGCTGGCCGCCGAGGTCGCCGCTGCCGCCGCCCGTGCGCCCGAGGTCGAGTCGGCGGTGCTGCCGCTGCGCGCCCGGATCTCGGTGCGGGCCGGGCTCGGCAACCTCGCCGCCGGGCTCCGCCCGCCCGCCACCGGCCACGACAACCCGCACTACTTCGACGACGCGGCGTGCGTACGGGCGGCCGTGCTCGCCGTCGTCCACCCCGGCGACCCGGTCGCGGCGGCGGCCCTCGCGGAGTTCGACGCCCGCTACACGCAGGACGGCGACGGGGTGCACGGGGCACGGGCCATGGCCGCCGCGAGCGCCGAGGCGCTGGGCGGGGCGGACGTCGACACGGCGGTGAACGCCGCGCTCGACCAGCTCCCCGAAGGCACCGAGATCGCGCGCAACGCCGCCCACGCGGTCCGGATCGCCCGGGAGTTCGCGGGGGAGCGGGCCGGGGCGTTCGCCCTGGTACCCGTGCTGGAGCATCAGATCGTGGACCACGTCTACAGCTACGGGATCGCCGCCGCCGAGACCGTCCCGGTCGCCCTCGCCCTGACCACCGCGGCCCGGGGCGACCTCGCGCAGGCGGTGCCCGCGGCGGCCTGCCTGTCCAGGGTGGCGGATTCGGCGCCCGCCCTGGCCGGGGCGCTGACCGGGGCGCTGGGGTCGCTCGGCTCCGTGCCCGACGGCTGGCGCGAGGCGTGCCGGACGCTGGCCGGGTGTGCGCTGCCCCGGTTCGCGGGCACGGATCTGATCGAACTCGCCGGGCTGCTGGCAGCCACGGAACCGGCACCCGGAGGTGGACAATTCGGGCATGACATCCACAGTGCCCCTGGCGCCCCCGACGTCCGCGTCCCCCACGACACCCACGGCGCCCACGGCGCCCACGCTCGATGACCGGATCGCGGGCGCCCTGGTCGGCGCCGCGGTCGGCGACGCGCTCGGCGGCCCGGTCGAGGGCCGCCCCCCGGAGCAGATCGTGGCGCGCCACGGCGGCCGGATCACCGGCGTCGTCGGCCCGTGGGACGGCGACGACTGGCGCACCGCCCGCCCGATCGCCCCGTACCACAAGGGCGACGGGCACGTCACCGACGACACCTTGATGACCCATGCGCTGGTGCGGGTGTACGGGAAGGTGCGCGGCCATCTCGACGCGTACGCGGTGGCCGACCACCTCGTGCCGGAACTGATCGGCGAAACGCGCTGGATTCCGGAGCTGGAGGCCGAGGCGCTGCCGCTCCAGCGGGTCTTCCTCGCCGAGAAGTGGATCGTGGCCCGGCTGCACTACGGGCACGTCGACCCGCGCGAGGCGGGCTGCGGAAACATCGTCAACTGCGGGGCGGCGATGTACATGGCGCCGGTCGGGCTGGTGAACGCCGCCCAGCCGCACGCCGCGTACGCCGAGGCGCTCGATGTGGCGGGCGCCCATCAGTCCAGTTACGGCAGGGAGGCGGCGGGCGTCTTCGCGGCGGCCGTCGCCGCGGCCTGTGCCCCCCGGGCGACGCCCGCCTCGGTCGTGGAGACCTGTCTGTCGCTGGCCAAGGACGGCACCCGGGCCGCGATCGAGGCCGTCTGCGAAACCGCCGCCCGCCACCAGGACTTCGAGGCCGCGCTCGCCCCGCTGCGTGAGGCCGTCGCCCCCTTCGACACCGTCGGCCCCGACTACCGCGCGCCCTCGCTCGGCGCCCGCCGCCCCTCACGGCTGCACGCCATCGAGGAACTCCCCATCGCGCTCGGCATGCTGCTCGTCGCGGGCGGGGACTACCGGCGGGCGGTGCTCGGTTCGGTCAACTACGGGCGCGACTGCGACTCGATCGCCACCATGAGCGGCGCGCTCGCGGGCGCCCTGCACGGCGAGCGGGCCGTCCCCGCCGACTGGGCGACGACGGTGGCCGAGGCCAGCCGCCTCGATCTGCGTGCCCCGGCCCGGACCCTGGCGGAGGTGGCCCGCGAGGTGTTCGCGCAGGACACCGCCCGCCGCCGGGCCCACGAGGCCGCCTTCGCCACCCTGGCGGGCACCCCGTGACCACGGCGGTGCGCGTGACCTGGGTGCAGCCCGAGGACCTGGTGGGCCACGAGCTGCGACAGGCCGCCGAGGACGGGCGCGACGCGCGCGACATCGCACGCCGGTGGTACGAGGCCGGCGGCTCCCCCGCCCCGGAGCGCGCGGGCGCCTCCGCCCCGGGCGCCCCGCCCGGACTGCGCGCGGTCGCGGAACGGCTGCTGGACGAACTCGCCCAGCTGGAATCCCCGCTGGCGGACGACGAACCGACCGGCCTGGAGGCGATCCGGGCCGCCTGCCCGCAGTGGCCGCACCCCCGGACCTGGCAGGCGGCGGCCGGCCGGGAACGGCTGCACGCGGCCTGGCTGGGGCGCGCGGCCGGCTGCCTGCTGGGCAAACCCGTCGAGAAGCTGCCGCTCGAAGGCATCCGCGCCCTGGCCCGCGCCACCGGGAACTGGCCGCTGGACACCTGGTTCACCGCCCGGGGCCTGCCCGCGTCGCTGGCGGCCACCTACCCGTGGAACCGGCGCTCCGCCACCACCTCGCTGGCCGAGAACATCGACGGGATGCCCGAGGACGACGACCTCAACCACCCGCTGCTCACCCTGCTGCTGCTCCAGCGGCACGGCCGGTCGTTCACCACCGCCGACCTGGCCCGGCTGTGGCTGGACGAGCTTCCGGCGGGGCGTACGTTCACCGCCGAGCGGATCGCGTACCGCAATCTGCTGGACGGGGTGGAGCCGCCGGACACCGCCCGCCACCGCAACCCGTTCCGGGAGTGGATCGGCGCCCGGATCCGCGCCGACATGCACGGCTGGACCCGGCCGGGCGACCCGGCGGGTGCGGCGGAGCAGGCGTACCGCGACGCGGTCCTGACCCACACCGGGAACGGCGTCTACGGGGCGATGTTCACGGCGGCGGCCCTGGCCGAGGCGGCCGCGGGCGAGACCGATGTGCACGGCTGCCTGGCCACCGGGCTGCGGGTGGTGCCGCCGCGCTCGCGGTACGCCCGCGCGGTGCGGGACGGCATCGCGGCGGCCCGCGCGGAACATGATTTCGATACGGTCGTCGACCGGCTGCACGCGGTGTACGGCAGGTATCACTGGGTGCATGTGCTGCCCAACGCGGCCCTGCTCGCCGCCGCCCTCACCCATGCCGACGGCGACTTCACCGGTTCCGTCTGCAAGGCCGTCTCCGGCGGCTGGGACACCGATTCCAACGGCGCGACCGCCGGTTCGCTCGCCGGACTGCTCGCCGGGCGGCCCGACGCGCTGCCGGACCGGTGGACCACCCCGCTGAAGAACCGGCTCGCCACGTCCGTCCCCGGATTCGACTCGGCCGGCTTCGACACCCTGGCCGACCTGACCCACCGGCTCACCCACGAGGAGGCACTCCGCCCATGACCAGAGTCGCGGTGCTCGGCAGCACCAATATGGATCTTGTGGCCTACGTCGACCGGGCCCCGGAGCGCGGGCAGACCGTCACCGGCCGGGAGTTCCGCACCATCCCCGGCGGCAAGGGCGCCAACCAGGCCGTCGCCGCGGCCCGCGCGGGCGGCGACGTGCTGATGATCGGCGCGGTCGGCGACGACGAGTACGGCGTACGGATGCGGGAGAGCCTGGAGCACTCCTGCGTCGACACCGATCTCCTGCACACCGCCGAGGGCCCCAGCGGCACCGCGCACATCGTGGTCGACGCCCAGGGCTCCAACGCGATCGTGGTCGTCCCCGGCGCCAACGGCACCGTCACCTCGCTCGGCCCCGGTGAGATCGCCGCCATCGCCGAGGCCGATCTGCTGCTGCTCCAGCTGGAACTGCCGCTGTCGGCGGTGATCGAGGGCGCCAGGGCCGGTCACGCCCAGGGCGTACGGACCCTGCTCACCCCCTCCCCCGTGCGGAAACTGCCCTCCGAACTCCTCGACCACGTCGATCTGCTGATCCCCAACGAGCACGAGGCGGCCGAGCTGTCCGGCTACGAGGAGCCGCACGCGGCGGCGGAGATCCTGCTCGCCCAGGTCCCGGCGGTGCTCATCACGCTCGGTGCGAAGGGCTGCCTGTACGCGGCCCGGGGCAGCCGCACGATCCACTTCCCGGCCCCGGAGGTCATCGCCGTCGACACCACGGGCGCCGGGGACACCTTCGTCGGCACGCTCGCCGTGGCGCTCGGCGAGGGCCGCCCGGTGCCGCAGGCCATCGCCTGGGCCTCGGCGGCCGCCGCGCTCTGCGTGCAGAAACCGGGCGCCTCGGTCTCCATGCCGTACCGCAGCGAAATCGACGCCGCGTGAGCGCGCCGGGAGCGGCGCCGCTGACCGGGCTGCGCGTCGTCGATCTCGCCACGCTGTTCGCGGGCCCGCTCTGCGCCACGATGCTCGGCGACTTCGGCGCCGAGGTGATCAAGGTCGAGCACCCCACCCGTCCCGACCCCTCCCGGGGCCACGGGCCCGCGAAGGACGGCATCGGCCTGTGGTGGAAGCTGCTCGGCCGCAACAAGCGGAACCTGACGCTGGACCTGTCCTGCCCGGACGGCCGCGATCTGCTGCTGCGGCTGGCCGGGAGCACCGATGTGATCATCGAGAACTTCCGGCCGGGCACGCTGGAGCGCTGGGGCCTCGGCCCGGAGGAACTGCACGCCGTCAACCCACGGCTGGTGCTGGTCCGTGTCACGGGCTTCGGCCAGTTCGGCCCGTACGCCCACCGGCCCGGCTTCGGGACCCTCGCCGAGGCGATGAGCGGCTTCGCGGCGATCACCGGGGAGCCGGACGGGCCGCCGACGCTGCCGCCGTTCGGGCTGGCCGATTCGATCGCGGCGCTCGCCACGGCGTACGCGGTGATGGCGGCGCTGGCCGGCCGCGACCGTACCGGCGAGGGGCAGGTCGTCGACATGGCGATCATCGAGCCGATCCTGACCGTGCTCGGCCCGCAGCCGCTCTGGTACGACCAGCTCGGTTACGTACAGCCGCGCACCGGCAACCGCTCGCGCAACAACGCCCCCCGCAACACCTACCGCACCTCGGACGGCCAGTGGGTGGCCGTCTCCACCTCCGCGCAGTCCGTCGCGGAACGCGTGATGCGGCTGGTCGGCCGGGCGGACCTGATCGACGAGCCGTGGTTCGCCTCCGGCACCACCCGTGCGGAGCACAGCGACGAGCTGGACGACGCCGTCGGCCACTGGGTCGCCCGGCACACCCGGGACGAGGCCCTGTCCGCGTTCGAGAAGGCGGAGGCCGCCATCGCGCCCGTCCACGACATCCGGGACGTGATGGAGGACCCGCAGTACCGCGCCCTGGACTCCGTCACCGAGGTGGACGACCCGGAGCTGGGTCCGCTGCGGATGCAGAACGTCCTCTTCCGGCTCTCCCGGACGCCGGGGGCGATCCGCTGGACGGGCCGCCCGCACGGGGCCGACACCGAGGAGATCCTCACCGAGCTGGGGCTGAGCGGCCCGGAGATCTCGGCGCTGCGGTCGGAGCGGGTGCTGTGAGCGCGGCGGCCCCGCTCACCCTGCTGTACGTGCCCGGGGACCGTCCGGACGTGATCCGCAAGGCGGCCGTCTCGGGGGCGGACGTGGTGATCGTGGACCTGGAGGACGCGGTCGCCCCCGACCGCAAGGAGTACGCGCGCTCGGCGACGGTGGAACTCCTCTCCGACCCGCCCTCCGCCACGGCGGCGCCGGTCCATGTCCGGGTCAACGACGAGGCGGACGTGCTGGCCCTGGCGGGGCTGCCGGGGCTCGGCGGGCTGCGGCTGCCGAAGATCACCCACGCCGCGTCCGTCCACCACATCGCGGCGCTGGCCCCCGGGGTCGCCCTCTGCCCGCTGCTGGAGTCCGCCCTCGGCATCGAGCACGCCTACTCGGTGGCCTCCGCCCACCCCCAGGTCCACGCCATCGCCCTGGGCGAGGCGGACCTGAGGGCCGATCTGGGCGTACGGGAGGACGCGGGGCTCGACTGGTCGCGCAGCCGGGTGGTGGTCGCCGCCCGTGCGGCCGGCCTGGCACCGCCGGCCCAGTCGGTCTTCCCGGACATCCGGGACCTGGACGGCCTGTGGTCCTCGTGCGCCCACGGCCGGGCGCTGGGCTTCCTAGGCCGGGCGGCGATCCACCCCCGGCAGCTCCCCGTGATCGAACGGGCGTTCCGGCCGACCCCGCAGGAGGTCGAAGCGGCCTGGCACGTCGTGGAGGCGGCCCGCGACCAGGCAGGAGCCCAGGCCCTCCCGGACGGGCGCTTCGTGGACGCGGCGGTGGTCGCGCAAGCGCAGCGCACGCTCGCCCTGGCCGAGCGCGAGCGGTGACCCGGCGCCCTACCTGACCGCTTTGTCCACAATCGCCGGCCGGGCTGGATATGGGTGAGGGGCCGCCGAGAATCTCGGCGGCCCCTCACCCAGCTGTCGCGCGACGTCAGCCCTTGGTCGCCTCAGCAGCCCCATCAGCCTTCGGCGCGTCCGCGTCCGCATCCGCGTCCACGGTCTCATCGGAGGCCCCGGAGGCCTCGCCCTCGGGCTCGTCCGACGACTCCGACGCCTCCGGCGCCCCGGGTTCGACGATCTCCTCGCGCCCCGGCCGGATCTTCGCCGAGATCACGATGTACGCGACCGCCAGGACGAACACGATCAGCGCGGTCCACACGTTGAGCCGCAGGCCCAGGATGTGGTGGGCCTCGTCGACCCGCATGTACTCGATCCACGCGCGCCCGGCGCAGTACGCCGCGACGTACAGCGCGAACGCCCGCCCGTGTCCGAGCTTGAAGCGGCGGTCGGCCCAGATGACGAGGAGCGCCACACCGACGCACCACAACGACTCGTACAGGAAGGTCGGGTGGTAGGTGCCGGCCACCCGGTTCGGGCCCTCGCTGATCTTCAGCGCCCACGGGACGTCGGTCTGCCGGCCGTACAGCTCCTGATTGAACCAGTTGCCCCAGCGGCCGCAGGCCTGGGCGAGGGCGATGCCGGGGGCGAGCGCGTCGGCCCAGGCGGGCAGCGGGATCCCGCGGCGGCGGCAGCCGATCCAGGCACCGACCGCGCCCAGCGCGATCGCACCCCAGATACCGAGGCCGCCCTGCCAGATCTTGAAGGCGTCGACCCAGTTCTCACCGTCGCTGAAGTACAGCTGGTAGTCGGTGATGACGTGGTAGAGCCGGCCGCCGACAAGCCCGAAGGGCACGGCCCAGACGGCGATGTCGGCAACGGTGCCGGCGGTGCCTCCTCGGGCGACCCAGCGCTTGTTGCCGAACCAGACGGCGACGAAGACACCGATGATGATGCAGAACGCGTAGCCGCGGAGCGGGATCGGTCCGAGATCGATCACGCCGGTCGACGGGCTGGGAATGTAGGCAAGGTTCATGACAGCGTCGACGCTACCTTGCCGGGCGGGAGGTACGGCAACCCGCCCGGCAACGTCTGGGTAACGAGCGGGTCATCGATTCCCCCGACCGGCCCTGGGAATGTGACGACCGGCCCTACGGCGTGGGCGTCGCGGTGCCCGGCTTCTTTCCCTTGTTGGCCTCGGCGACCCACTTCTTCAGGTTGGCCACGGAGATCGCCTCGTCGCCGTTCTTCGGGAAGACCGACTTCCCGTTGAGCAGCACGGTCGGGGTGCCCTGGAAGCCGCCGTCGCGGAAGGCCTGGTTCGACTTCTCGACCCAGGCGTCGTGCTTGCCGTCCTCGACGCAGCTGCGGAATCCGGGCGTGTCGAGCCCGTCGACCTTCTTTGCGAGCTTGATCAGCTCGGCGTTGTCACCGAAGGTGTCCTCGGTCTCCTGCGGCTGGTTGCGGTAGAGCACGTCGTGGTAGGCGGAGAACTTGCCGGCGTCCTGCGCGCAGGCCGCGGCGTTGGCCGCCTTGAGGGAGCCGCTGCCGCCCATGTTGCCGTCGATGATCGTGGCCAGGTGGTAGTCGACCTTGATCTGGCCGTCCTGCTCCAGCTCGTGGAGCGTGTCGCGGAACGCGTTCTCGAACTGGGCGCAGACCGGGCAGCGGAAGTCCTCCCAGATGGTGAGGGTGGACGGGGCGTCGTCCGCGCCGACCCGGATCGCCAGGGCGTCCTTGCCGGTCGCGCCCGAAGGCGCCACGGCGGGGCCGGACGACTTGGACTTGTCGCCCTTGCCGTCGGTATTGGCCGCGATCACGCCGATGACGGCGGCCAGTCCCAGCACCCCCACCACGGCGGTGGACACGATCAGCGTCCGGCGGCGGCGGTCTCGCGCCCTCGCCTCCTCGCGCTGCTGGATCAGCCGGTCTCGCGCGGCCCTCTTACCTTGCTGGTTCTTCTCGCTCACACCGCAGCAACGACCCGGGGAGGCACTCGCGTGCCTCCCCGGGCCGAGGTCCACCCGTTCGGATGACGCCCGGTGTCAGCGCTTTCGAACACCTTCGGCGAGGTCGGCCGCCAGTGAACGGACGGCGGCGAGGCCCGCCGCCTCGTCGGGGGCGTCCAGCATCCGCTTCACGAAGGCCGAGCCGACGATGACGCCGTCGGCGAAGCCGGCGACCTCCGCTGCCTGGGCCGCGTCGGATACGCCGAGGCCGACGCAGACCGGCAGCTCGGTCGTGGCGCGGGTGCGCCGCACCAGGTCCTGCGCCTGGGCGCCGACCGAGGCGCGGGTGCCGGTGACGCCCATCAGGGAGGCCGCGTAGACGAAGCCGGAGCCGGCCTCCGTGATGGTGGCGATCCGCTCGTCCCTGCTGCTGGGAGCGACGACGAAGACGGTGGCCAGGCCGTGCCGCTCGGCGTGCTCGCGCCACAGCGCGGACTCCTGGACCGGCAGGTCGGGCAGGATGCACCCGGCGCCGCCCGCGGCGGCGAGCTCGGCGGTGAAGCGCTCGACGCCGTACCGGTCGATCGGGTTCCAGTACGTCATGACGAGGATCGGTGCCCCGGTCGCCTCGTACGCCTCGCGCACCGTGCGCATCACGTCGGCGATCTTCACGCCGCCGCGCAGCGCGATGTCGTCGGCGGTCTGGATGACCGGGCCGTCGAGCACGGGGTCGCTGTGCGGCAGCCCCACCTCGACGACGTCGGCGCCGCCCGCGACGACCGCCTTGACGGCCTCGATGCCGCCGTCCACGGTCGGGAAGCCGGCCGGCAGGTACGCGATCAGCGCGGCCCGGTCCTCGGCGCGCGCGGTGGCGAGCGTGGTGCTCAGCAGTTCGGTGTTGCCGCTCACTGGACGTCCCCCTCGATCTCCGCGTCGGCGCCGGCGGCGTCCGCCTCGACGGCCGCGTCCGTCTCGTACAGCCCGAAGTAGCGGGCCGCCGTGTCCATGTCCTTGTCGCCCCGGCCGGAGAGGTTGACCAGGATCAGCCCGTCCCTGCCCAGCTCCTTGCCGACCTCCAGGGCCCCGGCCAGCGCGTGCGCGCTCTCGATGGCCGGGATGATGCCCTCGGTACGGGAGAGCAGGCGCAGCGCCTGCATGGCCGCGTCGTCGGTGACCGCGCGGTACTCGCCCCGGCCCGAGTCCTTCAGGTACGCGTGCTCGGGGCCGATACCCGGGTAGTCCAGGCCCGCCGAGATGGAGTAGGGCTCGGTGATCTGGCCCTCCTCGTCCTGGAGGACGTAGCTGCGCGAGCCGTGCAGGATGCCGGGCTCGCCCGCGGTGAGGGTCGCCGCGTGCTCCCCGCTCTCCACGCCGTGGCCCGCGGGCTCGCAGCCGATGAGGCGGACGTCGCTGTCGGGGACGAAGGCGTGGAAGAGGCCGATGGCGTTGGAGCCGCCGCCGACGCAGGCCACGGCGGCGTCCGGCAGCCGGCCGGCCCGCTCCAGGATCTGCCGCCTGGCCTCGACGCCGATGACGCGGTGGAAGTCGCGGACCATCGCCGGGAAGGGGTGCGGGCCCGCGACCGTACCGAAGAGGTAGTGGGTGCGGTCCACGTTGGCGACCCAGTCGCGGAACGCCTCGTTGATGGCGTCCTTCAGGGTGCGGGAGCCGGACTTCACGGCGATGACCTCGGCGCCCAGCATCCGCATCCGCGCCACGTTCAGCGCCTGGCGCTCGGTGTCGATCTCGCCCATGTAGATCGTGCAGTCGAGGCCGAAGAGGGCGCAGGCGGTGGCGGTGGCCACGCCGTGCTGGCCGGCGCCGGTCTCGGCGATGACCCGGGTCTTGCCCATGCGCCGGGTCAGCAGGGCCTGCCCCAGCACGTTGTTGATCTTGTGGGAGCCGGTGTGGTTGAGGTCCTCGCGCTTGAGGAAGACGCGGGCGCCGCCCGCGTGCTCGGCGAAGCGCGCCACCTCGGTGAGGGCGCTGGGGCGGCCGGTGTAGTGGACCATCAGCTCGCCCAGCTCGGCCGCGAAGGCGGGGTCGGCCTTGGCCTTCTCGTACTCGTCGGCGACCTCGTCCACGGCGGCGACGAGCGCCTCCGGGATGAACTTTCCGCCGTAGGCGCCGAAGTATCCCTCGGCGCTGGGGATCAGACCCTCGGGGTCCGGGATGAAGAATTCGGACAACATCGTGGAGTTGCTCCTCGTCATGGCATGGCTGGTTGCAGCGTGTGCGCCGTGAGCGGAGCGCCGCCTCGGCCGGGGGCCGGGGCGGATGCGGACGCGCGGAACCCGGCCCTGGTGGGCTGGGGTGTCACGACGGCCGGGGCTCGCTCTACTGCGCGGACCCCGTGCGCCATCGCATGCCGTTGACCTGACCGGGCTCGTCGCCGATCACGTACCGCACCCGCCTGCCGTGCACACGGCGTGCCGGGGCCCGGCAGCCGCGGTGCCACGAGGGCAGTGCGCAGCGCATCGGCTCGGGGTGCGGGAGGGACATGGCGCGGCTCAGCTCCGGCCGTGGCGCAGGGCCGGGTGGGCGCCGGCGGCGACCAGGTCGGCGACGGCGGTGCGCGGGTCGCGGCCGGTGACCAGGGACTCGCCGACGAGCACGGCGTCCGCGCCGGCGTTGGCGTAGGCGATGAGGTCGTGCGGGCCGCGGACGCCGGACTCGGCGACCTTGACGATGTGGTCGGGGATCTCGGGGGCGACGCGCTCGAAGGTGGAGCGGTCGACCTTGAGGTCCTTCAGGTTGCGCGCGTTGACGCCGATGATCCTGGCGCCCGCCTCCACGGCACGCTCGGCCTCCTCCTCGTCGTGCGCCTCGACCAGCGGCGTCAGGCCGATGGACTCGGCGCGCTCGATCAGGGAGACCAGCGCCTCCTGTTCGAGGGCGGCGACGATCAGCAGCACGAGGTCGGCACCGTAGGCGCGGGCCTCCCACAGCTGGTACGAGGTGACGACGAAGTCCTTGCGCAGGATCGGGATGTCGACCTTGGCGCGGACGGCCTCCAGGTCGGCCAGTGAGCCGCCGAAGCGGCGCTCCTCGGTGAGGACGGAGATGACGGAGGCCCCGCCGGCCTCGTAGTCCGCGGCGAGCGCGGCCGGGTCGGCGATGGCGGCGAGCGCGCCCTTGGAGGGGCTGGAGCGCTTGACCTCGCAGATGACCGTCACGCCCTCGCCGCGCAGGGCGGCGACGCCGTCCTTGGCCTGGGGGGCGCGGGCGGCGCGTTCCTTGAGCTCGTCGAGGCTGACGCGCGCCTGCCGCTCCGCAAGGTCGGCGCGGACGCCGTCGATGATCTCGTCGAGCACACTCACGCGAGCGGCCCCCTTCCGGAACGGTGACAACGGAACGTACAGGCCACAGGATCAGCCACTCAGATGGTATCCGCAGGAGGCCGCTGGGCCCGCATCCGGCCACCGCCTGTCCCACAACCTGGGCATTCAGGGAGCGATCGCCGACCCGAACGGCAGATTCCGGACGACGGTGAAGATCAGCAGTACGGCTCCGATCCCCCACCAGTGGACCGGCCGCAGAGCGAACCGCCAGGGCCTCCCGGTCGCCTCGCGGACCATCCACACCGCCCAGAGCACGGCGAAGATCCCGTACCCGACGACGGCCAGGGAGTTGGAGCCGAAGGCGGCCGCCAGGTCGCCGTGGGCGAAGGCGTGGGCGCTGCGCAGTCCGCCGCAGCCGGGGCAGTAGATGCCGGTGAGCCGCAGCAGCGGGCAGACGGGGTAGTGGCCCGGCTGGTTCGGGTCGACCGTCGCCACGTAGCCGAAGGCGCCGACGACGGCGGCCAGGACGCCCGCCGGGGTGGCGATCCGGCGCAGCCGGGAGGCGCCGCCGGGGGCGGCGGGAAAGAGCGGTGGGGGGCCCGCCGGGGGGCCGGGGGCGGGCGGCGGTCCGGCGTCCACCGGCAGCGGGGCCCGGTCAGGTGGTACCGGGGCGGGGGTAGGCGATGCGTCCACCCGGTGATTGTCGCCCCTGACGCGCGAAGGCGCAGCCCCGGCCGGGGCTGCGCCTCGTATGCGCGGGTCGCGCGGGGTCAGGAGGTCTGCGCGTGGCCGGCGCGGGCCCTGGCGGCGGCCCGGTCGGCCGACTCCTTCGGCATGCCGAGTCCCGCGACCTTCATCGCGAGGCCGACGACACCACCGAGGAGGACGACGCCCATGCCGGCCCAGAAGCCGAGCGGGTTGGCCGCGACCATGAAGACGCCCGCGACGCAGAAGCCGATGAAGGCGATGATGACACCGGTCCAGGCGGCCGGGGTGTGTCCGTGGCTGCTGCCCGCCATGAGTTGCTCCTCGTTGGTGTTGCGCTGTTGGAATCGCTCGGGTGGCTGTACGCACGGCCGGTGCCGCTGTGGGTGCCGCTGTGCTGTGAGCTCACGGCCATTGTCCCGTACGTGCGGGTAGGACGTGAGCTGGGGGGTCATGCCTCGCGCGTCGGGTCCTCGCCGCGGTCCAGGGCCTTCCACAGGTCCTCGGGCCGGTCCGGGTCCGGGGCCCTGGGTGCCTTGCGGGAGCGGGGGCTGCCGTCGCGCTCGTAGCGTCCCGACATCGTGGGCCAGCGGCTGCCGTAGCGCAGGGCGAGCAGCCCGGCGAGCAGGATCAGCAGGCCGCCCGCCGCCGTGACGTACGGCCAGGCGGTGTGGGTGAGGGCGGTGATGGTCGCGGAGCTGTCGCCGCTGGTCTGCGCGGCCTTCTCGTCGAGCGCCCCGCTGTCGGACGCGCCGAGGAAGGCGCTCAGCGCGGCGCCGAGCCCGCTGAGCGCGAGCAGTCCCGCCACCACGCGCCGCCCGGCGGCGCGCACGGCGAAGACGGCGACGAGGGCGGCCAGGCCCACGATGGCGAGGGCGGCGGGCAGTCCGGTGACGTCCTGGCCGTCGGCGCTCAGGGGCAGGGTGCCGCCACCGACCGGGGCCTTGCCCTCGGCCCAGGTCTGCCCGGAGGCGAGCAGCACGACGGTCGCGCCGGCCGCTCCGAGGAGCAGGCCGGCGGCCAGGCTGCGGCGGCTTCCCGCGCTGTCGGGCGCGGCGGCGGCTTCGGCACGTGGCTGGGGTACGGGGACAGCACTCACGTACTCCACTATCCCTTACCGGCCCGCGGCGGCCCACCGCGCCCCTCGCCGTGGGCCGGGGCCCGGCTCAGGCGCCGCCGAGGCGGTTGGCGGTGTGGACGGCGCGGAGCACCGCCGCCGCCTTGTTGCGGCACTCGTTGTCCTCGGCGACCGGGTCGGAGTCGGCGACGACGCCCGCCCCGGCCTGGACGTAGGCCGTGCCGTCGCGCAGCAGGGCGGTGCGGATGGCGATGGCGGTGTCGGAGTCCCCGGCGAAGTCGAGGTAGCCGACGCAGCCGCCGTACAGGCCGCGGCGGGTGGGTTCCAGCTCCTCGATGATCTGGAGGGCGCGGGGCTTGGGGGCACCGGAGAGGGTGCCGGCGGGGAAGCAGGCGGTCAGCACGTCGAACGCCGTGCGGCCCTCGGCGACGCGGCCGGTGACGGTGGAGACGATGTGCATCACGTGCGAGTAGCGCTCGATGGACATGAAGTCGACCACCTCGACGCTGCCCGGTTCGCAGACCCGGCCCAGGTCGTTGCGCCCGAGGTCGACGAGCATCAGGTGCTCGGCGCGCTCCTTGGGGTCGGCGAGGAGTTCGTCGGCGAGCGCCTGGTCCTCCTGCGGGGTGGCGCCGCGGTGCCGGGTGCCGGCGATGGGGTGGACCATCGCCCGGCCGTCCTCGACCTTGACGAGGGCCTCGGGGCTCGATCCGGCGACGTCGAAGCCGTCGAACCGGAAGAGGTACATGTACGGCGAGGGGTTGGTGGCGCGCAGGACCCGGTAGACGTCGAGGGCGCTCGCCGTGCAGGGCGTCTCGAAGCGCTGGGAGGGCACGACCTGGAAGGCCTCGCCGGCCCGGATGCGCTCCTTCACGTCCTCGACGGCGTCCTGGTAGGCCTTGCCGCCCCAGAGCGCGGTGTACGGGGGCAGCTCGGAGGCGGGCAGGGCGGCGGGGGCGTTCTCCACGGGGCGGCGCAGGTCCCGCTCCATCGCGTCGAGCCGGACGACGGCGTCGCCGTACGCCTCGTCGACGCCGGTGGCCAGGTCGTTGTGGTTGATGGCGTTGGCGATGAGCAGGACGCTGCCGTCCCAGTGGTCCAGGACCGCGAGGTCGGAGGTGAGCAGCATGGTCAGCTCGGGCAGCCTCAGGTCGTCGCCGCCGCTGTCGCCGATCCTCTCCAGGCGCCGCACGATGTCGTAGCCGAGGTAGCCGACCATGCCGCCGGTGAAGGGCGGGAGGCCGGATTCCTGGTCGTGCGGGGTGTGCAGGGTCTCGATGGTGGCGCGCAGGGCCTGGAGCGGGTCGCCGTCGACGGGGACTCCGACGGGCGGGGTGCCGAGCCAGTGGGCCTCGCCGTCGCGGGTGGTGAGGGTCGCGGCGCTGCGTACGCCGATGAAGGAGTAGCGCGACCAGGTGCGGCCGTTCTCCGCGGATTCGAGGAGGAAGGTGCCGGTGCGTTCGCCCGCGAGCTTGCGGTAGAGACCGACCGGGGTGTCGCCGTCCGCGAGGAGGCGGCGGGTGACGGGGATGACGCGCCGGTCGACGGCCAGCTTGCGGAACGTGTCGAGGTCCATGGCGGCAGACCCTACTGTCCGAGCAGGACGTCGGCGTCGAAGCAGGTGCGGTCACCCGTGTGGCAGGCGGCGCCCGTCTGGTCGACCTTGACGAGGACGGTGTCGGCGTCGCAGTCCAGGGCGACGGACTTGACCCGCTGGATGTGGCCGGAGGTGTCGCCCTTGACCCAGTACTCCTGGCGGCTGCGCGACCAGTACGTGGCGCGGCCGGTGGTGAGGGTGCGGTGCAGCGCCTCGTCGTCCATCCAGCCCAGCATCAGTACCTCGCCGGTGTCGTACTGCTGGGCGATGGCCGGGACCAGTCCGTCGGCGCCGCGCTTGAGGCGGGCGGCGATGGCGGGATCGAGGGCGCTGGCGGGCCGGGGGGTGCCGGGCGTGGGCGTGCTGGTCATGCGCCCATTGTGCCGTGGTGGCGCGGGGCGCCCCGGCGTGCGTCCACTGGGCGGACGGGGGACGGCGGCCGTACGCTGGCGGGCATGTCGACCCATGCGAAGCGCGAACGACTTCTGCTCGCCGACCTGTTGGAGGCGGCGGGTCCGCAGGCCCCGACCCTCTGCCACGGCTGGACGGCCCGTGATCTCGCGGCCCATGTGGTGGTGCGGGAGCGACGGCCGGACGCGGCGGCCGGGCTGGTCGTCGGACCGCTGAGGAACCGGCGTGACCGGGTCATGGCCGAGTTCACCGCGAAGCCGTACGAGGAACTGATCCAGCTCATCCGTACGGGTCCGCCACGGATGTCCCCGTTCGGGCTGAAGCAGCTGGACGAGGCGGCGAACACGGTGGAGTTCTACATCCACGCCGAGGACGTGCGCCGGGCCCAGCCCGACTGGTCGGCGCGGGAGCTGGACCCGGTCTTCGCCGATGTCCTGTGGTCGCGTACGGAGAAGGCGGCGCGGATGCTGGGCCGCAAGGCGCCGGTGGGTCTGGTCCTGCGCCGCCCGGACGGGCAGACCGCGGTGGCGCACCGGGGCACGCCGGTGGTGACGGTGACCGGTGAGCCGGGCGAGCTGCTGCTGTTCGCGTTCGGGCGGCAGGAGGCGGCGCGGGTGGAGCTGGAGGGCGAGCCGGACGCGATCGGCCGGGTGGCGACGGCGAAGCTGGGCATGTGACCCGACCGCGCCTCGTACGCGGTGCCGGCGCGGGAGCTGTGCGTACGTGCGCCCGGTTCAGCGCGGGAGTTCGGCGCGGCGCAGTGGGGTGAGGACGAGGCCGATGAGGGCGCCGGCCGCGCATGTCCCGGCGCTGGTGACGAAGACGGGACCGGTGCCCCACAGGGCGACGGCGGCTCCGGTGACGGGGTAGCTGAGCGGTGCGAGGGCGTGGGTGAAGAGCGTGGAGACCGACGTGACCCGGCCGAGGTAGGCGGGGTCTGCCGCGGTCTGGATCAGCGCGCCGCACAGGGCGCCGCCGAGTCCCGCGAAGAGTCCGATGAGGACGGCGACCCCCGCGGCGAGGGGCAGGGAGGGTGCGTACGCCAGGGCTCCGACGGCGACCGCGCCGATCAGCACGGTGACGCACATGGTGAGCCCGGCCCTGGGTGCCCGGCCCCGTACGGCCAGGAGCAGGGCGGAGGCGCCCGCGCCGGCGCCGAAGGCGGCGACGATCCAGCCCATGCCGGAGGCGCCCCAGCCGCGTTCGTCGCTGAGCAGGATCAGGCCGAGGTTGAGGGGGCCGACGAAGCCCAGTTCGCTGAGGGCGACGACGAGCATGACGGGGCCGAGCAGCGGGTGGCGGCAGATGTACCGGAGCCCGTCGGCCAGTTCGCGCCGGGCGGTGCCGGCGGGTGCTGCCGTGTCCTGTTCGGGCAGCGGGCGCATTCGTACGGCCAGCAGGAGGGGCAGCGAGACGGCGAAGAGCACGCCGGCCGCGCCGAAGGCGAGGACCGGTCCGCCGAGGGCCACGGCCGCGCCGCCGAGCGGGGCGCCGACGACGTTGGCGGTGCGGGCGGCGAGGCCGCGCATGCCCTGGACGCGGGCGAGCTGGGAGGCGGCGGTGATTCTGGGCGGCAGGGCGCCGACGGCGGGCAGGAAGAGGGCGTCGACCGCGCCGAAGACGAGCGCGACGGCCACCAGCATCCACACCGTGGGCGAGGTGAGGAGCAGGGTGCCGGCCAGGCCGAGGATGACGAGGCAGCGGGCGGTGTCGCTCGCGACGACCACGCGGCGCGGCCCGAGCCGGTCGGCGAGCACTCCCCCGCCCAGCAGCAGCACGGCCCGGGGTATGGAGCCCACGGCGAGCACCAGGCCGGTCTGCGAGGCGGTGCCGGTGCGGGTGGCGGCCCAGGCGAGGGCCATGTAGTAGACGCTGTCGCCGACCATGGACGCGGTGTACGCGCCGAGCCAGCGCAGGACGTTGCCGTCGCGGTGGGCCGGGCGGACGGGTGCCTCGTCAAAGACGGGCAGGGTGGCGGTCACGGGATCGTCCTCTCGGGTCACCGGGTCAGGTCCGGAACGGGAAGCCGTACAGGTGCAGGGCGACGTTCTCGCGGTTCTCGGTGTCACCGGCCTCCTGGCGGGTGCGGCCCTGTGCCTCGTACCGCTTGATGAGCGCGTCCATCTCGCGTTCGAGGGCGGCGAGCTCCTCGGGGTTCAGCCGGGCCAGGTACTCCGAGCTGAAGGAGGCCCTGCGCCACTCGGGTGCCCAGGCGGAGGTCGCGTCGAGGTGGCGGCGGTACATGTCGACGTGCTGTTCGAAGGAGAGCCGGCTGACGGCGGCGTGCGTGGCGGCCTTCTCGGGGGCGTCGCGGAAGTCCTCGTCGTGGAAGCGCAGCCCCTTGGACGCGGGCTGCCACCAGCGCTCACGGGCGTCGCTCCCCTGCCCCTCGGCCTCCTCGATCAGGCCGTGCTCGGCGAGCTTGCGCAGGTGGTAGCTGACGAGCGAGACCGCTTCGTCGACCTGCTCGGCGAGCTGGGAGGCGGTGGCCTGCCGGGCGATGTACAGCGCCCGGTAGAGCTTCATCCGCAGGGGGTGCCCGAACGCCTTCAGGGTGCCGAGGTCGGATACCCGGCGTGATTCGTCGCTTGCCATGCCCCGACCCTAGATAGGAAAGAAACGTTGCGCAATATCTATTGCGCAATAAAAGTTGCACGCCTGCTTCCCGGCCTCTCCCGGTGCCGGTGCCCGGCTCGGCGCCGGCGGGTGCGGGAGCCGAGGTACCCGAGGAGGAACCCGGCCGGGATCGTGAGCAGGCCCGGCGTCTGGAGCGGGAACCAGTGGAAGTCGCGGTCCGGGAAGAGCGCGACCGGTGTGCCGGAGAAGGCGGGCGAGAACACCATGAGGACCGCGATCAGCGGCAGCGTCCCGTAGACGGTCCAGCGCACGCCCCGCGCGCCGAAGGCCCGCCGGTACAGCGCGTACAGCAGGACCGGTGGCAGTACGGACGCGGCCGCCGCGAACGACAGCGAGAGCAGCACCTGCGGGTTGCGGTCGTGGGTGTACGTCGACACGCCGACCGAGAGCGCGCCGGTCAGGACCACCGCCAGCCGGGCGCGCAGGATCTCGTGCCCGGCCGACCGCCCGGTGCGCGCGGCCGTACGGCTGCGGGCCCTCGCCGCGAAGTCGCGGGCGAGTGAGGACGCGGCGGCCAGGGTGATGCCGGCGACGGCGGCCAGCGTGGTCGCGAACACCGCGCAGGCGACGCACGCGAAGAGCAGGCTCTCGCGCGGCCCTCCGGCGCCCGGGTCCAGCGCCCCGGTCACCAGGAGCAACGCGGTGCCGCCCGCCGGGTCGGCCGCCCGGATCACCTGGTGGCCGAGCAGGGCGGACGCGCCGAGCCCCACGACGACGACCCCGGCGCACAGGAGGGCCACCGGGGCCGCCGCCCACACGGTGGCGCGGCGCACGGTCCGGCGGTCGCGCAGGGGGTGCAGCCGCATCATGATGTGCGGCATGCAGGCCGCCCCGAGGAGCAGGGTGAGCTGGAAGCCCAGCAGATCCAGGGTGCCGGCGAGGCCGTGGCCGAACTGCAGCCCCGGGCGGGCGTACGCGCCGCCCGCGCCGCTGCCGTGGCGCGCGGCGTCGAACAGGGCGGACGGGTTCCAGCCGAAGCGGGCGAGCACCAGCCCCGCGAGCAGCGTCACCGCGGCCAGCACCACCGCGACCTTGAGGATCTGGATATAGCCGGTGCCCCGCATGCCGCCGACCGCGGAGTAGCAGACCATCAGGGCGCCGCTTGCCACGGTGCAGCTGGTGAGCGCGCCGTCCGGCAGCCCGAACATGGCGGCCATCACCCGGCCCGCGGTGGCCAGTTGCACCAGGAGCAGCGGGGCGAGGACGACCAGGGTGGTGATGCCGAGGGCGCGGCGCACGGACGGGTCGCCGAGCCGGTCCGCGAGGAAGTCGCCGAGGGTGAACACCCCGCCGCGGCGCATGGGTTCGGCCAGCACCCGCATCACCAGGACGAGCGAGGCGACCGTGGCGAGGGCGAACAGGACACCGTCGAACCCGGCGAGCGCGACCGAGCCGGTGGTGGAGAGGAGGGTGGCGGCCGAGATGTAGTCACCGGCGATGGCCAGCCCGCTCCCGACCCCTCCGAGCGCCGCCCCGCCGCCCGCGTAGAAGTGCTCCGGATCGTCCTGGTCGGCGGCGGCCAGGCCGCACAGCAGCAGGGAGACGGCGACGAACGCGAGGAAGACGACGAACGCCAGCGACCGGGCGTCGAGGCCTCCGCTCACCGGCGTGCCCCGGTGGTGGGCGGGGTGGGGACGGCGTCGGGGGCGCTGGGTGACGGAGACACACGAGACATGCGGCTACGGCATCAGGGCCCCGGGTCCGCGTACAGCGGGTGCCCCCGGGGCGCTGCGCGGTGACAGGACTCGGGGGCGAGGACTGTGCGGGGGCACAGGCGTGGGGGGGTGGGAGAGGCGGTGGACGCGCGGGGGCGGGAGTGGTGGACGCCGGGGGGTGGGACCCGCAGGGGGGGCAGGTACGCGGGGGCGGCGGGCACGGGGGCCCGGGTGCGCGGGCGCGGGCTCGGGTACGCGGGCGCAGGGGCGGGTACGCGGGCGCGGCCAGCAGGCGGGCAGGCGCGGGCGCGGCCAGCAGGCGCTGGCGCGCACCCGCCTGGCCACACCCCCCGCAGCGGGGACCGGCCACGGCTCCCCGGCGAGCCCGCTCCCCCCTGAGGGGAAGGCCCCGTCGTCAGCCGGGGAGCAGGCGCCGGGCCGCCAGGGCCAGGGAGACCTCGACCGCGTCGGACGGGCGGGTCAGGCAGCGGCCGGTCAGCTGCTCGAAGCGGCGGAGCCGGTTCAGGACGGTGTTGCGGTGGCAGTAGAGGCGGGCGCCCGCCCGGGGGGCCGAGCCGTCGCAGTCGAACCACGCCGTGAGCGTGTCGATGAGCACGTCGCGGTCGGCCGGGTCCAGCCGGTCCAGGGGCCCCAGCACCCGGTTGGCGAGGGCCGTGCCGAGCCCCGGGGACGAGACGACGAGGGCGGCGGGCAGCTGCTGGTCGAGCAGGACCACCCCGCCGTCCGCCGGGCAGGCCCGCAGGGCGGTCTCCGCGAGGCGCCGGGCGTCCCCGACCGCCGCGAGGCCGTCGACGGCCGAGCTGATGCCGACCCGGGCCCCGGGCGGTACGCGCAATTCGGCGGCGAGCGCGAGGAGCGCCCCGTCCCCGGCGTCCACCGCTTCCGCCCGCTCGGGCTCCCCGGGCACGGCGGGTTCGTCCGTACCCGGGTCCGCGTCCCCGCCCCGGCCCAGCGGCAGGATGGCGAACTCCGCGTCCGGGCCCGCGTGCCAGAGCGCGTCCGGGCCCGCGGGCAGTTCCAGGGGCGGATGGGTGGCGCCGTGCGGGGAGCGGCGGGCGTCGACGAGGGCGAGGACCGCGTACCGGCCGCCCTCCGGCAGCCCGAGCACGGCGGCGGTGTCCGGGAGGTCGGCTATCTGGGCGGTGCCGTCCAGCAGGGCGGCCGTCATCAGGCGCTGGCGGTTCTCCCGGCGCCAGGCCAGCCGGCGCTCGGCCCGCCGGTAGGCGTCGGCGACGACACCGCAGTGCTCGTCCACGAAGTTCCAGACGTCCGCGGCGACATGGACGAGCAGCCGGACGTCCTCGGGGTGGCGGCGCGCGGTCTCGTCCACCAGGTCCTGCCAGACCATCGCCCCGCCCATCCGGAACGCGTGCAGGACCGCGTCCAGCGGCACCCCCTGCTCCGCCCGGACCTCGCCGATCCGCCGGGAGGTGCGGTGCGCGGCGTCCCGGAACTCGCGGGGCTGGATCAGCGAGCCGACGTTGTGCCGCAGCGACTGGTGCACCTCCTGCCAGATCTCCGCCGGGTCGGCCTCGATCGCCGCGCGGTAGCCGGGCTCCCGCTCGCGCAGCGCCTCCACCATCCGGTCCGTCAGCTCCGGCAGCGCCGCGACCAGCACCCGGGCGGCCCGGTGCAGTACGGCGACCGCCTCGCGGTCGGCCAGCGAACGGAAGCGGCGCGGGACCGGGGCGACGGGAGGCGGCGCGTGCAGCGCCCTGACCCGTGAACGTACGACCTGTGGCATGGCGGCCTCCACCGGGATTCGGCCGGCTCGGTCAACGGCCGGCTCCGGTTCGCCCTGCCCAGCACGAGGCACGGGCGCACCGAATGATCCTGACGCCCGCAGAATGACATACCGCCCAGTCGGTACCTAGGGGTCTGCGTCCTCCTTCTCATCACGGTCCTGCAACCCCGCCGCCCCGGACCCGCCCCGAAGCGGCTCCGGACCGCCCCCGCAGCAAGTCCGGGGCCTGGTTTCTACCGCCTCCCGTCCAGCAGCCTGGCCAGCTCCGTCCGGGAGCGCACCCCCAGCGCGGCGAACACGTTGCGCAGATGGTGGTCGACGGTCCGCGTGCTCACCGAGAGCCGCAGCGCCACCTCCCGGTTGGTGGCCCCCTCCCCGACGCACCGGGCGATCCGCTGCTGCTGCGGGGTCAGCGCGGCCAGCGGATCGGCGCCCCGGGCCGGGTCCGGTGCCTCCACCGACTCCCCGGCGGCCCGCAGTTCACCGCTGGTCCGGTCCGCCCAGGCCCGCGCGCCGCAGCGTTCGAACGCCACCAGCGCGTCCCGCAACGGCTCCCTGGCCTCCCGGGTGCGGCGGCGCCTGCGCAGCCAGGAGCCGAACAGGAGGCGGGTGCGGGCGTGTTCGAAGTCGCCGCCCGCCCGGTCGTGGTGGGCGAGCGCCTCCTCGTACCGCCCGGCCACCTCGCCCGGCGGCGCCAGCAGGGCCCGGCAGCGGGCCAGTTGGGCGGGGACCTGGGGGTCCGTGGTGCGGGTGGCCCACACGGCGAACTCCCCCACCGCGTCGGCCACCGGATCCGCGCCCCTCCCCCGGCGCGCCCGCCCGGCCCGCACCGACGCCTCCACGTAGCAGGGGACGGCGAGCATCCTGGTGGCGAAGTGCCCGCGCCCCGGCCCCGGCCGTACCAGTGGGTCGAGCCGCGCCGCCGCCTCGGCCGAGCGCCCCGCCGCCAGATCGGCGCGGGCCTGCGCCCAGGTGGCGAGGGTCGCGGCCTGGACGAGCCCGTGCGGTGCCGCGCCCGCCAGGGCGGCGTCGGCGTGCGCCGCGCACTCCCGCGCCCCGCCCTCCACCGACGCGGCGAGGGCCAGCACGGCGTGCAGATGGGCGGCGGCGTTGGGCTGCCCGCAGCGGCGGGCCGCGCGCAGGCCGTCCAGCGCGTGGGCGCGGGCGCGGGCGTGGCGTCCGGCGCGCAGCTCCGCATAGGCCAGGTGCTCCAGGGCCTGGGGCAGCAGCGCGTCGGCGCCGCTCGCGCGCACGGCGGCCAGCGCGCGGACCCCGGCCCGGCAGGCGGCGTCGAGGTCGCCGAGCACGAGTCCCGCCGCCCCGCTCCGCAGCAGGGCCGCGGGGTCCTGGGACCGGGCGGCCGAGCCGAGCAGGCGGCGCAGCAGCGCGTGCCCCTCGCCGATCCGCCCGCGCAGCACGGCGCACATGCCGTCCCGGTACTGCGCGAGGGCCCGGTCGGGTACGTCGGCGGGGATACGGGTCAGCGCGTCCAGGTAGCCGAGGGCGTCGCCCGCCGCCCAGGCGGCCTCGGCGGCGCCGAGGAGGGCGTCGAGCGCGCGGCCGGGCTCCCTCGGGGCGAGCAGGGCGGCGGCGGTGAGCAGGGCCTCGTGGGCGTCGGGGGCAGGGCCGTCCCGCAGGGCGAGCAGGCCGCGTACGTGGTGGGAGGCGGGGTGCGCACCGGCCCCGGCCAGCAGTGCGCGGGCCCGCCCGGGGTCGCCGGCGAGCCGGGTGTGATCGGCCGCCGCCGCGAACCGGGCCGCCCGCAGCGCCTCGCCCGGGGTCAGGCCGGCGGCGCGGGCGAGCGCGGCGGCCCGCTCGGCGTGCGGACGGGGCGCGGCGGCGTCCTCCAGCGCGTCGGCGAGCGGCGCGTCGGGCCCCGTGGCGGCGCAGGCCCGCTGGACGAGGGCGGCGAGCGGGGCGGGGCCGGTCGGCACGGGGCCGTTGACCGGGTCCGAGCAGCTCGGGCCGGTCACCACGGAACCGCCGACCGAGTCCAGGCCGCACGATCCAGTCACCACAGAACCGCCGACCGAGTCCAGGCCGCACGATCCAGTCACCACAGAACCGCCGACCGAGTCCAGGCCGCACGATCCAGTCACCACAGAACCGCCGACCGAGTCCAGGCCGCACGATCCAGTCACCACAGAACCGCCGACCGAGTCCAGGCCGCACGATCCAGTCACCACACCGCCCGCGCCCGGCTCCGGGCCGCGCCCCCATCCGTCAGGAGGCCGGCCAGCAGGTCGTGGACCGCGCGGCGGTGGTGCGGGGGTGCTCGGTGCAGGAGGGCGCGGCGCAGCAGCGGGTGGCTGAAGTGGACACGGTCACCCGCTCGTTGGAGGGCGCCCGCGGTGCCGCCCGGGGTGAGCAGGGCCAAGTCGAGCGCGGCGGGCGGGACGGCTGCCGCGAGGGCGGCGCGGCGTACGAGGTCCAGGTCCGCGCCGGTGCCCTCCGGTTCGTGCGCGTGGGCGGCGGCGGCGATCAGCAGGAGGGTGCGGGTGGCGGCGGGCAGGTGGCCGAGGCGGGCGGCGTGGGCGGCCAGGACGTCGTCGCCGCCGGGCAACGGGTGGGGCAGCGGGGTCCGTCCGGCGAGCTGTGCGGGGGTGAGCCGGGCGGTGAGACCGGCGAGCAGCCGGGGGTTCCCCGCCGCCTCGCGCAGCAGTTCGCCGCGGGCCACCGGGTCGGCCCGGTCCGTCCCGGCCGCTTCGGTGAACCGGTCCAGGAGCGCCGAGGCCGCCTCGTCGCCGAGGGGGCCGAGCCGGAGCGCGGGCAGCCCGGCGAAGCCCGCCCCGTCCCCGGCGCCGATCACCGCGGCGACCCGGCTGCGCGGGCCGAGCCGGCGGGCCACGAAGGCGAGGGCGGCCCGGGAAGCGGGGTCCCAGGCGTGGGCGTCGTCCACGCACACCAGCAGGGGCCGCTCCGCGCCGAGCCGCCGCAGGAGGGCGAGGAGGGCGGCGGGCGGGAGGCCGTCGCGCAGCACCCGGTCGGGGTCGAGGGGCAGCGGGCAGGGCGCGGAGCACAGCAGGGCGTGCAGGCCGCTGTGGGGCAGCCACTGCTCGGCGGGGGCGGCGGTCGCCCACAGCACGGGTCCGGTGTGCCGCTCGCGGTGTGCGGCGGCGGTCCGGTCCAACAGCGCGGTGAGGCCCGTGCCGGGCGGGGCTGTGAGCACCAGGGCCCCGCCGTCGCCCTGCCGAAGGCGTGTCAGGAGGGTGTCGAGGACGGCGAGTTCGGCGCCGCGGCCGTACAGCCGGGGCGGACTGTGCACGGTCGTGGGGGGAGTCACGCCGGGCACGCTACGTCCGGGGGTACGGGGCCGGAAGGCGCGCGGCGGCCCGCGGGGCGCCCTCCCAAGGAGGAGCGCCCCGGGCTGTGCACCGGCACAGCCGGCCGGGGTCAGCGGACCGGGTGTCCGGCCTCCGCGAGGGCGCCCTTGACCTCGGAGATCCGCAGGTCGCCGAAGTGGAAGACGGACGCGGCCAGGACCGCGTCGGCCCCGGCGTCGATGGCCGGTGCGAAGTCCGCGAGCCGGCCGGCGCCGCCGGAGGCGATGACGGGGACGCGGACGTGCTCGCGTACGGCGGCGATCATCTCGGTGTCGTAGCCGTCCTTCGTGCCGTCGGCGTCCATCGAGTTGAGCAGGATCTCGCCGGCGCCGAGTTCGGCGGCCCGGTGGGCCCACTCGACGGCGTCGATGCCCGTGCCCCTGCGGCCGCCGTGCGTGGTGACCTCGAAGGTGCCGGCGGGGGTGCGCCGGGCGTCCACGGAGAGCACCAGGACCTGGCGGCCGAAGCGCTCGGCGATCTCCCGGATCAGCTCCGGCCGGGCGATGGCCGCCGTGTTGACGCCGACCTTGTCCGCGCCGGCCCGCAGCAGCTTGTCGACGTCGTCGGGGGTGCGGACGCCGCCGCCGACGGTGAGCGGGATGAAGACCTGCTCGGCGGTGCGGCGCACCACGTCGTAGGTGGTCTCCCGGTCGCCGCTGGAGGCGGTGATGTCCAGGAAGGTCAGCTCGTCGGCGCCCTCGGCGTCGTACAGCTTCGCCATCTCGACGGGGTCGCCCGCGTCGCGCAGGTTCTGGAAGTTGACGCCCTTGACGACCCGGCCCTTGTCCACGTCGAGGCAGGGGATGACGCGTACCGCGAGGCTCATCGCGCCCCCGCCCGGTAGGCCTCGACCTCGACCTCGACGACGAGGCCGGGGTCCACGAAACCGGACACGACGATCATCGAGGCGGCCGGGCGCACGGCGTCGAACAGCTCCTTGTGGGCGCGGCCGACCTCCTCCGTGTCCCGGGCGTGCATCACGTACATCCGGGTGCGGACGACATCCTCGCGGCCCAGGCCCAGCTCCTTCAGCGCGTCGAAGGCGACCCGGAAGGCGGTGAGGGTCTGCTCGTAGGGGCCGCCGGAGGCGATCTCGCCGCCCGCCACCGATGTGCAGCCGGCCACCAGCACCAGCCCGTTGGGCAGTTCGACCGCGCGGGAGTAGCCGAACTTCTCCTCCCAGGGACCGCCGGAAGAGACACGGCGTACGGAATCGGTCATACGGAGACCGCCTCCAGCGCCTCTTCGAGGGTGAACGCCTTCGCGTACAGGGCCTTGCCGACGATGGCGCCCTCGACGCCCGCCGGGACCAGCGAGGCGATGGCCCGCAGGTCGTCCAGCGAGGAGACGCCGCCGGAGGCGACGACGGGCTTGTCGGTGGCGGCGCAGACGTTCTTCAGGAGCTCCAGGTTGGGGCCCTGGAGCGTGCCGTCCTTGGCGATGTCGGTGACGACGTAGCGGGCGCAGCCCTCGGAGTCGAGGCGGGCGAGCGTCTCGTAGAGGTCGCCGCCGTCGCGGGTCCAGCCCCGGCCGCGCAGGGTGGTGCCGCGCACGTCGAGGCCGACGGCGATCTGGTCGCCGTGCTCGGCGATGACCTTGGCGACCCACTCGGGGGTCTCCAGGGCGGCGGTGCCGAGGTTGACCCGGCGGCAGCCGGTGGCCAGGGCGGCGGCGAGCGAGGCGTCGTCGCGGATGCCGCCGGACAGCTCGACCTTGATGTCCATGGCGCCGGCCACCTCGGCGATGAGCGCGCGGTTGTCGCCGGTGCCGAAGGCGGCGTCCAGGTCGACCAGGTGCAGCCACTCGGCGCCGGCGCGCTGCCAGGCGAGTGCGGCCTCCAGCGGGGAGCCGTAGGAGGTCTCGGAGCCGGACTCGCCGTGCACCAGGCGGACCGCCTGGCCGTCGCGGACGTCTACGGCGGGGAGCAGTTCAAGCTTCGGCATTACAGCGTCTCGATCCAGTTGGTCAGCAGCTGGGCGCCGGCGTCGCCGGACTTCTCGGGGTGGAACTGGGTGGCCCACAGCGCGCCGTTCTCCACGGCCGCCACGAACCGTTCGCCGTGCGTGGCCCAGGTGACCCTGGGAGCGCGGATCTTCGCGTTGGTGACTTCGAGGGACCAGTCGTGCGCCGCGTAGGAGTGCACGAAGTAGTACCGGGCCTCGGGGTCGAGTCCGGCGAACAGCTGGGATTCCGCGGGAGCTTCCACGGTGTTCCAGCCCATGTGCGGGACGACGTCGGCCTTCAGCGGGCCGACGGTGCCGGGCCACTCGTCCAGGCCCTCGGTCTCGACGCCGTGCTCGATGCCCCGCTCGAAGAGGATCTGCATGCCGACGCAGATGCCCATGACGGGGCGTCCGCCGGCCAGCCTGCGGCCGATGATCCACTCGCCGCGGGCCTTCCTCAGGCCCTCCATGCACGCCGAGAACGCGCCGACGCCGGGCACCAGCAGCCCGTCGGCGTTCATCGCGGTGTCGAAGTCACGGGTGATCTCGACGTCCGCGCCCACGTGGGCGAGGGCGCGCTCGGCGGAACGGACGTTGCCGAAGCCGTAGTCGAAGACGACGACCTTCTTCTTCGTATCCACTTTCCGCTCCTAGTCCCAGAGTCCCTGGATGCGCAGGACGCCGGCCACCAGGCACATCAGGGATGCGATGGAGAGCAGCACGATGACGCCCTTGGGCATGCCCTGCTTGGAGAAGGAGTAGACCCCGCCGGCCAGGAACAGGCCGACCAGGATCAGGATGGTGTTCAGGCCGGTCACAGGGCGCCCTTCGTGGAGGGGAGGATGCCGGCCGCGCGCGGGTCGTGCTCGCTGGCGTAGCGCAGGGCGCGGGCGAGCGCCTTGAACTGGCACTCCACGATGTGGTGCGCGTTGCGCCCGTACGGGACGTGGACGTGCAGGGCGATCTGCGCCTGGGCGACGAAGGACTCCAGGATGTGCCGGGTCATCGTCGTGTCGTAGGCGCCGATCATCGGCGCCATGTTCTCGGGCTCGGTGTGCACCAGGTAGGGGCGGCCGGAGAGGTCGACGGTGACCTGGGCGAGCGACTCGTCCAGCGGGACGGTGCAGTTGCCGAAGCGGTAGATGCCGACCTTGTCGCCGAGCGCCTGCTTGAAGGCGGCGCCGAGCGCAAGGGCGGTGTCCTCGATGGTGTGGTGCGAGTCGATGTGCAGGTCGCCGTCGGTCTTGACCGTGAGGTCGAACAGACCGTGCCGGCCGAGCTGGTCGAGCATGTGGTCGTAGAAGCCGACCCCGGTCGCGACATCGACCTTTCCGGTGCCGTCGAGGTCGATCTCGACGACCACGGACGTCTCCTTGGTGGTCCGCTCCACTCTTCCTACGCGGGCCTCGCGAGTCATGCGTCGTGCTCCTTCTTCAGTCCGCGCACCGCATCGAGGAACGCGTCGTTCTCTTCCGGGGTCCCTGCGGAGACCCGCAGCCATCCCGGTACGCCGTTGTCCCGGACCAGGACGCCCCGGTCGAGGATGTACTGCCAGGCGGCGTGGCTGTCGGCGAAGCGGCCGAACTGGACGAAGTTGGCGTCCGATTCGGTGACGTCGAAGCCTGCGCCGCGCAGCTCGCCGACGATCCGGTCGCGCTCGCTCTTGAGCTGCGCGACGTACCCGAGGAGCGTATCGGTGTGCTCCAGGGCGGCGAGTGCGGTGGCCTGGGTGACGGAGGACAGGTGGTAGGGCAGCCGCACCAGCTGGACCGCGTCCACGACGGCCGGGTCGGCCGCGAGGTAGCCGAGGCGGAGCCCGGCGGCGCCGAACGCCTTCGACATGGTGCGCGAGAGCACCAGGTGGGGGCGGCCCTCGATCAGCGGGAGCAGCGAGGGGTGGTGGCTGAATTCGCCGTACGCCTCGTCCACCACGACCATCGACGGCTCGGCCGCCTGCGCCGCCTCGTACAGCGCGAGGACGGTCCCGGCGTCGACGGCGGTGCCGGTGGGGTTGTTGGGGGAGGTGATGAAGACTACGTCGGGCCGGCGCTCGGCGATCACCGCGCGGGCGGCGTCCACGTCGATGGTGAAGTCCTCGTTGCGCGGCCCGGAGATCCAGCCCGTTCCGGTGCCGCGGGCGATGAGGGCGTGCATGGAGTACGAGGGCTCGAAGCCGATCGCGGTGCGCCCGGGTCCGCCGAAGGTCTGCAGCAGCTGCTGGAGCACCTCGTTGGAGCCGTTGGCCGCCCAGACGTTGGCGGCCTCGACCTCGTGCCCGGCGGTGCGGGTGAGGTAGCGGGCCAGCTCGGTACGGAGTTCGACGGCGTTGCGGTCGGGGTAGCGGTTGAGGTCGCGGGCGGCCTCGCGGACCCGTTCGGCGATGCGGTCGACGAGCGCTTCGGGCAGCGGGTACGGATTCTCGTTGGTGTTGAGGCGCACGGGTACGTCGAGCTGGGGCGCCCCGTACGGGGACTGGCCGCGCAGCTCGTCGCGGATGGGCAGGGCGTCCCAGGGGTTGAGCGCGGTGCGGTCGTTCGTCACTGCTGCGGAACCTTCCACCCGAACCTGGCCTTGAGCGCGGCGCCGTGGGCGGGGAGGTCCTCCGCCTCGGCGAGGGTCACCACGTGGTGGGTGACCTCGGCGAGCGCGTCGCGCGTGTAGTCGACGATGTGGATGCCGCGCAGGAAGGACTGCACGGACAGGCCCGACGAGTGGCAGGCGCAGCCGCCGGTGGGCAGGACGTGGTTGGAGCCGGCGCAGTAGTCGCCGAGCGAGACGGGCGACCAGGGGCCGACGAAGACCGCTCCGGCGTTGCGGACCCGGCCGGCGAGCGCGGCGGCGTCGGCGGTCTGGATCTCCAGGTGCTCGGCGGCGTAGGCGTCGACCACCGTGAGCCCGTCCTCCAGGTCGTTGACCAGGACGATCGCGGACTGGCGGCCGGCCAGCGCGGGCTCGATGCGCTCCTTGACGTGCTTGGTCGCGGCGACCTGCCGGACCAGCTCGGCCTCGGTGGCGGCGGCCAGCTCCTCGGAGTCGGTGACCAGGACGGCGGCGGCCATCGGGTCGTGCTCGGCCTGGCTGATCAGGTCGGCGGCGACGTGCACCGGGTCGGCGGTGGCGTCGGCGAGGACGGCGATCTCGGTGGGGCCGGCCTCGGCGTCGATGCCGATGCGGCCCTTGAGGAGGCGCTTGGCGGCGGCGACGTAGATGTTGCCGGGGCCGGTGACCAGGTCGACGGGCAGGCACTCCCCGGTGCCGTACGCGAACATCGCGACGGCCTGGGCGCCGCCGGCCGCGTAGACCTCGTCCACCCCGAGCAGGGCGCAGGCGGCCAGGATCGTGGGGTGCGGCAGTCCGCCGAACTCCTTCTGCGGCGGGGAGGAGACGGCGAGGCCCTCGACGCCCGCCTCCTGGGCCGGGACGACGTTCATCACGACGGAGGACGGGTAGACCGCGCGGCCGCCCGGCACGTAGAGCCCGACGCGCTGGACCGGCACCCACTTCTCGGTGACGGTGCCGCCGGGGACGACCTGGGTGGTGTGCGTGGTGCGGCGCTGCTCGCGGTGGACGAGGCGGGCGCGGCGGACCGACTCCTCCAGGGCGGCGCGAACGGCCGGATCCAGCTCTTCGAGCGCCCGTGCGAGGGCGGCGGCGGGCACCCGGACCGACTCGATCCGGACGCCGTCGAGCTTCTCCCCCCAGTCGATCACTGCCGCCGAGCCACGATGGCGTACGTCCTCGCAGATGGGCCGCACCGTCTCCAGGGCGGCTTCCACGTCGAACTCGGCACGGGGCAGCAGGTCGCGCAGGGCGCCGCCCTCGGGGAGGACATTGCCGCGCAGATCGATTCGAGAGATCACCCGGCAATTCTCGCAGACCGCCGCGAACGTCCGGACGCCCGTATCACTGGCTGATACATGCCCCCGCTGTGACGGCTGACTATGTGCGTTCATCCGGTCACCCAGAGGGAATAACGGGATCACGCCTCCGAACGAAAGGGGCACCGGTGACGGAGCGGCACGACGGGGATCTCCCGGACGGCCTCAGCGCCGCGGAGCTGGGCATGTGGCAGTCCTTCCGGAACGGCACGACCTACGACCTGCGGGCCCGCGACCGGGCCCGCGACGATCCTTTCGCCCCGCACGCGTGGGGCCCCGAGCGCAGCGTGGAGGCCCGGGTCGTCGCCCGGCTGCTGCTGAGCGGTCCGCCGGCCCGGCCCGGCCGGGTGACGGCCCTGAAGCTGAGGGGCGTGCGGATCATGGGAAGGCTGGACCTGGCGGGCGGGCGTGTCGCTCCGTACGTGGAGCTGACCGGCTGCCGGTTCGACGAGGAGGTGGCGTTCCCCGAATGCCACTTCACGACGCTGCGGCTGGTGGGGTGCGCGGTGCCGCGCCTGGAGGCGGCCCGGCTGCGCACCGAGGGCGACCTGCATCTGCCGCGCTGCCGGGTGGAGCGCGGCATCCGGCTCACGGACGCCCAGATCGGTACGGATCTGCTGCTCAGCCAGATCGACATCGGCCCGGACCGGCAGGGCCGGGCGCTGCTCGGGGACGGGCTGACGGTCGCCCAGGACCTCCAGGCCGAGATGATCGAGACGCTGGGAGAGCTGAGCCTGCGCGGGGCCAAGGTGGGCGGTTCGCTGAGCCTGCGCGGCAGCCGGCTGCGCGCCGGCCGGGGCCGCCGCGCGCTGAACGCACCGCAGCTGAGCGTCGAGCGGACGCTGTACATGAGCGAGGCGTGGGTCAGCGTGGACACGGGGAACCAGGGCACGACTCCCCCGTACGGCATCGCCACGTCCCCGACCCCGGCGCACGGCACCCGCTCGCAGGTGTTCCGCTGCCGGGGCGGGGTGCGTCTGGACGACGGCCGGTTCGGTGACGCGGTGGACCTGCACAAGGCGGTCTTCGTGCTCGACACGCACGAGGAGCTGTCGCTGCGCCGGACGGTCACCCCGGAGCTGCGGTTCAACCCCGAGCGTCCGGCCCGGGGGCGGGTCGTGCTCAACGGCGCGAAGGTGGTCACGCTGATCGACGTGTCGACGAGCTGGCCGGGCCCCGGCGGCCTGGCGATGGGCGGGTTCGTCTACGAGAACCTCGTCCCGTACGGGCACTTCCCGCTCTCCCGGCGTCTGGAGTGGGTGGCGGCGGCCACCCCGGAGTACGTACCGGAGCCCTACGAGCGGCTGGCGGCGGTGCTGCGCAACAGCGGCGAGGACGCGGACGCCAGGGAGGTGCTGCTCGCCAAGCAGCGCCGCCGCCGGGAGACGCTGCCGCCCGCCGGGAAGCTCTGGGGCTACCTCCAGGACTGGACGGTGGCGTACGGCTACCGGCCGGGGCGGGCGGCGGTGTGGATGGCGGTGCTGTGGGCGGCGGGCGCGCTGGCGTTCTCGCGGTACGACCCGGCCGCGATCAAGGGCGAGGAGCATCCGCAGTGGAACGCGTCGCTGTACGCGCTGGATCTGCTCATCCCGGTGATCGATCTCGGCCAGGACGGCTACTGGCGGATGGAGGGCGGCTGGCAGTGGATGGCCGCCGCGCTGATCCTGCTGGGCTGGATACTGGCCACCACGGTCGCGGCCGGCGCCTCCCGGCTGCTGCGCCGCGGCTGACGGCGGGATACCGGCGCCGGGGGCGGCCTTCCCGTGCGCGGCGGGCCGCGCGACCGCCCGCCGGCGCCGGGCAGTCCACGGACCTTCTGCCCAGCACCGGCGAGTATCAGCCAGAATCCGTGCTTTCCTTTGCTTCTTCTTGACTGGAGCCCGAGCAACCCATCCACTCGGCACCAAAGCTTCACAGCGCTCCCCTGGCGCCTGCCCCCACCAGCGCTTTTCAATGGTCTGCACCATGCCTTTCCTCCGCGCTCTCCTCCGTACGGCGCGCGTGATCCGCAACACCCCGGAGCTGTCCTCCGGGTTGGCCGCGGACCACGCGGTGCTGCTCGACGCCCCCGACGAGCGGTTGTCACCCGCGCTGGTGGCCGCTGCCGCCGGGGAGTACGAACCGGCCGCGAAGCTGCTGGCCACCACCCGGGACGGGGCCGAGTGGGAGAGCCGGGACCGCTATCTGAAGCGGCTCGTCGCGTTCGCCCGCAACCGGGACGGCTGGCTCGGCCACTGGCTGTCCGTCGCGCCGCGCGACCCCGACGCCCTGCTGGTCAAGGCCCAGCTCGCCGTCGACCGCGCCTGGGAGTCACCGGCCCGTGCGGAGCAGCTGCGCGAGGTGGGGCCGATGATCACGGCCGCCGCGCGGAGCGATCCGCGGGACCCGGTGCCCTGGCGCCTCGCACTGGACCACGCCCGGGGCACCCAGGCCACGCACACCACGTTCGAGGTGCTGTGGGAGCAGGCGCTGCAACGCTCCACGCACCACTACGGCTGCCATGTCGCGGCCCTGCAGTACCTGTCGGCCGCCTGGTACGGCTCGCACCGCGAGTGCTTCGACTTCGCCGAGCGGGCCGCGGAGGACTCGCTGCCCAGCTCCCTGGTGCAGGCGCTGCCGCTGCGGGCCGCGTTCGCGATGCTGGCCGAGGGGCCGGGGACCCTGTCCACATCGGTGCAGGAGGAGCGGATCGACGCGGCGGTGGACCTGGCGATCACGCTGTCCGCCGGTTTCGCCCCCGGCGACCCGTGGCCGGCCGAGGTGCGCAACCTCCTCGCGTACGTGCTGGTGGTACGGGGCCGCTGGGCCGAGGCGCTGGAGCAGTTCCGGCGGATCGGGCCGCACGCGGCCTCGTTCCCGTGGGCCTCGGTGTCCGGAGATCCGCTGGGCCGGTTCCTCGACGCGCGGGACAGCACAAGGCTCCGGGTGGCCTCCGCGACACCGCTGCGCCACGGGGCCGGACGAGGACGGGCGCGCGGCCATTACGCTTGACCGCTGTGACCACCGCTCGCCTGCCTCTGTTCCCGCTGAACGCGGTGCTGTTCCCCGGCCTCGTGCTGCCCCTCAACGTGTTCGAGGAGCGATATCGCGCCATGATGCGTGAGCTCCTGACCATCGACGAGGACGAACCGCGCCGCTTCGCCGTGGTCGCCATCCGCGACGGCCGCGAGACCGCCGCCACGGGCGTCGGCATGCCGGAGGCGGTGCGCAAACCCGTCGAACGCGGCCCGTCCGACGGCTTCGGCACCGACCCCGTCCAGGCCCTGCACCGGGTGGGCTGCGTCGCCGACGCGGCGACCATCCGGGAGCGCGCGGACGGCAGCTACGAGGTGCTGGCCACCGGCACCACCCGCGTCCGGCTCCTCTCGGTCGACGCGAGCGGCCCGTACCTCACGGCCGAGCTGGAGGAGCTGGAGGAGGACCCGGGCGACGAGGCGGGCCCGCTCGCCGAGGGTGTCCTGCGGGCCTTCCGGGGCTACCAGAAGCGTCTGGCCGGGGCGAGCGAGCAGTCCCTCACCACGGGCGCCGACCTGCCCGACGACCCGTCGGTCGTCTCCTACCTGGTGGCCTCCGCCGTGGTCCTGGACGTCCCCGCCCGGCAGCGCCTCCTCCAGGCCCCGGACACCGCGACCCGCCTCCGCGAGGAGCTGAAGCTGCTGCGCTCGGAGACCGCGGTCATCCGGCACCTGCCGTCGCTCCCGGCGGTGGATCTGACCGTCACCCCGACCCACCTCAACTGACGCGACCACCCGGAGAGCCCCGCCCCGTGGCGAAGAAGCAGAAGAAGCAGCCCCAGTCCGGCGGCACCCCCGCCACGGTCGCCCTGACCGCGGCGGGCACCCCGTTCACGGTGCACGCGTACGAGCACGACCCCGCGTCCCCCTCCTACGGCGAGGAGGCGGCCGAGGCCCTGGGCGTCTCCCCCGACCGCGTCTTCAAGACCCTGGTGGCCGACGTGGACGGCCGCCTGACGGTGGCGGTGGTCCCGGTGGCGGGCTCCCTGGACCTCAAGGCCCTGGCCTCGGCGGCCGGCGGCAAACGCGCCACGATGGCGGACCCGGCCGCGGCGGAACGCACCACGGGCTACGTACGGGGCGGGATCTCCCCCCTGGGCCAGCGCAAACGCCTCCCCACGGTCCTGGACGCGTCGGCCCGCGCCCACGCGACGATCTGCGTGTCGGCGGGCCGCCGGGGCCTGGAGGTGGAGCTGTCCCCCGAGGACCTGGCGACGCTGACGGGAGCGGTGTTCGCCCCGATCGCCCGCGGCGGGAGATAGCCCGCCCACCTCAGGGAAGGGCGGGGGAACAACCCCCGCGCAGCGCCCCCGCCCTCACTCCCCCGCAGGCGGCACCGGCGGCGCCGACGAAGAACCCGACCCCCCGGAAGCCGGCGCCGAAGGCGAAGGCGAAGGCCCACCCGCACCCGAAGCCGGCACCGCAGGCGAACCCCACCCCCCGTACGTCCCCCACTCCCCCTCGAACTCCCGCGGCCCGAACACCGCGGTCACCCCCAGGTGCACCGCCATCGCCGCCAGCCCCCACGCCAGCAGCGCTCCCTTCGCGTGCAGCTCCAGCGGCGCGTCGAAGATCACGCCCCTGCCGACCTCGCGCGCATGGGCCACCACGTCGTCCGTGGGCCCGAGCCGCGTCCCGAGCTGCCAGGCCAGCACCGGCCCGAGCACACTGCCCACGGCGAGCCCGACCGTCAGCAGGATGCCGCCGCGCCGGTTGAACCAGAAGACCAGGGCGGCCGAGATCACCCCGAACGCCAGCCCGAGCAGGACGAACGTACCGTCGGCCCCGATCGCCTCCTCGCCCTCGCTGTCGGCGAGGAAGACGGCCGTGTTGTCGGAGACGAGCGGCACCCGGGGCGCCAGCCACAGCCACAGGAGCCCGAGCAGCGCCCCGGAGACGGTCACCAGCGCCAGGACGAGGCCGGCCCGGCGCAGATCCGCACCCAGGTCGCTGTCCTGCTCGGCCTTCGACGGGGCCCAGTGGGAGCCGTGGGGGCCGAGGGGCCCGTCGGACCCGCCCCCGGCCGGCGGCTTCTGCCAGTCGTGGTGGTCGTCGGACGAGGGCCGGTGCGGCGGCGTCAGGGGTGCGGTCACCGTGCCATCGTGCCAGGCGCCCGCGCGCCGCGCCTCACCGGACCGCTGCCCTGCGGTACGCCCACGTGGCCACGGCGAGCGAGACCACACCGACGACGGCGCAGACGGCCAGGTCGAGGGCGACGACCGCCCAGTCGGGGTGGGCGTCGAAGGACCGGGAGAGCGCCTCGACCCCGTACGTGGACGGCAGCAGATCGCGGGCCCAGCCGATCGGCCCCGGCAGCCGGTCGGCCGGCAGGATGCCCAGCAGCAGCGCGGCGGACATGCCCAGCTGCCCGAGCAGCGTGGCGAGTTCCTGGCGCGGCGCGAGGAGCCCGAGGGCGGCGCCGAGGCCGGAGAGCGCCGCCCCGGAGAGGGGGATGACGGCGACGAGCACCCACAGGTGCGTCACCGGCAGCCCGAACAGCACGCTGCCGGTGACGGCGGTGACGATCGTGCCGGGCACGGTGAAGGAGGCGTACGCCCCGGCCGCCCCGAGCACCACGGCGGCGGGCGGCACCGGCAGGGTCGCGTAGTGGTCGAGCCCCCCGCCGGCCCTCAGCTGCCCGAAGTACTGGGCGAGCAGGTTCAGCGCGACGAAGGCGACGACCAGGACGCTGGACCCGGCCACGACGGCCCGCGCCTCGGAGCCGCCGTCCACGACCCCGCGCATCAGGATCATGATCCCGACGGACTGGAACGTCGCGACGAACAGCAGCGGGATGCGGGCCACCCGGGCCCGGGAGAGCTGGGCCCGGTAGACGGCCGCGAGGGAGGGGAGGAGCCGGGCCCGGGGCGCGAGGGTCGCGGCCGCCCCGGCCGCCGCACCGAGGGCGCTCACGCCTTCACCAGTCCCTTGGTCGCGCCGCCGCCGAGGGCCAGGTAGACGTCCTCCAGGCTCGGCGTCGCCAGGCTGAAGTCGTCCAGCGCGGCGAAGGCCGCGCCACCGGTGACCGCGGCGACCGCCGCCCGCGCCTCGTCCGGCGCGAGCCGCAGCGCCCAGCGGCGCCCGGACTCCTGCGCGCACGCGCGCAGGGCGGCGACCTCGGGGATCTCCAGGGGGGCGCGTTCGCGCCACACCAGCTCGACCCTGACCTCTCCCGCCACGCGCTCCTTGAGCCCGGCGGGGGTGTCGCAGGCGATGACCTTGCCGCGTTCGATGACGGCGACCCGGTCGAGGACGGTCTCGGCCTCGATGACGTTGTGGGTGACCAGCAGGACCGTCGCGCCGCGTTCGGCGCGCCGGCGGTCGACGGCGGCCCAGACCGCGCGCCGGGCCACCGGGTCCATGCCGGTCGTCGGTTCGTCCAGGACGAGGACCGGGCGCTCCCCGACGAGCGCGGCGGCGACGCAGGCCAGCCGCCGCTGGCCGCCCGAGAGCTTCTTCAGGGGCCGGCCCGCGATGTCGGCGAGGCCGAGTTCGTCCAGGACGGCGTCGCGCTCGGCACGGGCCTCGCGCACCGGGAGCCCGCGCAGCCGCCCGGTGGTCTCGGCGGCGAGGGAGACGGTCAGCTCGTCCAGCGCGGTGGACTCCTGCCCGAGGTAGCCGATCAGCCGGGAGGCCCGCTCGGGGTGGCGTACGAGGTCGTGGCCCAGCATGTCGACGGTGCCGGAGTCGGGCCGCATGAGGCCGGTGAGCTGCCGTACGAGGGTGGACTTCCCCGCGCCGTTGGGCCCGAGCAGGCCGAAGATCTCGCCGCGCCGGACGTCGAGGCTGATGCCGTCGTTGGCGCGTACTTCCGGGGTCGCGGGCGTGCCGCGGCGTCCCCGGGCCGGGGGGTAGGTCTTCACCAGATCACGCACCGCGCACACGGTGCCGGTCGTCGTCGGCGCCTGCGCTGTCCCCGTACTCACGAGGTACGAGAGTACGGGGTCCGGGGACCGGCATTACGCCCGGGGCCGCACCGATCGGACATCAACGCAGCGAGCGGCGGGTGGGTTGAGCGCCCGGAAAGGTTTCTCGTGCGCCCCGCGCGGGAACAAATGCGGATTCACCTCACGACGAGGCCCGGTCGCGCCGCCTCACTCCCCTGCCGGGCCGGATTTCGCCGCCTTCTCCGCCGCCGGGGCGTGATCGGCCGCCGCCCGTACGTCGATCTCGCGCCAGAACCCCGCCCGGATCGCGTACCGGTCGTGTTCGTCGATCTGGTCGTCCTTGTGGGCGAGGAGCCCGAAGCGTGCCGCGTACCGCAGCAGTTCGCCGTCGATGCGGTGCGGGATGCGGGGGTAGAGGGTGGAGAGCTTCTGGAGGTGGGTGGTCTCCGGCAGCCGTTCCATCCAGCGCCGGGCGAAGACCTGCCCCACCTCGAAGGGGTCGCCGCCGACCGTGGTGATGTCCTCCTCGCGGTCGGCCCAGCGCTGTTCGGCGCTGGTGAGCTGGGCCAGCGTGGGCAGGGACGCGGTCTCGGCGGGTTCGCCCAGGGGGCCGCCGCGCTCCACCCAGCCCCGGTCGGAGGACCAGCGCAGGGTCGCCGCCGGCTGCGGGGCGGGGGGCCGCTCGGCCTGTCCGACGGGGCCGCGCAGGGTGCCGGCGAGGTCCTTCGGGGTGGGGACGCCCTTGGTGCCGTGGCTGTGCGGGGGTGGGGCTGCGGGGCCCGCGTCGGGCGGCGGGGCCGTCTCCTCGGTGCGGGCGGCCTCGGCCCGCGCGGCCCGGGAGGCACGCTCGGCGGAGGCGGCGAGGGCCGATTCCGGCAGTGGCGCTGAGAGGATCGCGGCGATCTCGGGCCGCGTCACGGGCGTCGGGGCGCAGGCGCCGCCGGTCTCCTTGGCCCGTACGGCCTGGGTGATCCAGGCCCGGTCCAGGACACGGCGCTCGTCGGCCTCGGCGACCAGGTCCTCGGACTGGTTGTAGTCGCCGTCGGCGGCCTGGACGGCCCAGAGGTGGACGGCGACGCCGTGTTCCTTGGCGGACATCAGGCCGGGCAGCAGGTCGCCGTCGCCGGTCACCAGCACGACGTCGGAGCACGCCCGGTTGCGCGCGAGCTCGGTGAGTTCGGCGTGCATGGCCGCGTCGACACCCTTCTGCGCCCAGCGGCCGTCACTTCGGGTGAGCGCTCCCAGGCGGACGGTGACCCTCGGCATGACGCGCAGCCGCCGGTGCTCGGGCTGCGGTACGCGGTCGGGGGCGCCGTCGAACCAGTAGATCCGCAGCAGCGGCTGCTCGGTGTCGGCCTCGGCCCGTTCGCGCAGCTGCTGGATGAGGGCCGCGTGGTCGACGGTGATGCGGGACCGGGCGGGCTCTCCTGCCAGCAGACTCGCGGCTGCGCCCAGCAGATAGCCGGCGTCCACCAGGACGACGCAACGGTCCACGCGTTCCACCCTCTTCCAGGAATTCGGGATCGGGTTTTCCAAGAGTTCCTTCGAGTCTGCCCGACCACGCCGGGGTTAACGGCCGGAACTCGATCATCGGCGTGGCGGATCGGGAAAAGCGCGCATCATACCCCGTCACTACGCACGGTAATGATCCGACATGCGATGTTTATCCGATTATGTGAATCTGACGGTGGTCCTGGCCCCGAGAGTCCTTACAGGAGGAACACCATGGCCAAGAACAAGAACCGCAAGCAGGGCAGCCAGCACGACCGCGCTTCGCAGGCGGAGCGCGGTGCGCAGGAGGCACGTTCGACGGCTTACGAGTCGCAGGACCAGCCGCAGGCGCAGTCCCAGGGCAGCCCTGCCGATGTTGCGCGCAAGCATCAGCGGCGCTTCGGCCACAACTGACCGGACTCTTCCGGTACGGCCACAGGCCGGTAGGACCGAGAGGGGCGGCCCCCGCGCAAGCGGAGCCGCCCCTCTCGTACGTCTGTGCTCAGCCGGCCAGGCAGGACGGGCCGAGCAGCACCTTCAGGTCACCGAAGAGCGCCGGATCGGCCTTCACCCGGTGCCGGTCGAGCCGGAGCACCGTGGTCTTGCGGGGGCCCTGGAGCCGGATGCGCACCTCGGTGTCGCCGCGGTGGCTGCTGAGCACCTCGCCGAGCCGGCTGACCATGGGCGGGGTGATCTTGACGGTGGGGATGGTCAGCACCACGGGCGCGTTGGTTCCCGCGTTCGAGATGTCGGGGACCTGCATCTCCATCGCGACCAGACGCGGCACGTCCTCGCGCTTGTCGAGACGCCCCTTGACGAAGACGACGGTGTCCTCGACGAGCTGGGTGGAGACCAGCTGGTAGGTGGCCGGGAAGAACATGCACTCGATGGAACCGGCCAGGTCCTCCACCGTGGCGATGGCCCAGGCGTTGCCCTGCTTGGTCATCTTGCGCTGGAGGCCGGAGATGATGCCGCCCACGGTCACGATCGCGCCGTCCGCGTGCTCACCGCCGGTCAGCTGCGAGATCGACGCGTCCGACTTGTCGGACAGGACGTGCTCCAGACCGAACAGCGGGTGGTCGGAGACGTAGAGCCCGAGCATCTCGCGCTCCTGGGCCAGCAGGTAGGACTTCTCCCACTCGATGTCGGAGAACTCCACGTCGAGCCCGAAGCCCGGCTCGTCGCTGTCCTCCTCGCCGCCGCCGAAGAGGTCGAACTGCCCCTCGGCCTCCTTGCGCTTGACCTGCACCACGTTGTCGATCATGGGCTCGTGGTGGGCGACGAGCCCCTTGCGGGTGTGGCCCATCTCGTCGAAGGCGCCGGCCTTGATCAGCGATTCCACGGTCCGCTTGTTGCAGACGACCGCCTCGACCTTGTCCAGGAAGTCGGGGAAGGTGCTGTACTTCCCCTTCGTCTTGCGGCACCGGATGATCGAGTCCACGACGTTCTGGCCGACGTTGCGGACGGCGGTCAGCCCGAAGAGGATGACGTCGTCACCCTGCGCGGCGAAGTTGGACTCCGACTCGTTGACGTTCGGCGGGAGCACCTTGATGCCCATGCGCCGGCACTCGTTGAGGTAGACCGCGGACTTGTCCTTGTCGTCCTTGACCGAGGTCAGCAGGGCGGCCATGTACTCGGCGGGGTAGTTCGCCTTGAGGTAGGCGGTCCAGTAGGTGACCAGTCCGTACGCGGAGGAGTGCGCCTTGTTGAACGCGTACCCGGCGAACGGGACCAGCACGTCCCACAGCGCCTTGATCGCCGCGTCCGAGAAGCCCTTCTCCTTGGCGCCCGCCTCGAAGAGCACGAAGTTCTTCGCCAGTTCCTCGGGCTTCTTCTTGCCCATCACACGGCGCAGGATGTCGGCCTCGCCGAGCGAGTAGCCGGCGACGATCTGGGCGGCCTTCTGCACCTGCTCCTGGTACACGATCAGGCCGTAGGTGAGGCCGAGGACCTCCTTGAGGGGCTCCTCCAGCTCCGGATGGATCGGGGTGATCTCCTGGCGGCCGTTCTTGCGCTCGGCGTAGTTCGTGTGCGAGTTCATGCCCATCGGGCCCGGCCGGTAGAGGGCCGAGACGGCGGAAATGTCCTCGAAGTTGTCGGGCTGCATCTGGCGCAGCAGGGAGCGCATCGGACCGCCGTCGAACTGGAACACGCCGAGCGTGTCACCGCGGCAGAGCAGTTCGTAGGTCTTGGGGTCGTCCAGCGGGAGGGCGAGCATCTCCAGGTCGATGCCCTTGTTGGACTTCACCATCTTGATGGCGTCGTCCATGATCGTCAGGTTGCGCAGCCCCAGGAAGTCCATCTTCAGCAGGCCGAGCGACTCGCACTGCGGGTAGTCCCACTGCGTGATGGTGACGCCGTCGGTGTGCCGCACCCAGACCGGGGCGTGGTCGACGATCGGTTCGCTGGACATGATGACGCCCGCGGCGTGCACGCCCATCTGCCGGACCAGGCCCTCGACGCCCTTCGCGGTGTCGATGACCTTCTTGACGTCCGGCTCGCTCTCGTACATCCCCCGGATCTCGCCCGCCTCGCTGTAGCGCGGGTGCTTGGGGTCGGTGATGCCGTTGAGGTCGATGCCCTTGCCGAGGACGTCGGCGGGCATGGCCTTGGTGAGCCGGTCGCCCATGGCGTACGGGTAGCCGAGGACGCGGGCCGAGTCCTTGATCGCGTTCTTGGCCTTGATCTTGCCGTAGGTGCCGATCATGGCGACCTTGTCGGCGCCGTACTTCTCCGTCACGTACCGGATGACCTCGACGCGCCTGCGCTCGTCGAAGTCGATGTCGACGTCGGGCATGGAGACGCGCTCGGGGTTGAGGAAGCGCTCGAAGATCAGTCCGTGCTCGATCGGGTCGAGGTCGGTGATGCCCATGGCGTACGACACGATCGAACCGGCCGCGGAGCCTCGGCCGGGGCCGACGGCGATGCCGTTGTTCTTGGCCCACATGATGAAGTCGGCGACGACCAGGAAGTACCCCGGGAACCCCATCTGGATGATGATGTCCATCTCGTACTCGACCTGCTTCTGCCGGTCCTCGGGGACGCCGTTCGGGAAACGGCGGTTCATCCCGACCCGGACCTCCTCCTGGAACCAGGTGATCTCCGTGTAGCCCTCGGGGATCTCGAACTTCGGCATCAGGTCGCGCTTCTCGAACATCCCGGTGGTGTCGATCTGCTGGGCGACCAGGAGGGTGTTGGCGCAGCCCTCCTGCCAGGCGTCGGAGGAGTCGACGCCGTACATCTCGTCCGTGGTCTTGAGGTAGTAGCCGGTGCCGTCGAAGCGGAAGCGGTCCGGGTCGGAGAGGTTCTTGCCGGTCTGGATGCACAGCAGGGCGTCGTGCGCGGTCGCCTCGGAGGCGTACGTGTAGTGCGAGTCGTTCGTGACGAGCGGCGGGATGCCGAGCTTCTTGCCGATCTCCAGGAGCCCGTCGCGGACCCGGCGCTCGATCTCGATGCCGTGGTCCATCAGCTCCAGGAAGTAGCGGCCCTCACCGAAGATGTCCTTGTAGTCGGAGGCCGCCTGGACCGCTTCGTCGAACTGGCCGAGCCGCAGCCGTGTCTGGACCTCGCCGGAGGGGCAGCCGGTGGACGCGATCAGGCCCTCGGACCACTGCGCGATGGTCTCCTTGTCCATGCGTGGCCACTTCTGGAGCCAGCCCTCGGCGTAGGCGTCCGAGGACAGCTTGAAGAGGTTGTGCAGCCCCTTCGCGTTCGCCGCCCAGATCGTCTTGTGGGTGTAACCACCCGAACCGGAGACGTCGTCGCGCTTCTGGTGCGGCTGTCCCCACTGGATCTTCCGCTTGTGCTTGCGCGACTCGGGCGCGACGTACGCCTCGATGCCGATGATCGGCGTCACGTCCGCCTTCTGCGCCGAGTGGAAGAAGTCGTACGCCCCGTGCAGGTTGCCGTGGTCGGTCATCGCGATATGGGACATGCCCATCTCGTTGCACGCGTTGAACATGTCCTTGAGCCGCGCGGCACCGTCCAGGAGCGAGTACTGGGTGTGGACGTGAAGGTGCGTGAAGGGCGGCTTGGTCACGGCGCTGTGCCTCCGGAGAAATGGGGACGACGGGGCTGAGGATGTCTGGGGGGACAGCGTGGAAGTCTACGTCGCCGCGGAGCCGAACGACGGGCACTCCACGATCCGGTCGGGCGTTGGAAGGGCGGGACCACCCGTCCCTTTTGTCATGTACGTCGTCATGCGGACCAGGTACACAGGAGGCACCCACAGATGTCGGACACGCAGACCGGCGCGGAGCGGCGCGGGGAGCAGATCCTCCAGGTCCTCGACACCGCCTTCGGTCAGCTGCTGGCCGCCGATCCGGCCGCCTTCCGGGTCAAGTTCCGCAGGATGGCGGGCTCGGCCTTCGCGTTCTACCGGGGCACGGCCTGCCTGTTCTACGAGGACCTGGAGCGCGAGCGGCGCGGCGGCCCGTATCTGGACGAGCGCACCGGCCGGGTGTGGATCCACGGCGACCTGCACGCGGAGAACTTCGGCACCTACATGGACGCCAACGGCCGCCTCGTCTTCAACGTGAACGACTTCGACGAGGCGTACGTGGGCCCCTTCACCTGGGACCTCAAGCGCTTCGCCGCCTCGGTCGCCCTGCTGGGGTACGCGAAGGCGCTGAGCGACGAGCAGATCACCGAGCTCGTCCGGATCTACGCGGCTGCCTACCGCGAGCGCGTCCACGCCCTGGCGACGGGCGCGAAGAACGACGAGCTGCCGCCGTTCACGCTGGACACCGCCGACGGACCGCTGCTCGGCGCGCTGCGGACCGCCCGTTCGCTGACCCGGTTCTCGCTGCTCGACTCGATGACCGAGATCCGCGACTTCGAGCGCCGGTTCTCGGACGGCGGCGGCGCCATCGATCTGGACGCGGCGACGCGGTACAAGGTGCTGGCCGCGTTCGACGGCTATCTGGAGACGCTGCCGGAGTCGAGCCTGGCCCGCCCCGACTCCTACCGGGTGAAGGACGTCGTGGGCCGGCGCGGCATCGGCATCGGGTCGGCGGGCCTGCCCTCGTACAACATCCTGCTGGAGGGCAACAGCGACGCCTTGGAGAACGATGTGGTGATCTACCTCAAGCAGGCCCAGACCCCCGCCGTCTCCCGGCACATCACGGACGCGGCCGTGCGGGACTATTTCCAGCACGAGGGGCACCGCACGGTGATCTCGCAGCGCGCCCTCCAGGCGCACGCCGACCCGTGGCTGGGCTGGACCGAGCTGGACGGGGCGGGCCAGCTGGTCGCCGAGGTCTCGCCGTACGCGGTCGACCTGGACTGGTCCGGCATCGACGAGCCGGAGGAGATCGCGGCGGTCGTCGCCGACCTCGGCCGGGCCACGGCGACGATGCACGCGGCGGCGGACGACGAGAGCGGCCACTCGCTGGTGCCGTTCTCCACCGAGCGCGCGATCGACGCGGCCATCGCGGCCGACGAGGAGGGGTTCGGGGAGCTGCTGGTGGACTTCGCCCACAGCTACGGGGCGCGGGCGCGGGCGGACCACCAGATCTTCGTGGACCTCTTCCGCAACGGCCGCATCCCGGGGCTGTGAGCACGGAGCCGCAGGGGCTTTAGGAGTCGTTTACAGGTTCGCATGCGACACTCCTGGGCGATGGACATATCCGGGACGCAGCTCAGAGCGGCACGCGCGGCGCTTTTCACAGCGCTCGTCGTGACGCTCTCCGCCGCGTCCCATGTGCTGCTCTCCCAGGCCCCGCTGCCGCTGGTCCCGATCGCCATGCTGGCCGGCGCGGTCTTCGCCGCCGCCTACGCGCTGGCCGGCCGGCAGCGCGGATTCGGGGCGATCGCCGGGCTGCTGGTTCCGCTTGAGCTGGCCGCCGACACCTTCTTCACCACCGGCCAGCACCTCTGTTACGGGGCGGCGGGCGGCCCGATAGCGGGCCCGCTGCGCTCGGTCGGCGTCGATGTGCTGTGCGGCGGCGGTGAGGTCGGGGCCGGTGCCCCGCACCTCGGTGACGTCGGCACCCCGCTGGCCTCGGTGACCGCGGGCGGCCGGGGCGCCGCCGCGCTGCTCGCCTCCCCCGGCCCGCTGGTCCCGTGGCTGCTGCTGGCCGCCCATGTGTCGGTCGGGCTGCTCGCCGCCGCCTGGCTGCACCGCGGGGAGCTGGCGCTCGCGGGGCTGCTGGGGGCGTGCGCGCTGCTGGCGTTCCGCCCGCTGCTGACCGCGGTGGCCGTGGTGGCAACGGCCGGCCGCTCCGTACACCGCGAGGCGCTCGCCGCCGCGCCCCGGCCGCATCTGCTCGTCCACGCCCGCCTCCTCGTGCACTCCGTGGGGCGGAGGGGACCGCCGCTCGGCGCCTGTGCCGCCTGAGCACCGCGACCCCGTACCGCAGACCACCCACCCCACGGAGACACCCCCATGAGCAAGCGCAACAGCCAGGCCAACAAGTCCGCCGCCCGCGAGCGCCTGCGCGCCGAACGCGAGCGCCAGGCGAAGAAGGACAAGGCCCGCCGGCAGCTCGTCGTCGGCGTCTCGGTCGTCGCCGGCCTCGCCGTCGTCGCCGGCATCAGCTACGCCGTGATGGAGATGAACAAGCCGTCCCACTGGGAGTCCCTCAAGGACGAGAAGTCGGTGACCGCGCCCAAGAACACCTCGGGCGAGAACGGCACCACCGTCGTCATCGGCAAGGACAGCGCGAAGAAGACCCTGAAGCTGTACGAGGACTCCCGCTGCCCGATCTGCGCGTCCTTCGAGCAGACCGTCGGCCCGGCCCTCGCCAAGGACGTCGAGGACGGCAAGTACAAGATCCAGTACATCGGTGCGTCGTTCATCGACGGCGACAGCCTCGGCGACGGCGTCATCGGCAACCGCGGCGAGGGCTCCAAGAACGCGCTGAGCGCGCTCGGCGCGGCGCTGAACGTGAGCCAGGACGCCTTCCTGGACTACAAGAGCGCGCTCTACTCCGCCGATTTCCACCCCGAGGAGTCCGACGACAAGTTCAAGGACGACAGCTACCTGATCAAGGTCGCCGACTCGGTGGACTCCCTCAAGGGCAACAAGACCTTCCAGAACGCCGTCAAGGACGGCACGTTCGACGCGTGGGCCCTGAAGATGTCCGAGACGTTCGACAACAACAAGGACGAGGTGACCGGCACGCCCTCGCTCGTCATGGACGGCAAGAAGCTCACCGAGGAGGGCAGCGACAACGCGCCGATGAGCGTGGAGTCCTTCAACAAGGCGATCACCGCCGCCCTGAAGGGCTGATCCGCCCCGCACCTCCCGGATGGGCTCCGCGCGGCCACCGCGCGGAGCCCATCGCCCGTCACAGCGTGGCGAGGAACCCGATCGCGACCTTCCAGGCCAGCTCCGCCGCCGCCTGGTCGAAGTCCGGCAGCTCCGCGTCGGTGAACAGGTGCCCGGCGCCCGGGTAGCGGTAGACCTCGACGTCCGCCCCGGTGCGCTGCATCTCCAGGTACCACGAGTTCAGCCAGTCGTGCGTCTCGTACGGGTCCGGATCGGCGACGTGCAGCTGTACGGGCAGCTCGTCCACGGAGGCGTTCTCGGCGATGTCCGACGTGCCGTGGAAGAGCAGCAGCCCGCGCGCCTTCGCGTCACCGAGGGCCAGCGTCTGCGCGACCGAGGCGCCGAGCGAGAAGCCGGCGTACACCAGGCCCTGGTCGGAGTAGGGCGCGGCGGCCAGCACGGCCCGCTTCAGCAGCTCCTCCTTGCCGGTCTCCTCCCGGAACGCCTCCGCTTCCTCCACCGATTCGAAGGTGTGGCCCTCGAAGAGATCGGGCACGCGCACCTCGTGCCCGGCGGCGCGCAGCCGGTCGGCTGCCGCGTGGACCGCAGGGCGCAGACCGTACATCGAGTGGAAAAGCATGATGTTCATGAGGCCCATGGTGCCAGTTGCGTTCGAAGGGATGGAGAGCGACAGCATGGAGAACGTTCTGCGGCCGCTGATCGTCCTCGGCGGTTCGATCGTGATCACGCTGGCGGCGGGCTGGCTGCTCGACCTGCTGCTCAGGCGCGCCGACGCCCGGCATCACGAGACCCCGCTGTGGGGCCTGCTGCGGCGCTGCCGGATACCGTTCCAGCTGGTCATGTGCGCGGCCCTGCTGCGCGGCACGTACGCCCACACCGGGCTCGGCGCGGTCCGGGACCACCGGGTGGGCATCGGCCGGCTGCTGACGCTGGTGCTGATCGGCGCTTCGGCCTGGCTGGTGGTGCGGATCGCCGTCGCGGTGGTGGACTCGGTGTACGCGCGCTACGCGGCGGCCCACAACCGGGACCCGGCCCGGGTGCGCCGGGTGCGTACGCAGGTGACGCTGATCCAGCGCGTGGTCGTCGCGGTGGTGGCGACCGTCGCGGTGGCCGCGATGCTGCTGACGTTCCCCGCGATGCAGACGGTCGGCACCTCGATGCTGGCCTCGGCCGGTCTCCTCGGCATCGTCGCCGGTGTCGCCGCCCAGTCCACGCTCGGCAATCTCTTCGCCGGACTCCAGATCGCGTTCGGCGACATGGTGCGGATCGGGGACACCGTGGTGGTGGACGAGGAGTGGGGCACCATCGAGGAGATCACGCTGACCTTCCTCGCCGTGCGGACGTGGGACGAGCGGCGGATCACCATGCCGGTCTCCTACTTCACGGGCAAGCCCTTCGAGAACTGGTCGCGCGGTGGTGTGCAGATGACCGGCGCGGTCTTCTTCCACCTCGACCACGCGGCGCCCATCGAGGCGATGCGCGACCGGCTGCGGGACATCCTCGGCGAATGCGCCGCCTGGGACGGCCGGGACTGGTCGCTCGCGGTCACGGACACCACGCCCACCACGATCCAGGTGCGCGCGGTCGTCACGGCGAAGGACTCGGGCGATCTCTGGACGGCGCGCTGCGCGGTCCGCGAGCAGATGATCGGCTGGCTGCGCGACCACCACCCGTACGCGCTGCCGCGGGTCGCGACGTCGCCCGCGGCGCTCCCGCCCGAGATCCCGGGGCCCTCCGCGAACGGCCGGGCGGAGAATCCGGCGGGCTGGGGCAGGGCCCCGCGCACGGGACGCGGCTGACGGCCCGCCCCCGGGCGGCCGGGGTCAGCGCAGGCTGCGTACGTCCAGCTGCCGCAGGACCCGGTCCACGACCTCGGGGTCGGCGCCGGGCTCGCTGCGGGCGGAGAGCACGGCGTGGCGGGCGGCCGACATCATCTCGCGCTGGACGCGGCTGACCGCCTGGAAGCGCTCGGCGCGCTTCGCGTAGGCGTCGCGCCGCTCGTCGTCGACCATCTCGGGGCTGATCCTCGCCCCCACGTCGTAGGCGAGCCGGTGCAGCCGCTCGGTGACCTCCTCCGGGAAGTCCTCGGTCTCCTCGATCTCCTTGAGCCGCTGCCTGGCCGCCTTGGCCGCCCGTATGGCGAGGTCCTTCTCCAGGGCCGCCTCGGCGTCCGTGTCCGCGCGCACGCCCAGCCGGCGCACCAGCCACGGCAGCGTCAGGCCCTGGAAGACCAGGGTCACCATGATCACGGCGAAGGCGATGAAGACGATCTCGTCGCGGCCTGGGAAGGGCCGGCCGTCGTCCGTCTCCAGCGGGATCGCGAGCGCCAGGGCGACGGAGGCCACCCCGCGCATCCCGGCCCACCACATGATGACCGTCTCGCGCCAGCTGGTGGGGATCTCCTCGCTGACGTCCCGCCGGGTGTGCAGCCGTTTGGCCAGCCAGGTCGCCGGTAGCAGGTACAGCAGCCGTACGCCGACGACGACCGCGACGACGGCGAGCGCCCAGCCGGCCATCTCCAGCTCGCGCCCGTCGGCCGTACCGAACACGTTGTGCAGTTCGAGCCCGATCAGCCCGAAGGCGACACCGGTGACGAGGGTGTCGACGATCTCCCAGAAGGTGCGTCCGGTGAGCCGGCCCAGCACGTCGTCGGCGTCCGCGGTGTGCTCGGCGAGGAAGAGCGCGGTGGTCAGGACGGCGAGCACGCCGGAGCCCATCAGCTCCTCGGCGAGTACGTAGCTGATGAACGGCACCAGCAGGGTCAGGCCGACCTGGAGGGTGGCGTCACCGAGCAGCCCCATGAGCTTGATGGTGATCCAGCCGAGCGCGACACCGACCGCGACGGCGACGACGGCGGACAGGACCAGCAGGCCGAACGCCTCGGGCAGCGAGAAGGTGCCGCTGACCGCCGCCGCGATGGCCACGTGGTACAGCACGATCGCGGTGACGTCGTTGAACAGCCCCTCGCCCTCCAGGATGGAGACGAGCCTGCGGGGCAGCCCGACCGAGCCCGCGACGGCGGTGGCGGCGACCGGGTCGGGGGGTGCGACGAGCGCGCCGAGCGCGACGGCGGCGGCGATGGGCAGTCCGGGGACGATCGCGTTGGCCACCGCGGCGACGGCCGCCGTCGTCAGGAAGACCAGCGCGACGGCCAGCAGGAAGATGGGCCGCTTGTTGGCGGCGAACTGCCGCCAGGAGGTGCGCTGGACGGAGGCGTAGAGCAGCGGGGGCAGCAGCGCGGGGAGGATGATCTCCGGCGGAATGTCCACCTTCGGCACGAAGCTGGCGAAGGCCATCAGGACGCCCAGGAGCGTCATCAGCACCGGCGCGGGCAGCTTGAGACGGTCCCCGAGCGGAACCGTGACCACAGCTCCGAGCAACAGCAGGAAGAGCAGGGTCATCTGGTCCACGGGGTGCCTTCCGAAGCGCTCCGGCCGGGCCCGGTCTCCGCTCGGCCGATGCCCTTTACCCTGCCATGCGCCCGGCCGGCCCCGGGTTCAGGGGGTGCGGCGGGGCGTCAGATCGTCCGGCGCATCGCCCGGTGCGGAATGCCGGCGTCGGTGAACTCGGGGCCGTACGCCACATAGCCGAGGCGCTCGTAGAAGCGCAGCGCGTGCGTCTGGGCGTGCAGGTCGACGGCGGCCAGGCCGTTGTCCCGGGCCGCGTCCTCTATGGCCCGCACCAGCGCGGCGCCGACGCCGAGCCCGCGCGCGTCCTTGCTCACCGCGAGCCGGCCCAGCGAGCCGACCGCCGGGTCGCCGCCCGTGTGGCCCGCGGCGGCCTGGCCGTGCAGCAGCCGCCCGGTACCGAGCGCGGTGCCGTCGGCCGCGACCGCGATCACGTGCACCGCGTCGGCGTCGTGGGCGTCGTACTCGATCTCCTCGGGCACGTTCTGCTCACCGACGAAGACGTCCTTGCGGAGCTGGAAGCACGCGGCGCGGTCCTGCTCGTCGGTGACGGTACGGGTGACGTACCACGGGGGCCTGGGGGTCATTCGCTCTCCGCGGCAATACGGTCCAGCGCCTGCTGGAGGTCGTCGGGGTAGGAGCTGGTGAACTCGACCCAGCGGCCGTCCGAGGGGTGCTCGAAGCCGAGCTTGACCGCGTGCAGCCACTGCCGGGTCAGGCCGAGGCGCTTGGCCATGGTCGGGTCGGCGCCGTAGGTGAGGTCACCGACGCAGGGGTGCCGGTGGGCGGACATGTGCACCCGGATCTGGTGGGTGCGGCCGGTCTCCAGCTTGATGTCCAGGAGGCTGGCGGCCCGGTACGCCTCGATCAGGTCGTAGTGCGTCACCGATGCCTTGCCGTCCGCGACGACCGCCCACTTGTAGTCGTGGTTGGGGTGGCGGCCGATGGGCGCGTCGATGGTGCCGCTCATCGGGTCCGGGTGGCCCTGGACCAGCGCGTTGTACTTCTTCTCCACGACCCGGTCGCGGAACTGGGCCTTCAGCAGGGTGTAGGCGCGCTCCGACTTGGCGACGACCATCAGCCCGGAGGTCCCGACGTCGAGACGGTGGACGATGCCCTGGCGCTCGGCGGCGCCCGAGGTCGAGATCCGGTAGCCGGCGGCGGCGAGGCCGCCGATGACGGTGGTGCCGGTCCAGCCGGGGCTGGGGTGCGCGGCGACGCCGACCGGCTTCGCGATCACGACGATGTCGTCGTCGTCGTGCACGATCTCCATGCCCTCGACGGGCTCGGCGACGATCTGCACGGGTGCGGGGGCCTGCGGCATCTCCACTTCGAGCCAGGCACCGCCGTGCACCCGCTCGGACTTCCCGACCACCGAGCCGTCCACCTGCACCTTCCCGGCAGCGGCCAGATCGGCGGCCTTGGTGCGGGAGAAACCGAACATCCGGGAAATGGCGGCGTCGACGCGCTCGCCCTCCAGGCCATCGGGGACGGGCAGGGTGCGGACCTCGGGTTGCGTACTCACCTGTCGAGTATGCCTTGCCCTTACTAGTCCTTGTGCACGGTGCCGTCGGGGTCCAGGCCCTTGAAGGAGAGGAGGACGATCAGGATGCCGCCGCAGACGATCGCGGAGTCGGCGAGGTTGAAGACGGCGAAGTGGGCGGGGGCGATGAAGTCCACCACCGCGCCCTCGAACACGCCCGGCGCGCGGAAGATGCGGTCGGTGAGGTTGCCGAGCGCCCCGCCGAGCAGCAGACCGAGCGCGACGGCCCACGGCAGGCTGTACAGCTTGCGCGCGAGCCGCGCGATCACCACGATGACGGTCGCCGCGATGATCGTGAAGATGATCGTGAAGGCCTCGCCGATCCCGAACGCGGCGCCCGCGTTGCGGATGGCGTCGAGCTTGAGCCAGTCGCCGAGCAGCTCGATCGGCTCCTGGTGCTCCAGCTTCGCCACGACGAGCATCTTGCTGCCGAGGTCGAGCAGATAGGCGACGACGGCGACGCAGAAGAGCAGGATGATCCGGCGCCGGCGAGCGGCCGGCGACCGGTCGACCGCCGCTTCCGCGTCCGCGCCCGCATCGGCGTCGGCCGCGGTCGCGCCGGTGTCCTGCCCGTCCGGCGTGACGGCGTCCGGGGAAGCGGCCGCGCCGTCCGGCCCGGTCTCTCCGCTTCCCTCAACCCCGGTGATGTCCGGCGTACCGATGATGCGCTCCGCCTCTGCCACGTGAGTCCCTCAAGCTAGTTCCCGACAGAGAACGAGGGTACGGCACACCAGTGCGGATCAGCCTCGTCGCTCCTGCTTCTGTTTGTCCTCGACACAGAGGGTGGCCCGGGGGAACGCCTGCATCCGCGCCTTGCCGATCGGGTTGCCGCAGACCTCGCAGAGCCCGTACGTACCGGCCTCCAGCCGGGCCAGCGCCCGCTCGGTCTGGTCCAGCATCTCCTGGGCGTTGGCGGCGAGCTGCATCTCGTGCTCGCGGGTGATGTTCTTGGTGCCGGTGTCGGCCTCGTCGTCGCCCGCCCCGTCGCCGGAGTCCCGCATCAGCCCGGCCAGCGCCAGACCCGAGGCCTCCAGCTCGTTGCGCAGCCGGGTGCTCTCGCTGGTCAGCTCGGTGCGCGCGGCCGCGACCTCTTCCGGCGTCCAGGGGTCCTCACCCGGCCGTACGGCCAGCTCCCCCGGCGCCGTGGCGACCCGGGCAGGCGGCACGGGTGCCGTGCTCGCGTCCGCGGTGCGGGTGCTGGCCGCGCTCTTCTTGGCTACCACCGTGTGGGCTCCCGTCTGCTCGGCGGCCTGCGCCGCCCCCGTGGTCTTCGACCCCTCCCCGGCCGGAGTCCCGGCCGGGGTCTTCTTGGCTGCGGCTTTCCCGGCAGACTTCCCGGCGGACTTGCCCGTGGACTTCCCGGCTGCCTTCTTCGCGGGCGCCTTCTTCGCCGCGGCTTTCTTGGCGGGCGCCTTGTCGGCCGCCGCCGTCTTCCGTGCGGCTGCCTTCTTCTCCACCATGGCCGCGGCCCCTTCACGCAGTGTGATCTTGCTCGCGAGTCGTGCTGGGACGATAAGTCGACCCCAGCCCCGCGGCAACGGGGCACGCCGCCGCATCGCCCCTCCCCGTGTCCGGATCACCGCGCGCCTGCATCCGTTGTGCCCAGCTCCCCGCCGGGTATTCCGGCTTTCCGCCGCGCGCCCCGACCGTGTACGTCCCGTCTGGCCATTCGGGTCACGCGCGGGCCGCTCGGTAAACGGGTCGGCCGCCGCCCCCGGGGGCCCGTACACTGGGGCCAGCGAGAGGCGTGGATGGGACGAGTAGCGTCGTACGCAGCCAGGAGCGACCCGGGGACGGTGGAAGCCCGGGGGCGAGCGCGTCGTGAAGATCACCCGGAGCCGTCGGAAGAAAACCCGGGACAGGTGGGTCCGCCCACGGTCCCCGGAGCCAGTAGAACCGGCATCGCACCCCAATGAGGGGGCCCGGGGCGCACGCCCGGGGCCAAGGAGGGTGGTACCGCGGGGACCGGCGTCGGTTCTCGTCCCTCCGACGGAAGTGGAAGACGTCCGCCGGAGGAAGCCCGCACATGACATCGCCGCAGTACCGCCAGGTACCCGCCCAGGTCGACCTGCCCGCGCTGGAGCACGCCGTGCTCGACTTCTGGCGCGAGAGCAAGGTCTTCACCAAGAGCCTCGACCAGTCCGCCGGCCGCCCCGAGTGGGTGTTCTACGAGGGCCCGCCGACCGCCAACGGCATGCCCGGTGCCCACCACATCGAGGCCCGCGTCTTCAAGGACGTCTTCCCCCGCTTCCGGACCATGCAGGGCTACCACGTGGGCCGCAAGGCCGGCTGGGACTGCCACGGCCTGCCGGTCGAGCTCGCGGTCGAGAAGGAGCTGGGCTTCAACGGCAAGAAGGACATCGAGGCGTACGGCATCGCCGAGTTCAACGCCAAGTGCCGCGAGTCCGTGACCCGGCACACCGACGCCTTCGCCGAGCTGACGACCCGCATGGGCTACTGGGTCGACCTGGACGACGCGTACCGCACGATGGACCCCGAGTACGTCGAGTCCGTCTGGTGGTCGCTGAAGGAGATCTTCAACAAGGGCCTGCTGGTCCAGGACCACCGCGTCGCCCCCTGGTGCCCGCGCTGCGGCACCGGCCTGTCCGACCACGAGCTGGCGCAGGGCTACGAGACGGTCGTCGACCCCTCGGTCTTCGTGCGCTTCCCCCTCACCTCGGGCCCGCTGGCCGGCGAGGCGGCGCTCCTGGTCTGGACGACGACCCCGTGGACCCTGGTCTCCAACACCGCCGTCGCCGCGCACCCGGACGTCACCTACGTCGTCGCGACGAACGGCGAGGAGAAGCTCGTCGTCGCCCGGCCGCTGGTCGAGAAGGCGCTCGGCGAGGGCTGGGAGCTCACCGGTCAGACGTTCACGGGCCGCGAGATGGAGCGCTGGACCTACGAGCGCCCGTTCGCCCTCGTCGACTTCCCGAGCGCGAGCGAGGGAAGCAACGGGCACAGCCCGGCCCAGGCGCACTACATCGTCAACGCCGAGTACGTCACGACCGAGGACGGTACGGGTCTGGTCCACCAGTCCCCCGCCTTCGGCGCCGACGACCTCCAGGTCTGCAAGGCGTACGGACTGCCGGTGGTGAACCCGGTCCGCCCCGACGGCACCTTCGAGGAGGACGTGCCGCTGGTCGGCGGGGTCTTCTTCAAGAAGGCCGACGAGGCGCTGACCGAGGACCTCAAGGACCGCGGCCTGCTCTTCCGCCACGTCCCGTACGAGCACAGCTACCCGCACTGCTGGCGCTGCCACACCGCGCTGCTGTACTACGCGCAGCCGTCCTGGTACATCCGTACGACGGCGGTCAAGGAGCGGCTGCTCCAGGAGAACGAGAAGACCAACTGGTTCCCCGACTCGGTCAAGCACGGCCGGTTCGGCGACTGGCTGACCAACAACGTCGACTGGGCACTGTCCCGCAACCGCTACTGGGGCACCCCGCTGCCGATCTGGCGCTGCGAGGACGGCCACCTCACCTGCGTGGGCTCGCGCGCCGAGCTGAGCGAGCTGAGCGGCACCGACCTCTCCGGCCTGGACCCGCACCGGCCGTTCATCGACGAGATCACGTTCACCTGCTCGCACGAGAGCTGCCAACTGGAGGCGTACCGCGTCCCCGAGGTCATCGACGCCTGGTACGACTCGGGCTCGATGCCGTTCGCGCAGTGGGGCTACCCGTACAAGAACAAGGAGGTCTTCGAGAGCCGCTACCCGGCGCAGTTCATCTCGGAGGCCATCGACCAGACGCGCGGCTGGTTCTACACGCTGATGGCGGTCGGCACACTGGTCTTCGACAAGTCGTCCTACGAGAACGTGGTCTGCCTGGGCCACATCCTCGCCGAGGACGGCCGGAAGATGTCCAAGCACCTGGGCAACATCCTCCAGCCGATCCCGCTCATGGACCAGCACGGCGCCGACGCGGTCCGCTGGTTCATGGCGGCCGGCGGCTCCCCCTGGGCGGCGCGCCGCGTCGGCCACGGCACGATCCAGGAGGTCGTCCGCAAGACCCTCCTCACGTACTGGAACACGGTCGCCTTCCAGGCCCTGTACGCCCGTACGTCGAACTGGGCGCCCTCGGCCGCCGACCCGGCCCCGGCCGACCGCACGGTCCTGGACCGCTGGCTCCTCAGCGAGCTGAACGCGCTGGTGGACCAGGTCACCCAGGCGCTGGAGGGCTACGACACCCAGCGCGCCGGAAAGCTGCTGTCCGCGTTCGTCGACGACCTGTCCAACTGGTACGTGCGCCGCTCCCGCCGCCGCTTCTGGCAGGGCGACAAGGCGGCGCTGCGCACGCTCCACGAGGTCGTCGAGACGGTGACGCGGCTGATGGCCCCGCTGACCCCGTTCATCACCGAGCGGGTCTGGCAGGACCTGGTCGTGCCGGTCGCCCCGGACGCCCCGGAGTCGGTCCACCTGTCCTCCTGGCCAAAGGCGGACCTGTCGGTGATCGACCCCGCGCTCTCGACACAGATGGCGCTGGTGCGCCGCCTGGTGGAGCTGGGCCGGGCCACGCGTGCCGAGTCGGGCGTCAAGACCCGCCAGCCGCTCTCCCGCGCCCTGGTCGCGGCCTCGGGCTTCGAGCGCCTCTCCCCCGAGCTGCACGCCCAGATCACGGAGGAGCTGAACGTCTCCTCGCTGGCCTCGCTGTCCGAGGTGGGCGGCTCACTGGTCGACACCACGGCCAAGGCGAACTTCCGGGCGCTGGGCAAGCGCTTCGGCAAGGGCGTCCAGGCGGTGGCCAAGGCCGTGGCGAACGCGGACGCGGCGGCGCTGTCGCTGGCCCTGCGCGAGGGCACAGCGACGATCGAGGTCGACGGCGAGCGGATCACCCTCGCCCCGGACGAGGTCATCATCACGGAGACCCCGCGCGAGGGCTGGTCGGTCGCCTCCGACTCCGGTGCCACGGTCGCCCTGGACCTGGAGATCACCCCGGAGCTGCGCCGGGCGGGCCTGGCCCGTGACGCGATCCGCCTGATCCAGGAGGCCCGCAAGAACAGCGGCCTGGACGTCGCGGACCGCATCGCCGTCCGCTGGACCTCCGCCTCCCCCGCGACGACGGAGGCGCTGACCGAGCACGCGGCGCTGATCGCGGACGAGGTCCTGGCCGTGGACTACGCACAGGGCGGCGCGGACGACACGTACGGCACGCCGTTCGAGGACGAGCCCCTGTCCCTGACGTTCCGCCTGCGCAAGACGGAGCGGTAACCCGCACCCCGAGGGGGCCCGGCCGGACACCTTCCGGCCGGGCCCTTCGCTGTTCCCCACCCGCCCCTTCCCGTAACCGGGCCCCGAACGCCGGCAACGCCGGAAGTGACCGCAGGAGCGAGACCAAGCCCCTCCGGCGATTGAGGAGCGGGGGCCCGGGGTCGGAGCCGCCGGTTCGGGAAGGAGCGGGTAGGGGACGAGCCCCGCGCAGCGGCCCACCACCCGCCACGGCCACGGCAAAGGGCCGGGCCCCGGGGAAACCCCGGGGCCCGGCCCTCAGCCTGCCGACGGCTACGCGCTCAACGAGCGCGCCCCGCTCAGTTGTCGTCCTCGTCGATCAGAAAGCCCCGCATCGGCGACGGCGCCTGCTGCATCGGCTGCGGCGCCTGCGGCCGCACCGGCGCCATCGGCTGCGTCATCGCCGGGGACATCTGCTGCTGGCCGCCGTAGGACGGGCCACCGCCCATGGACGGGTTGCCGCCCATCGGCTGGTTGCCGTGGCCGCCGTGGTTGCCGCCCACCGTGTGCCCCATGGCACCCGCACCGGCCGGAGCCAGCGAGGGCGACGGCGGCAGCGACGCGGCCGCCGGGGTCCGCGGCGGGGCCAGCGAGTCGTCGGCCTGGGTCTCCAGCTGACGCAGCTGGCTCTCCAGGTAGGACTTCAGACGGGTCCGGTACTCGCGCTCGAAGCCCCGCAGGTCCTCGACCTTGCGCTCCAGCGTCGCGCGGGCCGACTCCAGCGAGCCCATCGCCACGCGGTGCTTCTCCTGCGCGTCCCGCTCCAGCGCGTCCGCCTTGGCTCGGGCGTCCCGCTCCAGGCCCTCGGCGCGGCTGCGGGCCTCGCCGACGATCTTGTTGGCCTCGGAACGGGCCTCCGCGATCGCCTGGTCGGCGGTCTGCTGGGCGAGGGACAGGACACGGGCGGCGCTGTCGCCACCGGGGCCCTGCTGCTGCTGCATCTGCGGCGGCTGCTGCTGCTGCTGCATCTGCTGCATCTGCTGCTGAGGGTTGTGACCGCCCATGGGGCCGCCCATCGGTCCGCCCATGGGACCACCCTGCATCGGGCCGGGGCCGTGGGGGCCCTGCGGACCGGGGCCGTGCGGACCCTGGGGGCCGTGGCCGCTGGGACCGGCCGGCAGCTGCGGAGCACCACCGGGCAGCTGGGGGGGACCCATCTGCGGGGGCTGCTGCTGAACCGGCGGGCCCGATATGGCGGCGGGCACCGGGGCCCCCGGCCGGTCCTGCTGCTCGGGCGGCTTGCGCATGCCCTGCTGCTGCTGGTTCTGCGCGGCGGCACGCGTGGCGGCGGCCAGCTTCGCGCGCAGGTCCTCGTTCTCACGGAGCAGGCGGGTCAGCTCCGACTCGACCTCGTCGAGGAAGGCATCGACCTCGTCCTCGTCGTAGCCCTCTCGGAGGCGGACCGTCGTGAACTGCTTGTTCCGCACGTCCTCGGGAGTCAGCGGAGTCAGCGGCATCTCTTCTTCACCTCTACGTAGTCGTCGGCAGTCGGCAAGACCGTATCGCTCACAGCCTGGTCACGATGCTGATCAGGATGGAAACGATGATCATCAGAACGAAGAAGGACAGGTCGAGTGCCACGCCCCCGAGACGCAGCGGCGGGATGAACCGCCGCAGGAGCTTGAGCGGTGGATCGGTGACCGTGTAAGTGGTCTCCAGGACCACCACCATCGGCTTGCCCGGCTGCCATGAACGTGCGAACTGGAAGACGTAGTCCATGACGAGCCGGAAGATCAGCACGATGAGGAAACACATCAACGCGATGTAGACAACACTTTGTGCGACGCCCATCCTCGCGCTTCCCTCTCCCCTGGCTCTCGTAGCTCCGGCCTCGCGGCCGGGTTGTTCCCGGTGTCGTGTTCTCAGCTCTGGTTGAAGAATCCGCCCTCTGCGATGCGGGCCTTGTCCTCCGCCGTGACATCGACGTTAGCAGGCGACAACAGGAACACCTTCTGTGTCACGCGCTCAATGCTGCCATGGAGACCGAAGACGAGTCCCGCGGCAAAGTCGACAAGTCGCTTTGCGTCCGTATCGTCCATCTCCGTGAGATTCATGATCACGGGGGTGCCCTCACGGAAGTGTTCCCCGATGGTACGGGCCTCGTTGTACGTCCTGGGGTGCAGCGTGGTGATCCGGTAGGGCTCCCGCTCGGACACGACCTTGGGCATGATCACCGGTGCGTTCTTCTCCATGTTCGGGCGTTCAGGTGTGATGGATGCCACGGGTGCGATCCGGGCGGGTCGCTCGCGCTCCGCCGGGATCTGAACCGGCTCCCGCTGGGCCGGCGGCTGCACCGCCCGGACCGGTTCGTCACGCTCCCGGTCGCGCTCCACCTGATGTGCGGGCTGGTGCCGGCGCCGGTCGCGCTCGGGCTCCGGCTCGGGTTCGAATTCGTCGTCGGGGTCGAACCCCGGGCCGTCGTACCCATCGTCCTCCACGAGGCCGAGGTAGACCGCCATCTTGCGCATCGCGCCGGCCATGCTCTGAGTCCTCCGCTCTGTGGTGGATCGGCATCTGTTCACCAAGTGCCCGCGATCCACTCCGGCCTGTACCGCCATGGGCGGTAATGACCATATTTTCTGCTGTGGTCCGACTTGCTTGGCGACGTTACCCGAGCCCGGGGCGGACTCCGAGTACCGCAGTACCGACGCGCACATGTGTCGCTCCGGCCGCGATGGCGTCCTCCAGGTCCGCACTCATCCCTGCGGAGACCATGTTCGCAGCCGGATGGTTCCCGCGCAGCCGGGATGAGAATTCCATCAGCCGGTCGAACGCGGCCCGTTGCCGTCCGGCGTACGGCCCGGCGAGCGGCGCGACGGTCATCAGACCGTCCAGCCGCAGACCCGGCGCCGCCGCGACCGCGTCGGCCAACTCCTCGATCCCGTCGGGCGCGACGCCACCGCGGGCCCCGCGCTCGCCGCTCTCCGCGTCGAGCGCGACCTGGATGAGGCAGCCGAGTTCGCGGCCGCCGCGCCCGGCCGCGGCCGAGAGGGCGGTCACCAGCTTCGTACGGTCCACCGACTGCACGACATCGGCATAACTCGCCACAGAACGGACCTTGTTGGTCTGCAATTGACCGACAAAGTGCCAAGAGAGCGACAGATCCGTACAGGCGGCGGCTTTGGGCGCGGCGTCCTGGTCGCGGTTCTCCGCGACCTGACGCACACCGAGTCCGTGCAGAATCCGCACATCGCTCGCGGGATAGGTCTTGGTGACCACGATGAGGGTCACTTCTTCCCGCGCGCGACCGGCCGCGGCGCAGGCGGAAACGATCCGTTCCTCCACCCGCGCCAGATTCGCTGCGAGTTGTTCCTTGCGTTCCGTCATGCCCTATCAGTCCAGCCAGACATATCCGGCGAGCCGCCCGGTGGTGCGGTCGCGTCGGTACGAGAAGTGGTCGCCCGATTCGAGGGTGCAGAAGGGCGACTTGTGCCGGTCGGTGACGCCGAGCTCCGCCAGCTGGGCGTGGACTCCGGCGGTGACGTCCACCGCCGGAGTGCCCCAGCCGGTCTCGGACCGGGAGCCCGGCACGCACGCGGCGACCTCGTCCCGCATCGCGGCCGGCACCTCGTAGCACCGCCCGCAGACGGCGGGCCCGGTACGGGCGGTGATCCGGGAGACCTCCGCGCCGAGCCGGACCATGGCCCCGACCGCGGCCGGCACGACTCCGGCGACCAGCCCCGGCCGTCCCGCGTGCGCCGCCGCGACGACACCGGCGACCGGGTCGGCGAGCAGGACGGGGGTGCAGTCGGCGGTGAGAACGGCGAGCGGGAGCCCGCGCCGCGCGGTCACCACCGCGTCCACGGCGGGGATCTCCCGCGTGTCGCCCCAGGGTTCGTCGACCACGGCCACATCGCGGCCATGGACCTGATTCATCCAGACGACCCGCGCCGGATCGAGCCCCCGGACGCGCGCGGCCCGCTCCCGGTTGGCGAGAACGGCGGCGGGGTCGTCGCCGACCGCGCCGCCGAGGTTGAGCTCCGCGTACGGAGCGGCGCTCACCCCGCCCCACCTGTCGGTGAAGGAGAAGTGAGCGCCGCCCCGCGAAAAGACAGAAACCTTCGAGCTCACTGCGTCATGCGGACCTATCACTTCAAGAAGTCCGGTACGTCCAGCTCTTCGGCCTGGGAGTCCTGGTAGGGACGGGCCGGCGGGACGTGCGGCGGCGCGACGACCGGCGGCAGGTGCGTCTCGCCGGCGACCGGCACCGGCTCCGACTGGACCGGCGGCTCCTCGCGCGGGGGCACGGAGCCCAGTCCGCCCGACTGGCGCACGGGCTCGGCGGCCCGGACCGGCGTCGGGGCCGGCTCCTCGCGCTTGGCGCTGTTCGCCCCCAAGACGTTCTCCCGCCGGGCCGGCGGCTGCCCGCCGTCGAAGCCCGCCGCGATCACGGTGACCCGCACCTCGTCGCCCAGCGCGTCGTCGATGACCGCGCCGAAGATGATGTTCGCCTCGGGGTGCGCCGCCTCGCTCACCAGCTGGGCGGCCTCGTTGATCTCGAAGAGACCGAGGTCGCTGCCGCCGGAGATGGAGAGCAGGACACCGCGGGCGCCGTCGATGGACGCCTCCAGGAGCGGCGAGGAGATCGCCATCTCCGCGGCGGCCACCGCGCGGTCGTCGCCGCGGGCCGAGCCGATGCCCATGAGCGCCGATCCGGCCTCGGACATGACCGACTTGACGTCGGCGAAGTCGAGGTTGATCAGGCCCGGGGTGGTGATGAGGTCGGTGATGCCCTGGACACCCGAGAGCAGCACCTGGTCGGCCGACTTGAACGCGTCGAGCACGCTGACCTGGCGGTCCGAGATGGACAGCAGACGGTCGTTGGGAATGACGATGAGGGTGTCGACCTCTTCGCGGAGTTCGGCGATGCCGTCCTCCGCCTGGTTCGCGCGACGCCGGCCCTCGAAGGTGAACGGGCGGGTGACCACACCGATCGTCAGGGCGCCGAGCGAGCGCGCGATGTTCGCGACGACGGGTGCGCCACCGGTACCGGTGCCGCCGCCTTCGCCTGCGGTGACGAAGACCATGTCGGCCCCCTTGAGGACCTCCTCGATCTCCTCACGGTGGTCCTCTGCCGCCTTACGACCGACGGCCGGGTTCGCCCCGGCGCCGAGGCCGCGGGTGAGTTCGCGGCCGACGTCGAGCTTGACGTCGGCGTCGCTCATCAACAGGGCTTGCGCATCCGTGTTGATCGCGATGAACTCGACGCCCTTGAGACCGACCTCGATCATTCGGTTGATGGCATTGACACCACCGCCGCCGACACCGATGACCTTGATGACTGCGAGGTAGTTCTGCGGTGCTGCCACGTCGAAGGCCTCTCGCCTCGAGTTACGTGTCGTCGCTTCGCGGTGATCCCGCCGCGACGACGGATGCCGATTGGGACGGTCCGAACGCCGACCCAAACCCTAACGCTGAAGTTTAGGGTTACCAGTGTGTCTGCTTCATGGACTCTTCCGAACAGGACACTAAGTCGACAAGTGGCGCCCGTTCAACGAACACGCCGAACCTCCCGTTTTTCTTTTCACCCTATGTGATCACCCGTAGCGCTGACCAACCAGGGTGCTGGCCAGGCCAAATGTGCGTCAACTACCCGACACCGCGGGAGCGGTGGGTGCACTCACGTCGAAGTGTCCCGCTTTGGGGGCGGCTTTCATGAGAGCGGTGAGGACTTTCGCCTTCACCGCGCCCTGTTCACCACTCCCCCAGTTCACCGTGCGGTCCCCGGTGAGCTCCAGGGAGATGGCGTCGTACGAGGCGACCCGTACGACCTGGGTGTCCTCCGCGACGCCGCCCGGGAGATCGCCGGCGACCCGGACCGCTTCCCGCACCAGCCGGTCGGCCCCGAAACGGCGCAGACTCGCTGACCGGCCGGTGGCCGTTTCCAGCAGAGGCACGTGCCCGGGAGCCTTGTCCACCGTGGCGAAACGCACGCCTTCGGCGTCCACTTCAATGAACTTTGCGCCCTTTTTCACCAACAGGACCGGCTTTCGCTCGGTCACTTTAAGTCCGATGCCGTGCGGCCATGACCGTACGACATCCACCGAGTCGATACGAGGCAACTTCTGGCGCAACCTTTTCTCGATCGCGCCGGTGTCCACGGATACGAGCGGGGCACCCATCGGCACCTGGGCCGCGTTCTCCACCTCGGCCGGCGTCAGCACCCGTACGCCGGTGATCCTGACCTGTTCGACCCGGAGCCAGGAGGAGCCGTAGAGCGCCCAGACGGCGCCCGCGCCGAGCAGGAGGACGGCCGCGGCGATCAGGATCAGCAGCCTGCGCCGGGGGACGCGGGACCCCTCCGGGCGTGGGCGCGGCGGCCGGTCCCGGGCGCCCTCCTGCTTCCCTGCACCGCGCTGGGCGGTCGTCGGTCCGGCCACGCTCGCTCCTTATGCCGGGTCCGGGGGCGGCGCCCCCGGACCCGCCCGCCTCACGCGTTACGACGTGCGGCAATCGCCTCGTACACCATGCCGACCAGCAGATCGTCGGCGTCCCGGCGCCCGAACTCCGCGGCGGCGCGGGACATTTCATACAATCTGTGCGGATCGGACAGCACCGGAAGGACGTTGCCCTGCACCCACTCGGGGGTGAGCACCGCGTCGTCCACCAGCAGGCCACCGCCGGCGTTGACCACCGGCTGGGCGTTCAGCCGCTGTTCGCCGTTGCCGATGGGCAACGGGACATAGGCGGCGGGCAGCCCGACGGCGGAGAGTTCGGCGACGGTCATCGCGCCCGCGCGGCAGAGCATCATGTCGGCCGCGGCGTACGCGAGATCCATCCGGTCCACGTACGGTACCGGGATATAGGGGGGCATCCCGGGCATGTTGTCCACGCGCGGCAATTCGTTCTTGGGGCCGACCACGTGCAGGATCTGGATGCCGGAGCGCTGGAGCAGCGGAGCGACGCGCTGGACCACCTCGTTGAGGTGGCGGGCGCCCTGCGAGCCGCCGGAGACCAGCAGCGTCGGCAGGTTGGGGTCGAGGCCGAACGCGGCGCGCGCCTCGGGGCGCATCCGGGCCCGGTCGAGGGTGGCGATGGTGCGGCGCAGCGGGATGCCGATGTAGCGGGCGCCGCGCAGCTTGCTGTCGGGCGTGGAGACGGCGACGCCGTGCGCGTACCGCGACCCGATCTTGTTGGCCAGCCCCGGGCGGGCGTTGGCCTCGTGGACCACGATCGGGACGCCGGCGCGTTTGGCGGCCAGGTAGCCGGGCAGGGCGACGTAACCGCCGAAGCCGACCACGCAGTCGGCCCTGGTGCGTTCGAGGATCTGCTCGGCGGCCTTGATGGTGCCGCGCAGCCGGCCCGGGACGGTGATGAGCTCGGGGGTCGGCTTGCGCGGCAGCGGTACGGCCGGGATCAGGGCGAGTTCGTACCCCCGCTCGGGTACGAGCCTGGTCTCGAGTCCCCGCTCCGTGCCGAGAGCGGTGATCCCCACGCTCGGGTCCTGCCTGCGCAGGGCGTCCGCGAGGGCAAGCGCGGGCTCGATGTGGCCGGCGGTCCCCCCGCCGGCGAGTACGACATGCACCGAAATTCACCGCTCTCCGGACGAACGCTTCTTGACGCGCCGTCTCATCGTCTTCCATCTCACCCCGGGCCTCCGCACGGCCAGGGCAGCCTTCGCGGCGGGCTCGTCCCGCGCGAACGCGATCATCAGCCCGACGGCGAACATGGTCGGCAGCAGGGCCGACCCCCCGTAGGAGAACAGCGGGAGCGGGACACCGGCGATCGGCAGCAGGCCGAGCACCGCACCGATGTTGATCACGGCCTGCGCCGTGATCCAGGTGGTCACACCTCCCGCTGCGTACCTCACGAAGGGGTCCTCCGTGCGTCCCGCCACGCGGATACCCGCATAGCCTAGAGCCGCGAAGAGGGCGAGTACCGACAGCGTCCCCGCCAACCCCAGTTCCTCCCCGGTGATGGCGAAGATGAAGTCGGTGTGGGGTTCAGGAAGTTGACCCCATTTTTCCACACTCGCACCGAGCCCCGATCCGAACCATCCGCCCGACGCCAGAGCATAGATGCCGTGCACGGCCTGCCAGCACGAGCCGCCGGGGCCGGGCTCGCTGGCTCCCATGCACTCCAGCCGGGACATGCGGTTGGGGCTGGTCTTGATCAGCAGGAAGCCGATGAGACCGGCGGTGGCGAGCACTGCGGCGAACATCCGGGTCGGCGCACCGGCCAGCCAGAGCAGTCCGAAGAGGATGGCCGTGAGAATGATCGCAGTACCCATGTCGCCGCCGAGCATGATCAGCCCGAGCAGCATGAAGGCGACCGGGACCAGCGGCACGAGCATGTGCTTCCACTGGGCCAGCAGCCGCTTGTCCTGTTTGCGGGCGAGCAGGTCCGCCCCCCACAGCACAAGGGCCAGTTTGCCGAACTCGCTGGGCTGGAGCTGGAAGGGGCCGCCCAGGTAGAGCCAGTTGCGGTTGCCGTTGACCGACATCCCTATCCCCGGCACCTGGACCAGCACCATCAGGAAGACGGCGCCCATGAGCAGCGGGTAGGCCAGCGCCCGGTGCAGCTTGACCGGCATCCGGGCGGCGAGCGCCATCAGTCCGGCCCCGATCACCGCGGCCAGGAACTGTTTGCGGAAGAAGTAGGTGCCCGGCTTGCCGAGTTCCAGGGCCTTGATCATCGAGGCGGAGTAGACCATCACCAGGCCGAGCACGGTGATCAGGAGTCCGGCGCCCAGGATCACGTAGTACGCCGTCAGCGGGCGGTCCCAGGCCCTGCGTGCCTGCTCGTACAGCCGCCGCGCACCGCCGCCTCGGGGGCTGCGCGGGCCGCCCGTGCTCCGGGTGCGCACCGCCGCGGGGCGCCGCGCCTTGGCGGGCCGCACACGCACGCTCTCTTCGGCCGGCATGTCCCTGTCCCCTCCACTGCTCGTGCCCGGGGCTCCGGTGCCGGGGCCCGCCCCGGCACAGCCGTACCGCCCCGGTCGTCCGGGACGGTACGGCGCGGCGGCCGGGCCGTCAGGCGCTCTCGGCGGCGCGTGCGCGGACGGCGTCCGCGAAGGCCTCGCCCCGCTTGTTGTAGTTGACGAACATGTCCATGGAGGCGCAGGCCGGGGCCATCAGTACGGTGTCTCCCGGCCGGGCGAGCCGTGCCGCCTCGCGGACCGCCTCGGACATCGCCCCAGTGTCGGTCCGGTCGAGGTCGACCACCGGGACCTCGGGGGCGTGTCGCGCGAGGGCTTCGCGGATCAGGGCCCGGTCGGCGCCCATCAGCACGACGCCCCGCAGGCGCTTGGCGCAGCCGGTCACCAGCTCGTCGAACGTGGCACCCTTGGCCAGTCCGCCGGCGATCCAGACGATGGAGTCGTAGGCGGCGAGGGAGGCTTCGGCGGCGTGCGTGTTGGTCGCCTTGGAGTCGTCCACGTACGCGACGTCGTCGACATCGGCGACGTGCTCGATGCGGTGCGGGTCGGGGCGGAAGTCGCGCAGCCCGTCGCGCACGGCGGCGGGCTCGACGCCGAAGGCGCGGGCCAGGGCGGCGGCGGCCAGGGCGTTGGCGATGTTGTGCGGGGCCGGCGGTTTGACGTCGGCCACCTCGGCCAGTTCCTGGGCCTGCTTCTGCCGGTTGGCCACGAAGGCCCGGTCGACGAGGATGCCGTCGACGACGCCGAGCTGGGAGGGTCCCGGCGTACCGAGGGTGAAGCCGATGGCCCGGCACCCCTCCTCGACGTCCGCCTCGCGCACCAGGTCCTCGGTGGCGGGGTCCGCGGCGTTGTAGACGCAGGCCACCTGGTTGCCCTCGTAGATCCGGCCCTTGTCGGCGGCGTACGCCTCCATGGAGCCGTGCCAGTCGAGGTGGTCGGGGGCCAGGTTGAGCACGGCGGCGGAGTGGGCGCGCAGCGAGGGCGCCCAGTGCAGCTGGTAACTGGAGAGTTCGACGGCGAGTACGTCGTACGTCTGCTCGCCCGCCACGGCGTCCAGGAGGGAGACGCCGATGTTGCCGACGGCGGCGGTGCGCAGCCCGGCGGCCTCCAGGATGGAGGCGAGCATCCGTACGGTCGTGGTCTTGCCGTTGGTGCCGGTGACCGCGAGCCAGGGTGCCGGCTCCCGGCCGTCCCGCCCGCGCAGCCGCCAGGCGAGTTCGACATCGCCCCAGACCGGGACACCCGCTTCGGCTGCCGCCGCGAACAGCGGCTTGCCGGGCTTCCAGCCGGGGGCGGTGACGATCAGCTCGGTGGACTCGGGCAGGGTGTCCCCGTCGCCGAGGCGCACGGTGATGCCCTGCGCCTCCAGCTCGGCGGCCTGGGCGCGCGAGCGCTCGTCGTCCCCGTCGTTGACGACGGTGACGACGGCGCCGAGGCCGTGCAGGACGCGGGCCGCCGGGATTCCGGATACTCCGAGTCCGGCGACCGTGACGTGTTTGCCCTGCCAGTCCGCGTTGCTCACTTCTTTGCTGCCCATCCTGCGTAGAAGAGGCCGAGTCCGACGATCACGCACATGCCCTGGATGATCCAGAAGCGGACCACGACAAGGACTTCGGACCACCCCTTGAGTTCGAAGTGGTGCTGGAGCGGTGCCATGCGGAAGACGCGCTTGCCGGTCATCTTGAACGAGCCGACCTGGATGACGACGGACATCGTGATCATCACGAAGAGGCCGCCGAGCACCGCCATCAGGAACTCGGTGCGGGAGCAGATCGCGAGCCCCGCGAGCGCGCCGCCGAGGGCGAGCGAGCCGGTGTCGCCCATGAAGATCTTGGCCGGGGAGGTGTTCCACCACAGGAAGCCGAAGCAGGAGCCCATCAGCGCGGAGGCCACGACCGCGAGGTCGAGTGGATCTCGCACTTCGAAACAGGCGCTCGGGTTGGTGAGGGTGGCGGCGTTGGCGCAGGACTCCTGGAACTGCCAGAGCCCGATGAAGGTGTACGCGCCGAAGACCATCACCGACGCACCGGTGGCCAGGCCGTCCAGACCGTCCGTCAGGTTCACGCCGTTGGACATGGCGAGAATCATGAACAGGGCCCAGACGACGAAGATCACCGGGCCGACCGACCAGCCGAAGTCCTCGACGAACGAGAGCTTGGTGGACGCCGGGGTGTTGCCCCGGGCGTCGGCGAACTGGAGCGAGAGCACCGCGAAGGCGATCCCGACTATCAGCTGGCCGGCCATCTTCGCCTTGGCCCGCAGTCCGAGCGAGCGCTGCTTGACGATCTTGATGTAGTCGTCGAGGAAGCCGACGAGTCCCATACCGGCCATCAGGAAGAGGACCAGTACGCCGGAGAAGCGCATGTCCTCGCCGGTGATCACCTTCGCCAGGACGTACGCGATGATCGTCGCCAGGATGAAGGCGATGCCGCCCATCGTGGGCGTGCCCTTCTTCGAGCCGTGGGTGCGCGGCCCGTCGTCCCGGATGAACTGCCCGTATCCCTTGCGGGCCAGGAGCTTGATCAGCAGCGGAGTGCCGACCAGGGTCAGGAAGAGCCCGATGGCTCCCGCGAAGAGGATCTGCCTCATCGGCCCGCGACCTCGCCCTCGGTCGCGTTCTCCAGCAGTGCCGTTACGACCTGCTCCAGGCCTACCGACCGGGACGCCTTCACCAGCACGACGTCTCCCGGGCGCAGTTCCCTGCGCAACAGGTCGACGGCAGCCTGTGCGTCGGACACGTGCACCGACTCCTCACCCCACGAACCCTCGTTGTATGCGCCCAGTTGCAGCCAGGAGGCTTCTCTGCCCCCGACCGCGACGAGCTTGCTGACGTTGAGCCGGACGGCGAGCCGTCCGACCGCGTCGTGCTCGGCGAGCGAGGCGTCGCCGAGCTCGGCCATCAGGCCGAGCACCGCCCACGTACGACGCCCCTTCCCCATGGCGGCCAGCGCGCGCAGCGCGGCCTTCATGGATTCGGGGTTGGCGTTGTAGGCGTCATTGACGAACGTCACGCCGTCCGGACGCTCGGTGACCTCCATGCGCCAGCGGGAGAGGGTGCCCGCCTCGGAGAGCGCTTCGGCGATCTCGTCTGCGGACAGGCCCAGCTCATGGGCGACGGCGGCCGCGGCGAGCGCGTTCGACACGTGGTGCTCACCGTACAGGCGCATGGTCACATCGCTGCACCCGGTGGGTGTGTGGAGCCGGAACGCGGGGCGTCCGTCGTCGGTGAGGTGGACGTTCTCACCCCGTACGTCCGCATCCGCGGCTTCGCCGAAGAAGAGCACGCGTGCCTTGGTGCGGGAGGCCATGGCACGTACGAGGGGGTCGTCGGCGTTGAGCACGGCGGTGCCGTCCTCGGGCAGCGACTCGACCATCTCGCCCTTGGCCTGGGCGATCTGCTCCTTGCCGCCGAACTCGCCGATGTGGGCGCTGCCGACGTTCAGTACGAGGCCGATGCGCGGCGGGACGAGTCCGGTGAGGTAGCGGATGTCGCCGATGTAGCGGGCGCCCATTTCGAGGACCAGGTGCTGGGTCTCGTCGGTGGCGCGCAGCGCGGTGAGCGGCAGGCCGATCTCGTTGTTGAGGTTGCCCTCGGGGTAGACGGTGGGCCCCTTGCGCTCCAGGAGCTGGGCGATGAGGTCCTTGGTGGAGGTCTTGCCCGCGGAGCCGGTGAGGGCGACGACGGTGGCGCCGAGGCGGGCGACGACGGCGCGGGAGAGCGCCCCGAGGGCCGCCACCACGTCGTCCACGACGATCGCGGGGACGCCGACGGGGCGGGTGGCCAGGACGAGCGCGGCGCCCGCCTCGACAGCGCGCCCGGCGTAGTCGTGGCCGTCGGAGCGTTCGCCGGCGAAGGCGACGAAGAGGCTGCCTGGGGTCACCTTCCGGGAGTCGATGACGACCGGCCCGCTGACGGTTGCCGACGGATCCGGTATGTCGTGCGTCTGCCCGCCGACGATTGCGGCGATCTCGGCGAGGGAAAGGGCGATCACTTGGTCATCCCTGACTGTTGTTCTCGTGGGTGGAGGCACAGGGGGTGGTGCTCTCGTGCCCCAGGGACCGCTCGATGGCGGCGCGCAGGACCACCCGGTCGTCGAAGGGGCGGACGACGCCATGGATGTCCTGGCCCTGCTCGTGGCCCTTGCCGGCGATGAGCACGGTGTCCCCGGGCTCGGCGCGGCCGACGACGGCGGCGACGGCCGCGGCCCGGTCGGCGTCGACCAGGACGTCGCCGCGCTCGTGGACGGGCACCTCGGCGGCGCCGGCGAGCATGGCGGCCAGGATGCCGAGCGGGTCCTCGGAGCGGGGGTTGTCGGAGGTCAGTACGGCGGTGTCGGCGAGCCGGGCGGCGGCGGCGCCCATCGGGCCGCGCTTGGTGGTGTCGCGGTCGCCGCCGCAGCCGAGGACGATGTGCAGTCTGCCCTTGGTGACCTTGCGCAGGGAGCGCAGCACGGACTCGACGGCGTCGGTCTTGTGCGCGTAGTCGACGAGCGCGAGGTAGGGCTGTCCGGCGTCGACGCGTTCCAGCCGTCCGGGCACCCCGGAGACGGACGCGACGCCGTCGGCCGCGGTCTGCGGGTCGATGCCGGCGACGGCGAGGGTGACGATCGCGGCCAGGGTGTTGGCGACGTTGAACGGGCCGGGCAGCGGCGCCTTGGCGGTGGCCCGCTCGCCGTTCGGGCCGACCACGGTGAGGGTGGAGCCGAGCTGGCCGACGACGACGTCCTCGGCCCGCCAGTCGGCGTCCGGGTGGCCCTCGGCGGAGAAGGTGGTGATGGGCACGGACGCCTCGGTGATGAGCCTGCGGCCGTACTCGTCGTCGTAGTTGACGACGCCCTGTTTGCTGCGCTGCGGGGTGAACAGCCGCGCCTTGGCCTGGAAGTAGTCCTCCATGCCGGAGTGGAACTCCATGTGCTCCGGGCTGAGGTTGTTGAAGACGGCGACGTCGAAGACGCAGCCGTCGACCCGGCCGAGCACCAGGGCGTGGCTGGAGACCTCCATGGTCACCGCGTCCACACCGCGTTCGCGCATGACGGCGTACAGGGCCTGGAGATCGGTGGCTTCCGGGGTGGTGCGCTCGGACTTGATGCGTTCGTCGCCGATCCGCATCTCGACGGTGCCGATGAGGCCGGTGTCGCGTCCGGCGCCGCGGAAGCCGCCTTCGATGAGATAGGCGGTGGTGGTCTTGCCGGAGGTGCCGGTGATGCCGATCTGGAGCAGGTCGGCGCCGGGGTGGCCGTAGATCTCGGCGGCGAGTTCGCCCATCCGGCCGCGCGGGTCGTCGGTGACGAGGACCGGCACCCCGGTGGCGCGGGCGCGCTCGGCGCCGGACGGGTCGGTGAGGATGGCCGCCGCGCCGAGACCGGCCGCCTGGGCGGCGAAGTCGGCGCCGTGCAGCCGGGCGCCCGGCAGGGCCGCGTAGAGGTCCCCGGGGCGTACGGCGCGGGAGTCGTGGGTGATGCCGGTGACGTCACCGGTGCCCGGCGGTTCGGCTCCCAGACGGGCCGCCAGTGTTACCAGGGGGGTCGGCCGCAGCCGATCCGGGCGGGGCGCTCCCGGGTAGTTCACAGGCGCGTCCTTCTGGGTCGTTCGGGACTGTTCAGCGTGGGGCACGGCGGTGAGCGTACCGGGCGCACCGGGCCTCTCGCGAAGTGAGGGGGCCGGGGTCCGGGGGTTCTCGTTCCGGTTCCCGGGATCGGGGGTGATGGTTGTCACTGGTGGTCTCCGCGAGTTCACTCGCCGGGTGCGTAGGACACCGGCAGCCGGGCCGGCTCACTGCCGGACGGGGGGGTCTGGAGCGTCTTGAGGGCGAACTCCATGACCTGCTTGTAGATGGGGCCGCAGATCTGGCCGCCGAAGTAACTGCCCTTGGTGGGGTTCTGGATCGCGCAGTAGACGGTGATCTGGGGGTCGTCGGCGGGCGCGAAGCCGGCGAAGGAGGCCGTGTAGCCGTGGTAGCCGCCGCGCACCGGGTCGACCCGGTTGGCGGTGCCGGTCTTGCCCGCGACCCGGTAGCCGGGGATCTTGGCCTTCGTTCCGGTGCCCTCCTCGTCGCCGACCACCGATTCGAGCATGGTGGCGAGCGTCTTCGCCGTCTTCTCGCTGACCACCCTGGTCTGTTCGGGGGCCTCGGCGGGGGTGTAGCGGCCGTCGGGGCCCCTGGTGCCGCGGACGAGGGTCGGTTCGATCCGGACGCCGCCGTTGGCGATGGTCGAGTAGATCGAGGCGGCCTGCATGGCGTTGAGGGAGAGGCCCTGGCCGAACGGGATCGTGAACTGCTGCGAGGTCGACCAGTCCTGCGGCTTGGCGAGGATGCCGGGGGTCTCGCCGGGGTAGTCGAGGCCGGTGGGCGACCCGATGCCGAACTTCCTCAGGTAGGAGTGCAGCACCTTGTTCGACTCGGCCTGCGTCTTGCCGAGCTGACCGGTGGCCAGGATCGTTCCGATGTTGCTGGACTTGGCGAGTACGCCGTTGAGCGTCAGGTACCACGTGGGGTGGTCGATGTCGTCCTTGAAGAGCCGGTCGCCCCGGTGCAGCCGGTTGGGGACCGTGACGTGCGTGCCGGGGGTGGCGACGCCCTCCTCCAGCACGGCGGCCATGGACATCACCTTGCTGGTGGAGCCGGGCTCGTAGACGTCCTGGAGGGCCGCGTTGCCCAGGGAGGCGGCGTCGGCCTGGGAGAGGTCGTTGGGGTCGAAGCCGGGGGCGTTGGCCATGGCGAGGACCTCGCCGGTGCGGGTGTTCTGCACGATGACGTAGCCGCGGTCGGCCTTCGACTTCTCGACCTGGTCGGAGATGGCCTTCTGGGCCGCCCACTGGATGTCGCGGTCGATGGTCAGCTCGATGTCGGAGCCGGGGACCGCCGGCACCTCCTTGGTGCCCGCGGTGGGCACCCGCCGGCCGCCGGACTGGGCGTACTTGATCGTGCCGTCCTCGCCCGCGAGTGCCTTGTCCAGCTGCGATTCGAGGCCGCCCGCGCCCTTGCCCTCGGCGTTGACGTAACCCAGTATCCCGGCGGCCAGGGCACCGTTGGGATAGACGCGCTTGGTGGTCGCCTCCTGGAAGACGCCGGCCAGCACGTTGGCGCCGGGACCGCCGGCCGCCTTGTCCTTCGCGGCCTTCTCGGCGAAGGCGGACTTCAGGTCCTTGATCTGCTTCCAGACCTGCGGGGTCTGCCTGCGGGCCAGGACCGCGTAGCGGCTCCTGGGCTTGGAGAGCCGCTTCGTCAGGTCGGCCGCGTCGACGCCGAGGATGGGCGCGAGGAGGGCGGCGGCCTGCTGGGGGGCGTCCGGCGCCTTGCTGTCGGCCGGCGTGAACATCTTGGGGTCGGCGGTGATGTCGTACGCGTCGACGCTGGTGGCCAGCGCGATGCCGCCGCGGTCGGTGATCTCACCGCGCTCCGCCGCCACGGTGTAGCTCAGGTAGCGGTTCTCCTCGGCCTTCGCGGCGTACGCGTGGGCGTCGACGGCCTGGACCTGGAGGAGCCGGACGACGAACGCGATCATGACGAGCGTCAGCGCGAGGCTGACCAGCCGGAGCCTCGGGCGCGGGCTGCCCAGCCGCAGCGGCCGGCCGGAGCGGCCGCGCGCCGTGCGCCCGCGCGGCGCGCCGGAGGGGCCGCGCCGCCGCTGCTCGGGGCGCGGGCGGCCGGACGCGGCGGCCTTGCGGGGGCGCGCGGGGCCGGGGACCCGGCGGCGCGGTGGTTGCTTGGAGGGCACTCGGTCACCTGCCGGGGCTCGTGGAGGGCTGTGCCGCCGGCGCGCCGGAGGCCGTGGAGGTGCCCGGTGCCGCCGTCGCGGTGCCGGGCGCGGGGGTGGTGGGCGCGGGGGCCGCGGGTGTGGCCGGGCTCGCGGGCGCCGAGGTGGCCGGCGCGGGGGTGGTCGGGGTGGGCGCGGGGTCCGGGCCCGGCGTGGCCTTGGACGGCACCCCCCGGACCGTGCCGTCCGGGTCGAGGAAGGCGGGGCTGCCGCCGGGGACCATGCCCAGCTCCCGGGCCCGGCGTGCCAGGGCGTCGGGCTCGAAGGAGGCGTCGACGTCGCGCTGGAGGGCCTGCTGCTCGTCGGTGAGTTCGGTGGTCCGCTTCTTCAGCTCGCTCAGCCGGAACGACCCCTCGTTGAGCGCGGAGTTGAGCAGCAGCAGGGTGATCAGTCCGCCGCCCAGCAGCAGGACGACCAGCAGGACGAACGGAGTGCGGGCCGCGGTGCTCGGCCCGGCGGGCATCAGCCGGGTGAGCCGTGCGGCGCGTCCTTGTCGCTGCCCGGCCGGTTCGCTCACCGCACCGCTCCGTCCCCGGCGCCGGCGGCCGGGAGCCGGGCGCTCACCGCTCGTCCTCGCGGATGCGCTGGGCGCCGCGCAGCCGGGCGGGGGCGGCCCTCCGGTTCTCGGCGACCTCCTCCTCGGTGGGGAGCTCGGCGCCCCGGGTGAGCAGCTTCAGCCGGGGCTGGTAGCGCTCGGGGACGACGGGCAGGCCGGGCGGCGCGGTGTTGGCGGCGCCGGCCGCGAGGACCTGCTTGACCAGCCGGTCCTCCAGCGACTGGTACGACAGGACAGCGATGCGGCCGCCGACGGCGAGGCTCCGGACGGCGGCCGGAATGGCCCGCTCCAGCACGGTGAGTTCGCCGTTGACCTCGATGCGCAGGGCCTGGAAGGTGCGTTTGGCGGGGTTGCCGCCGGTGCGCATGGCGGCCTGCGGCAGGGCTTCGCGGATCAGCTCGACGAGCCGGGCGCTGTTGCTGAAGGGCTCCTTCTCGCGTTCGCGCACGACGGCGGAGACGATCCGCTTCGCCTGCTTCTCCTCGCCGTACGCGCGCAGGATGCGCACCAGTTCGCCCGGCGGGTAGGTGTTGAGGACCTCGGCGGCGCCGATGCCGGTCGTCTGGTCCATGCGCATGTCGAGCGGGGCGTCGCGGGCGTACGCGAAGCCGCGGTCGGCCTCGTCCAGCTGCATGGAGGAGACGCCCAGGTCGAACAGGACGCCCTGCACCTTGGGGATGCCGAGCCGGTCGAGCACCTCGGGCAGCTCGTCGTAGACGGCGTGCACCAGCGTCGCGCGGTCGCCGTAGGGGGCGAGCCGCTCGCCGGAGAGGCGAAGGGCCTCCTTGTCGCGGTCCAGGGCGATCAGCCGGGCGGTCGGGAAGGCGGCGAGGAGCGCCTCGCTGTGCCCGCCGAGGCCCAGGGTGCAGTCGACGACCACCGGGGGCCGGGGGCCGGGAGCCTCCTCCAGGGCCGGTGCCAACAGGTCCAGGCATCGCTGGAGCATCACCGGGACGTGTCGGGTCTGGCTCATGCGCCCTCTCAGGCTCAGGTCCCGGGTGGCGGGACGTACGGCCTGGTCCCCGCCCGCTCGCGAAGGGGAGGTCCGCCGGCGCCGGGGAAGGGGCGTCAGCCGACCGGCGAGCGGGAGAGGGCCGGGCCGTACGTACGCCGCGCACACGGGGAAAAGTTCGAAATGTGCAGGGTGTCGGTAACTTCCCGTCACTTTAGTCCACCCTGCCACTCGATCGATTCCCGATCAATCAACCCGGCAGCGCGTCGGCCGCCGCACGTTCACCCGCCCGGATGACCGCGGGCGGGCTTGTGGAGTACCTCACAACAAGCACTGTTGACGTTTTTTGTCCGCTTCCCCCTCCGGTCGCCCCCGGCGGCGGGGGCTAACGTCTTGTCCATGTCGACTTCCGCGCACGCCCCCGCCGAACCTCCCGCCTCCGCCGCCGCCGGTACGGTCACCGACCGTCTGGTCGAGGCGAATGGCCACTACGCCTCGGAGTTCAAGGACCCCGGGATGGACGCCAAGCCGGTGCTCCGCGTCGCCGTGGTCGCCTGCATGGACGCCCGGCTCGACCTGCACAAGGCTCTCGGCCTGTCGCTGGGCGACTGCCACACCATCCGCAACGCGGGCGGCGTGGTCACGGACGACGTCATCCGTTCGCTGGCGATCAGCCAGCGGGCGCTGGGCACCCGCAGCATCATCCTGATCCACCACACCAACTGCGGCATGGAGTCGATCACGGAGGACTTCCGCCAGGAGCTGGAGATGGAGGTCGGCCAGCGCCCGTCCTGGGCCGTGGAGTCGTACACCGACGCCGACCAGGACGTGCGGCAGTCGATGCAGCGCGCGCGCACCTCGCCGTTCCTCAAGCACACGGATGACGTGCGCGGTTTTGTCTTCGACGTGACCTCCGGCAAGCTGCGCGAGATCTTCCCGGCTTCCTGACCCGGCCGTGCGCCTGAGGCCGCCGGGAGGTGGCGGACGAGCACCTTCCGGTGACGAAATCCTCACCCAATCCGACATATCGCCCTTGGTTGTCCACAGGCGAGTGACACGAAGCGGTAACGGCAACAAGAATGCGTGAGTGACACCCCGTCGGACCTCGCCGTCCGACGCGGTGTCCGCATTTCGGGGAGGGCCGGGCCGCACGAGGGCACCGGCCCGTGACTGGGGAATCCCGTGCTCCTGGTGAGCGTGGGGCAGGGCCGAGGAGGGCCGGGTGACGACCTATGACGATCGAGCGAGCCTCACAGATCTGACCACCACCGCAGAGCGGGTGCGCAGGTCGGTGGAGGCCGTGATCGAGGGCAAGCCGGAGGTCGTACGGCTCTCGCTGACCGTGCTGCTCGCGGAGGGGCATCTGCTCATCGAGGACGTCCCGGGCGTCGGCAAGACCATGCTGGCCAAGGCGCTGGCCAGGTCCATCGACTGCTCGGTGCGCCGCATCCAGTTCACGCCGGACCTGCTGCCGTCGGACATCACCGGAGTGTCGATCTACGACCAGCAGCGCCGCGACTTCGAGTTCAAGCCGGGCGCGATCTTCGCCCAGGTGGTGATCGGCGACGAGATCAACCGCGCCTCCCCCAAGACCCAGTCCGCGCTGCTGGAGTCGATGGAGGAGCGCCAGGTCACCATCGACGGGCACACCTACGAGCTGCCCGACCCCTTCATGGTCGTGGCCACGCAGAACCCGGTGGAGATGGAGGGCACGTATCCGCTGCCCGAGGCCCAGCGCGACCGGTTCATGGCCCGGGTGTCGATCGGCTATCCCACCGCGGAGGCCGAGCTGCGGATGCTCGACGTGCACGGCGGGCTCTCCCCCCTGGACGACCTCCAGCCGGTGGCCCACGCGCACGACATCGTGAAGCTGATCGACGCGGTGCGGGCGGTCCATGTCGCCGAGGCCGTCCGCAGGTACGCGGTGCAGCTCGTCGGTGCCACCCGCAACCACCCCGACCTCCGGCTCGGCGCCTCGCCGCGCGCCACGCTGCATCTGCTGCGGGCCGCCAAGGCGTCCGCGGCGCTGTGCGGCCGGGACTACTGCCTGCCGGACGATGTGCAGGCCCTGGCCGTGGCGGTGCTCGCCCACCGGCTGCTGCCCACCGCGCAGGCCCAGCTGAACCGCCGCAGCGCCGAGCAGGTCGTGCTGGAGATCCTCCAGCAGACCCCGGTGCCCACGGCCGTGGGCGGCCCGGCCGCCGCCGCTCCGCAGTATCAGGCGGGCCCGGCGTACGGCGGCCGGCAGCAGCCCGCCCCTCGGCGGACGTGATGGCCGGGGCGGGGCCCGTCGCGATGGACGGCAGCGAGGGCAAGGGGGGTGTGCGGGCCGCGCTCGGCGGGCTGACCACCCGGGGGCGGTCCTTCCTCGCGGCCGGGATCGCCGCGGCGGTCTGCGCCTACGCGCTGGGCCAGGGGGACCTGCTGCGGGTCGGTCTGCTGCTCGCCGTGCTGCCGCTGGTGTGCGCGACCGTGCTCTACCGGACCCGCTACCGGGTGGCGGGCACCCGCCGGCTCTCCCCCTCGCGGGTCCCGGCAGGTTCCGAGGCCCGCGTGCGTCTGCGGATGGACAACGTCTCGCGCCTGCCCACGGGCCTGCTGATGCTCCAGGACCGGGTGCCGTACGTGCTCGGTCCGCGCCCCCGGTTCGTGCTGGACCGGGTGGAGGCGGGCGGCCGGCGCGAGGTGTCCTACCGGGTCCGTTCGGACCTGCGCGGGCGCTATCCGCTCGGCCCGCTGCAACTGCGGCTGAGCGACCCGTTCGGCATGTGCGAGCTGACGCGTTCCTTCAGCGCCTACGACACCCTGGTCGTGGTCCCGAGGACCGAGCCGCTGCCACCGGTACGGCTGGCCGGCGAGGCCTCCGGCCACGGCGAGGGGCGCCAGCGCTCCCTGGCGCTGGCCGGTGAGGACGACGTGATCCCGCGCGGCTACCGCTACGGGGACGACCTCCGCCGCGTCCACTGGCGCTCCACCGCGCGCTACGGCGAGCTGATGGTGCGCCGCGAGGAGCAGCCGCAGCGCGCCAGGTGCACGGTCCTGCTCGACACCAGGCGCGTCGCCTACCGGGGCACGGGGCCGGACTCCGCGTTCGAGTGGGCCGTCTCCGGGGCGGCCTCCACGCTGGTGCACATGCTGGAGCGCGGCTTCGCGGTCCAGTTGCTCACCGACGTGGGCAGCGCGGCGCCGGGCGGGGCCGGCCTCGCCGGCGCCACCCACGACTCGGCGGAGTCCGCCGGGCTGATGATGGACACCCTCGCGGTCGTCGAGCACTCCGACGGCGGGGGCCTGTCCCGCGCGTACGACGGGCTGCGCGGGGGCGACGAGGGGCTGCTGATCGCCTTCCTCGGCGATCTGGACGAGGCGCAGGCCGCCGTGGCGGCCCGGATGCGGCAGCGCAGCAGCGGGGCCGTGGCCTTCGTCCTGGACTCCACCGTCTGGGTGAACGGCGCCTCGCCCGCCACCCGCGAGGCGTCCGAGCGGCGGCTGCGGCCGCTGCGCGAGTCGGGGTGGACGGTGGTGCCGGTGGAGCCCGGCGCCGAGCTGCCCGTGCTGTGGCAGCAGGCCGGACGCCACGGCACGCCGGCCGGTTCCGGCACGGCGGGATTCTCCGGGGGCTGGTCATGAGGGGGCGGTCATGAGCGGTCGTGGTCGGCTGGCGCTGTGCGCCTTCGCGGCGACACTGATGGCGGCCTGCTCGATGCTGCCACTGGTGGACCCGGCCAAATGGCTCGTGCAGGCCGCGTTCCTGCTGGCGATCCAGTCCGGGGTGGGCGCGCTGGGCCGGCGGGTGCCGCTGCCCAGGCTGCTGACGGTCGCCGCGCAGGCGCTGGTCGTGCTGGTGCTGCTGACGGTGACGTTCGCCAGGGAGCAGGCGGTGGCGGGCGTGCTGCCCGGACCGCAGGCGGTGCGGCAGCTCGCGGACCTGCTGACGGCCGGTACGGACGACGTCAGCCGGTACGCGATTCCGGCGCCGGCGACCCCGGGCATCCGGCTGATGCTGGTGGGCGGGGTGCTGCTGGTCGGGCTCGCGGTGGACACGCTGGCGGTGACGTTCCGCAGCGCCGCGCCCGCCGGGCTGCCCCTGCTGGCGCTCTACTCGGTGGCCGCCGGGCTCTCGGACGGCGGCACGGACTGGCTGTGGTTCCTGCTGGCGGCCTGCGGTTATCTGCTGCTCCTGCTGGCCGAGGGGCGCGACCGGCTCTCCCAGTGGGGGCGGGTCTTCGCCGGAGCGGCCGGGTCCCGGGGCGGTTCGTCCGCCGGGCTCGAAGCCTCGGGCGGCAGGGCGCTCGCCCCGGTGCGTACGGGGCGGCGGATCGGCGCGCTGGCCCTCGGGATCGCGCTGGTCGTGCCGGCGGCGCTGCCCGCGCTGGACAGCGGACTGCTGACGGGTTCGGGCAGCGGGGGCGCCAAGGGGCGCGGCGGCGGCACCATCTCCGCGGTGAACCCGCTGGTCTCGCTCCAGGACAACCTGAACCAGCCGGAGAACCGGCAGGTGATGTCGTACCGCACCGACTCCGACAGCCCCGGCGACTTCTACCTGCGCATCCTGGCCCTGGACCAGTTCAACGGGAACGAGTGGCGGGCTTCGACGCGCCGGCTCCGGGATGTGCCGAAGCGGCTCCCGACGCCGGCCGGCCTCTCCCCCGCCGTCACGGTCTCGGAGGTCAAGTCGACCGTCTCGGCCTCCCGCTCGTACCGGCAGACCTATCTGCCGCTGCCCTTTCCGGCGGCCGAGGTGCGGGTCGACGGGCGGTGGCGCTTCGAGGAGGAGGGCCGCACGCTCGTCGGGGACGACGGGGAGACCACCAGCGGCGCTCAGTACACGGTGACCAGCCTCGATGTGCAGCCGACGGCCGAGCAGCTCGCCCGTGCGGGCGCGGTCCCGGCGTCGCTGCTGCGTGAGTACACCCAGGTCCCGGACACGCTGCCGAAGGTGGTCGCGGAAACCGCCGAGGAGGTCACGCGGGGCACGGGCAACGCCTACCAGCGGGCGGTGAAGCTCCAGGACTACTTCTCCACCGACGGCGGGTTCACGTACGACACCTCGGTCAGCTCGGGTACGGGCACGGCCGCGATCGCCCGTTTCCTCAAGGACCGGAAGGGCTTCTGCGTCCACTTCTCGTTCACGATGGCCGCGATGGCCCGGACGCTGGGGATTCCGGCCCGGGTCGCGGTGGGCTTCACGCCGGGCTCGGCGCAGGCCGACGGTACGTACTCGGTCGGGCTCCGGGACGCGCACGCGTGGCCCGAGCTGTACTTCGAGGGCATCGGCTGGACCCGCTTCGAGCCGACCCCGACGCGTGGCTTCGTCCCGTCGTACACGCTGCCCGACGCCCCGACCGGTGACACGGCGGACCCGGCGAGGCCCGAGGCGGACGCCTCGGCGCCGGAGGCGGCCGCCCCGTCCGCGTCGGAGAGCTGCCCGGCGCAGATGCGCAGGCAGGGCGAATGCGGGCAGACGGCGGCGCCCGGGGCCGCCGCGCCGACGGACACCGGCACTCCGGCGGGCACTGTGCTCGGCATCGCCCTGGTGGCCGTGCTGGTCCTGGTGCTGCCGCTGCTGCCGATGTGCTGGCGCCTGCGGGCACGGGCCCGCAGGCTGGGCTCGTCGGCGGGCCGCACCCCCGCCGACACCACCGCGAGAACGCTGGCGGTGTGGCGGGAGGTCACCGACACGGCGTGGGACCACGGCGTCCTCCCGGACGATGCGCTGACCCCGCGCAAGGCCGCCGAGCGGCTGGTGCGCCTGGGCCGGCTCGACACGGAGGCGGCGGACGCGGCGCACCGGGTCGCGGGGGCGGTGGAACAGGTGCTGTACGCACCGGAGCCGCGTCCGGTCACGGGGCTCGCCGAGGACGCCCGTGCGGTACGGGCCGGGCTCGGCGTCGCGGCCGGACGGGCCGTCCGGCTCCGGGCGCTCGTGGCGCCGCGCTCGGCCATACGGGTGGTGTGGGCGCTCTCGCGGCGCCGGGCGGCCCTGGCGGGGCGCCTGCGGCTGCCGGCCAGGCCGGCCTGGACCCGGCGCCCGTCCCGGCAGGAGGGCTGAGGAGGACGGGGCTCGGGGGGCGTCTCCGCCCCAGCCCCAGCCCCGTCTCTCCCCGTTACCCGCTTCGCCTCGTCACCGCACGCGTGAGGGGCGGTCGCGATGTCCGCGACCGCCCCTCACCCAGAAGTGCTCTGTACCTCTGCGAAACGCTCTGTACGTCTACTGTCCCTGCTCGTCGCGGCGGCGCTGCCACCGCTGTTCGATCCGGTTCATCACGGACCGGCGCTGTCGGGACTGCCGGCGCTCACTCGCACCACCGGCGCGCACCGCCTGCTGCTGCTCGCCCGGCTTGGGTGCCTTGCGCCAGCCCGTGACCGCGAGCACCGCGCAGCCCAGCATGACGAGAAAGCCCACCACGCTGACCCAGATCTGCTGAGCGACCATTCCGGCCATGAGGAGCGCGATACCCACCAGAAAGCCAGCAACTGCCTGGTAGACCCGTCGCCGGGTGTATGTACGCAGCCCACTTCCCTCGAGCGCTGTCGCGAACTTGGGATCTTCGGCGTACAGCGCTCGCTCCATTTGCTCGAGCATTCGCTGCTCGTGCTCCGAGAGCGGCACGGAGTCCTCCTCGTCGTCGGCCGCGGGGGGCGGCCGGTATGCGGCCCTTCCAGGATAGGCAGGGAATCGCCCCCGTGAAACCCGCCCTCATTGCCAATCAGCCAGTCCGGGCCGCCACGGCGGCTCAGCTGCTGAGGCGTTGATTCCCCAACCTCCGATCCGTCATGCCGGATGGTGTCCCCCGATCATACGGGGCCCGGGGCCCGAACGGGGCTGCCGGTGCGTACTCCGTCTGCGGCTGCGTTGCTGATCAGCCGCGCTGCCGCCGGTCACCCGGCCGGTGTCTCAGCCGCACTTGGTGCCCAGGACGTGCAGCTGGGTGGCCACCGAGTGGAAGGCGGGCAGTTCGGCGGCCGCGGCCTCCAGCTTGAGCAGGGCTTCCATCGCGCCGGGTTCGGTGTCCACCAGGACTCCGGGGACGAGGTCGGCGAAGACGCGGACGCCGTGGACCGCGCCGACCTCCACGTCGGCCCCTGTGACCAGCGCGGTGAGCTGCTCGGCGGTGTACCGCCGGGGCATCGGGTCGCCCTCGCCCCACCGGCCCTCCGGATCGCCGAGCGCGTGCCTGGCCTCGGTGAAGTGGCCGGCCAGGGCGCGGGCCAGGACCGCTCCGCCCAGCCCGGCGGCGAGCAGGCTCAGCGCACCGGCCGGGCGCAGCGCCTCCACCGCGTGCCGCACTCCCTCGGCGGGGTCGTCCACGTACTCCAGGACGCCGTGGCAGAGCACCGCGTCGTAACCACCGCGCTCCACCACGTCGAAGAGGCCGAGGATGTCGCCCTGCACCCCGCGGACCCGGTCGGCGACCCCGGCCTCGGCGGCCCGGCGCTCCAGCGCGAACAGTGCGTTGGGGCTGGGGTCGACGACCGTGACCCGGTGGCCCAGACGGGCGACGGGCACGGCGAAGTTACCCGTGCCGCCGCCGGTGTCCAGCACGTCCAGGGCGTCCCTGCCGGTCGCCTTGACCCGGCGGTCGAGGGCGTCCTTGAGGACCTCCCAGACCACAGCGGTACGGAGGGAGGCGCGGGGGCGCAGCGGGTCCGACACGGCAGTTGACTCCTCGGCACGGGCCGCCGGCGGGGGCGGAGCGTGAACAGCGCAGGTGATAGGTCCTGTCCACCCTATTGCCTGGCACCGCCCCCGCGGTCATCCCGCGTCGGGCCGCTCCCCCCGGGGCTGTGGCAGCACCGGCTGGAGCACGAGCAGCCGCTCGACCAGGCGCAGGAACATCGCCGCGTCCCGCAGCAGGTCGTCCGCGTCCCGCCGGCCCGCCGCGCCGGGTATCCCCGCTTCCGCACGGGCCCGCCGGGTGGCGCCCGCGGCGAACAGGGCGCTCCACTCGGTCAGCTCGGGGGCCAGCTCCGGCAGGATCTCCCAGGCGCTGCGGATCCTCTCCCGGCGCCGGCGCGAGGTCTCGGGGCGGCCGCGGACGGCGAGCACGGCCGCCGCGGTGCGCAGGGCCGCGAGGTGTGCCGTGGCGTACCGCTCGTTGGGCACGTCGAGAACAGCTGCCTCCGCCAGGCCGGCACGGGCCTGGGCGAGGAGATCGAGGGCGGCGGGCGGCGCGGTGGTGCGCCGGACGACGGGGTGGACATCGTGGGCCGGGCCGGTCGGTGAGGGAGCAGGGCCGTCTGCGCGGCGTCGCGGGGCGGCGGCTGCGGACGAGTGGGCCATGACAGAACCTCCTGTCTCGGTAACGGCTTCGTGGCCGTCTGTATCCATCGTGACGGCCCCCACTGACAATCGACCTCGATCCGGTCCTGACCTGGGCTTTTGCTTCGATCGCGAGTTCGGGCTACCTTTTTGCACTGACCAGTCAGTTCAAAGAGGAGGGGGTTCCGTGGACAGGCCGAAGCAAGTGGACAGTCCGCACGGAGCAGCCGTCAGTGCCGAGGGCCTCGGGCTCGAAGGACCGCGCGGCTGGGCCTTCCGCGACGTGACGTTCGACGCCGGGCCCGGCTCCCTGATCGCGGTCGAGGGCCCGTCCGGCTCCGGCCGCACCTGTCTCCTGCTCGCCCTCACCGGCCGTATGCGCCCCACCGAGGGCGCGGCCGGGACGGGGGGCCTCGCCCTGCCGCGCCGGGCCGCCGCCGTGCGCCGTATCGCGGCCCTGGGCCCGGTGCCCGGGGTCAGCGAGCTGGACCCGGCGTTCACGGTCGCCGAGCACCTGCGCGAGCGGGCCCTGCTCCAGCGCCGCTACGGCGGCCCCGTGCGCGCCCTGCTGCGGTCGCCCCGCGAGCGGACCGCCGCGGCGCGCGACCGGATCGACGCGGCCCTGGACTCCGCCGGACTCGACCCCGCCACGCTCCCGAAGGCCGAGCGGACCGCCGTACGGGACCTGGAGCGGCTGGAGGCGCTGCGGCTCTCCGTCGCCCTCGCGCTGATCGGCCGGCCCCGGCTGCTCGCGGTGGACGACGCCGACCTCAAGCTGTCCGGCGCCGAGCGGGCCGAGGCCTGGCAGCTGCTGCGTTCCGTCGCCGGAGCGGGGACGACCGTGCTGGCCGTCTGCAGCGAGGCCCCCGAGGACGCCGTCACCGTACGCACGGGCACCGCTTCCGGCACCCCCGACGCCGGCGGACCGGCGAAGACCGGGGAATCCGTCACGACCACGCACGAGGAGGGGGCGGCCGATGCGTTCGCCGAGACTGGCCACGCTTGAGCTGAGGCGCTTCGGCAGGGGGCGGCTGCCGCGCGCGGCCCTCGCCGCGCTCCTCCTGCTCCCGCTGCTCTACGGCGCCCTGTACCTGTGGTCCTTCTGGGACCCGTACGGCCGCCTGGACCGCATCCCGGTCGCCCTGGTCAACGACGACAAGGGCGCCACCGCCGACGGCGAGCGCATCGCCGCGGGCGACGAGATCACCGGCAAGCTGCTCGACTCCAAGGTCTTCGACTGGCACGAGGTCTCCGCCGCCGAGGCGGACAAGGGCGTCGAGGACGGCACGTACTACCTCTCGCTGCGCATGCCCGCCGACTTCAGCGAGCGCATCGCCTCCAGCGCGGGCGACTCCCCCGAGACCGGTGCGCTCCAGGTGCGTACCAACGACGCGAACAACTACATCGTCGGGCAGATCTCGCGGACGGTGTTCTCCGAGGTCCGCACGGCCGCCTCGGCCAACGCGTCGCGCGGGTTCCTGGACCGGATCTTCATCAGCTTCTCCGACCTGCACGACGAGACGGCGAAGGCGGCCAAGGGCGCCGCCGACCTCAGGAGCGGGATCGGCAAGGCGAAGAAGGGCTCCAAGGACCTCGCCGACGGGCTGGGTGACGCGAAGTCCGCCAGCAGCCGGCTGGCGGACGGCATCGTGAAGCTGGACAAGGGCGCGGGCGACCTGAAGACCGGCTCGCACCAGGTCGCCGACGGCACCCAGTTGCTCGCCGACAAGGTCAACGGGGTGGCCGCCGACGTACGCCCCTTCCTGAAGGACAACGGCAAGGCCATCGGGGACACCGCCCGGCTCGTCGCCGACTCCTCCAGGACCGTGCGGGACAACCTCGACCTGCTCGTGAAGGCCGCGCCCACCGCCGCGACCGCCGCGCACACCGCCGCCGACGACCTCACCGAGGTCCACCGCACCCAGTGCGAGGAGCAGCCGGACCCCGACCCCGCCGTGTGCCCGCCGCTGAAGCGCGCCGTGACGTCCGCGGCCGATGTCGCGGCCGTGGCCGACGACGTGAACGCCCTCGTCGAGAACCAGAACGGGGACCTCAAGAAGCTGCGCACCCAGCTGACCACCCTGGAGAAGCAGGCGAAGGCCCTCGCCGCGCGCTCCCCGCATCTGGACGAGGACCTCGAAGCCGCCGTCAAGAAGGTCAACGCGCTCAACACCGGCGCCCACAAGGTCGCCAAGGGCGCGGACCAGCTGCACACCGGGCTGGCCACGGCCAGGACCGGTTCGGCCGACCTGAAGACCGGCGTCGGCAAGCTCGACAAGGGCGCGACCGACCTGGACAAGGGGATGGTCCGGCTCAGCGACGGTTCCGCCACCCTCGCCCAGGGCCTCGGCGACGGCGTCGGGAAGATCCCCGACTACGACAAGAACGACCGCGACGCCCGCACGGAGGTCATGGCCGACCCCGTGCGGCTGGCCTCCCAGTCGCTGCACTCCGCCCCCAACTACGGCACGGGCTTCGCGCCCTACTTCATCCCGCTCTCGCTCTGGGTCGGCGCGATGGTGGCGTACATGCTGATCCAGCCGCTCAGCAGGCGCGCCCTGGCCGCCGGGGCACCGGCCCGGCGGATCGCGATGGCGGGCTGGCTGCCGGTGGCCGCGATCGGGCTGCTCCAGGTGGCCGCGCTGATGACCGTCCTGCACTTCGGGCCGGGCCTGCGGATGGCACACACCGCCGGAACGCTCGGATTCCTGGCCCTGGTCACCTGCTGCTTCGCGGCGATCGTGCAGTGGCTGAACGCCTGCTTCGGAGCGGCGGGGCGCATCCTCGTGCTCGCGCTGCTGATGCTCCAGCTGACCTCGGCGGGCGGCACGTACCCCGTACAGACCAGTCCGGGCTTCTTCAACGCGATCCATCCCTACCTGCCGATGAGCTACGTCGTCGAGGGGCTGCGCCGGCTGATCACGGGCGGCGGCCTGGGCCCCGTCTGGCAGGGCTGCGCGGTCCTCGTGGCCTTCACCGCCGGGGCGCTCGCGCTGACCGCGCTGACCGCGCGCCGCAAGCAGATGTGGACGCTGGAGCGGCTCCACCCGGAGCTGAGCCTGTGAGCGCACCGGGACCTGTGAGAATCGGAGGTATGGAAAGCAGTAGCAGCACGCGCCGCCAGGCCACCCGGCAGAAGCTCTACGAAGCGGCCGTCACCCTCATCGCCGAGAAGGGCTTCTCGGCGACCACGGTGGACGAGATCGCCGACCGCGCCGGGGTCGCGAAGGGCACGGTCTACTACAACTTCAAGAGCAAGACCGAACTGTTCGAGGAGTTGCTGCGCCACGGCGTCGGGCTGCTCACCGCGTCCCTGCGGACGGCGGCCGAGGAGACCGCCGCGCGCGGCGGCAGCCGGGTCGAGGCGCTGGACGCCATGATCCGGGCCGGTCTGGTCTTCATCGACCGCTATCCCGCCTTCACCCAGCTGTACGTGGCCGAGCTGTGGCGCACCAACCGCGCCTGGCAGTCCACCCTGCTGGTGGTGCGCCGCGACGCCGTCGCGGTGGTGGAGGGCGTGATCGCGGACGGCGTGGCGGGCGGTGAGCTGAGCGAGGAGATCGACGTGCCGCTGACGGCGGCGGCGCTCGTCGGCATGGTGCTGGTGGCGGCGCTGGACTGGCAGGCGTTCCAGCCGGAGCGCTCGATCGACGACGTGCACTCGGCGCTGTCCCTGCTGCTGCGCGGCCGCGTCAGCGGCCACTGAGCCCGCCGGTCGGCCACGACCGCGTACGCACGAAGGCGCCGGTCCGGCGTGGCCCGATGCTTCCGAGCCCGCCTTGACCGGCGCCTTCCGTGCTGCCGGAGGACCATCCCCCGTGACCCCGTGTCCCCCGTGGTCCCGAGTCCTCCGCCGCGCACCCCCGTTCGGACGGGAGCGCCGCTCCGGTTCCGCCACCCCGTGCCGGCGGGTACCGGGGCAGCGCCCCTTCCGTGCCGACCACTCTGCCTTTCGGGCAGGTCCCGGCCCATCCGTGCGGCTACTCATCCCGCCCGCTGAGTACGCGTACTCAGCTCCGGGCCTCCGCGCCCTGCCGCACTGTCGGACCCCTTGGCTACGATCACGTCCGTGTCCGTACTCCCTCTGGTGTTCACAAGCGGCTGGGCGAGCGGGATCAACGCGTACGCGGTGGTCCTCCTGCTCGGCATTTTCGGCGCGACCGGTGTCAGCGACGAGGTGCCCGCCTCGCTCCAGCGCACCGACGTGCTCGTGGTCGTCGCGGTGCTCTTCCTCGTCGAGGTGGTCGCGGACAAGATCCCGTACGTGGACACGGTCTGGGACTCGGTGCACACCGTCGTCAGGCCGCTGGCGGGCGCGGTCGTCGCGGCCCTGCTGGCCGGTGAGAGCGGTTCGCTGCCGCAGATCGCGGCCGGGGCCATCGGGGGCTCCACCGCGCTGGTGAGCCATCTGGTGAAGGCCGGCACGAGGATGGCGGTCAACACCTCCCCCGAGCCCTTCAGCAACATCGCGCTGAGCGCGGTCGAGGACCTGGGCGTCGCGGGTGTCGTCACCTTCGCGATATTCCATCCGTGGATCGCGGCGACCATCGCCGGGACGCTGCTCCTGACCGGCCTGGTGATTCTGGTCTTCCTGGCCTCCCGCATCCGCCGGTTCCTGCGCCGCAGGGCGCAGCGCCGCGAGGAGAAACGCCGGGCCCAGGCCGCCTTCCCGCCACCGGCCTGACGGCCGAGGCCGGCGGCCGGGCTGTCGGTGGCGGCCGTTAAGGTCGCAGCCATGGCACGAATTGCGGTGATCGGCGCCGGGATGGGCGCGATGGCGGCGGCGGCCCGGCTGGCCGTGGCAGGCCACCGGGTGACGGTGTACGAGCGGTCCGGGACGTACGGCGGCTCGCTCGGCCGGCATGCAGCCGAGGGCTTCACCTTCGACACCGGGCCCGGTCTGCTCCCGCTCCCCGCGGTCTACCGGGACCTCTTCGTGAAGACCGGCAAGGAGCCGCTGGAGCGGTGCGTCACGCTGGCCCAGGTGGACCCGGCGAGCCGTCATGTCTTCGCCGACGGCACCGCGGTGTCCCTGCCGAACGCGTCACGCGCCGGGACCGTCGCCGCCCTGGACGCCGCGCTCGGCGGCGGGGCGGGGGCGAAGTGGGGGGCGTTCCTCGACCGGGCCAGGGATGCCTGGGACCGCTCGCGCCGGCCGCTCCTGGAGGAGCCGCTGCGCCCCGACCGGCAGGTGCTGGCCCGCGATCCGTATCCGGCCGAGGAACGGCGGCGGCTGCTGCGCCCGGCCCGGCGGGCGGGGACGGTGGCGGAGATCGGCGCCTGGGAGCTGGCGGATGCCCGGCTGGCGGCCCTGCTCGACGGATACGCCCTCGGCTACGGCCTGGACCCGCTGCGCGCCCCGGCGAGCGCGGCCCTGCTGCCGTACATGGAGGAGACGTTCGGCAGCTGGTACGTGGTGGGCGGCATGCGGGAGCTGGCTCGGGCGGTGTACGAGCGGTGCCTGGCGCGGAAGGTGGAGTTCGTCCTCGGCGCCGAGGTGGCCCGGGTCCTGGAGAAGGACGGCCGGGCGGCGGGCGTGGAGCTGGCGGACGGGACGGTCGCGGAGGCCGCCCACGTGGTGCTGGGCGTCCGGCCGCGTCCTGACCTGGTGCCGGGTCAGGAGCTGTGGGGCGAGGGCGAGGTGACGGTGCGTCCGGGTGCCGGCGGGTCCGGCCGTTTCGTGGTCCTGCTGGCGCTGCGCGGGGGCCGGCCGGCGGACGCGGCGCACCGGACGGTGGTGCACCCGGCGGACGGGGCGGACGAGCGCGAGGCGGTGTTCGGGGGACGGACCGCGGCGCACCCCACGGTGACCGTGCTGCGGCCCGACGACCCGTCGACCCGCCCCGACGAGGCGCACGAGGCGGTGACGCTGACGGCGACGGTCGCCCCGCACGGTCCGGTGGACTGGACGGACGAGGCGCTGCGGGCGCGGTACGCGGACACGCTGATCGACGCGGCGGACGCGGCCGTGCCCGGCCTGCGCGAGCGGGTGCTGCACAGCTGGGTGCGGACGCCCGCCGAGACCGCCGAGGACACGGGCGCGGAGGGCGGCGCCGTCCCCCCGCCCGCGCTGGCGGGTGCCGGAGGCGGGTTCCTGCACCCCGCCAACCGCACACGGCTGCCCGGTCTGCTGCTGGCGGGCGGCTGGTCGCATCCGGGCGGCGGTCTGGCGCACGCGGGCATGTCCGGGGCGCTGGTCGCGGGGACCGTGGTCGAGGGGGACGGCTTCCGCGGGTCCCAGTGAGGTGCCGGCCGGCGGGCCGTCAGTAGCGGTACTGCTCGTTGTGGCCGGGGTCGTAGCCGTGCGGATACGGGGCCGGCGGCTGGGCCGCGGGCTGCTCCGGCGGGTACTGCTCGCCCTCGCGCTGCTGCGGCACCCAGACACCGCCCGGCGGGGTCTCCGAGGCGTAGGCGTCCGACTGCCCGTACGCCCCGGTGTGCTGCTGCTGGCCGCCGTAGGCGTCGTAGTTCCCGTAGCTGTCGTACGTGCCGTACTGCGGGGTGCCCGTGGTGGTGCCGATGTACGGGTCGGAGTAGGCGGCGTACTGCTGCTGGCCCGTGCCGTAGTCGTACTGCCCGGTTCCGGCGTAGGTGTCCTGGCCGGCGTAGGCGCCCTGGTCCTGGGGCTGGGGGGCCGGGTAGCCGGCGTAGGGGTCGTACGCGTCGTACTGCGGCGCGCCCTGGGACTCCTGGGACTGCTGCTGCGGCTGGGGCTGTGACGGGGATTGGCCGGTGTAGACGCCGTACTGCCCGGTGTCCTCGGGCATCGGCTCCGGCTCGTAGACCGCGGCCGGGGCGAACTGCGGGGCGGCCGGGACGGCCTGCGGGGCGGGCGGGGCGTCGCCCTCGTACTCCACTTCCAGGCCGGAGACCTCCAGCGTGGGCTTGCGGTCGCGTCCGCCGCGCCGGCGGCGACTCTCCCCCGGTTTGCCCCCTATCGCCCAGCCGGTCGAGAAGCCCTTGCGGAACGAGAGCGTGACGTAGGTCTGGCCGGTGGCGAAGGCCACCGCGCCGAGGGCGATGACGGGCACGGACGGCACCAGGACGCCGATGACCACGCCGAGGAAGCCCGTGAAGGCGAGCAGACGCCAGCGCAGCCGCGCCTTGTACTGCAGCAGCACTTCGCCGAGCAGCCACAGCGCGACGACACCGAACGCGATGTAGAGGACCGTCCAGCCCATGCCCGCCCCCTTCTACGGCCACCGCCCGGGATCGTGGCGGGTACGGCCGGTCACGACTGCCTGTGCAGTCCGAGATTCTCGTGGATCTCAAGCGTCGCAGTCGAGTTGTTCAGCGTGATGAAGTGCAGTCCGGGCACACCCTCGGACAGCAGCTTCGCGCAGAACCGCGTTGCGAAGTCGATACCGATGGAGCGTACAGCGGCGGCGTCGTCCTTGACCGCGAGGATGCGCTCTTTCAGCTCCTCGGGCAGCTTCGCGTTGCTGAGCTGGGGGAATCTCTCCAATTGCCGGACGCTGGTGACGGGCATGACCTCGGGAATGATCGGGGTGTCGCAACCCGCGGCGACCACCCGGTCACGCAGCCGCAGATACGCGTCCGGGTCGAAGAACATCTGCGTGATCGCGTAGTCGGCGCCCGCGCGGCACTTGTCCACGAAATGCCGGACGTCGGTGTCCCAGTCGGTGGAGCGCGGGTGCCTCTCCGGGAACGCCGCGACGCCGACGCAGAAGTCGCCGGCCTCCTTGATCAGCCGGACCAGGTCCGCCGCGTATTTCACGCCCTGCGGGTGCTCGACCCACGGGCCCATCGGGTCGCCCGGCGGGTCCCCGCGCACGGCGAGGATGTTCCGGATGCCCGCGTCCGCGTACTGGCCGACCATGTTGCGCAGTTCGGCGACGGAGTGGTCGACCGCGGTGAGGTGGGCGACCGGGGTGAGCGTGGATTCGGCGGCGATGTCCTGGGTGGCCTTGACCGTCCCGGCACGGGTGGAGCCACCGGCCCCGTACGTGACGGAGACGAAGCTCGGCCCGACCGCCTCGACCCGGCGCAGCGCGTTCCACAGGTTGCGCTCGCCCTTCTCGGTCTTGGGCGCCCAGAACTCGAACGAGTACGAGGTCTCGCCGGTCGCGAGCATCTCACGCACGGTACGCGCGTGATCTGTCCTGGTGGAGGGTGTGCCAAGGGCCATACCGGCAGGTTAACCAGGGTGGAGCGACCCCCCAACCGAACCAGGGTCATTTGCCGGAATTGACTGATTCTTGTCCACCCTTCGGACAGATCCGTCCCAGAGTCGCTGTCCGGGCGGGAGCGTCCCGGTCAGGCTCCGGCGCGCTCGCGGACCCTTCGTGCCAGCTCAGCGGCGGCCTCGCCCGGGTCGGACGCCTCGGTGAGCGCCCGTACGACGACGATCCGGCGCGCTCCGGCGTCCAGCACCTGGTCGAGGTTGTCCGCGTCGATCCCGCCGATGGCGAACCAGGGGCGGGCGGGGGCGAGCGAGGCCGCGTAGCGCACGAGGTCCAGTCCGGGGGCGTGCCGGCCGGGCTTGGTGGGGGTGGGCCAGCAGGGGCCGGTGCAGAAGTAGTCGACGCCGGGCTCGGCGACGGCCGCGTCGACCTCGGACTCGGCGTGTGTGGAGCGGCCGATGACCACGTCCGGTCCGATGATCGCGCGGGCGGCGGGCACCGGAAGGTCGCCCTGGCCCAGGTGCAGCACGTCGGAGCCGATGGCGTGGGCGACGTCCGCCCGGTCGTTGACCGCGAGGAGCTTGCCGTGGCGCTCGCAGGCGTCGGCCAGGACCGCGAGGTGGTCGAGCTCCTCGGCCGCCTCCATGCCCTTGTCGCGCAGCTGGACGACGTCCACCCCGCCCGCGAGCACCGCGTCGAGGAACTCGGGGAGGTCGCCCTGGCGCCTGCGCGCGTCCGTGCACAGGTAGAGCCGGGCATCGGACAGCGCCGCGCGAGGCGTGGACATGGTGTGGTTCCCCCCGGGGAAGACGGTGACGGCGAAGCGGTGGTGCGGGCGCGGGAATGCGGGCCGCCCGTGCGGTGCGGCCCGCATTCCCGGTACTGCGGTCGGTCAGACGGCGAGCGCCTGGGCGCGGCGCTTCACCTCCGTGCCGCGATTCTCACTCAGCGCCTGCGCGGGGGTGCCGGGCAGGGTCGGGTCGGGGGTGAAGAGCCATTCGAGCATCTCCTCGTCGGAGTAGCCGTCGTCCTTCAGGAGCGTCAGGGTCCCGGAGAGGCCCTTGACCACCCGGCTGCCGTCGATGAAGGCGGCGGGCACCTGGAGGGCCCGGTTCTCCCCACGGCGTACGGCGATGAGCTGGCCCTCCTTGACCAGCTGCCGCACACGCGTCACCTCGACATCGAGCATTTCGGCGATGTCGGGCAGGTGGAGCCAGGCGGGGACGAGTGCATCGATCTTTGCGTCAATCTCGGTCACGGGGACAAGCCTGCCATCCCGGACTGACAGCCGAAACCCGGACTCGGCCCTTCAGGGGCGCGCCCCTCACGGCAGCACCGCCGACTTCAGCGGTACGGACGGGTCACCGGCCCGTTCCGCGTCGAGCCGGGCCCCCGCCTCGATGAGCCGGCGCCCCTGGGCCAGGTCGCGCGGCCGGCCGACCGCGAGCACGGCGGCCAGGACGCCGTCGCGCAGCCAGCACACCGACCAGGCGGGCCCGGCCGGGTCGCCGCGCCACAGCAGGGTGTCGGCGTCCGCGTGGTGGCCCGCGTACTGGACGAACCGGCCGAACTGCTCGGACCAGAAGTAGGGCACGGGGTCGTAGGGCGGGATCTCCCCTGCGTCCTCGGCCGCGATGTGGGCGGCGGCGGTCCGGGGGCCCTGGAGGGCGTTGTCCCAGTGGTGGACGACCAGGCGGGTGCCGTAGCGGGCCGAGGGGAAGGAGGCGCAGTCGCCGACCGCGTACACATCGGGCTGCGAGGTGCGCAGCGCGGCGTCGGCGGTCACCGACCCCTCGGGGCCGAGCGCGATGCCGGAGCCGGCCAGCCAGCCCGTGGCGGGCCGGGCGCCGATGCCGACGACGACCGCGTCGGCGGCCAGGGTACGGCCGTCGGCGAGGACCACCGCGCCGGGCTCGACGCGGGCCACCCGGGCCCCGGTGAGGAGCCGGGCGCCGCTCTGTTCGTACCAGTCGGCCATCGGGGCCGTGACCTCGGCGGGCAGGGCACCGGCCAGGGGGCGGTCGGCGGCCTCGACGACGGTGACCGCGCAGCCGGCGGCGCGGGCGGCGGTGGCGAATTCGGCGCCGATCCAGCCGGCGCCGACGACCACGACGGTGTGGCCCGCTTCGAGCACGGGGCGCAGCCGGGCCGCGTCGTCCAGGGTGCGCAGGAGGTGGACGCCGGGCACCCCGTCGGAGCCGGGCAGGGCGACGGGTTCGGCCCCGGTGGCGAGGACCAGGACGTCGTAGGGGACCGGGCCCTGCGAGGTGTCCAGTTCATGGGCGCCGGAGCGCACCCCGGTCACCTCGCAGCCCAGGCGCAGGGTGATGCCGAGCCCGTCGAAGTCGATGTCGAAGGCGGATTCCTCGGCCTTGCCGAGCAGCACCGCCTTGGACAGCGGGGGCCGGTCGTAGGGCTGGTGGGGTTCGGCGCCGATCAGGGTGACGGGGCCGGTGAAGCCCTGTTCCCGCAGGGCGACGGCGGTCTGCACGCCCGCCATGCCCGCACCGGCGATGACGACCCGGCGCTCCGTCCGCTGCTGTTGCTCGCTCACCTGTCCACCTTACGCATCTGACGGAACGTCAGGAAGGGGTGGCCGCATTCACCGCCCTCCCCGCCCGCTCCGTGGGTGAGGTCGTTAGGGTGGCCACGGTAAGACACTCGCGGGAGCCCGGACGCACCGGGCTGAGAGGGAGGCTGGCGGCCTCCGACCGTACGAACCTGATCCGGGTCATGCCGGCGAAGGGAGGGGCTGGACACCCATGGGCACCCATCGCACCGACGGGTCCGACGTCCTCGTCATCGGGGGCGGCATCATCGGCCTGGTGACCGCCTGGCGGGCCGCGCAGCGCGGCCTGTCCACCGCGCTCGCCGATCCCGGACCGGGCGGCGGAGCGGCCCGGGTCGCGGCCGGGATGCTGGCCGCCGTCACCGAGCTGCACTACGGCGAGGAGACGCTGCTCGGGCTCAACCTCGCGTCGGCCCGGCGCTATCCGTCGTTCACGGCCGAGCTGGAGGCGGCGAGCGGGCAGGACATCGGCTTCCGCGCCTGCGGCACCCTGGCCGTCGCGCTGGACGCCGACGACCGCGCCCATCTGCGCGAACTCCACGAGCTGCAACGCCGCTCGGGGCTCGATTCACAGTGGCTGACCGGGCGCGAGTGCCGCCGTCTGGAGCCGATGCTCGCGCCCGGCGTGCGCGGGGGGCTGCGGGTGGACGGCGACCACCAGGTCGACCCGCGCCGGCTGGCCGCCGCGCTGCTGACGGCCTGCGAACGGGCCGGCGTGGTCTTCCACCGCCGCCGGGCCGACCGCCTCTCGGTGGTGGCCGGCCGGGCCGCCGGGGCCGTCCTGGACGACGGCACAAAGGCGGCGGCCGATCAGGTCGTGCTCGCGGCCGGCAGTCTCAGCGGCCGGCTCGCCGGGGTGCCCGCCCACGTCCTGCCGCCGGTCCGCCCGGTGAAGGGCCAGGTGCTGCGGCTGTCCGTACCCCCGGCGTACGCCCCCTTCCTCTCGCGCACCGTGCGGGCGGTGGTCCGGGGCAGCCACATCTACCTCGTACCCCGCGAGAACGGCGAACTGGTCGTCGGCGCCACCAGCGAGGAGATGGGCTGGGACACCACCGTGACGGCGGGCGGGGTGTACGAGCTGCTGCGCGACGCGCACGAGCTGGTACCCGGCATCACCGAACTGCCGCTCACCGAGACCCGGGCCGGTCTGCGCCCCGCCTCCCCCGACAACGCCCCGCTGCTCGGCAGCACCGCGCTGCCCGGCCTCCACCTCGCCACCGGCCACCACCGCAACGGCGTGCTGCTCACCCCCGTCACCGGAGACGCCATGGCGTCGCTGCTGGCCGACGGCGCGCTGCCCGACGCGGTCCGCCCCTTCTCCCCCGGCCGTTTCCCGCCTGCCGCACCCGTACCCCAGGAGCAGCCCGCATGACCGAGTCCACCCCGCTCACCGTGTCCGTGAACGGCGAGCCGGTCGCCGTCGCCGCCGGCACCACCCTGGACGCCCTCGTCGCGACGCTGACCGGTGCCCCGGCGGGGGTGGCGGCCGCGCTCAACGAGACCGTCGTGCCGCGCGGCCAGTGGCCCTCGGCCGCGCTCAGCGACGGCGACCGGGTCGAGGTCCTGACCGCCGTCCAGGGAGGCTGACCATGTCCGACGACACCTTCACCCTCGGCGGGAGCGACTTCGGCTCCCGGCTGATCATGGGAACGGGCGGGGCGCCCAGCCTGGACGTCCTGGAACGGTCCCTGACCGCGTCCGGCACCGAGCTGACCACGGTCGCGATGCGCCGCCTCGACCCGACCGTCCAGGGCTCCGTCCTCTCCGTACTGGAGAAGCTCGCCATCCGGGTGCTGCCGAACACGGCCGGCTGCTACACCGCGGGCGAGGCCGTGCTCACCGCCCGGCTGGCCCGCGAGGCGCTCGGGACGGACTGGATCAAGCTGGAGGTGGTGGCCGACGAGCGCACCCTGCTGCCCGACCCGGTCGAGCTGCTGGACGCCGCCGAGACGCTGGTCGACGACGGTTTCACGGTGCTGCCGTACACCAACGACGACCCGGTGCTGGCCCGGAAGCTGGAGGACGTGGGATGCGCCGCGGTCATGCCGCTCGGCTCCCCCATCGGCTCGGGCCTGGGCATCCGCAACCCGCACAACTTCCAGCTGATCACCGAACGGGCCCGGGTGCCGGTGATCCTGGACGCGGGCGCCGGGACCGCGTCGGACGTGGCGCTCGCCATGGAGCTCGGCTGCGCGGCCGTGATGCTCGCGTCGGCGGTGACCCGCGCCCAGGAGCCCGAGCTGATGGCCGCCGCGATGCGGCACGCGGTCCGGGGCGGGCGCCTCGCGTACCGTGCCGGGCGCATCCCGCGCCGCCACTTCGCCGAGGCGTCGTCGCCGCTGGCCGGGCGTGCGGTGCTCGATCCGGAGCGGCCGGCGTTCTGACGTTCGCGACCGGACGGCGGCCGGAGCCCGGGATTCCGGCCGCCGCCCGCATGTCCCTGTCACGGCTCGGCTTCAGTACTGCGCCGGGTTCGCCCCGGACCGTCGGGCCTGTCCGTGGCGGCTCGTAGACTCGCATGGTGGATACGACCCTCCAGGACCCCCTCGTCGGGCAGCTGCTCGACGGCCGCTACCGCGTCGATGCCCGCATCGCCGTGGGCGGCATGGCCACGGTCTACCGGGCCATGGACACCCGGCTCGACCGGGTGCTCGCCCTCAAGGTGATGCACCCGGCGCTCGCGACCGACGCCTCGTTCGTCGAGCGCTTCATCCGCGAGGCCAAGTCGGTGGCGCTGCTCGCCCACCCCAACGTCGTCGCGGTCTTCGACCAGGGTGCCCAGGGGCAGTACGTCTACCTGGCGATGGAGTACGTCGCCGGGTGCACGCTTCGCGATGTGCTCAGCGAGCGCGGGGCGCTCCAGCCGCGGGCCGCGCTGGACATCCTGGAGTCGGTGCTCGCGGCGCTCGGCGCGGCGCACCGGGCGGGCTTCGTGCACCGCGACATGAAGCCGGAGAACGTGCTCATCGGGGACGACGGCCGGGTAAAGGTCGCAGACTTCGGCCTGGTCAGGGCCGTGGACTCGGTGACGAACACCACCGGGACGATCCTCGGCACCGTCTCCTACCTCGCCCCCGAGCAGATCGAGCACGGCACGGCCGACACCCGCGCCGACGTATACGCCTGCGGCGTCGTGCTGTACGAGATGCTGACCGGCGACAAGCCGCGTGACGGCGACTCGCCCGCCCAGATCATCTACCAGCACCTGAACGAGGACGTGGCGCCCCCGTCCGCCGCCGTCCCCGGGCTCGCCCGCGAACTGGACGAGCTGGTCGCGAGCGCCACCGCCCGCGACCCGGAGGTCCGTCCGTTCGACGCGGTGGCGCTGCTCGCCGGGACCCGCCGGGCGCGCGCCGCCCTCACCGACGAGCAGCTCGACGCCATACCCCCGCAGGCCCGCACCGGGGCGCGGGACTCCGCCGGGGCGGACGGGGACACGGAGAAGACCGACGCCCGTACGACGGTGCTCCCCCGGGTCCTCCCGAACGACCTGGGCACCGCCCACCACACCAGCCGGCTGGAGACGCCCCCGCCCCCGGAGCGCCCGCTGCCGCCCCGCGGGACCGGGCTGCGCGGCGGCCCCCGGCGCGGCGTGATCGCGGCGGTCCTCGCGGTGCTGCTGGTCCTGGGCGTCGGCGGCGGCGTCTGGTACATCAACTCCGGGCAGTTCACCAAGGTCCCCTCACTGCTCGGCCAGACCGAGAAGACCGCCCGCCAGCGGCTCTCGGACAGCGGTCTCGACGTGAAGGGCGTCGATCGCGCCTACAGCGACACCGTCGACCGGGGCAAGGTGATCAGCAGCGACCCGAAGTCGGGCGCGCGGATCAGGGACAACGGCTCGGTGAAGCTGGTCGTCTCGCGCGGGCCCGAGATCGTGGAGGTGCCCGACGTCGAGGGCGTCGCGCTCGCCGACGCCAAGCGGCAGCTGACGAAGGCGGGCCTGCTCCCCGGCATGGTCACCAAGGAGTTCGACGACGACGTGCCGGCCGGTGAGGTGGTGCGTACGGACCCCGAGGCCGGCACCGAGCGCCACCCGGACTCGGCGGTCGCGATCGTCGTCTCCAAGGGCAGCCCCATCGACGTCCCCGACGTCACCGGGCTCTCCGTCGCGGACGCCACCGACGCGCTGGCAGACGAGGGACTGAAGGCCGAGGTGGCGCCCGGCCGGGTGCACTCGCCCGAGGACAAGGGCGACATCGCCCGCCAGTCGCCGGCCGAGGGGACCGAGGCGGCCGAGGGCGACACCGTCACGCTGACGGTGTCCGACGGGCCCCGGATGATCGAGGTCCCGGACGTCGTCGGCAAGGACGTGGACGACGCCCGCGACGAGCTGGAGGCGGCCGGCTTCGAGGTCAAGGTCGACCGCGGGTTCCTCTCCTTCAGCGACAGGATCGCCGGCCAGTCCGTGCACGGCGGCGACACGGCCCCCGAGGGCAGCACCATCACCATCAAGACCAAGGGACTGTAGATCCGCATGCGTAATCCTGTCGGCGGCCATGTGCCGGTGGCCGGCGGCCTCGCCAAGGTCGGCCTTCCGTACGCCCGCGAGATGGGCGCTCAGGCCGTCCAGGTCTTCGTCGCCAACCCGCGCGGCTGGGCCACCCCGGCCGGCAACCCGGCGCAGGACGAGCTGTTCCGTGCCGGGTGCGCCGCCGCTTCCATACCGGCGTACGTGCACGCCCCGTATCTGATCAACTTCGGCTCGCACACCCCGGCCACGGTGGAGCGGTCCGTGGAGTCGCTGCGCCACTCGCTGCGCCGGGCCCGCGAGATCGGCGCCCTGGGCGTCGTGGTGCACACCGGGTCGGCGACCGGCGGGCGGCCCCGCGAGGAGGCCCTGGCCCAGGTGCGCACGTACATGCGGCCGCTGCTGGACGAGCTGACGCACGACGACGACCCGTTCCTGCTGCTGGAGTCGACCGCCGGCCAGGGTTCCTCGCTCTGCTCGCGGACCTGGGACTTCGGCCCGTACTTCGAGGCGCTGGACGCGCACCCGAAGCTCGGCGTCTGCCTGGACACCTGCCACATCTTCGCGGCGGGGCACGACCTCGCGGGCCCCGGCGGCATGAAGGAGACGCTGGACCTGCTGGTGGAGACGGTCGGCGAGGGCCGGCTGAAGCTGATCCACGCCAATGACTCCAAGGACGTCAGCGGCGCCCACAAGGACCGGCACGAGAACATCGGGGCGGGTCACATCGGCGAGGAGCCGTTCCGCGAGCTGTTCACGCATCCGGCCACCGAGAAAGTCCCCCTGGTCATCGAGACCCCGGGCGGCAAGGAGGGACACGCCGCCGACGTGGCCCGGCTCCAGGCGCTGCGCGACGGGAGCTGACCGGGCGGGGGCGCGGACGCCACGCCCGGGTCAGAGCTCGGGGCCGTCCTCCGGCTCCTCCTGGTAGGAGTAGCGCTGTTCCTTCCAGGGATCGCCGACGTTGTGATAGCCGCGCTCCTCCCAGAAGCCCCGGCGGTCCGCGGTCATGTACTCGATGCCCCGGACCCATTTCGGGCCCTTCCAGGCGTACAGGTGCGGCACGACGAGCCGGAGCGGGAAGCCGTGCTCGGCGGTGAGCAGTTCACCGCCCTTGTGGGTGGCGAAAAGGGTCCGGTCGGAGATGAAATCGTCGAGCCGGAGATTCGAACTGAATCCGTACTCGGCCCACACCATCACATGGGTGACCTGAGGGGCGGGCGGCGCGAGAGCCACGACATCACGGGCGAGCACGCCGCCCCATTCGGCTCCGAGCATGCTGAATTTCGTCACGCAATGCAGATCGGCGACGACCGAGGAGAACGGCAGCGCCGAGAATTCCTCGTGGTTCCAGCAGTGCTTCTCGCCGTCGGCAGTGGCGCCGAAAACGCGGAACTCCCAGCGGTCGGGCTTGAACTTGGGCACCGGCCCGTAGTGGGTGACCGGCCATCCGCGCTGCAGTCGCTGGCCCGGCGGAAGCTCGGACTGCTCTGATGCGCGGTGTTCCCGGCTTTCCGGCTGACCCATGCCTCCATGGTGACAGACAGGCGGGGGTGGTCGTGACCAGGGCGGAGTCGATTGGGGCAACTCGTACTAAGCGTGCACTTACTGGACGACCACCGGGCGCGATGCGAGGATGCGGCCAACTTGCCCAGTTCACCGGTTGGAAGGAGCCTCTGCGATGCAGGGCGACCCCGAGGTCATCGAGTTCCTCAACGAACAGCTGACCGCCGAATTGACTGCCATCAATCAGTACTTCCTGCACGCGAAGATGCAGGACAACTTCGGCTGGACGAAGCTCGCGAAATACACGCGCTCGGAGTCCTTCGACGAGATGAAGCACGCCGAGATCCTGACCGACCGCATTCTCTTTCTCGACGGCCTGCCGAACTATCAGCGGCTCTTCCACGTGCGCGTGGGCCAGACGGTCACCGAGATGTTCCAGGCGGACCGGCAGGTGGAGGTGGAGGCGATCGACCGCCTCAAGCGCGGTATCGAGCTGATGCGCGCCAAGGGCGACATCACGTCGGCGAACATCTTCGAGTCGATCCTCGCGGACGAGGAACACCACATCGACTATCTCGACACGCAGCTGGATCTGGTCGAGAAGCTCGGTGAGCCGCTGTACATCGCCCAGCTGATCGAGCAGCCGGACAGCTGACCGCGCGGCGCGGCCGGGCCGCGCTCAGGCCGCTTCGGGAAGCCCGGAAGCCTGTTCGGAGACGGGCGCGGGAACGGCGGCGGTGGCAGGCGTCTGCTTCCGGTCGAGCAGTTCGCGGCGCGGGCAGGCACCGCGGCCGAGCATCGCCTGAATCGTGCGCACGCAGCCGCCGCAGTCCGTGCCCGCCTTGCAGGCGGAGGCGATCTGGCGGGGTGTGCAGGCGCCGGCTGCCGCATGGTCCTTGACCTGCTGCTCCGTAACGCCGAAGCACGAGCAGACGTACACGCGGTTCACCTCCCGGCGGGGACGGGTCTTGGGCGCCGCCCCGATAATCGGTGAGGCTAACCTAACCTTACCCGCCGCCCCGGGGTGGCAAAAGCCCGTGAACGCCCTGTGGGGCACGGATCACATGCGATCCGTGCCCCACAGTCGTACGGGTGCTACCCGCCGTGACGGCTCACTGGTCGCGGTACATCTCGGCGACCAGGAACGCCAGGTCGAGCGACTGGCTGCGGTTGAGCCGGGGGTCGCACGCCGTCTCGTAGCGCTGGTGGAGGTCGTCCACGAAGATCTCGTGGCCGCCGCCGACGCACTCGGTGACGTCGTCACCGGTCAGCTCGACGTGGATGCCGCCCGGGTGCGTGCCGAGGCCCTTGTGCACCTCGAAGAAGCCCTTGACCTCGTCCAGGACGTCGTCGAAGCGGCGCGTCTTGTGGCCGGAGGCCGCCTCGAAGGTGTTGCCGTGCATCGGGTCGGTCACCCAGGCCACGGTGGCACCGGACGCGGTGACCTTCTCGACCAGCTCCGGCAGCTTGTCGCGGACCTTGTCGGCGCCCATCCGGACGATGAAGGTCAGCCGGCCGGGCTCGCGGTCGGGGTCGAGGCGCTCGACGTAGCCGAGGGCCTCGTCGACGGTGGTCGTCGGGCCGAGCTTGATGCCGATGGGGTTGCGGATCTTCGAGGCGAACTCGATGTGCGCCCCGTCCATCTGGCGGGTGCGCTCACCGATCCACACCATGTGGCCCGAGGTGTCGTACAGCTGCTCGGTGCGCGAGTCGATGCGGGTCAGCGCCGTCTCGTAGTCCAGCAGCAGCGCCTCGTGCGAGGCGTAGAACTCGACGGCCTTGAACTCGGCCGGGTCGGTGCCGCAGGCCTTCATGAAGTTCAGCGCGTTGTCGATCTCGCGGGCCAGGGCCTCGTAGCGCTGGCCGGAGGGCGAGGACTTCACGAAGTCCTGGTTCCAGGCGTGCACCTGGCGCAGGTCCGCGTAACCGCCGGTGGTGAAGGCGCGCACGAGGTTCAGCGTGGAGGCGGAGGCGTGGTACATCCGCTTCAGCCGGTCCGGGTCGGGGACCCGCTCGGCCTCGGTGAAGGCGAAGCCGTTGACGGAGTCGCCGCGGTAGGTCGGCAGCGTCACGCCGTCGCGGGTCTCGGTCGGCTTGGAGCGCGGCTTGGAGTACTGGCCGGCGATCCGGCCGACCTTGACGACGGGCACGGAGGCCGCGTAGGTCAGGACGGCGCTCATCTGGAGCAGCGTCTTCAGCTTGGCCCGGATGTGCTCGGCCGACACGGCGTCGAAGGCCTCGGCGCAGTCGCCGCCCTGCAACAGGAACGCCTCGCCCTTGGCGACGGCTCCCATACGGGCACGCAGCTGGTCGCACTCACCGGCGAAGACGAGCGGCGGATACGACGCGAGGTCCGCGAGTACATCGCGCAGGGCCTCGGAGTCGGGGTACTCGGGCTGCTGCGCCGCGGGAAGGTCTCGCCAGGTGTTGCCACCGGCGACGGAGGTATTGGCGTTCACGGTCACGGCTCCCACATTACGGGTTCGCGTCCACTGCTTTTCCGGTTGCTCAGTGACTGAGACGGACGTCTCGGCGCGGCACGCGCGGGGCGCGGCGGAGCCGCCTGCTAGCCTCACACTTTTCAGCGTTGAACAAGTGGACAACAGGGGTGGGGACTTGAAGCGGAATCACCGTAGGGACCTCCGGAAGAAACGGCTGCTGTTCGCCGCCGGTGCCGCTGTCGTCGCCACCGCGACGATCAGCACCCTGGCCATCGCCTCCCAGGACCCCGGGTCCACGGACGCCAAGCCGGCATCACCCTCCGCGGTGCTCCAGGCCCAGTTCGAGAACGCGGCTCGCGAGTTCGACGTGCCGCAGAGCGTCCTGATGGCGGTCTCCTACCGGCAGACTCGGTGGGAGAGCCACGACGGCGAGCCGAGCACCAGCGGCGCGTACAACGTCATGGGGCTGACCCGGGTGACGGCGCAGGACGTCGTGCAGCCGGACTCCGAGGAACGCGTCGCGCACTTCAACGCGAGCGACAGCCCCGAGGTCGAACGGAAGTACGACGCCGCCAAGGCCGTGAGCAACCTGCCGAAGGAGGCCGTCGACACCAGCGACCCCCGGCTGCACACGCTGGACAAGGCCGCCGGGCTGATCGGCACCGGCACCGACGCGGTCCGCGACAGCACGGAGCAGAGCATCCGCGCGGGTGCGGCGCTGCTGGCGGAGTACCAGCGGGACGCGACCGGCTCGCTGCCGGACGACCCGGGCGGCTGGTACGCGGCGGTGGCCAGGTACAGCCAGTCCCCGGACAAGAAGGGGGCCGACCTCTTCGCCGAGCGGGTCTTCGAGTCGATCAGGACCGGCGAGCAGCAGGTCACGACCGACGGTCAGCAGGTCGTCCTGGCCGCCGACCCCTCGGTGGAGCCGGTCGAGCCGTCGAAGCTCCCCCTCGCCGCGGCGCCCGCGAGCCCGGCCGCGGCCGCTGCCGTGACGCCGGAGTGCCCCTCGGGCCTGAACTGCAACTTCATCCCGGCCGAGGACCCGAAGAACGGCGCGCGCAACTACAGCCTGGCCAACCGGGCCAACGGCGGGTTCGACATCCGCCAGATCGTCATCCACGACACCGAGGGCGGCTACCAGGGCTCCCTGGACACCTTCCGCGACTCGTCGAGCGGGGCGAGCGCCCACTACCTGATCCGCGCCTCGGACGGCCTGGTCACCCAGCTGGTCGAGAACAAGAACCTGGCGTGGCACGCGGGCAACTGGTCGATGAACATGCACTCGATCGGCGTGGAGCACGAGGGCTACGCGATCAAGTCGGGCAGCTGGTACACGGAGCCGCAGTACGAGTCCTCCGCCGCCCTGGTGAAGTTCCTGGCCGGCAAGTACGGCGTCCCGCTCGACCGTGAGCACATCGTCGGCCACGACGAGGTGCCCGGGTCGCTGGACGGCGATGTCGCCGGGATGCACTGGGACGCGGGCCCGTTCTGGGACTGGAACCACTACATGGCGCTGATGGGTGCCCCGACCGGGGCCGAGGGCGCCGGCGGCCCGGTCAAGGCCGGCCAGGTGGTCCGGGTCGTTCCCCCGTTCACCACCGCCAACCAGCCGGAGCTGACGTACGGCGGCGGCAACGTCGCCAAGCAGCCGGCGAACTTCGGCTACCTCTACACCTCGCCGTCCACGTCCGGGGCGAAGATCGTCGACCCGTACATGCCGAACGTGAAGGCGACCGACGGCCCGAACTGGGGCAACAAGGTCGTCGCCGGCGGTGAGTACGTCGTCGCCGAGGCCAAGGCCGACTGGACCGCGATCTGGTACGGCGGACAGAAGGCGTGGTTCTCGAACCCCGGCGGCCAGTTCACCGCACGGGTCGGCGGCCAGGCCCCGGCCGTGATCAAGCTCAAGGACGGTGCCACGGCCCGGCTCTACGGCCGCACCTTCCCGGAGGCCGCGGCCTACGAGGGAACGGGTGCCGACGCGCCGACGGACAACCCCGACCACCTGACGAAGTACAAGCTGCCCGCCGGGCAGGCGTACGTGCGGGCCGGGGCGGACGTACGGGGCGACGACTACTTCGGCTCCTCGCAGACCCGGGTCGTGGGCACCACGCTCTACACCCCGATCCGCTACAACCACCGCATCGCGTGGGTGAAGGCGAGCGACGTCCAGCAGGCGAGCAGCACCGTTCCGGATGCCGGGACCGACCGGTACGACATGATCGGCCGGGACAGCGCCGGACGCATCTGGCAGTACCAGGGCACCGGCAGCGCCTCCTCGCCGTACTACCGCCGCTACCAGGCGGGCTACGGCTGGGGCAGCTACACGGCGATCACCGCCATGACCGCGCTGCGGGCGGACGGCACGGGTGACTTCGTGGCCCGCGACAAGGACGGGGTGCTCTGGTACTACCGGGGCAGCGGCAACCCGGACAAGCCGTACATGGCCCGGCTCAAGGTCGGCAGCGGCTGGAACCAGTACGACAGCCTGACCGGCATGCGCGACCTCGACGGTGACGGCAAGGCCGACCTGATCGCCCGCAACCCCGCCGGCGTGATCTATTTCTACAAGGGCACCGGCGAACCGTCGAAGCCCTTCCTGCCCAAGGCCCAGATCGGCACCGGCTGGCAGATCTACGACGCGATCGTCTCCACCGGCGACCTGAACGGTGACGGCAAGGCGGACTTCGTGGCCCGGGACAAGTCCGGGGTGCTGTGGATCTACACGGGCACCGGCTCGGCCGCCTCCCCGTACGACAAGCGGGTGCGGATCGGCACGGGCTGGGGCAAGTACAAGCTGCTGCTCGGGCCGAGCGACCTGGACCGTGACGGCCGGGGCGACCTGGTCGCCGTGGACGGTTCCGGGAACTTCTGGTTCTACCGCTCCACCGGCAGCGTGACGGCTCCGTTCGCGACGAAGTCGCAGGTCGGGACCGGGTGGCAGATCTACGACACCCTGTTCTAGCCGACGGACGCCCCCTTGACGGCGGGGGTTAAGGTACGGGGCATGTTCGCGCACTCGACCCGTAACTGGTGGTGGACCGCTCATCCGGCGGCCCACTGATTCGCGCGTACACACCGACGCAGAGGCCGCCCGAGGGGCGGCCTTTTCCGTGTCCGCGGGCCGTTCCTCCCAGCTGATCCCCCTGGAAGGAACCGACCCCATGAACCTCGACAGACTCCTGAGCGACGACTGCCCGCCCTTCGCGCTGCTGCGCAGGCGCACCCCCGGCCACGACCACGACACGGTCGAGGTGCTGATCGGCCGGGTCCACGAGGTGGACCGGCTGGCCGAGATCCCCGTCGGGGAGCGGCCGTCGCTGGCGCTGGTGCCGTTCCGGCAGATCGCGGAGCGCGGCTTCGACGTGCGCGACGACGGGACGCCGCTGTCGGTCCTGGTGGCCGACGAGTCGTACACGATGCCCCTGGACGAGGCGCTCGGTCAGCTTCCGCGCCATGAAGTGCGGGTGGAGAACGGGGCGTTCGACGTCACCGACGAGGACTACGCCGGGACCGTGCGGCGGGTGATCGAGGACGAGATCGGCCGGGGCGAGGGGGCGAACTTCGTGATCCGGCGGACCTTCCGGGGAGAGATCCCCGGGTTCGGCCGGGCGGACGCGCTGGCCCTGTTCCGGCGGCTGCTGGCCGGGGAGCGGGGGGCGTACTGGACGTTCGTCGTGCACACGGGAGGCAGCGAGCCCGAAGGCCTCTCCCCATCGGGGCGACGGCGGTCGACGGGCGGGCGGACGCTGGTCGGCGCGAGCCCCGAGGTGCATGTGCGGATGTCCGGCGGGACCGTCGTGATGAACCCCATCAGCGGCACCTACCGCTACCCGGCCGAGGGGCCGAGCGCCGAGAGCCTGCTCGCCTTCCTCGGCGACCGCAAGGAGACCGAGGAGCTCTCCATGGTGGTCGACGAGGAACTCAAGATGATGTGCACGGTCGGCGACATGGGCGGGGTGGTGATCGGCCCACGCCTCAAGGAGATGGCCCATCTCGCCCACACCGAGTACGAGTTGCGCGGCCGCTCCTCGCTGGACGTGCGGGAGGTACTGAGGGAGACCATGTTCGCGGCGACCGTCACCGGCTCCCCCGTGCAGAACGCCTGCCGGGTCATCGAGCGGTACGAGGACGGCGGGCGCGGCTACTACGCGGGCGCGCTGGCCCTGCTGCACCGGGCGCCCGACGGGACGCAGACCCTGGACTCGCCGATCCTGATCCGCACCGCCGACATCGCGGCCGACGGCGGGCTGCGGGTGCCGGTCGGCGCGACGCTGGTGCGCCACTCCGACCCGGAGGGCGAGGTCGCCGAGACCCATGCGAAGGCGGCCGGGGTGCTGGCGGCGCTGGGCGTGCGGCCGGCCCGGCCCGAGGCGGAGGGGGCGCGGCCCCGGCTTGCCGCCGACCCGCGGGTGCGGGCGGCCCTGGACTCCCGGCGGGACGGGCTCGCCCCGTTCTGGCTGCGGATGCAGGAGCGCACCGGCCAACGCCTGGGCCACGCGCTGGTGGTGGACGGGGAGGACACGTTCACCGCGATGCTGGGGCACCTGCTGCGCGCCGCGGGGCTCGACGTCACCGTGCGCCGGTACGACGAGCCGGGTCTGCGCGAGGCCGTGCGGGCGCACGCCGGGCCCGTGGTGCTCGGCCCCGGCCCGGGGAATCCGGGTGACGCGGCCGACCCGAAGATGCGGCTGCTGCGCGCGATGGCCGCCGAGCTGGTGCGGGAGCACCGGCACGGGCTGCTCGGGGTGTGCCTGGGCCATGAGCTGATCGCGGCGGAACTGGGCCTGGAGATCGTCCGCAAGGCGGTGCCGTACCAGGGTGCGCAGACCCGTATCGATCTGTTCGGGCGGCCGGAGACGGTCGGCTTCTACAACAGCTTCACCGCGCGCTGCGACGAAGCGGGGGCGGCCGCGCTGGCGGCGCGGGGCATCGAGGCGAGCCGGGACGCGGCGAGCGGGGAGCTGCACGCGCTGCGCGGGGGCGGGTTCGCCTCGGTGCAGTTCCACCCGGAGTCGGTGCTGACGCTGCGCGGGTCGGAGATCGTGACCGAGCTGCTGGCCGGGCTCCCGGTGGGCTGAGGCGCGGCCCCGGGTCCTGGGAGGGGGGTCAGGACCCGGGGCGCGCGGGCACCAGGACGTTGTCGCCGCGTCGGCCGGCCAGGTAGTCGTCGACGTTCTGGACGGTGGCGTCGATGATCTGGCCCACCGCGTCCTCGGTGTAGTACGCCTGGTGCGAGGTGACGATGACGTTCGGGAAGGTGACGAGCCGGGCCAGCGTGTCGTCGTCCACGCCCTCCAGGGACTTGTCGAGGAAGAAGAGCCCGGCCTCCGCCTCGTACACATCGAGCCCGACGCCCAGGAACCGGCCCGCGCGCAGCTCACCGACGAGGGCCGAGGTGTCGATCAGGCCGCCGCGGCTGGAGTTGACCAGGATCGCGTCGTCCTTCATGCGGGCGAGGGCGGCCTTGTCGATGAGGTGGTGGGTCGAGGGCAGCAGCGGTACGTGCAGGCTGATCACGTCCGCCTCGGCGAGCAGCTGCTCCTTGTCGACGTAGCGCATGCCCAGCTCGGCGCAGGCCGGGTTCTCGGCGACGTCCCAGCCGAGCAGCTCCATACCGAAGCCGTGGGCGATCCGGGTGAAGGCCTCGCCGATCTTGCCCGTGCCGATGACGCCGGCCGTGCGGCCGTGCATGTCGCGGCCGAGGAGCCCGTCGAGGCGGAAGTCGAAGTCGCGGGTGCGGCCGGCGGCCCGGATCACCCGGCGGTTGACCGCCATGGCGAGCGTCCAGGCGAATTCGGCGACCGAGTACGGGGAGTAGTAGGAGACCCGGGAGACGCGCAGGGCGAGGCGTTCGGCGACGTCCAGGTCGATGTTGTTGAAGCCGGTGGAGCGCTGGGCGATCATCTGCGTGCCGCCGGCCGCGAGGGTCTGCAGGACGCCGCCGCCCAGGTCGGCGTTGACGCTGGTGGAGATGATCTCGTAGCCGGCCGCGATGGGCGCGGTGTCCCGGTTCAGGAAGACGTCCAGGCACCGGACGTCGTGCTTGCCCGCGAAGGCCTTCTCGATCAGCGGCTTCTCGTCGGACTGCACTCCGAAGGCCAGGATCTCCACGACGTCTCCCCTGCTCTGTGCGCGCGGCCGGTCATCGCGAATATACGGCCGCGCGCCCGGCCCCGCCGCTCAGGCGTCGTCCAGACCGCGCTCTATGGCGTACCGCACCAGCTCGACCCTGTTGTGCAGCTGGAGCTTGCCCAGGGTGTTCTGGACGTGGTTCTGGACGGTGCGGTGCGAGATGACGAGCCGCTCGGCGATCTGCTTGTACGAGAGCCCCTTGGCCACCAGCCGCAGCACCTCGGTCTCCCGCTCGGTCAGCTCGGGGGCCTTCGGCTCGTCGGAGGCGGCCGGGGCCGGTTCGGAGGCCAGCCTGCGGTACTCGCCGAGCACCAGACCGGCGAGGCCCGGCGTGAAGACGGCGTCGCCCGCGGCGGTGCGGCGGACGGCGTCGGTCAGCTCCTGGGTGCTCGCCGACTTCATCAGGTAGCCGGTGGCGCCGGACTTGACCGCCTCCAGGACGTCGGCGTGCTCACCGCTGGCGGAGAGCACCAGGACCCGCAGGCCGGGCTGCGCGCCGACGAGGGTCTTGCAGACCTGGACCCCGGGCAGGCCGGGCAGGTTGAGGTCGAGGACCAGGACGTCGGGGGTGACGGCTCCGGCCCGGCGGACGGCCTGCGGCCCGTCGCCGGCGGTCGCCACCACGTCGAAGCCCGCCTCGGCGAGGTCCCGGGCGACGGCGTCGCGCCACATCGGGTGGTCGTCGACCACCATCACCCTGATCGCCCGCTGCCCGGTGCCCTCTTCGTGTGTCGCGCTCATCGGACCGAACCCGCCTTCCCCCGTGAAACCTTCGGAACCTTCAATTCGACTTCGGTGCCCTGGCCGGGCACCGAGATCAGCTCTGCCGTACCGCCCAGGTCGCGCAGCCGCCCGCGGATCGACAGGGCGACGCCGAGCCGGCCCTCACCCTCGGCCTGCGCGAGGCGCCCCTCGGGGATGCCGGGGCCGTCGTCCCGGACCGTCACGATCACCTCGTGCGGCCAGTCCTCCAGCAGGATCCACGCCTGGGCGTTCTCCCCCGCGTGCGCCCGGACATTGTCCAGGGCCGCGCCGACGGCCGCCGCCAGTTCCGCCGCCGCCGGGGCGGGCAGCAGCACCGGGGCGCCCGGCTCCGCGAAGCTGACCCGGGAGCCGGCGTGCGGGGTGAGCAGCGTACGCAGATCGCGCTCGCCGCCGTCCGCGTCGCCCGGCTCGTCGTCGTCCGTGTCGACGGTGCGGACGACGGCGCCCTCGGAGGCGTCCTCGGAGACCCGGGTCGGTGGCACCAGGCCGCTGGAGACCAGGGTGCGCAGGGCCACCTCCTGCTCCCCGGCCATCCGGCCCAGCTCCGCGGCCTCCCCGCCGAGCGCGGCGCCGCGCCGCTGCACCATCGCGAGGACCTGGAGCACGCCGTCGTGGATGTCCCGGGCCAGCCGCTCCCGTTCGCGCGTGGCGGCCTCGATCTCCAGAGCACGGGCGAGGGTGCGCTCACTGGCGCGGGCGACCTCCACGACGTACCCGATGGCGATGGAGGCGACCCAGACCAGCATCACGTTGTGCAGGGTGTCGCGGCTGGGCTCGCCGCGCTCGATGAGGTTGGCGACGGCGACGAGGCTGGAGGCGAAGCCGGCCCAGCGCCAGCCGCCCTTGATCGCGAAGGCCAGGACGGAGCCCGCGGTCCAGATGGACGGCAGGGTCGGTCCGTCGACGTGCTGGGCCTGGAGATCGGCGAGCGGGGTGACGATGATGCCGGTGAGGGCGATGGCCAGGTCGGCGCCGAGGAAGCGTCTGGTGCAGGCGGCGGCGCTGCCCACCTTCGGCAGGGTGGCGAGCGTCCAGACGGACATCAGCGACAGGAAGGTGATCGCTATCCAGGGCCGTTCGTAGTCGTGCCGGGCGAAGGCGGCGAGCAGGACCGCGTAGAGCATCGTCAGGACGCGGTACGCCGACAGGGCGCGCCACAGCGGCTGCTCGACCGACATCCGTACCACGCGTACGCGCTTGACCATGCTGTCCTCCCCCACCCCCGGCGGACCGGTGCGCCCTCAGGCGCCGTCGCGGTCCGCCTCCGTGCCCGACGGTGTCCTCTTCGCGGCTTCGGCCCGCCGCTTGGCCTCGTCGGCGATCTGCCGCTTGGCCGCGGTCGCGTAGATGTCGACGTACTCCTGGCCCGAGAGCTTCATGATCTCGTACATCACCTCGTCGGTGACGGAGCGCAGGATGAAACGGTCGCCCTCCATGCCGTGGTAGCGGCTGAAGTCGAGCGGCTTGCCGATGCGGATACCGGGGCGCATCAGCTTCGGCATCACCTGGCCGGGCGGCTGGATCTTCTCCGTGTCGATCATCGCGACGGGGACGACCGGCGCCCCGGTGGCGAGCGCGACCCGGGCGAGCCCGCCGGGCTTGCCCCGGTAGAGCCGGCCGTCGGGCGAGCGGGTGCCCTCGGGGTAGATGCCGAAGAGGCCGCCGCTCTCGATGACCTCGATGCCCGCCCGGATCGCCGCCTCGCCGGCGCCGCGCGCGCCCGAGCGGTCCACGGGGAGCTGGCCGACGCCCTTGAAGAACGCGGCGGTGAGCTTGCCCTTGACGCCGGGCGCGGTGAAGTACTCGGCCTTCGCGATGAAGGTGACCTTGCGGTCAAGCACGGCAGGCAGGAAGAAGGAGTCGGAGAACGACAGATGGTTGCTGGCGAGGATCGCGGGCCCCCGCTCGGGGATGTTCTCCAGGCCCTCCACCCACGGCCTGAAGGCGAGCTTCAGGGACCCGCCGATGGAGAACTTCATAGCGCCGTAGATCAACTCGGGTGCCTCCTGTGTGCTGTCCGACAGACCTTAACCCGCCGTGTCCCGTCTTCCCTCCTGGCGCGGACGGGGTGCCCGCGCCCCGGGCGGTGACGGCCCTGGTCGGTGTCGGCCCGGTCGCGTACGGTGAAGTAATCCTTCCGCACTCCCCCCTTTCGCTCCCCGCGAGCCTCACGAACAGGAGATCTTGGTGCCGGTCCTTCCCGGAGCCGAGCCGTTCCGCCACGAGGGCGGAGAGGTCGGCGTCCTCCTCTGTCACGGATTCACCGGTTCCCCGCAGTCGCTGCGCCCCTGGGCCGAGTATCTGGCCGAGCAGGGCCTGACGGTCTCGCTCCCGCTGCTGCCCGGACACGGCACCCGCTGGCAGGACATGCAGGTGACCGGGTGGCAGGACTGGTACGCGGAGGTGGACCGGGAGCTGCGCGCACTGCTGGAGTGCTGCGCGCGGGTGTTCGTCTTCGGGCTCTCCATGGGTGGTGCGCTGGCGCTGCGGCTGGCGGCGAAGCACGGGGACGCGGTCAGTGGCCTGGTCCTCGTCAACCCGGCCAACAAGGTGCACGGTCTGGCCGCCCACGCGCTGCCGGTGGTCCGCCATCTGGTGCCGACGACGAAGGGTCTGGTCAGCGACATCGCGTTGCGGGGGGCGAAGGAGGTGGGGTACGACCGGGTGCCGCTGCACGCGGCGCATTCGGTGCGTACGTTCTTCCGGCTGGTCGACGGCGATCTGCCCCAGGTGACCCAGCCGCTCCTGCTGCTGCACAGCCCGCAGGACCATGTGGTGCCGCCCGCCGACTCGGCCCGCGTCCTGAGCCGGGTCTCCTCGACGGATGTCCGGGAGATCCTGCTGGAACAGAGCTACCACGTGGCGACGTTGGACCATGATGCGAAGCGGATCTTCGAGGAGAGCCATGCGTTCATCGACCGCCTCGCTCCGAGTGTGAAGAAGGGGGGCACGTCCAGTGGCTGAGCACGACGCGGAACGCGCGGGCAGCGACGAGGAACGCGAGCCGATCGCCGCCGAGGGGGCGGCGGCCGACGGCGGCACCGCCGCGGTGTCCGACGCCCCGGCCGCACCGGCCGGCGGCGAGGCGGAGAAGCCGATCGACGAGGAGGCCGCCTGGCAGGCCATCGTCGCGGGGTACGGACAGGAGCCGCCGGACCCGCCGGGTTCGCGGCCGTTCCGTTCGATCGAGGACCTGGCTCTGCCGGGTGACGGGCCGCTGACCGCACTCGACCCGGACAAGGGCTTCGGCAAGAAGCCGCCCAAGCCGGAGCCCGAGCCGGACCCGCCGCTCGGCAGCTCCGTGGTCTTCGCGCCGGGCGTCGGCCCGCGCGACTACACGCCGGCCGACCCGGACGCCCCCACCGGCTCCGGCTCCGGCTCCGGCCCGGACGACAGCGACGAGGGGCATTTCGTGCCGCCGGAGCCGCCGCCGCTGCCGGAGGCCGATGTCACGGCGAAGTTCGCCTGGCTCGCGGTGGTCGGCGGGCCGGTGCTGATGCTGCTCGCGGTGCTGCTGTCCTGGGAGATGACGTGGTGGCTGACGACGGTCTGCGTCGGCGGCTTCCTGGGCGGCTTCGTGACGCTGGTGGCGCGGATGGAGTCCGACGACGAGGACGACGACGACCCCGGCCGCGGCGCGGTGGTCTGAGCCGGACGGCTCAGACGGCCCGCGCCGCGGGCACCCGCAGCGCGGCCAGCACCGGCAGGTGGTCGGTCGCCGCCCGCAGGTCGGCGTCGCGTACGCCGGGCAGCCCGCTCGGGACCCCGCAGCCGAGCACCTCGATGCCGTCGGACGCGAAGACGGCATCGAGCCGCCGGCGCGGGTCGTGCGCGGGGAAGGTGTACTCGCCGCCCTGCGGCCGCGCCTCCCAGCAGTCCTGGTAGCGCCCGGCCAGCCGCCGGAAGGACCGCCCGCTCGGTACGTCGTTGAGGTCGCCCGCGACGACGGCGTGCTCCACGTCCAGCGCGTCCACGGTCTCCATCAGCCGCTCCGCCTGGGCCAGCCGCTCCTGCCGCTGGAGGCTCAGGTGGCAGCTCACCACCCCGAGCCGGGCGCCCGCGAACCGGACGACGGCGGTGGCGAAGCCCCGGCGGTGCAGCCCCGGGGTGCGCGGCAGCAGGATGTCATCGGTGCGTTCCACCGTGGCCCGCAGCGAACACAGCAGCAGCGGCCCGGCGGCGGTGGCGCCCCCGCCGAGGACCACCAGGTCGGTGGCGGCGGCGAGCCTGGCGGCGTACTTGCGCCAGCGGAAGAACCGCGGCGCCTCCTGGACGAGCACCAGGTCGGGGGCGCAGGCGCGGATGACCCGGGCGAGGGCCGCGCGGTCGTCGCGCATCGACCGGATGTTGTAGCTGAGCACTCTGATGACGGCGGTGCCGTCCTGCTCGGTGCGGGAATCGGGCAGCGACATCGTGGCCATGCCGCTCACGATATGCCGGACGCCCGCCGCTCCCCGAAGGGGCGCGACGGGCGTCCGGTGTTTCGCTGCGTGCGGGCCTCTCAGCCCTGGCGGGCCAGGTCCGCCGCGCCCACGAGCCCTGCCTTGCCGCCCAGTTGGGCCGCGAGCACCTGGGCGTGCGGGCGCCACTCGCCGCCGATCAGCCAGCGCCGGAACGACTTGCGGATCGGGTCGAGGACCAGCTCGCCCTCGTCCGACACGCCGCCGCCGACGATGAACGCGGACGGGTCGAACAGCGAGGCGAGGTCGGCCAGTCCGGAGCCGGCCCAGCGGGCCAGCTCGCGGAACGAGTCGACGGCCACCGGGCAGCCCTGACGGGCGGCCTCGCTGATGTGCTTGCCCTCGATGCCCTCGACGGTGCCGTCACCGAGCGCCAGCAGGATCGTGGCGTTCTCCGGGGTGGCGTTGGCACGCTGCTTCGCGTACCTGACGAGCGCGCGGCCGGAGGCGTACTGCTCCCAGCAGCCCTGGCTGCCGCAGCCGCAGAGCAGGCCGTCCGGGACGACCCGGATGTGGCCGAACTCGGCGGCCACGCCGAAGCGTCCGCGGCGCAGCTTGTTGCCGATGATGATGCCGCCGCCGAGGCCGGTGCCCAGCGTGATGCAGATGACGTCGTCGTGGCCCTGGCCGGCGCCGAAGCGGTATTCGCCCCAGGCCGCCGCGTTGGCGTCGTTCTCGACGACCACGGGGAGGCCGACGCGCTGTTCGACCTTGTCCTTGAGCGGCTCGTGGCGCCAGTTGATGTTGGGTGCGAACAGCACCGTGGCCCGCTTGTCGTCGACGTATCCGGCAGCGCCGATGCCGACCGCTTCGACCGGGTGCCCCTCGCTCGCGCCGGACACCGCCGCCGCGATCGCGTCCACGATGCCTTCGGCCGTCGGCGGGGTCGACACCTTGAAGGTCGAGAGGATCTGGCCCTCTTCGTCGACCACTCCAGCTGCGATCTTCGTGCCGCCGATATCGACGCCGATGGTGAGTCCCATGAATCCCTCAGTTTCGGTCGAGCCCCGCTGAGCCAACCGTACCCGAGGCCGGGCCTCCTCCTGTCGGCGCCGGTCAGTCCAGGTCGATGTGTTCGCCGGCTCCGGGCCCCTCGTCGCGGGGGTCGGAGGGGTCGTCCGCCTTCTTTTCCGTGCCCGCGGGGTCGCCCGCGCCCTGGGTCCAGCGGCCCTCCTGGCTCTGGACCGCCGAGCGGTAGGCGGCGAGCAGTTCGCTTCCGGCCGCCGCGATGTGATCGAAAACGTCCGGATTGCGCTCGATGACGGGCTCGACTGCGGCCTTGGCCTGCTGGATGACCTGCTGCACGGCGCCCTGGGCGGCGAGGCCGAGCAGGGGCGTCTGGAGCGACCCGAGCTTGTCGGCCACGGCGTCCACCAGCTTGCGCAGCTCCTCGGCCGCGGAGCCGGGCGGCGGACCGTACGCGGCGCGGCGGCGGGCCTTCTCGGCTGCGAGGTCCTCGGCGCAGGCCTGGGCCCACGCGTCGTCGTCGACGGGACGATCGGTGGCTTCGCTCATGGCGGACTCCTGCGACATGGATGGCCGGCCCGGCATTCCGGACACGTACCTTCGACGGTACCCGAACGGTGGTACGCCGTTCAGCCCGTCCGGGGCCACAGTGCGGGATCGGGGGTGAAACGGACCCGCAGCACCCCGTCGGTGAGCGCCGCGCCGGTCACGGTGCAGCGGCGCAGCGCGGGCTCCAGGGGCACGATGCGGTGGAACGGGCCGACGGTCAGGAGGAGTTCGCCGCCGCGCCGGACGAGCTGGAGGTCCTTCTTGACGGCGCCGGGCAGCCGCAGGCACCAGAGGAGTATCCCGTCGCCCTCCGGCTCTTCGGGGGCGCCGGCCTCCTCGATCCACCAGGGGTCCTCGGCCCTGCCGCCCTCGCCACCGGTCGCGGGGACGGTCAGCGCGCCGTCCGGCCCGGCGAGGGCCAGGAGGTCGCCGGGGCCCTGCGGGTCGCGGCCGAGGTGTGCCACCCGGACCGGGGCGGTCCCCTCCTCGCCCCAGTGGCCGAGGGTCTTCTCCTGCTGGGCGGCGAGCGCGGCGAAGAACGGGTCCGACGAGTGGCCGGGGAGCACCCGGTTGGCCACCAGGGCTTCGGTGCGCAGGCCGTACAGGGCGAGTCCGGTGCGGGCGGTGCGCAGGGCGTCCTCGGCGGCCGGGCCCGGTTCGGCGACCAGCCACAGAGTGGTGGCGCGGTCCTCGATCAGCGCCTGGACCTGGGCCAGTTCGGCATCGCGCCGGGCCGCGGCCTCGTACAGCCACTGGGCCGGCATGGGCACACCGGCCAGCTGGGCGAGCATCGGGCGCAGGGCGCGGGCGGCCTGGCGCTCCTGGGGCAGCAGCCGGCGCAGGTAGCGGCGCAGCTGCTCGGGCAGGGCGAGCAGGGCCAGGGCCTCGCGCAGGGGTGGCAGGTCGACGACGAGGAGGTCGTACGCCTCGTGGGACCAGTCCCCGTGGGCGGCGCGGCGCAGTGCGTGCAGGAGGGCGAGTTCGGCGCTGCCGGGGAGTTCGGTCAGCTCCTCGGCGTCCAGCGGGTTGCCGCCGAGCAGTTCGAGCACCCCGGACAACTGCTCCTGGAGCGTGATCAGTTCGCCGCGGAAGTGGGCGCCGGAGTCGAGCCGGACGGACCACAGCCCCTCGGCGACCGGGGCGGGCACGGTGGCGGTGGGGAAGCCGGGTATGGGGTCGGCGGAGATCAGCAGGGTGCGGGCGCCGTCGCGGGCGGCGGCCAGCGCGGTCGCCGCGGCGAGCGTGGTACGGCCTGCTCCGCCGGGGCCGGTGACCAGGACCGTACGCACGCCGCTCAGCCCTTCGGGACGGACTCGACGCGCTTCTTGAGGCCGGCGAGCGCCCGGTCGATGATGACCTTCTCGGCCTTGCGCTTGATCATGCCGAGCATCGGGATCTTGACGTCGACGGTGAGCCGGTAGGTGACCTCGGTGCGGTCGCCGTCGCCGAGCGGCGCGAGCGCGTAGGAGCCGTCGATGGCGCGGAGCATCTGCGACTTGACCAGGGTCCAGCTGACCTCGTAGTCGCCGATCCAGGTGTAGGCGAGGGTGTGGTCGTCCTTGATCGCGCCGGCGTCGAGGACGAGGCGGACCTTCTCGGCGCGGCCGCGCTCGTCGGTGCCGATGACCTCGGCCTCCTTGACCTCGCCGGTCCATTCCGGATAGCGGTCGAAGTCGGCGATCACGTCCATGACGTCGGCCGGTGCCGCCTCGATCGTGATCGTCGAGCTGGTGTGTTCAGCCATCGCTGTGGCCCTCCAGTGCGGTGTACCGGTACGTCGGCAGAGGCCTGCCGCCAGAAGGCTATCGCGTGGACCCGGCGGCCCGTCCCAGGGCCGGGCCCGGGAGGCCGGCCGGGCGGCTCACCACTCCAGTGCCCAGGGCCGGCCGGTGGAGGCGAAGTGGCCGACGTTCACGCACTCGGTGGCGCCGACGCGCATCCGGCGGACCAGCGGCTGGTGGACATGGCCGAAAAGCGCGTAGCGCGGGCGGGTGCGGTGGATGGCGTCGAGCAGGGCCCGGCTGCCCCGCTCGAAGCGGCGCGCGACGGTGTCGTAGACCAGCTCCGGCACCTCGGGCGGGATGTGGGTGCAGAGCACGTCGACCTCGCCGATCGCCTCGATCTTCGCGGCGTACTCCTCGTCGCCGATCTCGTACGGGGTGCGCATGGGCGTGCGCAGGCCGCCGCCGACGAAGCCGAAGACCCGGCCGCCGATCTCGACCCGCTCGCCGTCCAGGACGGTGGTGCCGGGGCCGGCGTACTCGGGCCACAGGGCGGGGACGTCGACGTTGCCGTAGGTGGCGTAGGTCGGGGTGGGCAGGGCGGCGAACATCTCCGCGTACTGCCTGCGCACCGCCCCGGTGATCGCGGCGTCCCGGTCCATGCCCTGCCACAGGGCGCGGCCGAAGTCGCGGGCCTCGTCGAAGCGGCGGGCGGTGCGCAGGGCGACGATCCGGTCGGCGTTCTCGACGCCGAAGAGGTCGGGGAAGATGCCGCGCGAGTGGTCGGCGTAGTCGAGGAACAGGATCAGGTCGCCCAGGCAGACCAGAGCGTCGGCGCCGTCCCCGGCGCGGGCCAGCGCCTCGGTGTTGCCGTGCACGTCGCTGACCACGTGGACGCGGGTGCGCCGCCCGGCGGCCTCCCGGCTGTTCACTCCTGCTCGCATGCGGATCAGCCTAGGACGACCGCTCTCACCTGGGTAGAGGCCCCGGACCTGCGGTTACTTCCGGGTGCGCGCGCGGGTGGACTACTGTGCGCGAAAGAACGACCGATATGTGTGACGCATAAGACATCTGGCCGGAACCCCCTATCCGGAACCGAGTACTGGTGGGTAACGTCCGGGCAGTCCAGTCGTGCTCACCCCACTGAGCACCCGCCATCTTGGACCGCGCCGGTGCATCACACAGAGCCGTGGCACCGGAGCCCGATGAGGAGCAGCAGTCTTGCGCGAGTTCAGCCTTCCGGCCCTGTACGAGGTTCCCTCGGACGGCAACCTGACGGATCTCATCCGCCGCAATGCCGCTCAGCATCCCGATGTCGCGGTGATGAGCCGCAAAGTGGCCGGTGTCTGGACCGACGTCACCGCCACCCAGTTCCTGGCCGAGGTCCGGACGGCCGCCAAGGGTCTGATCGCCGCGGGCGTCGAGCCCGGCGACCGGGTCGCCCTGATGTCCCGCACCCGATACGAGTGGGTGCTGCTGGACTTCGCGATCTGGAGCGCGGGCGCGGTCACCGTCCCGGTCTACGAGACCAGCTCCCCCGAGCAGGTGCAGTGGATCCTCGGTGACTCGGGGGCCGTCGCGGTCCTGGTGGAGAGCGACGCGCACGCCGAGGCCGTCGCCGCCGTGCACGACCGGCTGCCGGAGCTGCGCCACGTCTGGCAGATCGAGAAGGGCGCCGTCGACGCGCTCCGGACGGGGGGCGCGGAGGTCTCCGAGGAGACCGTCGGCCTGCGCAGCGCCGCCGCCGGCGCCGACGACCCGGCCACCATCGTCTACACCTCGGGCACCACGGGCCGCCCCAAGGGCTGTGTGCTGACGCACCGCAGCTTCTTCGCGGAGTGCGGCAACGTGGTGGAGCGTCTCAAGCCCCTCTTCCGGACCGGCGAGTGCTCCGTCCTGCTCTTCCTGCCCGCCGCCCATGTCTTCGGCCGCCTGGTCGAGGTGGCCTCGGTGATGGCCCCGATCAAGCTCGGCTGCGTACCGGACATCAAGAACCTCACCGACGAACTGGCCGCGTTCCGGCCGACGCTGATCCTCGGTGTGCCGCGCGTCTTCGAGAAGGTCTACAACGCGGCGCGCGCCAAGGCACAGGGCGACGGCAAGGGCAAGATCTTCGACCGTGCCGCGAACACGGCGATCGCCTACAGCCGCGCGCTGGGCACCCCGCAGGGCCCGTCGATGGGCCTGAAGGTCAAGCACAAGGTCTTCGACCGGCTGGTCTACGGCAAGCTGCGGGCTGTCCTCGGCGGGCGCGGCGAGTACGCGATCTCCGGCGGCGCCCCGCTCGGCGAGCGGCTCGGCCACTTCTACCGGGGCATCGGCTTCACCGTCCTGGAGGGCTACGGCCTGACCGAGACGTGCGCGGCGACCGCCTTCAACCCGTGGGACCGGCAGAAGATCGGTACGGTCGGCCAGCCGCTGCCCGGCTCCGTGGTGCGGATCGCCGACGACGGCGAGGTGCTGCTGCACGGCGAGCACCTGTTCTCCGGCTACTGGAACAACGAGGCGGCGACCGCCGAGGCGCTGGCCGACGGCTGGTTCCACACCGGGGACATCGGCACCCTGGACGAGGACGGCTACCTCGCGATCACCGGCCGCAAGAAGGAGATCATCGTCACGGCCGGCGGCAAGAACGTCGCCCCCGCCGTCATCGAGGACCGCATCCGCGGCCACGCCCTGGTGGCGGAGTGCATGGTGGTCGGCGACGGCCGCCCGTTCGTCGGCGCGCTGGTGACGCTGGACGAGGAGTTCCTGGGCCGCTGGGCCGAGGAGCACGGCAAGCCGGCCGGCTCGACCGCCCTGTCGCTGCGCGAGGACCCGGAGCTGCTGGCCGAGGTGCAGCGCGCGGTGGACGACGGCAACGCGGCGGTCTCCAAGGCGGAGTCCGTACGCAAGTTCCGCGTCCTGGGCGCCCAGTTCACGGAGGAGGCGGGCCACATCACGCCCTCGCTGAAGCTGAAGCGGAACGTGGTGGCGAAGGACTTCGCGGACGAGGTGGAGTCGCTCTACCGCTCGTGAGCGCCTGAGCGCATGAGTGCCTGAGCACGTGACGCGTACGGGCCCGCACCGCCTCCGGTGCGGGCCCGTCCCCGTGTCAGAGCAGCTCCTTGAGCCTCTGCGCCAGCAGGTCCCAGCGCCACTTCTCCTCGACCCAGGCCCGGCCCCGCTCCCCCATCCGCCGCCGCAGCTCCGCGTCGCCGAGCAGCGCGCTGATCCGCTCCGCCGCCTCTTCGGCCGAGCCGCCGCGCACCACCCAGCCCGTCTCGCCGTCGAGCACCGCGTCCGGGGCGCCGCCCGAGTCGCCCGCCACCACCGGCAGCCCGGTCGCGGACGCCTCCAGGTAGACGATGCCCAGCCCCTCCACGTCGAGGCCGCCGCGCCGGGTCCTGCACGGCATCGCGAAGACGTCGCCGGCCCCGTAGTGCGCGGGCAGCTCCGCCCAGGGCACGGGACCGGTGAACCGCACGGAGTCCGCCACTGCGGTGCGCGCGGCGAGCTTGCGCAGCTGCCCCTCGTAGGGCCCGCCGCCCACGATCAGCAGGACGGCCTCCGGATGCTCGGCCAGGATCGCGGGCATCGCGAGGATCAGGGTGTCCTGGCCCTTGCGGGGCACCAGCCGGGACACGCAGACCACGACCGGCCGGTCGGTGAGCCCGAGCCCGGCCCGCACGAGGTCGCCGCCGGAGTCCGGGTGGAAGGTCTTCTCGTCGACGCCCGGCGGCAGCTGGACCATGCGGCCGGCGGCGGCCGGGGTGAGCGCGGCGGCGATCCGGGAGCGGGTGTACTCGCCGAGGTAGGTGAGCGTGTCGGTGCCCTCACCGATGCGCCGCAGCAGCTGCCGGGACGCGGGCAGCTGGGCCCAGCCGGCCTCGTGGCCGTGTGTGGTGGCGACCAGCCGCCGGGCGCCCGCCTCGCGCAGCGCCGGGCCCATCAGCCCGAGCGGGGCGGCGGCCCCGAACCAGACGGACGAGCAGCCGTGGCCGCGCAGCAGCTCGGTGGCGCGCCGGGTCACGCGCGGGGTCGGCAGCAGCATCGTCGTACGGTCGCGGACCACGGTGAAGGGCTGCTCCGCGTCGAAGGCGGCGGTGGCGGCCTCGCCCTCGGCCCCGCGCTTCCAGGTGGAGGCGTAGACGACGACCCGGTCGGGGTCCAGCCGCAGCGCCATGTTGTGCAGGAACGCCTGGATGCCCCCGGGGCGGGGCGGGAAATCATTGGTCACGATCAAGGTCTTGTCCATCGCCGCCGACAGTACCGGCCCGGCCCTGCCTGATGGCTCGCGCACAGCCCGGACGGGCATCATGGCTCCTCGTACGGCGAACAGGACGGGTGAGACAGGTCATGACGGGTTCCAGCGGCACACGTCCGGCGGCGTTCGCGGTGTGGGCGCTGAGCAGGGCGCTGCTGCTGCTCTGGGTGAGCAAGGTGATCGTCCCGCCGGGGCTCGACGTGACGAGTGACGTGTCGGTGATCTACCACGGCTGGTACGACGTGCTGCGCTCGGGCACCTATCCGCAGTCCGACGTCACCTGGCAGTACCCGCCGGTGGCGGCCCTGGCGATCCTCTCCCCCGCCCTGCTGCCGTTCCTGGACTACGCCACGGCCTTCTACGTCCTGGCGTTCCTGTGCGACGCGCTGGTCATGGGGCTGCTCCTGCGCGCGAGCAGCGGCGCGGGCCGGCGGCAGGCCGGTGTGTGGGTGTGGGTGGCGGGGGTGCCGCTGCTCGGCACGACGGCGTACGCCCGGTACGACGTGATGGTGACGGCGGTGGCGGTGGCGGCGCTGCTGGCCGGGCTGCGCCGTCCCCGGGTACTGGGGGCGCTGGCGGCGTTCGGGGCGCTGCTGAAGGTGTGGCCCGCGCTGCTGCTCGCGGGGACGGCCCGGGGGCGGCAGACCCGGCTGGCGTGGGCGACGGCGGCCGGGGTGGCGGCCGGGCTGCTGGCGCTGTGCGCGGCGGCGGCTCCGGGGTCGCTGGCGTTCCTGGGCTTCCAGCGCGACCGGGGCACCGAGGTCGAGTCGCTGGGGGCGCTGTACTTCCATGTGGCCCGGCAGTTCGGCTGGGAGGGCCGGGTGGAGCTGCACTACGGCTCGCTGGAGTTCCTGGGCCCGCACGTGGGTCTGGTGAGCACACTGGCGCTGGGGCTGAGCCTGGCCGCGTTCGGCTGGCTGCTGGTGTGGCGGCTGCGGGCGCGCGCGTTCGGGCCGAGTACGCCGGCGGACGCGGCGTTCACCGCGGTGCTGCTGTTCACGACGACGAGCCGGGTGATCAGCCCGCAGTACATGCTGTGGCTGGTCGGGCTCGCCGCGGTCTGCCTGGTGCTGCGCGAGAGCCGGATGGGGTGGCCCGCCGTCCTGGTGGTGGTGGCCACGGGCGTCACGCAGCTGGAGTTCCCGGTCGGCTTCGTCCATGTGGTGACGAGCGACGCGACGGGCGTGACCCTGATGTTCCTGCGCAACGGGCTGCTGGTCGCCGCGTCCGTGCTCGCTGCCGTACGGCTGTGGCGGGACACCGTACGGGCCCCGGAGGCGGAGCCCGGTGTGCGGGAAGCGGGAGCCGCTGCCGCCCTCAGCCGAGGCGGTCCCGCAGATACACCCGCCAGCGTGCGGTGAAGTCCTGCGGGGTGGTGCCCAGCACCTCGTGCAGGGCCTCCTCCACCGCGCCGTCCCGCCCCTGGTGGGCGCCGACGGCCCGGTAGAACGCGAACAGCTTCGCCTCGCCCCAGTGGCCGGCGATCAGCTCGCAGGCCAGCCAGCCGCCCTCGTACGCCTTCGCCAGCCGGCCCGCCTCACCGGCGAAGGCGAAGTCCTCGTCCTCGGGCAGTGCGGCGGGCCCGTCGCCGGCCCGGACGGCGTCGGCCAGCTCCGGGGCGATCTCCTCGGCGGTGCGCTCCTGGTCGCGGTAGGCCGCCCAGTCCGCGAAGCCCTCGGAGAGCCAGGTCGGGGTGGCGGCCGAGGTCCGCTTCCGGGTGGCCACATGGGTGGTCTCGTGGGTGAGGACGACGCGCTGCCCGAAGTCGCCGAGCTGTGCGTACGCCTCCGGGTTGACGATCACCCGGTCGGCGGGCGCCTTCCCCGAGCCGCCGGTCTCGCCGGTGGTGACGGCCGCTATGCCCCGGTAGTTCGCGGCGGGCGACCCGAGCAGCTCGCCCATCTCCGTCACGCTGTCCGGCACCAGCACCACCACACGCCCGGCCCACCGCTCCGGCCAGGCGGCGGAGACGGCCGGGACCGCCTCGTCCGCGGTGGCGGCGATCCCGTCCAGCTCGTCCCGCGAGCGGCCGACGCCGAGCACCAGGCTGTGCGCCCCGCGCACCACCTCGATGTCGCCCTGCTCCCACAGCTGCCGGACTCCGCCGTCCGCGGCCCGGTCCGCGGTGACGTACCAGCGGCCGTCCCCGGGGTCGCGGGCCAGCTCCATGATCCGGTCGACGGAGACGGGAGCGCTGTCGTAGCCCCTGATCCGGTAGCCGAGCCGGACGTCGGCGGTGGCCCGGTCGCTCCCGTGCGCGGACAGGTCGGTCAGCTCGTACGTCCAGGAGCCGAGCGGTACGTCCGCGAGCCGGGCGATCTCGCGGCGCTGGGCGCTGCGCAGGGCGGTCGCGTCCGGGGCGACGACGGCGGCGTAGCCGGCCGCGTCGTGGTGCAGCACGGCGGCTGCGCGCCGGTCCAGGGTGGCGCGGATGCCGCGGGCGGTGGTGTCCGGCGCCTGGTCGGCCGGGGCGGAGCAGCCGGCCGCGCACAGCAGCGCGGCGAGCACGCCGCCCGCCGCCCGCCGCCGTCCGCCACGCGCCCGCTCCGCGGTGCGCACCTGATCCGCCACATGACGAGCGTAAGGGCTGTCCCGTGCGGTCAGACGCGGGTGACCGAGGAGACGGGCATCATGCCGACGGGGTCGTAGCGGACCGGGGCGCCGGGGTACGGGGCGTGGATGACCTGGCCGTTCCCGACGTACATGCCGATGTGGCCGGCGTCCGCGCGGTAGGCGACGAGGTCGCCGGGGCGGGCCTCGGACAGCGGCACCATGCGGCCGGCGTACCGCTGGGCCTGGGAGGTGCGCGGCAGGCTGACCCCGGCCTGGGCGTAGGCCCACTGCATCAGCCCGGAGCAGTCGAAGCCGGAGGGGCCGTTCGCGCCCCAGACGTACGGCCGGCCGAGCGCCCGGTGGACGGCGAGGACGGCGGCCGCCGCCCGTGAGGAGCCCGCGGGCAGACCGGTGACGGGCCCCTCGGTCATGTCCCGGCTGTCGCGCGAGGCCCGTTCGAAGGCGGCCCGCTCGGGGCCGGGCAGCGACTTCAGCACCTGCCGGGCCTGGAACAGCTTGCGTGCGACGGTCCGCTTGTGGCGGCTGACGGCTTCCCGGCCGCGCTCCAGCCCGGCGAGCGAGCGGGTGGCCTCGGCGCGGGTCTGGGCCAGTGCCCGCTGGGCCCTGCTCAGCTCGGCCAGGGCGGTGGCGCGCCGGGTGTCGGCCCGGCCGACGGCGGCGGCCCGGTCGAGGTAGCTGTCGGGGTCGGAGGTGAGCAGCAGGGCGAGCGAGGGGTCGATGCCGCCGGAACGGTACTGCGCCCTGGCCGCCGAGCCGAGTTCGTCCCGCATGCGGTTGATGCGCTCCTGGCCCCGGGCGGCGCGGTCCTGCGCCCGGCTCACCTCGCCGCGCAGCCGCGCCACGTCCTCGCCGGCCTTGTTGTACTGCTCGGTGGCGCGCTCGGCCTCCGTGTAGAGGCGGTCGACGCGGGCCCCGGCGGTCTGCGGGGTGTCCTGCGGCTCGGCGTTCGCGGTGGCCGCGCCGAGTGTCGCGGCGGCGGTCGCCGCGGCGGCCGTCAGGACGGTGACCCGGGCACCGAGGCCGGCACCGGGCTGTGTGGAACGGCGATGGGACCCCACAGGACGCCGCGCTCCCTTCCGCTGTACGCAGACGCGCGCGGCCCCTGCCGCCCGGACGGGCGGACCGACACACGGGAGCCGCACAGCAGGCAGACAGTAACCGTGTGATCACGGAGCGGACAAAGACACGCCGGTGCGGCGGGGAGCACACACAGTGACGCCCCGCCGGTGACCTGTGGTCTCCGGCGGGGCGGCCGTCAGTACGGGGCGCGGGAATTCGCCCGTTCGGGCGCGGTCAGATGCGCACCGCGCCGTAGATGCTGCCGATGGTGCTCATCGACTCGTAGCGGACGTACGCGCCGGGGTACGGGGCGTGCAGGACCTGGCCGTTGCCCGCGTAGAGGCCCACGTGCTCGTTGCCGTTGAAGAAGACCAGGTCGCCGGGGGCCAGCTGGCTGACCCCGATCCTGGTTCCCTGGTTGATCTGGGTGTAGGTGGTGCGGGTGATGTTGGCGCCGGCCTGTGCGTAGGCCCACATCGTCAGGCCCGAGCAGTCGAAGGAGTTGGGGCCGGTCGCCGTGGAGACATACGGCATGCCCAGCCGGGTGGCGGCGGCGTTGAGGGCGGCGGCGCCGAGACCGGAGGCGGGGGCCTCGTTGCCGAGCTCGACGCGGGTGCCGGCGTCACGGCTGGCGCGGGCCTCGTCCTCGCGGATCTTCTCGCGCTCGGCAGCGGTGAGGCTGTTGAGCAGCCGGCGCGCTTCGGCGAGCTTCGCCTGCTGCTTCTTCTTCTTCTCGCCGAGCGTCTTGCGGACGTCCGAGAGGTCGCTGAGCTTGTCCTGGGCCTCCTTGCGCTGCTGCGCGAGGGCCCGCTGCTTCTCCTGGACCTTGGACAGCGCCTCGGTCTGCTTGGCCGTCAGCTGGTCGAGCGCGGAGGCCTGGTCGAGGAAGCTGTCCGGGTCGGAGGAGAGGAAGAGCTGCACGGAGGGGTCGATGCCTCCGGAGCGGTACTGCGCGGCGGCGAGGGAGCCGAGGCCGGAGCGGAGCGAGTTGAGCTCCTGCTGACCGCGGGCCACCTTGTCCTGGAGCGCGCTGATCTGCTTCTCGAGCTTCTCCTGCTTCTCCTTGGCCCCGTTGTACTGCTCGGTGGCCGCCCCGGCCTCGTGGTAGAGCTTGTCGACCTTCGCCTTGACCTCGCTCTTGGTCGGCTTGGGGTCGGCGTGGGCGGCCTGGGAGGACAGGGCCACAGCCGCTGCCGCGGTCGCGGTGAGCACGGTCACACGAGTGCGGCTCGGCTGCTTGGGACGACGGTGGGACGCCACGAAGGCGAGCTCCTTCTTCCTGAGCCGCCTACCGGGCCAAATGGGGGGAGGTGAATCCCCGGCTCCGTGCACGTCACGGACTCGGCGGTTCCTTCGCCGTCACCCCGGATGGGTGATCGACCGTGCGAAGGTTCGAGGCCTGACCCTAGTGACCATCTTGTGATCAGTTCAAATCCTCACAGGCAAAATCTCGTCACACACGGCACTTCTTTACCCACACCCCACCGGGTGTAGCGGTGACTTGACGGTCCGTTCCCTAACCTCCGACAAGTCACCGCAAGGTGCGCTAAACCCGCGAAAGCCGCTTCAGGAGCAAGGCGGACGCAACGGGCCTGGCCCCCGCCTTCGCCACTCCGTCGGCCACCTCGCGGTCGGTGGAGACCACGACCACCGGCCGCCCGGACGGTTCCGCGCGCGCCAGTTGACGGATGAGCTCGTCGGCGGTGACACCCGGCTTGCTGAACAGCACCCGCACCCCGCGCGGCGGCGCGAGCAGCACCGGAGCGGCCAGTTCGGCCCCGTCGAACACACAGGTCATCTCGGCGCCCGTGCGCGCCGCCAGCACCGAAAGGCCGCCGAGCAGCCGCAGCCGCTGCTTCTCCAGCGGCATCTGCGGATAGCCGGTCTTGGTGACGTTGTAGCCGTCCACGATCATATGGGCCTGCGGCAGCGCGAGGAGCTGGTCGAGCAGCGCCGGATCGGTCTCCGAAAGCGCCCTGGCCGCGATGTCCTTGGGCGACATCCGGCCCGGCTCGACCGCGTCCACACTGTCCGCCGGCCGCATCGACGAGGGCGGCAGCGCCAGTTCGCGCCGCAGTCCGCCGGCCGCTTCGAGCACCGTGTCCAGCAGCAGCCGCAGCCGCATGTCCTCGACCGAGCGCCCCTCGCGGGCGGCCCGGCGGCTCGCCTCGACGGACGCCTCGGCCTCCCCGAGCCTCGCCCGCAGCCGCCGGGTCTCGCTCTCGGCCGCGGAGACCTGCGCGGCCGCCTCGGCGCGTACGGCATCGGTCTCGGCCCTGCCCCGGCGCAGCGCGGCCTCGCCGCGCTTGACCTCGCTGAGCGCGCTGCGCAGCTTGCGCTGGAGGGAGTCGGCCTCCTTGCGGGCCGCCTCCAGCTCGGCGCGGAGCCGTTCCGTCTCGCTCCTGGTCTGGGCCCTGGCCAGGGCGAGTTCCTCACGCAGCCGTTCCAGCTCGCGCCTGGTCTCCTCGTCGGCCCGCTCGGCGTCGGCCCGCTGGACCTCCTCGCCCGCCGCGGCGACCAGCTTCACCCAGCCGTCGGGCCGCAGCACATAGGCGGCCGCCGCCACGTCCACCGGGTCGGCTGCGGCGGGCGGCGCCCCGGCCTCCAGGGCGTCCGTCAGCTCCGGCTGGGCCTCCCGGAGCCGGTCGCCGATACGGCGGCGGAACACGGCGTCGCCCGCGACCGCGGCCGCCATCGCGTTCCCGGCGAACTTGGCACGCCGGGACGGCGTGAAGCGGGCGTACTGTCTCAGCTGGGTGGGCAGTTCGGTCACGGTGAGACCGCCGAACGCGTCCGAGACCAGCGCGACGACCCGGCGCCGTACCCCTTCGGGCAGCGGGCGGTCGAGCGCCTCCACGGCGTCGTCGGCCCCTTCGGCCGACGCGGCGCCGCCCGCGGGCTGCTCCACCATCCGTCACCTCATGTGTCTCCGCACGGCCCCGTCAGGAGTCGGCACCCGGCCTGTCAACCAGCTCGATCTGGTCCACTGCGTTGCACCAACGACAGCGCACCGACTCGATGGTCTCACTGACCACCTCGCGTTCCTCGACGCTCGACTCCCCGGCCAGGTCGAGATGGACGTACTCGACGACCTTGGACGAGCGCGTCACGTCGAATCGCGTGAGGTTTCCGCAGAGCGTGCAGCGCCAGCGGGTCGCGTCGGTCGGCTGGGGAACGGTCGTCATCGGTGCGTCCTCTTTCGTCGAGCCGTGAGCTGCCGGACAAGGGTCTCGCGGTGCGCCGTCGAACTGCGGATGTCCACCTGTCACCCTACGGCCTCGGCGCTTCCCTCCGGCACGGCGAGGCGGTCTGTCCGGTTCGCTCCGCTTGCGCCATGCTCTGTTCATGATCGATCGGCGGAGTGCGGCCGGCAGGCTCCTGCGCGCGGCCACTTCGGGCGGGCCGCCGGTGACGTACGCCCTCATCGCCCTGTGCTGCGCGGTGTTCGTCATCAGCCCGCTCTCCGGATTCGTCCCGGTGAGCGGCGGCGCGGACGCCCTGCTCGCCGCCCAGGCGGGGTACTTCGAACGGTGGGGCGTCATCCCGAGCGAACTGTGGGACGGCTCCGCACACGCCGTGCTGACCCCGTTCACCGCGCTCTTCGTCCACGGCAGCTGGCTGCACCTGCTCGGCAACATGCTGTTCCTGTACGTGTTCGGCGCGATGGCCGAGGAGCGCATGGGCCACACGGAGTTCGCCCTCTTCTACCTCGGCTGCGGCTATCTCGCCCTGCTCGCCTACGCGGCGGCGCACGCCACGTCCGACCAGACGCTCGTCGGCGCGTCGGGGGCGATCTCGGCGGTGCTGGGGGCGTTCCTCTACCTCTTCCCCCGCGCCCGGGTCACCAGCCTCTTCCCGTTCCTGCTCTTCCTGCCGCTGCGCTTCCCCGCCTGGATGGTGCTGATCTTCTGGTTCGTCCTCCAGTGGCTGGCCGCCGAGGGCGCGGGGAGCGGCCCGGGGGTGGCCTACCTGGCCCATGTGGTCGGCTTCGCCACGGGGTTCTTCTACGCCTGGGCGCGGTACGGACGTGCGGCCGGTGCCGCGTCGGGCAAGGTTTGCCCGTGAAGGAGCGGCGTCCGGCGGTTCCCGAGTTCCCGGCTTCGCTCGAACAGGGGAGGCCCCACTCCTCGGCGTGCCGGCCAAAAGCCCTCGTACCGGACGTACCCGGGCTCTCGTCCGGTGCGGCGCGAGTGCGTGCCGGGCGTCGCGACGGGGCGGACATTTCCTGGCGCGGCACTAGAGTGAAGGCTCCAGCCACGGCCACCGAGGGAGAAAGCCAGCCGTGATCACCGCGATCGTGCTCATCAAAACCAGCGTGGACCGGATTCCCGAGATCGCCGAGGCCATCGCCGCGCTGGACAGCGTCAGCGAGGTCTTCTCGGTCACCGGTACCTACGACCTGATCGCCATGGTCCGGGTGTCCAAGCACGACGATCTCGCCGAGGTCATCCCCGGCCGGATCAGCAAGATCCCCGGGGTCGAGGGAACCGACACCCACGTCGCCTTCCGTACGTACTCGCAGCACGACCTGGAGGCGGCCTTCTCCATCGGTCTGGACGCGTAAGGACGTACGCGCACACGCGGCTGCGGCCGGGTACGGGGCTCCGTACCCGGCCGCAGCCGCACGCGGACCCGTGTCAGACCTGGGCTGCGCCCCGGTCCGGGACGCAGCGGCCGTCCTCGGTGCGGTACTTCCAGCGGGCCCCGTCGCTCACCAGTTCCCGGACCGCCCGCAGGAACCGCTCGATGTGCTCGTCCGGCGTACCGGCGCCGAAGCTGACCCGGATGGCGTTGAGTGACCTCTCGCCCGGCTCGGCCTCCGGTGCCCCGCACTCGCCGGCCTCGCCCGGGTCGCTGCCGAGCAGGGTGCGCACGAGCGGGTGGGCGCAGAAGAGGCCGTCGCGCACCCCGATGCCGTACTCGGCGGACAGGGCCGCGGCGAAGTGGGAGCTGTTCCAGCCCTCCACCACGAACGAGATCACGCCGACCCGCGGGGCGTCGTCGCCGAACAGCGAGAGCACCTTGACCTCGGGGACCTCCGCGAGCCCGGTGAGCACCTCGCCGACGAGGTGCTGCTCACGGGCGACCAGCCGGTCGAAGCCTGCCTCGGTGAGCGCCTTGCAGGCGGAGGCGATGGAGTAGACGCCGATGACGTTGGGCGAACCGGCCTCGTGTCGGGCTGCGGTGGTGTGCCACTCGACGTCGACCCCGCCGTCCGCGCGCCGGGCGACCTTGCGGGAGGCGCCGCCGCCGGCGAGGTACGGCTCGGCGTCGCACAGCCAGTCGGAGCGGCCGGCCAGGACGCCCGAGCCGAACGGCGCGTACAGCTTGTGCCCGGAGAAGGCGACCCAGTCCACGTCCAGTTCGGCGATGTCGAGGGGGTGGTGCGGGGCGAGCTGGGCGGCGTCCAGGACGATCCTCGCGCCGTGGGCGTGCGCGGCGGCGGCCAGCTCCGCGACGGGCCACAGCTCGCCGGTGACGTTGGAGGCACCAGTCACGCAGACCAGGGCGGGGCCAATGGGGCCTCCCCTGCTCGAACCAAGCTGAGAGCTCGGGGAAGGCTCACGGTCGGCGAGGGCGCGCTCCAGGGTGGCGACGGCCTGGGCGGGGGTGCGCGGGGCGTTCAGGTACGTCACCCGGGCGTCGCGCCAGGGCAGCAGCGAGGCGTGGTGCTCGGTCTCGAAGACGAAGACCTGGCAGTCGGCGGGCAGCGCGGCGGCCAGCAGGTTCAGCGAATCGGTGGTCGACCGGGTGAAGACCACCTGGTCACCGGGGCGGCAGCCCAGGAACTCGGCCACCGTGGCACGGCTGCCCTCGAAGAGGTCCGTGGACAGCTGCGAGAGGTAACCGGCCCCGCGGTGGACGCTGCCGTAGTACGGGGCGTACGCGGCCACGTCGTCCCACACCCGCTTCAGCGCCGGGGCACTCGCGGCGTAGTCCAGCGCGGCGTACCCGACCTCTCCCCCGGTGACCAGCGGGACGAGGACATCCTCGCCCAGAACCGGCAGAGGCGCACAAAGGGACCGGTCGGCGGCAGCGGTGAAGACAGACATGACGAACTCCCGTTACAGGCAGGCGAATTCCGCGCGCCTGCGGATACGCGGCAGCACGGAGTGGAGAGAGGGGGGTACGCGGAACAGGGCCGAGGGCCCTGGGGCTTGTCCGGCGGATCTTCGTGGATCAGCCCGCGGCGTCTGGTGCGTGCTATCGGCGTGCGCCCGAATCGCCCTCGTACTGGACGTACTTGGGTGATTCGGGCGTGCGGCGAGAGTGCGTGCCAGGCGTCGCGGGCCCGCGAAGATCCGCCGGACAGGCCCTAACGCATTCGCTTGCTCACAAGAGGCTCCCTGAGGACCAAGGACCCCACGGGCGGACGTCACGCGACGTCAAGGGGTCCGCGCTTGCCGCAGACCTCGCTGCCTACGGCCTGGTCTTCACCCGGGGCACCCCGCCACGGACGGAGGGTTGCCGGACAGCGGGCCGGGGCCGTAGTCGCTGTCACTCATGACCTGCGCAGCATCCTGCCATATGTACGGGAACGCGCAAGGCGCGGTCCAGAATCCGGACCGCGCCATGCCGCACACCCATGCGCTCACGCGTTGCTGGCGACGACCCATCTCTCCAGCGCCCGCCCGGCCGCCCCCGAGTCGATGGACTCGGCGGCCCTCGCCATCCCGGCGCGGATCTGCTCGGTGAGCGTGCCCTCGCCCGGGTCCAGCGCGACCAGCGCGGCCGCCGAGTTGAGCAGGACGGCGTCCCGCACGGGGCCCGTCTCACCGGCCAGCAGCCGGCGGGCCACATCGGCGTTGTACGAGGCGTCGGCGCCGCGCAGCGCCTCCACCGGGACCAGTTCCAGGCCGACGTCGCGCGGGTCGAAGGACTCCTCGCGCACCGCGCCGTCCCAGGCCACCCACACCCGCGAGGTCGCGGTGGTGGTCAGCTCGTCCAGCCCGTCGTCCCCCCGGAAGACCAGGGCCGAGTTGCCGCGTTCGGCGAGGACACCGGCGACGATGGGGGCCATCCGCAGATCGGCGACCCCGATGGCCTGCGAGCGCACCCTGGCCGGATTGGTCAGCGGCCCGAGGATGTTGAAGGTGGTCGGCGCGCCCAGCTCCGCCCGCGCCTTGGCCGCGTGGCGCAGGGCCGGGTGGAACTTCACCGCGAAGCAGAAGGTGATGCCGGCCTCCTCGGCCACCTCCACCACCCGCCGCGGGGACAGCTCCAGGTTGACGCCGAGCTTCCCGAGGACGTCGGAGGAACCGCTGGCCGACGACGAGGCGCGGCTGCCGTGCTTGACGACCTTGGCGCCGGTCCCGGCCACGACGATCGCGGACATCGTGGAGATGTTGACGGTCTTGGCCATGTCGCCGCCGGTGCCGACGATGTCGACGGTCCGGCCGGGCACCTCGATGGTCGTGGCGTGCTGGTACATCGCGCGGACCAGGCCGGAGACCTCCGTGACCGTCTCGCCCTTGGCGCGCAGGGCCACCGCGAAACCGGCGATCTGCACGTCGGTCGCCTCGCCGCTCATGATGCGGTCCATCGCCCACGCGGTGGCGTCGGCGCTCAGGTCCTCGCCGCGCAGCAGCGGGGTCAGCACGCCGGGCCAGGAAGGGGCCGCCACGCTGTCGCCGCCGTCCGGGGTCACAACGTTCATGGTCCGCTCCTGGGGGTCCACAGCCGATAAAGGGATCGCGACCACCCTATCGAGCCCCACGGACGGCAAAGAGCCCCGTCCAGCGAATGGACGGGGCTCTCGCCGTGGCGATCAGAACGGGTGATCAGTGGTGGCCGTGGCCGCTGGTGATCTCCTTGTACTCCTCGGCGGTGGGCTTGGCGATCTGGTTGTCCTCGCCGTACAGGCTCTTGCTGAGCCTGGCCCGGACCTTCTGGAGCGTGGACACCTTGCGCTCCACGCCGTTCTCGTCGACCGTCGGGCCGATTTCGAGCGGCTTGTACTGCTCGTGCGCCGTGAGCTTGTGCAGGTGCTCGGGCGAGAGCGGCTCGTGGACCTCGACGAACTCACCGTGCGGCAGGCGCTTGATGAGCCCGGACTCGCGCCCGTGCAGCACCTTCTCCTTGTCGCGGCGCTGGAGGCCGAGGCAGATCCGCCGGGTGACGATGAACGCCAGGACGGGTCCGACGAAGAACGCGACGCGCACGAACCAGCTGATCGCGTTGAGCGACAGGTCGAAGTGCGTCGCCCAGATGTCGTTGCCGCCACCGATCAGCATGACGAAGTAGATCGTCACCCAGGCGACACCGAGCGCCGTCCGGGTCGGGGCGTTGCGCGGCTTGTCCAGGATGTGGTGCTCGCGCTTGTCCCCGGTGATCCAGGACTCGATGAACGGCCAGAGGGCCAGGAGACCGAGGATCAGACCGAACAGGACCAGCGGGATGAGCACACCCAGGACCAGCGTGTGGCCCCAGAGGTTGATCTCCCAGCCCGGCATCACACGGACGAAGCCCTCGGCGAAGCCCATGTACCAGTCCGGCTGGGCGCCCGTGGACACCTGGTCGGGACGGTACGGGCCGATGCCCCAGATCGGGTTGATCGTGGCGATGGCCGCGATGACCGAGATGAAGCCGAAGACCAGGAAGAAGAACCCGCCGGCCTTCGCCATGTACACCGGCAGCAGCGGCATGCCGACGACGTTCTTGTTGGTGCGTCCGGGACCCGCGAACTGCGTGTGCTTGTGGTAGAAGACCAGGATCAGGTGGCCGACCACGAGCCCGAGCATGATGCCCGGCAGCAGCAGGATGTGGATCGAGTAGAACCTCGCGATGATGTCGCCGCCGGGGAACTCCCCGCCGAACAGGAACATCGAGATGTACGTACCGACGACGGGCATCGACAGGATCGCGCCCTGGGTGAAGCGCACACCCGTGCCGGAGAGCAGGTCGTCCGGCAGCGAGTAACCGGTGAAGCCGGTGAACATGCCGAGGACGAACAGCAGGAAGCCGAACAGCCAGTTGATCTCGCGCGGCTTGCGGTACGCGCCGGTGAAGAACACCCGGAACATGTGCACGAACATGCCGGCCAGGAAGATGACCGCGGCCCAGTGGTGGATCTGCCGGACCAGCAGACCACCGCGGACGTCGAAGCTGATGTTCAGCGTCGAGGCGTACGCCTCGGACATCCGGATGCCCTGCATGGGCTCGTACGGGCCGTGGTAGACGACCTCGTTCATGCTCGGGTGGAAGAACAGCGTCAGGTACACACCCGTGAGGATGATGATGATGAAGCTGTAGAGGCAGATCTCACCGAGCATGAAGGACCAGTGGTCCGGGAAGATCTTGCGCATGTTGGCCTTGGCGAGGGAGTAGATCCCCAGCCGGCCGTCCGCCCAGTCGGCCACCCGCTCACCGGCGGGCGCCTTGCGATTGTCCGGCGCTGCCGCGCCGGGCGTGTTCGTGGTCGCAGTACTCATCCGCGCTCCCAGAATGCAGGACCGACGGGCTCTTCGAAGTCACCGAGCGCCTCGAGGTTGCCCTCGCTGTTCACGCCGATCCGCAGCTGCGGGAGGGCGTGACCGGCCGGACCGAAGATGACGCGGGCGCCGTCGGACAGGTCGAAGGTGGACTGGTGGCACGGGCAGAGCACATGGTGCGTCTGCTGCTCGTACAGGCTGATCGGGCAGCCCACGTGGGTGCAGATCTTCGAGAAGGCCACGATGCCCTCGTGGGCCCACTCGCGCTCGCGCTTGTCCTTGATGTCGTCCGGCTCGATGCGGATGATCATCAGCGCGGCCTTGGCGATCTGCGTCTGGAAGTCGTGCGCGTCCTCCTCCAGGCCCTCGGGCATGGCGAAGGTCAGCGAACCGACGACGACGTCCTCGGGACGCAGCGGCTCCATGGTGTTCATGTTGACCAGCTGCTTGCCCTTGGCCCACAGGGTGCTGCGGAGCTTCTTCTCCGGCAGCGGACCCAGGTCGCGCAGCAGCACCACGCCGGAGAGCGGCACCAGGGCCAGCGCGCCGAACATCGTGTTGCGGATCAGCTTGCGCCGGCCGAGAGCGGACTCCCGGGCGCCGTCCGCGAAGTCGGCCATGACCTTGGCCTTGACCTCGGGCGCCGCCTCGATGGGGTGCCGGTCGTCGGCGACCTCGACGTCGGACATCAGCGTGCGCGCCCAGTGGACGGCACCCGCGCCGATCAGGAAGAGCGCCAGGCCCAGGGTCAGACCCAGGGAGAAGTTGAGCGCGCTCACATGACCGAACGGGAAGATGAAGACGATCTTGTCGACCGGGAAGATGACGTAGGAGGCGATGAAGCCCACCGTCGCCAGCATGGACAACAGGAACATGGTCGCGACGACGCGCTCGGAGCGATCCGCGGCCCGCTCGTCGATGTCCTGGATGCGCGGCTGGTGTGCCGGCAGCCCGGGGTCGGCGAAGGGGTCGTGCGACTTGTCCACCGCGTCGTGCGCGGCGCCCTGCTCTTCCGGCAGGTTCTCTTCTGGAATCTCTTGGCTACTCATGACTTCTTGGCCTTAGCGGTGTGGGCCGCGACCCAAATGGCAACTGCGATCAGACCGCCCAGCCCGAAGATCCAGCCGAACAGACCCTCGCTGACCGGACCCAGACCTCCGAGGCTGAGGCCGCCGGGGCTCGCGGACTCGGAGCTGTTCACGGTCTTGATGTAGGCGATGATGTCCCGCTTCTGCTGATTGGGCATCGTCGAGTCCGGGAAGGACGGCATGCTCTGCGGGCCGGTCTGCATGGCCTCGTAGATGTGCTTCGGGTCCACCCCGTTGAGGTCGGGCGCGTACTTGCCGTTCGTCAGCGCGCCGCCCTTGCCGGTGAAGTTGTGGCACTGGGCGCAGTTGGTACGGAACAGGTCGCCACCCTTGGCGACGTCCGCACCTTCCGGGCTGACCTGGCTCTTGGTCGGAACGACCGGGCCGGCGCCGAGCGACGCGACGTAGGCCGCGAGCTGGTCGATCTCGGCCTGGCTGTAGATGACCTTCTTCTTCGGTACCTGGGCGCCCGGCTGCTGCGCGGGCATACGGCCCGTACCGACCTGGAAGTCCACGGCGGCGGAGCCCACGCCGACAAGCTGGGGCCCGTCGGTGGTGCCCTGACCGCCGGTTCCGTGGCAGCTGGCGCAACCGACGGAGTACAGCTTCTTGCCCTCGTCGATGGCGAGGGACTGGGCGGTGTCGTCGGCCTGTGCCTTACTCGCGGGCGCAAACGCGGCGTACAGCCCCCCGGTGGCCGCCAGCGCGAGGAGTAGTACGACGACCGCCGCCAACGGATGGCGTCGTCGTGCGGAGAGCTTTTTCACGGATTACCCCGGTGTCAGGATCTTCTGCGTCGATGCTGGATGTGGTTCGGGCTCGGGCCCGGTTACTTGATCATGTAGATCGTGGCGAAGAGGCCGATCCACACGACATCGACGAAGTGCCAGTAATAGGACACGACGATGGCAGCGGTCGCCTGTTCATGGGTGAACCTCTTGGCCGCGTACGTCCTGCCCAGGACGAGCAGGAAGGCGATGAGGCCGCCTGTCACATGCAGACCGTGGAAGCCGGTGGTCAGGTAGAACACCGAGCCGTACGGGTCCGAGGACAGCGAGAGGCCGTCCTTCTTCACCAGCTCCGTGTACTCGAAGACCTGGCCTCCGATGAAGATCGAACCCATCACGAAAGTGATCACGAACCAGGCACGGAGCTTCTTCACATCGCCCCGCTCCGCGGCGAAGACGCCGAGCTGGCAGGTGAGTGAGGAGAGCACCAGGATCGTGGTGTTCGTCGCCGAGAACGGGAAGTTCAGGGCGGACGCCATTTCCTTCCAGTGTTCCGGTCCGGTCACCGATCGCAGGGTGAAGTACATCGCGAAGAGGGCCGCGAAGAACATCAGCTCGGAACTCAACCAGATGATGGTTCCGACGCTGGTGAGGTTCGGTCGATTGACCGACGGGTGCGCGTGCCCGGTATCTACTGTCGTTGCTGTCGCCACGACCGACATTATGTCGGTCGCTTATCCCGCCCTCACTCCGGGGGGTGCCGTTCGGTGTGTCAGGGGGGTGTGTCCTGCTCGAACGGCCCATGCTTCCCCTGTCCGGACCGGTGCTGACAGGCTGTCGGTCGGAGTACGATCCGCGCATCGGACCGCTCTTGTACACCGAGCGCCCCGAGTGCCCCGAAGACACGGATGTCACGGAGGAACCATGCAGCCGACCGCCACGGTCCTGGTCTACAGCGACAACGCGCACACCCGTGAGCAGGTGAGGCTGGCAGCGGGTCGCAGGCCCGCGGCGGACGTGCCACCGGTGGAGTTCCTGGAGTGCGCCACCCTGCCCGCCGTCCTGGACGCCCTGGAGCACGGGGGTGTCGACGTCTGCGTGCTGGACGGTGAGACGGCCCCGGCGGGCGGGATGGGTGTCTGCCGGCAGATCAAGGACGAGATCTTCCGCTGCCCGCCCGTCCTGGTCCTGATCGGACGCCCGCAGGACGCCTGGCTGGCCACCTGGAGCCGCGCGGACGCCGCGGTGACCCTGCCGGTCGAACCGGTGGAGTTCGCCGACTCCCTGGCCGCCCTGCTGCGCACCAGGCTCTCCGTGGGGGCCTGAGCCCCCGCCCGCCGGCCCTCCGGAGGGGCGGCGCACTCCCCGGCCGTCAGACCTGGGGGCGCAGCCGCGCCGCCCGCACCGTGTCGACGCGCGGTGCGGTGGTGTCGTTGTGCAGTGCGCTGCCCTTCTGCCACTTGGCCCAGGACAGGTTCCAGTCGCCGTATCCGTTGTCGAACGGCGTCATGGTCTCGCCGTCGCTGCCGACGACGCTGACGATGTCGCCCTCCCGGACGGTGTTGAAGAACCACTCGGCCTCGCTGGTGCTCATGCCGGTGCAGCCGTGGCTGACGTTCGCGGACCCCTGCGATCCGGTGGACCAGGGGGCCGCGTGCACGTACTCGCCGCTCCAGGTGACCCGGGTGGCGTAGTAGACGTCGAGGTCGTAGGAGTCCGACGAGCCCTCGGCGATGCCGATGGATTCCCCGCGCATACGTACGTAGTACTCCTTACCCAGCACGACCTTGACGCCGTTGCGGGTGTCGAAGCCCGGCTTGCCGGTGGTCACCGGAATGGTGTTGATCACTTCTCCGTTGCGCAGCACCGTCATGGAGTGCTCCGAGGCGTCGGTGACGGCCTCGATGCGGTCGCCGGTAGTGATCTTCAGCGCTTTCGCGGGTGCCCCGTAGAGCGCGTTGGTGACCTTGATGCCGGTCAGGTTGCTGCTGACCTCGATGGTGGCCTTCGCCGGCCAGTACTCCTTGGGCCGGTAGTGCAGCGTCTTGTCGTCGACCCAGTACCAGGAGCCGGTGACCGCGGGCGTGGAGCGCACCCTCAGACCGCGCTCGACGGTGGCGCGGGAGGCGTTGTCGGTGACCGGGGCGCTGAGCTGGGCCGTGAGGGGCTGCCCGACGCCGTAGGTGCCCGCCTGGGGGCCGAAGGTGACCTTGAGGAACTTCTGGGCCGCCGCGGTGTCGAAGGACATCGTGCGGGTGCCCGGGGCGCCGTCGTCGTCCTCCATGCGGACCTTGACGGTGTAACGGGTCCCTGCGGCCAGCGGGGCCGTGGAGTGCCAGCGGTGTCCGTCGGCGTCGAGTTCGCCCGCCAGATGGCGTCCTGCGGCGTCCACGGCCGATACGTCGGTGATCCGGCCGTCGTCGCCGTCGACGGTGACTTCGAGGGGCTTGTCGGGATCGACCTTCTTGCCGCCGTCGGGGGTGTTGAAGGAGATCTCGTCGGCCGCGTCGTACGGCTGGGCCGAGAGCGGGTGACCTTCGGACTTCCCGCAGGCCGCCGCCCCGGCGACCAGGGTCGCGGCCAGCAGAGTGCAGCTCACTACGGGACGGATGCGCGGCGTGTGGTTCATGAACTCACGCTAAGAAGATTCATCCGTTTCAGCGCGCCGGATGACTGCAAACGGGGGGCCGGCGCTTCCTCTCGGAAGTGTCGGCCCCCCGTCAGGTGGAGCGGTGTGTCACCGGTGCAACGGTGTCACTGGGTGCGGTTCTCACCCCGGTAGTACTCGAACACCCAACCGAACAGGCCGATCAGGAGGAGCGGGGCCGAGAAGAACAGCAGCCACCAGCCGAAGACGACGCCCATGAAGGCGAAGGCTCCGCCGATCGCCAGCGAGAGCGGCTGCCAGCTGTGCGGGGAGAAGAACCCCACCTCGCCGGCCTCGTCCGCCACGTCGGCTTCCTTGTTGTCCTGCGCCAGCGCGTCGACCCGCCGGGCCGTGAAGGCCAGGTAGAAGCCGATCATCACGCTCAGGCCGAACGCCAGGACCAGCGCGGTGGTGCCGACGGGCTCCCTCGACCACACGCCGTACGTGATGGCGATGATGAGGATGAACAGCGCCAGACCGAGGAACATCTTGCCCTGGATCTTCACTTGCCCGCCTCCTTGCCACCCGCGAGGGCCTTGTCACCCTCGGAGAGGTGATCCAGCTGTTCGAGTGCCGTGATCTCCGGGTGGTGCAGGTCGAACGCCGGCGATTCGGAGCGGATGCGCGGCAGCGTGAGGAAGTTGTGCCGCGGCGGCGGGCAGGAGGTCGCCCACTCCAGCGAGCGGCCGTAGCCCCACGGGTCGTCCACCTCGATCTTCTTGCCGTACTTGGCGGTCTTCCACACGTTGTAGAAGAACGGCAGGATCGACAGGCCGAGCAGGAACGAGGAGATCGTCGAGATCGTGTTCAGCGCGGTGAAGCCGTCCGCGGCGAGGTAGTCCGCGTAACGCCGCGGCATGCCCTCCGCACCCAGCCAGTGCTGCACCAGGAACGTGCCGTGGAAGCCCACGAACAGCGTCCAGAAGGTGATCTTGCCGAGCCGCTCGTCCAGCATCTTGCCGGTGAACTTCGGCCACCAGAAGTGGAATCCGGAGAACATCGCGAACACCACGGTGCCGAAGACGACGTAGTGGAAGTGCGCGACCACGAAGTACGAGTCCGAGACGTGGAAGTCCATCGGCGGCGAGGCCAGGATGACGCCGGTCAGCCCACCGAAGGTGAAGGTGATCAGGAAGCCGATCGCCCAGAGCATCGGTGTCTCGAAGGACAGCGAGCCCTTCCACATCGTGCCGATCCAGTTGAAGAACTTCACCCCGGTGGGTACCGCGATGAGGAACGTCATGAAGGAGAAGAACGGCAGCAGTACACCGCCGGTGACGTACATGTGGTGGGCCCACACGGTCACCGAGAGGCCGGCGATGGAGATCGTCGCGGCCACCAGGCCGATGTAGCCGAACATCGGCTTGCGGCTGAACACCGGGATCACTTCCGAGATGATCCCGAAGAACGGCAAGGCGATGATGTACACCTCTGGATGCCCGAAGAACCAGAAGAGGTGTTGCCAGAGCAACGCGCCGCCGTTGGACGCGTCGAAGATATGCGCACCGAACTTCCGGTCCGCCTCCAGGGCGAACAGCGCGGCAGCCAGCACCGGGAAGGCCAGCAGGACCAGCACACCGGTCAGCAGGACGTTCCAGACGAAGATCGGCATGCGGAACATCGTCATGCCGGGGGCGCGCATGCAGATGATCGTGGTGATGAAGTTGACCGAACCGAGGATCGTGCCGAAGCCGGAGAAGGCCAGACCCATGATCCACATGTCGGCGCCGACACCCGGCGAACGGACGGCGTCCGAGAGCGGGGAGTAGGCGAACCACCCGAAGTCGGCCGCACCCTGCGGGGTGAGGAAGCCGGCCACCGCGATGATCGAGCCGAAGAGGTACAGCCAGTACGCGAACATGTTCAGCCGCGGGAACGCCACGTCGGGCGCGCCGATCTGCAGCGGCATGATCCAGTTCGCGAATCCGGCGAACAGCGGCGTCGCGAACATCAGCAGCATGATCGTGCCGTGCATCGTGAACGCCTGGTTGAACTGCTCGTTCGACATGATCTGCGTGCCCGGACGGGCCAGCTCGGCGCGCATGAAGAGCGCCATCAGACCGCCGATGCAGAAGAAGGCGAACGATGTGACCAGGTACATCGTGCCGATCGTCTTGTGGTCAGTGGTGGTCAGCCACTTGATGACGACGTTTCCCGGCTGCTTGCGCCGGACCGGCAGCTCGTCCTCGTACGAGTCGTCTGCTGCCGCGGCACCCTGAGGTTCGTTGAGGATGCTCACAGTTTGTTCGTCTCCGCATTCCTGGCCGGGTCAGTCTGCTCGATGCCGGCCGGCACGTAGCCCGTCTGGCCCTTCTTCGCCAGCTCCTCGAGGTGCGCCTGATAGCGCTCCGGGGAGACGACCTTGACGTTGAAGAGCATCCGGGAGTGGTCGACGCCGCAGAGCTCGGCGCACTTGCCCAGGAAGGTGCCCTCCTGGTTGGGAGTCACCTCGAAGGCGTTGGTGTGGCCCGGAATGACGTCCTGCTTCATGAGGAACGGCACCACCCAGAAGGAGTGGATGACGTCACGCGAAGTCAGGATGAAACGGACCGTCTCACCCTTGGGCAGCCAGAGGGTCGGCCCCGGGTTGCCGGTCTGCGGGTTCCGGTCCCCCGGGATGCCGGCGTCGTAGACGCCGTCCGCGTTCTTGGGGAAAGCCTCACGGAACCTGTTCGGGATGGCGTCGAGCTCCTTGGGGATCTCGTTGCCCGTGGCGGCGGAGCCGTCCACGTTCTCGATGTAGTTGAAGGCCCAGCTCCACTGGTAGCCGACCACGTTGATGGTGTGGGCGGGCTTGGGGGAGAGCGTGAGGAGCTTCGTCTCGTCCCGTGCGGTGAAGTAGAACAACACCGAGACGATGATCAGGGGGACCACGGTGTACAGCGCCTCGATGGGCATGTTGTACCGGGTCTGCGGAGGTACCTCCACCTTGGTGCGGCTGCGCCGGTGGAAGATGACGCTCCACAGGATCAGGCCCCAGACCAGCACGCCCGTGGCGAGCGCTGCCGCCCACGAGCCCTGCCAGAGGGAAAGGATCCGTGGGGCCTCTTCCGTTACCGGCGTAGGCATACCAAGGCGGGGGAAGTCCTTGTACGTGCAACCTGTGGCGGTCGCCAGGATCAGGCCCGCAGTCAGCACCTGCGGCAGCTTCCGCCGCATCGGGCGCCGCGACGAGCGGTCGGAGCCGTTGGGACTCACGTAGCGCCTTCCCGAGAGTCTCGCCCGCACGGTCGGCGCGGCCGTCTCGCTGGTCGGTCGCCGGCCCTGTGCGGGCAGGGGTTTGGATGTTTATGCGGACCAAACCCTACTGGACGCTATTTGGGGTCGCGCGGGGAGGGTGCCCAACGCGCCGCCCGACTCCCCGAAGGGGTGGAATTCGCGCCTCCGGCCACCATCTGACGCCCCCTCTCCTGGCCCGGCCGGTCCCGGGCCCCGGGCCCGCCCCGGTTAGCGTGGCCGGGTGCCCTACTTCGACGCGGCGTCGGCCGCCCCCCTGCATCCCGTCGCCCGCCAGGCGCTGCTTGCCGCGCTGGACGAGGGCTGGGCCGACCCGGCCAGGCTCTACCGCGAGGGGCGGCGCGCCCGGCTGCTGCTGGACGCGGCCCGGGAGGCTGCCGCCGAAGCCGTCGGGTGCCGGCCGGACGAGCTGACCTTCACCTCGTCGGGCACCCGTGCGGTGCATTCCGGAATTTCCGGGGCGCTCGCCGGGCGTCGGCGTGTCGGCCGCCATCTGGTGGTGTCGGCGGTCGAGCACTCGTCGGTCCTGCACGCGGCGTCCGACCACGAGGACCGGGGCGGCTCCGTCGCCCGGGTGCCGGTGGACCGCACGGGCGCGGTGAGCCCGCGGGTGTTCGGGGAGGCGCTGCGCGAGGACACCGCGCTGGCCTGCCTCCAGTCCGCCAGCCACGAGGTCGGCACCGAGCAGCCGGTGGCCGAGGTGGCCGGAATCTGCCGGTCGGCGGGGGTTCCGCTGCTGGTGGACGCCGCCCAGTCGCTGGCCTGGGGGCCGGTGCCGGAAGGGTGGTCGCTGCTCGCGGGCAGCGCGCACAAGTGGGGCGGGCCCGCCGGGGTCGGGCTGCTCGCGGTGCGCAAGGGTGTCCGGTTCGCACCGCAAGGCCCGGCGGACGAGCGGGAGTCGGGGCGGGCGCCCGGCTTCGAGAACCTTCCGGCGATCGTCGCGGCGGCCGCCTCCCTGCGGGCGGTGCGGGCGGAGGCGGACGCGGACGCGGTGCGGCTGCGGGCGCTGGTCGACAGGATCAGGACCCGGGTGCCCGAACTGGTGCCCGATGTGGAGGTGGTCGGCGATCCGGAGCGGCGGCTGCCGCATCTGGTCACCTTCTCCTGTCTCTATGTCGACGGGGAGACCCTGCTCCACGAGCTCGACCGGGCCGGATTCTCCGTATCGTCCGGTTCGTCCTGCACGAGCAGCACCCTGACGCCGAGCCATGTGCTCAAGGCGATGGGGGTGCTGTCGGAGGGCAATGTCCGGGTGTCGCTCCCCCGGGGCACCACGGACGAGGACGTCGACGGCTTCCTGGCGGTGCTCCCCGGTCTGGTGGCCGGGGTGCGCGAGAAGCTGGAGGCCTCCGCACCGGCCGCCCCTTCCTCCTCCCCCTCCCCCTCTCCGGACGACTCGCTGGTGCTGGACACGCTCGGCAAGCGCTGCCCGATTCCGGTGATCGAGCTCGCAAAGGTGATCGGAGGGGTGCCGGTGGGCGGGACGGTGACCGTGCTGTCCGACGACGAGGCGGCCCGGCTGGACATCCCGGCCTGGTGCGCGATGCGGGAGCAGGAGTACGTGGGCGAGGAGCCGGCGGACCGGGGCGCGGCCCATGTGGTCCGCCGGCTCTCCTGACCGGTCCGCGTCAGGCGAGGTGCGTGTGGACCTCGGCGGCGGCCTCGTGGCCGTACGCCTTGGTGAAGCGGTCCATGAAGTGGTTGCGGTGCAGGGTGTACTCCTGGGTGCCGACGGTCTCGATGACGAGCGTGGCGAGCATGCAGCCGACCTGGGCGGCCCGCTCCAGGCCGACGCCCCAGGCGAGACCGGAGAGGAACCCGGCCCGGAAGGCGTCGCCGACGCCGGTCGGGTCGGCCTTGGCGTTCTCCTCGGGGCAGCCGACCTCGATGGGCTCCTCGCCCGCCCGCTCGATGCGCACGCCCTGGGCGCCGAGCGTGGTGACCCGGTGGCCGACCTTGGCCAGGATCTCCTCGTCGGTCCAGCCGGTCTTGGACTCGATGAGCCCCTTCTCGTACTCGTTGGAGAAGAGGTAGGTGGCGCCCTCCAGCAGGATGCGGATCTCGTCGCCGTTCATCCGGGCGATCTGCTGGGAGAAGTCCGCGGCGAACGGGATGCCGCGCGTACGGCACTCCTCGGTGTGGCGGAGCATGCCCTCCGGGTCGTCGGCACCGATGGAGACGAGGTCGAGCCCGCCCACCCGGTCGGCGACGGCCTTCAGCTCGATCAGCCGGGCCTCGCTCATGGCGCCGGTGTAGAAGGAGCCGATCTGGTTGTGGTCGGCATCGGTCGTGCAGACGAACCGGGCGGTGTGCAGGACCTCGGAGATCCGCACCGATCCGGTGTCGACGCCGTGGCGGTCGAGCCAGGCCCGGTACTCGTCGAAGTCGGACCCGGCGGCGCCCACCAGGATCGGCCGGGTGCCGAGCAGGCCCATGCCGAAGCAGATGTTGGCGGCGACACCTCCCCGGCGCACGTCCAGGTTGTCGACCAGGAAGGAGAGCGAGACCGTGTGCAGCTGATCGGCGACCAGCTGGTCGGCGAAGCGGCCGGGGAAGGTCATGAGGTGGTCGGTGGCGATGGAGCCGGTGACTGCGATACGCACGGGGAGACTGCTCCTGCGGAGGTCGAGGGGAACGCTTGTCCGTATCCCCTGGGTGGCGTGACAGTTCACGCTACCCGTTTTCCCGTGGCCCGAAGCGGAAAAACTACCCGATAGTAGGGCTTTCTTCCCGAGCTCGGTGGTGCCTACGGTGCGGTTATGTCGAACCACATCGCCCCGCGCGAGCCCGAGACCGGTCTGGCCGAGCTGCGCGGAGACTGCGCACGGATGGCCCCGCACTGGGTGGTACCCGCGAAGATCACCCCTACCCCTGTCGCACCCGCCCTGATCAACGGCGTGACCGTGCCGCCCGCATCGGCCCGGCTGATCGACGCGACGGCGGAGTACGGAGACTGAGCCCCCCCTCCCTCGCCGGCGCCCCCTCCTTCGCCGACGGCCCCCTGCTTCGCCGGCGCCCCCTCCTTCGCCGGCCCGGGGGAACCATGCGCCCCTTCACCCCGTCCCATCCCCGTCCACCCCCCGGGGCGGGCCGTACGCCGGTCCAGGCGTACGACGGCGATGCAGGCGAAGGAGCGATCCGGTGAGCACCGAGCGACCCGACAACGACGTGACCACTTCCCGGCGGCGTTCGCCGCTGGTCGCGGCCTCGGTGGCGGCGGCCGTACTGCTGGCCGGTGGCGGCGGCGCCTACTGGGCGGCGACCGCGGCGGACGGCGGGGACGGCGCGCGGAGCGCGGCGGGGGACGGTTCCACTCCCCCACCCCTGTCGCTGGACGCCACGGGCACGCCCGCCGAGCCGTCGCCCGATCCCTCCGGCGCGCCCGAGGGCATCGCCCCCGGTGAGCCCGATCCGCACGGCGGCCGGCTGGTCTACCGCGCCTCCGGCGAACTTCCGGACGGCCCCGAGCGGGCGGCCGTCCAGCGCGCGAAGGGGACCGTGTCGGCCGCCGAGGTGACCGGGCTGGCGAAGGCGCTCGGGCTGACCGGTGCCCCGCAGTCCGGGGCCACCTTCTGGAAGGTGGGCTCCGACGGGGACGGTTCGGGGCCGGTCCTGCGGGTGGACAAGCAGGCGCCCGGGACCTGGACCTTCACCCGCTACGGCTCCGGCGGCACGGACAACTGCAAGAAGGGGGCCGTCTGTTCGGGTGGACAGGCGGCACCCGGCGGCTCCGGCTCCCCGGTGAGCGAGAAGGCCGCGAAGGCCGCCGCCGCCCCGGTGCTGAAGGCGGCCGGCCAGGACGACGCGGCGCTCGACGCGGGCCAGCTCATGGGCTCGGCCCGGGTGGTGAACGCCGATCCGGTGGTGGACGGGCTGCCCACGTACGGCTGGTCGACCGGTATCCAGGTGGGCCCGGACGGCGAAGTGATCGGCGGCAGCGGGCAGTTGAAGGGCCTGGAGAAGGGGGCCGAGTATCCGGTGATCAGCGCGGACGAGGCCGTGAAGCAGCTGAACGCCGCGCAGCCGGAGAGCGGGAAGATCGGCGGCTGCATCGATCCCCCGCCGGCCAAGGAGGGCGAGATGGCACCCCTCTACCGCTGCGGCAAGCAGAAGGGGCCGGCGGAGCCGCCCACGACGACGGTGACGGTGAACAAGGCGGTCTTCGGCCTGGCGGTCCACTCCGCGGGGGGCGAGCAGCTGCTCGTACCGTCCTGGATCTTCTCGGTGGAGCCGGCCGGCGGCCGGGGCGACACGGTCACCCAGGTGGCCGTGGACCCGGCGTATCTGACGCGGGGGCCGTCACAGGGGGCGACCCCGGACGGCGACGCCACGACGAAGGCCCGCACGGTCCGGTCCTACAGCGCCGGCGGGCGGTCCCTCGCGGTGACGTTCTGGGGCGGCGCGTGCGGTACGTACACGGCGAGCGCGCGCGAGGACGGCGACACGGTGCGGGTGAGCGTGCGGGAGGAGAAGGCCGAGCCGGGCAAGGTCTGCGTGATGATCGCCAAGGAGATGACCCGTACGGTCACGCTGGACCGGCCGCTGGACGGCCGGAAGGTGGTCGACGCGGCCTCGGGCTCCACGGTGCCGCGCACCTGACGCCACCGGCGTACGACAGCGGAAACGGCGGCGGCCCCGGGATCGGAATCCCGGGGCCGCCGCCGTACCTCCGCCTGCCGCTGCGCGCTTTAGCTGAAGGAGTCGCCGCAGGCGCAGGAGCCCGTGGCGTTCGGGTTGTCGATGGTGAAGCCCTGCTTCTCGATGGTGTCCACGAAGTCGACCGAGGCGCCGCCCAGGTACGGGGCGCTCATGCGGTCGGTGACGACCTTCACACCGTCGAAGTCCTTCACGACGTCGCCGTCGAGGGAACGCTCGTCGAAGAAGAGCTGGTAACGCAGGCCCGAGCAGCCGCCGGGCTGGACGGCGACACGGAGAGCCAGGTCTTCGCGCCCCTCCTGCTCCAGCAGGGCCTTGACCTTGGCTGCGGCGGCGTCGGACAGGAGGATGCCGTCGCTCACGGTGGTGGTCTCGTCCGATACGGACATCTGCTTCTCTCCCGGGTTGTACGGAGACTGCTTGCCGACGTAGCAACCGTCGGGACCGCGGATTCATTCCGGGCCGCGCGCTTGCCTGTTCCCTTCATGCTCGCACACCGGTCCGGCCGGCGGATGCGTCACATTGACGCTATCGGCATCGTCAAAGTGACGTGAAGCGGCTATGATAGATAGCGTCAATTAGACGAAAAGGCTTTCTCGGCAGAGAAGTCCGCAGAAGAAAGGGTGCGTGACGTGACCACGGCCCACCCCGTCCAGGATCTCGATGTCCAGCCGACGCCCCTCGCCCTGCTCCTGCTGGGCCGCGACGCCGACCCCAGGAGCGAGCGCGGTGTCGAGTGCCCCGGCGACCTGCCCTCCCCGTCCGACCCGGACCTGGTGGAGCGCGCCCGCGCGGCCAAGGAGAAGCTGGGGGAGAAGGTCTTCGTCCTCGGCCACCACTACCAGCGCGACGAGGTCATCCAGTTCGCTGATGTGACCGGCGACTCCTTCAAGCTCGCCCGTGACGCGGCGGCCCGCCCGGAGGCCGAGTACATCGTCTTCTGCGGTGTGCACTTCATGGCCGAGTCCGCGGACATCCTGACCACCGACGACCAGCAGGTCGTGCTGCCGGACCTGGCGGCGGGCTGCTCGATGGCCGACATGGCCACCGCCGAGCAGGTCGCCGAGTGCTGGGACGTGCTGACCGATGCGGGCGTCGCCGAGCAGGTCGTGCCCGTCTCCTACATGAACTCCTCCGCCGACATCAAGGCCTTCACCGGCCGTCACGGCGGCACGATCTGCACCTCGTCCAACGCGAAGCGGGCCCTGGAGTGGGCCTTCGAGCAGGGCGAGAAGGTCCTCTTCCTGCCCGACCAGCACCTGGGCCGCAACACCGCCGTCCGGGACATGGGCATGTCCCTGGAGGACTGTGTCCTCTACAACCCGCACAAGCCGAACGGCGGCCTCACCGCCGAGGAGCTGCGCGACGCGAAGATGATCCTGTGGCGCGGGCACTGCTCGGTCCACGGCCGCTTCTCGGTGGAGTCCGTCAACGACGTGCGCGCCCGGATACCCGGCGTCAACGTGCTGGTGCACCCGGAGTGCAAGCACGAGGTCGTCGCCGCCGCGGACCAGGTCGGCTCGACGGAGTACATCATCAAGGCCCTGGAGGCGGCCCCGGCCGGCTCCAAGTGGGCGATCGGCACCGAGCTGAACCTCGTACGCCGCCTGGCGAACCGTTTCGCCGCCGAGGACAAGGAGATCGTCTTCCTCGACAAGACGGTGTGCTTCTGCTCGACGATGAACCGCATCGACCTGCCGCACCTGGTGTGGACGCTGGAGTCGCTCGCGGAGGGGAAGCTCGTCAACCGGATCGTGGTGGACCCGGAGACGGAGAAGTACGCGAAGCTGGCACTGGAGCGGATGCTGGCGCTGCCGTAGCGCTCCCCGCTTCCGTAGGCGCTTCCCGCTGCCTCCGGTAGCGCTCTTCGCGCGGAAGGTCCGGACGCGGCCGATTCTGTCCGACCCGACCCCGGAACCCCGTCCCCCGTATCTACGCTGCTGTCCTCGATCGGCGGCGTGGATACGGGGGACTGTCATATGGCGCAGCGCAGCAGGGCCGAGGACCTGGTGGTCGTCGTACCGGGAATCCTCGGCAGCACGCTGGCGGACGCGGACGGGCACGAGGTCTGGGCGGCCTCCGGGAAGGCCCTGCTGCGGGGCATCCGCACCTTCGGGAACTCGGTCAAGGGCCTGACCCTCCCGGCCGGCCTGGGCGACGAACATCCCGGCGACGGCGTACGGCCCACCGGGCTCATGTCCGATGTGCACGCCCTGCCGGGTGTGTGGAACCCCGTGGACGGGTACAGCGGTCTGCTGAACTGGCTGGAAGCCAACTTCACCCTTCGGCGCCGCCTGCCGGGCGAGGCGGCAGACGTCCCGGCCAACCTCGTCGGCTTCGCCTACGACTGGCGGCTCTCCTGCCGCTACAACGCGGAGCGGCTGGCCGAGCGCGTGGACGAGGAGCTGGGCCGCTGGCGGGCGTCCCTGCCGGACCGGCGGGACGCCAAGGTCGTGTTCCTCTGCCACTCCATGGGCGGCCTGGTGACCCGGAGCTACGTCGAGCAGTGCGGCGGCGCGGAGGTCACGCGCCGCGTGGTCACGCTCGGGACGCCGTACCGGGGGTCGCTCGACGCGCTGCTGTACCTGGTCAACGGCATGCGGTACGGGATCGGCCCGGTCGGCCTCGACCTCACGCCGTTCGCCCGCAGCCTCCCGTCGCTGCACCAGCTCACCCCGGACTACGCCTGCCTGACGGCGGCCGGGGGTTCGGGGCTGCGGTACGCGCGTGAGGTCGGCGGGCTGCCCGGGGTGGATGAGGAGCTGCTGCGCCTCGCGGGCCTGTTCCACAAGGGTCTGCGGGACTCGGGCGCGGGTGCGCGGTACGGGGTGGAGTACGTGCCGGTGGGCGGGGTGCGGCAGCCGACGCCGACGACCGCCGAGGCGGTGGGCGACCGCCTGCGCGCGCTGCTCACCATCGACGGGGTGGACGAGGGGGGTGATGGGCGAGTGCCGCATCTTTCCAGCCGGGCTGTGGGTGCGGGCCGGCACAAGCACACCCCGTGGGAGAAGCACGGCTCTCTCCAGAACAACCGGGGAGTCCGCCAGGACCTCTACAACTGGCTCACCCCGGAGCCGCCGGTGCACCGGGGCCCGGACGACGACGATGTGCCGCTCTCGGTGGACGCGCCGGAAATCCTGGTGGAGGGGGACGCGTACGAGATCCGGGCCACCGCTGCCCCGGACGTGCCGGGCCACGACCGGATCGCGGTCTTCGCGGGGGTGGAGGGCGGTCCGATGCGCACGATGACCAACCGGGGCGGCGGGGTGTACACCGCCCGGGTCAACGGCCTTCCGGCGGGCGGGCATCGGGTGCGGATCGGGACGCGTAATTCGGCCAATGTGGTGATGACCGCGTTGGTACTGGTTCTGGAGCGGGGCTGACGATGACGGGTGCGGACGAGGGCAGGCCGGGACCGGCGGGGACGGCGTTGTGTGTGGTGTGCGAGGAGTACGCGGACGCGGGGCGGTTTCCCCGGCTCGTGGGGGCCGGGGCCCAGATGGACGAGATCGTGGGGCTGCTGGAGGGGCTGGGGTACGAGACGCGGAAGGTGGGGGGTGGGGACCCTTCGTCGGAGGCGTTTCGCAGGGAGAGCGAGGAGTGGTCCGAGGGGTGGGTGGCCACCGGTGACGCCAGACCGGCTCTCGTGATCTGGTCGGGGCACGGCGTGCGCGTCGACGGTCAGACACGGCTCGTGCTCTCGGACCTGAAGCCTGTCGCCGACCCCGGGCAGTGGAAGGCACGCGCGCGGCGGCACGGGGTCATCATCGATGACCTGGTCAGCGAGGCCGTCGGGTCCGGCGCCGAACACGTCCTCCTGGTCGTCGACACCTGTTACTCGGGCGGCGGCGCGGTTCCGGCCCTGGGGCTGGCTCTCGGGCGCTGGGAGGAGGAGTCCACAGCGCCTGGTCACGCCAAGTGGCTTGGTTTTCTGGCGAGTTGCCAGAGTCACGAGACCTCGGACGGCAGCGGGCCGCTGCTGACCGCCTTGACGAAGGTCCTGAAGGAAGGTCCGGCGGGCGACGAGTACCGCTCCGCGTGGAGCGCCCACAACGCTCTCGTCAGCGGCCCGGACCTGCTGGGCGCTATCGCCACGCGGTGGGAGGGCGAGGGCCAGACACCGGTCCCCGCCACCCTCGGCGAGTGGCGCCCCGCCTTCCCCAACCCCCTCCACTCCCCCGAGGCCCCGGCCCGGCTGGTGGAGCACCTGGTGCAGGCGGCGCGCGGGGTGGGCCATCTGGAAGAGGGATGGTTCTTCACCGGCCGTACGAGGGTGCTGGGCCGGATCGTGGAGTGGCTGGACGAGGACGCGCCCGGCCTGTTCCTGGTGACCGGCCCCGCAGGCTGCGGGAAGTCCGCCGTGCTGGGCCGTATCGCCACGCTCGCGGACCCGGAGCAGCGGGCGCGGGCCGTCGAGAACGGGGCGCTGCGCGACGGCGATCCGGACCCGGGCGTCCGCGCGGAGCGCACCCTTGCGGCGGTGCATCTTCGCGACCTGACTCCGTTGCAGGCGTCGGAGCGGCTGGCGCGTGCCCTGGGGCTGCCCCGGCCCCGAAACACGGACGACTTCCGGGCCGAAGTGCGCCAGCTGTCCCCGCCGCCGGTCCTGGTGGTCGACGGCCTGGACGAGGTACCGGCCGAGCACACGCAGAGCATGATCGAGGAGCTGGTCTTCCCGCTCAGCCGGACGGTCCCGGTGCTCCTCGGTTCGCGGGAGCGCCCGTTCCGCAACCGGCTGGAGGACAACGAGTCGCTGGTGCAGGCGCTGTCCCGGCACATCGGGGCGGGTGTCACGGCCGTCGACCTCGAAGACGAACCGCGCACGCGGGAGGATATCGGCGAGTACGTGCGGCGCCGATGCGAGGCGGCGAGGGTCGCGGAGGGCCTGGCGCGGGACGCCGGAGCGGCGATCGCGGAGCGGGCCACAGATGTCGGGGGCGGCTTCCTGTTCGCCCGCCTGGTCACGAGTACGGTCCTGGCGCGGGTCAGCTCGGAGGAGGACGGGGCTCTGCTGACGGAGCTGCCCGACTCCATCGACGCCGCGTTCGAGGACGAGCTGCGGGCGGTTCCCGCGCGGGTGCGGGGCGACGGCACGGTGCTCCCGTCGGCGGCCTGGGACCTGCTGTCCGCGCTGGCCTGGACGGTGGGCCAGGGGATGCCTGCGGGCGGCGTGTGGGAGGCGGTGGCCGGGGCGCTGGGCGGAGGAGTCGAGTATGACGAGAGCGATGTGGACTGGGCGCTGTCGACGTTCGGCCGCTACATCGTGGAGGACGCGGAGGAGGGGCAGGCGGTGTATCGCCTGTACCACCGCGAGTTCGTGTCCCACCTAAGGCGGCGGGAGGGGCCGGGTGGCGAGGCGGCGGACGAGGTGGTGTTGCGGACGCTGGTGGAGCTGGTCAAGCGGCAGGGGCGGGTGGGTGACTGGTCGGGGGTGGATCCGTATGTGACGCGGGGACTGGTGCGGCATGCGGTGAGGTGTGGCGGGGCGGGGGTTGAGGTGCTGCGGGGGGTGGCGGCCTGGGATGAGGGGTGCGGGCTGCCTTACCTGGCTGAGGGTTTGGGCGAGTTGTCCTTGGTGCTGTCGGAGGCCGGGCTGCGTGACGCGGCCCTGGACTGCTCGCGCGAGGCGGTCGGCCTCTGGACGGAGCTGAACGCGATCAGTCCGGAGATCTATCTTTCCGAGCTCGCCACGTCACTCAACAACCTCGCCGCTCACCTCGCCGAGACCGGGGCCCGCCAAGACGCACTCGAACCCGCCCACGAAGCCGTACGCATCCGACGCACCCTCGCCCAACAACACCCCGCCGCCT